>NZ_BSSE01000002.1 GCF_030268965.1 Microtetraspora sp. NBRC 16547 | reverse complement strand
CCGACACGCTGATCGCGCTGCTGGAACACCAGATCGGCACCGAGTTGCTGGTTCTGATCAACGCCGAGTCCCTCCCCGACGACCCACCGGCAGCCCCCAGCCACGACACCCCGGCCCAGCGCACCCCGGCCCAGGGCACCGACGCGCAAGCTGCGGCCACGCAGGACGTGGCGGCCCCGGACAGTGCCGACCACGACAGCATCGGCTCGGAGGTGGCTGCCCGCGACACGGCCGCCCAGGCCAGCGGCGCAACCACCACGGCCGCGAGTGCGGCTGGCGCCAGGACCGAGAGCGGACCTCCCGCTACAGCCTCGGCATCAGACACAGATGAGCCGCCCACAACACGACAAGAGCCGGTCAAAACACGGCGCGAACCGGAGCCGTCCGCAAGCGGGCGGAACACGCCCGGGCAGGAACGCGGGCCGTCCGGCAAGGGTCGTGGCACGACCCGGGATGAAGCGTGCACGACAGCGGACGAACGAGACCGGACGCAAGCCACGGGCGGCCCATCGCGGGATACAGCGAGTACATCGCGGGACAGGCGAAGCACACCGCAAAACGCAGGCGGCGCGCCGCGCGGTAGGCGAAGCACGTCACAAGACGCAGGCGGCCCATCGCGGGATACGGCGAGTACATCGCGGGACAGGCGAAGCTCGGCGCGGAGAGGGCGGGTGTCTGACTGGGTGACCCCTGGCGGGCTGATCTCGGGCCGGACGCTGCCCGGACTGCTGCTGGCCACCGGGCAGTTCCTCCCCGTCACCGACATCCACCGACTGGCATCCACCTCCAGCCTCACCCGCCTGGTCATGAACGCCGAAGGACAGGTCCTGGACGTCGGACGCACCGTCCGCCGCGCCACCAGAACACAGCGGCGAGCCATCCTCGCCCGCTACACCACCTGCATGGTCGACGACTGCCACCTACCCGCCCACCTCTGCCAGATCGACCACGTCCAGAACTGGAGCGACGCAGGCGCCACCGACCTCGACAACCTCGGACCCACCTGCCAATTCCACAACCGCGACCGCTACCAACACCCCGACCGCTACCAACTCCGCCGCGTTGGCGACAACCGATGGGCATTCACCTACATCGGCCCCCGCCCGGGACGCCTATCACGCGTGGACTGACCGCTACGTGGGCTCGCATTGATCGGGCAGGGCTGGGGTGCCCAGGAACGGACGTGGGACGTGGGAGAGCGCAGACCCGCTCGCAACCACGTATGGCTCCCTGCGTGAGGGCCGGACTGGCGTGTTGGATGGCCTCGTCAGACGAGGCGGACGGGGAGGCGCTTGGCCCGGACGGCGGATCGGATCGACTCGGCGAGCCGGGCGTACTCGCCGGCGCGCGGGGACGTGCCGCGATAGGCCAGTCCGATGCGACGGCCGGGAGGACGGGCGAACCGGCGCAGGGCGATGCGGACCCGCTTACCGGTCTCGACGGGAACCGCGAGCTCGGGGACGAGCGTCACTCCGAGGCCGCCGGCGACGAGCTGGACCAGCGTGGGAAGGCCAGTCGCGTAGGTCGTCATGGTGGCTTTCGTGCCGACCTCCCGGCACACGTCGATGGCCTGTTCGCGCAGGCAGTGGCCCTGGTTGAGGAGCACGATGTCGAGACCCTTCAGCGCCTCGCGGCTCAGCGGTTCGGTGTCGCCGGCAAGCGGATGATCGTACGGCAGGGCGAGTAGGAAGTCCTCGTCGTAGAGCGGCTCCTCGACCAGGCCGTTCGCGTCGGTCGGCAGGGCGAGCAGGACCATGTCGAGGCGGCCCTCGCGTACCTCTTCGAGGATCGTCTCCGTCTTGGCCTCGTGCACCGTCAGCTTGATGCGGGGGAAGTCCTTGGCGAACATGGGGAGCAGCAGCGGCAACAGGTAAGGTGCGACGGTTGGGATGACCCCCAGATGCGCGGGGCCGCTGTACGGCTCCCTCGTGTCGGCGACGTCGCTGATCAGCTCATCGAGGCCGGCGAGGATCCGCGCCGCGTGCATGCTCACCCGCTCACCCGCCGGCGTCAGCAGGACCTTGCGGGTCGTTCGCTCCAGCAGTCGGGTTTCCAGGATCTCCTCCAGTGCGGAGACCGCGCTCGACAGCGCCGGCTGGCTGACCCGGAGAGTGGCGGCCGCCTCCCTGAAGTGGAGATGGTTGGCCACCGCGAGGAAGGCCCGCAGCTGAGCGATGGTGGGCACTGCCTCACTGATAAGAATCACCTCTCAGATTGGTCTGACTGCTTGATTTCTCATATCAATGGTATGTGCGGCAGGCTGTGCGGGACAACGTCGTCCTCAGGAAGGTGCCTGACATGCTCACCGTTGGTGACCAGTTCCCCGAATACGAGCTCACCGCCTGCGTCTCGCTGGACGCCGACAGCGCGTTCGAGACCATCCACCACAAGTCCTACGAAGGTCAGTGGCGGGTCGTCTTCTTCTGGCCGAAGGACTTCACCTTCGTCTGTCCCACCGAGATCGCGGAGTTCGGCCGCCTGAACGGCGAGTTCGCCGACCGTGACGCGCAGGTCCTCGGCGTGTCCGTCGACTCCGAGTTCGTGCACCACGCGTGGCGCAAGGACCACCCTGACCTGCGCGACCTCCCCTTCCCGATGCTGTCCGACATCAAGCGCGAGCTGACCTCCGCGCTGGGCGTCCTCGGCGAGGACGGCGTGGCCATGCGCGCGACCTTCATCGTCGACCCGAACAACGAGATCCAGTTCTCGATGGTCACCGCCGGTTCCGTGGGCCGGAACGTCAAGGAGGTCCTGCGGGTCCTCGACGCTCTCCAGTCGGACGAGCTCTGCCCCTGCAACTGGAACAAGGGCGAGGCGACGCTCGACGCCAAGAAGCTGCTGGCGGGCTGATGTCGATCGACAACCTCAAGGAAGCCCTGCCCGCGTACGCCAAGGATGTCAAGCTCAACCTCGGCTCCCTGGTCACCACGTCGTCGCTGACCGAGCAGCAGCTCTGGGGCACGCTGCTCGCCACCGCCGTGGCGACGAGGTCGCCGAAGGTCATCGGTGAGGTGTCCGCCGAGGCCGCCGACTACCTGTCGGCGGAGGCGTTCACCGCGGCGAAGGCCGCCGCGAGCATCATGGCGATGAACAACGTCTACTACCGGACGACGCACCTGATCGGTGACGACACGTACGCCACGATGCCCGCGAAGCTGCGGATGACCGTCATCGGCAACCCGGGCGTCGAGAAGCTCGACTTCGAGCTCTGGAGCCTCGCGGTGAGCGCCATCGGCGGCTGCGGCACGTGCCTGGAGTCGCACGAGAAGGTCGTACGCAACGCGGGCCTGTCGCGCGAGCAGGTCCAGGAGGCGGTCAGGATCGCGGCGGTGGTCAACGCCGTCGCCACGACCCTTGAGGCCGAGGCCGTCTCCGTCGGGGGATGAGACGGTCAAGCCGCTGAACGCGGCAGGGGGCGGAGCGGCCGGGAGCTCAGGAGAGCGCCCGGCCGCTCCGCCTTTCCCTCCTCGTCGGCGCGCCGATGTGCGATGCGCCGACGAGCCAGGCGGTCCCTCGTCAGTTACTCCCTAGCGCTCTCCGCGGGTGGGGAGCATGTCGTCATCGGGGAGGGACGCCAGGGCACGGGGGTCGGCGGTGATGGTGGCCCTGTCGGACACCCCGGCCCAGCGCTTGAGCGTCGCCGTCGCGGCGTCGCGCTCGGCCGGGCTCAGCTGGGAGATGTTCGCGCCGTGGTTGGCGCCGGCCGCGACGTACAGGTAGGAATCGTTCCCGCTGGGCGTGAACTTCTCCGCGCTCCATGGGTCGTTCTGGCCGTAGATGAACATCATCTGGCTCGACTCCTTGCGCACCCAGTGGTCCACGTCGAGCATCCACTTCGGGTCGTGCTCGGGGCGCAGCTCAGGAGGGAGCACCGACGACGCCTGGTAAAGGTCGGGGTAGCGGGCCACGTCCTTCAGATGCTTGAACTTCAGCGAGGGCCAGCCGAGCTGGTTCGCCGCCTGGTAGTAGTACGGCACGTAGTACTCGATGCCCTGGTCGGTGTAGAACGAGAAGCCCGCGATGTTGTCGATCCACTTGTAGATCTCGTCATCGGAGGCGGTGGTGGCCGGTACCTTGGCGCAGTCGGACACCTTGGAGTACTGCCAGAACGCCCACACCGTGTCGAGCACCGTCATCTCGAACGACCGGTCGGCGGTACCCAGTGACCGGTCGAAGGTGAGCCCGTTCCGCGCGGCGAACTCCTCCAGCTTCGGCACCAGCCGACCACGCCGCTTGAGCGCCTCCTTCTGCACATCGTCCAACGCGGTACGGCAGGTCGCGTCGGCCACGTTCGCGAAGAAGTCGTCGTAGGTCTTGTCGGAGGGGTTGACCCTGTCGTTGGGCGCGACGTAGGCCACCACGCCAGCGAGATCATCGGGGTAGAAGCGCCGGTGGTAGACCGAGGTCATGCCGCCCTTGCTCGCGCCGGTCTGGATCCACTTCCCGGAGTAGATCGTCTTCAGCGCCTCGACGATCCGGTGCTCATCGCTGGCCTCCTGCCAGATGTCGAGCTTGCTCCAGTCCGCGGGGGCCGGCCGGGAGGTGCGGAAGAACCGGTGCTCCACCGAGACCTGGTTGCCGCCCAGCAACCGGGTCGGCTCGGTCTGAGAAGCACCGGGATTGACCGCCAGGCCGTACCCCCCTGTGGCGAGCACGACCGGCGCGTCGGCCGACCGGTGCAGCAGGGTGAACCGCTGCTGGTAGGTCCCCTTGCCCGGGTCACGGTGGTCGACCGGCTGGGTGAAGCTCAGGACGAAGAACCGGTAGCCGGTCGGTCGGGTCTCCGAGACCACGGTCAGTCCGGGGATGGCCTTGAGCTTGGCGAGGAGCTCGTCCTCGACCACTGCGGCGGAGGCCGTGGGGTCCGGCTCCGCCGCGGCGGGCGTGACGCCGCCCAGGCCGATCGATCCGGCCGCGAGCACCGACAGCATGAGGGCGGGGAGCACTCGGGTTCGCACTGTGTGTCTCCTTATGGGGCACGATGTGTTGAAGGAGACTAACCAGCACATTTTGGTCAGCGGTAGTATTGGTTTTCTTAATGCTGGAGTTATGGCTGAGGTTTGAGCCATTTAGTCCGATATGTCATGAATCAACAGAGCGAATCGGCGGGGCGGAGCAGCAGAGGAGCCGCCGCGGCATTGTCGGGAGACCGGCTCCGGCGTGGTGATCCGATATGGCGGCCTGACGTTACGGCCTGACGTTCCGGGCTGACGTTGCGGGCTGACATGGCAGCCCTGTCGGCCCGACATGACAGCCCGAGATCGTCCTTTGACGCTGCGGCCGGCGGCGGCGCCGGCACGCGAGGCTCGTGTGCGCAAGGCTTGCCGAAGGATGGGCTGTCGATGGGCGATAGTCGCCAATGTCGCCCGGTCGTCCGCTGGATAGTTTCGCGATGTGGGCGAACGCGTACTGATCGCACTGGGCGGAAACGCCATGACGTCTCCCGACGGGAGCGCGTCGCCGGATGACCAGCGACGGGCGGTGGAGCAGGCCATGGCGCACGTCGCCACACTGGTCCAGGCCGGGCATGAGGTGATGCTCACCCACGGGAACGGGCCGCAGGTGGGCAACATCCTGCTGAAGAACCAACTGGCGGCGCCCGTCGTCCCGCCGGTCCCGCTCGACTGGTGCGTGGCGCAGACCCAGGGAACGATCGGCATGCTCATCATGGCCGCCCTCGAGGCCGCGCTCGTGCCGCGGCCCGTCAGAGTGGCCACGGTGGTGACGCGGACCCTGGTCGACCGGGACGACCCGGCTTTCGCCGACCCGGTGAAGCCGATCGGAAAGTACTTCCCTGAGGCGGACGCCCGCCGTTTCGAGAAGCTGGGCCAGCGTTGGAAGGCCTTCGATCGCGGCTGGCGCAGGGTGGTCGCCTCGCCCGAGCCGATCGAGATCCTCGACGCCCCGGCGGCCATCGCGCTGATGGAGGCCGGTTACATCGTGGTCGCCGCGGGGGGAGGTGGGGTGCCGGTCGCCCGGAACACGGACGGGACGCTGAGTGGTGTCGAGGCCGTCATCGACAAGGATCTGGCCGCCGCGGTGATGGCGAGAGCCGTACACGCGACGGCGCTCGTCATCGCGACCGACGTCCCGGCCGCGGTCGCCGGGTACGGCACGCCCGCCGCGCGGCCCATCGGGCGAGTCGGCGTCGGCGAGTTGCGGAACCTCCAGGCGGCGGGGCACTTCGCGAGCGGCAGTATGGGCCCGAAGGTGGAGGCCGCGCTGCGGTTCGTCGAGGACGGCGGCCGCCGCGCCGTGATCACCTCGTTGGAACACATCGGCTCGGCACTCGGAGAGACCGCCGGAACGCCGGAAACGACAGATACCACGGGTGTGATCGGGACGATCCTCGAGAAGTGAGCGCGCGGAGCCGTCAGCACCGTCGGCAGCACGGCCCTCAGCGAAGCCGTCAGCGAAACCGTCAGCGATGCGGGCGGAGCCCTGAGCAACGATCGGGGTGGTTGGCGGCGGCGCCGGCGGGGCAGTGACCAGGCGCTGACGAGGGCAGAGAGCAGCGGCGAGTACGCCGCACGACGAGGCCGCACGGGCGACACACCGAGCCGCACCG
This sequence comes from Microtetraspora sp. NBRC 16547, assembly GCF_030268965.1. GTDB lineage: Bacteria > Actinomycetota > Actinomycetes > Streptosporangiales > Streptosporangiaceae > Microtetraspora. Next base: position 576,971 of record NZ_BSSE01000002.1, on the reverse strand, counting down.
AGACACCGAGACACCGAGACACAGCCAGACAACGACGAGCCACACCGAGCACGACAACGAAAGGTGCAGGAGATGCCGGATCCGATCGAGGTACGCAAGGTCACCATCGAGAGCGTCACCGACGCCTCCGGGCTCGCGAAGCTGATCGATGACGGGGTGATCGAGGCCGACCGCGTACTCGCGGTGATCGGCAAGACCGAGGGCAACGGCGGGGTGAACGACTACACCCGCATCCTGGCCGACCGCGCCTTCCGCGAGGTGCTGGTCAGCAAGGGCACGCGGACGGAGGACGAGGTCAAGCAGGTGCCCCTCGTCTGGTCCGGAGGTACCGACGGCGTGCTCAGCCCGCATGCCACGATCTTCACCACGGTCGACCCGGCGACCGCCGTACGAACCGACGAGCCGCGGCTCAGCGTGGGCGTGGCGATGAGCGAGGTGATCCTCCCCGAGGACATCGGCCGCCCGGCCATGGTGGAGAAGGTCGCCAGGGGAGTCCGCGAGGCGATGAAGATCGCGGGCATCGACGACCCCGCCGACGTCCACTACGTGCAGACGAAGACGCCGCTGCTGACGCTCGCGACGATCACCGATGCGAAGGAGCGCGGTCACACGGTCGTCACCGAGGACACGCTCAAGTCGATGGACATCTCCAACTCCACGACCGCGCTCGGCATCGCCGTCGCGCTCGGGGAGATCGAGATGCCCACAGCGGAGCAGATCCACAAGGACCTGTCGCTCTACTCGTCCGTCGCCTCGTGCTCGTCCGGCGTGGAGCTCGACCAGGCCCAGATCGTCGTCGTCGGGAACGTCCGCGGCATCGGCGGGCGCTACCGCGCCGGGCACTCCGTCATGAAGGACGCGCTGGACGCCGACGGCATCTGGGAGGCGATCCGTGACTCGGGCATCGAGCTTCCGGACCGGCCGCACCCGAGCGACCTCGGCGACAGGCTGGTCAACGTCTTCATGAAGTGCGAAGCCGACCCGTCGGGCCGGGTGCGCGGACGCCGCAACATCATGCTGGACGACTCCGACGTGCACTGGCACCGGCAGATCAAGGCCACGGTCGGCGGCGTCGCCGCGAGTGTGACAGGAGATCCCGCGATCTTCGTCTCGGTCGCCGCCGTGCACCAGGGACCTTCCGGCGGAGGACCCGTCATCGCCATCGCCGACCTTTCCTGATTCGTCCTGACGCCTTACCGTCGACGCCCCGTTGGGTTTCCGCCCCCTCCACCGGTTCAGGGAGGGGGCATGGGGGCGGGTAGGCTCGCGAGTCGTGCTGACCATTCCGCAGCCACTCGCGCCCGATGACGACGGAAGCGCCGACGCCGCCGTCGCCTCCGCTCTTTCCGCGTTCCAGGCCGGTACGGCTTCCGCCGCAGACGTGCTTCCGGCGATCAGCCGGGCACGGCTGCTCGTGCCGGTGGTCGCGCTGCTCACCGAGTCCGAGATCGGCGACCACGGGCTGAAGCAGGAGAAGGAAAGCGAGATGGCGCTGCCGAAGCTGGTCGGTAAGGACGGCCGGGAGGCCGTCCTCGCCTTCACCGGCACCGAGGCGCTGAAGATGTGGCGCCCGGACGCCCGGCCCATCCAGGCGACCGGCCCCCAGGTGTGCCAGGCAGCGCGCCAGGAGAGCGCGGCGGCCGTGGTGATCGACGTGGCCGGGCCGATCCCCTTCGTGATCGAAGGTGGGATGCTGCACGCCCTCGCCGCGATCGAGGACGTCAAGCGCGACCCCTCCGCCCTGGACAACCTGGCGGAGGCCGTGCCCGGGATCACGGTCACCAAGATCGGCGACGCCGCGCCGCGGCGCCGCTGGTTCCGGCGCAAGCGGGCCTGACCTCGCTGTTTCCGCACGGCCGGCGTCCATGCCCGCATGAGCGGTGCGCTCGTTTCCGCTCGACCGGCCCTCTGATCACGCGGGCGCGTTAGGGTCACGGCGTGACCCTCGCCGTCGCCGTCACCGCCGCCTGCGTTCTCGGGCTGGTCGTCGGGGCGTACGCCCGGGCCTTCGCCGACGGGTTCGGCGAACATCCCGACGCCCCCCTCCGAGAGGCGCGGGACGCCCTCGTCGATGCTGTGCGGGTCGCGCCGCTTCCACGTGGGCCGTACGCCGTCGAGATCGCCATGGCCGCCGTCTTCGGGCTGGTGACCTGGCGATCCGGGACCGGGATCGGCCGAGCGGTCGCCGGGGCGACCACTGAAGTGAACGCCGGAGTGACCGCCATGACCCCGGCACTGCTGTACGCGGCGGCGGTCGGGGTGACGCTCAGCGTGATCGACTGGCGGACCCGCCGGCTTCCAGACGCGATCACTCTGCCGTCGGCTCCCGTCCTGGCCGTGCTGCTCGTGCCCACCGGCCGCCTCGGCGCCGCGCTGCTCTGCGGGATCGTCCTCGGCTCCGCGTACGCCGTGCTCTGGTTCGTCCGCCCGGCCGCGCTGGGCCTGGGCGACGTGAAGCTCGCCGGGCTGATCGGCATGGTCACCGGGGCCGTGGGCGTGAACGCCGTGATCGTCGCCGCGGTCGGCGCGCACGTCCTGGGCGCGCTGTACGCCGGCGGATTGCTGATCACCCGGAGGGCGACCCGTACGACCGAGTTCCCGTTCGGACCCTTCATGCTCGGCGCCGCGCTCCTTGCCGTCGTGCTTCCCGTCACCTGAGCTTTCCGTCACCTGAGCGCGGGCCCGAACGCAGGCTTGAGCACGGGCCCCAGGACGTGGAACCTCGAAACACGCCCGGACGCCGAGGCTGGAGCGCGCCCGCGGCCATCGGAGACGCGCCGGTGCGGAGCATCGCCGTCTCGCCTGGTGAGCTGGAGGGACGTCGCAGTGTGGGACACATGGAAGACTTGTCATCATGCTGCGCTGGTTGACCGCCGGAGAGTCCCATGGCCCCGAACTCGTCGCGATCCTTGAAGGACTGCCCGCCGGGGTGGAGGTGACCACGGTCGAGCTGGACGAGGCGCTGCGCCGCCGCCGTCTCGGTTACGGCCGTGGGGCGCGGATGAAGTTCGAGCAGGACGTGGTGACCGTGGTCGGCGGTGTACGGCACGGCCGCACGCTCGGCTCGCCCGTCGCCGTCAGGATCGGCAACACCGAGTGGCCCAAGTGGGAGACCGTGATGGCCGCCGACCCGGTGGATCCCGAGGTGCTGGAGGGCCAGGCGCGCAACGCGCCGAGGTCGCGGCCCCGGCCGGGCCACGCCGACCTCGCCGGCATGCAGAAGTACGGCTTCGACGACGCCCGTCCCGTGCTGGACCGGGCCAGCGCGCGGGAGACCGCCGCCCGGGTCGCGCTCGGCCAGGTCGCCCGCAACTTCCTCAAGCATGCTCTCGGCGTCGAGATCGTCAGCCACGTGGTGTCCATCGGCGGCGCGGCCGCGCCCGAGGGAGTGATCCCCGAGCCGAAGGATCTCGCCGCCGTCGACGAGGATCCGGTGCGCTGCTTCGACCCGGCCGCGAGCGCGGCCATGGTCGCCGAGATCGACAAGGCGCACAAGGACGGCGACACGCTGGGCGGCGTCGTCGAGGTCGTCGCGTACGGCCTGCCGCCGGGCCTCGGCGGCTACGCCCAGTGGGACCGGCGCCTCGACGCCCGCCTCGCCGCCGCGCTCATGGGCATCCAGGCGATCAAGGGCGTCGCCGTCGGAGACGGGTTCGAGACGGCCCGCCGCCCGGGCTCCCGCGCCCACGACGAGATCGTCAACACGCCCGAGGGCGTCCGCAGGGTCACCAACCGGGCCGGCGGCATCGAGGGCGGCATGACCAACGGCGAGCCGCTCCGGGTCAGCGCCGCGATGAAGCCGATCTCCACGGTGCCCCGCGCGCTCGCCACCGTCGACGTGCGGACCGGCGAGGCCGCCAAGGCGCACCACGAGCGGTCGGACGTGTGCGCGGTGCCCGCCGCCGCCGTCGTCGCTGAGGCGATGGTCGCCCTGGTGCTCGCCGACACGGCGCTCGAGAAGTTCGGCGGCGACTCGGTGGAGGAGGTGGCCAGGAACCTGTCCGGCTACCTCTCCTCGCTGATCATCAAGTAGCCGCCAATGATCACAAAAGGGCCCGCGACATCCGCATACGCCAGGATCGATAATCCGCGATAACCCGCGATAACCATCGGTAACCCTCGATAAGGTTCGTGACCATGCAATCGGCAGAACAGCGGCGGCCCGCCGCGGTCCTCATCGGGCCGCCGGGATCAGGCAAGACGACGATCGGCACCCTGCTGGCCGAGCACCTCGGTGTCGGCTTCCGCGACACGGACGCCGACGTCGAGGCGGTCGCGGGCAAGTCGGTGAGCGACGTGTTCGTCGAGGACGGTGAGGCGCGCTTCCGTGAGCTGGAGGCGACCGCCGTGCGGACCGCGCTGGAGGAGCACGACGGCGTCCTCTCGCTTGGTGGCGGCGCGATCCTCGACGAGTCGACCCAGGAGGCGCTGGCCGCGCACCGGGTCGTCTACCTCCAGGTGAAGCTCGACCAGGCGGTCAAGAGGGTCGGCCTCGCCTCCGCCCGCCCGCTGCTCGTGCTGAACCCGCGCAGCCGGCTCAGGAAGCTGATGGAGGAGCGCCGCCCGATCTACGAGCGGCTGGCCGAGGTGATCGTGGTCACCGACGAGCGCGAGCCTGCCGACATCGTCGCCGAGATCGTCAAGGAGCTCGCATGAGCACATGCCGCCTCCGCTCGGCGTGCTCCCGAGCATCCCACTCCCGGCCGCCGCGCTCCCGCGTGGCGCACTTCCGGTCACCGCGCCGCCGCGAGGTGACGTCGTGACCGCCACCCGCATCCGCGTGCGGGGCGACAGCCCGTACGACGTGGTCGTCGGCACCGGCATCCTGGGCGAGCTGCCCGGCCTGCTCGGCGCCGGAACCCGCACGGTCGCGGTGATCCACCCGGCGAGCCTGCCGGAGATCTCCCGTCCGGTGTGTGGGGCGTTGGAGGCCGCCGGATACGAGGTGATCGCGCTTCCCGTGCCCGACGGCGAGGAGGCCAAGTCCGTCCACGTCGCCGCCGAGCTGTGGTCGGCGCTCGGCCGATACGGCGTGACCAGGTCCGACGCGGTCGTCGGCGTCGGCGGGGGAGCGACCACCGACCTCGCGGGCTTCGTGGCGGCCACCTGGCTGCGCGGCGTCCAAGTCGTCCACGTGCCCACCACGCTGCTCGCCATGGTCGACGCGGCCGTCGGCGGCAAGACCGGCATCAACACCCCCGAAGGCAAGAACCTGGTCGGTTCGTTCCACCCGCCGAAGGGCGTCCTCTGCGACCTCGCGACGCTGGTCAGCGTGCCGCGGGAGGACTACGTCGCGGGCCTCGCCGAGATCGTCAAGGGCGGTTTCATCGCCGATCCGGAGATCCTCCGCCTGATCGAGGAGGACCCCGCCGGCGCGTGCGTCCCCGACGGGCCGCACACCCGTGAGCTGATCGAGCGGAAGATCCAGGTCAAGGCCGACGTGGTCGGCGCCGACCTGCGCGAGAGCGGGTTCAGGGAGATCCTCAACTACGGTCACACCCTGGCTCACGCGATCGAGCGGGTCGAGGACTACCGCATCCGGCACGGCGAGGCCGTCGCGATCGGCCTGGTCTACGCCGCCGAGCTGTCCCGGCTCGACGGCCGGGTCGGCAGCGACATCGTCGACCGGACCCGGTCCATCCTCACCTCCGTCGGCCTTCCCACGGCGTACCGGCGGGAGGCGTGGCCCGCGCTCCGCGACCACATGCGGGTCGACAAGAAGAGCCGGGGGGCGAAGCTGCGCTTCGTGGTCCTGGACGGGCTCGCGCAGCCCGCCCGCCTGGAGGATCCGGGGGAGGAGCTGCTGGAGGCCGCGTACCACGAGGTCGCGCGGTGACCTCCGGATCTCCCGCCCGCCACGGGCTTCCTGAGTCCGGGCTCGCTGACCGCGGTCTCCCCGACTGCGGCTTCCCAGATCGCGGCTACTACGAGAAGGCGGTGCGCCGATGCGGCCCGTGCTGGTTCTGAACGGCCCCAACCTGGGGCGCCTGGGCAGCCGCGAGCCGGACGTGTACGGCGCGCAGACCCTGGAGGACCTGGCCGCGCTCTGCCGGGAGAGCGGCCGTGAGCTGGGACTGTCCGTCGAGGTCAGGCAGACCGACGACGAGGCCGAGCTCATCGGGTGGATCCACGAGGCGGCGGACGGCAAGATCCCGGTCGTGCTGAATCCCGCCGCGTTCACGCACTACTCGTACGCGCTGCGCGACGCGATCGCCCAGCGGACCGCGCCGCTCGTGGAGGTGCACATCTCCAACCCGAACGCCCGGGAGGAGTTCCGCCACACCTCGGTCGTCGCCGCCGTCGCCACCGGCACGATCGCCGGTTTCGGCATGCGGTCGTACGTTCTCGCGCTGCACGCGATCGCCGATCTGCCGGAGTGACACCCCCGCGTTTCCCTCTCTGGACCCGCATGCGGAAAGCTAGACGAAAGCTCGGTTGATTCGTGTCGTGACGCGAACGGCAGGAGCCGGTCGGCATGGGGTTGGCAAAGAGGGGGTTGGGCGTGGCCTACACGTCGTTCGTGGCCGTCGGGGACAGCTTCACCGAGGGGCTCAACGATCCCCCGATCGGCGCGCCGGGCGCGAGTCCGGGGCAGGGGGAGCGTTTCCGCGGCTGGGCGGACCGCGTCGCCGAGCGGCTCGGGCAGCTGGAGCCCGGCTTCCGCTACGCCAACCTCGCGGTCCGGGGAAAGCTCCTCGACCAGATCGTCGAGCACCAGGTTCCCCTGGCCGTGGAGAAGAAGCCTGATCTCATCAGCTTCTGCGCGGGAGGCAACGACCTGCTCCGGCCCGGCAGCGATCCGGACCGGATGGCCAAGAAGCTGGCGGGAGCGGTACGCGATCTGCGGAGCACCGGCGCCGACGTGCTGCTCTTCACCGGCGTGGACCCGCGCGACACGCCGATCATGCGGCGGGCGCGCGGCAAGTTCGCCACGTTCTACCTGCACATCCGCTCGATCTCCGACCTGTACGGCTGCCGCCTCGTGGACCAGTGGTCCATGCAGGGGCTGCGGGACTGGCGGGCCTGGAGCGACGACCGCCTGCACATGAACGAGCACGGCCATCGCATGGTCGCCGCGAAGGTCCTCGACGTGCTCGGCGTCCCGTCCGAGGACACGTGGCGTACGGCGTGGCCGCCGCGTGAGGACGTCGATCCGCGGCTGAAGCGCCGTGAAGACGCCCAGTGGGTGCGGGAGCACCTCGTCCCGTGGATCGGCCGACGTCTCCGTGGACGATCCTCAGGTGATGACCTTGACCCCAAGCGTCCCGATCTGACCCCGTTTACGACAGATCCTTCTTCTATGTAGAGAATTGTCGCCGCTTCGACGGCTCGACGAGTGGCTCGCCGCCGGAGCGGTCGAGCGTGGGGAGGATCCTCCCGGCCCGCTGGACATGGCACGGTTTCGGCCCAACGTGGTCGTCGAGGGAGCCGAGCCGTACGAGGAGGACCGGGGGAGATCGCGGTCGGCGACCCGATCACCGTGTCGTCACGGACGTCCTGAACGCCGGACGAGGAGCTCGGGCCGGCTCAGGAGGCGGTGAGGCGGCGCAACGCATCCCGCACCTTCGCCGGGTCACTGGTGCGCCAGAACGGGGGCAGCGAGCCCAGCAGGAAGCCGCCGTACCGAGCGGTGGCCAGTCGCGGATCGAGGACGGCGACGACGCCCCGGTCGCTGATCGACCGCAGCAACCGGCCCGCGCCCTGGGCGAGAAGCAGCGCGGCGTGCGTGGCGGCGACGGTCATGAAGCCGTTTCCGCCCTTGGCCGCGATGTGCCGCTGCCGGGCGGACGCGAGCGGGTCGTCCGGACGCGGGAACGGAATCCGGTCGATGATCACCAATGTGAGCGAGGGCCCAGGGACGTCCACGCCCTGCCACAGTGACAGCGTGCCGAACAGGCAGGTGGCCGGATCCGCGGCGAACTGCTTGACCAGCTGCGATGTGGAGTCGTCACCCTGGCAGAGCAGCGGCACGTCGAGCCGCTCGCGCAACGCCTCGGAGGCGGCCTTCGCGGCCCGCATCGAGGAGAACAGCCCCAGCGTGCGCCCGCCCGCCGCCTCGATCAGCTCGGAGATCTCGTCGAGGTACGCCTCGGGAAGGCCGTCGCGGCCCGGCTGCGGCAGGTGCTTGGCGACGTACAGGATGCCGCTGCGCGGGTGGTCGAACGGCGAGCCGACGTCGAGGCCGGTCCAGTCGTCGCCGAGGCCCCACTGGCGGGCCATGCCGTCGAAGGAGCCGCCGAGGGCGAGCGTGGCGCTGGTGAGGATCACCGTGCGGTCGCCGAACAGCTTGTCGCGAAGCATGCCGCCTACGGACAGCGGGGCCACCCGGAGTGTCGGCGGCACCCGGCCGTGCCCGGCGTCCAGCCAGACCACCTCAGCCCGATCCGCCTCGGACTCGGCGCCGAACGCGTCGAGCATGCGCTGCGCGGTGTCATGGACCTCGTCGAGCGCGGTGAACGCCGCCTTGCGCGCCCCCGCGTTCTCGGGATCGTCCTTGTCCTTGTTACGCGGGCCGAGGGCGGTGATACAGGCGAACGCGGCGTCCCTGACCAACGCGAGGGTGAGCCCGAGGGACTGGGGGAGATCGTCCACCCGCCCGGCGGGCGCCGCCGCCAGGAGGGCGCCGAGATCCTCTCCCGCCTCCTTCAGCCGGTCGGCCACGCCCTGCTCGAGCAGCCTGCCCACGCGGCGGACCGCCAGGGAGACACTGGCCTCCGACAGCTCGTCGGTGACCACCGAGGTCACCCGGTCGACCAGCTCGTGCGCCTCGTCGACCACGACGACGTCGTGCTCGGGCAGGACGGGGAAGTCCTCCATCGCGTCGATCGCCAGCAGCGCGTGGTTGGTGACCACGACGTCCGCCTCTCCCGCCCGCTGCCTGGCCAGCTCGGCGAAGCACTCGGCGCCGCTCGGGCAGCGCTGCGCGCCCAGGCACTCCTTGGCGTGCACCGAGAACTGCCGCCAGGCCAGGTCGCTGACGCCGGGGACCAGCTCGTCGCGGTCGCCGGTCTCGGTCTCGTTGGCCCACTCCTGGATCCGCTGGACCATCCGCCCGGTGGCGCTCACCTCGCGCGGGTCGAAGAGCTGGTCGTCCTCGTCGTCGGGCATGCCGGCGGCCGTCTTGTAACGGCAGAGGTAGTTGCGCCGGCCCTTGAGGATCGCGAACTCGGGCTTGTGCGGCAGATGCGGCTCCAGCGCCTCCGCCAGCCGGGGAAGGTCGCGATCGACGAGCTGGCGTTGCAGCGCGATCGTCGCGGTCGAGACGACGATCGCGTCGCCGCTCTCCATGGCGTGCCTGATCGCGGGAATGAGATAGGCCAGTGACTTTCCGGTGCCGGTGCCCGCCTGGACGGCGAGGTGCCGCTCGGTCTCCACGGCCTCCTGAACGGCCTGCGCCATCGTGACCTGACCAGGCCGCTCGGTGCCCCCGAGGCCGGTCACCGCCACGGTAAGCAGCTCGTCGACAGGGGGCAGCGCGATCTTGGAGTCACTGGATGGCACGGGAGAACGCTACCCGCTGTCGCCGACATTCGGTGCTCGACGTCCTCCCCGCCGCCCCATTACCGGGGACCCCAGCACGCCGCCTCAGCGCGCGCCCGACGGTACACGACAGCCCAGTCGCGGAGGGCCCGAACCGACGCCACGAAGGACGGGATTCCGGTCCTGGATGCGTCCCGGATGCGTCCCGGATGCTCTGTGACCGCGCCGGCACATCCCGACGTTCGTGGTTCGGCGGAGCGAGGCGCGTGGCACACTGGCGAGCACGCCCCACATGGTCAAAGGTGATCTACCCGGTGGGATCCGGGGCGTCCGGGATGGCACCGGAACAGGCGTTACTGTAGGGATTCCCGTGGTCGAGTGGACGGATAAGGGCAGGTAAAGGCACTATGTCTGCCATGTCGGAAGTTGTCCCACTGCCATCATTCGGTGAGGTGTTCTTTGACGCCCGGGGCCAGGACCGCGTGCTCCGGGTCACCTGGCATGAGGGAACGCTCGTCCTGAGCCTCTGGCGGGGCGAGATGTGCACCGCGAGTTTTCGCATGCCGATGGACGATGTCGGTCGCCTCATCGATACCCTCGACGACGGCTTCACGGAGGCGGGCGGCCAGTACGCCGACGAGCCGGGGACCGGCCCGCTGAACCAGGTCGAGGTGGGCGAATACCCGGGGACCGGTCAGTACACCCGCCCGCAGCTCAGCGAGCCACCCGCCCAGGGCTACCCGGCCCAGCCGGGCCAGGGAGGGTACGGGGCTCCCGGCCAGGGCGCCGTGCCGTACCAGCAGGAGCAGCAGGCGCCCGCCTACGCGCAGGCCGGACCGGACGCCGGCTACGGCCAGCCCGATGGGGACTACAGGACCCCGGACGGCGGCTACGGTCACCCGGACGCCGCTTACCCGGACACCGCTTACCCGGACGCGGGCTATCCGGACGCGGGCTACGGCCAGCAGGACGGCGGTTACCCGCAGGCCGGGCCGGACTACGGACGGACGGCTTCCGACTACGGCCAGCCGGACCCCGACTACGGCCAGCCGGTGCCGTACCAGCAGGAGCCGGCGCCGGCGGCGCTCGGCCCGAACGACGTGCTGGTGGCCAGGGGCACCCCAGGCAGGGAGCGGCGCGGCGCCTCCTCGGGCGACAGCGTCCCGAGGGAGAACCTGATCGTGGCCGACTCCCTGCCGTACGAGCCGGCCCCCGGTTCGTACGGCCAGTACGAGACCGGCCAGTACGAGACCGGCCCCTACGACAGGGACCGGTACGAGAGAGATCAGTACGACCGGGACCAGCAGTACGACCAGGGGGCACGTTCCTACGACGCGCCGTCCGGGCCGGGAGACTCCTCCGGAGGCTCGTACGACCCGGGGGAGCCCGTCTACCAGTTCCCCTCGCCGGTGCCGGGACGGCCCGCGTACCGGTTCGACCCCGAGCCCCAGCCCCAGCAGGGACAGCACCCGAGCCCGCAGCAGGGACAGCAAGGACAGCAGGGTCACCCGCATCCGCAGTCGCCGCAACAGTCCGCGCAGTCCCCGCACGCGGGGGTGGACCCGAACGACCCGCTCGGCCTCGGGACGGCGCAGTCGCGCCAGACCGACCCCTCGCTGACCCGGCCTTACATCCACGATCCGGTCTTCAGCACCGGCGAGCGGCTGCGTCCGGAACAGCGGGACGAGCGCGACTGGTGATCGGGGGACAGCCCAAGGCCGCATGACCGCCGCGCGGGTACGCTCGACGGTTGATGGACATCTCCGCGGGGGCCGGACTGGTCCTGCTGGCCGCCGGCGCGCTTGTGATCGCCGCGATCGCCAGGAGACGGGACCTTTCGGCCCCTCTGCTGCTGGTGATCGCCGGACTTGTGCTGTCCTACGTGCCGGGCGTGCCCGAGTACCGGCTCGACCCTGAGATCGTCCTGGTGGTCTTCCTGCCGCCGCTGCTCTACTCGGCGGCGCTGGACAGCTCGTACCTGCGCCTGCGCGACACCAAGCGGGCGGTGATCCTGCTCTCCGTGGGCCTGGTGCTGTTCAGCACCCTCGTGATCGGCATGGTCGCCCACGCGATGATCCCGGAACTGCCGCTCGCCGCGGCCTTCGCGCTCGGCGCGATCGTGGCGCCGCCGGACGCGGTCGCGGCGGTGGCCATCGGCCGCAGGCTCGGCCTCCCGCGCAGGCCGCTCACCATCCTGATCGGGGAGAGCCTGTTCAACGACGCGACCGCGCTCACCGCGTTCCGTGTCGCGGTCGGCGCGGTGGTCGGGACGGGCGTCGGGCTCGCCCAGGCGGGCGGGGAGTTCCTCTACGCCGCCGGGGTCGGCGTGGTCATCGGTCTCGCCATCGCGTACGCCGCCGGGCTGCTGCTGCGGAGGCTCACCGACGCGCTCGTCACGAACGGCATGTCCCTGCTGCTGCCGTACGGCGCGTTCCTGGCGGCGGAGTCCGCGCACGCCTCCGGCGTGATCGCCGTAGTGATCGTGGGGCTCTACCTCGGCCACCGGCTGAGCCACACGTCGTACGGCACGCGCCTGATCTCCGACGCGGTCTGGCAGGTGGCCGACTTCATCCTGGAGTCGATCGTCTTCATCCTCATCGGCCTCCAGCTCCGCCCGATCGTGCTCGGGTTGTCGGGCGAGCCCCCGGGCCGGGTCCTGATATACGCGCTGGTCCTGCTGCTGGTGACGGTGCTGGCACGGGTCGTCTGGATGGTCCCCTCGACGTATCTGCCCCGGATCCTTTCCAAGGAGATCAGGCGGCGTGAGCCCGTTCGGCCCCCGTGGCGGCATGTGGTCGTCCTGAGCTGGGCGGGGATGCGCGGCGTGGTCTCGCTCGCCGCCGCGTTCGCCCTGCCGCAGAACTTCCCCCAGCGCAACCTGCTGCTGTTCGTGACGTTCGTCATCGTGATCGGCACCCTGGTCGTGCAGGGATTGTCCTTCCCCTGGCTGATCAGGAAGCTGGGCGTGTCGAACGAACGTGAGCGCTACCAGGACGACCTCCAGGAGGCCGCCGCGCAGCAGGCCGCCGCCGACGCGGCGCTGGCCAGGCTGGACGAGATGGTCGCCGGCGGCGTGCTCGACGTCCACGAGGAGGTCATCGAGGTGCTGCGCGAACGTACCGAGCGCAATGCGCTGCACGCGTGGGAGCGGCTGGGCGGTGGCACCGGGCCGCAGGGGGAGGAGACACCCGCGTCGCTCTACCGCCGACTGCGCAGGGAGATGATCGACACAGAGCGGGGAGTGATCATCCGGCTCCGTGACGAGCGCCGCATCGACGACGAGGTGCTGCGCCGGATGATGCAGGAACTCGACTTCGAGGAGGCCACCCTGGTCCGCGACTGAGCGACCGCGTCCGGTCGGGCCCGCCAAGCCGGTCGATCGGATCCGGCCGGCGGATCAGGCGATCACATCACACGACCAGGCCACACGACCAGGCCACACGACCAGGCCACACGACCAGGTCAGCCGGTCACGTCAGGTGATCGACCGGTCCGGCGGATCAGGCCATCTCGTTGTCCAGGTAGCACCAGCGCCAGCTCTCGCCGGGCTGGAACGAGATGATGACCGGGTGCCCGGTCTCCCGGAAATGCGCGGTGGCGTGCCGCCCGGGGGAGGAGTCACAGCATCCGATGTGCCCGCACTCCAGGCACTTGCGCAGGTGGACCCAGTGGATCCCGAGAGCGAGGCACTCCGCGCACCCCTCCGGGGTCACCGCCGCCGGGTTGCCCGCGGCCTCCAGATGTTCACACATCATCATGGGATCGCCTGCCCTTCTCCCGATCTCTCCGGATCTCTCCGGGACGCCTCCGGGGCCGGAGGAGAACCCCGATCTCCGGGAATTCGCTGTCGACCCTGATGCCCGAGCCGCGCGAAAAACGCGCGTCCGCGCTCTTCAGCGTAGGCGCTGGGGTTCGCTGGAACAGGCTTGTCCGTTTCCGGCATTCCACCATAACTAAGGGGAAATATCGCAAAATATCCTGTGTTTCATGGATGGGCATGAACCGGACCCCCGTTTCACTCTGGCGAACGAACGGACGTTTCTCACCTGGCTCAGCACCTCCCTCGCGATGAGCGCGGGCGGGATCGCGATGGCGGCGGTGCCGGCGAACGTCTTCGTGGACTGGATCAAAACGCTGCTCGCCGTCGTGCTCGTGGTGCTGTCCGCGTTGACCGCGATCATGGCGTATCCCCGGTGGCGGCGCGTCCAGCAGGCGTTGCGCCGCCAGGACCCGCTTCCGCCGCCCGCGCTCGCCCCCTTGTTCGGGTACGGCGTGGCCGCGGTGGCGGTCATCGCCCTCGTGCTGATCCTGCTGGCGTGACACCTTCTGAGAGGGGCGTTCCTGAGATGGGTTCCGATATGCCCTTCGCGAGCTGGGACCCGGGGCTGCAGAGCGAGCGGACCCACCTGGCGTGGATCCGCACCGGCGCCGCCCTCTCCACACTCGCCCTCGTCGGAGCGGGCGTCACCGCACGGCACGGCATAGGCGGCGTCGCGCTGGCCGCCTTCGCCTTCGGCGCACTGTGCGGCGCGGTGCTCCTGGCCCGCGTCGGCCTCCGCTTCGAACGGCTCCAGCGAGCGCTGCACCTGGGGCTCCCGCTGAACGACATGACCGACGCGCTGCTCGCCTGGTGGGGCGTCATGGCCGTCGTGGCCGGTGCGGTGATCTTCGTCATCTCCGCTTGAACCGGCCCTGCGCCGCTCCGTGACGACGGCACACCGCCGGAATGAAGGGGGTCGTCGGAGGCGTCAGTCGGCTGCCATGGCGATGGTCGCGGCGACCTCCTCGTGGCGTTCGCCCGCCTCCTGGGCGAACCGCTCGGCGTCGATCTTGTCGGCGATCTCCTCGTCCTGTCTCATCAGTGCCTCAAGGCTCTGCCCCGCCATGTCGAGGACGCCCATGTCGGCGTAGGCCTGCTGCAGGCGCGGGCTCCACAGGCCGATGTCCTTGACGCAGGGCACGATCCGGCTGAACAGCAGCGAGCGGAACAGCTTCAGGTACTCCGACTGGTCGACGCACCGCATCGCCTCTTCGACGTCCTGCTTGGACAGGTCGAGGGCCTCCCACGTCTCGCGCCCGCGCAGGCGGTCGCGCATGAGGTAGCAGCCCTCGATGACGAAGTCCTCGCGCTCGCGCCGCTCGGCCTCCGACAGGTTCTTGTAGTAGTCGCGCAGCGCCATCCGGCCGAACGCCACGTGCCTGGCCTCGTCCTGCATCACGTACGCGAGGATCTGCTTGGGCAGCGGCTTGGTCGTGATGTCACGCATCACGCCGAACGCGGCCAGCGCCAGGCCCTCGATCAGCACCTGCATGCCGAGGTAGGGCATGTCCCAGCGGGAGTCGGTCAGCGTGCTGTCCAGCAGCGCCTTGAGGTGCTCGTTGATCGGGTACGCCAGCCCCACCTTCTCCTTGAGGAACCGGGCGTAGGTCTCGGCGTGCCGGGCCTCGTCCATCGTCTGGGTGGCGGCGTAGAACTTCGAGTCCAGGTCGGGCACCGACTCGACGATGCGGGCGGAGCAGATCATCGCTCCCTGCTCGCCGTGCAGGAACTGAGAGAACTGCCAGGCCGCACCGTGCAGGCGCACGTCCTGGCGCTGCTTTTCGTCCATCCGCTCCCACAAGGGCGTCCCGTAGATGGCGATCGTCTCGTCGGGAACGCCGAGAACGTTGTACGGGTCGACCTCGAGGTCCCAGTCGATGCGCTTGACCGAGTCCCACTGCTTGTCCTTGCCCTTCTGGTAAAGGGCGATCACCCGATCCCGGCCGTCGTCGTATTCCCAGGTAAAACGGGCGGAACCGGTCATCTCCACGTCCCATGTGGAGAGCTCGGCGGGGATGGTGTAAAGCTCGTGGGTCGACACGTTGACCTCCCGTCTACGTACACCGTACGTACGGTCACCGTGTCACGTACGCTGTACGTCGTCAATGGGGTGGAGGAGAATCGGTTCCATGTCGACCCTGAACCGGGCGAAGATCGTCGCCGCCGCAGTGGATCTCATCGAGCGCGAGGGCGCCGACGCGATCTCCATGCGCCGGATCGCCGCCGAGCTGGGTGTCGGGGTCATGTCGCTCTACAACCACGTGCCGAACAAGTCCGCCCTGCTGGACGGCGTGGCCGAGGCGGTGCTCTCGGGGATCGAGTTCACCGACGACCCGTCCGCCCACTGGACCGAGCGGGTCCGCATCCAGGCCCGGGCGTTCCGGCAGATCGCCCATGACTACCCGCGTTCCACGATGGTCGTGGTGAGCCGCCAGCTCCACTCCACCGCAGGGATGATCCCCGCCGAGCGCGCCCTGGCAACCCTGCGCGAGGCGGGCTTCAAGGGCGAGGAGGCGGTGCGGATGCTGCGCATGTTCATCGCCTACATCGTCGGCTCGCTGCTCCGCGAAGTCGGCGTGACGCCGACGTTCGCCCCTGTACGCCCCGACGTCCCGATGCCCGACGTCGATCCCGCACTGTTCCCCGAGCTCTGCGCGGGCGCTCCGGACCTCGCCGTCTGCGATCACGAGGCGGAGTTCGAGTTCGGGCTGGAGCTGCTCGTGCAGGCCATGGCCGTACGGCTCGGCGAGCGTGGGCTCACCGGCCACGAGCGGGGCCTGGAAACGTGACGGGAAACGTGACGGGAAACGTGACGGTGCAGGGGCCGGACGTAGGGGGAAGCGCCCGAGCCGCGGCCCCGGGCGCTTCCCAAGGAGTGGTCCCTTCCCCTGGTCACTCCTCGGTCTCAGAGGTTCCACCACGTTTCATGAGCTTCATGACGCGTCATGACGTTCGGAACGCTCAGTACCAGTTGTAGGACTGGAAATGGCCCCATGCCCCGCATGGCGAGCCGTACCGGGTCCTGATGTATCTCAGCCCCCATCTGATCTGGGTCAGCGGGTTGAACCGCCAGTCGAGGCCGGTCCCGCTCATCTTGTCGCCAGGCAACGCCTGCGGGATCCCGTAGGCTCCCGAACTCGGGTTCTCCGCCCGATGGTTCCAGCCGCTCTCCCTCGTCCACAGGCTGTCCAGGCACTGGAACTGGGTGCCCGGCCATGATCGCCGGGCCACGAGGCGGAAGGCGTACGCCTTGTTGAGAATCGCCGGTGCCGCCACGCTCACCTTGGGCTTGACGGCCTTGGCACGGGTCGTCCAGACGACGTCGTGCACTTTCGTTATCCCGCCGGCGGACGCCGCGTCCGCCTGCGTGGAGGCTGCTTCGGCGGTCTCCAACGCGGCCCTGTCGGCTGTCTGCCCGGTCTGCTCGGCGGTCTGCTCGGCGGTCTGCTCCGTGGCTCGCCCGGAGGTCTGCCCGGAGGTCTGTGCGGTGCTCGCGGCCGCGCCGCTTCCCGCGCTTCCGACCACCGAGACGGCGATGACCACGGCCGCGGCGTTGAGTATGAGAACTCTGTTGCTGTCCAATTCGGTCCTTGTCGTCGGGTCGCGTGCGGAGAGGGGGCGCACACGGGTGCGCCCGCCAGGCGGTCCAGCGCCCATGGCGTGGGCACGGCCGTCCGCTCGGCCTCACCGGATTCAACGTGCACTCCCGGGCAGGCGCCGCGACGGGTCCTTCAGCCGGATTGAAGTACGCCGCACCCGTCCGACCCGGTGAACTGCGACACGCTGAAGGGAGTTGTTTGCCGCTCGCCCGACGACTTCTGGAGCTCCCGAGAGGACCCGCTGGCCCGGCGCCGTCGCGGGCGGGGACGCCGGTTCCGAAGAGTTGGACGTGGCTTGGGGTTTGCCGCCCGTACCCCCTCTGACCAGCGCGTCCGCCACCCGTTCGACCTCGGCGTGACGTGTTGCGGACGGAATCATTACCGGCATCCGCCGCGTCTCGCCGAATGGTGTTCTGGGTAAAGTCGGCGCCATGAGCATTCTCGAGATTCCGGTGCGGACCCTGGACGGGACGGCGACTACCCTCGGAGACCTCCTCGGCGGCCGGGCGGCGCTGGTGGTCAACGTGGCGTCGAAGTGCGGGCTCACCCCGCAGTACGGCGGCCTCGTCCGCCTGCAGGACACCTACGGCGAGCGCGGCTTCACGGTCGTCGGCGTGCCGTGCAACCAGTTCATGGGCCAGGAGCCCGGCTCCGCGGAGGAGATCCAGGAGTTCTGCTCCACGACGTACGGCGTGGACTTCCCCCTCCTGGGGAAGACCGAGGTCAACGGCGACGGCAGGCACCCGCTCTATGCGTCGCTGACCGAGGCCCCCGACGCGGAGGGAGCCGCGGGCGACATCCAGTGGAACTTCGAGAAGTTCCTGGTGGACGGCGCGGGCGAGGTGGTCGCGCGGTTCCGCCCGCGCACCGAGCCCGAGGCGCCCGAGGTCGTCGCGGCGATCGAGAAGGTCGCCACCGGCTGAGCGGGATCCCCCGCCGGGCCGTCACCGGGGTTCTCAGGACTCCGGGCGGCCTGTCAGCGGGGCCTCCTGGGCCCGCAGCTGGCCCGGACGATGAGCTCGGACGGCAGCGTGACCGTGCGCGGCCTGCGCCCCTGTCGCAGGACCAGTTCCGCGGCGCGGTACCCGATGTCCTGCGCGGGCTGTGCGATCACCGTGAGCGGGGGAGAGCACAGCTCGGCCCAGGGCACGTCGTCGAACATGATCAGCGAGACGTCGCGGGGGACCCGTACGTCCAGCTCGCGGGCGGCCAGTACCGCCGCCTCGCCCAGGATGTTGCCGCCGGTGAGCACGGCGGTGACGTCCGGTCGGCGCTGCAGCAGGCCCGCCGCGGCGGCGTAGGCCGAGTCCCGGCTCGCCCGCGCGTGGGCGATGAGCTCGTCGTCCGCCGGCACGCCGAGCGCCTCGAGCGCGTCGATGAAGGCCGCCACGCGCTGTGACTGGCCGCGCCGGGCCAGGAAGGCGATCTTCCGGTGACCGAGGCCCGTCAGGTACTCCACCGCGGTGCGCACCCCGCCGCGGTCGTCGGCCAGCACGACGGGCACGTCCGCCACGTCCGCCACCTCCGGCTCGGCCCGCCGGCTCGCGAAGACGACGTTCACCCCGGAGCGCAGCACCGGCTCCCACGCGTCGCCGTCGCCGGACGGCACCGCGATGACCCGGTCCATGCTCTGCTCGATGAGCATGCCGATCAGCTCGCTCTCCCGCTCGGGGTCGTCGCCGGTCACGCCGATCGTGACCGGTTCGCCGTACGAGCGGGCGCAGGACAGCACGCCGTCGGCCAGCCGCGCGTAGAAGCTGTCGGTGATGTCGGGAACGAGCAGGCCGACGCCGCCGCTGCGCCGCCGGCGCAGGTTCCGGCCGAGCGCACTCGGGTGGTAGTCGAGCCGCGCGGCCGCCGCGAGCACCTTCTCCCTGGTCTCGGCGCTTGCCGAGCCGCCTGACAGCACGCGGGACACGGTTGCGACACCCACACCCGCCGCCTCCGCCACATCCTTGATCGTCGTACGACGCTGCCCCGCACCGTGCATGGAAACGATTCCAGCATTTTTCCACCGTAGCCGCCAGTCTCGGAACGATAACGAGCCCCGTGCGACAAGGGAAAAATGTTGACAGGTCCTGATCTGTCCGCTGTGATTCTTGAAAACGTATCCACTTCCGTGGTCATCCCCGGGAGAGGAAGCCCAGCCCGCATCGGGGGCACCCGGACTGCAGGACGGGGCGGAATCGTCAGGAAGCGATGAAGGACTGAGATGGCTTCTATCGTTCTGAACGGCGTCGACAAGATCTATGCGGGCGGCGTCAAGGCGGTGAACGGCCTGAACCTGGAGATCAGGGACGGCGAGTTCATGGTGCTGGTCGGCCCCTCCGGCTGTGGCA
The DNA here is from genome assembly GCF_030268965.1 of Microtetraspora sp. NBRC 16547. Taxonomy (GTDB): domain Bacteria; phylum Actinomycetota; class Actinomycetes; order Streptosporangiales; family Streptosporangiaceae; genus Microtetraspora. The sequence continues at coordinate 557,733 of NZ_BSSE01000002.1, read as the reverse complement.
AGTCCACGGCCCTGCGCATGATCGCGGGCCTGGAGGACATCAGCGGCGGCGAGATCGTCATCGGCGACCAGGTGGTCAACCACCTGCCTCCGAAGGACCGCGACATCGCGATGGTGTTCCAGAACTACGCGCTCTACCCCCACATGACGGTCGAGGAGAACCTCGCCTTCGGCCTCAAGCTCCGCAAGATGCCCAAGGCCGAGATCGCCAAGCGGGTCAACGACGCCGCCAAGATGCTGGGCCTGGAGCAGTACCTCAAGCGCAAGCCGGCCGCGCTCTCCGGTGGTCAGCGCCAGCGTGTCGCCATGGGCCGCGCGATCGTCCGCGAGCCGCAGGCCTTCCTCATGGACGAGCCGCTGTCCAACCTGGACGCCAAGCTCCGCGTCTCGATGCGCGCCTCGCTGAACCAGCTTCACGAGCGTCTCGGCGTCACCACGGTCTACGTCACCCACGACCAGGTCGAGGCCATGACCCTCGGCGACCGCGTCTGCGTCCTGCGCGACGGCCTGCTCCAGCAGGTCGACACCCCGCAGAACCTGTTCGACAACCCGGTCAACCTGTTCGTCGCCGGCTTCATGGGCTCCCCGTCGATGAACTTCACCTACGCCGAGCTGGTCAAGGACGACAGCGGCGCGGCCGTCGCGTTCGCCGGATACCGGCTCCCCGTCCCGGACTCCACCTTCGCTGAGAAGCCGGGCCTCGACGGGTACATCGGCAAGAAGATCATCCTCGGGATCCGCCCGTCCGACTTCGAGGACGCGGTCTCCGCCAACGGCAACGCCTCCGGCTGGGCCCGCCTCGCGGTCCGCGTGAACGTGACCGAGGAGCTGGGCTCCGAGATCAACGTCCTGTTCACGATCGACGCCCCGCCGGTCGAGCACAAGGACACCGTGGCCGCGCAGAACGACGGTGACGAGGAGGAGGCGGCGGCCCTCCCGCTGGCCGGGGACAAGTCCCTGTGGACCGCCCGCGTCAACGCCCGCAGCCACGTCCGTCCCGGCCAGAACATCGACCTGGTCGTCGACACCCACAACCTGCACTTCTTCGACGTCGACTCCGGCCTGTCCATCGGACACGAGGCCAACGTCGGCCGCTGAGCCGTACGGCTCGCCTTCCCGGGGCCCTCGCCGCCTTCCCCCCTGCGGCGAGGGCCCTTCGACGTCCGCGTGGCCCTAGGTCGTGTCTGGCAAATCAAGCCCTGCTGCGCACGGCCCAGATGGCGCCTCGCTTCGTTGTCGACGTCGGCCGGAGGCTCCGCTCCGACCTCCTCCTCCGCCTCGCGATGCATCCATCTGGATCCGCGCTCGCGACGGGCAGCATTTGTCAGACACTCCCTCGGCTCACCAGGGCTGGTCGATCGGCACCCGGGTCGCCAGCCAGGGGAACACGACGTACCAGAGCAGGCCCGCCACGACGCCGATCAGCAGCAGGGAGACGGCCAGCCGGACCACGATGCCACCGGGCAGCCGTCGCCAGATGAATCCGTACATGTCAGCCCTCTCCTCGTTCAGGTGTGGCGCTTCTCACGGTCGGCGAGCACGCCGTGGACGATCAGGCGCTCACTGGCGGAATACTTCGGATTGCACGTGGTCATGGTGATCAGAGCCTGTTTCGGCCGCTCGCCCGGATGCCCCGGCACCGGTTCGATGACGTCCAGCCGGGTGGGGAGGACGACCTCCTTCTGGGTGACCCGGTAGGTGTACCGCGCCTCTCGGGTGTCCACCACGATGTCGTCACCTCGGCGCAATTCGCCAATACCGTTGAACGGCGCCAAATACGTTGTGCGGTGGCCAGAAACGACGAAATTTCCTATCTTGCCGGGCATTGCCGTGCCGGGATAGTGGCCGGGCCCCTCGCGCAACGCCTCGGCGTCCACGCCCTCGACTACGGCGAACTTGTAGTCGGCGCCCAGGCGGGGGATCCGCAGCAACGCGACGGCGCTGCCGAGTTTGATCGCCCCGAGACTCCTTTTCCCTTGCTTCTGGTGAATCTCCTGAATCTCCTGCTCGAACTGCTGCTGGAGGACACGTTGGTGTCGCTCGGTGTAGGAGCCGGTGCCCCAGAGCAGATACGCGCAGAGCATCAGCAAGACGATCCCGGCGGTGACGCCGAGCTCGCAGACGACGCGGAGCGCGGCCCTCACGGCGCGGTGGATTTCGGCTGGTCATGCACGCCTCGAGTATCGCCGGACCGATGCGGGGGAGGCGGTCCCGGTGACGGCGTTGGCCGATTCTTTAGTGACACGTCGCCGCGCGGACATTCGGGTGCGCATATCAGCGCAGACTCCTTCACGCGCGAGGAACGGCAGGCGGCAACCGACGTGAACCCGCTCGAAGACGGGCGAGACGATCCGCCAGTCTCCATGCGGCGATCGGACCCGCGGCACTGAAAGAGGGCGATCGTCAACAACGGGAGAACGGTCAGTGATCAGTCCGTAAGAACCACGCGCCCGATGGGGTACCTCTCGGCCGGGCGCATATAAAGCTTACGAGGCGAACATGTCGCTGACATTCCCGCCGAAATCGCCCATAGCGTGACCTATCATCATCGGGGAGTCCCAAATGGTACGAAGAAAAGCGATACCTATTTTGTTGTCGATGATGGCGGCAGGAGGGCTGGTTTTCGGGCCCGTGGCAGCGGCGACCGCCGAAGCCGCCCTGCCGGTGCCGGAAGGCGTCGTGATCGGGCAGCCGTATCCGCCGCTCCCTAACCTGCACGTCCAGCAGATCATCCGCCAGCACCAGTCGCAGAGTCACCGTCAGTCGCACCAGCAGCGACAGCACAGCAGGCAACGCAACACCAACAACAACACATCACACAGCTGGTCGAGCAGCGGCAGGGGCAACTGCAGCCCCAGCTGCGGGGGCTGCAGCGGCGGTTGCCAGGCCAAGGGCGAGCTGCCGATGACGGGCGCTCCCGTGGCGTTGATGGCCACCGCCGGCGGAGGACTGCTCGCCGTCGCCGCCGCCGGACTCGTCATCACCGCAAGGCGTCGTCGATCCTCCCATGTGGGGCGGTAGCCGTCGCAGGATGGCCCTCATCGGCCTGTCGATTCCAGCCGCCGGCCTCGTGCTGGCCGGTGGCTGGTCGGCACATCTCGGCCTGAGCGTGCGGGACCACCTCGAGGCCGCGAAGAACGCGTTGCTGCCGCTGAGCTCGGACGATCCCCGGCAGTTGGCGGGGCCGCTGGCGGAAGCGCGGCGGCACGCGGCCGAGGCCCGGCGGCTCACCAGCGGCCCCGACTGGTGGCTCCTCGCGCATGCCCCCTTCGTGGGAGACGCGGCGACCACCACGGCCGGGCTGGCCGAGGCCGCCGACGAACTCACCGATGTGCTCGGCGGGGTTTACCGTACGGCCACGCCGTTCATGACGGCGAACGCGGTCTCGATGAGCAACATCCGACAGTTGCTCGACGGTCTCGGCGCCGCGGCCCCGGTGCTGGACGACGGTGTCGCCCGCCTCGCCACGGTGCGGTCCCTCCTCGCCGCCACGCCCGCGGACACCGGCGTGGACCTGCTGGACCAGGCACGCGACACGGCGCTGCGCGAAATCGACCGGCTACACGGCCGGCTCGGCCAAGCGGCCGACGCCGCCGCGCTGCTGCCGCCGATGCTTGGGCACGACGGCCCCCGCCGCTATTTCCTCGCGTTCCAGACCAACGCCGAGGCGCGCGGAACGGGAGGCCTGGTCGGAGCGTTCGGCATCCTCAAAGCCGATCACGGCAAGCTCGGGATCGATCGGCTGTCGGCGGACAACGGTCTCGGTAGTCCCAGGCCCGTCGTCGATCACGGGGCGGCGTTCCAGGCTCGTTACGGGCCGAGCGCGACCTCGCTGCTTTCCGTTTCCAACCTCTCCCCGCATTTCCCGTACGCGGCCGCCACATGGGCCGGGCTCTGGGAACGGCGCTACGGCCGGCGGCTGGACGGCGCCATCGCCACCGACCCCGTCGGTCTCTCCTATCTGCTGGGGCTGATCGGTCCCGTCACCCTCCCCGACGGGGAGACAATCACCGCGGACAACGTCGTCGATCTCACCGAGCGTGCGGCCTACGCCCGATATCCGGACCCAATGGAACGCAAGAGGTTCCTCATCACGGTCGCCGGTGCCGTCAGCGACGCGGTCAGCCGATCCCTTCCCGAGCCCGCGCGGTTGTTGCCGGTCCTGTCCCGGCTCGTGGACGAGCGGAGGATCCAGATCTGGAGCCGCCACCTCGCCGAGGAGCAGCGGCTGGCGGCCACTCCGCTCGGTGGCGAGCTTCCGCGACGGCCAGGCCCCTTCGCCGGGCTGGTGGTCAACAATTCGGCGGGCGGCAAGCTCGACTACTACCTCCGGCGCTCCCTCTCCTACAGCCTGGACGCGTGCCGGGACGACGGGCTGCGCGCCACGACAGTGCGCGTCCGGCTCGGCAACGACGTGCCGCGCGGGGCGTTGCCCGACTATGTCACCGCCCGGCTCGACTCACCGGGGCGCCACCACGCCCCCGGCTCCAACCTGCTGTGGGTGTCGCTCTACGCCACGCAGGGTGCGAGGCTGAGCGGGGTGCGCCTCGACGGTCACAAGACCGCCGTCATCATCGAGGCGGAGCAATCCCATCCGGTCTACTCCACGTTGCTGGAGTTCGCCCCCAGGCAGTCGAGAACGCTGGAGTTCACGCTGCTGGAACCCGTCTCCGCCCAGCCGCCGGCGGCCCCGGTCCAGCCGCTCGTCCGTCCCCAGCACACCCGGATCACCGAAGACCACAGCGGTTGTCCGACATCGTCGTCGTGACGGGAGACAGTGCCGGAAAGAGTAAATCCCGGCGTGCCACGGAGGATGGCCCCGCGACGACGATCTACCGTCGCGTTCATGGAGGGTACGCGCGAGACCGGCGAAAGCACTGAGCCCGCGGGGAGTGCGCTGCTCAGGAGGCGCAGCATGCGCAGAGCGATCATCGGGTGCGGTGTCACCGGCCTGGTCCTCTCCGCAGGCACGCTCCTGGGCGGCAACGCGCTGATCAACTCGTACGAGCGGAGCGCCGAGCGCGTCCCCGGGGCCTTCCCCGTGGAACGCCAGCGCGATGATCCACCTGCCGCCTGGCAGGTGGGGGAGGCCCGCGGTGAGAAGGCCGCGAAGGCCGCCGACGAGGCGGAGAGGGACACGGCCACAGAGAGGGACACGGCCGCGAAGAATGGGACTCCCGGGTTCCCATGCCAAGACAGGTCGAGATGAAGATCGTCGAGCCGCGGAGCATCCCGGCGCGTACGGCGTTCGCGCGCGCCGCCCGGCGCGGACCGCGGCCGGTCCTCCTGCTCGACGTCCCGCGCGTCCGGGCGCTGTGGTTCCAGATGGAGGGAGGCAGTACCGCCGATGTCGTCTCAGGCTGACGTGGAAGCCGACAGGGGGTTCCACGTCCTCTTCGTGTGTACGGGCAACATCTGCCGCTCGCCGATGGCGGAGCGGCTGGCCCGAGCCGCTCTCGGAGCGGGCTCCCCGATCCGGGTGACCAGCGCGGGCACCCGCGCCGCGCCGGGACTGCGGATGTCGGACCGCGCGCGGGAGGTGCTGGTCCGGCTCGGCGGAGATCCCGGCGGGTTCGCGTCCCGCCCGCTCACCGCGGAACTGGTCGTCGGGGCGGACCTCGTGCTCGGGGCGACCGCCGAGCACCGGGCCGAGGCGGCGGCCCTGTGCCCTTCCGCCGTGACACGGGTCTTCACCATCACCGAGTTCGCCGCGCTGACCAGGGGAGTGCCGGTCGACGCGATCATCTGCCATCGGGATCCCGTACGGCGGGCCCGCGCGCTCGTGGCCGAGGCCGGAGCGCGCCGCGGGCTGGTCCGCGTGGACCAGCCTGATATCCCCGACCCCTACGGTCGTTCCCGGCGCGCCTATCGCGTGGCGGGACGGACGATCGCCGACGCTCTCTCCGTCTCGCTCACGCTCCTCACACGTTCACCGGCGTCTTGACGTCCGCGGCGTAGCCGTAGCTGTAGCCGTAGCCGTACTTCCCCTTCTTCTCCGGGACGAAGTTCAGCACGGTGCCCACCAGCCGGGCGTTGACCGACGCGAGCAGCTCCTGGGCGCGGGTCACGTGCTCGCGCCTCGTCTTGCCGTGCCGCACGACCAGGAGCGTCGCGTCGCAGACCGCGGCGAGCGTCGCGGCGTCGGTGACCGGCAGCAGGGGTGGCGCGTCGATGATGACCATGTCGTAGCTCTGCGAGAGCTGGGCGAGCACCGAGCGCATGCCCTGTGAGCCGAGCAACTCGCTGGGGTTCGGCGGGATTTTGCCGCACGGAAGGATGGACAGGCCCGGGCTGCCCCAGGTCTGGATGACGTCCTGCAGCTCCGCCTTGTCGATCAGCACGTCGGTGAGCCCCGCGGCGCCCTCGATCCCGAAGTAGCTCGGAATCCGCGGCCGGCGGAGGTCGCCGTCCACCAGGACGACCCGCCACCCCGCCTGCGCCAGAGTGATCGCGAGGTTGGCGGACGTCGACGACTTACCCTCGTTCGGCAGGGAACTGGTGATGACGAGAGACTGCGGCCGCCGGTCGACACCGATGAACTGCAGGTTCGTCCGCAGCGAGCGGAACGCCTCCGCTCTGGAGGACTGGCCACTCTCGCGGACGATAAGGGGATACCGGGGGGCGTCCTTCTCGAAGCTGATGATGCCGAGCACCGAGTTGCGCGACACGTCCTGCAACACTTCGATCGTCTTGACCGTGGTGTCCAGACGGTCGCGCAGGAAGAGCAGGCCGAACGCGAGGAGCAGCGCGAGCAGAATGGCGACCGCCTGGTTGACCAGCGGCTTGGGGCTGTCCGGAGCCCCGGGGACCGTTGCCCTGTCGACGACCGTCACCTTGACGGCGGGCCGGCTTCGGGGCGTCGGTCGTTCGATCTGGTCGATCACCTGCGTGAACGTGTCGCCGAGGGTGTTGGCGAGCCGGGCGGCGCGCACCGGGTCGGAGTTCTTCACGGTGGCACGCAGGAGCACGGTTCCGGGGATGACCTCCGCCGTGACAGCCGACTGAAGCTGGTCGGCGTCGGCCGGCGCGACGACCCTGCTGAGCACCCGGCGGCTCGTCAGAAGGCTCGCGTAGGACGTGACACGCTGAGCCGACAGCATGCCCGACTGGTACGCCGTGGACATGCCGGATTCCTTGTCCGTGCCAGACACGATCATCGAGATCGACGCCGAGTACGTGGGTGGCGTTCTCGCGGTCAATACCGCCGCCGAGGACATCGCGATGATCACGGACAGCACGATGAACGGCCAGCCTCTGCGTGCGAGCCGTACGTAATGGAGCAGTTCCACCGGTCTAAGGTCGCCTTTCATACGTGACTTCGAGGGGCTTCTGGGGCTGGGAGTAGACGGACACCCTTTGCGGCAAGGTGATGAGCACGAGGGCCGAGCCGACAGCGGACACCAACGCGATGATCGGCGAGATCCAGTGCAGCGCCATGGCCAGGCCCAGCGTCCCGCTCGCGGCCGCGACGGCGGCGAGCAGCAGCGCCGTCAGCCTGGCGCCGAACCCGAGCCGGCGTAGCCGGTGGGACACGTGGTCCGTCCCGCCCTGGAACATCGAACGGCCTGCCCTGTTGCGGGAAAGCATCACCACTCCGGTGTCGACGGTGGCGACGAAGGTCGGCAGCAGCAGCCCGGCGATCACCGTTCCCGTGCCCTCGCCGGTGATCAACAGGGCGGCGCAGCACGCGGTCGTGAATCCGATGAACAGCGATCCCGCGTCTCCCATGAACACCTTCGCCGGCGCCCAGTTGTGCGGCAGGAAGCCACAGCCGGAGGCCGCCAGGGTCACCAGGAGCAGCCCGGTCCCGTACTCGCCGCGGGCGAATGCCGCCCCGGCGAGCGGTGTGGCGCCCACCAGCGTGACGGCGCCCAGGGCGCCGTCCATGTTGTCGAGCAGATTGAAGGAGTTGGTGATGACGACGATCCAGATGATGGTGATCGGGCCGTCCAGCCAGGTGTTGGTGACCGACGCCTCGACCCCGCTGAGCACGACTCCTGTCGCCGTCACGGCCTCGACCACCAGCCGCGTCGCCTTGGGCAGTGGCGAGATGTCGTCGATGAGGCCGAGCAGGGCGATAGCGGTCGCGCCGATCATGATGGCGGTCGTTCGCTGATCGGCGAGGCCGCCGATCAGCCCGAGCGCGGGCACGATGGTGCCCAACATGATCGCGATGCCGCCCAGGTATGGGACGGGCCGGGCGTGGGTCTTGTAGCCGCTCGGCCGGTCGGTGATCCCCCACCGCAGTGCGAGGCGTCCCAGGGTGTAGGTGCCCCCGGCCGCGAGCAGGAAGGCCATGATCCCGGCGGCCGCGATGGTGGCGCCGTTCACCGCTGGGTGGTCGCCAGATCGGCGCGGGCCTCGGCGATGGTCTCCGCGAGGATGTCGTCGAGCGACCTGCTGGGCTTCCACCCGGTCAGCTCGCGCAGCTTGGTCGTGTCGGGCACGCGGCGCGTCATGTCCTCGAAGCCCTGCTCATACGCCTCGGCGTACGGGATGAGGTCGACGCCCGACACGCTCCCGGCCGTCTCGACGATGAGCTTGGCCAGTTCCAGCATGCTCACCTCGCGGCTCGCGCCGACATTGAACGTCTGCCCCACGGCGCCTCCGTGGTCCAGCAGGAGCAGGAGCGCGTCGACCACGTCCTTCACGTGCGCGAAGCACCTGGTCTGCGTGCCGTCGCCGTATACCGTGAGCGGCTGGCCGGCGACCGCTTGGCGGACCAGGCGGGGGATGACCATGCCGTACGCGGGGCTCTGCCGGGGGCCGACCGTGTTGAACAGCCGGACGACGATCGTCGGCAGGCCGCGTTCCTTGTGGTAGGCGTTGGCCAGGATCTCGTCGACGGCCTTGGCCGTGCTGTAGGCCCAGCGGACGACCGCCGGGCTGCCGAGGATGCGATCGGAGGACTCGCGGAGCGCCCCGCTGGAGTTCTTGCCGTAGATCTCGCTCGAACTGGTCACGAGGATCTTGCGCCGGTAGCGGTGGGCCGCCTCGATGACGATCTCCGAGCCGCGGATGTTCGTGGTGAGGGAGCGCAGCGGCTGCTCGACGATCAGCTTGACTCCGACGGCCGCCGCGAGGTGGACGACCACGTCGCACTGGTGGACGAGCTCGTCGACCACCAGCTCGTCCAGCACGGACCCCTGGACGAAACGCAGGTTCGGGTGCGGGGTGAGGTTGGCGAGCCGGCCCGTCGACAGGTTGTCGAGAACCACGACCGCGTCACCGCGAGCGAGCAGCGCGTCGGTCAGATGAGAGCCGACGAAACCGCTACCCCCAGTTATCAAGTACGTGCTATGTGGTGATTTGGTCACCGAATTCTCCTGGACATATGTGTTGAGAGGGCGATTGAGAACGGGGGGATCGGGAGCACGCGGGGATCAGGCGGGTCCGCCGGACGTCTTCTCGAACCACTCCACGGTCAGGCGGAGCCCCTCGTCCAGCGGCATGGGCCGGACGCCCGGGAACAGGTCGAGAAGCAGCCGGGGAGACGCCTGTGACGCCCGGATGTCGCTCGCACGCGCGGGCAGGAACGTCGCCTCGACCGGGCGACCGAGCACCGCGGAGAGCGTGTCCTTCAGGGACAGCAGCGAGACCCGCGTCCCGTACGCGAGGTTGACCGGGGTGCTGCTCCCCACCCGGCGCACCACCGCGTCAGTGAGCACCTCCGCCACCGATCCGACGTAGGTGAAGTCACGCGCCTGGGTGCCGTCGCCGTGGATCGGCACGGGCTCGCCGGCGAGCGCGGCGGACACGAACGCCGGGATGACCGCCGCGTACGCGTGGCCGGCCGGCTGCATGGGGCCGTACACGTTGAAGAAGCGGAAGGGCAGCACCCGCAGGCCGAAGCTCTCCGCGAACGCCAGGGCGTACGCCTCGGCGGCGAGCTTGCTCGCGGCGTACGGGCTGAGCGGGCGCGTGGGCAGGTCCTCATGCTTGTACGGCTCGGCACAGTTGCCGTAGACGGAGGACGAGGACGCCAGGACCACGTGCGGCCGGGTCGCCCGGCACGCCTCCAGGACGTGGAGTGTGCCTGTGGCGTTGACCGTGTGCGACGCGAGCGGGTCCGTCAGCGACCTCGGCACCGAGGGCCGCGCGGCGAGGTGCACGACCGTGGTCGCCCGAGGAACGAGGTCCGCGAGCAGCTCCCGGTCGAGGATGCTCCCGGTCACCAGTTCCACGCCGACGTCCTCGATGTTGCGCCTATCTCCGGTGCTGAGGTCGTCGAGCACTGTGACGCTCTCGATCTCGGGCCGGGTGATGAGCGCGCGGCAGAGGTTCGCGCCGATGAAACCGGCGCCGCCGGTCACAAGAATCCTCACGTGTTGCTTCTCTCAGGAGTAAGACGGTGCCGGGAGACGTCGCGAAGTGATCGGTACAGGGCTTCGGTGTCCGAGACGAGGCGCTCGACGCCGAACGCGCCCGTCGTCCAGTCCCGTGCCGCCTCGCCCATCCGGCGGGACAGGTCGGTGTCCGAGAGCAGCCGCACGACGTGCTGCGCGAGCTCGGCGGCGTCGGGAGCGGCGAGGAGGCCTGTGTGGCCGTCGCGCACGATCTCGGCGATGCTGCCGACGCGGGTGGAGACGACGGGGGTTCCGGCCATGCCCGCCTCCACGAGCGTCAGCGGTGTGCCCTCGTTGTCCGCGGTCATCAGCACCACGTCGGCGGCGGCGTAGACCGCTTCTACGTCCCTTCTCCACCCGAGCAGGTGGAAGGAGCCCCGGGCGGGCTCGATGCCGCGCTCCAGCTCCTCTCGTAGCTCGCCGTCACCGCAGACGACGAACCGGCAGGTGGGTATGTGGCGGAGCACCGCGTGCGCCACGTCGAGGAAGCGGTCGGGCCGCTTGATCTGGGTGAGCCGTCCCACGTAGGCGACGACCGGCGCGTCGCTGGGGAGTCCCAGCTCGGCGCGGGCCGCCTCCCGGCCGGGCACCGTACCCAGCCGCACGCCGGGCGGGATGACGACGTACTGCTCCGGCCGCCCGATACCTGCGGCGAGCAGTTCGTCGCGGACCTGGGCGCCGACGGTCACCAGCCGGTCCGACATCGAGGCGAGCGCCCGCTCCGTCCTTATGTAGATCTGCAGTCGGGCGGGGGAGAAGTATCCGGTCAGCAGGTGGCCGTGGAACACGTGGATCCGCGCCGCCCCGACCCCCGACAGGCGGGCCGCCGTCCGGCCGAGCGCTCCCGCCTTGGCCGTACGGGTGTGCACGATGTGCGGCCGGAATCTTCGCATGGCGCTGACCAGTTGGAAGAGGGCGCGGAAGTCGTTCGCCGGGCTGATCGACCTGCCGAGGCCGCGCACCCGATGTACCCGTACGGACGCGTCGCGCAGGCGCAGATGGTCGCCTTCATCGTCGTCGACGTAGCCGGTGTAGAGCCGGTGGTCGAACTCCTCGGAGTTCAGTCCCTCCGACAGTCCCAAAACCTGCGTGGCCGGGCCGCCGACGTTCATCCGGGCAATGATTTCCATGACACGAATCCGGCTGTCCGGCTTCATAGTGCTCCTCGCTGACAGGCCTGCCTCACGCCGGAGAAGCTAACTCGCACGCGGATCTCCGCAACGGTGCGCTCACCGTGACGGCGAAGAGTTTCCGAATTCGGTACCCGAACATGATCGAGCGTCCGCGGTCCGTGCGGATCGAACTGAGCTGCAGCTCACAGCGGTGTGAACGGCCATGCCCTGCGTGTGGATGGGTGGCCCGAGTTCGATGAAAAGGAGCGGTCAAGGGGGCCGTGTTTCACTTGTCGCCCGCCCGTCGCGATGTCTTTCCTTTACATATCCGGCGCACTCGTCGAGTCGACGCGATGTGATCCCAGGGCTCTCCGAACCCGCGATTCCGGATGGCGCAGACAAAGAATCGGTAGGTGGATTACATGGACTGTCGGTCCAGTTCCGGCTGTGATCAAGATGATGTGGTGGCACCGGGTGGGCGCGCCTTGAACGATCTCCGGGTATGCGAGGTCGTGAAGACCCTCGACATCGGAGGCGCGGAGGTGCTGCTCGTCGAGCGACTTGTGGTGGCCCGGAGGCGTACGGTGAACCGCGCCGTGGACTACACGGTGATCTGCCTGCGGGCATCGACCGGAGAGCTCATCGAGCGGTTGCGCTCAGCCGGAGTGACAGTCATCGATCTCAGTTCGTGCCCGCGGCCGCTGGCCTACGCCAGGCTTGTCGCCACGGTCCGCCGGATAGCGCCCGACGTCTTGAATGTGCATTCCCCGGCCCCCGCCATCGCGCTCCGCCCGTTCGTCCGGCTCACCAGGCGTCGGCCCGCCCTCGTTTCGACGGTTCATTGCGTGCAATGGCCGAAAACGATGTATCTCGACCGCCTCACCCGGGGGCTGGACGACCGCACCGTAGCCGTGTCACCGGCTGTGGCGCGGTCTCGCGCCGTCATCGGTTCCCGTCATGTCCTGACCCGAGTGCACGGTGTCGACGTGCGGGAGCAGCGGCGGTGGGCCGCACGGGCGACCGACGTGCGGCGCGAGTTCGACGTGCCTGAGAACGCCTTCCTGTGCACCCTCGTCGCCAACTTCCGGCCCGAGAAGAATCACCGCATGCTCGTCCGGGCCGCCTCCGAGGTGGTGCGGACCCGCCCGGACGCCGTCTTCATACTCGCGGGTGACGGACCGTTGCGGGACGACACCGTTCGCGAAGTCAAGGAGCGGCGCCTCGACGGGCACGTGCGCGTCCTCGGGTCGGTTCCCGAGGCCAGAAGGCTTGTCGCGGCGGCCGACCTGCTGGTTCTCAGCTCCGACCACGAGGGGCTGCCCGTCGTGGTCATGGAGGCGCTCGCGGCGGGGGTGCCCGTCGTCTCCACCCGGGTCGGGGGACTGCCCGATCTGGTCACCTCCGGCCGGAACGGGATCTTGAGCGAGCCGGGCTCGGCCGGCGCCCTCGCCGAGGCGATCATCCGGGCGATGGATCCGCGAACGCATCGCGAGCTGCGGGCCGGCGCCCTGTCCGGCACGGAGAGCGTGGACATGGCCGACACGGCCGAATGGTTCGAAGAGCTCTACGAGGAGCTGGCCAGGGGAGTGGGGGCCTGATGTGCGGGATAGCGGGGATCGCATCGACGGCGGCACCGGACCCCGAGATCGTGCGGCGGATGTGCGATGCGATCGTGCACCGGGGACCTGACGGCGAGGGCTTCTACAGCGACGAGAACGCGGCGCTGGGTATGCGGCGGCTCGCGATCATCGATGTGGCCACCGGCGACCAGCCGGTCCGCAGCGAGGACGGCATGGTCGTCGCGGTCTTCAACGGCGAGATCTACAACTTCGCCGAGTTGCGGCGGGACCTGGAACGGCGCGGGCACCGGCTGTCCTCCACAGGTGATTCCGAATGTCTCGTGCACCTCTACGAGGAGTACGGCGCCGACATGGTCCACCGGCTGCGAGGGATGTTCGCCTTCGCCATCTGGGATCGCGCCCGGCGGCGGCTCGTCCTCGCGCGCGACCGCGTCGGCAAGAAACCGCTGTACTGGCGGTCTGACGGCGACGAGATCTGCTTCGGGTCGGAGCTGAAGTCGCTCGCCCAGGACCCCGGCATGCGCAGGGAGGTAGATCCGGTCGCGCTCCATCACTACCTCACCTATCAGTACGTTCCGGCGCCGTGGTCGATTTATCGGGGAGTGCACAAGCTCCCGCCCGGGCATGTGCTGATCTGGGAGCGGGGCCGGAGCACGGTGCACCGTTACTGGTCGCCGGACTGGACCACGCGCCGGGTGTCCGACGTGCGCGAGGAGGAGGAGCGGCTGCGCGAGCTGATCCTGGAGGCCACGAGGATCCGCATGGTAAGTGAGCGCCCTGTCGGAGCGTTCCTCTCCGGGGGGATCGACTCGTCGGTGGTCGTCGCCGCCATGGCGCGGCACAGCCGCGAGCCGGTCAAGACCTTCTGCATCGGTTTCGAGGACAGCCGGTACGACGAGCGCCACAAGGCGCGGATGGTGGCGGAGCGGTACGGCACCGATCACCACGAGCTGGTCGTCACACCGGACATGCTCGACGTGCTGCCGCGTCTCGCCTGGCAGTTCGACGAACCGTTCGCCGACTCCTCGGCGATCCCGAGCTTCTACGTCGCGGAGCTGAGCCGACGGCATGTCACGGTCGCGCTCAACGGCGACGGCGGCGACGAGTCCTTCGGCGGTTACCAGCGCTACGCCCTCATGAACATGGCTCGCGGGATGCCTCGCCTACCGCGCCCGCTGGCGGAGGCGTGCGGGCGCCTCGGTGCCGCGATGGTCGAGCGGAGCGACTACGGGACCCTGCGCCGGCGGCTCGGTCGTCTCATCCGGTTTGCCGCCGATCCTCCCTCACGCCGCTACGCGGGGTTGATGCGCCGCTGTACCGAGGAGCAGAAGACGAGGATCTACAGCGACGAGCTGTGCGACCTGCTGGGTGGGGTGGACAGCGGCAGTCTGGTCGAGGATCTCTTTCTGGGTTCGCGCGCCGGGACAGATCTTGCCCGCGCTCAGGACGCCGACATCATGTCGTACCTTCCCGGCGACCTTCTGGTGAAGGTCGACACCACCACGATGGCGCACTCGCTGGAGGGCAGGTCACCGTTCCTGGACCACCACCTGATGGAGTGGGCCGCCGGACTCCCCGGCGCGCTGAAGGTCCACCGCGGCCAGACCAAGCTGCTGCTGAAGCGAGCCGTCGCCGACTGGCTGCCGGAGGAGCTGCTGCGCTGTCCCAAGAAGGGATTCGGCGTGCCGCTCGCCGCCTGGCTCCGCGGCGAACTGCGTGACCTGGCCTGGCAGGTCCTGACTGACGAAACGGCGCGCGGCCGCGGGCTGTTCAGGCCGGCGGCCGTACGCGATCTGCTGCTGCGGCACATGGGGGGCGCGGACCACAGTGACATTCTCTGGTCGTTGCTGCAGTTCGAGCTCTGGCAGCGGGCACAGGCAGGTCACCTGGCCGGCAGCGCATGCTGAGCGGAAAACGTTCAGTGCAGGGCCGCGCAGGCTTGCGGGTTTTCCGATCCGGTCTGCAGCGGGTGTCCGAGCCCCACCACGGCGAAGGTCACCACCAGCACGGTGCCGACCCCTGCCGCGAGCCACCAGCCGCGGCCCATCGCCCGCCCTCCTCGCGACAGGAGCAGAGCGCAGCCCAGGATGCCGAGCAGGATGACGGGAAGCGCGAACCGCGTCTCGGTCGTCGACGTGACGAGCGTGGCGCATGCCCCCAGCAGCGCCGCGACCACGGTCACGGAATAGCCGCGGAGCGGCCCGCGACGGCTGCGCACCGCCAAGGCGATCAGGGCCAGGGCTCCGCACACGGTTATCACCGAAAGCGGCAGGAGTGAGCTGTAGTTCTCCGTGGCAGCCGGGTCACTGTACGGCGTGGCCGGCGACCATGCCAATGCCGCCGAGAACTTCTCGGCGAGGAATCCGGCCGACCAGGGAAGATTGGTCAGCAAGGTCCGGATGAATCCGCCCTGGGCGGCGGCCGCCATGTGGGGGTCGCAGTAGTACTGCCGCGGCAAATCGGACAGGACAGTGTCATATCTGACCACGTAGGAGCCGAATTCGGCCTGGAAACGCGCCAGGGCCCATGTCGCGGGCGGCATCGGAACCCACCAGAACCCCCACATGAGATTCAGAAGGAACTGTGGAAGAAGGGCAACGGCCGCACCGGGAAGCAGCCAGAGGGCGCGGAACCGGTGGACGACCACCACCGCCGCCGTGACCGCCGCCACCGGGAGGAGGTAGGCCGGCCGGATATTGAAGGCGATCGCCGCGCACAGGCCCGTCAGCGCGATTCCCCAGCGCGATCGCCTCGACGCGAAGAGGACGGCGCAGAGGAATGCGGCGGCCGCGGGCAGGTCCGTCAGCGGATACGGTGCGAATCGCGCGGCCACGAGCCAGACCAGGGCCGCGCATCCGTATACGACGACGGGGCTTCGCGTTCCCAGCGCCCTCGCCATGGCCGGGAGCACCATGGCTCCGACCACCGCGATGATGAGCGAGTTCTCGATGAGGACCGCGGACTGGCCCACGCCGGGGAAGAAACGATCCACCAGCGCCGCCGGCGAATAGGCGAGGTACGACAGTATTCCGCGCAGGCGTAGGGGCACCTCGAGGAGCGAGTCAAGCCCTGTCGCCGATTCGGGGTTGACGGCCGAGCTGCCACCAGTAAATTGCCCTAAACCGGCATGGGATCTCAAACCGCTGAAAAGATTCGCCCACGCGGCCTTGGCCCCCGACCAGTACGCCTGGGCGTCGAAATGGAAGTTACGTGCGGGCCGCTGGACGACCGTGAAAACGAAAAGAATCCCCGCCACAACGAGTGTGGTGGCGCGGCGCGTCCCGGCCGTAGATTCTGTCGAAGCAGCCTGGCCGAAGCCCTGCGGAGTATCCGTCACGGCGCTCGTGTGGATTGTCATGACGACGGTTGTACCAGCAGGCGAAAGCCGCGCCGGAGAGCCACGCCATCGAGCCGTCTTCCGTAATGATTCGCAATGGTGCAGTCAAGAGATGTTGCCCGACGATACTCAATGCGACGGCGTTGCCGGATCGATTGTTTACGGGGACTTGACATATCGGGCGGCCACGCATCCGACATCCTGCGGGCTTCTCCCGGTTACATTGACTCGACCTCCCGGCTACCCCGGCATTCAGGTGATTCTTGGTGGAATACATAGTCGTCGCAGTGACCGCGGCAATACTCGTCTTCCTCGTTCAATCCTGCTTGGACGGGCAGGTGGTGCGGCGCGCCCTGTGGGTGCTGCTCCTGGCCTTCGCCGCACGATTGCTCATTCACGCCCTGGTCATACGCACTGGCCTGCTGCCGTACGGCGGCGACAATTACGCCTACGAGAAAAGGGCGCTGGAGATCGTCGCGTACTGGAAACGTGAGGGCGTCCAGTTCGTCACCTCGGACCAGATCAGCGGCCTCTATTCCGTCGCGGTGCCCTGCAACATCTTCGCGTTGGTCTTCTACCTGTGCGGCGGTCCGGCCACCTTGGCGTGCACATCCGTGGTGGCATTGATCGCCTGCGCGCTGTGCATCGTCATGTACCGATTCGCCAGGTTGATCGGGGCCGACGAGCGGGCCGCCTACCGGCTCCTCGTCCTCACGGCGTTCATGCCCGCGCTTCTGCTGCACACGTCGAGCACGTTCAAGGACGGTTTCAACGCGTTCCTCGTCGTGGCGTGCCTCGGTCTGGCCGCTTCGAACGTGCAGAAATTCGATATCCGGAAGCTGCTGCTGCTCGCGCCGCTGCTGTGGGCGCTGTGGAACGTACGCCCCTACATGGTTTTCATGTGCGGGCTGCCGCTTCTCCTCGGCTTCGTCGGCTCCAAGCGCGCTCTCCCCATGTGCACGCTCGCCCTCTTTACCGGATTTCTTTCGCTCTTCATACTCTTCCCCGACGCGACGCAGAATGTGGCAATAGAGACAATCCAGGGACAACTGGATCAGGGCCAGTCGGAAGTGGTGCGCAGCGAGAACGCGGAGGGAGGTTCCGGTGTCGTCTTCGATGACGGCGGAAATCCGTGGAGCGCGATCCTGCCGAAGCTCTTCTACACGCTGCTGTCACCGTTCCCCTGGACGGGCGGAAGCATGGTGCTGCAGCTCGGAAAAATCGAAACGCTGGTGTGGTACTACCTCCTCTTCTGGGCGCTGAGAGGAGTACGCGACCTGTGGCGTCATGACCGCCGCTTGCTCATGATCATCCTGCTCTTCGTCGTGCCCTGCACGATCGCGTACGCGACGAGCATGTCCAACATCGGTCTCATCTTCCGGCAACGGATGCCGATCGTCATGGTCGTGAGCCTGCTGTCCGCGTTCGCCTGGACGCGGGCCAGGCAGCGCCCCGCCCCGGAGCCTTCCCAGACGCCTGAACACTCAATTCTCTGAAACACCAGCCAGGAGCCCGACGTGAGGATTCTGCACATCGGATATCGACTGCCGCCGGAGCCCGGAGGCAAGGAACTTTATATCGAACGGCTCGTCCGCGAGCAGTTGCGTCGCGGACACGAGGTGGTCGTCGCGCACCGGCGAGGCGAGATCCTTCCCGGCACAGAGCCGTTGCCCCTGGCCCGCACCTGGCCTGGCCGGGCGGCCGCCCTGAAGTCCGATGAGATCGCCTTCGCGATGGACTGCGCCACGGCCCTGCCCCGCGTACGCGGGCTCGATGTCATCCACCTGCACGGTGATCATCGGGAGGCGCTCGCGCTCGGCCCCGCCGCGCGGCGCCTCGGCATGCCACTCGTCCTTCACGTTCATGGCGCCCTCGCGATGCACCAGCGCTGGATCATGCCCTGGGCGTTCCGCCACGTCGACGGATTCATCGTGGTGGGTGGGCGGCCGGAGGGGGAGCTGCTCTCCGTCGGCATTCCCGATCGGCTCATCCGCGTGGTGCCGAGCGGGGTGAACTTCGGCCATCTCGCCGGGTTCCGTGACCGTGGGCGACTCCAGCGCGGACTGATCGTCAGCGTGGGCTCGCTGGTGCAGGTGAAGAACCACGAGCTGACCATCGAGGCTTTCCACCGGGTGCGGGCGGCCCGGCCGGATGTCCGCCTCGTCATCGCCGGAGACGGGCCGGAACGAGACCGGCTGCGGCGGCTCGCGGCCATGGGTCCTGGGGTCGAGCTGGCCGGACATCTCTCCCCCGATCGGGTCTATTCACTGGTGAGCCGGGCGGAGGTCTTCGTGCAGTCGTCCCGGAGGCTGCGCGCCATCGGTGAGGGGATACCGACCGCGGCACTGGAAGCCATGGCGCTCGGCGCCGCCGTCCTCGTCTCGTCGGACGCCTCACTCGACCCGGTGGTCCCACGGGACTGCTATCGGATCTTCCGTTCGGAGTCGGCGACCGACCTGGTCGCCCAGCTCGGCGCTCTCCTCGATGACGACGAAGGGCGCCGGCGGATGATCGAAAAGGGGGTCCGCGCCGCCGAGGATGCCGACTGGCCGGTGGTGGCCGCGCGCATCGAGGATTGGTACGAGAAAGTCATCCACGGGGTTCCTGCCCTGGCGGCAGTGTGAATCTCAGGGAGCGGCTGCCGGGTGGGCGACACCTGCGGACCTTCACATCGCTGAGCTCGGCCGGGATCGGCGAGGCCATGCTGCCCACGCTCAGCCTGATCGCGCTCGTCCGGGTGACCGGAACCGAGACCTCCGGGCAGGTCATCTTCGCCCAGTCCGTCGCGAACATCTGGTTCCTCCTGTGCGATCCCTGCCTGGAGAACGCCGCGCAGCGGTTCGTCCCCCTGGAGCAGCGGCGCAGCGGCCGTGGCAGCGCGCTGTTCCTCCGTCTCCTGCGCCTGGACGCGGGGATCGGCCTGGCGGCGACCACGGCCGCCCTGGCAGCGGTTCTGGGCGCATGGTTCCTCGGCGTCGTCTCGGACGGCCTGGCACTCATGATCGCCCTCTCGGTGGTCTGGCGAGGCGCCACGGCACCGAACGGCACGGCGTTCGCGGGGTTCGCGCTGGCGGACCGGTTGAACGCGTCAGGACTCCTGCGTGTGCAGGGTGCGCTCCTTACGTTCGGATTGTCCCTTGCCGGGCTCTTCGTCGGCGGCCCGCTGCTCTATCTGGCCGGTCAGGCGGCGGCCGCCCTGCTGATGGCGGCGGGCTTCTGTCTGCTCGCGTCGCGCGCGGTGACCCGGACTCTGGGCGCGCGCGGTGGCAGCAGCCCACCGCTGCCCGCAGGGATTCTTCGGTTCACCCTGTCGACCTCGATCGGCACGAGCGTGGCGAGCATCTCCGACTTCGGCATCCTCGCCGTCGCGGGCCTTGTCGGCGGCCCGCCCCTCGTCACCATCCTCAAGATCGCGATGGCTCCCGGGCGCTTCTACGCCAACCTGGCCGTCCCGGTCGCGGCGATGCTGTACCCACGGCTCGCGCAGGCCGCCGCGCAGGGAGCCGGGGAGACTCTCATCAAACGTGACATCAAGCGCGCCACGCTGCTGCTCGCGGCGGGCGGGGCGGTGACGGCCGCCGCCGCGCTTCCGGTGATCGGCACCATCATCGCCATGGCCTATGGACCGGAATACGCGGCCACTGGCGCGGTGGCGATGTTGCTGCTCGGCGCCGCCTGCGTGAAGGGCGTGGCCTGCTGGTCCAATGTCCTTCCCCTCGCAATGGGAAGGCCGGGCTGGCGGCTCGCCTACCTCAGCACCGAGGCGGCCCTGCTCGTCGGAACGCTGCTCGCCGCCGGCTGGACGACGTCCGGAGCCTTGGCGACGGCACTTCCCTTCGCGTGGGGGACGCTGGCCCTCGCCGTCCTCGGCACCGGCTTCTGGATCATGTCGATGGGACGCCTCATCACGCGTCGCCCCGACCGTGTGACCTCCGTGACCACGGTGACCACGGTGACCACGCGCGTCCCCGCACAACGGCCTTGACAATCACAAAGGCCGGCAAGGAAACCACGGGCGGGGTGTGTTGGGGCCGGTGGCCGGCCTTCGCTTCGTCAGGATCGCCCTCATGGACACGAGCTCGCCCGTCCGGAGTCCCGCGTCGAACCCGCGCCTGCTCGGGCGGGTGCGCCGACCGGCGATAAGGAACCCTCTGAAGTCGCGGTGGCTCCCCGCCATCACGGTGACGGCGCTCACCGCCGCGGTGCTGCTCTACTACGGCGTCTCCCTGCGCGACCTGCTCGTCTTCACCGCCTACGTCCTCCTGTGCCTGACCGTTCCCGGCGTGCTGCTGATCCGGGCCCTGTACAGCGGGCGCCGTACGCTGGCAGAGGAGATCGCCCTCGGGCTCGCCCTGGGCTACGCCATGGAGGTCTTCGCCTACCTCGCCGCTCGCGCGATCGGCTTTCCCCTGCTGACGCTGGCCTGGCCCGCCACCACCTATGCCCTGTTCCTGCTGCTGCCGCGCCTGCGCAGGCACTGGAGACGCCCACGCCACCAGCCCGCCCCTCTGTGGTGGTCATGGGCGCTCGCCCTGACCATGACCTACCTGCTGGCGCTGGCCGTGGTGACCTTTCTCAGCAAGAACGCCCTGACCTGGCCCGGGCTCGCCACCTCGAACATCGACATGCCCTACCACCTGGCCCTGATCGGTGAGCTGAAATATCATCTGCCGCCGACGGTGCCCGTGGTCGCCGGGGAGCCCCTCTTCTACCACTGGTTCGTCTACGCCCACTTCGCCGCCGCCAGCTGGATCACCGGCATCGACCCACTGATCCTGCTGTTCCGCCTCGGCATGGCCCCCATGATGGCGGCCATCGTCATCCTGCTCGGCATGATCGGAAGGCGGGTCACCGGCTCGCTCGCGGGCGCTCTGGTGGCGCTGGCCGGCACCATGTTCATGACGGCTCCCAACCTCTACCTGGGTATGAACATCGGCGTCTTCACCTGGCGGGGTTTCCAGTCCTGGACCAGCCCGAGCCAGACCTTCGGGGCTCTCCTCTTCGCTCCTGTCGTGCTGCTGCTGGTCGACATGTTCGAGGGCCGGCGGCGCGACGTGCGCGCCTGGCTCCTGTTCGGCGTGTTCTCCCTTGCGGTGATGGGGGCCAAGGCGACCCATCTTCCTCCCCTCGCCGCGGGCCTCGCGGTGGTCGCGGGAGTCCAGGCGATCAGGCACCGCCGTCCGCCGTGGGCGGTGCTCGCCATGCTCGGCGTGACCGTCGCGTGTTCCGGTTACGCGCAGTTCGTGCTGTTCGGCGGTGCGCGGCAGGCGATGGTGATCGACCCCCTGTCACTGCTTCGACACACCTGGGGGCAGCTGACCGGCCATCCCGGCACGGTCGCGCCTTTCGCGTCCGTCCTCGGGATCACCACGCTCTACCTGCTGTGCCTCGCGGTCACCTGGTGCGGTGTCCTCGGGCTGCTCCGCAGGCCGCGGCTCTTCCTGCGGCCTGCCGTGACGCTCCTGCTCGGCATGGGCGCCGCGTGCGTCGGCGCGGTGCTGCTCCTCGGCCACCCGGCCGCGGGCCAGCTCTACTTCTTCGGCGCCGGCTACCCGTACATGATGATCGTCGCGGCCTACGGGCTCGTGACCGTGGTACGCCGGGCGGCGGTCTCTCCGCGCACGATCGCGTACGCGGTGAGCGCCGGGGTGTTCGGCGCGAACCTGGTGCGGATGCTCTGCGATGTCAGGGCGCCGCTGTCTCCCGGGCAGCCGGAGAGCATCCTCTACCGGCCTTACCTGCTCCTGACCGTCATCGCGGCGGTGCTGATCGTGGTTTTGCTCCTCACCAGGGCCGGCGTGCGTGCCTGGGCCTTCGCGCTCGTCATGTTCACCGCTGTGGGCTGGCCCGCGGCGTGGTCGGCCCGGGTCGTACCGACTGTGGGCGAAGTCCCGCCGGGCATTCCCCAAGGGGTACCGCCGGTAGCGCCGGAAGCCATCCCGCATGGCCTGACGGAGGCGGCGCTGTGGTTGCGCGCGCACAGCGCACCCGACGAGGTGGTGGCGACGAACGTGCACTGCCGCTGGGGCTACGAGAGTCCCTGCGACACTCGGCAGTTCTGGGTATCCGCGCTGACGGAGCGGCGGGTGCTGGCCGAGGGGTGGGCGTACTCGGACATGAGCCAGAGCCGCTGGCGGCCGGGGGAGTCGACTGAGTATCTCCCGTTCTGGGACGGGGAGCGGTTGCGGGTGAACGATCTGGCGTTCACCGCGCCGTCGCGTGAGGGGATCCGGCGACTGCGTGACCGGTACGGGGTGCGCTGGCTGTTCGCCGACGAGCGGTACGCGACCCGGGCCGGCGTGCTCGGCCACTTCGCCGAACTGCGGTTCCGCTCCGGCGATTACGCCCTCTACCACCTCGCGTGACGCGGATGCATAAAGAACCCGGCAAGAACATGTCCGGCGGCGAGTTCCCGAACTCTTCCGGTGTCTTCCGACGTCAGGCTTTGCCACATGGTCGAATCTCCGCCCCATTCGCGGGTCGCCGAGGCGACGCTGGAAAATGCCCAGACTGATCGGCGGCGACTCGCGACGGCAGGGAAGTCGGCGAGATTGCTGCCGGCGGCGTTCGCGGTGGCTTTCGCGGTGGCAACCGTGCTCTTCTTCGGGGTTTCCGTCGGAGATGTCGCCATCTTCGCCGCCTATGTCGGCTTCGGGATCGCCTTGCCGGGGGTGCTGTGGGTCCGGGCGCTGCACGCCGGCGACCGTACGGCGGCGGAGGAGATCGCCCTCGGCCTGACGTGCGGTTACGCGGTGGAGGTGTTCTGCTACATCGGTGCGCGTGCTGTCGGGATGCCGCTGCTCGTAGTGATCTGGCCGATCACCACCTATGTCCTCTTCCTGGGCATCCCCAAGCTGCGCGGACATTGGAGGGGTGGGTGCCGCCGCAGCACGCCCCCTGTCTGGTACTCCTGGTCGCTCGCCCTCGCCTTCGGCTATCTGGTGGCCTGGGGCGCGGCCACCTACTTCAGGCCGAATGCGTTGACCTGGCCGGGGCTGGGGACGTTCGTGAACGACGTCCCCTTCCATCTCGCCCTGATCGGCGAGCTGAAGCACCACATGCCGCCCACCCTTCCGATGGTCGCCGGCGAGCCGCTGCTCTATCACTGGTTCGTCTACGCGCACCTCGCCGCGGCGAGCTGGATCACCGGCCTGGAGCCGTTGGTGCTGCTGATCCGTCTGGCCATGCTGCCCATGCTCGCGGCCCTCGTCGTCCTGATCGGGATGACCGCGAGACGCGTCATCGGCTTGTGGGGAGGGGCATCGCTCGCCGTCGTGGGTTCGATCTTCGTCGCGATACCGAGCCTGTACCTCGGCAGTAACGGGTCGTTCACCTGGGGAGGCATCCCCGACCTCGCGTGGACGAGCCCCACCCAGACCTTCGGTGCCCTCCTGTTCGCCGGGGTCGTGCTTCTGCTGATCGACACCTATCGTCATCGTGCGCACGCCCTTCGCCAGTCGCTTCTGACGGGTGTCCTCCTCCTCGCGGTCATGGGCGCCAAGGCGATCTTTGTGCCGATGCTCGCGGTGGGCCTGCTGGCGGTGGCCGCGGTGGAGATCGTCAGGCGGCGCCGGCCGTCCAGGCCCACCGTCACGGCGCTGGCGATCACCACGGGGTGCTTCCTGTATGCCCAACTCGTCCTCTTCGGCGGTGTTCGGGAGGCTGTGATCGTCGCGCCCTTGTACTTCGTACAGACATCCTGGGGGGAACTCACCGGACTGGGAGAACTGGCGGTGCCGCCGCCGGGTTCGCTGCTCGCCCTGACCATGGTGTGCCTGCTGGGCTTGCTGATCACTTGGTCGGGGATATTGGGGCTGCTGAGCCGCCCCCGATCGCTCCTCAGGCCCCCGCTGGTCCTCATGCTGGGCATCGGCGCGGTGGGTTTCGGTACGGCGCTGCTGCTGGGGCATCCCGCCCGTAGCCAGCTCTTCTTCCTCTGGGGGGCCTACCCCTATCTGGTGATCGTGGCGGTCTGCGGAATCTTCGCCGTCGTACGGCGTGCGGGCCTCTCCCGCCGGGCGACGATCGCCGCCGTCTGCGCAGGCCTGGTCGCCGCCTACCTGATCCCCCTCCTGTGCGGAGTCCGGGTTCCGCTCCGCCCGGGCCAATCGGATGCCGCCCTGATCCGGCCCTACGTCGTGCTGCTGGTCATCGCCGTCGTGGTGGCGGTCGTTGCGATCGCGGCTTTGGGACGTCTTCGCGCGGCGGCCGTCCTCATCGTCATGTCCGCGAGCATCGGTCTGCTCGCCGACGCGCACGCGTTCGTCCTCAGCCACCTGCCTGGGCGCGGACCGGGTGCGGCGGAGCAGGCTCAGGTGGTCCCGCCCGGTGCCATGACGGCCGGACGGTGGTTGCGCGCACACTCGGATCCCGACGAACTCGTCGCCACGAACGCGCATTGCCTCTGGGGGCGGGAGGTTCCCTGCGACAGCCGCCACTTCTGGGTGGCCGCATTGTCCGAACGGCGGGTGCTGGTCGAGGGGTGGGCCTTCTCGTCGACGAGCCAGGACCGCTGGCGGCCGGGGGAGTCGGTAACCCATCTCCCGTTCTGGGATGAGCGGAGATTCGCGGCGAACGAGGCGGCCTTCTCGGCCCCTTCCGCGACGTCGATCGGGGCCTTGCGTGAACGCTACGGAGTGCGCTGGCTTTTCGTCGACGAACGGCTCACCGGGGCGGAACCGGGAATCGGAAAATTCGCGGATCTTCGATTCCGTACCGGCGATTATGTCGTTTATCGGGTGCGGGACGGTGCGAGTTCTCGGTCGGATCATTGATCGCCTCCTGGTCTAAATGGAGACATCGATCAGCACATTAATCGTGCTCCACAACATCGGCAAAATAATCATCAGCAGGTCGCGTCGGAATGCTCGTTCGCGTGGCGGTCAATAGGCTGGGGCGCGTTGAGCATTTCAGGGCAGGCGATCGCGTGGAGTTTTCCATATGCAGAACACGAGGGCAGATGTGGCTGACCCGATTCTGGTGAACGACCTCCGCCGGCATGCGGTCACGACGGAGACGGTCGTGCGCACTTCTGTCGAGCGCGTCCTGAGCAGCGGCTGGTACGTCCTGGGCGCGGAGGTCGAAGCCTTCGAGCAGGAGTTCGCCGAGTACTGCGGCGTCGGCCACTGCGTCGGCGTCGCCAACGGAACGGAGGCCATCGAGCTCGGGCTCCGCGCCCTCGGCGTGGGCCGGGGAAGCCGCGTGGCCACGGTCGCGAACGCGGGCTTCTACAC
The DNA here is from genome assembly GCF_030268965.1 of Microtetraspora sp. NBRC 16547. GTDB lineage: Bacteria > Actinomycetota > Actinomycetes > Streptosporangiales > Streptosporangiaceae > Microtetraspora. The sequence continues at coordinate 532,126 of NZ_BSSE01000002.1, read as the reverse complement.
GACGACGGCCCTGATGGCGCTCGGCGCGGAACCGGTCTTCGTCGACGTGGACCGTGACACGAAGCTGATGAACCTCGCCCACCTCAAGCAGATCCTCGCGGAGAGCACACTCGACGCGGTCGTGGTCACTCATCTCTTCGGGCTCCTGCACGACATGGAGGGGGTCCTGGATCTCACGGCCCCGGCCGGCGTTCCCGTGTTCGAGGACTGCGCGCAGGCCCACGGCGCTCGCCGGGGCGGCCGGCGTGCCGGCTCCTTCGGAGCCGCGGCGAGTTTCAGTTTCTATCCGACGAAGAACCTGGGTGCGCTCGGTGACGGCGGCGCCGTGGTGACCGGCAGTGCGGACGTCGCCCAGCAGGTCAGACGCCTGCGGCAGTACGGGTGGGAGTCGAGGTATCACGCCGGCGTCAGAGGAGGGCGGAACAGCCGCCTCGACGAGATGCAGGCCGCGGTTCTGCGGGCCAAGCTGCCCTTCCTCGACGCCTGGAACCGGCGTCGCCGCGACATCGCCACGCGGTACTCGCAGGAGATCCGCAACCCGCGGGTGGAGTGCCCTCCGGTCCACGAGGAGGAGTACGTCGCTCATCTGTACGTCGTCGTGAGTGCTGAGAGGGAGGCGCTCCGCGCTCATCTCACCGAGGCGGCGATTCAGACGGATGTGCACTATCCGGTCCCGGACCACCGCCAGCCCGCGCTGACCGATCCCAGCGGTCCGGCCGCCGCGCTCCCGGTGACCGATGACCTGTCGGTCTCGATCGTGACCTTGCCGTGTCATTCCGAGCTCTCCGACGAGGAGGTCACGCGAGTGATCTCCCGCGTCAACACCTGGTGACGCCGTGTTCTCTGTGATCGTGCCCGTCTATCGGAACGCGGAGTTCGTGCCACAGCTGATCGCGGAGTTCAGCGCCATCAACGCGATCGTCGCTGAACGCTACGGCATGCCGATGGAGTTCGTCTTCGTGGTCGACGGGAGTCCGGACGACAGCTTCGAGTTGCTCAAGACGGCCCTGCCGCAGGCGCCGTTCCGGTCGCAACTGCTCCTGCACGCGCGCAACTTCGGCGCGTTCGCGGCCGTCCGCACCGGTCTTCGCGCGGCCCAGGGCGACTACTTCGCCACGATCGCCGCAGACCTCCAGGAGCCGCCTGACCTGCTGCTCAGATTTCTCGACCAGCTCGTGTACGGCGATGCCGACATCGCGGTCGGAGTGCGGGAGGGGCGTGACGATCCAGGGATGTCGCGGCTGGCGGCGAACCTCTTCTGGGGCTTCTACCGGCGTTTCATCGTGCGCGAGATCCCGGCCGGCGGGGTCGACGTCTTCGGGTGCAACCGGCGGATCAGGGACGAGCTCCTGCGGATGGAGGAGGCGAACACCTCCCTCGTCGGCCTCGTCTACTGGCTCGGTTTCCGGCGGAGCGAGGTGCCGTACCAGCGGCGCGCGCGAGCGCACGGCAGGAGCGCCTGGACGGTCGGCAAGAAGATCAACTATCTGCTGGACAGCGTATTCGCGTTCACGGACCTGCCGATCCGCGTCCTCACGATCCTGGGAGCACTCGGATGCGTCGTCGCCGCACTTCTGGCCGTCTTCGTCGTCGTCATGAGACTTACCGGCCAGATCGCGGCGGCGGGCTACACGACCACGATCGTGGTCATCACCTTCTTCGGGGCGCTGAACACCCTGGGGCTCGGTTTCATCGGGTCGTACGCGTGGCGGAGCTACGAGAACACGAAGAAGCGGCCCCTGGCCCTGGTGCGTACCGTCCGCTCCTTCGACGGAGCTCCGGAAGCCGTCTCCGAACTTCTCTATACCGGCAGGAGTGCATGAAACAGACCTTCGTCCACCCACAGGCCCTCTGTGAGAGCACGGACATCGGAGCGGGCACCCGCGTCTGGGCCTTCGCGCACGTGCTCCCAGGCGCGCGGATCGGGGCCGAGTGCAACATCTGCGACGGCGTCTTCGTCGAGAACGATGTGGTGCTGGGCGATCGCGTGACCGTCAAGTGCGGCGTCCAGATCTGGGACGGGATCACGATCGAGGATGACGTTTTCATCGGCCCCAACGCGACGTTCACGAACGACCCATTCCCGCGCAGCAAGGTCAATCCGGAAAGGTTCGTCCGCACGGTGGTCCGCTCCGGCGCCTCCATCGGTGCGAACAGCACGATTCTGCCGGGCGTGGAGATCGGCAGCGGTGCGATGGTGGGGGCGGGCGCGGTCGTGACGCGTTCGGTTCCCCCGAACGCGGTCGTGGTGGGCAATCCCGCACGAGTCAAGGGCTACGTCGCCGACAGGGACCATCTCCTCCAGAGCGGCGACTCCATCGCGCCGGGAAAGGTGGGACTTGGAGTCGGTGGCGCGAGTCTGCACGAGTTGCGCGTCATGAAGGACCCGCGCGGCGAGCTCTCCGTCGGAGAGTTCGAGCGTGAGCTCCCGTTCGTGCCCAAGCGCTATTTCCTCGTCTCCAACGTGCCCGGCGGGGAAGTCCGGGGAGAGCACGCCCATCGGCACTGCGAGCAGTTTCTGATCTGCGTGCGCGGCTCCTGCGGCGTCCTCCTGGACGACGGCCGCAACCGACGTGAGATCACCTTGGACCGTTCCAGCCAAGGCGTCCACATGCCGGCCATGATCTGGGGCACGCAGTACCGGTACTCGCCCGACGCGGTGCTCCTCGTGTTCGCCTCCCACTATTACGACCCGGACGACTACATCCGCACATATGACGAGTTCCAGAAAATCGTCTCCGAGGTGGTGCGCACGTGAGGGGTTCGCCGTTCGCCCGCTTTCTCATAGGCGGCGCCGTCAACACCGGGGTCACGTACGGGCTCTTCGTGGTCGTCGCGTTGTGGCTGCCGGTGTCGGTGGCCTATACATTGGTCTTCCTTTCCGGCATCGCCCTCTCATACGTCATCAACACGGCCTTCGTGTTCCGTACCAGGGCGTCGATCGGTTCCGCTGTGCGGTTCCCCGGTGTCTATCTGGTCCAGTACTTCGTAGGTCTGGCTCTTCTGACGCTGCTGGTCCGGCTGGGAGTCGCCAGTTGGGTGGCGATGCCGATGACGATGTGCGTGACCGTCCCGCTCACGTTCGTGATGAGCCGGTACGTCCTGGCCTCATCCGGCAGAAGCCGCGGAGGTCGCGAAGCCGCACGTTCAAGCGGGCGAGCGATGTCCAAGGTCGGATAATCCCTTTTCCGAAGAAGGATGCACAAGCATGGAAGGATTCGACAAGCGGTGAAGGCACTCGTTCTGGCGGGCGGCAAGGGGACGAGGCTGCGCCCGCTGACCCACACGTCGGCGAAACAACTGGTCCCCGTCGCGAACAAGCCGGTGCTCTTTTACGGGCTCGAGGCCATCAGGGACGCCGGCATCACCAGCGTGGGGATCATCCTCGGCGAAACCGGACGGGAGGTCCGGGAGGCCGTCGGGGACGGCTCCGCGTTCGGGCTCGACGTCACCTACATCGAGCAGGAGGCGCCGCTCGGGCTGGCACACTGCGTCCTCATCGCCAAGGAGTTTCTGGCCGACGATCCGTTCGTGATGTACCTGGGCGACAACTTCCTCGTCGACGGCATCGCCGGCATGGTCGACGCCTTCCGCGCGGCCGACTGCGACGCGCGCATCCTGCTCACCCGCGTGGCCGAGCCCCAGTTCTACGGCGTCGCCGAGCTCGGTCCGGACGGCGAGATCGTCGCGCTGGAGGAGAAGCCGGAGCACCCGCGCAGCGATATGGCGATCGTCGGGGTCTATACGTTCTCGCCCGCGATCCATGAGGCCGTGCGCGCGATCAGGCCGTCCGCCCGGGGCGAGCTGGAGATCACCGATGCGATCGAGTGGCTCATCGACACCGGCCACCGCGTCCAGTCTCACTTCGTCACGGGCTACTGGAAGGACACCGGACGGCTGCAGGACATGTTGGAGTGCAACCGCATCGTGCTGGAGGCGATCGAGCCCGACGTCGGGGGGACCGTGGACGGCTTCTCGGAGATAACCGGGCGCGTCGTCATCGCCCCCGGTGCCGTCGTGGAGGGCTCGGTCATCCGGGGACCGGCCGTGATCGGCGCCGATGCCAAGATCAGTCGCTCGTACATCGGACCGTACACCTCGATCGGAGAGGGCTGCGTGCTCGAGGACGCCGAGGTGGACTACAGCATCGTGCTCGGTGATTCGGCCATCAGGGGCGTCTCCGGTCTCACGCACTCCCTGATCGGGCGCAACGCCGAGGTCACCCGGGCGACCGGGGTGCCCAACACTTATCAGCTCATGGTCGGAGACCACAGCAGGGTTCAGGTGCGCGCATGAAGATTCTGGTTCCCGGTGGCGCCGGGTTCATCGGCTCCCACTACGTCCGGTCGCTGCTGTCCGGGGCGTACCCCGGCTATGAGAACGCCCGCGTGACCGTGCTGGACAAGCTCACATACGCGGGGAACTCCGCCAACCTGGCCCCGGTCGCGGCGACACGCGGGTTCAGCTTCGTACGCGGCGACATCACCGACATGGCGCTGCTTCGCGAGCTGGTCCCCGGGCACGACCTGATCGTGAACTTCGCGGCGGAGACGCATGTCGACCGTTCGATCACGGGTGCCGGCGACTTCGTGTCGACCAACGTCCAGGGCACCCAGCGGCTCCTGCAGGCCGCACTGGAGGCCGGCGTCCGCGCGTTCGTCCAGGTCTCCACCGACGAGGTCTACGGGTCGATCGAGGCGGGATCGTGGACCGAGGCGGAGCCGCTGCTGCCCAACTCGCCCTACTCGGCCGCCAAGGCCGGCGCCGACCTGCTCTGCCGTGCCTACCACCGGACGTACGGGCTGGACGTGCGGGTGACCCGGTGCTCCAACAACTACGGCCCCTACCAGTACCCGGAAAAGGTCATCCCGCTGTTCGTCACCAACCTGATCGATGGGATGCCCGTCCCGCTGTACGGCGACGGCCGCAACGTGCGGGAGTGGCTGCACGTGGACGACCACTGCCGGGGCATCCAGCTCGTTGTGGACAAGGGCTCGGCCGGTGAGGTCTACAACATCGGGGGCGGGGTCGAGCTGACCAACCTCGAACTCACCGAGCGGCTGCTCGCGGCCTTCGGCGTCGGGTGGGAGATGGTCGCGCACGTGCCGGACCGGCTCGGGCACGATCTGCGCTACTCGGTCGACTCCACCAAGATCCGCTCGATCGGTTACGAGCCCATGGTCGACTTCGATGAGGGACTCGCCGACGTTGTTCGGTGGTATCGCGACAACCAGGACTGGTGGCGCGGGCTCAGAGCCACATCTTCCTGATCATGAGAGCGGCCACGGCCGGCGACCCCGAGTGGACACGTGCCGCTGGGTTTCGCCACCGAGATGGTCCGCGGTGCTCCGGCGTTCACGCCGGGGGTGAAGCGGACTCTCCCGCATACTCTCCCGCATAGTGAGGAAAAGCCGATCCGCCTTGGTGGCGAAATTCGCCGCCAAGGCGGATCGGCGTCTGCAGGTAAGGCAACCGCGTCAGGCACCCGCCGGACGGGCGACAACGGAGTCGAGAGGCTCAAAAGCTTGTGGAGACCTGGTAAGACCACTTCGGTGGCACGAGGTCGGTGAAGCAGGAAGCCGCGTAAACCCGTGGAGGGCTTACGCGGCGGCGTCCCCGGCGATTCAGTCGAGCGGCTGCACCCGTAGTGGCAGGGTGCCACCGGCGACGCATTTGCCGGTCGCGGCCTCCCACTTCCAGTGGTGCCGTGGGCATTCGATGACGCCCTCGCAGATGGTGGCGTACGCGAGGTCCTCGCCGGCATGCGGGCAGAACCGCTGCATTCGCAGGCCGTCCCGCTCGATGGTCTCGGTGTTCTGCCGTTCCCTGAGCATCTGCATGGTCTGCGCCGGCTGGTTGCCGTACCGCAACAGGCTCATGAAAGTGAGGTCGAAGACGTCCGGCTCCCGGTGCAGCCCCACGCGCATCGACAGCAGAGCCTCTTCCCAGCCGACTCGTTCCTCGATGATCGCCCTCATGGTCCTGGGGCAGAGCAGCAGGGTGTACTCGGGGTCATAGGGCTCCTCGCCCTCGATGACGAACCGCTCGGCCAGGCGGCCCAGCCGTACGTCCCACATGCGGCCGTCGGCGATGAGACGGATGTCCTTGGAAAAGTCGCCGAGGAAGCGCTTGTTCCAGCTCTGCAGCTTGGCGAAGTACGCCTCGATCTCCTCGGCGGTCACCGGATCGGCGGGCTCGTCGTAGAACGCGCTCCACTCGTCGCGGCGCCGCTCCCGGTAGGCGGCGAGGTCCTCGGAGGTCCGTGCGCCGGGATGACGCTCCACGACCCGGGTGTCCCCGAGCCGTACGGTGTCGCCGGGGAAGAGCCGCAGCACCTCGACGTCGGGGCAGGCCTCGGCGAACTCCTCGGCGACGTCCTCCCAGTGCGGGAAGATCGTCGCGTCGCGGTCGTTGTACGGCTCCAGCACGGGGTCCAGGAAGCAAGCAGGGCCTGCGGAAGGCAGGTAGGCCGCGGCTCCGGTGATCCGCAGTTTGCGGTAAAGCGTGTCGAGGTGGTCTCCGCGTACGATGTCGACCTTCTTGCTCATCACGTCAGGCGGAAAGTCATAGCAGTTGGGGTACCACATGGCCCCTGAGTACTGCGCGGAAAGCAGGTCCACGTCGCCGGGCAGCTCCGACATCGGAGTGTTGCAGTCGTTGAGGTCGAGGAATCGGAAGCCGTCGAGGTCGAGCAGCAGCCCGCTGTCCTCCTTGTGGCTCGTGTCCAGGTACATCGTCACGGCGAAGCCCGGGGCGACCTCGAACGTTTCCTTGTGGTCGAGCGCCACGATGTTCTCGTACCCCAGCGCGGAGAAGCGCTTCACCATGACCTTCGAGCGGTACTTGGGGACGATCACGGTGATCGCTCTGTCCAGTGTGCGGAGGACACGCTCGTCGTAATGGTCCTCATGGGCGTGCGAGATGTAGAGGAAGTCGAAATCCTGGCCGCGCACGGTGTCCAGCAGATCCCGATTGTCGGGATGAGGGAACCATGAGTGCAGGAATGCCGGATAGAACCAGGGGTCGATGAGCAGCCGTACACCCTGATGTTCGGCGATGAAACCCGCGTGCCCGAGATAGCGCAAAGCGGTCTGACGTCCGTCGCGGTGCAGGTTCAAGAAGAGTCCTCTCGTGACAGAGATTTGTCCGAGTCGGCGGCCCGTCGTGCTGCAGAATTGCAGTTTGCCGCCGACATCTGTTGAAAACAGAAAGCGTCGGTACTCGTAGATCAAGATTTTTTGGCGATTATGGAATCTGTTTTCCTTGGTGGCGGCCGGCGGGCTTGATGTCGACGAAAGTCGCCCCGGCGTGGACCGGAGCGCGGGGTTGACCAGTGCTTCGACGAACAGGGCCGAGACGGTGCGCGAGAAGGATATTTTCCGCTTTTGCGGATCGGTCCTTTTGCCCGAATGCGAAGTCGATCCAATGTGTCAGCGGGGAGATATTACGTCGATTGGCCGTACCGTTGCCGGAGCTGGAAGGCGACACGCCGAATCCTCCTTCGAATCGGGGGTTCGGGATCTCGTGACTTCTAGAGTCGGGACATCTCATCTGGAAATGATGGAGGTCAAGAAATGGGAGAGAAGCTGGTCGTGATCGGCCAGGGATACGTCGGCCTGCCGCTCGCGATGCGGGCGGTCGAGGCCGGGTTCGACGTGGTGGGGATCGACGTGGACGAATGGCGGGTGAAGCGCCTCAACGCCGCCGAGAGTTATGTCGAGGACATCCCCGACGACGCGCTGGCCACGGCGCTGCGGTCCGGCCGGTACCGCGCGGCCACGGACTACGCGGGAGCCGAGGGGTTCGACGTCTGCGTGATCACGGTGCCGACACCCTTGCGTGAGGGCGCGCCCGACCTCAGCCACATCGCCTCGGCCGGCCGTTCCATCGCCCCGTTCGTACGGCACGGCGCCACGGTGGTCCTGGAGTCGACCACCTACCCGGGGACCACGGAGGAGTACCTGCGTCCGATCCTGGAGGAGGGGTCGGGGCTGCGGGCACCGGAGGATTTCTTCCTCGGTTACAGCCCGGAGCGGATCGACCCGGGCAACGCGCGGTGGCGCCTGGAGAACACCCCGAAGGTCGTGTCCGGCCTCGACGACGCGTCCCTCGCCCGGATCCGGGCCTTCTACGGAGCCATCGTGGAGCAGGTCGTCCCGGTGTCGTCGCTCCAGGTGGCCGAGCTGTGCAAGCTTCTGGAGAACACGTTCCGGCACGTCAACATCGCTCTGGTGAACGAGTTGTCGATCTTCGCGCAGCAGCTCGGGATCGACGTCTGGGAGGCGGTCGACGCCGCCTCGACCAAGCCCTTCGGCTACATGCGCTTCACACCGGGGCCGGGTGTCGGCGGGCACTGCCTGCCGATCGACCCCTCGTACCTGTCCTGGAAGGTCAAGCGCAGCCTCGGGCGCAACTTCCGGTTCGTCGAACTGGCCAACGACATCAACGACCACATGCCGGAGCACGTGGTCCACCGGCTGACCCTCGCGCTGAACCAGCGGTTCAAGTCGGTCAAGGGAAGCCGTGTGCTGCTGCTCGGCCTCGCGTACAAGAAGAACGCGGGCGACTGCAGGGAGTCTCCCGCGATCGAGGTGGCCCGGGCTCTGATCAAGCTGGGCGCGGAGGTGCGGGCCGCCGACCCGCACGTCGATCTCGTCCAGTTCCCGGCCGGGATCGAGATCGCCGACGTGTCCTACCACGAGCTGGCCCGGGCGGACGCGGTCGTGCTCCTGACCGACCACGATTGCTTCGACTACGACCTCGTCCAGCGCGCCAGCGCGTTCGTCTTCGACACCCGCGACCGCTGCCGGGGCTGCAACGTCGAGCGCCTCTGACCCGACCCACGCCCGCCGCCCGGACACCGCGCCCCGGACACCGCGCCCCGGGCTCCGGGCTCCGGGTGAAGTACTGGCAAAGACGGCAGTACGAGGACGCGCCCGCCACCAAACTCTCCGCATGGTCAGGACCATGGCGGCGGGCGTGTTCATCGGCGGGGGAAGGCACGCCGGACGGCATCGGAGATCCCGCCTTGCCCGGTGGGCGCCCGGGGCGCTCGCCCTCCTGTTCGCGGCCGTCGTGCTACGGCTCCATGGCGTGTCCGTCCGCGATCTGGCCGCCTTCGGGCTCTATCTCGCGCTCGGCCTCGCGCTCCCCGGCGTCCTGTTGATCCGGGTCCTGTACGGGGCGGTGCAGGGTGCGGGGCGCACGCCGGGGGAGGAGCTCGCCCTCGGCGTGACGCTCGGATACGCGATCGAGGTGCCCGCCTACATCGCCGCCCGCGCGGCCGGCGCCCCGCTGCTCGTCCTCGCGTGGCCGGCCGCCGTCTACCTCGCCTTCCTGGCCGTGCCCCGGCTGCGCCGGCACTGGACGCGCGTGCCGCGGGGGGCCGCCGCGCCACGCTGGTGGTCCTGGTTCCTCGCGCTGGTCGTCGTGTACCTGACCGCCTGGAGCGCCACGAGCTTCTTCGACGCCAACGCGCTGACCTGGCCCCAGGCCGGGGCCTCCCTCTTCGACATGCCGTACCACCTGGCCCTCATCGGCGAGCTGAGGCACCACATGCCGCCGGAGGTGCCCATGGTCGCCGGCGAGCCCCTGCTCTACCACTGGTTCGTCTACGCCCACCTCGCGTCGGCGAGCTGGGTCACGGGCGTCGAGCCGATGGTGCTGCTCTACCGCCTCGCGGTCCTGCCGATGCTGGCCGGGTTCGCCGTGCTCACCGGGATGATCGGGCACCGCGTCACCGGATCGCGGGTCGCGGCGGCGCTGGCCGTCGCCGGGACGCTCCTCGTGTCCATGCCGAGCCTGTACGCCAACACCGACGGACTGCTCCAGTGGAGCGGCCTCCAGCCGAACGGATGGGGCAGCCCGTCGCAGATGTTCGGGGCTCTGCTGGTCGCCGCCGTCGTCCTCGTGCTCGCCGACCTTCTGGAGGGGCGCTCCGGCCGCGGCGCGTGGGTGCTGCTGGCCGTCCTGCTGGTCGCCGTCATGGGGGCTGAGGCCCCCCACCTGCCGCTGCTCATGGCCGGGCTGGTCGCGGCCGGAGCGGTACGGGCGATCCGGGACCGCCGCCCGCCCTGGGCCGTGCTGGCCGCGCTCGGCATGACCGCCGTGTGCCTGGCCTTCGCCCAGTTCGTCCTGTACGGCGGCACCCGGCAGGGGTTGATCGTGTCTCCTCAGTCCTTCGTCCGCACGACGTGGGTGCTGCTGGCCGGGCTGGGCGACGCCGCGAAGCCGTCACCGGCCTCGCTCGCCGGGATGACCGCCGTCTACCTGGTGTGCTGGGCCGTCACGTGGTGCGGGACCGCCGGGCTGCTGAGCCGGCCCCGGCTGCTCGCCCGGCAACCCGTCGTCCTCCTGCTCGGCATGTCCGCGGCGGGTGTCGGCGCCGTCCTCATGCTGGGTAACACCTCCGTGGACGAGGGGTACTTCCTCCAGTCGGTCTATCCGTACCTGGCGATCCTCTCGGCGTACGGGTTCGTGGTCGTGACGAAGGGGGAGCGGCCGTCACGCCGGGCGCTCGTGGGCGCCGTCGCCCTCGGGCTGGCGGCCGCGCACCTGATCCGCGTGCTGTGCGGTGTCGTCGTCCCGCTGGGTCCGGACCGGGATCAGGCCGCGCTCTACCTGCCGTTCGCCGTCCTGCTCGCCGTCGCCGTCCTCGCGGCCGTGGCCGCGATCGCGCTGAGGCGGCGCAAGGTGCGCGCCTGGTCCCTCGCGCTGTCCATGGTCGTGGCCATGGGCGCTCCGGCGTCGTGGCAGGCGCGCGCTCTCGCGCTGGGGGACACCGGGCGGGCCGACCCGGCCGCGAGCCGCGTCGTCCACCCCGACCTGGAGAAGGTGCCGCGCGGCGCGCTCGCCGCCGGGCGGTGGCTGCGCGCCCACTCGCGGCCGGACGACCTCGTCGCCACCAACGCGCACTGCGTCTGGGGCCGCGAGGACCCCTGCGACAGCCGCCACTTCTGGGTGACCGCGCTGTCCGAGCGCCGCGCCCTCGTCGAGGGATGGGCGTACACGCCGACGAACATGGACCGCTGGCGCCCGGGAGAGTCGGTGCTGCGCCTTCCGTTCTGGGACCCCGAGCGGATCCGGCTGAACGACGCGGCCTTCCGCCGGCCGTCGGCGGCGGCCTTCCAGTACCTGCGCGACCGCTTCGGGGTGCGCTGGCTCGTCGTCGAGGAGCGCCGGTCGCCGCCGATCGGGGACGCCGCGAACCTGCGGTTCCGCTCCGGCGACTATGCCGTCTACCGGATACCGGCGCGGCTGCGCGGCTGATACCGCACGCATGTGACCCCGACGCGTTGACACCGGGCGGCGTGATCACCCGGCGGCTGATGGGCGCGGTCCGGGGTCAGCGCCGTCCGATGCGGGCGGACACCTGCCCCACCAGGTTCCGGGGGACGAGCTTGCCTATCGAGACGATCGCCTTGTAGCGCGCCGAGGGAACGCTGACCCGCCGGCCCCGGGCGAGGTCACGCATGGCCTCGGCCACCACCCGGTCGGCCGACAGCCACAGGAAGCCCGGGATGCCGGAGACATCCATCGAGGCCCGCCGGTGGAACTCCGTACGGACGAAACCGGGGCAGAGGGCCATGACGCGCACGCCGCGGTCGCCGATCTCCGCGGCGACGGACTCGCTGAAGTTGACCACCCACGCCTTGGACGCGCTGTAGGTGCCCCGGGTGAAGAACGCCGCCACCGACGCCACGTTGATCACGGCACCGCGGCCACGTGCCCGCATCCCGGGCAGCGCGGCCAGCGTGAGCCGCAGCACCGCCTCGCAGTGGACCCGGAGCATGGTCACCTCGTCGTCCACCGGGACTTCGAGGAAGGCTCCGGGATGCCCGAACCCCGCGTTGTTGACCAGCAGGTCGACGCCCCGCCTGAGGCGGTCCTCGACCTTGCCCACGCCCTCGTCGAGGGAGAGGTCGGCCGGCAGCACCTCGACCGCCACGCCGTACCGCTTGCGCAGCTCTGCCGCCGACGCGGACAGCCGGGCGTCGTCACGGGCGACCAGCACGAGGGAGAAGCCGTCTGCGGCGAGGCGGCGGGCGAAGGCCGCGCCGATTCCGGCGGTCGCGCCGGTGATGAGAGCGGTGGGCATGACGGCAGACTAGCCTCACTTCGGACCGCCACTTGGCGGCGGCCCGGCCGACCAGAGCATCCGGCTCCGCTAATCCCCCAGCAGCCGCGCGATCAGCTCCTCGACCTGGGTGTTGAGCCGGGCGCCGCGCGGCCAGCCGGCGTAGTGCGTCAGGAAGACGACGACCTCGCGCAGCTCCGCCGGAGTCAGCTCCCCGGTGCGCAGCGCGGTGTCGAGCTGGACGCGCAGCGCGTCGTCGAGGCCGTCGCCGACGAGCAGGCCGAGCAGCAGCAGGCGCCGCTCCCTGACCGAGAGCACGTCACGCGCCCAGATCTCGGCGAACAGATGCTCCACCGTCATGCCGAAGAACTCACCGGGCGCGTCGTCGGGGTCGTCCCATCCGTTCACGCGCTTCATGATCTCCAGTCCGCGAGCCCAACGGTCAAGGTCGTCCACGTTGTCGCTCATCGAAGTGCTCCAAGTGCGTCGGCTGTGCGTCTGCGGCGAGCCCGGCGGGCGGCACCCCCGCCCCCTCTATCCTTGGCCACTTCGCGCGCTCGCGATAGGTCATTTTTCACCGTGCTCCCGACGTGTAGCACTATCTCACGCGATCAGTCATCAGTCGTTACTTGATTCAGTTGATGAGATTCGAGGGTCGGGGTCGATAACAGGCGAAGCCTAGATACAGCCAATATTTGGGCAGGATTACCCGGATGGGCGCCGTCGATCACGAGATGGATATTTCGGAAAACGGGCACTACCACCTCGTACAGCCGTAAAGCGGAGGTTGGGCCCAGGTGGACAGATTGCGGGGAAAATCCGGCACGCGGGCGGTCGCGGCGGCCGCCGTGTCGCTCGCCGTATTACTCGCCGGGCTGTCCGGATGCGCGGACTCCCAGTACACCTATGTGCGCGACGACGACGGAGGGACCTACTTCAAGGTGCCCTCGGCCTGGCGCAAGGTCGATCAGGGCGCGCTCGACACCAAGGTCTTCGGCGACCTGGGGTCGGAGGCGGCGCGGCTGCAGAAACGGCTCACCTGGACGGTCGGGTTCGACGCCCACGCCAAGCCGTCCGCCGACCACCTCCTGGCCCCCGGCTCCCTGGTCGAGGACCAGCCGTTCGTCATGGCGAAGGTCCAGACCCTCACCCCGTCACAGCAGAACGAGACGTCGCTCAACACCCTGCGCAACTCCTCCGGGCTCCCGGTCGCGATCAGCGGCGAGGTGCGGCAACAGCTCGAGTCGTCGGCCGCGTGGCCGTTCAGGGGCTTCGAGCTGGTGGCCGACCAGGTGTTGCCGGTGCGCGACGGCGTGCGCGGGATACGGACGATCTTCAACTACCGCCTGCTCGGCGGGCCGGTCCAGACGTTCGACGAGACGGCCTACCTGTCCGCCGACGGCACGCACGTGTCCACGCTGCTGATCCGCTGTACGGCCGCCTGCTACCAGAAGCAGGCCAAGGAGATCGACCTGGTCGCGCAGTCCTTCAAGGTCAAGCGCATCACCTCGTGAAGGAGCCCCTCAGATGAACCCGGCACATCAGCCCGAGGGGCTGCGCGAACCCGGCTCGGGACCCGTGGACCGCGACCGGCTGACCAGGAAACGGCTCCCTTTCTGGGACCGGGTGAAGTTCCTGCTGTTGCTGGCGATCCTGTTCGGCGTCCTCGTCCTGAACACCTTCGGGGCCTTCCGTGGGATCATCACGGTCCCGGACGCGATCGCCGTCACCGCCCGTGACTCGACCTGGATCCTTTGGCTGGCCGGCCTCGAACTGGTCAGGCAGCTCCACTTCCTGGTCAGCGAGCGGTCCGCGGCGTACCACCGGTTCTGGACCAAGAGGATCTTCGGCGGGTGGAACCGCTGGACCCGCCGCCGGTTCAGCGACTGGAGCCGCTACCGGCTGGCCCGGGCGCTGAAATGGGCGGTCTGGATCGCCGTCGTCGCCGTCGTGCTGGGCAAGCTGGGGAACACCTCGCCGATCGAGGCGCTGATCCAGGCCCCGGCCCAGGCGATCGGATACCTCCCGACGGTCCTGCAAGTCCTCCTCTACATGCTGCTGGCCGTCGGCCAGTTCGCCGCGATCTTCTGGTTCCTCTCGCGCGGCGGCGTGGACGTCTACTTCCCCGACGACATCAAGACGCGGTTCTCCGACGTGTGGGGCCAGGACCACGTGGTCGAGCGGGTCAAGGAGAACATCGTCTTCCTCGAACGGCCGGACGAGATCGAGGCCAAGGGCGGCTACGTGCCGAGCGGCATCCTGCTGTGGGGCCCTCCCGGCACCGGCAAGACCCTCATGGCCGAGGCGGTCGCCGGCTCGACCGGCAAGCCGTACGTGTTCGTGGATCCCGGCGCGTTCATCAACATGTTCTTCGGCGTCGGCGTGCTGAAGGTCAAGTCGCTGTTCCGGAAGCTCCGCAAGCTGGCGCTCCGCTACGGCGGGGTCATCGTCTTCTTCGACGAGGCCGACTCCCTCGGCAACCGCGGCGCGCTGGCCTCGGGCGGGCCGGGCGGATTGGGCCGGGCCGCCCCGCACCGGTCGCCCGCGCCCTTCCAGCACGCCGGTTGTAACGGCTTCTCCTACCTCGACCAGGAGACCCGGTGGCTGCTCGGCCGGAGCGCGCTCGGGCACGGGCGGGCCGAGCCCGCGGCCGCGCCCGTCTCCAGGACCGCCGCGTTCGTCAACCGCCTGGTCTACGGCGCGGGCATGGGCGGCGGGGGCGGCATGGGGACCCTGCAGGCGCTGCTCACCGAGATGTCCGGGCTGAAGAAGCCGCGTGGATTCGTCAACCGCTATGTGCGGCGGCTGCTCGGTATGCGGCCCAAGCCGCCGCCGAAGTACCGCATCCTGATCATGATGGCGACCAACCTGCCGGAGGCGCTGGACGAGGCGCTGCTGCGTCCAGGGCGGATCGACCGCATCTACAAGGTCGGCTACCCGTCCAAGGACGGCCGGATCCGCACCTACCAGGGATATTTCGGCAAGGTGCGGCACGAGCTGACCGACGAGCAGGTCGACAAGCTGGCCACGATCACTCCGTACGCCACCGGCGCGACCATCAAGGACCTCGTCAACGAGTCGCTGATCACCGCGATCAGGGACGGCCGGGACGTGATCACCTGGTCCGACGTGATGCGGGCCAAGCGGCTGAAGCAGCTCGGCCCTCCGGAGGACGTCGAGTACATCGAACGGGAGCGGCACGCGGTGGCCGTGCACGAGGCGTGCCACGCCGTCGTCGCCTACCGCACCCGGCACCACCTCGAGATCGACCTCGCGACCATCGAGAAGGGCGCCGACTACCTCGGCATGGTCTCCAGCATCAAGCCGGAGGACCAGTTCACCCGGTGGAAGTCGGAGTACGAGGCGGACATCATGGTCTCCCTCGCCTCGCTGGCGGGTGAGCGGATGTTCTTCGGCGAGGACAACTCCTCGGGCGTCTCCGGCGACCTCCAGTCGGCCACGCTGCTGACCGGGCTGATGGAGGCGCACTGGGGCATGGGCATCGGCGTCGCGTCGCTAGCCGCCCTGCAGGACCTCGGCGTCCGCGAGGGACGGGCCCAGAAACCGCCGGGCCAGGGCGGCGGCATCGGATTCACCGGCACCCCCCGGCCGGCGGGTGACGATCTGGCGCCCGACATGCTCCCGGAGCGGATCGAGTTCAACCTGAACCAGCTGCTGGAGAAGACCGCCGAGCTGCTCAGGAACAACCGGCGGGAGGTGTTGAGCGTCGCGCACGCTCTGGAGCACCACAAGACGCTGAACGGCGACGACGTCGTCGCGGTCATCGAGCGGACCCGCGGGCCGCTCGTCGGCGGCACCATCTACGGCTCCGACGAGTTCTTCGAGGAGATCGAGGCCTACCACGCGGCCGCGGCGGACGCCCACCGCGGCCACAGCGCCGTCCCCGTCGACCTGCCGGTGCCCGCGCGGGTGCTGGAGCTTCAACCGTCGGCCGTCGTCGCCGCCGCGCGACCGGGTTCTCCGGAGCAGGCGCCGCCCACGTCGTACGGGACGTCCGGCGGGCACGACATCGGCGTCATCCGGCCGGACGTTGTGCCGTGGAACGGTTCCGGGCCCGCCGTCCACCCGGACCAGGCCGCTCCGCCGGCGAGCGTCCCGCGCGGCCGGTCGCACGGGATGCTGTGGGCGCTCATCGGCGGGATCATCGCGCTCGTCGTCATCGCCCTGCTCGGGATGGCCTTCCTGCAGGGCGACGCGTCCGGGGCGATGGAGGAGGGATCCACGAACGTCGCGCCGGGAACCGCGCTGATCCTGTTCCTCGTGCTTCTCGGCGTGATCGGCCTGATCGTGGCCGCCGTCGCGGTGGTGCGCGCCCAGCAGGCGGGCCGCAGGCAGGCGGAGGAGGCCAGGGACCGGGCGGCCGAACGGGCCCAGCTGCTCGCGGCGGCCATGGATCCCGAGGTCGCCATGCGGCTGCTCGGCTACGACGGCCGCCGCGGCCCCGACGGCACCGTGTGACGCGGTGGCGCCGCCGGACTGCTGAAGAAGGTCAGAGGCGGAAGGCCAGATCGGGTGTGATGTCGGCGACGTCCATCTGGGCCTTCTGCAGCCGGCCGGAGTAGTCCCAGTTCATCGCCTGCCACCGGGTGAACTGGTCGAGCACCCAGACGCCGCTCTGCCGGCTGCCGTTGCCCGACTTGCCGTTCCCGCCGAACGGCAGGTGTGCCTCGGCCCCCGACGTCGAGTTGTTGACGCTGACCATGCCGGCCGAGACGCCCGCGCGGAACCGGAACGCCGCCTGCGGATCGGTGGTGTAGATCGACGACGACAGCCCGTAGCCCGGCCGGTTCGCCAGCTCGATCGCCTCGTCGAGCGTGTCGAACGTGGTCACGCCGACGATCGGGCCGAAGGTCTCCTCGAGGAAGAGCCGGTCGTCCGGCCGCACGCCGTCGACGATCACCGGGTGGTAGTAGAGGCCCTCGCCGTCCATGGGACCGGTCGGCCCGGGCAGCACGGTGTGGTGCGGCCGGATCCAGGTGAGGTACTCCTCGTACCGCTCGGCGAACTTGTGGTCGAGCAGCGGTCCGTAGAGCACGTCGCCGTTCGGGTCGCCGATCTTCGCCGCCTGTACGGCCTGGACGAACCCGCGCACGAACGCGTCGTGGACGTCCCGGTGGACGATGACCGTGCCGAGGGACGTGCAGCGCTGGCCCGCCGTCCCGAACCCGGAGAACAGCGCGCCCTCGACCGCGAGGTCCAGTTCGGCGTCGGGCATGACGACCATCGGGTTCTTGCCGCCGAGCTCCAGGCAGGGCGACTGCAGGTGCCGCCCGCACAGCTCGCCGACGCTGCGCCCGACCGCGCTCGAACCGGTGAAGCCGACCTTGTGCACGGTGCTCTCGGACAGCGCCAGGTCCAGCCCCTCGTATGTTTGCGCGCCGTCCGCGAACACGACGTTGAGCACGCCGTCGGGCAGCCCGGCGGCGGCGAACAGGCGGTACAGCGCGTGCGCGGACGCGGCGGCGTACTCGGCCGGCTTCCACACCACGGCGTTGCCGCACAGCAGCGCGGGGACGAGGTACCACGAGGGGACGGCCACCGGGAAGTTGCCCGCCGTGATCACGGCCGCGACGCCCACCGGTACCCGGAAGGTGAACAGGTTCTTGTCCGGCATCTCCGACGGCACGGTCTGGCCGTAGAGGCGGCGCCCCTCGCCCAGGAAGAAATCGCAGGTGTCCACGATCTCGCGGACCTCGCCCAGCGCCTCGGCGTACGGCTTGCCGATCTCCTCGGTGACCAGCCGGGCCAGGGCCTCGGTGTTCGCCTCGACCAGCCGGCCGATGGACGCGATCACCCGGCCGCGCACCGGCGCGGGCACTCGGGCCCATTCCTTCTGCGCGGCGGCAGCCGTACGGCATGCCCGGGCGAACGTCGCCGCGTCCGCGAGCGGGACCGTGGCGACGACCTCCGAGGGCCGCGCCGGGTTCGTCGACGTGTAGGGAGAGCCTGTGTGGTCGTTCTCTCCACCGATGACGGAAGTGATCTGACGGGTCACCGTTGACCTCCTCGTTCGGGTTACTGTCGCATTCTTACAAGCGGGTGCGACAGGGTGAAGCGCCAATGTGTACGGATGACAGATCGCTCGCGGATCTCTCGCGGATCGCTCGTCGCTCGCGGGTCGCGCGCCGGATCATTCGCGTGTCACCCGGCGGGTCGTTCGCCGGCGGCCGCCTTCCGCCGGTGCGCGATCGCCGCGGCCTGGGTACGGCTGGCCACGCCGAGCTTGGCCAGGATGTTGGAGACGTGCACGCTGACGGTCTTCTGTGAGATGTACAGCAGCTTGCCGATCTCCCGATTGGGCAGGCCTGCCGCCACGTGTTCGAGCACCTCGCGCTCGCGGGCCGTCAGCGTGTCGAGCCCCCCGCCACCCGCGGCGGGGACGGGCTGCGGCGGCTCGCTGAACCGGGCCCGCAGGCCCAGCGTCTCCAGCGCCCGGCGCAGGGGAGCGGCCCCGAGCCGGTCGGCCGTCTCCAGCGCCCGGGACCACTCGGTCCGGGCCGCCTCGCGGTCGCCCGCGTCGAGCAGCGACTCGGCGAGCCTCCAGCGGGACCGCGCATCCTCGTAGACGAACCCGAACCCGAAGGCGTCCGCGGCCCGCCGCCACAACTCCGGCTCCGCCGTGCCCCGGGTGCGGTGCCATTCGGCCTCGGCCCGCAGCAGCCAGGCGGCGCCCTCGGGGCCCAGCTCCAGGCGGGGCCCGTATGGGCCGTTCGCGGCGGCCCAGCGCGCCCGTTCGATCAGGTCGTCGGCGCGCTCCCGGGCGTCGTGCGGCGACGCGCCCTCCGCCAGCGCCCACAGCCCTGTCGCGCAGATCCGGATGAGTCCCGGATCGAAGGGGTCGCACGTGTCCACCGCCGCTGACACGTGGCAGAGGGCGGTCTTCGGGTCGCCGCGCCAGAGGGCCTGTTCGGCGGCCAGCCCGCGCGCCATGTAGATCACCAGGCTGTCGGCCTGGCCGTCGCGCTCGTCCGCCTTCCAGAACGGCCGGAGCCACGCGAGCCGCTCGTCGGCCGCGTCGCTGCCCCGCCCGACCTCGATGAAGAGCGCGAACGACGACAGGTGCGCCTCGGTGGGCATGCCGACGCGCACGCCGAACCCGGACGCGATCAGCTCGGCCGTGTCCCAGTCGCCGGACGCGTAGTGGATGAGGAACTGGAGGAACCGCAGGTCCGTGCCGTAAGCGCTCCAGGTGAGGCCGGTGCGCGCGGCCAGCTCGATGCCCGCGCCCGCCGTACGTGCGGCGGTGTCCAGCTCTCCGTGCTCGTACCGCACGCGGGCCTGGTGGAAGGTGGCGCGCAGGTCGATGCTGAGGTCGCCCGACCGCGTCGCGGTGGCGAGGTCGAGCAGCTCCTCCACGCGTTCGACCGTGCCCGTCGCCTCCTCCATGATGGCCAGCGTGATCAGGGCGCTCACCTCGGCGTCCCGCGCCCCGACCGTCCGGGCGGCGTCGAGCGCCCGGTTCGCCAGATCCGTCACGGCGGCGCCCGACGTGGTGAACATGGCCCGGGCGTACGTGGCGAGCGCGCGGGCGAGCAACGGGGTCGGCTCGCCGGGCGGCAGCACGTCGACGGCGGTGCGCGCCGCTTCCACCATGCCGACGCCGAGGTCCGAGTCGGTGAGGTGGTAGGCGATCCGCTCGTTGAGCTCGGAGATCAGGAGCGGATCGTCGAGCACCGGAGACAACCGCCGCAGCTGGGCCACCGCGCGGCGGTAGTCCCCGGAGTCCGCGGCCGCCGCCGCGCTGGACAGGGCGATGCGGACGGCGGTCGTGCCGGTGAGCCGCTCCGCGTCGGTCACGTGCTCCCAGATCTCGAGCGCCCGGTCGAAGTGGCGGTGCGCCTCGGCGGGCGCGCCCACATCCGTCGCGATCCGGCCCGCCTCGACCGAGGCCCTCAGCGCTCCCGGCAGGTCGTGGCCGGCGTGGTAGTGGTGGGCCAGTTCGGCCGCGGAGGCGCCGCGCGCGGCGAGCAGCCGGGCGAAGGTCCCGTGCAGCCGGGTCCGCTCGCCGGGAAGCAGGTCGTCGTAGACGGCCTCCTGGAGCAGCGCGTGCCGGAACGCGTACCCGTCCCTGCTCGTGGTCAGCAGACCGCGCGAGACGATCTCGCGCAGCGCGTCCTCGAGGGGGATCTCCCCGAGATCGGTGGCGTCCCCGAGAATGTCGTGATCGACGCTGTGCCCCGCCACCGCGGCCACCCGCATGACGTGGCGCGCCTGGTCGGGCAGCGCCTCCACCCGGGAGAGTAGGAGGTCAGACAGCGTGCCCGGCACCCCGTCGCACATCGCGGCCGCGGCGAGCAGCTCCTCGGCGAAGAAGGGGTTGCCGCCGGCCCGCTCGACCACCCCGCCGATCAGATCGACCCCGCCGCCGATCGCACGGTGGCTTGTGTCGATGGTCGCGAGGTAGTGGGCCAGATCGTCGTTCCCGAGCGGAGGCAGCTCGATCGCGTTCACCAGCGGCAGCCGCTGCAGCTCGGCGAGGACCGGACGCAGCGGATGCCTCCGATGCAGGTCGTCGGTGCGGTAGGTGCCGACGAGGGTGACCCGCTCCCGCTGCAGCATCCGGGTGAGGAAGACCAGCAGGTCACGGGTCGAGCGGTCGGCCCAGTGCAGGTCCTCGAACACGAACAGCACCGGGCGGCTCTCCGCCAGCTCCGCCAGGAGGCCCAGCACCGAGCCGAACAGCTGCTGCTGGGCGAGCGCCCCCGTCGCCGCGCCGGCCGTACCCGGATCCGCGCCGGGCAGCAGCCGCCGCAGTGCCGGCCAGGCGGTCAGCGCGTCGCCGGCCGGTGTGCCGCCCTCCGCTGCCCCGCGCAGCGCGTCCACGAGCGGGAGGTACGGCAGGGCGTCGCCGAGCTCGGCGCACTGTCCGACGAGGACGGTGAACCCGCGCTCCTCGGCCAGGTCCCGGACCTCGTTGACCAGGCGCGTCTTGCCGATCCCCGCGTCGCCGCCCACGAGCGCGACCCCGGCCAGGCCGCCCTCGGCCGCGTCAAGCACGCGCAGCAGAAGATCGAGCTCACCCGACCGGCCGATCAGCGCGGTTCGCGCGGTTTTCGGACGCACGCCGTGAGTATGCCACGCGGCTCGGACATAGCCGCTGTACTCGGGATCTTCCACACAGGCCGGGTATCCCATGCGTCGGGCGGGCGAGGGCGTCGTCCGTCCAGGGTCGTCCCTCGTATCCCGGACCCTCGGCCCCGATCGGCGCGTACGTGTGGAACACAGGCTGACCTGCGGTTACGGGTGGACGGGACGCGAGGACGCGGTTTTGTCGGCGGGGCTGGCTACTGTGCGGCGCGTGATCGAAAGGTGGAGCCGCGATCAGGTGCTGGCACTGGCACCCGACGCGGCGTCGCAGAAGGCCGCCACGGGCGTGAGCTCGCCCGGGAAGTGGTCCGCCCTCGGGGTGACCCCTGAGGTGCTCTGGGGCGAGTGCAAGGGAAGCGGGTCGAAGCCGTACCGCGCCTGCGTCGACCTGTCGGAGCCGGCGTACCGGTGCAGTTGCCCGAGCAGGAAGTTTCCCTGCAAGCACTCGCTCGGCCTGCTGCTGCTCTGGTCGGCCGACGGGGTGCCCGCCGCGGAGGAGCCCGCGGACTGGGTCGCCGAGTGGCTGGACCAGCGCAGGGACCGCGCGCTGAAGCAGGCGTCCCGGCTGACCGCGGCCCAGGAGGCGGCGGTTCGGGAGACCGCGGCCCAGCGGGGGGCGCCTGCCGGGACTGCGGGTCCGGACGGCCGGGCGCACGGCGATGACGGGGACGGCGCGGCCGGATCCGGCGGACCGGGGGGATCGGGCCGGCCGGATCGGCGCGCCCAGCAACGGGAGCAGCGGGTCACCGCGGGGTTGTCCGAGTTGGAGAGGTGGCTGGCCGACCAGATCGCGCAGGGCGTCGCCGGTGCCCGGCAGACCGGCCCGGCCGACTGGGACGCGATCGCCAAGCGCATGGTCGACGCGCAGGCGCCCGGAGTCGCGGGGATGTTCACCCGGCTGTCCGGCGTGCTGCGCGAGGAGGAGTGGCCGGGCCGCCTTCTCGGGGAGTACGCGCTGGTTCACCTGCTCGCCGTCGCGCACCGCCGTACGGCCGAGCTGCCTTCCGCTCTCGGCGACGTGGTCCGATCCCGGATCGGGTTCCCTCTGGCGAGGGAGACGGTTCTCGCGTCGCCCGCGGTCCGGGACCGGTGGGACGTGATCGGCAGCCGGGACGAGGAGCAGGACCGGCTGATCGCCCGCCGGGTCTGGCTGCGCGGCAGGGAGACCGGCCGGGCCGCGCTCGTGCTGTCGTTCGCCCCCGTGGGACAGGCCCTGGACGCGTCCCTGGTCAGCGGAACCACGGTGGACGCCGATCTGGCGTTCTATCCGGGGTCCGCCCCGCTCCGGGCGCTGGTAGCCCGGCGGCACGGTGCCGTCCAGGCGGGACCGCCGCCCGGCCTGAGCGCCGCCCGGATACCCGGCCTGCTGGCGGGCGTGCTGGCCGGTGATCCATGGACCGAGTCATGGCCCGTGGTGCTGTCCGGGGTCGTCCCGGCGAACGACGGCGGCTGGCTCCTCGCGGATCCCGGCCCCCTGGACTCCGGGCCCCTGGACTCCGGGCCCCTGGACTCCGGGCCCGACCTCGTCCCCGAGGTGAGCGGGCTGCGGCTCGATTCGTCGATCGGCACGCCGTGGCGGCTGCTCGCGGTGTCGGGCGGCCACCCGGTCACCGTCGCCTGCGAGTGGACGCCACGCGGATTGCGGCCGCTGACGACATGGGATGAGGAAGGCAAGGTGGTGGTGCTGTGACCACGACCCGTCATGACCGCGACTCCGCGACGGGGACCGCGGAGTGGGAGGACCTGGTGTCCGCCGCGCTGGTCGGCACCGACCGGAGGCCGTTGCCCGGCGGCCCGTCCGTCGCGCCTCCGGTCGATCTTCTGGAGCAGGCGGCCGTGCGGGTGATACGCGCGCGGGCGGGACAGCGGCCGCATAGGGGCCGGCCGCTGCCACCCGCCCCGCCCGAGACCAGGCCTCTCGTGGGCCGCGGTGCGGGCGACCGGCTGGCCCGGATCCTCGCCGGGGAGCAGGGACGCCTGCTGGCGGAGTGGCTGGAGATCGCGGCGGGGAGCGGCGTGCGGGTTCCGGCGCGGCTCGTCCCGAGGCTCCTCGACCTGGGGGCGCGGGACCAGTCGATCCGGGCGCACCTGGGCGTGCTGGCCGGGACGCGCGGCCGGTGGCTCGCCGGGCTCAACCCCGCCTGGTCCTACCTCCAGGAGGAGCCGACCGACGGGCACGCGGGGTCCGCGGACGTGTGGGAGTTCGGCACGAGCGGGGACCGCCGGGCGTTCCTGGCCGCGCTGCGCGCGACCGATCCGGCGGCGGCCAGGGAACTGCTCGTCGCGGGATGGGGCAAGGAGACGCCGGAGGACCGCGCGGCGTTCACGCAGATCCTCGCCGAGGGGCTGACGATGGCCGACGAGCCGTTCCTTGAGGACGCGCTCGACGACCGTCGCCGCGAGGTGCGGCAGGCCGCCGCCGACCTCCTCACCCGGCTGCCGGAGTCGCGGCTCGGGACGCGGATGGCCGGGCGCGCGGCACGGCTGCTCACACGGGACGGCGACCGGCTCCGCGCCACGGCGCCGCAGGCGTGCGACAGCACGATGGAGCGCGACGGGGTCCGGGCCAGGCCGCCCAGCGGGACCGGGAACCGAGGCTGGTGGCTGCAGCAGGTCATCGCCCACACGCCGCTCTCGTTCTGGACCGGGCATCTCGGCCGCTCTCCGGCGGAGATCACCGCCATGGAGGTCGGCGACTGGGCCAGGGAGGTCCGCATGGGCTGGACCCGCGCGGCGATCCTCCAGCGTGACGTCCTCTGGGCGCGGGCGCTGATCGAGGTCGAGCCGCTGACCGACCTGCTCGCGATCCTTCCCCCGGCCGAGCAGTCCCGCATGGCGGCGGAGTTCGTCCGCCGCCACCCCGTCGACGGGCAGATGATCATGATGCTCGGCGGCATTCCCCGGCCGTGGGGCGTGCCGCTGGCCAAGGCCGTACTGGAGAAGATCGCCGCCACCTCGACGGCCCAGCCGTGGAACGCGAGCGAGCTGGCGCGGCTCGCCGGGGAGCGGTTCGATCCCTCGGCGTACGAGCAGGTGGCGCGGCTGCGGGACCTTCCCGAGGTTCACGAGGTGTCCGCCACGCTCCGGTTCCGCTACGACATGGCCAGAGAGCTGGCCGCGGACGGGACCACAGAAACACGCGCGGACACACGCGCGGGCGGGCTCGCGGGTGGATCCGCGGCCGGGCTCGCGGAGAGACGGACAGACGACGGACATGGCACCGCCGCCACGGAGACCGGCGGGCCGCTAGACGAGGAGGACAAGTGACGGTTCTGCGTCCGCACGCGGAAGATCAGTACGCGGACGAGCTGGCGGTCCTGGCCAAGGACGACGACCGGCCGCGGCCGCCCGGCTGGCGGCTCTCACCGTGGGCGGTCACCACGTACCTGCTGGGCGACCCCCACCATCCCGGGGGCGTCATCACGCCGAAGTACATCGGCCCGAGAAGGATCGTCGAGGTCGCGGTCGCCACTTTGGCCACCGACAGGGCGCTGCTGCTGCTCGGGGTCCCCGGCACGGCGAAGACGTGGCTGTCGGAGCACCTCGCCGCCGCGATCAGCGGTGACTCGACCCTCCTGGTGCAGGGCACGGCCGGCACCGCGGAGGAGGCCGTCCGTTACGGCTGGAACTACGCCCGGCTGCTGTCGGAGGGGCCGTCCCGGCAGGCGCTGACCCCGAGCCCCGTCATGCGGGCGATGGCCGAGGGGCGGCTGGCCCGCGTCGAGGAGCTCACCCGCATGCCGTCCGACGTCCAGGACGCGCTGATCACCGTTCTCTCGGAGAAGACGCTCCCGATCCCGGAGTTGAACGAGGAGGTCCAGGCGGCCAAGGGCTTCAACGTCATCGCGACCGCCAACGACCGGGACCGCGGGGTCAACGAGCTGTCCAGCGCCCTGCGCAGGCGCTTCAACACGGTCGTGCTGCCCGTGCCCGCGAGCGCGGAGGAGGAGGTCGACATCGTCTCCCGCCGGGTCGCCCAACTGGGCCGCTCGCTGGAACTGCCCGAGACGCCGGCCGGTCTGGAGGAGATCCGCCGGGTCGTCACGGTGTTCCGCGAGCTGCGCTCCGGAGTGACCTCCGACGGCCGGACCAAGGTCAAGTCGCCGAGCGGCACCCTCAGCACGGCCGAGGCGATCTCGGTGGTGACCAGCGGCATCGCACTCGCCGCGCACTTCGGAGACGGAGTGCTGCGCCCCTCCGACGTGGCGGCGGGGATCGTCGGCGCGGTCGTCCAGGACCCCGTGTCGGACCGGGTGGTCTGGCAGGAATACTTGGAGGCCGTCGTGCGCGAGCGCGAGGACTGGCGCGACTTCTACCGGGCCTGCCGCGATGCGAGCTGATCTCATCCCCGCGGTGGGTGGGGCAGCCGGTGACGTGACCGGACAGCGGGCCGGGGAGAGGGCCGGGCGGAGGGCCGGGCAGTCGGGACGGCGGGTGATCGGGTGACGACCACGATCCTGGGCGTCCGGCACCACGGTCCGGGGTCCGCCCGGGCGGTGCGTTCCACTCTGGAGCGGTTGAAGCCGGACATCGTGCTCATCGAGGGGCCGCCGGAGGCGGACGCGCTGGTGCCGCTCGCCGCGGAACCGGACATGGAGCCGCCCGTCGCACTGCTCGCCCACGTGCCGGGTGATCCGTCCAAGGCCGCGTTCTGGCCGTTCGCCGTGTTCTCGCCCGAGTGGCAGGCGATCCGCTACGCGGCCGATGCCGGCGTCGAGGTGCGGTTCTGCGACCTGCCGGCGGCGCACGCCCTCGCGCTCGGCGGAGGCCGGAGCCGCGAAGCGGAGCCGACCGTCCACGTCGATCCGATCGGCGCGCTGGCGGAGGCGGCGGGTTACGACGACCCGGAGCGGTGGTGGGAGGACGCGGTCGAGCACCGGATCGAGCACGGGACGGACGGCGAGGCCGGGCACGGCTCGGTGTTCGAGGCCATCGCCGAGGCGATGGCCGCCGTCCGCGAGGGGCACACGCCGGACCCGCACGAGGCACGCCGCGAGGCGTACATGCGCAGGACGCTCCGGCAGGCGGTCAAGGACGGCTTCGGGAACATCGCCGTCGTGTGCGGCGCCTGGCACGTTCCCGCGCTCGCGACGCTTCCCAAGGCCGCCGACGACAACCGGCTGCTCAAGGGAATGCCCAAGGTCAAGGTCGAGATGACCTGGGTGCCGTGGACGCACGGGCGGCTCGCCGCGTGGAGCGGATACGGCGCGGGCGTCACCTCTCCGGGGTGGTACCACCATCTCTTCACCGCGCCGGACCGGCCGATCGAGCGATGGCTGGCGCGGGCCGCGGCGGTGCTCCGCCAGGAGGACCTGCCCGTCTCCTCCGCCCACGTCATCGAGGCCGTACGGCTCGCGCACGGCCTCGCCACGCTGCGGGACCGGCCGCTGGCCGGTCTGAGCGAGGTCGGCGAGGCGGTCCGCGCGGTCCTCTGCGAGGGAGACGAACTGCCCGCAGACCTGGTCCACCGCCGCATGGTGGTGGGGGAGCGGCTCGGTCATGTGCCCGATTCGACCCCGATGGTGCCGTTGCAGCGGCACCTGCGGGAGGAGCAGCGGCGCGTGAAGCTCAAGCCCGAGGCGCTCGAGCGGGACCACGACCTCGACCTGCGCAGGACGCTCGACCTCGACCGCAGCAGGTTGCTGCACCGGCTCCGGCTCATCGGGGTCCCGTGGGGCACGCCGCGCGAGACCAGGGGCAAGGGCACGTTCAAGGAGTCCTGGACGCTGGAGTGGCGCCCCGAGTTCGACGTGAGCCTGATCGAGGCCGCGGTCTGGGGGATCACCGTCGAGGCGGCGGCCACCGCCCGGGTGTGCGAGCTGGCCGGGAAGAGCGCCCTGGTTAACGCCTTCGGGGTTCACGGCGCGCCGGACCGAGCGGCCGGTGACGGGACGGCCGGAGATGGGACGGCCGGCGATCGGACCGCGGACCACACGCTCGATCAGGTGGTGGATCAGGCGGACGGCGCCCCGGAGGTGTCGCTCGCGGAGCTGACCACCCTGGTCGAGAAGTGTCTTCTCGCCGACCTGCCGGACGCCCTGCCGTACGTGCTGCGGGCGATCGGGGACCGGGCGGCGCTGGACAGCGACGTCGGGCACCTGATGGCGGCGCTTCCCGCGCTGGTACGGGCCCAGCGGTACGGCGATGTCCGGGGCACGCCCTCGGCCGGGCTGGCCGCGATCGTGGACTCGCTGCTGACCCGTGTCTGCGCCGGCCTCCCGATCGCGGTGACCGGCCTGGACGAGGATCCGGCCCGGCAGCTGGTGGCTCAGATCGACGCGGTCCATTCCGCGGTGGCCCTGCTGCATGACGTGCCGAGAGGAGACGGGCACCGTCACGACGGGCACGAGGCGAGGCATGGTGCTGGACACGAGGCGAGGCAGGGTGCTGGACACGAGGCGGGGCAGGGTGCTGGACACGAGGCGGGGCAGGGTGCTGGACACGAGGCGGGGCACGACGCCGCGCGTGAGGCCGGATACGAGACCGGGCGGGATTCGCCGCGCGACCGCTGGCTCGCGACATTGCGAAGCCTCGCGAACAGGAGCGACCTGCCCGGGGTGATCGAGGGCCGCCTCGTGCGCATCCTGTTCGACGCGCAGTTGGCGGACGATGTCCAGATCCGCATGTCACGGGCGATGTCGCTCGGCCATCCGCCCGCCCGGGCCGCCGCGTGGATCGAGGGCTTCCTGTCTGGGGGAGGGCTGCTGCTGGTCCACGACTCGCGGCTCCTCGCGGCCGTGGACGGCTGGCTGACCGGCCTGTCCCCGGAGGCGTTCGTGGACGTGCTCCCGCTGCTGCGACGCACGTTCGGCGCCTTCGCCGCGCCGGAACGCCGCTCGATCGGCGAGCGGGTGAGAGCCGGTGCGTCCGACGTCCGCGGCTCCGGCGGCCGAACCGGCGACGGAACCGGCGACGGGGCGGATCTCGACGACGAGCGGGCGGCGCCGGCCGTCCGGACCGTGCTGGAAATCCTGGGGAGGCTGTGATGGAGGAGCGGTTGCGCCGCTGGCGGCTGGTTCTCGGCGGTGGCGCCGACGGCACCGGTTGTGCGCTCGGCGGCGCGGACGCCGGCATGGACGCGGCGCTGGGCGCGCTCTACGACGCGGGTCCTGGCACCGGACGCGGTGACGGCGGGCAGCGCGGCGCGGGCCTCGGCGCGTCCGCGCCCAAGGTGGCCCGCTGGCTGGGAGATATCCGCGCCTACTTCCCCTCGACGGTCGTCCAGGTGATGCAGAAGGACGCGATCGAGCGGCTCAACCTGAGCCGGCTCCTGCTGGAGCCCGAGATGCTGGAGGCGATCGAGCCCGACGTCCACCTGGTCGGAACGCTGCTCTCGCTGAACCGGGTCATGCCGGAGAGGGCGCGCGAGTCGGCCCGCGCCGTGGTCCGCAAGGTCGTCGCCGAGCTGGAGGCCAAGCTCGCGCAGCGGACCAGGGCGGCCGTCACCGGGGCGCTCGACCGCTCGGCCAGGACGCACCGGCCGCGGCGGGTCGCCGACATCGACTGGGACCGCACCATCCGGGCGAACCTGAAGAACTACCTGCCCGAGCGGAACACGGTCGTGCCGTCCCGTCTGGTGGGCTACGCCCGTAGGCAGCAGGCCGTCCAGCGGGAGGTCGTGCTGTGCATCGACCAGAGCGGGTCGATGGCGGCGTCGGTCGTCTACTCCAGCGTCTTCGGCGCGGTCCTGGCGTCGATGCGGTCGCTGCGGACCAGCCTCGTGGTGTTCGACACCGCGGTCGTCGATCTCACCGACCAGCTCCACGACCCGGTGGAACTGCTGTTCGGCACCCAGCTCGGCGGCGGCACGGACATCAACCGGGCGATCGCCTACGGCCAGGGGCTGATCACCCGGCCGACGGATTCGATCTTCATCCTGATCAGTGACCTCTACGAGGGCGGCGTCCGCGAGGAGATGCTCCGCCGGGTGGCCGCGATGACGGCCGCCGGGGTGCAGGTGATCGTGCTGCTGGCCCTCTCGGACGAGGGTGCCCCGTCCTACGACCACGACAACGCGGCGGCGCTCGCGGCGCTCGGGGTTCCAGCGTTCGCCTGCACGCCGGACGCGTTCCCCGGCTTGATGGCGGCCGCGATCGAGCGCCGGGACATCACGCAGTGGGTCGAGCGCAACATCTCCGTCGAACGCAATACGACCTAGGTCCAATGGCCGATTACGGACACGATGTGGTGATCTGTAACGTCCGTAGCGTGAATTCGGTAATGACGGCACCGCCGGTTTTCTCGCAGCGTTATCGGGCCTTGGGCGTCGGCATGGTCGCCATCATGGTGCTGATCGCGTTCGAGTACCTCGCGGTCGCCACGGCGATGCCCGTCGTCGCCGAACGGCTCCACGGGATGTCCCTGTACGGCCTCGCCTTCAACGCGAGCCTGGTCGCGAGCGTGATCGCGACCCTGGTGGGCGGGAGGTGGAGCGACACGCGCGGCCCGGTGGCGCCGCTGTGGACCGGCCTCGCCGGCTTCATCGGCGGCCTGCTCCTTGCCGGCACCGCGCACACCATGGACGTCTTCGTCGCGGGGCGGTTCCTCCAGGGGCTCGGTGGCGGCCTTTTCTCGGTCGCGATGTACGTGCTGATCGACAAGGTGTATCCCCCCGAGCTGCATCCGAAGGTGTTCTCGCTGCTCTCGGCGGCGTGGGTGGTCCCCTCGCTGGTCGGACCGGCGATCACCGGCCTGGTGGTGGAGCACGCCGGCTGGCGTTGGGTGTTCCTCGGTGTTCCGCTGCTCGCCACCCCCGCCGCCGCCTTCCTGTGGCGCGGGCTCGCGGATCATCGCCGGTCGGCGCGGCCCGAGGCCTCCGAGTCCGCGTCCGAGAGCCTGCCCACGCCCCCGGCCGCTTCCCGCGGGTTCGCGACGAAGCTGGCGTGGGGTGTCGTGGTGGCCACCGGAGCGGCGCTCATGCAGTACGGCAGCGGGGCCGGGGTCGTCCCGCTGCTGGTCGCCGGGCTGATCGTGCTCGCGATCGCGCTGCCCCGGCTGCTGCCCAAGGGGACGCTGCGGGCCGCCCGCGGCGTCCCGGCCGTCGTCGCCCTCCGCGGCCTGGCCGCGGGCGCGTTCTTCGCGGCCGAGGTTTTCGTGCCGCTCCTGCTGCACAGCGAGCGCGGCCTGAGCCCCTCGCAGGCCGGTCTCGCCCTCACCGGCGGCGCGCTCTTCTGGTCGACCGGATCGTGGATCCAGGGGCGCAGGCCGCACAACCGCGCGCTGATCCTGCGGACGGGCACCTCCCTGATCGCGACGGCGATCCTGCTGACCGCGCTGACGGTGTTCCCGTCCGTTCCGGTGCTCGTCGGGTTCTTCGGGTGGTGCGTGGGCGGGCTGGGCATGGGCCTGACCTACCCGACGCTCTCCGTTCTGATCCTGGAGTTGTCGGCTCCCGCCGAGAAGGGCGCCAACAGCGCCTCGCTCGCCATCGGCGAGTCGATCTACTCCGTCGTCGCCGTCGCGGTCACCGGGGCGATCTCCGCCGCCCTGGCGCGGTCGGCGGCCAGCTATCTGCTGTGCTTCGGCCTGCTCGCCCTTATGGCCGGCACCGCGGCCCTCGTCTCCGGACGTTTTGAGCACCGCCGCGCAGCGGGCACCATGGAGGTCTAACGGAGGAGGGTGTCACTTGCCGCGTGTCCGGGAGCTCGAACTCTTCAGGCTGACCCTGCCCTACGGCAGGCGGCCAGAGAGCGTCCTGGTGAGGATCACCGACTACGGCGGGATGGTCGGCTGGGGCGAGGCCGTCCTGCCACCGGCGGGGCGGCCCGGCGAGCGGCGCGACGAGCAGGAGCACGGGCACGAGAAGCTGTGGGCCTCCCTTGAGGAGTCCCTCCCCGCCGCGTTGCTCGGGGTGGACTGGGAGCACCCCTCCGAGCTGGGGCGGATTCCCGGAGGCTCGGCCGCCGACATGGCGTGCTGGGACCTGTGGGCCCGGATGAAGGGCGTCCCGCTGTCCCACGCCCTCGGCGGCAACCGCACCTCCCTCATGGCGACCGTTCGGCTGGGCGCGGAGCGCTCGCTCGAGAGCATGGTGGCCCGGGTGAACCGGCATGTCTGCGCCGGATACGCGCACGTGACGATGGACGTCCACCCCGGATGGGATGTCGAGCCGCTGCGCGCGGTCCGCGCCGCGTACCCCGGCCTGGCGATCGCCGTGGACGGGCACGGCGCGTACACGGAGATCTCCCAACTCGAAGCCCTTGACGCCTACGGCCTCGTGGCGATCGAGCGGCCGCTCACCGACCTGGTGGTGAGCGCCGAGCTCCAGGATCGGATCTCGGCGGCCGTCGTGGTCGAGGCGCGCTCGATCGAGGCGCTGGACGAAGCCGTCGCCGCGCGCGCGGGCCGGGCGCTGCTGCTGCGTCCCGCGCGGTTCGGCTCGCTGTCCGCCGTACGGCTCGCGCACGACACGGCCGTGGCCGCCGGATGGGACGTCACCTGCGCGGGCGGGCTCGGGGTCGGCCTGGCGCGGGCG
Source organism: Microtetraspora sp. NBRC 16547 (assembly GCF_030268965.1). GTDB lineage: Bacteria > Actinomycetota > Actinomycetes > Streptosporangiales > Streptosporangiaceae > Microtetraspora. The sequence continues at coordinate 500,468 of NZ_BSSE01000002.1, read as the reverse complement.
GCCACGGTGGCGGTGGCGAGCCTGCCCGGGTGCACCCTGCCGAGCGACGTCGCGGAGCCGCCGCGCAGCGCCCAGATCGTCACGCCGCCGGTCGGCGCGTCCGGGGGGGTCGTCGCGGTGCCGCTCACCCAGCCGGGGCTCGGGCACACGATCGACGAGGAGAAGGTCCGCCGCATGGCCAAGGACACCTTCCGCGTCTGAGGGGTTCGCTTGTTTCGCCCGCACAGTGTGGTGCGGGAGGGGCAGGCCGCCGTCACGAAGCCCAGGGAAGGGAAACGCCCAGGTCGTGTGCCCGCCGTAGCGGGCAGACGCGTCGTAGGCGTGCCGCAGGTAGTGCCCGGGGAAGTTCCGGCCAAGTTGCAAAGAGGCTTTGCAAAGAGCGTTTGCGAGCGATACGGTGCTCTTGTGGATCTCGTCCCAGAGGAGATAACCGATGTCGAAGCGCTGAAGCTCCTGGCGCATCCCATGCGACAGCGGATCGAGCGGCAGTTGCGCAACGGTCCGGCCAATTCCGCGACTCTCGCCCGAGCACTGGGCGAGAGCACCGGCCTGACCAGTTATCACCTGCGCCAGATGGCGAAGCACGGCTTCATCGAAGAGGTGCCCGAGCTGTCGAGGGGACGGGAACGCTGGTGGCGCCAGGTGCCCGCTGATCGCAGGATCCCGCCCTACAGCCGGCAGACGCCGGAGATGCGGGTGGCGGTCGAGGAGATGAACCGGCTCGACTTCGCCGAGGAACTCGAACAGTTCAGCCGCTTCCAGCTCGAACGCGACGACCTCGGGGAATGGGCGGACGCCCTGGCATGGTCGCGCTCGGCGATGCGCCTCACCGTCGACGAACTCAAAGAGTTCCTCGAGGAGTACGTGAAACTGCTCTACCGCTACAAAAGGCCGGACGAGGCGACGCCGCCCGGAGCGCGCGTCGTGCTCGCCCGGATGCTCGCGTTCCCCGCCCCCACATCCGCCGACGACGGCGAATGATCTGGGCCGCCGGGTGGCAGCCCGACGGCCCAGAGACGAAATCCGCATCACCACGCCCCGCGAAGGGCGTGTCTTCACGTGCACAGATTTCCCATAGAAAGGAGAGCACCTCGTGCTGCTCTCACGCAAACGCTGGACGTGGTCGCTGTTGCCCGTCCTGCTCGCGATCGCCTTGTGCGCCGTACCCGTGCCCGCACACGCACACGCCGACGCGCTGGTCACCAGCGATGTCACCTTCACCGGGGACGGCGGCGTGACCTTGCACGGGACGGTCGTGGCGCCGAAGACGGCGAGAGGCCGCAGGCCCGGCATCGTCATGGTGCACGGCGCCGGGCCGGTCACCCGGGAGGAATACCGGGACGAGGCCGAGGCCTACGCCAAGCGGGGCATTGTGACCCTGATATACGACAAGCGCACCGTCGGCTACTCCACGCTGCGGCGGAACTACGAGACGCTCGCAGGTGACGCGCTCGCGGCGGTGCGCACACTGCGGGCCCGCGCCGACGTGAACCCGGCGATGGTCGGCATCTGGGGACTGTCCGAGGGGGCGTGGGTGGCGCCGATCGCGGCCGCCCGATCGTCGGACGTGACCTTCCTCATCGTCGCCGGAGCGGTCGGAACGACGCCCGCCAGGCAGCAGGCATGGGCGTACGGCGAGCGGCTCCGGCACGCGGGCGTGCACGGGTCGCTGACGCTCATGCTGCAGGAGCGCGCCATCAGGTTCGGGATCGGGAGCGGCCTGTTCGGCGAAGAGGACCGCGACCCCATGCGGAGCTGGGAAAACGTCCACCAGCCGGTTCTTGCGCTGTGGGGAACTTTCGACCGGGAAGCGATGCCGGCTGAGAGCTCCCAGATCATCCGGCAGGGCCTGGAACGCGGCGGCAACACCCACTACACCATCCACTTCGTCGCCGGAGCCCGCCACAACCTCAACCGCACGTTCGACGACGGCTTCGACCGTCCCGACAGCCTCGCGGCCGACTATGCCAAATTCGAGGCCGCCTGGATCACGAGCCTGAGCGACGGTCCACCGGAGGCCGTCGCGGATCAGCCGCCGTCCCAGGATCAGCTGAGCCGTCCCGTGGACGGACCGTTCGCCTGGTACGAGTCGCCCTGGCTGCAGCTCGCGGCCTTCACGATCTTGCTGGGCGCCTCCCTCGGCTACGCGCTGGCGGCGATCATCAGGCGGCTGCGGCGACGCCGCGGCGCGCCTCCAGCCTCACGACCGGCTCGCTGGCTCGTCATCGCCATCACGGCCTCCACGCTCGGCTTCCTCGGCTACTTCTGCGTCCTGGTGCTCACCGGCGCCTATCTGATCGGGCCCGTGGTCCTCGGCCGCTCTCTGCCCTGGCTGGTGCTTCAGCTTCTCGCCGTGGCCGTGGTCGCCGCAGCGGCCGCCACGGTCGTCGCCACCTGGCGCCACCGCCGCGAGCTGTCCCCCGGAAACCGGATACGGCTGGGCATGGTCCTGGCCGCGGCCGCGGTGTTCGTGCCGTGGGCGGCCTACTGGGGCGTGCTCCTTCCCTGAGAACCGGTGGGGCCCCTCAAGATCGTGATAGCGGGTTTGCGGACCGCGACGACGCGGCCGCGCGCGATCTGGCCGAGAGACCGGCCCCTGAGACCGAGCCCGAGACGGGCCTGAAGCAGGGCGGTCAGACGGCGGTGCATCCTTGGCCGATCGGGCTCGGCGCGCCCGGAGTGGCCAGCGCGTGCCTGGCACCCCGCCGCTTGGGAGCGGAGGACTTCGCGATCGCGTTCGCGGTGAGGAGCCGGATCTGCGCCCAGTCGGGGACGCTCGTGCTGATCAGCGGCGGCATGAACTGCACGCTGGTGACGCGGGCGTTCTTGGCCTCCACGGCCAGTGGCACGATCTCCTCCAGCATCGACCGCGGGATGTCGGTGCGGAGGATCTTGCGGGTGGCCGCGGCGATCTTGGTGAACCGGGCGAGCACGGTCGCGGGATCCATCTGATTGAGCAGCGCGCTGAACACGCACCGCTGGCGGCGCATCCGGGTGAAGTCGTCGCTGTTGGTGCGGGACCGCGCGAACCACAGCGCGTCGGCTCCGTTCAGCTTGCGGGTGCCCGCCTTGATCAGGCCCTCGTCGTACTTTCCGTACACGATGTCGCTGTCCACCGTGAGGACGAGGCCGCCCAGAGCGTCGACGATCTTGGCGAAGCCCCAGATGTTGACCAGCGTGTACCAGTCGATCCGGATGCCGAGGATGTAGCCGACCGTCTCCTTCAGCGTCTCGGCCCCCATGTGCCGGCGCCCGCCGAAGAGCTCGGGGTGGTCCTCGGCGTACTGCCAGACGCCGAACAGGAGGTCGTCCCGCCAGCCGGGGCGGTACTCCGGGAGCGTGAACCCGGTGGGAAAGCGGCGCGCCATGGGACTGCCCGGCGGGAACGGGACGTGCTCCAGGTTCCTCGGCAGGCCGAGCAGCACCGTGTTGCCGGTGTGGACGTCCACGCTGGCGACGTTCAGGCTGTCGGTCCGCATCCCGGTCCTGTCGTTGCCCCAGTCGCCTCCCAGCAGCAGCACGTTGATCCGGTCCCGGCCGCCCCACGGATCGCTGGCGGCGAGCCGCCCGCCCGGGACCACGGGGGCCAGGGGGCCGGCCGACGCGGCGAACACCTTGTCGATGGTCCGCTCGGACTCCGCCACGTACTGCGCGGCGACCGCGAAGGGGAGCGCGACGGCGACCGACAGCCCACCGGCGATCAGCCCGGTGACCACCTGCGCGGCCCTCGGGAGGCCCTGCGGTCGCAGCACCACGAACGAGTGGATCACCAGCGCGAACCAGAGGACGCCCGCGAGCGCGGTGGCCGTCATGATCAGGCCGAGCCAGTTGAGCGCCCGGCCGGCCAGGTGGGCGTCCGCGTTCAGCGCGACCAGACCCAGGGCGACCAAGATCACCCCGTACGCGCCGAGCAGCGCAAATCCGGTGCGCCGCCATCCGGCGCGGAGATGCGCGGCGCCCGGCAGCACGACGGACAGCGCCGTCCAGCCGATCAGCGCCGCCGCGCCGACGGGCTTTCGCGCGTGTACCGGCTCGCAGTCAGATATCGGACGAGCGAAGGGCACGTACTCACCCCAAGGAACGTATCCGCACAGAACTGAATAGAGTTCGGCTCATGGCTTTCGACGAGATCGAGAACCGCGCGGTCAGGAATGTGGCCGTGATCACACTGGCCCGGAGAGGCCCGTACCGCACCGGTGCCCCCGCGAGCCGTGGCGAGTTGATACTGGTATTTGACCTGGTCAATGCCCATCGCGCCTGTCCAGACCAGGCCCCTTACCGGTCGGGGCAGGTGGGTTTGCGACCCGAGAGGGTCGGCGTCCCATCCCGGCCGGTTCACCCTCTGGAGCTGCCGTGATCGCCGTCCCCGACATCCTCGGAGCCGGCTACGAGGCCGTCGTCCTGCCGATGGGCCGCGACGCCGAGGGCGAGGTCGTCGCCACGCTCGTACGGCGCCGCGTGGCCGGGTCCCGGCGGGCCATCCTCTACATCCACGGCTTCACCGACTACTTCTTCCAGACCCACGTGGCCGACCACTACATCGCCCAGGGCGTCAGCTTCTACGCCCTGGACCTGCGCAAGTACGGCCGGTCCCTGCTGGAGCACCAGACGAGGGGCCTGATCGGCAGCGTCACCGAGCACTTCCCCGAGATCGACGAGGCCGTCCGGATCATCCGTGCGGACCACGACGAGCTCACGATCAGCGCGCACTCGACCGGCGGCCTCATCGCGGCCCTGTGGGCCGACCGCGTGCGTGGCCGGGGGCTCGTGGACGCCCTCGTCCTCAACAGCCCCTTCCTCGACCTCAACGTGCCCGCCCTGGTCAGGGGGGCCGCCGACGTGCTCGGGGGCGTCCTGGCCCGGCTGCCCGCGACGGCCGTCCTGCCCCTCGGCATCGCCACCGCGTACGGCGCGAGCCTGCACCGCGACCACAGCGGGGAGTGGGAGTACGACCTGGAGTGGAAGCCGCTGGCGGGCTTCCCGGTGCACGCGGTGTGGCTGGCGGCGATCCGCCGGGCGCACCGGCGACTGCACGCCGGCCTCCGGGTCGACGTCCCCGTGCTGGTGCTGTGCTCGGACCGCAGCCTGCGGGTGCGGGACTTCGTCCCCGAGGCGCACGCGGCCGACGTGGTCCTCGACGCCGAGCACATCGCCCGGTGGTCGACCAGGATCGGGCCGCACGTGACCTGCGTGCGGATCCCGGGCGGGATGCACGATCTGCTGCTGTCGGCCGAGCCGGTGCGCAAGCAGGTGCTCGCCGAGATCGACCGCTGGCTGGCCTACGTCCGCCCCGATCCGCGGCCGGACCGGGACCCCACCTAGTCGTCCGTTGATCGCTGGGGGGCGGGATCCCCGCCCCCCATACCGTGGCCCGTCGCCGTCAACCGTGCGGCCGACCACGTTCTCAGGCGATACGGCGGCCTTCCTTGATCACCGCGGTGATCCGTGAGGAGTTGATGACGACGTCCAGGTCGGCGCGCGGGTCGGCGGGCAGCAGCAGCAGGTCGGCGTACGCTCCCTCGGCCACTGTGCCGATCTTCGACTCCATGCCGACGAGGCGGGCCGCGACGCTGGTGGCGCTGCGCAGGATGGTGTCGGCGTCGACCCCGACGTCGCGCATGTAGCCCAGCTCGTCGGCGCTGCGCCCGAACGGCGTCATCGGTTCGGCGAAGCAGTCGGAGCCCATCGCGACGCGTACGCCGTGCCGTACGGCGGTGGCGAGGCTCTCCTCGGCCTTCGCCAGCAGCCGCTTGGCGTCGTCACGCTGGTCGGCGGTGATTTCGGGGCCGCTCCACCGGGCGTAGCGCTGCAGCACCGACAGCGTGCTGACCAGCGTGACGTCCCGCTCCCGCATCGCCTCGCATACGTCGTTGTCAAGCTGGAAGCCGTGCTCGATCGCGTCGACACCGGCCTCGACGGCGGCGTACGTCGCGGCCAGAGACTCGCAGTGAGCGCCAACTGGCAGGTCGATGGCGTGCGCCTCCTCCACGATCGCGGCCAGCTCGTCCGGGCCGAAGTGCATGTGCTCGGGGCTGTCGCGTTCGGACAGGACTCCGCCGCTGGCCCAGACCTTCACCCAGCGTCCGCCCTCGCGGGACACGGTCCGTACGGCCTTGCGCAGGTTGTTCGGGCCGTCCACGACCAGCGCCATGAACGGCTGCTCCCGCACCCAGGACACCGGTAGCGTGTGACAGTCGCCGTGCCCGCCGGTGCGAGACAGGCCGAGGTAGGCGGGCACCACACGGGGGCCCTCGATCTCGCCGGCGTCGATGACCTGCCGCAGGCTGGGACCGAGCGGGCCGCCGGCCTCGCGTACGGTGGTGAAGCCGGAACGAAGGATCTTGCCAATGTCGGCGACGGAACGCAGCGCGTTGGGCAGGCGCGGGTCCACCACCCAGTGCACCGGGTGCGGGGTGCGGGCGCCCCACAGGTGGACGTGGGAGTCGATCATGCCGGGCATGACCCAGCCGCCCTGGCCGTCCAGGACGCCGGGAACGTCGGGAGACAGCGGGCCGATCGCGGAGACGCGGCCGCCGAACACGCTGACTCCGGTGTCACGGACAACGTGGCCGTCACCGGTCCAGATATTGACGTTGGCGATGCCGTTGATGGCGCTCATGATTTCGGGGGTTCTCCTTACAGGCTCAGAGTCCGGCGCAGACCGGTGCCGGCCACGGGCACGCCGTCGCGCAGAACCAGGGTGATCTTGTCGGCGCCGACCACGGTGTTCAGGTCGTCCAAGGGGCTGGTGCGGCCGGTGACGATCAGGTCGGCGATCTTGCCGACGGTGACGCTGCCGAGCTGCTTCTCCTTGCCCATCACCTTGGCACCGTTGATCGTGGCCGCCTCCAGGCACGCGACGGCGGGCAGTCCGGCCTCGTGCAGCGCGAGCAGTTCCTCGGCGTTGGCGCCGAACGGGGTGAGCGGTTCGGCGAAACTGTCGGAGCCGATCGCCACCGTCACTCCGCTGCGGTAGGCGAGCAGCGCGCTGGCGTGGACCGACGGCAGGAGCTCGCGGGCCAGGTCGACCTGAGCCTGGGTAATCTCCGGTCCGTCCCAGCGCAGGTAGCGATGGAGCAACGCCATGGTGCTGACGACGGGCACCTGCCGCTTGGCCATCAGCAGGCACGTCTCCTCGTCGAGAATGAATCCATGCTCGATTACGTCGACGCCGGCGAGCACGCACGCCTTGATCGCGCTCGGGAACTCCACGTGCGCGCCGACCGTCATGCCCAGCGCGTGCGCCTCGCGACAGATGACCTCGAGCTCCTCGACGCTGAAGTGCAGGTGCTCGGGGGAGTCGTTGTCCGACAGGGCGATGGCGCCGCTGGCCCAGATCTTCACCCACTCGCCGCCGTCGCGGGCCGCGGCCCGCACCGCGGTACGTACCTCGTCGGCGCCGTCGGCGATCCTGGCCATGTATGGCTGCTCGGTGACCCAGGAGATCGGCAGGCTGTGGCAGTCGCCGTGCCCGCCGGTGCGGGAGATGCCGAGGTGGGCCGGGAAGACGCGAGGACCGGTGATCTCTCCTTCGTTGATCGCGTCGCGCAGGCCAGGCCCGAGCGGGCCGCCGGCCTCGCGGACAGTGGTGAACCCGGCTTCGAGGATCCTGCGCAGGTCGCCCACGGCCCGGAACCACGACAGCGGCGACTGCCCGACCACCCAGTGCACGGGGTTGGAGGAGCGAGCGCCCCACGAGTGCATATGGCTGTCGATCATGCCGGGTATTACCCAGCGGCCGTCGCAGTCGATCACGGTCTCGGCTGCGCCGCCCGTGCCCGCGGGCACGATGTCGGCGATCAGTCCGCCTTCCACCAGGATGTCGGCGCCGTCGAGGGGTTCCGGAAGGTCGGGCGACCACAGGACGGCATTGGTCAGTTTGGTCTGAGCAGTCAAGGATGGCTCCGTTCGGTCGTGGGTGTCTCTTCGGGTACGGCACTGCCATGTCTGGGATTCCAGGTCATCCAGGCGGGCTCGCCGGGGCGCCAGTCGGCGGGGTCGTCCACCGGCTGCGCCACCGCGCCCTCGGCGCCGTCCGGCAGGCGGATGGCGATCCGGCGCGTGTTGCCGAGGTAGGTCACGTCGGTGATCTCGACCGGGACGGCGTTCGCACCGGGGGGCGCGTCACCGTCGCGCCTGGCCAGGGCGAGCGACTCCGGGCGGAGCACCAGAGCGATCCGGTCGTGCGCGCCTGGTGCGGCCTCCTTGGGCATCTCCAGGCGGATCCCGCCGTAGGTGACGCTCCCCTCGCCGCTCGGCACGCATTCGCGCAGGACGGTGGACTCGCCCAGGAAGCGGGCCACGAACAGCGAATTCGGAGTGCGGTACAGCTCCGCGGGCGTGCCCACCTGACGCAGCCGCCCCCCGTCGAAGAGGGCGATGCGGTCGGCCATTGACAGGGCTTCGTCCTGATCGTGCGTCACGCAGACGAAGGTGATGCCGAGCTCCCTGTGCAAGCGCTTGAGTTCGCGCTGCAACCACTCGCGCAACTGCCGGTCCAACGCGCCGAGCGGCTCGTCGAGCAGCAGTACGCGCGGCCGGTAGACCAGCGCTCTGGCCAGGGCGACCCGCTGCTGCTGGCCTCCGGACAGCTCGGCGGGTCTGCGGCCCTCCAGGCCCTCCAGCCGTACCAGTTCCAGGGCCTGCTGGACGAGGCGGTCCGTTTCCGCACGGCCGACTCCACGACGGCGCAGCGGGTAGGCGATGTTCCGCGCCACCGTCATGTGCGGGAACAGGGCGTAGTGCTGGAAAACGAAGCCCAGGTCACGGCGGTTGGCGGGCAAGGCGGCGACGTCGACTCCGTCGACCAGGACGCGGCCCGAGGTGATCGGGGTGAACCCCGCGATCATGTTCAGCGTGGTGGTCTTGCCCGAGCCGCTGGGCCCGAGGAAGGCGACGAACTCGCCCGCCTCCACCTCCAGGGTCACCTCGTCCACGGCGGCGTTCTTCTGGCCGCCGAAGCGTTTGACGAGCCGGTCGAGCCGCAGCGATGCGCCTCGCGCTTCCATTGGGGTCACGGGACACTCACCTTCTTGAGCTTCTTGCTGCGGATCAGCGACGGGAGCAGGAGCACCGCGGTGGTGACCGCGAGGATGAGCGTGGCGGCTGCCGCGATGGTGGGGTCGACGTCGACGGTGATGCTGTCGTACATCTGCACCGGGAGCGTCCGAAGCAGCGGGGTCTGCAGGTACAGGGCGATGACCACGTCGTCCAGCGAGATCACGAACGCGAACACCGCGCCGCTCACGATGCCGCGCGCCAGCAGTGGCAGGGTCACCGTTCGGAACCGGGTCCACGGGCCCGCGCCCAGGCTGGACGCGGCCAGATCGAGTGACCGGTCGTAGTCGCTCAGCGCGGCGCGCACGGTGACCACCACGTACGGCATCGCCAGCATGGTGTGCGCGGCGACGAAGCCGGCCATCGTGCCGTTGAGCTGCCAGCGCAGGTAGACCGCGAGAACCGCGACCGCGGTGACGATCTGCGGCATGATCAACGGGCTGAGCAGCAGTCCGCTGAGCAAGGCGGCCGCCCGGCCGCGCAGCCGGGCCAGACCGTAGGCGGCGGCCGTTCCAAGCGCGGTCGCCGTCACAGTGGTTAGCAGGGCCACCCGCAGCGAGGCCGACAGCGCATCACGCCAGCGGGGGTTGGTGAAGAACTCCTCGTACCAACGCAGCGACCAGCTCTTCGGCGGCATCACGAAGGATGCCTCCCCCGCGAAGCTCAGCGGCACGACCACCAGCGTCGGCGCGAGCAGCAGCAGCGCGGTGGCCGCGGCCCACACCCACAGCCAGGTCGCCGGGCGATTGATGTCACGTTCCATCCGACCGCTCATCGGGCCCCGCCGAACATGTCGCCCAGCCGGACCATCCTGGTCGCCGCCGCGAGCACGACTGCGGTGGCCACCAGCATGAGCACGGCCATCGCCCCGGCCGCGGGGAAGTCACGCAGTTGCTCGACCTTGATTCCGATGAGCTGCGCGATCAGCGCGTTCTGCGGTGAGCCGAGCAGCACCGGGGTGACGTAGAAACCAAGCGCCACGACGAACACCAGCGACAGCCCGGCGACCACGCCCGGCATCGACAGCGGCAGGACGACCGTGCGGAAGGTGGTGGCCGGTCCCGCGCCCAGACTCCTGGCCGCGGTCACCAGCCGTCTGTCGATGCCCTGCATCGTGCTGTAGAGCGGCAGCACCATGAACGGCAGCAGCACCTGGACCATGCCGATCACGACACCGGGGAGGGTGCCGACGAGTGTCACATCGTGCAGCCCGAACTGTTCGAGCAGCCAACTGATCGGACCACCGCGCTGCAACAGGACGACCCAGGCGAAGGTACGGGCCATCAAGCTCAGCCAGAACGGCAGCAACGCGAGCGCCACGAGCACGGCGCGGACCCGCGGTCCGGTCGTGGTCATCAGATACGCGTAGGGGTAGGCGATGATCAGTGTGACGACGCTGACCAGGGCGGACACCCACAGCGTGCGGGCCAGGACGCCGAGCGTGACCCCGTCGCCGAGCAGGTCGCCGTACTGGGCGAGGCCGAGGGAGGGCTCGGTGAAACTACGCCAGATCAGGGAGATCGCCGGATAGAGGAAGAACACGGCGAGCGCCAGCAGCGCTGGCGCGAGCAGCCCGAGCGCCGGATCCGGCCGGAGCCGGTCGGGGAGTCTCATGACGTGGTCCAGGCCGTCCATTGGGTGACCGCCTGCTGCTGATTCTCAGCCCACCACACGGCGTCCTGTGACACCGACTGCTCGGAGATCGTGGGACTGGTGACGTTGTAGGCCGCGTACACCTGGTCGAGCTTGGGGTCGGCGGCGGAGTTGACCGGCGCGTAGGCGATGTTCTCCGCCAGCTTGGCCTGCGTCTCCGGGGTGAGCAGGCTACGGATGGCCGACTGGGCCTCCTTCACGTGCGCGCTGCCTTTGGGGATGACCACCGAGGCCCAGCTGAACAGGTTCTGCTTCCACACGGGGGCGTACGGAGCGCCGTTCTTCACGGCCTCGGCGGCCCGGCCCGACCAGACGAGCGCCATGTCCGCCTGCTTGGCCTCCAACTGCTGCTGGCTGACCGAAGAGGTCTTCCACAGGTTCACCTTGCCCTTGAGCGCGTCCCACTTCTTCAGCGCCCGCGGGATGTCCAGCGGATACAGTGCAGACGGTTCCACACCGTCGGCCAGCAGTCCGACTTCCAGGGGCCCGGCCGTGACGTTGGCGGGGGCCGCGCGGGTGCCGGGGAACTTCGCCAGGTCGAAGAAGTCGGCGAAGGACGTGGGCGGGTTGGCACCGTACTTGTCCTTGTTGTAGGCAAGCAGCAGGGAGTATCCCCATATCGGGAGCGCGCAGTCGCTCACGGTGCCCTTGGGCAGCTTGTCGACGTCGATGCCGGTGTGATCGAGCTTGACCACGGACTTGCCGCATTCCTGGATCGGGTAGAAGGGTTCGGTGTCCACCAGGTCCCAGGTGACCTTCCCGGCTTCGACCATGGTGGCGAGCTTGGCGTAGTCGGTCGGCGAGTCCTGGGAGACCGTGACGCCTTCGGTCTTGCCCCAGGGCTCCAGCCACTGCTTGACCATCACGTCCTGGGTGACGCCGCCGTACGCGACGAACGTCAGCGACTTGCCGTCGCCGGCGGAGTCGGATCCGCACGCGGCCAGGGTCGTCAGGCCGAGAATGCCCGCCACCGCCGCGGCCAGGGATCGATGTGCCCGCATGATGCCTCCAGCTCCGGAACTGCGAAGTTCCGGTCCGTTGCTTGGCCCTTGTTCGGGGATGAGGGTATTCATCCCAATAGATTGCATGCAAGCATGCACGCAATTTTGTTACAGTGTGGAGACAGCCTGGCAAAAGGCAGAATGATCAATGTCCCCGAGCCGTCATGGCACGGCGACACGACCAGCGACACGAGGAGCACTGTGGCCCGCGCGTACTCAATGGATCGTCGTGCCGTCCAGCGTGAGCAGACTCGCAGCAGGCTGATCGGAGCCGTGCACGCGCTGATCATCGAGCGCCGGTCCACGGCGGTGCAGATGGCGGAGATAGCGGAACGTGCGGAGGTCTCCATCCGCACCGCCTACAACCACTTCGCCTCCACAGGGGAGCTACTCGGCGCCGCGATGGCGACCATCACCGAAGAGTTCGCGCAGTTGCAGCCGGACGCCGTCGACACCTCCGACACCCCACCGCGAGAGGCCTTCCGGCGGCTGATCCGCGACTGGTACAACCTGTTCGCCGTCGATGCGGACAAGCTCGACGCGATGCTGGCCATCCACGACTCCGAGGAGCTCGGCGCGTCTCTCATCGAGGCGCGCAACCTGCGGATCGACCGCATCACCGCGATCCTCGACCGGGCGGATGAGCAGGGTCTGTTGCGCGTTCCGCTACGCGATGCGGTCGCACTCACCTACTGCGCCACCGGGTTCGCGTCCTGGTCCGCGCTGGTGCCGCAGTTCGGGCTGGACCAGGACCACGCCATCGACCTGATGATGGAGAGCCTGCTGCGCACGCTGTTCAGTGACGACGCTCGCGGGTGAGCTCCGCGGGGGTGAGCTTCACCGATCCGCAAGCTGCGGCGCACGCGGCCTCCCCGGTACACCGCTGCGCGGCCCGGAGAGCATGGACGCATACGGCGGCTGGCTCGGGACGGCGGTCGACCTGGGCGCTGGCACCAGGCCTAGATCGCTCCCACACCATCTCCCGAACGCGAACTTCATGGCACAATGCGCTTGCCTGATCACTTCCAGTGAGGCAAGCTGGTCACGTCGCGCCCCTGGGAGTGCGGAAGTGAGGCCGGGACTACCGAGGGATATCGGGTGCCCGGCCTTCGCGTTGTCACCTCATTCCAGGCAGATCACCCGGATCTGGTCGGCAAGCACCTCGAAATATCCTGGTTGCCCGTCAAGCCACCAGGTCGTGGCGCCGACCACGGCATCCGCCGTCCACAACAGCGGCTTGTCATAGGGCGATGCCCAGCTCACTTCCATGGTCAGCGATACGCGGAGCGATCGGCGCAGGCTGGTCAGAAGGCTTCTGTCGAGCGGGTCTTCGGTGTAGCGGCTCTCCAGGACCACCTTCGCGATGCCCTTCGCGTCGAGTTCGAAGAGTAGGCGTTCAAGGCACAGCCGTCTTGCTCGCTCATGCCGGATGTTTCGGCCTGACGGCGGGGCGTCAGAGCTGGCGAGTCGCACGATTTTGCCGACGAATTTCAGGCGCAGGACACTAGGACTGCAGCATTCGTCCGGCGGTCACGGGGTCACCAGGGGAATGCGAACAGCCCGAAGTAGGCGGCGGTGAGCAACAGCAGGCCGGTGCCGCCGAGCACGCAGGCCAGCGTGAACGACTGCCAGCGGGTGGGCTCCCACCCGTCGCGCAGGGCGCCGATCACCGCCGCCGTCATGGCGACCTCCTGCGCGAGCATCAGCACCGCCAGCAGCCGTACGACCAGCCACCCGGACTGCACGGCCGGCCAGGCCCCGGCCTGGTTCACCGAGAACAGCACGATCAGGATGATGAACGCGAGGGCCGCGGCCAGCATGCCGAGCCCGGTCCAGGCCATCCGCCTGACCCTGCGCCGGATCCCGGACCACGCCTGCGCGTTGGCCGCGAGCCTCAGGTCGCGGCCGCGGAGCCGGACGACCATCTCGGTGACCGGGGCGGAGACATAGCCGACGGCGGCCAGGCAGATCGTGAGCCACAGGAAGGTGGTGCCGCCGTACCAGGGGGCCGCGGGGACGTCGGTGGCCTGGAACCGCTGGACCGGCGTCGCGCCCGCGATCGGCGGCCCCTGCCCGGCCGTGCCCGGCAGACCCTTGATCCAGTTCGCGAGGGTCGGCAGGTAGTCGGAGACGAACTGCCCGCCGTTGATCCGCATCGCGTGGTCGGCCCCGGCGAGGAACCGGATCGTGTAGTCGCCGTTGCCGCCGGCGGCGAGCGCCGAGGTCAGGGTCCGGGTGCTCTCGACGAACGGGATCGACGGATCCATGGTGCCGTACAGCGCGAGGACGGGCTGGGTGATCTTCGTCAGCGACGGGACGCCGTCGTAGCGCAGGAAGTCGAAGCCCACGCCGCCCATCGCGCGGGTCAGCAGGTCGCGCGCCCCCGTCGGGGCGTGCAGCCGCAGCAGCTGCTCGTTCAGCGCCCAGGCGACCTGCCGGAGGGGCGAGACGTTCGGCGAGGACACCAGCACGACGTACCGCACGTCGGCGCTGCGCGCCGCCGCTATCGGCACCACCCAGCCCCCTTCGCTGACGCCCCACAGGCCGGTACGCGCCGGATCCACGTCGGGCCTGGCCCGCAGGAGCTCGATCATCCGCAGCGCGTCGTCGGCCAGCAGCCCGAAGTCGCGGTCGCGGAAGGAGTACCCCACGGTGCGCTTGTCGTAGGCGACGGTCACGACGCCCCGTTCGGCGAGCCACTTCGCCTGCGAGGTGAACTCGGTACCCGTGCCCGAACCCGAACCCTGCACGAACACCATCGCCGGATGCCGTCCCGGGGAGAGGGGCGCCCGGATCGTGGCCCTCAGATCCTCTCCTCGCGCGTGGACCGTGACCCGCTCGGTCGAGAAGCCGCTCTCGACCGGCACCGTACGGGACTCCGCGGCCGGCTGGGCCGGAAGCGAGTGGAACTCCTCGGACGCGGGCAGTGGAGCCGGGTCGAACGACGGGGGCGAGAGCACGTATCCGACCATGGCGAGCGCGACTGCCACGACGGTGGCCGTTGCGGCCAGCGTGCCTCGGCCGATGTTCATGAGACGGCTCCCCGAGTGACGAATCCTGTACTCCGCCGCGCCCTGCTCTTTACCTTTGCCCACTGATCGGCGGGTTAAGTCATTACGTGAAACTTGAGATGCGGAGGAGGACGCATTTGTCAGGGGGACCTGTTAACTTCCTGCGACATGCGGGTCTTGCACACCTCCGACTGGCACCTGGGCCGTTCGTTCCATCGAGAGAGCCTCTTGGCCGCTCAGGGAGCGTTCGTCGACCATCTCGTGGAGACCGTCCGGGCCGAGCGGGTGGACGTCGTGGTCGTCGCGGGCGACGTCTACGACCGCGCGCTGCCGCCGGTGGACGCGGTCGCGCTCTTCGACGACGCCCTGCGCCGGCTGGCCGCGCTGGGCGCGCACTCCGTGCTGATCAGCGGCAACCACGACTCCGCCGTGCGGCTCGGGTTCGGCGCCGACCTGATGGAGCGGGTGCACCTGCGCACGGACCCGGCCCGCGCTTGGGAGCCGGTCGTGATCGACGACACCGCGTTCTACGGCATCCCGTACCTCGAGCCCGAGTTGGTCAGGGAGCCGTGGGAGCTCCCGGAGCGCAGCCACAGCGCGGCGATCGGCCACGCCATGACCGCGATCAGGACGGACGCCGCGGCGCGCGGCGGGCGCTCCGTCGTGCTGGCCCACGCCTTCGTCACCGGGGGAGAGGCCAGTGACAGCGAGCGCGACATCACCGTCGGCGGGGTCGCGCACGTGCCGCTGAGCGCCTTCGACGGCGTGGACTATGCCGCGCTCGGCCACCTGCACGGGCGGCAGACCATGAGCGAGACCGTCCGCTACTCCGGATCGCCGCTCGCCTATTCGTTCTCGGAGGCCGACCATGTCAAGGGGTGCTGGCTCGTCGATCTCGGCCCGGGGCCCGGCGGCGTACGAGCCGAGTTCGTGCCCGCCCCTGTGCCCCGGAGGCTCGGCCGGCTGCGCGGCCGCATCGACGACCTGCTGACCGCGGAGAGGTACGCCGACCGCGCCGACCACTGGCTGCATGTGACGTTGACCGACCCGGTGCGGCCCAAGGAGGCCATGGAGCGGCTGCGCGGCCGCTTCCCCCACACGCTGGCGCTGGCCTTCGAACCGGACGGTACGGCCGGCGCGCCCGTGGCTCCGCGGCGGATCGCCGGTCGCGCCGAGATCGAGGTCGCGCTCGACTTCGTCCGGGACGTGCGCGGCGAGCCCGCCGACGACGGGGAGAGACGGCTGCTGGAGCGGGCCGTGGAAGAGTGCCGGATCAAGGAGGTCTCATGAGGCTGCACCGGCTGAGGCTGACCGCCTTCGGCTCCTTCCCCGGCACGGAGGAGATCGACTTCGACGCACTCGGCGAGGCCGGGCTGTTCCTCATCCACGGCCCGACCGGCGCGGGCAAGACCACGGTGCTCGACGCCGTCTGCTACGCGCTGTACGGCCGGGTGCCCGGGCAGCGCGACAGCGCCCGCACCCTGCGCTGCGACCACGCCCCCGCCGGGCGGGGCCCCGCGGTGACGCTGGAGGCCACGATCAGGAACCGCCGATTCCGGATCACGAGGTCACCCGCCTGGATGCGGCCCAAGCTCCGCGGCACCGGCCTGGTGGAGGAGAAGGCCAAGGCCCTCGTCGAGGAGCTGGACGCGGCGACCGGCGCGTGGACGGCCCGCAGCACGCGCAGCGACGAGGCTGGCCACCTGATCGGCGAGCTCGTCGGGATGAACGCCGACCAGTTCTGGCAGGTCGCGATGCTCCCCCAAGGGGACTTCGCCCGCTTCCTGCGCGCGGACGGCGACGACCGTCGCAAGCTCCTGGAGCGGCTGTTCTCGGTGAAGGTCTACACCGAGGTCGAGAAGTGGCTCGCCGAGCACCGCACCCGGACCGGCCGCGCGCAGCAGGAGCTGCGCCAGGAGGTCGACTCCGTCGTGAACCGGATGCGCGGCGCCGCCGGTCCCGGCCTGGCGGAGACGCCCCTCGAGCCTGAGACGCCCCTCGAGCCTGAGACGCCCCTCGAGCCCGAGTCGCTCCCCGATCCGGCGGAGGACCCGCTCGGCTGGTCCGCCGCAGTGCTCGCGGCCGCCGCCGACGTGGTCGCGAAGGGCGGCGAGGAGCACGCGACGGCCGCCGCCGCGCTGGCGTCCGCCCGTTCCCGCCTGGACGACGGCCGGGCGCTGGCCGACCGGCGGCGACGCCACGCCTCCGCGCTGGCCCGCCGTGAGGAGCTGGCGCTGGCCGCGGACGAGCGGTCCGATCTGGAGGCCATGCTCGACGAGGCAGCCAGGGCCGACCGTGTGCTGCCGCTGATCCGCCAGGCCGGTCAGCGGGTCGAGACGGCTGCCAAGGCGCGGCGGCTGGCCGTGGACGCCGTGGCCAGGGCGCTGCCGATCATCGGTGCCCCGGTCGACGGGGCCTGGCCCGACGTGGCCGCGCTGCGCGAGCGGGAGCGGGAGCGGCGTGACGAGGTCGCCCGCCTGGAGCAGCTTCGCCCCGAGGAGTCCCGGCTGACACAGGTCAGTGCGGAACTCGGCCTGGCCGGCGAGCGGCTGGCCGAGCTGGCGGGGCTGCGGGCCGATCTCGGCGAGCGTCTCGCCACGCTGCCCGGGGAGCTGGCCCTGGCCGAGGAGCGGCTGGAGGCCGCGCGGCTGGCCGCCGCCGCCGTCGCCGGTCTCCAGGCCGCCTGTGACGGCGCCGACCGCGACCTCGCGGCGGTGCGCCGCCGCGACGCCCTCGCCGCCGAGCTGGCCTCCGCCACGGAGGCGCGGGCCGCCGCCCTCGCGGCGCTGCCCGACACCCCCGACCTCCGGCCGGTACGGCTCACGCCGCCGGACGGCGACACCGGCCGCGTCCTGGCGGAGTTGGAGCGGGCCTGGCGGGACGAGCTGGCCAGGCTGGAGCTGCTGGCGGGGGAGGAGGAGCGGCTGGCCGACGTCACAGACCGGCTGGCCGGGGTGCGCGCCGACATCGTGGAGGCGGCGGAGCGGGAGGCGGCCGCGCTCGCGGGTCTCGCGTCCCTGCCGGCGGCGCTCGAGGAGGCGGACGAGCGGCTGGCGCGGGCCCGTGCCGCCGCCGCGCGGATCCCGGCGCTCGAGGCCGCCGTCGGCGCGGCCCGCGACCGGCGCGCCGCCGCCGCCCAGCGTGACGCGCTGACCGCCGAGCTGGCGGAGGCGGAGCGGGAGCGGCTGGCGGCGGTGGACCACGCGCAGGACGCGCGCGACCGGCTCCAGGGCGTGCGGTCGGCCCGCATCGAGGGCATGGCCGCCGAGCTGGCCCGGTCACTCGTTCCCGGAGAGCCGTGCGCGGTGTGCGGTTCCGCCGAGCATCCGGCACCCGCCGCTCCGTCGTCGGCGGCGCCGACGGCCGACGACGAGCAGGCGGCGCAGGACGCTTTCGAGACCGCCAGGCAGGGCCGGGAGGCCGCGGAGAGCCGGGTCGCCGCGCTGGCCTCCCGGCTGGACGAGGTCACCCGGCGGGCGGAGGACCTCTCCCAGGAGGACGCGGAGGCACGCCTCGCCGCCGCCGAATCCGATCTCGCCGGGGCACGGGACGCCGCGGCCGGGGAGCCAGACGCCGCCGCCGAGGCCGAGCGGCTCACCGCGGAGTCGGAGGCGCTGCGTGACCAGGCCGACGAGGCGGGCCGCGCGCTGGCCGGGCACCGGACGGGTGAGGCCGAGCTCCTGGCCGAGCGCGGCCGCCTCACCGGCCGCCTCGCCGCCGCCCGGGGAGAGGACGCCGACGTCCGGGCCAGACACGCCAGGTTCGCGGCGGGGGCGCGGCTGCTCACCGCCGCCGCCGAGGCCGTCGCCCTGGCCGCCGAGACGCGGGCCGCGTACGACCAGGCGCGGGCCGCCGTCGCGGAGCTGACCGTTCCGACCGAAGCCGAGGCGGCGCCCGGCGATGCCGCGCCGACCCAGGATGCCGCGCCGACCCAGGATGCCGGGCCGACCGGCGATGTCGCGCCGGCCGACGACGCCAGGCCTACCGGGCCGACCGGCGACACGGAACCGACCGAGCACGCGATGGTCGCGGTCCTCGCGGAGGCGGAACGCGCCCTGCGGGAGGCGTGCGATGCGGCGGAGGGCGAGCCCGGCCTCCTGGCGGAGGTGCGAAGACTGGCCGCCGAGCTCGCCGAGGCCGAGGAGCGTTCGCGATCCCTGGAGCTGGACGCCGCCGAGACCCGGACCCGGCGCGCGCAGCTCGCCGGGGAGGAGGGCAGGCTGGCCGTGCTGCTCGACGAGGCGCGCGGCGGCGACGCCTCCCTGGAGGCCAGGCTGGAACGGCTCGCGGCGGACGCCGCGCTGCTCTGCGATGCCGCTGAGGCGGTGCACGCGTCGGAGAGCGCCGAGAGCGAGAGCGCGGCGGCCCGCTCGGCGGCGGCCGGAGCCGCCGCCGAGGCCGGGTTCGCGACGCTGGACGACGCCCGCGCGGCGGTGCGCGCCGAGGCCGAGCGCGAGGAGATGGCCGAGCGGCTGCGGCGGTTCGCCGCCGAGGAGGCCGCCGTGGAGGCGCAGCTCGCCGATCCGGAGCTGGTCGCGGCGGCGGCCGTGCCCGAGCCGGATCTGGCGGCGCTGGAGGCGGAGCACGAGCGGGCGGAGCGGGAGGCCTCGGATCGGACCTCGGCCCGAGACCATGTCAGGAGCCGGCTGGAGCAGCTCACCGGGCTCGCCGCCGAGCTGGAGGACGCGCACGGGCGCTACGGCCCGGCGGCCGAGCGGCACCGCCTCGCCCGCCGGCTGGCCGAACTCGCGGGCGGGACCTCGACGGACAACCCGTTCAGCATCCGGCTCTCGGCCTACGTGCTGGGGGAGCGGCTCCGCCAGGTCGTGGACGCCGCGAACGAGCGGCTCGACCGGATGTCCGGCGGGCGCTACCTGCTCCGGCACGACCAGAAGAAGGCGGCGGGCGACCGGGGCAGATCCGGCGGCGGGCTGGGGCTGCGGGTCCTCGACGGCTGGACCGGCGTGGATCGCGACCCCGCGACCCTCTCCGGCGGCGAGAGCTTCATCACCTCGTTGGCGCTGGCTCTCGGCCTGGCGGACGTGGTCACGGCCGAGGCCGGCGGTCCCGAGATCGGCAGCCTGTTCGTGGACGAGGGGTTCGGCACGCTCGACGAGGACACGCTCGACGACGTCCTGGACATCCTCGACGGTCTGCGCGAGGGAGGCCGGGCCGTCGGCATCGTCAGCCACGTGGCCGAGCTGCGGACCCGCATCCCCGCCCAGATCCGGGTGCGCAAGGGCCGGGGCGGCTCGACGCTCTCCCTGGCCTGACCCGACGTCGCCTGGCAGTGAGGATGTAGGCGAACGTTTCCCGGTGGGGTCTGGCTCATCATCTGACAGCGACCTCGCCTGACCTGGGTCAGCCTGGCCTGGGTCGGCCTGGCCTGGGTCGGCCTGGCCTGGGTCGGCCTGGCCTGGCCCTGAGCTGGCCTGATCTTCGCTGGTCTGACCCGGTGCTCCGGGCGATCAGACGGTGTCGTCGACGTGGAGGGCCTGCAGGGCCAGCCAGGCGATGACCCGGTCCTCGGTGACGGCGACCGACAGCCCGGTGAGCTCCTCGACGCGTCCCATCCGCTGGCGGAGGGTGTGCCGATGGATGCCGAGCTGCGATGACGCCGCCTCCCAGTTGTTGTTCTCGCCGAGGAAGACCCGCAGCGACCGGAGCAGGATCCGGGTGGAGTCGTTCTCCAAGAGCGGCAGCAGCGGCGAGGTGAGCGCGGTGCGCGCGGCGGGGTCGAGATGCTGGAGGATCAGCCGCTGGGTCGGCAGGCCGGCGAACTCGACGACCGGCCGGGCGTCCGCGACCGCCACTTCCAGCGCCTGCTCCGCCTGGCGGCGGCTGAGCAGGGACGCGGACGGCGGCTGGGCCGTACCGACGCCGCATCGGGCCGGAACGCCCTCGCGCTCGACCGCCTCGCACACCCGCGCGGTCCACCGCCCCAGCTCGTCCTCGGGCAGGAGCACCGTGACCATGGAGGACTCGGAGCTGACGAGCGGCGGCACGTCCAGTTCCGCGCACCACTCCAGGACGTTCTCCTCCAGCGGGACGGCACGCGACCGGGAGCGCAGGAGCGCGACGGCGATGTTCCCGGCGAGGAGGTTCCACCGGGCCGAGACCCGCTGGATGAGCGCGGGGTCACCGGACATCAGCGCGTCCACGGCGTCGGCCCGGGCGAGCCCCCAGGTGTCGCCGCCGCTCAGCGGGTTGAGCGCGAGGTCGAGCAGCAGGGCCGCGTGCTGGGCCAGCTCCCTGGTGAGGCTGATCCGGTCCGGGCGGGGAGCCACCACCAGGTGGGCGCGGGGACGCACCGGGTCGCCGACGCCGTACACGGTCAGGCCAGGATGCCGGATGCGGGAGCGCTGGCCGAGCGCGGCGGCACGGGCGTCGTCCAGGTGCACCCGCGCCGCGCCGACCGCCGCGTGCGTCTTCCCGTGCCGGTCCATCAGCACCGCCCAGCTGTCGATCCTGGCGGCGAGGGTGGCGACGATGCCCTCCGGCCCGGCGCTGCGGGCCACCCTGGTCATGCTGGAGACGCCCTCCGCGATCAGCCGCGACTCCGCGGCCCCGGTCCGGAGCAGGTCGCCGTTGAGTTGGTAGGTGATGTCCTGGAAGGCCACGCCGGAGGGGATCTCCAGCACCGCCATGCCGTGCGCGGCGGCTCCGGCCACCAGCGCCTCCGGCACGGACGGGTGCCGGAGCCCGACGCCGAACCCGAGGGCGGCGACCCCGGCCTCGGCCAGTCTCGCGGTGTACGCGGTGAGCGCCTCCGGCGTGGCCATCCGGTCGAGCTGGAGGCCCAGGGTGAGGAGCATCTCACCGCCGCGCAGCCACGGCGTGGGGTCGGCCAGCTCCGAGATGTGCGTCCACCGGATGGGGCGGTCCAGCCCGGCGGATCCGGTCGGGACGCGCAATCGGAACCGCTGCGCGACATCGCCCACTGTCTCCAGCACGGCGCACTCCTTCTCTGCTCCTCTTCGGCTGTTCCGCGAATCGCCTCCGCCGCGCCGCCTGCCGGGCCGCCCGCCGGGACGCAGGCCGGCCGAACCTGCCGGGCCGTACACGGATCAACGCTGGGTCACCGTGACACGAGGCCGGGCGCGGGGGGAAATATCGGATCGGCGTCCTCGGCACAGGTCGATGGACATTTGGCTACATGCGGGAAGAAAGCACGCAAACCTACCCTTAACCCCGTTCCAGTAACACCGGGTGACGGCTGCGCTGTTCCCCGGCCGAGCGGAAGGGGCGGTATGCGCGCCGCGGTTTTCGAGTCACCCGACAAGCCCGTCAGGGTCGAGCAGGTCGAACTGGCTCCGCCGGGACCCGGTGAGGTCCGGGTCAAGATCGCCGCAGCCGGGGTCTGCGGATCCGACCTGCACGTACGCCGCGGGGAGTGGGACGTGCCGCTGCCGCTCGTCATGGGCCACGAGGGCTCGGGTGTCGTCACCGCGCTCGGGCCGGGCGTGACCAGCCTCGCCGAGGGCGACCACGTCGTCCTCTCCTGGGTCGCCCCCTGCGGCCAGTGCCGCTACTGCCGCGCCGGGCACGAGGCCCGCTGCCAGGTCGCCGCCACCGTCGTCGCCCCGGGCGGCGTGCTCCAGGACGGCACCAGCCGGCTCAGCCGGGGCGGCGAGTCGGTGTACCACTACCTGGGCGTGTCGTCGTTCGCGGAAGAGGCCGTGGTGCCCGCCTCCGGCGCGATCAAGATCCGCGAGGACGCGCCGCTCGACACCGTGGCCCTCGTCGGCTGCGCCGTGGCCACCGGGGTCGGCGCGGTGACGAACACCGCCGCCGTCCTGCCCGGCAGCACGGTCGCGGTCATCGGCTGCGGCGGCGTCGGGCTGTCCGTCGTCCAGGGAGCCAAGCTCGCCGGGGCCGAGCGGATCATCGCGATCGACACCCGTCCGGAGAAGACCGCCCTCGCGGTGACGCTCGGCGCCACCGACCAGATCTCCGGCGCCGGGGTCGACGTGACCGAGGCGCTCCGCGACCTGCTGCCCGACGGCGTCGACTACGCCTTCGACGCGGTGGGACACCAGGCCACGCTCGAATCGGCCATCCAGATCCTCGGCCTGGGCGGCGCGGCCGTCGCGGTCGGGCTGCCGCCCCAGGGGACCCTCGCCCGGTTCGATCCCCTCGTTCTCGCCGAGGCCGACCAGCGGATCCTCGGCTCGAACTACGGCAGCGTCCGCCCGGCGATCGACATCCCCGCACTGGTCGACCGCTACATGGACGGCCACCTCCAGCTCGACCAGCTCGTCAGCCGCCGGACCTCCCTCGACGAGGCCGGTCCCGCCCTCGACGCCCTGGCCAGCGGCGAGGCGCTGCGCACCCTACTGATCCCCTAAGGAACTCCCCAATGACCCAGACCAGCGCCCGCCCCTCGTCGGCTGATCACGGGCTACGGCGAGGGGCGATGTCGGGCGGCGAGGTCGTCGCCCAGGCCATCGCCAACATCGCCCCCAGCGCCGTCATCGCGTTCTCCGTGGCCGGGATCTTCGCCAGCGCCGGGAACGCCTCGTGGCTGTCGTTCGCCCTCGCCACGATCGTGATCCTCGCGGTGGGCTACTGCATCTCCCAGTTCGCCAAGCGCCGCGCCTCGGCCGGCTCCCTTTACAATTACGCGGCCCAGGGCCTCGGCCCCCTCGGCGCGTACGTCACCGGCATCACGCTGATCATCGGCTGCTTCGGCATCGCCTCCGGCTCCCTCGGCGGCGCCGTCTACCACTTCAACGCCTTCCTGTCCTCCATCGGGCTGACGATCGAGAACACGGCGTGGAACGTCTTCCTCGCGCTGGTGATCGGCGGGCTGGCCATCCTGTTCACCGTGTGGGGCATCCGGATGTCCGCGCGGATCTCGCTGATCCTCGAGGTCATCTCCATCGCCATCATCACGATCATGCTGGTGATCGTGCTGGTCGCCGGCGACGGCCCCGTCTTCGACGCCGACCAGTTCTCGCTCAGCGGCGCGACCCCGCACGGCATCGCGGTCGGCATGGTGCTGGCCATCCTCGGCTTCGTCGGCTTCTCCAGCTCCGACGCGCTCGGCCGTGAGGCGCGCAACCCGTTCAAGGCGATCCCGCGGGCGATCATGTGGAGCGCGGCCGGCGTCGGCGTGCTGTACATCTTCGCGTCCTACGTCCAGGTGTCCGGCTACCGGGTGCTCGGCGACCTCGGCGCGAGCGGCAACCCCCTCGACGAGCTGGCGGTCGCCGCCGGCATGCCCGGCTGGTTCCGCCCGGTGGTCAGCCTCGGCATCACGGCCTCGTTCTTCGCCGTGGTGGTCGCGCCGGTCAACGTGCTCGGGCGCATCGCCTTCGTGATGGGCAAGGAGGGCGTGCTGCCCGCCTCGCTCGGCCGTACGCACCGGACTCAGCAGACCCCGCACCGCGCCATCCTCGCGATCGCGCCGCTCGCGGTGCTGCTGACCGCGACGCTCTACGCCCTCAATGTGGACGGCATGGAGATCACCGTGCTCGTCGACACGTACGGCACCTTCGGCTACATGGTGGCCTACGCCGTGGTCGCGCTCGCCGCGCCGATCTTCCTGCGCCGCGAGGGTGTGAGGGCCTCGCTGATCTGGCCGTGCGTGGCGATCTCGGTGATCGGCATGGCGTACGTCTTCTACGTCAACGTCGTGCCGTGGCCCGCCTGGCCGCTGAACTTCGTGATCTGCGCGTTCCTGGTCACCTTCGCCGTGGCGCTCGGGTGGTACGGCTATCTCAGGGCGGTGCGGCCCTCGGTGGCGCAGACGATCGGCACCACCGAGACCGACTTCGCGGAAATGTCCTGACGCCTCCGCGGCGGGGCTACGTCCCGGCGGCGACGCCGCCGGGACCCGCCGGTGACGCGGCTCGCGGGCGGGCGACCCAGTCCGCGAGCATGCGCACCCTCTCGGCGTGCCGGTCGTGCCCCACGATGACCGGCGGCTCGTTGTACGGCATGGCGTCCGAGGAGCGGCGCAGCTTCACGTACTGCCCGCAGGCGTCGATGGCGTAGGGCTCCATGTCGTCCTGCAGGGCGCCGATGACCGTGATGCCGTGCATCTCGCCGATCTTGCGGAACAGCGCCACGGCCTCCCTGCGGTGCTCCTTGCCGAGGTTGCGGCCGAGCTCGTCGAGGACCAGCGTCAGGTGGCCGCCTCCCGAGGACGCGATCGCGGCGGCGCAGACGAGCTTGACCGCCTTCTCGTCCATGAGCGCCGTGTTCGCCCGCCGGTTGTAGGGCACGAACCCCTGGCCGTCACCCCGCCGCCACTTGGGCACGACCCGCCACGACCAGCGCTGCTCGGGATCGGCGGGCGCGGCGGGCACCGGGAAGTCCAGCGTCGCGCCGTAGCCGCCGTATCCCACGTCGAGCTTCTCGAACTCCTCGGCGACCCGGGCCAGGCGGGCCCTGATCGCCTCGGTGAGCGCCGCCCGGTGCACGGCCGTGGACTGCGCCGCGTCCTCCGCGCCGCGGTTCGCCGTCTCCAGGTCGCGCCGGCGTGAGGAGAGCTGGGTCTCGATCTGCTGGCGGCGGTGGCGTTCGTACTCCTCCTGGCCGCGGAGATAGGAGCCGAGAGCGGCGCACACCGCGGGGAACGTGGCCAGCTCCTCGGCCGACCGGCCGCTCCGCCGCTCGTTGACGAGGAAGGCCAGCTCCTCCGGCATCTCGTCGCCCGTCTCCGCGGAGTCGCCGAACCCGCCGCGCAGGGCCGCGTCGAGATGCCGCTCGGCGCCGCGCCACCACTCGTCGGCGGTCAGCGGCTCCTCCGCCGCGAGCCACCCGCGCGCCTCCTCGACCGTGCCGCACCACTCCTCGGTGAGTCCGCCGAGGTCGAGTGCCCGCCGCTCGGCGGTCGTCCGGGCGGCCTGCTCCCGGGCCCGGTCGCGATCCGCCTCGAACCGCGCCCGGCGGCCCTCCAACCGCTCGATCTCCATGTCGCGGGTGCGCGCCCTGAAGTCGAGGGCGCTCACGCTCTCCTCCGACGCGTCGAGCGCCGGTGCCAGCTTGTCGGCCGCCGCGTGCAGCCCGGTCAGCAGCTCCCGCTGAGCCTCCAGGCGGGTACGGACGTCCTCCAGGCGGACCGCCGCCCGGGCGCCGTCGGCCCGCCGGACCGCCTCGGCCATCTCGGCCTCCGCCTGCCGCACCACTTCGGCGGCCCGATCCTGCGCGTCGCGGGCCCGGTTCAGGCGCTGCTCGGCGGCCTTGACCCGGGCCTCCCGCCCGGTCACCGCGCTCTCGAAGGCGCCGACGACCGTGACACCCGTGGAGCTGACCAGCACGGATCCCGGCAGGTCGGCGAGCGCCTTCGCCGCCGCGGCCAGGTCGGCGCCGTCCACGATCACCGCGTGCTCGTGCGGCCAGGCCCTGGTCGCGACCAGCTCAGCCGCGGGACCACCGGCGGACGCGTCCCGTGCCTGCTCGGCGACGTCGACCGCGTCCAGCAGGCTGGCGGCGGCGACGCCCCGCCCGGCCAGGGCCGCGAGCTGGGCGGCCGCGGGACCGTTCTCCGCGTCGTCGAGGGCCGCCCGCGCCGTCTCGGCCTCGCTGTCGGCCACACCCAGCGCCTTGAGCGCCTCGTCCACCCGGGCGCGCGCGGCGGCCTTCTCACGCTCGGCGGTGGCCACGTCCCGCCCGTCGGCCTGCCGCCGCAGGTCTTCGAGCGCGGGCGTCTGGGACCGCAGCCCGTCGACGGTGCTCTGGGCCACCGCCCGGTCGGCCTCCAACTTGGCCGCCCGCGCCTGGATCTGAGCCAGCTCGCGCCGGGCGGAGGCGAGGGCGCGGTCGAGCGAGTCGTCCTTCAGGGCGGCGATCTCCTCGCGCAGCGTGGCGATCGCGTCCGACGCCGACTCCGCGGCCTCTTCGCACGTGGCGAGTTCCGCGTCGAGCTCCTCGTCCCGGGCGGCGGCGTCGACCAGCCGCCGGGCCAGCCTCCCGCGCCAGCAGCGCAGCGCGCTCGCGAGCTGGACGCGCGCCTGGTCGCGCCGGTCGAAGGCGGCGAGCAGCGCCTGCGACTCGGTCTCGAACTCGTGCAGCCGGTCGGCCGCCTCCGCCGCCCTGACCCGCTTGGCGTGCTCGTCCCGCCTGGCTTCGCGCTCCTGGTCCAGCTCGGCGTCGAGGCCGGTCAGCGCCGCGATCGCCTCGAAGATCCGCTCGGGGGAGATCTCGTTGAGCGGCTGGGAGAGCAGGTTTGTGGCGACCTTGCTCCGGACCGACGTGGAAAGGAACGACACGCACCGGACGCGGTCGCCGTACAGGACCCGGGTGAGGTCGCGGGCCACGACATCACGGCGCCCGGCGCTGCGCGGGAGCTGGGCCCACACCTCGTCAGACCGGGTGACGCGGTCGGCCTCCGAAGCGCCTCCGGCCAGGCGCACGCCCTCCGTCCACCTGATCTCCAGGTATGGCGCCTCGCGGTTGACCCGCAGCCACACGGTCATCGGCAGGCCGGCCGACGGCACGTCGAACACGCCGACGATGTAGCCATGGTCGGCACTGGCCCACTGCTGGTCGCCGTGCGCGGCGAGCTCGGCGTTGAACAGCAGCTCGGAGACGGCCTTGGCCCCGGACGCGAACCGCCACTGCTCGTCGCCGAGCAGCGCGGTGATCGCCGCGATGAACGACGACTTGCCCGCGCCGTTGGAGTCCTTGGGACCCGCGCCGGCGACCACGATCAGCGTCCCCGGCACGGTCGGCACCGGATGCGTCGACAGCCGGGAGATGTTGATCGCCTGCACGGCGACCAGCACCCGGTCCCCGACGACGTTCTCGGTCTGCGTCAAGCCGCTGCTTCCTTTCCTCGCTCGTCTTTCCCGGGCTCGTCTTTCCCAGGCCCGTCTTTCCCGGTCACGCTCGCCGCGATCTGATCGCGGTGGCGAGCGGCGTCTGCGGTCCGGCCGCCAGGATCAGCTCCTCCTGGAGACGGCGGCGGGCCGCCGCCGTGAGCCGGTGGAACTGCGGGCCGGGAACGTACCCGCCTGGCGCCTCCTCCGAGACGGCCTTGACCTGGGTCAGCAGGCCCACCTGGCGCAGCGTCCGCAGCGCGGACTCCAGCTCGCCGATCGGCAGCAGGGTGCGGCGGCGCAGCTCCTCCACCGCCACGGGGTACGGCGAGAGCCAGGTGTCCTCGGACAGCAACCCATCGGCCCGGGGGATGGCGACCGAGTGGACCAGCACCAGCGTGAGGACCGCCCGCTCGCCCTCCGTCAGCCCCGGCCTCGCGCCCGCCGTCCTTCTGGAGGCGCCGATGAGCCGGGCGGCCACGGCGTCGTCGTACCCGGAGATCCACGTGTCGCGGCGTTGGATCAGGGTCCGACCGCGCCGCGCCAGCATCTCCGCGAGCGTACGGCGCAGCGCGGGATCGCGCAGGGCGGCGAATCTGGCCTCGTGGACCGGCTCGGCCGCGTGCTCGACCGCCATGAGGGCCGCCACCAGCTCGGCCCTTCGGCGTTCGTCATAGGGGGAGAGCAGCCCGTCGAAATCCGGGCTCGTCTCGTCGCGCCCGGCGCTCACCGGCCGGTGGTCGGAAGGCCCTGTGACGGAAGGCGCTGCGACGGAAGACGCTGTGACGGAAGACGCTGTGTCAGAAAGCACCGGGCCGGAAGTCGCTGTCTCAGAAGGTGCCAAGTCGGAAGGCGCCGGGTCGCCGGATCCGGACTCCTCCAACGAAAGCGTCGCGGGGCCGTCCGCGGGCTGCGGGCCGGGCAGGCGGCGCACCAGCTCGCGCAGGACGGCGTGCGACTCCGGCGGCCAGGTCGCGCACCGGGGGCCGAGCCGCACGACGTCGCCGGACCTGATGATCCACCCGGTGTCGGCCAGGCGGCGCAGCGCGCCCACGGCCCAGCTGCGCGTCATGTCGTCGCCCCGCCCGGTCAGCGCGCGATAGCAGGCGAGCACGTCGGAGATCGACGCGGGTGCGCCCGGCCACGGCTCGGCGGCCAGGTCCGTCCAGCACGCCCGCAGGCAGGCCGCGAGCACCCGGCGGGTCTCTCCGGAGCGTTCCACCGGGACGGGTGCCAGGCCGTACTCGTCGAGGACGGACGGTGTCACGCCGTCCGGCCAGACGGGGAGCGCGACCACCGGCGTGCGCGTGGATGCGGCCCCTGGCCCGGCCGCGCCTTCGCCTGCGACCGGCGTGGCGTCGCCGCCGGAGAGCCGGACGAAACCGGGAGGGGCGGGCTCGGCGAGCCGCAGTGCGAGCGGCCCGTGCGCCCGGGCCCGCGCGTGCTCCAGCGCGGCCGCGCCGCCCGGGTCGACCTCGGCACCGGGGTTCTTGGTATTGGGGTTCTCGGTGCCGGGGGTCTCGATGCCGGGGTTCTGGGTGCCGGGGTTCTGGGTGCCGGGAATCTCAGCCATCGGTCGTCACCCGTTCGAGCGTGCCGTCGGACCGCCAGCTCGGATGGCCGCCGGGGTCGGCGCTGAGGGCGTCGGACCAGCACAGCCGGTAGGGCAGCTCTGGACGCAGATCCGCGGACGCGAGGTCGGCGAGCACGCGGCGCATGGAGGCCCAGTCACCGGTCAGCACCTCGGCCAGCGCCACTGCCGCTCGGCCGCCGAGCGCGGACTCCGCCACCGCGGTGAGCCGGTCGAGCCCGGCCACGCCTCCGTCCGCGTAATCGACCGGCCCAGTGTCCGGGAGCGGCGAGCGCGGGGGAGCGGGCCGGACCGGCGCCGGGCGCGGGGCCTCGTCCACCGCCGTGGCGATGGCGGCGGGATCGTGCCAGGGCGCGGGCGCGTCGAAGACGAAGCCGTCGAGCACGGCCGCCAGCCGCTCCTTCGACGCGGTCTGGGCGAATGTGCGCCACGTCTCGGCGGGCAGCAGGGTCAGGTTGCGGGTCGTCCCCGCGGAGTCGGCGAGCCGTCCGGCGGCGCGGCGCGAGGCGTCGCTGTAGGCGTAGATCGCGGCCCGCAGCTCGGTGCAGGTGCGGTCAAGGCCGGGCCACCTGCGCAGGATCGTCCCGTGCAGGCTCTGCGCCCGCCGCGCGATCTCCTCGGTGCCCCAGAGCTTGGGCGCCTGCTCGCGCAGCTCCTCGATCGTCCCGTTGGTCAAGGTGATCAGTTCGAGGGCCCACAGCCGGAACGCGCGGGCGAGGTTCCCCGCGGACTGGCGGGCCTCTTCCATGGTCGTGCTCGGGTCGGCGACGTTGAGATCCTCCAGCGCGAGCAGGCGGTGCATCTCGGACTGGCCGCCGTCGTCCATCATCCGGCGGATGAACATCAGCCCGACGACGCTGGTGAACGACGCCCGGTAACGCAGCTGGTTGGGCTTGGGGAAGACCTCGCGGATCGCGCCGAGTCCCCTCAGCACGCGCAGCCGGTTCTCGAACTGGTCGGTGGGGTGGGTCCGGCAGGCGTGCCGCATCTGCTCATGGGTGAGCCACTCCTCGCCCGCCTCGGCGAACGCGTCGAACAGCGTCTCGGCGATGTCGACCAGGGCGGGATCGTCCACGACCGCGCCGCTGTCCCGCGCGAGCGCGGCGAACATCCGCCGGTACGTCGCGAGCACGGCCTCATCGGTGAGGGCGGCGTCCAGCGTCTCGGGCAACGCCTCCGGGCCGGGATCACGCCGGGTCTCCCGGCGTGCGTCCCGCTGTGAGTCCCGCTGCGGCGCGGGTCGTCTCCCTGGTGAGATCTGCTGAGGCACGCGCTATACCGTACGGCTTGCCGGCGACAATCCCGGCCATGATCCCGTGGCTGGAGCTCAGGCTGAGCCGAAGGCGGCGGGCAGGAGGGCGGGCAGGTCGACCAGCAGCCAGGCTCCTGCGGCCAGCGCGGCGGCGGAGACCAGCAGGAAGAGCACAACCCAGAACGTGCCCGGTATCCGGGTCAGCCGGGCCAACTGGTCGGCGTCTGAGTCGGGCGCCTGGCCGCGCCGGCGCTTGCTCTGCAGTTCGACGATCGGCCGTACGCCGCCGAGCAGGAGGAACCAGACCGCGGCGTAGGCGACGACCGCCTGGACCTCCGGCTTGGTGAAGGACGAGATCGCGAAGACGGCCCCGCCCGTGACGAGCAGCGAGACCGCGCCGAAAATGTTCCGGATCATCAGCAGCATGCAGGCGAGCAGCGCGAGCACGCTCCACAGCAGCAGCGTGATGTGGCCGGCCGAAGTCAGCCAGGCCGCGCCGAACCCGAGCAGCGACGGCGCCACGTAGCCGGAGCCCGCCGTGACGATCATGCCGAGGCCGCGCGGGTTCCCCCTGGTGAGGGTCACCCCCGAGGTGTCGGAGTGCAGCCGGATGCCGTGGAGCCTGCGCCTGGTCAGCACGGCCGCGAGCGCGTGACCGCCCTCGTGCGCGATGGTGATCAGGCCGCGCGCCAGGTGCCACGACGGGGGATAGGCGACGGCGGCGAGCGCGGCGAGCCCGGCCAGGACGATCAGCCACGTCGGCGGCGCGTCCTGCGTCGCGATCAGATGGTTCCAGAGTGCTTTCAGGGGGGCCACCTCCGGGAGACAGCGTACGGCCAGGGAGATCGACGCGATGTAAACCCACCGCGGCCTTGTGATCGCCCGGCCGCCGCCGGAGGCGTCGCGAGGCGTCGCGAGGCGGCCCGGCAGAGCGGGGGCAGACACCTCGGGGTGCCGGCGTGCCGTGAAAAGGTTCTACGGTCTATGTGTGGCTGAGCGTCGAATGCGCGGTTTGCGGGGACTCGTCCGAACGAAGCGGGATGCCGCTCCCGAGGAGTCGATGGACCCGCTGTCCGGTGACGCCTCCACCGCCGCGTGGCCGGCGCGGGGCAGCGTCGTCGACAACGCCATCTACGAGGACGGCAAGCGGGTCGACTCGCCGGTGTCACTGGCCGACGCGATCGCCTCCCTGCGTTCCAGGCCCGGAGCGATGGCGTGGATAGGGCTCTACCGCCCGGGTGAGGAGGAGCTGACCGCCGCCGCCCAGGAGTTCGGGCTGCACGACCTCGCGGTCGAGGACGCCATCGTCGCCCACCAGCGGCCGAAGGCGGACCGCTACGACGACACGCTCTTCGTCGTGCTCCGCGCCGCGCAGTATCTCGACAAGGCGGAGAAGGTCGCCTTCGGCGAGCTGCACGTCTTCGTCGGCCCCGACTTCGTCCTCACCGTACGGCACAGCGAAGCGCCCGACCTGTCGAAGGTGCGCGGCCGGATGGAGTCCGACCCCGACCTGCTCCGCCAGGGGCCACAGGCCGTGCTGTACGCGATCCTCGACGCGGTGGTGGACGGCTACGCGCCCGTCGTCGCGGGGCTGCAGAACGACATCGACGAGATCGAGGTGCAGGTCTTCGGTGGCGACCCGGCGGCGCCCCGGCGAATCTACGCGCTGTCCCGCGAGGTGATCGAGTTCCAGCGGGCGACCAAGCCGCTGGTCGCCATGCTCGACGGTTTCATCGTCCACGCGCCCAAGTACGGCGTGGACGAGGAGCTCCAGCGATACCTGCGCGACGTCGCCGACCACGCCATCACGGTCACCGAGCGCGTCGCCGGGTTCCGCGAGATGCTCCAGGACATCCTCATCGTCAACTCGACCCTGGTCAGCCAGGCCCAGAACGAGGAGATGACCAAGCTCACCGCGGCCAGCATCGCGCAGGGCAACGAGGTCAAGAAGATCTCCTCCTGGGCGGCCATCCTGTTCGCGCCCACGCTGGTCGGCACGATCTACGGCATGAACTTCGACCACATGCCCGAGTTGCACTGGCTGTTCGGTTACCCGTTCGCGGTGGCCCTGATGGCCATGGTCTGCGTCACCCTCTACCTGGTCTTCAAGCGCCGCGACTGGCTCTGAGCCGGGCCGTCCGCCGCCTCCGGAAGCCTTGCTGTGCCGGCCAGGCCGACGATCGGCAGGTGGCCGAGACGAAGCCGAGACGAAGACGCGACGGCCCGGGGCGTCACCGCCCCGGGCCGCCGTGTCATTCCGAATCCCGGATCTTCAGCGCCCGGACGTCAGCGTTAGACGTTCGAGCGCTCGGACGTCAGCGCTTGACCCGGACCCAGTCCCAGGCGCTGGAGGAACCGTCGGCCTTGTTGTTGCCGGCGAAGACGACCTTCCAGTAACCGGACTTCGTCGCCTTGGTCTTGGTCCAGAACTTGCCGGAACCGTTGGTCCAGGTGCTCTTCACGTACTTCCAGGAGCCGTACTTCGTCTTGAACCACACGGTCACCTTCTGGTGGCCGTATCCGGTCCAGCCGCCGTCCCACGCCTGCAGCTTGCCCTTGAAGGAGAGGTACTTGCCGTACTTCACCGGCTCGGGGTAGGCGTCGAACGAGATCACGCGAGTGTCCAGCGAAACCGGGGGCTTCGGCTGCGGCCGGACCACGTCCACGTGGTCGTCCGCGTACGATCCCCGCAGGCCCGCGGCGCCGGCGTACTCCGCGCGCCACCAGCCCGACGCGTTCGCGGTGACGTCGGCGGCGAACCTGCCGTCACGGCCGGTCCAGGCCGAGGTCACGTATCGCCACGAGTAGGAGCCGTCCGCCTTGAACAGCAGGTTGACCTTGGCGTCCTTGACCGGGTCCCAGATGTTCCAGGCGCCCGCCTCGACCTTGCCGCGCAGGCGCAGCGTGCCGCCCGCGTTCACCGGATCGGGGGAGGCGTCGAACGAGACGCGGGAGGTCTGGGCCCGCTGCCTGACGTCGACGCGGTCGCTGTCGCTGACCGTTCCCTCGGTCTGGGTGGAGCCGGCGTACTCGGCCCGCCACCAGCCGGACCTGTCCACGTTCTGCTGGACGCGGAACCGGCCCTGGTCGTCGGTCGTGACCGTCCTGACCGCGCCGTAGGAGCCGTCGACCGGCTTGAAGGAGATCTGCACGGGCTGCCTGCCGTAGCCCTTCCAGCCGCCGTTCTCCTTGTAGGTCAGGGCGCCGCTCAGCCAGACCCGGCCGCCGCTGTCGACGACGTCGGGAGAGGCGGAGAAGTCGAGGTTCGTGATCCGGTGGACCGCGAACCCCTTGGTCGACTCGGCGGTGGCGCCGTCCTTGGTCGCCGTGGCGACCAGCTTCCACGCGCCAGGCTCGTCGGAGAACTTGAACGTGTAGTTCGCGGTGTAGCTGGGGCCGCCGCTCACGGTCAGGGGGACGTTCTTGCCGTTGGGGTCCACGAGCGTGGCCGAGCCCGTGCCTTCGCCGACGCTGAAGCCGAACGTCGCCGTCCTGCCTCCGCCGTCGCTCACGACGACGGGATCGGGGGACGCCTGGAGTGCGGTGGGTGCCGCCGGTGCCGTGGTCGCGCCGGCCGGCGCGGCGACGAACGCCACGCCACCCAGCGCCAACGCCGCGGCGACGGCGCTGATGCGTTTCAACATCTCGGGTGATCCATCCTTCCCCGGTGGAGTCGAACGCGGCTTGAGGGTGCCACGTCTTTCTTTACCAGTAGACGGTCAAACCCTGTCCATGGTTGAGTAATGGAGCGAGTCGTTATCGTTTGGTGTTGTTCGGGGGATTCCGACAACAAGACGTCAACATAGTCACCACTGTTGCGGACGGCGCGGGCATCCTGGCGACATAATCGGCCTGTGGCCCGCGACACTGTTGAGACGCATTTCATCGAGGCTGTGGGCGCCCTGAGCGCCGGACCTTCCAAAGACCCCGCCCTGCCCGTACGGCCGGGCACGACTCTGACGGGCAGACGGTGCAGGGAGCTGTTCGAGATCCAGCTCGGCAGCCGCCTCCTGGACGTCGCCGCGCGGGTCCTGCGCGAGCGAAATGAGGGCTTCTACACGATCGGCTCGTCCGGGCACGAGGGGAACGCGGCCGTCGCCGCGGCGCTCCGCCCGACCGACCCGGCGCTGCTGCACTACCGCTCGGGCGCCTTCTATCTCGAACGCTCCGCCCAGGCGGGACGGCTGACCGAGGAGGGCCTGCGCGACGTGCTCCTCGGGCTCAGCGCCTCCACGGAGGAGCCCATCGCCGGAGGCAGGCACAAGGTCTTCGGCCACCCGGACCTCGCGGTGATCCCGCAGACGTCCACGATCGCGAGCCACCTGCCCCGGGCGGTCGGCGTCGGGTTCGCGATCGACCGCGCACCCGCTCTCGGAGCCCCGTCGAGGTGGCCCGCCGACGCGATCGCCGTCTGCAGCTTCGGCGACGCCACGGTCAACCACGCGTCGGCGCTGAGCGGGCTCAACACCGCCGCCTACGCCAGGTTCCGCGGCCTCCAGCTCCCCGTGCTGTTCGTGTGCGAGGACAACGGCCTGGGGATCAGCGTGCGGACCCCGCAGGGCTGGGTCGAGGCGGCCAAGCACCCCCTGCTGACGTACTTCCAGGCCGACGGGTGCGACCTCGCGGACATCCACGACGTGGCCCGTGCCGCCGCCGACCACGTGCGCTCCACCCGCGCCCCGGCGTTCCTGCACATGCGCACGGTCCGCCTGATGGGTCACGCCGGCTCCGACGTCGAGATCGCCTACCGGACCCGCAAGGAGATCGCCGCCGACCTGGAGCGCGACCCCCTCCTCGGGACGGCGCGGCTGCTCGTGGAGGGCGGTCTCGCTGAGCCGGACGAGTTGATCGCGCGTTACGAGGCGGAGCGCGAGCACGTCCTCAAGCTGGCGATGGAGTGCACCCGGCGGCCCCGCCTCACGTCGGCGCACGAGGTGATGGCCCCGCTCGCCCCCGCCACGCCAAGGCGGGTGGCCGCGGAGGCCGCCAGGGCCGCCGCCTCCGCCGTACGCGAGCGGGTCTTCGGCGCGCTGCCCGAGCAGGAGGGCGGGCTCACGCTCGCCCAGGCGATCAACCGGACGCTCGCCGACGAGATGGCCCTGGACCCCGGCGTCCTGCTGTTCGGCGAGGACGTCGCCAGGAAGGGTGGCGTCTACGGCGTCAGCCGCGGCCTGCTGCGGAAGTTCGGTGCCGAGCGGGTCTTCGACACGCTGCTGGACGAACAGTCCATCCTCGGGCTGGCCCTTGGCTCCGGCGTCTCGGGGCTGCTCCCGGTCCCGGAGATCCAGTACCTCGCCTACCTCCACAACGCGCTGGACCAGATCCGCGGCGAGGCGTCGTCGCTGCAGTTCTTCTCGCGGGGGGCGTTCCGCAACCCGATGGTCGTCCGCGTCCCGGGATACGCCTACCAGAAGGGCTTCGGCGGCCACTTCCACAACGACAACTCGGTCGCCGCGCTGCGCGACATCCCCGGCGTGGTCGTGGCCTCGCCCGCGCGGCCGGACGACGCCGCGTCCATGCTGCGCACCTGCCTCGCCGCCGCGCGGGCCGACGGCCGGGTGTGCGTCTTCCTCGAACCCATCGCGCTCTACCACACCCGCGACCTGTTCGACGAGGGCGACGGCGGCTGGCTCGCGCCGTACGCGCCGCCGACCCGCTGGGCGGAGACGCACGTCCCGATCGGCCGGGCCCGCTCCTACGGCGACGGCCGCGACCTGACCATCGTCACCTTCGGCAACGGCGTGCGGATGAGCCTGCGGGCGGCGGTCAGACTCACCGCCGAGGAGATGAGCTGCCGGGTGCTCGACCTGCGCTGGCTGTCCCCGCTCCCGGTCGATGACCTGCTCCGCGCCGCCGAGCTGACCGGCAAGGTGCTGATCGCCGACGAGACCCGGCGCAGCGGCGGCGTGTCCGAGAGCGTCATCACCGCGCTGATCGAGGGCGGGTTCACCGGGCAGATCGCGCGGGTCACCTCGCAGGACAGCTTCATCCCGCTGGGCGCGGCGGCCGACACGGTGCTGATGTCCGAGAGCGACATCGAGCAGGCCGCCCGCAAGCTCCTCGCCTGACCGGCGTCACCCCAGCACGGCCAGGGAGGCGACGGCCATGCCGCGCAGCAGCGGGGCCATGGCGTCCGGCGGCAGCTCGCCCGCGCTGCGCGGGGTGGAGTTGAGCAGCCCGAAGACAGCGTGGGTGGCGGCGCGCAGCCGGGCCGGAGGGCAGGTGGGGTAGAGCTCGCTGAGCACCGTCACCCACTCCTCGACGTAGAGCCGCTGGAGGCGGCGGATCCGGCGGCGGGCCGACTCGGGCACGTTGTCCAGCTCCCGCTCGTGGACCCGGATGAGCGCCGGATTGGTCAGCGCGAAGTCGATGTGACCGCGGAGCAACGCGTCCAGTGCGGCCGTGGCGTACGCGCTCTCGGGGGGACCGTCTCCGGCGGGGCCGTCCGGTGGAGAGGGGGCGGACGTGGTGACCAGGCGGGCGCCCTGCTCGCGCAGCCGTTCGCTGATGTCGATCAGGATCTCGCTGAGCAGGGCCTCCTTGCCGCTGAAGTGGCGGTAGATCGCGGGGCCCGAGACGCCGACGGCGGAGCCGATGTCCTCGATGGACACCCCGTGGAACCCGCGCGCCGCGAAAAGTTCGGCCGCCGCCCGGAGTATCTCGGCGCGCCTGTTGCGGGTAGGGGTACGGGGAGCCGTCACGAGACGCAATGGTAGACGAGCCGGTTAATGATGACTAACATCCGGGGGTGATGTTAGTGGGCATTAACTCGCCGGAGGTGGTCGGCATGGAGCCGAACCCGTGGCCGGTGCTGCGGAGCGCCTGTGATCCGGGCGGCGAGCCGTACAAGCGCAACGCGGAGGCGGGCGAGCGGCTCGCCGCCGAGTTGCGGCAACGGCTGGCCGTCGCCGCGGAGGGCGGACCGCCGCGCGCCAGGGAGCGACACGTGGCCCGGGGCAAGCTGCTGCCCAGAGACCGGGTGGACGCGCTGCTCGACCCGGGCGGCAGGTTCCTCGAACTGTCGCCGCTCGCGGCCGACGGCCTCTACGACGGGCAGGCGCCCGCCGCGGGCATCATCACCGGCATCGGGCGGGTGTCCGGCCGCGAGGTGGTCGTCGTCGCCAACGACGCGACGGTGAAGGGCGGGACGTACTACCCCGTCACCGTCAAGAAGCACCTGCGGGCCCAGGAGGTCGCCCTCGACAACCACCTGCCGTGCGTCTACCTCGTCGACTCGGGCGGCGCCTTCCTCCCGAAGCAGGACGAGGTGTTCCCCGACCGCGAGCACTTCGGGCGGATCTTCTACAACCAGGCCACCATGTCCGCGCGCGGCATCGCGCAGATCGCGGCCGTCCTCGGGTCCTGCACGGCGGGTGGCGCGTACGTCCCGGCGATGAGCGACGAGGCAGTGATCGTCAGGAACCAGGGCACGATCTTCCTGGGCGGGCCGCCGCTGGTGAAGGCCGCGACCGGTGAGACCGTCACCGCGGAAGAGCTCGGAGGCGGCGAGGTCCACGCCAGGACCAGCGGCGTGACCGACCACCTCGCCGAGGACGACGCCCACGCGCTGCGCATCGTCCGCGACATCGTCGCCACGCTGCCGCCGCGCACGGCCAGGTCCTGGGAGACCGCCCCCGCCGAGCCGCCCGCCTGCGACCCCCGGGAGCTGTACGGCATCGTCCCGCAGGACACGCGGACGCCGTACGACGTGCGGGAGGTCGTCGCGCGGATCGTGGACGGCAGCCGGTTCCTCGAGTTCAAGGCGGAGTACGGCTCCACGCTGGTCACGGGGTTCGCCCGCATCCACGGGCATCCCGTGGGGATCGTCGCGAACAACGGCGTCCTGTTCTCCGAGTCGGCGCTGAAGGGCGCGCACTTCATCGAGCTCTGCGACCGCAGGTCGATCCCGCTCGTGTTCCTGCAGAACATCAGCGGCTTCATGGTCGGCCGGGCGTACGAGGCGGGCGGCATCGCCAAGCACGGCGCGAAGATGGTCACCGCCGTCGCCTGCGCGCGGGTGCCGAAGTTCACCGTGATCATCGGCGGGTCGTTCGGCGCGGGCAACTACGCCATGGCCGGGCGGGCGTACTCGCCGCGCTTCCTGTGGATGTGGCCGAACGCCCGCATCTCTGTCATGGGCGGCGAACAGGCGGCGAACGTGCTCTCGACCGTGGGAGACGCCGACCAGGACGCGATCCGCGCCCAGTACGAGCGCCAGGGGAACCCCTACTACTCCACCGCCAGGCTCTGGGACGACGGGGTGATCGACCCGGTCGACACCCGCACGGTCCTCGGCCTGGCCCTGTCCGCGGCGGCGGGGGCCCCGCTCGACCCCGTCGGCTACGGCGTCTTCCGGATGTGAGCCGCGTGATCGTGAAGAGCTCGGGTGATTCGGGTGATCGTGAAGAGATCGTGAAGAGGAGGTGACGGGGTGTTCGGGTCCGTGCTGATCGCCAACCGCGGTGAGATCGCGGTCAGGATCATCCGCACGCTGAGGGCGATGGGCGTCCGTCCGGTCGCCGTGCACAGCGACGCGGACCGGGCCGCCCGGCACGTGCGTGAGGCCGACCTGGCGGTAAGGCTGCCGGGCGGCTACCTCGACGTCGAGGGGGTGATCGCCGCCGCGCTCCAGACGGGCGCGGAGGCCGTCCACCCGGGGTACGGGTTCCTCGCGGAGAGCGCCGCGTTCGCCCGGCGGTGCGCGGAGGCCGGCCTGGTGTTCATCGGGCCGCCGCCGACCGCGATCGAGGCGATGGGCGACAAGATCCGGGCGAAGGCCACCGTCGCGGCGGCGGGCGTGCCCGTGGTCCCCGGAGGAGCGGAGCCCGCCGACGACCTGGCCGAGGCGGCCCACGCGATCGGTTTCCCCGTGCTGATCAAGCCGTCGGCCGGCGGTGGCGGCAAGGGCATGGTCCTGGTGCGGTCCGCGGCCGAGCTGCCCGAGGCGATCGCGTCGGCCCGTCGTACGGCGCTCGCCGCGTTCGGGGACGGCACGCTGCTCGTCGAGAGGTTCGTCGCGAACCCCCGGCACATCGAGATCCAGATCATGGCCGACGCGCACGGGAACGTCGTCCACCTGGGCGAGCGCGAGTGCAGCCTCCAGCGGCGGCACCAGAAGATCATTGAGGAGGCCCCCTCGCCGCTGCTCGACCCCGTGACCCGGGCGCGGATGGGCGCGGCGGCCGTGGACGCCGCGCGGGCCGTCGGCTACGTCGGCGCGGGCACGGTGGAGTTCATCGTCCAGGGCACGGAGTCCGGGAGCGGCCCGGGTGACACGGGGCTGCCGAACACGGGGCTGCCGAACACGGGGCCGGCGAACGCAGGGCCGGGTGAGGCGGGGCCGCCGTACCACTTCATGGAGATGAACACGCGGCTCCAGGTCGAGCACCCGGTGACCGAGATGGTGACCGGGCTCGACCTCGTCGAGCTGCAGGTCCGGGTCGCCGCGGGAGAGCTCCTGCCGTTCGGCCAGGAGGACGTGCGCCTGGACGGCCACGCCGTCGAGGCCCGCGTGTACGCGGAGGACCCGGCGCGGGGCTTCCTGCCCTCCGGAGGCCGGGTGCTGGCGCTGCGCGAGCCCCGCGAGGGCCGGGCCGTACGCGTGGACTCGGGCCTGGCCGAGGGCATGGTCGTGGGCGGCGACTACGACCCGATGCTGTCGAAGGTCGTCGCCTGGGCGCCCGACCGGCCCGGCGCGCTGCGCGCCCTCGACCACGCGCTGGCGTCCACGGCGATCCTCGGGGTGACGACCAACATCGGCTTCCTCCGGGGGCTGGTCGCCCGGCCCGAGGTCGTCGCCGGGAGGCTGGACACGGGCCTGGTCGAGCGCCTGCTCCAGGACGAGGGGCCCGAGGGCTGCCTGGCCGCCGAGCCCTTGCCGTTGGACGCCCTGGTGGCCGCCGCGCTGGTCTTCCGTTCAGGTCAGGGGTCAGGTCTCGGGGCGGGCGATCCCTGGGACGTCCCGGACGGCTGGCGGATCGGTGAGCGGGCGTGGACCGGCTACCGGCTGGAGTCGCGGGGCGCGGTCGTCGACGTCCGGGTGCGTGGCCTGGCCGATGACGCCGAGGCGGAAGTTAGCGGTCATTCACTTCGGGCCGCGCTGACGCGCCCGGCGGAGGGCGAGATCGCGATCGACCTCGACGGCGTGACCCGGCGGTACGTCACGGCCTGGGACGGCACGGGCCGGGACGGCGGCGTCCTCTGGCTCGGACGCGACGGCATGGCCTGGCCGATCGTCCGGCACGAGCTGGGCGACCCCGGCGACCGCACGCGCGGCGCCGGAGGGGCCGACGGCGTGGTCCGCAGCCCGATGCCCGGCACCGTGCTCGTGGTCAAGGCGGCGGCGGGCGACCGGGTGCGCGCGGGCCAGCCGCTCGTCGTGGTCGAGGCGATGAAGATGGAGCACTCGGTGCCGGCCCCGGTGGACGGCGTCGTCACCGAGCTTTCGGTCAGGATCGGCCAGGCCGTCGAGCTCGACGGCGTCCTGGCTCGGGTGGAACCCGATGGGAGCACGCCATGACGGCGGGATCGGCGCGAAGAGCCCCGGGAAGCGGCGCAGAAAGAGGCGCAGGAAGAGACGCGGCGGGATACGGGACGTACGCCCTGGACGGGCTGCCCGCCCGGGTCGCCGTCCATGAGGTGGGCCCGCGGGACGGGCTGCAGAACGAGGCGACGATCGTCCCGGTCGAGGTCAAGGCGGAGTTCGTCGCCCGGCTCGCCCGTGCGGGCCTGACCAGGATCGAGACCACCAGCTTTGTGCACCCGAAGTGGGTGCCCCAGCTCGCCGACGCGGCGGAGCTGCTGGACCTCCTGGAGCCGGCGCCCGGCGTCCGCTACCCCGTTCTCGTGCCCAACGAGAGGGGGCTGGACCGGGCGCTGGAGCGCGGCGTGACCGAGATAGCGATCTTCGGCAGCGCGACCGAGACGTTCGCCCGGCGGAACCTCAACCAGGGGATGGAGTCGCAGTTCGACATGTTCGCCCCCGTGGTCGAGCGCGCGCTCGACCACGGGCTGCGGGTCAGGGCGTACCTCTCGATGTGCTTCGGCGACCCCTGGGAGGGCGCGGTCCCGGTCGAGCAGGTCGTGCGGGCGGGCGTCCGGCTTCTCGGCCTCGGCTGCTTCGAGCTGTCGCTCGGCGACACGATCGGGGTCGCCACCCCCGGCCACGTCGCGGCGCTGCTCGACGGCTTCGCGGCGGCCGGGGTGGGGCCGGAGCGGCTCGCCGTGCACTTCCACGACACGTACGGCCAGGCGCTGGCGAACACCTTCGCGGCGCTCACCAAGGGGATCACGGTGGTGGACGCCTCGGCGGGCGGCCTGGGCGGCTGCCCGTACGCCGAGAGCGCCACGGGGAACCTCGCCACCGAGGACCTGGTGTGGATGCTGGACGGCCTTGGCGTGGAGACGGGCGTGGATCTCACGTCCCTGGTGGAGACCAGCGTCTGGCTCGCGGGGAGGCTCGGCCGTCCGAGCGCGTCCCGCGTCGTCCAGGCCCTGGGGCCCAGGTAGAAGCGGCGACCGCGATCAGTAGGCGTGAGAAGGAGTGCGAGATGCTCAAGGATGAGTACGCGCAGTTGCGCGAGTCGGTCGGGCAGTTCGCCCGTGAGGTGGTCGCCCCGGTCATCGGCGACTACTACGAACGGTGCGAGTTCCCGTACGACATCGTCGCCAAGATGGGCGCGATGGGGCTGTTCGGGCTGCCGATCCCGGAGGAGTACGGCGGCATGGGCGGCGACTACTTCGCCCTGTGCCTCGCGCTGGAGGAACTGGCGCGGGTGGACTCCTCCGTGGCGATCACGCTGGAGGCCGCGGTGTCGCTGGGAGCGATGCCGATCCTGCGGTTCGGCACGGACGAGCAGAAGGCCCGGTGGCTGCCGAGGCTGGCCACGGGCGAGATGCTGGGCGCGTTCGGCCTCACCGAGCCGGGCGGCGGGTCGGACGTG
The DNA here is from genome assembly GCF_030268965.1 of Microtetraspora sp. NBRC 16547. GTDB lineage: Bacteria > Actinomycetota > Actinomycetes > Streptosporangiales > Streptosporangiaceae > Microtetraspora. Next base: position 458,194 of record NZ_BSSE01000002.1, on the reverse strand, counting down.
CCGGGCGGGATGCGCACGACGGCGACGCTGGACGGCGGCGAGTGGGTGATCAACGGGACCAAGGCGTTCATCACGAACTCGGGGACCGACATCACCGGTGTCGTGGGCGTCGCCGCGATCACCGGCCACCGTGAGCGCGGCGGGAAGGTCGTGCCCGAGATCAGCACCATCCTCGTGCCGTCGGGGACGCCCGGGTTCACCGTGTCGAAGAAGTACTCCAAAGTCGGCTGGTCGGCCAGCGACACCCGCGAGCTGTCCTTCAGCGACTGCCGGGTCCCCGAGGAGAACCTCCTGGGAGAGCGCGGCCGGGGCTACGCCCAGTTCCTCCAGACGCTCGACGAGGGCCGGGTGGCCATCGCCGCGCTGTCGGTCGGGCTCGCCCAGGGCTGCGTGGACGAGTCCCTGCGCTACGCCGGGGAGCGGGTCGCGTTCGGCCGGGCCATCAACCGGTACCAGGCCATCCAGTTCAAGATCGCTGACATGGAGGCGCGCACGCACACCGCGCGGCTCGCGTACTATCACGCGGCCGAGCGGATGCTCGCCGGGCAGCCGTTCAAGAAGGAGGCGGCGATCGCGAAGCTGGTCTCCTCGAACGCCGCCATGGACAACGCGCGCGACGCCACCCAGATCTTCGGCGGGTACGGTTTCATGAACGAGTACCCCGTCGGCCGCTTCTACCGGGATGCCAAGATCCTGGAGATCGGCGAGGGCACCAGCGAGGTTCAGCGGATGCTCATCGCCCGCGAGCTGGGCATCCCCGGGTCCTGAGCTCGGCGCGGCGGTGCCGCCGGTTGTCACTCCAGGTGCTTAATAAATTCTTAGAAAAGCCTCCGGGGTGACGGATTTGACCTGGTGGTACTGGTTGGGTGGAGACCCGACCCGAGAAAGGCAGCACCTTGGACAAGAACGTCACTCGCCGTCACGCCCTGAGCGCGGCCGCCCTCGCGGGGGTGGGCGCCGCGGTCGCGGCGTGCTCGTCCTCCGGCACCGATACGGCCTCCGGCGGTGCGCCCGCGGTCGGCGAAAAGGCCGCGGGCGGTGGAAGTGCGGCGACCGGTGGAAGCGCGGCGGCCGGTGAAAAGGCGGCGGGCGCCGGGGAGGCGAACCCGGCGCCGGCCGGTGCGCTGGCCAAGAAGTCAGACATCCCGGTCGGTGGCGGCGTGATCGTCAGCGCCGAGAAGGTCGTGGTCGTCCAGCCCGAGGCCGGGACCTTCAAGGCGTACAGCGCCATCTGCACCCACGAGGGGTGCCCGGTGAAGCGGGTCAGGGACGGCATGATCGTGTGCCCCTGCCACAACTCGAAATTCGCCATCGCGGACGGCTCTCCCAAGAGCGGCCCGGCGAGGAAGGCCCTCACCGAGGTCGCCATCTCCTCCGAGGGCGACACCATCACCCTGGCCTGAGTGCCGTTCCGGCCCGGCCCGTGGTTCTCCGGGCCGGGCCGGGCCGGCGCTCCGGCGAGACCGGATGATCGTCGGGTTTGACTGGGCGATGGACGTATTCGCCCCGGTAAATCTAGAGTCCTACCCATGACGTCTGGTGATCTCCGGCTCCGGAAGGCGGAAGAGAGCGACGCGGACGAGATCTTCGCGCTCGCGCGCGAGTTCGCGCTGTCGTTCCGCCCGGAACGTGCCGCCTTCGACGCGGCGCTGCCGCAGCTGCTCCGGAACGAGGACGCGCTGCTCCTGGTCGCCACCGTGGACGGGACGGTCCGCGGCTATCTCCTCGGCTTCACGCATCTCACGCTCTTCGCCAACGGGCCGGTCGCCTGGGCGGAGGAGGCGATCATCGAACGGAACTACCGCCGCCACGGCATCGGCCGCAGGCTCCTCGAGGAGTTCGAGACCTGGGCCCGCTCGCGCGGGGCCGGATACATGGCGCTCGCCACCCGCCGCGCCGCGGGATTCTTCAGCGCGCTCGGCTTCGACGTCTCGGCCACGTACTACCGGAAGATGCTCACGCCCCCGCGCGGATGATCGCACCTCCTTGCAAACTGGTCATTTCAGTAAAATGATCAAATGCGACGAATGTTAACCACGGTGACACTGGGTGCGGTCATGACGGCCGGTCTCGCCGTCGGAACCGGTGGAGTCGGTGGAGTCGGTGGAGCGGGCGCCGCGGCGGCAGCGGCGGCAGCGGCGGGCCTTCCCAGCGGCTTCCTCCTGTACGAGGCGAAGGCCAAGAAGCCGGCCATGCCGTGGCAGAAATGGGAGATCAGCGACGACCTCAGCGCGCCCCTGGAGCTGAACCCCTGCGCCGGGAAGCCGGGCGCCGCGAACCGCGCCGCGGCCCGGACCATCACCTACTCGATGGAGAACAACTCCCTGTCCGAACAGGTCGTGCTCTACCGCGATGAGAAGTCCGCCCGCGCCGCCATGCGGACGCTGCGCGCCGATCTCAAGCGATGCGCCGCGGGCGGCAAGCACCTCACCGCCTACTCCTACCGGGCGGTGAGCACGAGGATCGGGGACGAGGGGCTCCGCGGGGGCGCCTGGTTCGCCGAGGGCAGTGTCCGTTACGTCGTCGTCAGGAAGGGCGCGGCGCTCGCGACCTACGTCCGGACCGGTGACGCGACCAAACGCCTCCTGCCCTCGCGCTTCCGTCCGCTCGTGAAGGACGCCCGCGCGATGGCGGCGAAGATCTGCCGCCTCCCGGGCGCCTGCGCGCCATCCCGGGCGTGAGGGGCCGCTCAGAACGTCCGGACGGTCGCGGGTGCGAGCGTCGCGGCGGCGAGGCGGGACATCACGACGTGAGCTGGGCGTCCAGGCGGTAGCCGTCCACGGTCACGTAGACCGAGTCCCCCGGCCGCGCGTTCAGCCGCATCAGCACGGGCTGGAGCGAGTCGAAGACCGGCTGCTGGTCGCGCCAGACCAGCACCACGGCGTTGTCGCCGGGGCCGGTGACCGACAGCAGGGTGCCCGGGCGCATGCCGAGCTGGGCGGCGTACCCCTCGGGAACGGCGACGGGCTCGCCGCGCAGGTGGCCGCTCGTCACGTCGATGCGCTGCCAGCGGCGCGGGTCGGAGGACGGGCTGGTGGGCGTGCTGCGCGGGCTCGGCACCAGGTGCGGGCGCGGCGCGGCGGCGCCGGTGAGCGCGTTGAGCGCGGCCAGGGCGGTCGCCGGGTCGGGCCCGTTGCCGGCCTGCGAGGGCACCGGGACCCCGCCCCGCTGGTGGTGGTTCGCGCCGGGAGTGCGGCGGGGGAGCGGCTTGGGCTCGCTCGGCGCGGCGGGCGCGGGCCGCTGCTCAGGACGCGGCTGCTCCTTGGGGAGCGCGTCCAGCCACGCCTTGGCCGAGTGCGGGCGGATGCCGAGCTGGCCGAGCAGCTCGACGACGTCGGTGTCCGCGGTCCTGGCCGCGAGAAGCTGCCGGGTCCTGTCCCGCAGGCCGCCGAGGTCGCCGACGACGAGCCAGCCTTCCTGGAGGCGGCGGTCGGGCATCAGCGTGACCAGCACCCGCCAGAGAGGCGTGCCCAGCGAGGGAACCTCGATGGGGTGGGCGGGGTCCGCGGCGATCAGCTGCTCCTGGGTCGCGGCGGTGCCCAGCCATTCGGTGAGACCGAACATGTGGCCGGTCAGCGCGGCGGAGTCGGGGGAGCGCAGCCACATGAGCACCCGCTCCTCCACGGCCCGCTGGGCCTGGGAGAGGATCTCGCGGTCCACGTTGAGACGGTGGGCGAGCGCTCGGAGGCTGACCGGCTCGGCCGCGAACAGCCGCTCGGCGGCGACGGCCTTGGAGAGCGGGTCCCAGTCCCTGAAGAGCTGCTCCACGAGACCGACCATGGGGTAGTCGCTCGGCGCGGGCGCGGGGGGAGGCGCCGCGGCGGGTTGGGCGGCGGGTTGGGCGGCGGGCGCGGTCGGAGCGCCGGCGGGCGCCCCCTGGGCCCCCGGAGCCTGCCGGGCGGGCAGTGGCAGTGCGGGAGGGGCGGACATCCCGGGGGTGGGCCCGGGAGTCGGCCCAGGAGTTGGCGCGGGCAGGGGACCGGGAAGCGCGGGTGAGGGGCTGGTCTGCGCGGCCCGCTCGGCCGCCGCCGGCGCGGGTGCCCCCGCGTGGCCCGGTGCCGCCTGGCTCGGCGTCGGCTGGCCCGGCGTCGGCTGGCCCGGAGCCGCCGGAGCCGCTGCCGTGGAGGCCGGTGCGGGCACCGATGCGGCCGCCGCGTCCGGCGCCGGTGCGGACGGCGGGACGGGCGCGGCGGTATCGGCGGCGGTCACCGGGAGCTGGAGATGGGTGAAGATCTCGCGGAAGACGACCGCGAGGACGGCCTCGGGAGAGGCGGGCGCCGAGGGACTCTGCAGGTCCCCCGGCGTGAGCCGGCGGAGACGGTGCCAGCCGCCCAACCCGGTGACCGCCGAGCGGGCGGGTTCCTGCCAACCGGGGAGGGTGGGATCGACGGAGTGGACCTGGATCGCGGGAAGCAAGTCGGTCAGCGCGAGATGATCCCAGCGGCTCGCGGCGAGCCGGGCCAGCCGCTCGCAGAGCCAGTCCACTCCGGTCACGCCGAGGGCTCGGCCGAGCGCGACGGAGCCCCACCAGCCCGCGGGCAGGCGAGGGTCGGCCAGAACTTCGGCGACCTGCTGGGCACGGGTCCAGCGAAGGGCGGGAACCAGATCACTCAGGCAGATCGTTGACTCGGCGTCCATCGGTATGACCGCACCCTCCCGAGAGTGACGCATGTTGCTAATGGTGCAGCTTACGCCGCAAGCTATCAATCGGCGTCAATAGGGTAAAGCTCCTGGGCGATACCGGTCGCCCGGCCGGTCCCTTCCGCGACCGGGGGACGGCCGCCGACCTGCGCGACCGCCGCGGCACCAGCCCGGCAACCATTTTCCAGCGCCGTCTCGGGGGCGAGCCCGGACAGCAGCGCGGCGAGGAATCCGGCGGCGAACGCGTCGCCCGCGCCCGTCGAGTCGACCGCCTCGGCCCGGATCGCGGGGGCCCTCGCGACGATCTCGCCGTTCCTGGCGAGGAGGGCTCCCTTCGCCCCCAGCTTCACCACGGCGGTGCCGTACGCGGTGCTGAGGGCCGTGGCCGCCCGCTCCGGGACGGTCTCACCGGTGAGCAGCAGCGCCTCGTCGAGGTTCGGGATGATGATCCGCGCGGTGGCGGTCTCCCGGATGAAGCGGTCCGGCCCGAAGTCGCGCAGGAAACCGGTCGACGCGGCGTCGATGCTGACGGCCACGCCGCGCCCGGCGGCCTCGCGCATGGCGAGCCCGGCGAGTTCGAGGCCCGGCCGCTCGAACAGCGTGTACCCCGACAGGTGCAGGTGCGTGACACCCTCGAGGAGGGCCGGCGACCAGTCCGCGGGGCCGATGTGTCGGCCCGCGCCCCGGTTGGTGAGCATGGAGCGCTCGCCGCTCAGGTCGACCATGGCGATGACCACGGCGGTCGGCCGCTCCGGGTCGATCCGGAGATGCGGCCGCACCCCCGCCTTGACCAGCTCGGCGCGGTGCCATTCGCCGGTGTCGTATCCGGCCCGGGCCAGCAGCCGCGTGTCCGCGCCCAGACGGGCGGCCCAGCAGGCCGTGTTGGCCCCGGAGCCGCCCGGACGCAGCACGATGTCGGCCGCGGTGTCGGTGCCGGTGGCGACCGGCTGCCCGTGCAGTGCCACGACGTCGGTGACGACGTCGCCGATCACCAGTAGGCCTCCCACGTCAGTCCTCCCGGGACCAGGATGCCGCGATCTCGCCGGCGAGACGGGCGTTTCCGCGCACAGCGGCCAGATTCGCCTCCAGGGAGGCGCCCTCGGTCCCGTTGACCAGGTACTCCAGCAGGAACGGCGTGATGGCCTGTCCGGTGACGTCCTGCCCGTCGGCGGCCCGGAGCGCCTCGGCGAGCACGCGGTCGTGCAGCGCGGGGTCGAGCTGGTCGGCGACCGGCACCGGGTTCGCCACGATCAGCGCCGTCTCCGGGCCGCCGAGCAGGTCCTGCGCCCGCATGATGCCGGCGGCCTCGGCGGCGGTCTCGATCCGCCAGTCGACGGGCTCGCCCGAGGTGTGCAGGTAGAAGCCGGGGAACTCGTCGGTCCGGTATCCGACGACCGTGACCTGCCGGGTCTCCAGCCGCTGCAGCGTGGCCGGCACGTCCAGGATGGACTTCACGCCCGCGCAGACGACCGTGATCCTGGTACGGCTCAGCGTGTCGAGGTCGGCCGACTCGTCCTGGACGGTGGTCCAGCCGCGGTGGACGCCGCCGAGCCCGCCGGTCGCGAACACACGGATGCCCGCCCTGGCGGCCAGGAACGAGGTCCCGGACACGGTCGTGGCGCCGCTGACCTTCAGCGTGGCGGCCGGGGCGAGGTCGCGGAAGCCGAGCTTGCGCAGGCCGGGCTCGGTCGCGATCCGCTCCAGGCCCGCACGGTCCAGCCCGGCGCGCGGCACACCGTCGAGAACCGCGACCGTCGCCGGAACGGCCCCCGTGCCCCGCACGATCTCCTCGAGCTCGAGCGCGACCTCCAGGTTGCGGGGCTGCGGCAGCCCGTGGGAGATGATCGTCGACTCCAGCGCAACGACGGGCCTTCCGTCTGCCAGGGCTTCGGCGACTTCCTCCGACGGCACGACCTTGAGCATGACTCTCCCGAGTAGTTTCTTGAAAAGGTTACAAATGGACAAACCTATACGTATCACTCATGGTCGTCCACCGCATGATCAGCCAACGAAACCGCGGGAAAGTGGGCACGGGCGACGTGGCCGCGGTGGCCTCTCCCGGATAGTGTGCCCCTCACGTGCGGCCACGCGGCGAGCAGGTGTCCCGCCATCCGCCGCGTCCGGCACCCCACCGGCTCCGGCCGGCGGCCGATACCTGGAGAACGATGGCTCACTCGCGCTATGACGTGGTCGTCGCCGGCGGCGGGCACAACGGCCTGGTCGCCGCAGCCTATCTGGCCCGGGCGGGACGCCGCGTCCTCGTCCTCGAACGCCTCGACCACGTCGGCGGTCTCGCGATCTCCACCGTGGCCTTCCCCGGCGTGGACGCCCGGCTGTCGCGCTACTCCTACCTGGTCAGCCTGCTGCCCGGAAAGATCGTCAAGGAGCTCGGCGTCCGGGTGGAGCTCCGGCGGCGCCGCTTCGCCTCGTACACCCCGGCCGGGGACACCGGGCTCCTCGTCGACGGCGAGGACGCGGGCCGCACCGCGGCGTCGTTCGCCGCCGTCACCGGCGGGACGAAGGACCACGACGCGTGGCGCCGCTTCTACGCGATGACCGCCCACGTCGCCCGGCGCGTCGCGCCCACCCTCCTCGACCCCCTCCCGGGCCGTACGGCGCTGCGTGACATCGTCGGCGACGAGGAAGCGTGGCGGGACCTGTTCGAACGCCCCATCGGCGAGGTGGTCGGCGAGCGCTTCGACGACGACACGGTGCGCGGGGTGGTCCTCACCGACGCCCTGATCGGCACCTTCGCCGACCCGGCCACGGACCTGCTGGCCAACCGGTGCTTCCTGTATCACGTCATCGGCGACGGGACCGGCGACTGGAACGTCCCGGTCGGCGGCATGGGAGCCGTCACGGACGCCCTCGCGGACGCCGCCAGGAGCGCCGGAGCCGAGATCCGGTGCGGCGCCGAGGTGCTCGCGATCGACCCTTCGGGCGAGGTGACCTTCCGCGACCCCGACGGCGCCGAGCACACGGTCACCGGCGGGCGCGTCCTGGCCGCGCTGCCGCCCGCCGTGCTGGCCCGGCTGCTGGGCGAGACCCCGGAGCACCCGGAGGGCTCCCAACTGAAGATCAACATGGTGCTGTCCCGGCTGCCCCGGCTCAGGGACGCCTCCGTGGATCCGGCGGAGGCGTTCAGCGGCACCTTCCACGTCAACGAGGGGGCTGGGCAACTCGCCGCCGCCCGCGCGCAGGCCGCGGCGGGCCGGATCCCCGACCTGCCGCCGGCCGAGACGTACTGCCACTCGCTGACGGACCCGTCGATCCTCGGGCCGGAGCTACGGGAGTCCGGCGCGCACACGATGACGCTGTTCGGCCTGCACATGCCGGCCAGGCTGTTCACCGGGGCGGACGACGGAGCCCGGAACGCCGCGCGTGAGGAGGCGTTGCGCCGTACGCTCGCGTCAGTCGACGCGGTGCTCGCCGAGCCGCTCGAGGAGTGCCTGCTCCGGACCCCGTCGGGCGAGCCGTGCCTGGAGGTGCGGACCCCGCTCGACCTGGAGGGCGATGCCGGGCTTCCCGGCGGGCACATCTTCCACCGCGACCTGTCGTGGCCGTTCGCCGAGTCCCCGCAGGACGGGCCGTGGGGCGTGGAGACGCGGCACGAGCGGATCCTCCTGTGCGGCGCGGGCGCCCGGCGCGGCGGAGGCGTCAGCGGGATCCCCGGTCACAACGCCGCGATGGCCGTCCTGTTCTCATCGACCTCTCATCAGGCGCGGATATCGTGAAACGGTGATGGGAGCCGAGGGTGAGGCGGCGCGGCACCTGGTCGAGCTGGCCACCGAGCTGCGGCAGGTACTGCCGGCCGAGCCTGATCAAGCCTTGTAGTACTCGCGCATGAGATGGGTGGCCCAGGCCGGCTGCCGGACCGGGTCGGTGGGCGCGAACTCGACCAGATAGGGCTTGATGTCCAGCACAGGGGTGCCGTCCAGCGCGTCCAGGTCGGCCACATGCAGGTCGCGGCCATCGACGGCCAGCAGCCGGCACACCGAGACGCCGAGCCGGTTGGGCCGGTACGGCCCGCGGTGCGCGAAGACGCCCACGAGCGGGCCGTCGGGGTTCTTGCGCGGCGGCCGGGGGCGGCTCTGCACCGCCGCCTCGTCGATCCGGTCGAATTGGAAGACGATCTCCAGGTGGGAGAACTCCTGTAAGCCCTGCAGGGCCGACGGCTCGAAGCGGTCCTCCAGTCGGATGACGGCCTTGACGTCGTACCAGTTGTCCTCGTACATCTCAGGCCGCCCTCCGAGGACGCGGGCGACGGGGCTCAGGATGGCGCCGTCCATCATGCGTCACCTCGCATGGAGCAGAGCTGGACACGGAGGGTCTCGCCGGCCCATCGCTCCCAGCGCTCGCGCGTCCACCCGCGCTCGCGGACGAACAGCAGGTACAGCTCGGGGCTGAGCAGGCCGTACAGCAGGTCGGCGGCCTCCTCCATGGGCACCTCGGCTCGCACGCCGGGTTTGCCGGCAAGCGCCTTGGCCGCGCCCTGCTGGACGACGTACCGGGGATCGACGTCGTGGGCCCACAGCGCGGCGACCTCGGGGTCGCTCGCGACCGCCCCGGCCAGCACCTTGCTGATCGGCGCGACCCGTTCCAGGACCGAGGTTGTGCCCGCGACATAAGCGCGCAGCATGTCCTGGGCGGTGCCGGCGGCCAGCGCGTCGACGTACCACGGCCGGTCCATCGTGGCCACCGGCTCGTCATCTCCGGCGATCGTGACGTCGACCAGTTCCTTGAGCAGGGCGCGCTTGTTGCCGAAGACGAAGTAGATCGTCTGCACCGCCACCCCGGCCTTGTCCGCGACGTCCTGCAGGTTCGTCGCGCCGTATCCGTCCTGCACGAACAGTTCCAGCGCCGCCGCGAGGATGCGCCGGCGCGTCTCCCCGGCTTTCTGCGCTCGTTTGTTCGGCCGCTTGACATCGCTCATGGCTAGAGTCTATCTCTAGATTCATTCGATAGAAGTCAACTCTAGAGAGAAGGTCCAGCTAATGCCGATCATCAGCGTCACCCGCTTCCAGGCCGATCCCGCCGACGCCGAGCAGGTTCAGGCCCGGCACGCCGCTTTGGTCTCCGCGATCAGATCCGTGCACCCCGGACTCACCGAGGCGCGCCTCGGCCGGCTCGACGACGAGACGTGGGTCGGCGTCTGGCGCTGGGATTCCGCCGCCAGCCTCCAGGCGGCACGCCAGGCCGCGCCCGGCACCCCCGCGGCCGTCGCGGCGTTCGCGTTGGCCCGCGACGTCACGGCGGAAGACATCGAGGTCCTGGCCGAGATCTGACCGCCTGCCCCGGCCCGTACGGCTTCTGACCATCTGTCCCGCTCGAGGTCGTGAACGCCTCGGGCGGGTCGCCACCGCAGGTGCATCGACGTGGACGACCTTGCCGGGGGGATCGCTCACCCTTACGACTGAGGCTCCACGCGACGGCTGGTAACGCGGGCCCGAATCCCAGCGGGGACCCGTGGGCCGCTGTCAGGCGGGGAGGGCGGCCAGGAGGTAGGCGAGCCGGGCGGCGGCGGACTCGACGCACTCCACCGTGCCAAGCCGGTATCCCCACGAAGTGAGGAACGCGCCGTCGTCGGAGCAGGTCACGGTCTCGCGGAGCGTCTCGCTGAACCGGTTGCGCGCCTGGACCCGGGGAGGCATGTCGCCGACCACCCGGACCGAGAGGTCGATGTGCGCGCGAGCCGCGGACGCGAACTCCTGGATGCGCGAAACCGTGTCGACCAACGCGCTTCACCTCCCGTTCAGGTGGAAAGGATTGCACGCGCTGGGAGCCGGATACAAGCAATTGCGCCGATTCTTCCGGCGAGGACGGGCCGCGCGGGACGGGGGCGGACGCGGCGAGTGAGCGGCGCCGGCCGGGACTCGCTCCTTAAAGTACTCGGCATGGCGAGATACGTGCTGGAGATGGCGTTCAAGAACGAGACCAGGCGGCTGGAGGTGCGACCGGAGCACCGCCGGCATCTTCAGAGGTTGCTCGACGAGGGGCGGCTGATCACGGCGGGGCCGTGGGCCGACGACACCGGAGCGCTGCACATCTACGAGGTGGCGGACGAGGCGGAGCTCCGCGAGATCCTTAAAGCGGACCCCTACACCGCGGTCGACGCGTACGAGATCGCGTCACTGCGGGAGTGGACGCCCATCCTGCCGTGACGATCGGGGTCCGGCCCGCTCCTGGCGGGCCGGACTCCGGCGTTCACCCGATCGAGAGGGAGATCGCGGCACGGGCGCGTCGCTCCACCTCGTCCAGTTCCTCGGGCGTCCGGGCGTCGCACAGGGAAGTGACGGCCCGGTCGTCAGACTCGCGGAGCGCGCCGAGCACGCTGCCGGACTCCTTCAGCACGAGCACGCTCCGAAGCGCGGGCCCGTCGTCCGCGCCGCCGGGGCGTGGAGTCGGCCAGAAGTCGCCTTCGGGGGTCCACTCGGCGGTGACACCGGGCCAGTTCACGTTGACGTCCTTCAGGACGCCGGGCGGGTGGTCGAGGGTTTCTTGAGTGATGGCGAGGCGGCGAGGTATGGGCGGTTCTGCGGGGCGCCGTCGCGAGCTGAGCTGGAGAAGGTGTTCTTCCTCGATGACGCGGATCGCAGGCTGGTGAAGAGGTGCAGGGGTCCGCACAACCGGCTCGCCGGAGCCAAGCGTGGATGGTCTGAGCCGACTCGGGGGTCAGGTCGCTGTCGTGCGCGTCGGCCGGGTCGATCCAGACGATGGTGGCGGGCCGTCGGCCTTCGACTCCGCGGGAACATTTGTCCAAGACTGACGCTCGGCCGCCCGTGCATAGTCTCCGCATGAGTGAATACGACATTGAGCACTCGCATGGGATGCACGTGGTCCATGACGGCCCGCGGCAGGCGCCGCCGTTGTTGCTCATCCACGGGTCGGGGGCCTCGGGCGGCTTCTGGGGCCCGGTGGTCCCGGCGCTGGCCGGCCACCATCACGTCATCCGCGTTGACCTGCCGGGTTGCGGTCAGTCCCCGCCCGCGCCGTCGTATGACGTGCCCGCGCAGGCGGGCCAGGTGGCGGCGCTGCTGGATGACCTCGGGCTTCGTCACGTCGCCGCGGCCGGGCACTCCAGCGGCGGCTATGTCGCCACCGCGCTTGCCGAGCAACGTCCCGACCTCGTGGGTTCGCTTGCGTTGATCAGTAGCGGCCCGAGTCTGGATGCTCTCCTCCGGCAGCCGTTCACCCTCCGGGTGCTGCTGGCCCCGCCGTTGGGCCCGCTCCTGTGGTCGAGGCGTTCGGATGCGATGATCCGCAAGGGGATCAGGGCGACGGTCGTTCGTCCGGCCACGCTGGCGCGCAACCGGACCCGGGTCGTGCCGACCCTGACGGTCTACCAGGTGCTGGACCGGCCGGACGAGGTGCTGGACGACGGGCGGCTCAAGTACGTGCCTGCCGCCGTGGCCGAAGGCTGGCGGTGGGCGCTGGCCAACATCATCAAGGCGGGCCGTACGCCCGAGGTCACCGCCCAGCGATACGCGCTGTTCGAGCGCCGCAAGGCGTTCGTGAACGAGCTGGAGGAGGCCGGAGTGCCGGTGGTCGCGGGGACGGACGGCGGCGACGTGCCGTTCGTCGTACCCGGCTTCAGCCTGCACGACGAGCTGGTCAACCTCGTGCGCTCCGGCCTGTCGCCGCTGCGCGCGCTGCGGGCCGCCACCCTGGAACCGGCACGGCTGCTCGGACTGGACGACTCGATCGGCACCGTCGCGCCCGGCAAGGCCGCCGATCTGGTGGTCCTGGACGCCGACCCGCTGGCCGACATCCGCAACACCACCCGCATCCACACCGTGGTGACCCGTGGCCGCGTCATCTCCATGGAGCAGCGGGCCCGGATGCTCGCCGAGATCGAGAGCGCTGCCGCCGCATGAGAGCCCCGGACATGGTGATCCGCCTCGTCACCGCACTCTGTCTGCTGTCCACCGGCCTGCTCGCGGGCGCCTTCGGCTACGGCGCCGTCAACGTCGCGACCACCTTCAACGCGGTGCCGCTCGACGTGCGGCTGACCTTCCACTCCGCCCTCATGCGCATGAACGGCCCCGTCATGCAGACCATCATGGCGCTGGCCGCCCTGAGCTCGCTGGCCCTGGCCCTGCTTGCTCGGCGCTATCTGGCCGGGGTGGCGAGCGTGCTGGCCGTGCTGTCGTTCCTGATCACCCGGTTCGGCAACGTGCCGATCAACGGCCAGATCAAGGTGTGGGCCGTCGGCACGCCCCCGGCCGACTACGCCGAGATCCTCCAGCGGTGGGAGATGTTCAACATCATCCGCACGCTTACGGCCTTCCTCGCCTTCGTCCTGATCATCACCCTCACCGTTCGAGCTCAACGAGGAGATCGCTAGTGCGTTTCGTCAGGATCCTCGTGGCGCTGGTCCTCGCCACGACACTGGGCGCCCAGCAGCCCGCCTCGGCAGAGCCGGGGCTCGGCTGGAAAGCCGCCTGGTCGGCCGCGCCCCAGCGCCCGGGCGCCAACTTCACCCCCAACTGGTCCGAGCAGGGCTTCGCGGGCCAGACCCTCCGGCAGGTGGTGCGGACCACCGTCCCCGGCGCCGCCATCCGGATCCGACTGACCAACGCGTACGGCACCGCCCCACTGACGGTCAGCGCCGCCACCGTGGCCCGCAGCTTCGCCGGCGGCGCCGTGAAGACGGGATCGCTCCGGCGCCTGACGTCCGGACGCGCGGCGAGTTTCACCATCCCGGCCGGCGCGGAGCTAGTCAGCGACCCGGTGGCCCTGCCGGTCTCGGCACTGGAACGGCTCACGGTCACGCTGCACTTCGCCAAGCCGACCGGGCCGGCGACCTACCACGCCCAGGCGATGGCCGCGAGCTTCCGCGCCGAGGGGAACCACGTGGCCGACCAGGGCTCAGCGGCCTTCACCGAATCCAGCGTGTCCTGGTACTACCTGTCCGGCGTCGACGTTCTGGGCGCCTCACGGGGCCGCGACGGCGTAGCGCTGTTCGGGGACTCGCTCACCGACGGCTACGGCTCCACTCCCGGTGCCGACAACCGCTACCCCGACGAGCTCGCAGAACGGCTGGTGGCTGCCCGCCGGCCGCGTGCCGTACTGAATCAGGGCATCGGCGGCAACCGCCTGACCGTCGACTCCGCCTGGCTCGGTGACAAGGCCACCACCCGGTTTGACCGTGATGTCCTCGGCACCGGCGTGAGCACGGTGATCGTCCTGCTGGGCGTCAACGACATCGGCATGAGCGTGGCGCGTCAGCCCATGGCCGCACCGCACACCGAGGTCTCGGCCGCCGAGATCATCGCCGCACACCGCGAGCTGATCCGCCGGGCACATGCCAAGGGCCTGCGCGTCATCGGCGGGACGATCCCGCCCATGAAGGGCTCGCGGTACTACACACCGCTCAGCGAGGCCAAGCGCGACGAGGTCAACACCTGGATCCGCAGAAACGGCGAGTACGACGCGGTGGCCGACTTCGACCGCGCACTAGCCTCGCCCGCCGACGAGGATCAGCTCGACCCCGCCTACGACAGCGGCGACCATCTGCACCCCAGCGATGCGGGATACCGTGCGATGGCCGATGCCGTGGATCTCGCACATCTGCGATGAGCCATCAACCCGCGGGCGGCGCCGGTCACAGCGGCGCCCGCGGGTTCGTCATAGCAAGAGGAGGACCCGTGACGGGGATTCTCTCGTGACCGCCTACGTCATAGCTCACTGCTGCAGGATGCCGCTCCGCACCCGAAGATCCAGGCCGCCCAGTCCGGCTGCGTCCAGCACGCACCACACGTTCGTGGCGAGGTCCTTGCCCGCCGGGGTGGAGAATCCACGCCGGCCACGGTAGCTGCACATCCGCACTGCGACATAGAATTTGGATTACCTGTCACACTGACCTCGCGGGCCGGACGAACGCCCAGCTCGCCGGCCGCCGGGGCGGACCCGACTCGGCAACGTTATGTGTCACATCGGCAAGGGAGGCCCCGAGTGTCGATCCTCGAGTTCCCCGCCCCGCCCGCCGAACCGGGCCGCAGTGCCGTCGGCGGCGAGAGCGTCGCAGCCGCCGTTGACCGCTACCTCGACTCCATCCAGACCAAGACCACCCGTGACAGCTACGCCGAGACCCTCGCACGCCTCACGGCGCTCGCCGGGAACGAGCCCGCCGCCGTGCTGACGGCCGAGGACTACGCCGCGGTGATGGACCGGTGGGACGGTGCGGCGGCCGCGACCTGGAACCGGCACCTGTCGGCACTGACGTCGTTCACCGCCTGGGCCGGGCGACAGGAGATCCTCGCCACCAACCCCGCCCGCCGCCTGGAGCGCCGTAAGCCCGTCCGCCGTGGTGACCGCTCGATCCCGCGCGCCCGGCTGGACAAGCTGTTCACCGACGACCGGCACGGCCTGCGCGAGCGGGTGCTGTGGCGGATGCTGTACGAGACCGCCGCCCGCGCCGAGGAACTCCTGTCCCTCGACATCGAGGACCTGGACCTGGAGTTCCGGCGCGGCCGTGTTCGCTCCAAGGGCGGCGCGATCGAGTACGTCCACTGGGCCACCGGCACCGCCCGTCTCCTGCCCCGGCTGCTGCGCGGCCGCACCTGCGGACCGCTTTTCCTCGCCGATCGGCGTGCCCCCGCCTCCGGGCCGCGAGCCCCGGCGGCTGCCGACATCTGCGGCGAGACCGGTCGCGGCCGGCTGTCCTACCCGCGGGCCGAGTACCTGTTCAAGACGGCGACCGCCGCCCTCGATCCGCACAAGAACGGCTGGACGCTCCACCAACTGCGGCACAGCGCGCTCCAGCATCTGGCCGCCGACGGTCGCACCGCCCCCGAGCTCCAAGCCAAATCCCGCCACCAGCACCTCGCCAGCCTCGGCCGCTACGTCCAACTCGGCGAACAGACCTCCGCCCAGGTCACCGCCGACGCCGACCCCGCCGCACGCCGCAAACCTCGCTGACCTCTCGCTCCCTCATTCGTCCTCCTGGTCGTCTGTCAGGTCAGGGTCGCGCAGGGGGCGGCGCCCGCCGGCCAAGTCGTGCTTGTAGAAGGAGTAGCGGCCGTGGACGTTGATGTGCTTGCAGATGAACGGGGATAGCCGGGCGACGTCCTCGTCCTTCACCGGGTAGCCCTGCTCGCGCAGCTGGGTCAGAGCGTCGTCGATATAGGTCGTATTCCACAGAACGAGGCAGTTATGCCGAGAGCTCCCAGCTGATCTTCGAGGCCCTCGTAGTAGCGGTGGAACAGCTGGCCCTTGCGGCCGTGGAAGACCCGCTCGGCCAGGGCGTGGCGGCCTTCCTGCAGGTTGCGGATGCCCTTGATGTCTCTCCTGAGTTCCTCGTCATCGATCAGGGCCAGGACGTGGAGGGACTTGAAGATGCGGCCGTAGGTGTTGATGGCCTCACCGAGCGCGGTGGGGTGCCCGTCGCGCTGCAGCATCCGGACCACGTCGTACGGGCTGACCGCGCTGGTGTAAATCGAGGCCACCAGCCGGATGATGTCCGGCCAGTGCTTGCGGACCTTGCGCAGATCCAGCACCCCGCGGGCCAGGGAGTTCAGCGCCCCGTAGTCGACGTCGGAGTAGGTCTTCCACAGCTTCTGGTCCGGTAGGTCCGCCAGCGCCGGCCGGTATTCACGGTCCAGCAGATGCGCCAGCCCGAAAACAAGATCGCTGTATGAGCCGGTGTCGGTCACGATGACGTCCGCGCGGCGGCCCTCGCCGGAGGAGAAGATGACGTCCAGGGCGTGCAGGCAGTCCCGGTCGGTGCCGGACACGACCTTCGCCGCGATCCCGAACGCCTGATCGTTGATCATGTTCAGCCAGGTGACGCCGCGTTTCGGGCCGAAGTACTTGCGGTTGGGCCGGGCGTAGGCCGACGGGACCGGGACTACGAACCGCATCCCGTCGATCGCGGCGACCAGCCCGCCACCCAAGGCCTTGGCGAAGCCGATCTTCTCCTGCTTGGCGACCAGAAAGGGGTTGGCGGCGGCGTAGTTCTCCGCGCGCAGGTAGGTGTGGTCGACATGGCCGAGCCGGTGTCGCTCCAGCGCCGGCACCCCCTTGACCGCGATCGGTGTGTAGGTGATGTTCAGGGCCTGCGCGGTCAGGCAGGCCGCCACCGACACGTCGACGTCGGCCAAGTGCGAGTGACCGCCCGCCAGAGAGGTCAGCGAGGTCAGGAACTTCGGGCACCACTGCAGGACCTCCAGGATCGCCTCGGAGACGTCCACCCGCGGCATCATCGCCTCGATGCGCTTGCGCAGGTCCACCAGGCTGGGTGGTTCCTCGATCGCCTTCACACTCGCGACATGGATCTTCCCGGCGTCGTCGATGGTCACCGAATCGTTGGCGGCCAGCCCCGCGCGCACCACCCGGTAGGTCTGGTCCAGGACGTCCTCAAGTTCGGTCAGATGGTCGGCGGGATCGTCCGGCAGGCCCAGGTCGGTGAGCACGCTGTCCTTGACCGCCTCCCACCGATCGCCCTCCAGCAGCTGGGCGGTGGGGTCCCGCCAGCGGGAAGAGCCCGGCGCGTAGATCTCACGGCGCTTCAGCCTGCGGTGGAACTGTTCCAGCACACAGAAGACGTAGGCGTTGCGGTCGGCCAGGCCGTCTTTGCGGGCCGGGTGCCCGAACACCAGGCGCTTCCACACGCCCGTCACCACTTCGGCGTCGACGAAGCGCATGGACAGCAGCATTGCTGAATGATCTTTCGGCTTGTGAGCCAGCGCCTTCGGCAGCGCTGTCATCGCGGCCAGGACGCGTCCGCCCTCGGGGTTGGCGCCGAACTCGATCACCTCGGTCAGCACCTTCACGAACCCCGACACCGTCGCATACCGCGAGGCCATCTCCGCCCGCCATCCGCCGTCATCGTCGGCGTCCGGCGGCGGCACCAGCTCGTTCACGGTCTCCACCGCGTCCCGCAGCTCCCTGCGCGGGATCTGGGTTTCGATCATCTCCCACACCTCGAACAGCCGGACTTCGTCCCCGATCTCGGCCGCCTCCAGCAGCACCTCGACCGCCAGTGCCAACCGGGCCGAGGCCTTGGCCAGCTTCGGATGCCGCCTCACCTTCTGCTTGTCGGCCTCCCGCTGCGCCTTGCCCAGCAGTTCGGTCACCATCAGCAGATCCAGCAGCTCCAGCGCGTCGTCGATCGTCTTGGTCTCCAACCGCCGCACCGATGCCACCAGCGTGGCGATACGCCGCTGATGCGGGTGCCGCTTCATCTGTGCCGACCGGGCGCCCAGCCCGTACCTGGCCAGGTCCACCAGCCGCCGCTGCGGCACCGACGGATCCAGCTCCAATCGGCCCAGCCCCGAGGCGAGGATCTCCTCCACCAGCGCCAACGCCTTCACCAGACCGGGCCCGGACGCCTTGGACGGGCCGGTCCGCCACCGCTCTCACTCCGACACCTTCTTGCCCGGCGGAACCTCCAACAGGCTTTCCATGCCGCGGACCTGCTCGTCCGTCGGCCCCGTGGCGAGGATGTCGTACAGGCGCTGCGTCGCCGCGTCACGTTCCCGTGCCACCAACCGCGTCAACGTCGTGACCCCCGGCAACAGCACATCGTTCTCCCGCAGCCAGCGCACCGACCACTGGAACAGCGCCGTCGGCCCGTCCCCGGAGTTCCACGCGTGCGCCGCCAACGACGCCACGAACTCTCCCTCGCAGTCCGCGAAGTCCTTCAACCCGAAGATCTTTTGGATCTGGCCGGCGTGCTCGCGGTGCGCCTCCTCCCGCTGCGCGTACTTCTTCAGGCAGGACGCGTCCTGGATCCCCAGCTGCTCGGCCAGGCAGTCGATCACCTCGGTCGGCACCCCGTCCAACGGATCCGTCAGGAACCTGCCGACATAACGGACCGTCGTGAGTTGAACGGCATAGCCGAGCCGGTTGTGCGGACCCCTGCACCTCTTCACCAGCCTGCGATCCGCGTCATCGAGGAAGAACACCTTCTCCACCCGTCGAGAGGTGGTAGAGGGCCAGCAGGCCGTCGCCGGGAGTCCGAGCGGCGATCTCCATCAGGAAGACCCGGCTGAGGACGAGTGCAGCGCGGACAAGCTCGCCGATCCGGCTAGGGGCTGAGCGTGGTGTGCTGCAGGGCCGTCCAGCGTTCGGTGAGGAGGGCGAAGCCGCGTTCGCCGAGGCTGCGTAGCGCTCGTTGTAGGGCGTTGCGGTCGCGGTTGTCGACGCTGAGCATGGTGCCATCGGCGGGTTGCTTGAACGGCACGACGATGCCGTGACCTGCACCTTGATAGCCGGGGTCGGCCAGTACGGGCATGGCCTTGGCGTACGGGTAGACGGCAGGAAGCACGTGACGGCGAGCGGCTTCGATGTCGACGACACCGCCGGGTTCGACGTCGCTGGTCCAGATGGGGAAGCCGTCGGGTTCGCACAGGGCTTGGACATTGCCGCCGAAGTCGCCGGTCTTGCCGGAGAACCAAGGCGTCGATGGTTTCGCCTTTCACGCTGGTGGTCTTCATGCGGCAGCGGTCGGTGTCGAAGATTTTGCCGTCGAGGATGAGGTGGGGGACGCGGTCGGCGGCGTGTTCCAAGGCTTCGTGCAGGTCGGGGGCTTGATCGGCCAGGACGTCGATGGCCTCGTGTAGGTAGCGGTAGGCGGTGGCCTGGGACAGTCCGAACGCGATGCCGTGCAGGCGGAGGTTGGGCTTGGAGCGGAACCAGGCCAGGGCGAACAGTGCCTGGGAGAAGCAGGTCAGGCGCCGAGACCTCTTGGGCGTTCCGCGGTGGCGGCGTTCGGTGTGTAGCAGGCGGCCGACGTAGCGGATCAGTTCACGGGAGACGTCGAGCATGGCAGGATAGGCGATCACGTGGAGCTTTCTCGGTGTGAGGATCTTGTGGTGAGACCCCTTCTACCGGCGGCTCCACGTTCTTTTTGGGGTTCCTGATATTCATCCGTGTATCTGCACGAGCGTGCCTGTTCCTGCCGGGGAAAGCCCTGATGTCCGAGTCGATCTCGGTGAGAAAACGTCAGTACAACGATTACGGATACTCCATGCGGGCCGCCGCTCACACCAAGCGCTACAAGTGCGTCCGATACCCCAGCAACACCTGGCACTGGAAGCCCGTCAGCGGCTGAGTCGAAAATATATTCGCCAGGCCTCTTAAGAGCGCCAGAAGTCCCGGCTGAATTTCTCCTTAAGATACATCTCGTAGGCGAGTAAGGACACTCGCAGACCATCACGCATCCGATGCCGCTGCGTCCGTCAAACCCGAGGACGATCTACGGATGTAGTACCTTCTCATCGGATTCCCGCTTATTCCGATCTGCCCGCTCCCGAAACTCCCGCTCACTCTGATCCACCTGCTCCTGGGCATTCCCCGGCTCATGTCCGGCTCACCCTGAGTATTACTGGAAATTGGAACTCGCGAAAAAGACGACGAACAGGATCGCCACGAGGGCGACGACAACGAGGAAGACCATCAGGCACCCTAGGCACCCTTTTGAAGACGGGACCATTATGGCCGCGCCCGTCGTCATGTTCTCCACCCGATCCGTGTGGAGCGTGCCATTCTTCCATCGACCGGTGACCCTGACCTCGTCCCCCTCGCAGAGCGATCCATCGAACCAGGTCGCCCGCAGTTGCACGGGCACCGGCCGAAGCCGGTTTCCAGAATTGTCGTACCGCTCAACCCTGAACGCCAGGACGGTTTTCCCGCCATCCCCATACCTCTCACTACGCTGCTGAATGCCGCGCGCCTGACCCACGACAGTGGCGTGCCCGGGCTGTGAAGAGCCCCGGTCGGCGAACTGCCGCCTCACAGGCGGAGGCCGCTTCGCGCGGCAGGACGTGAAGCTGCGGGCGCCTGTGCCGGATGCATGGTGGACGATTGTGACATCGTCCACCAGCCAGTCGAACTCGGCTGATGCCGCTGACAGGTCCTGGGGAAACCGCGGTGGTGCGCGATGACCAGCCCGGTTGCGCAACGACACCGGTGAATCGATGTTCGCTCCGCGAACCATGAATACGATCCGGTTCCCGCCGGCCGCTATCTCGTCCTCAGGCCGGAGAAAGAACTGGGTGGTGACCCTTTGCCCGTTGACGAAGGTGCCATTGGACGATCCCGTGTCGCGGAGGCACCACCCGTGGTCGAGTCGCTCAAGGAGGGCGTGTTCCCTCGAGGCCGTCGCATCTGACGGAAACGACACTCCATCGGTCCTCGCGCGACCTATGGTGAGCAGGTTGCCGTCGAGCTCTACCAATATAGGGTCGTCATCACGGTAAACCTCGAGATAGGCCCGTTCCATGCAGACCTCCCCATGACCGCTTCAGAGTCGCCACACCTCAGCCGCTGTTGCGGCAGGCACTCCTCGTCGTGGAGCGCTCTTTCGACTTTACGTCTAAAGAACGCTCAACGGGAGATCGTTCGGGACTGCACGGTCTTCGGTGTAACTCCTGATCAAGGAGAAGACACTCGATGGCTACTGTGATCCAGGCATCACAAGCGACGGATGGCCTGGAGGACGCCGCGGTGGCGCATAAAGAGCCGCAGGCCTCGGATCGGGAACTGGTGGCCAAGCTTGTCGAGCAATGCGTCGCCGAGGTTAATTGCGGCGAGCCGGTCCGCCTCTTTTTGAAAGAGCTCTTTCTCCGGCAACGCCAAACCGAGCCGGACTCCTCGCGAAACCGAGTCTGAAAAGGCTGGTGGAGTTAATCCTGGCGGCGCACCATGGAAAGGGGCCGAAGGCACCAGAGGAGACGACATGGCAAGGTCATCAAAGGATCCCCGACTCGTCGTCATCCACCCGTCACAGCTCGCGGGGACAGTGCTTCCTGTACGCCCCGGACGCCGATCCCTCGGCCGAGGGCACACCGCCGATCTACGACTCCACGACCCTCACCTCAGTTCCATCCACGCCGCGCTGAGCCAGGCGCGCGGCCAGACCAGCGTCGAGGACCTGGGATCGCGCAACGGCACGTTGGTCAATGGCGAACCGGTGCGGCGACCGCGAGTGCTGCACGATGGCGACGTGGTCCAGTTCGGCATGGTCCGCGCGCGGTACGAGGTGCCTGGGAGCGCCGGCATGATGCCGCCCGCCCGACGCAGGCAGAAGCGCCCGGTCCGCTTCGACATCGACCGGCAGACAGGCGAACTCCAACTCAGCTATGACAGGCACGGCAATCGCCTCTGCGCCATCGGCGACGCCAGGATCACGTACGACCGGTGGGGTAGCAGGCCCCGCACGCTCGGGCGGTGGCTGCTGGAGTACGACTGGTTCGGCAGCCGGTTGCGGAAGATCGGTGACATCGAGATCGCGTATAAGCGGTGGAGCAGCCGGCCGAAGATGCTCGGAACGTGGGAGGTGGAGTACCACCGCTGGTCAGGGCAGCCACGACGCATCGGCCCGTACAAGGTGGGCCACTACAAGCTCGGCGACAGAGTACGTACGATCGGGCCGCTGCCCATCTCCTATGACAGGCGCGGCAGCCGCCCCCGGCATGTCCGGCTCCCGGACGGGTACCAGGCTCTCCCAGACGGTCTTCTTCTTGCTCTCTTCCTCGTCCTATATCTGCAGACGGAGAGGGAGAACGACCGGCGGCGGCGACGCTTGGCCGAGCGCGCCTGGCCGTCATAGAGATGCGGCGTAAATGCGGACAGGGAGGCCCGACCGGGGACGCGTCGCGCTCGAAGGGGAGGCCGATGTTCTCGGCGACACGCTGCGATGGCTGGTTGTCTGGTCGGACCCGCGTTGGCCAGCTCCCCGCCGTCGACCAACTACGGCAGGGACGAGCCCGCCCACGGCGAGAAGACCATAAACGTCCCAGGTCAAACCATCCCTGCAATCGAGCTACACCCGTTCAGAAATGCGTCGCTGCAGGTCGTAGGTGGTCTGGTGGTGCTCAGGTCCCGTCCGATCCGGGCTCATCAATTGAGGGGGATGCTCGCCCTCATGTCGCTGGTTTGATCACGTGATGTGTGCACGCCAACCGTACGCGGGCGGCGCTGGTTGTCGAGGTTGTGGAAGCCGAACGCCACGCGGGTGGTGTTCTTGATGAGCCGATTCGCCCCTTCGGTACGGGCGTTGGTGACGCCCGTGGTGATGAACGCGAGTGTCTCGGTCCACCACTCGGAGATGGTCTCCGCCAGCCTGGACAGCTCGGGGATGTCGGAGTTCGCACACCAGGAGTAGAAGCAGAACAGCCGGTGGGAGATCGCCGAGCGCGGAGCCTGCTGACGGGCACACACCAGCAGCGAGCGGAGCTCCTCCTTGGCGATTCAGGTGGTGAGGATCTGCCCGGTCGGCTCGTGGTCGATCAGGTCGTTCCACATTTAAAACTGCGGTCGGACAGGAGTTCGCGGGCGAGGAGCAGCCGGCGGCGGTTGGCCCATCCGTGGACCCCAACCGATCAACCCTCGTCAGTTATGCGACAGACCCGTTTATCTTCAATCCCGCCTGCAGGGCGGCGAGAGCCGCCCCGGAGGCGGTTCTGGGGGAGGATGGCAGCGCGCGGGGGATCGTCCTCCTGCCTGGCTCAGCCCGTGAGCATGCGCATGATGGGAGCTCCGAGCGCCCCCAGCCAGCCCGCCAGAGCCATCAGCGGCCCGCGCAAGGACTCTCCCGCCGCGGCGATCGCCCCCGCCGAACTCAGTACCTCGGTCAGCCGGGTCAGGCGGGTGGCGATGCTCTGGCGATCGGGTCGCGCGCGGTTCAGTTCGGTCTGTACGGCCTCTGCCTCGGCCGCTTCGGACGGCAGGCTGAGAGCATGGAGCCGGGTCACCAGCGACGCGGCCCACTCACTGGGCTCCCCGCCGAGGAACGTGCCCTGCTGGCCGCCCTGGATAGTCTGGTCGCCGCCCACGTTGTTGATGTTGACGGCTTGCTGGTTGCCGATGTTGAACGTCAATCCCATCCTCCAACTCGTCCGCGGTGGACCGGGGCGTTCCAGCCGTGGCGGGGGTCGCTGTCCACTTTCTTGCCGCGCGCGGCGGTGACGATGTGCATGATCAACGCGATCCAGAGGAGCACGCTGCCCGCCACGCCGACGGCCAGCGAAGTCATCAAGACTGGGCTGAAGGGGCTCTCGAACGGCTCGCCTTCGGCCGCTCTCTTGAGAGTGTTGGAGAAATCCCAGGCAGCGACGAGGCCCCCGCCAAACGACATGACCACGCTCAGCCAGATCAAGTGGCGCGCCCGGGTGCGAGCCGCCGCGACCTCCCGCAGGAAGCTCTCCCGCTGCTGGGAGTAGTGGTTGTACTGGTCGCGGCCCACATTGTTGATCTGGCCGCCTGTCTGCCGGTCGACGTCGAAGCGGATCGGGCGCTCCTGCGCGGGCCGGGCGGGCGGCATCATGCCGGTGCTACCAGGCACCTCGTACCGCGCGCGGACCATGCCGAACTGGACCACGTCGCCATCGTGCAGCACCCGCGGTCGCCGCACCGGTTCGCCGTTGACCAACGTGCCGTTGCGCGATCCCAGGTCCTCCACGCTGGTCTGACCACCCGCCTGGCTCAGCGCGGCGTGGATGGAACTGAGGTGAGGGTCGTCGAGTCGTAGATCGGCGGCATGCCCTCGGCCGAGCGACCGGCGTCCGGGGCCCACAGAAAGCACCGTCCCCGCAAGCTGTGACGGATACATGACGACCAGTCGGGGATCATCTGATGACATTGCCATGCCGTCTCCTCTGGCACCCGCAGGGCCCCTGTTCATGGTGCGCCGTCAGGATTAACTCCGCCAGCCTTTTCAGGCTCGATTTCGCGACAAGTCCGGCTCGGTTTGGCGTTGCCGGAGAAAGAGTTCTTCCGAAAATAGGCGGACCGGCTGTCGCAAATTACCTCGGCGGCGGATCGGGAAACGATTTTCGTGATATCGAGGGGAGACCGGCCTGCAGTGTCTGGTTCCTTGGGTGGTGCCGAACGCGGCCTCTCGGCGCCCGGCCATGCATGCGACCCACTCGGCGACTGTCAAGACCCGCGGTATGCGCACCGCGGCGGGTTGTCGGCTCTCTTCGGCCGATTACGGCAGACCTGCAGGCATGTGACGTGTAGATTCGCCATCTTCGATAAGGCGATTGGAATGCGACGATCTGTTGACGTCGCCGTCGAGATAATCGGCGAATGAATTGGGGAGCCGAGCTCCGCCAACCCGTGCAGATTATTATCAGGTTGACTTTTGGTGTCAATAGCTTGCGTTAATGAGTCGGGTCGTGGCTCTGATCGGCGTTCGGGCCGCCTGTGGTGTGGACGGTCGTTTTCGATTTGGCGCCGCGACCGGCGGCTTCGATTCGGTCGCCCGAAACTCGTATCTCCTTGTGTGCGGACCAAGTATGGCGGGCTGCTCAAATATTTCCCATATTGCATGTAGGGATAACCGTTGAATTGCCGGACGCCGGGCGAGCCTTGACACCGTTCTTGGCAAAATGGCATTCTCGACGCGTTCGGAGTGGTTCGAATGATGGTTTGTGAAGTCGGGGGCTTTCTCGTGGATCCCTCATTCGCCGATCCGTTGGGCGGGGTGTCGGCACATTCGTGGGACTCGATGACCGTCAATCATTTCTATTCGTCGCGTCACTGGCTGGATTTCTGTGCGGCCATGTCGCCGGTCCCTGTCGGCGCGCTCACCGCCGCACTGCCCAGCGGCGGGCTGGTCGCCCTGCCGGTCTCCGAGGTCGACGGCGTCACCAACTCCTTCTACGACTGGACCGCGATCCTCACGGCACGGGGCCTGCCCGCGCCCGCCCCCGCCGGGTTGCTGGCCGGGCCGCAGTGTGGCTACCAGGCGCATCTGCTCCGCACCCCCGGCGCCGGCGCACGGGACGCCGCGGCGTGCCTGCGCGCGGCCCTGGACGAGATCGCCCTCCCCGTTGTGGCGATGTACCTGGGCGGCGACGATGTGGCGGCGCTGAAGGATGACGGTGTGCGGGCCCTGCCCGTGCTGCTCAACGTCGACGCCTGTATGCGCGTCCCCGAGGAGGGGTGGGAGGCCTGGCTGAGCTCGCTCGGCGGCCGCCGCAGGGAGATGGTTCGCAGGGAGATGAGAAGGTTCGCGGCGGCCGGCGCCCGCTGGGTGCACGCTGGGATCGAGTCGACGGAGGCGAAGGCGCTCCGCGGGGCGGAGCTTCGGCCACTCTGGCTGCTCGACCTCTCCCGGGACAGCCCGCTCACCGATCAGGCCGAGGTCGTCCGCGCCGCGAACTCCAGGATCCTCGCGTCGATCTCCACTACGCCCTTCCTCCGGCAGGCCTGGAACCTGGGCGAGGACGCTCTCGACTGGTTCGGGCCCCGCTGAGGCGACTGTGCGGCCCGGCCGTTCGCGCGGTCAGTCCGGCGGCTGCCGGCCGTAGTCGTCGATCACCTGGACGATCAGCCGGCGGGCGTCCTCCCCGAACGCGGCGACCGCGAAGAGCTCCTCGAACTCGCGGGCGTAGAACGCGATGTCCTCGGAGTCGCGCAGCAGGATCTCCTTGGTCTTGGTGGCGACCCCGACCAGGGAGTCGTTGTAGATCCAGAACGGGTTCACCAGGGTCGTGGGCAGCAGCGCCCCGGTCGGGATGACGCCGAACTCGACGTTCGGCAGGGTGGTGACGGCAAGCAGCCGGTCCATCTGCCCGCGCATCACGTCGAGCGGCGCGAACCGGTAGCGCAGCACCGCCTCCGGCAGGACGAACCGGAACGAGCGGGTGGGGTCGTAGAGGATCTCCTGGCGCTGCATCCGGACCCGGATCGCCGCGTCGATGTCGTCGGTCGCCTCGTACAGGCGGCGCACTCGGGTGAAGATGTTGCGGGCGTATTCGGAGGTCTGCAGCAGGCCGATCACGATGCCGGGTTCGAACGCCCGGATGGTCCGGGTCCGCGATTCCAGGTCGCGCATGTCCTCCTGGAGCGCGGCCAGGCCGCTCCTGTGCCGCTGCCGCCACGAGTCCTGCCGCTCGACGAGGCCGCGCGCCCGCTGGATCAGGCCGTCCACCGTGTCGGGGTCGGCGTGCACGGCCTGCCCCCAGGTGACCACGTCGTCCTCGGTGGCGGTCTGCCTGGCGTTCTCGATGCGCGAGACCTTGGACGCCTGCCAGCCGAGGCGCTCGGCCAGCTCCTTGCCGGACAGGTGGGCGCCGTCGCGCAGCCGCCGCAGCTCGGCGCCCAGATCCATGCGGGACTGCTGGAAGCCGCTCACCCGAGCTCCGTCCCGCGCGCCGCCGCCGGGATCCCCCCTTCGGCACACGATCGGACGGTCGCCGTACGGGTGCTTCGGTCGGTCACGTGCTACCTCCGCCTGTGGTGCGCTCAAAGGTAGACCCGCCGGGGCGATCCGGCCATAGGAGTGTGCCTAATCGTGATCAGCCGAGCACGCGTCCGGCGATCCCGGTCAGCCGCAATTGCGCGCAATCGCCGGAGGCTTTGATCTCGCCGGAATCACGTGCGATCAAGGGGGATCAATCCGGCAGAAGTCGCTCCGGGATTGGCACGACGACCGCGCGCAGCCGTTCCCCGAGCGCCTTGGCCTGCGGGTCGAGCCGGGGGCTGGCCGCCACGCCCCGGCCGAGCAGCCCGTGCACGACGAAGTTGAGCGCCAGCAGGTTGGGCAGCTCGAACCGCTCGACGGTGAGATCCCGCGTCTCCGGGAGCAGCTCCTTCAGCCGGTCGGCGGTGAGCTCGGCGGCCAGCCAGGCGTACTGCCCGGCCGTCCGGACCCAGACCCCCAGGTTCGCGTCGCCTCCCTTATCGCCCGAGCGCGCCCCGGCGACGGCCCCGAGCGGCGCTCGCCTTACCGGGCCGGCGGGCGGCTCCGGAACGGGCGTGGGGGCGGGGGCGACGTCCCGGCGGCCGCCGGACAGGTCCGTGCGCGCGGACGGCGGCACGGTGATCCTGCGCCCGTCGATCGTGACGACGGCGGGCACCTCCCGCGCGTCCACCAGCGCGGGCGAGTAGACGCCGTACGGCGAGGCGTCGCCGGGGGGAGTGAGCGCGTAGAACCCGGGATAGCTCGCCAGCCCGGTCTCGACCACGGCCGAGGAGAACCGCCGCCCGGCCTTGTCCTTGTCGGGGTCCATGACGGTGATCCGCAGCAGCGCGGTCGCCGGTTCGCCCTCGGCCGCGCCCTCCGGGAGGCCGCCGGACAGCGGGGTGAGCTCGACGTGGACCCGCTCGAAGGACTCCCTGGGGACCCGTGCCCAGACCGCCTCCTCCGCGACCCGCGCCTTGGCCTCGATGTCGAGGCCGGTGAGCACGAGCGTCATGGTGTTGCGGTGGCCGCCGAGGTGGTTGAGCGCGACCTTGAGCGTGTCCGGCGGGGGCTCGCCGCGCACTCCGGTGATCCGGACCCGGTCCGGGCCCTCCTGCTCCAGACGGATCGTGTCGAAGCGGGCCGTGACGTCGGGCCCGAGATAGCGCGGTGCGGCGATCTCGTAGAGGAGCTGGGCGGTGACCGTGCCGACGGAGACGAGGCCGCCGGTCCCCGGGTGCTTCGTGATCACGCTCGACCCGTCCGCGTGGAGCTCCGCGATCGGGAAACCGCAGTGCGCCAGGTCCGGCACCTCCTCGAAGAAGGCGTAGTTCCCCCCGGTCGCCTGGCAGCCGCACTCGATGACGTGCCCGGCCACCACCGATCCGGCGAGCGCGTCGAGGTCGCCGGGCCGCCACCCGAACCGCCACATGCCCGGACCGGTCACCAGGGCGGCGTCCGTGACCCGCCCGGTGACGACCACGTCGGCGCCCTGCTCCAGCGCGACGGCGATCGGCCGTCCGCCGAGGTACGCGTTGGCGGTGACGGGCCGGCCGGCGAGCGGCCCGCCGGTGTCCATGTCGACCAGCGCGCGCGGCGGGAGCGGCGAGAGGGAGCCCGGCGACAGCCGGGGCAGGAGGTCGTCCCCGGTCACGTGGGCGACCCGGACGCGGCGGCGGGCGACGCGGACCCGGCCCTCGATCGGATCGACGGCGGGCGTGTGGCCGACGGTGACGGACAGGCCGAGCCGGTCCGCCAGATCGGACACCGCCTCCGCGCATCCGGCCGGATCCAGCCCCCCGGCGTTCGTGACGATCTTGATGCCGCGGTCCAGGCAGGTGCCGAGGACCTGCTCCATCTGGGTGAGGAACGTCCTGGCGTAGCCGGGGCGGCCCTTCAGCCGGTTCCCGGCGAGGATCAGCATGGTCAGCTCGGCCAGCCAGTCGCCGGTGAGCACGTCGATCGGGCCGCCCTCGACCATCTCGCGCGCCGCCGACAGCCGGTCGCCGTAGAACCCGCTGCAGTTGGCGACGCGGAGCGGCGCGGTCACCGCGGCGCCTCCCCATGGGCCGGCTCGGTGGCCTGCTGGGGGGTCGGCTGGGTAGCCGGCTGGGTGGTCGGCTCGGGGACCCAGGCGGCGGGCCGCTTCTCCATGAAGGCGCGGATGCCCTCCTGACCCTCGTCGGAGGTGAACCGCTCGGCCGACAGCTCGGCCATCCGGCGCATGCCCTCGGCGACCGGCATCGCGGGCACCTCGCGCACCAGCCGCTTGGTGATGGCGAGCGCCTCCGGGCCGCCGCGCAGCAGCATCCCCGCATAATGCGCCACCGTCGCGTCCAGCTCCTCGTCGGGCACCGCCCTGGTGAGGAGGCCGATCTCCGCGGCACGGGCGGCGGAGAACGGCTCGCCGGTGAGGAAGTACTCGGCCGCCGCGCGCGGCTCCATCCGCCGCAGGCAGGTCACCGCGATCATCGCGGGCGCGACGCCGAGCCGCACCTCGCTGAACGCGAACGTCGCGGACAGCGGAGCGATGGCGAAGTCGCACGCGGCCACCAGGCCGAGGCCGCCCGCCCGCGCCGTGCCGTTCAGCCGGCAGACCACCGGCTTGGGGCTGTCCCAGATGAGGGAGAGGATCTCGGGGAACGCCCCGGTCACCGGCGCGGCCCCCGGCTCGCCCTCCCGCTGCGCGCGCTGCTCCTTCAGGTCCGCGCCGGAGCAGAACACCGGCCCGGCGCCGGTCAGCACGATCACCCGCACATCGGGGTCGGCCAGCGCGCCGTCCAGGGCCTCCCGCAGCTCGCCGAGCAGCCGGACCGACAGCGCGTTCCGGTTGGACGGGGAGTCGAGGGTCAGCGTGCGCACGCCCCCGGCGGTCTCACGGTGTACCAGCGATGTCATTCGGCGTGCTCCTCGATCACGGCGAGTACGGCTCCCGCCTCGACCTGGCGGCCGGCGGCGGCGTCGAGCGCGGTGACGACCCCCGCGCTAGGGGAGACGATCTGGTGTTCCATCTTCATCGCCTCAAGGACGATCACCGGCTGGCCCGCGGTGACCCGGTCCCCGGGCTCGACGTCGACACGGAGGACCGTACCCGGCATGGGCGCGAGCAACGATCCCGGCTCCACCCGTTCCGCCGGTTCCGGCAGCCGTTCGAGCGGCGTCAGCCGTACCGGGCCGAGGACGGAGTCGACGTGCGTGACGCCGGGACAGGCGTGGACCGCGAACGCGCGGCGCACCCCGGACACCGACAGCACGACCTCGCCGGGCGTCGCCGACACCAGCTCCACGCCGCCGAAGCCGTCGGCGGCCAGGCCGTCGCGGGTGATCCGGTAGGCGATCTCGATCCGTGTCGCGGGGTCCGCGCCCTCCCCGGTGGGCGAGGCAGCGGAGGGGAGCGCGGACGGGAACGCGGCCAGGAACGCGGCCCGCTGGGGCTGCGAGACGACGTTGCGCCAGCCGCTGGGCAGCCCGCCGAGCACCCCGCCGACCCCCCTGGCCGCCGCCCGGTTCGCCGCCGCCCGGGCGAGCGCCGCGGCCAGCGCCGACACGCGTACGGCGTCCGTGTCCGCGAGCGGCGGCGACACGGCGAGGGCGTGCCGCTCGAGGAAGCCCGTGTCGGTCTCGCCGGCCAGGAACGCGGGATGCCGCAGGACGTTGACGAGCAGGTCGCGGTTGGTCACCGGGCCGTGGAGACGGGCCCCGGCGAGCGCGGTCGCCAGCCGCCGCGCCGCGCCCGCGCGGGTGCGCGCGTAGGCGACGACCTTGGCCAGCATCGGGTCGTAGTGCGGGCTGATCTCCGAACCGTCCACCACGCCGGAGTCGAGGCGCAGCCCGCCGGCGGGACGGAACTCGGCGTCCACGCCGGGCACCTCGAAACGGTGCAGCACGCCGGCCTGCGGCCGCCAGTCGCTCGCGGGGTCCTCGGCGCACAGGCGGGCCTCGATCGCGTGGCCGACCGGGCTCGGAGCGAGCCCGGGGAGCGGGGTGCCCTCGGCGATCTCCAGCTGGAGCCGGACCAGGTCAACGCCGTAGACGTACTCGGTCACCGGGTGTTCGACCTGGAGGCGAGTGTTCATCTCAAGGAAGGCGACGGCGTCGTCCTTGACGAGGAACTCGACCGTGCCCGCGCCGACGTAACCGATGGCCTGGGCGGCCTTCACCGCGGCGTCGGACAGCTCCCGGCGCAGCTCCGGGGAGACGGCGGGGGAGGGCGCCTCCTCGATGATCTTCTGGTGGCGGCGCTGGATGGAGCACTCGCGCTCGCCGAGGGCCCAGATCGTGCCGTGGGAGTCCGCCAGGATCTGCACCTCGATGTGCCGGGCGTGCTCCAGCAGGGGCTCGGCGAAGACGGTGCCGTCGCCGAAGGCCGCCAGTGCCTCGCGCCGCGCCGACTCGACCGTCCCGGCCAGCTCCGCCGCGTCGCGTACGATCCGCATCCCGCGCCCGCCCCCGCCCGCCGACGCCTTCACGAGCAGCGGGACGTCCGGCGGGGCGTCGCCGTCGAGCGCGTGGGTCGGGAGCACCGGCACCCCGGCGGCGGCCATCAGCGCCTTCGCCTCGATCTTGGCGCCCATCGCGGCGATCGCCTCCGGCGGCGGGCCGACCCAGATCAGGCCCGCGTCGAGCACGGCCCGCGCGAACTCGGCGTTCTCGGAAAGGAAGCCGTACCCGGGATGCACGGCGTCCGCGCCGGACGCCCGTGCCGCCGAGACGATGCCCGCCGCGTCCAGATAGGAACGGGGGCCGCCGAGCCGTACGGCCTGGTCGGCCTCGGCCACGTGCGGCGCGTCCGCGTCGGCGTCGGAGAAGACGGCGACCGTCTCGATGCCGAGGTCCCGGCAGGTGCGGAACACCCGACGGGCGATCTCCCCGCGGTTCGCGACCAGCAGCCGGTGGATCACCCCCATCACACCCTCACATCCGGAAGACGCCGTAGCCCGCGGGCTCGGCGGCCGGCGCGTTCCCGATCGCGGACAGGCACAGGCCGAGGACGGTGCGCGTGTCCCTGGGGTCGATCACCCCGTCGTCGTACAGCCTCCCGGAGAGGAAGAACGGAAGCGACTCGGCCTCGATCTGGGCCTCGACCATCTGCCGCATGGCGGCGTCCGCCCCCTCGTCGTAGACCTGGCCCCTGGCCTCCGCGGCGGCTCGCCCGACGATGGACAGCACGCCCGCGAGCTGCGCCGGCCCCATCACGGCCGACTTGGCGCTCGGCCAGGAGAACAGGAACCGGGGGTCGTACGCCCGGCCGCACATGCCGTAGTTGCCCGCGCCGTAGGAGGCGCCCATGACGATCGTGATGTGCGGGACCGTCGAGTTGGACACCGCGTTGATCATCATCGCGCCGTGCTTGATGATGCCGTCCTGCTCGTACTCCCGGCCCACCATGTAGCCCGTCGTGTTCTGCAGGAAGACCAGCGGCGTGCGCGACTGGTCGGCGAGCTGGATGAACTGCGCCGCCTTGCGCGACTCCTCGCCGAACAGCACGCCGCGGGCGTTGGCCAGGATGCCGATCGGGTGGCCGTGCAGGGCGGCCCACCCGGTGAACAGGCTCGGCCCGTACAGCGGTTTGAACTCGTCGAAGTCGCTGCCGTCGACGACCCGCGCGATGACCTCGCGCGGGTCGAACGGGATCTTCAGGTCCTCCGGGACGATCCCCAGCAGCTCGTCCTCGTCGTAGCGGGGCGGCGGCGCGGCGGCGGCCGGAGCGGGCCCCTCCTTGCGCCAGTTGAGCCTCCTGACGATCCGGCGGCCGATCCGGAGGGCGTCGTGCTCGTCGGCGGCGAGGTAGTCGGCCAGCCCGGAGACGCGGGCGTGCATGTCGGCGCCGCCGAGTGACTCGTCGTCGGCCTCCTCGCCGGTCGCCATCTTGACCAGGGGAGGCCCGCCGAGGAACACCTTCGCCCGGTCCTTCACCATGACGACGTAGTCGCTCATGCCGGGCACGTATGCCCCTCCGGCGGTCGAGTTGCCGAAGACCAGCGCGATCGTCGGGACGCCCGCGGCCGACAGGCGGGTCAGGTCGCGGAACACCTGCCCGCCGGGGATGAAGATCTCCTTCTGCGCGGGCAGGTCCGCGCCGCCCGACTCGACGAGGTTGACGAGCGGGAGCCGGTTGCGCAGGGCGATGTCGGCGGCGCGGAGAGACTTGCGCAGCGTCCACGGGTTGGACGCGCCGCCGCGCACCGTCGGGTCGCTCGCGTTGATCACGCACTCGACGCCCTCGATCACCCCGATGCCGGTGACCACGCTGGCGCCCACGGGGTAGTCGGTGCCCCAGGCCGCCAGCGGGGAGAGTTCGAGGAACGGGGAGTCGGGGTCGATCAGCAGCTCGACCCGCTCGCGGGCGAGCAGCTTGCCGCGCGCCCGGTGCCGGTCGACGTACTTCGCGCCGCCGCCGCCCACGGCCTTGGCGTGCTCGGCCGACAGCTCCGCGAGCTTGGCGAGCATGGCGTCACGGCGCGCGCCGAACTCCTGGCTGGAGGTGTCCAGCCGGCTCGTGAAGATCGTCATGGAGCCACCGAACCATGTTCTGCCATGGAGGAGATCCTGCTCGGAAAGCGTCGCACACGTCAACGCCGGTCAGCCGCAGTGCTCCCAGCCGCTGGTCCACGTGGCCGCGCCGTACCCGCCTCCCCAGCTCACGCAGGTGGCCTTCGCGGAGAGCCTGAGCGGCCCCGCGTACGTCGTGTACGAGCCCCAGTCGCTGGCGGAGGCGCCGTTCTTGACCTTCAGGACCGCGCCCATCTTGATCTTCCCGGGGACCACGTACTTCGACATCGTGATCACGCAGTTCTTGCCCGTGGACGCGTTGTAGAGCAGATAGGTCGTCGCTTTGCCGCCCCACGAGTGCGAGGCCACGACACCGAAGCCCGCCCCGCAGACGCCCGTCGCGGTGTACGGGTTCGGCTTCGGGGGCGGCGCGGCGGTCTTGGTCGGCGCGGGGGCCTGGGTGGCGCTCTTGGTGGGCGCGGGCGCGGCCGTCTTGGTGGCGGCGGGCGACGAGGCGGACTCCGATTCCGGCGGGATCACCACGGCGCTCGGCGTCGGGTTCGACGGCGGGCTCAGTGACGCCGACGGCGCCGGCGTCGCGGTGCGGCCGCCCACCGGGCTTCGCGCCGGGTCGGGCAGCCCGGTGGGCAGCGCGGTACGGCGGTGCGTGGGCTGGGCCGTGAGAGAGCCGGACGGAGAGGTTGCGGGGGAGGTCGTGGGGGAGGAGGGCGGCGCCGTGCGCGGCCTGGCCGGAGGGGGGATGACCTGATGGGCGGGGCCGGCCGGCGTGGAGCCGCTCGCCTGAGCCGCGGGCGTTCCCGGCTGCTCGCTCGACATGTTCTCGGTGGTCCGGTTGGTCACCACGGTCGCTCCGACGATCGCCGCCACCGCGACCGCGCCTCCCACACCCGCCAGGATCGGCAGGCTCGGCCGCCGCCGTCCCGCCTTGCGCGCGGGGCGGCTCGGCGCCGATGCAGGTCCAGGTGCCGGTGCCGGTGCCGCCTGACGGGGCGAGGCGGCGGACGGCGGCGCGGCCGGTCCGGCCTGTGTGGTCGCGGCGGTGGGCCCGGCCTGTACGGGCGCGGCGGTCGGGCGGCCGGTGAGCGCGGCGACCACGTCGTCCGCGGAGGGACGGAGCGCCGGGTTCTTCGACAGGCAGGCGGCGACGAGGTCGTGCAGGGGCGGGCCGAGCGTGCTGAGATCGGGCTCGATGTTCAGGATGCGGGTGATCACGGAGGGGATCGAGTCGGCGCCGAACGCGGGCGTTCCGGTCGCCGCGAACACCATGGTCACGCCCCACGCGAAGACGTCGGCGGCCCCGGTCGCCTCACCGCCCGAGAGCAGCTCGGGCGCGAGGTAGGACGGGGTTCCCATGGTGGCGCCGGTCGCGGTCGCCTGCGGCGAGTCCAGCGCCCGCGCCACGCCGAAGTCGATCACGACCGGCCCCTCGGGGCCCATCAGGACGTTGGCGGGCTTGAAGTCGCGGTGCGTGATCCCCGCCCGGTGGATGGCGGCCAGGGCGGTCGCCGTGCTGATGGCCAGGCGTTCGAGCGCGGCGCCCCTGCGCGGCCCCTCCCTGTCCACCAGTTGCCGGAGCGACGGCCCGGGAACGTACTCGCTGACGATGTAGGGCTGGTTCCCCACGAGATCGGCGTACAGGACGGGCGCCGTGCAGAAACGGGCCACCCGCTGGGCCAGCGCGACCTCACGGAGGAACCGGTGCCGAGCCTCCTGGTCCGCCGCGAAGCGGGTGTGCAGCAGCTTGACCGCGACCTGCTCGCCCGCCGGGCCACGGCCGAGGTAGACGATCCCCTGGCCGCCCTCGCCCAGCCGGTCGACGAGCTCGTACGGGCCCAGCCTCGACGGATCGCCTTCCCCCAGCGCCATCTTGACCCCGTTTTCCAGAACTAGCGTGACAAGAGAGGAAAACGCTACCAGTGAATCAAGGAGTGACGTTTAAATAGCCTTGCCGGGATTGAGGATATTCAGCGGGTCGAACACCTGCTTGATCCCGTGCTGGATCTCGGTCACCAGCGGGCCGGACTCCAGGGCGAGCCAGCGGCGCTTGAGCAGGCCCACGCCGTGCTCGCCGGTGAGCGTCCCGCCCAGCGCGAGAGCCTCGCGGAACACCTCGTCAGCCGCCGCCCACACCGCGGGCGGGGGCTCCTCCAGCCCGCGTTCGAAGATGAACACCGGGTGCAGGTTGCCGTCCCCGGCGTGCGCCACCGTCGCGATCATCACGTCGTGCCTGGCCGCGGCGGCCTCCACCGCGGTGATCATGTCGGGCAGCACCGACCTCGGCACGCAGACGTCCTCGACCAGGCACTGCCCGAGGCGCTCCTTGGCCTGGTAGGCGAGGCGTCGTACCCCGACCAGTTCCGCCGCCTCCTCCGGTGAGCCGGACAACGCGGTGAAGGACGCGCCGTTCGCGTCGCACAGCTCGGCCATCCGGGCGGCGGCCTCCTGGCTGTCGGAGGCGTCGGACTGCGCGATCAGCATCGCCTTCGTGCCCGCTTCGAGGCCGATGTTCTTCCAGTCGTCGATCGCCTTGAGGGTCGTGCGGTCCATCAGTTCGAGCAGCGACGGCTGGCACCCGGCCGCGATGATCGCCGAGACGGCCGCCGCCGCGTCCCGCAGCGAGGTGAACTCCGCAGCGACCGTCGCCACCTCGGCCGGGGCCCGCCGCAGCCGCACGGTCGCCTTCGTGATCACGCCGAGCGTGCCCTCGGAGCCGACGAACAGTCCGGTCAGGTCGTAGCCGGTGACGCCCTTCACGGTCCGGCGGCCCGTGTTGAGGACGCGCCCGTCGGCGAGCACGACCTCCAGGCCGAGCGCCGAGTCGCGGGTCACGCCGTACTTCACGCAGCGCAGCCCGCCCGCGTTGGTGGCCAGGTTGCCGCCGATCGTCGAGATCTCGTACGACGACGGGTCGGGCGCGTACATCAGGCCGTGCTCCCGGGCCGCGTGGTCTAGGTCGGCGGTGATCACACCGGGCTCGACGACCGCGATCTCGTCGTCGGGCGACAGTTCGAGGATCGACGTCATCCGGTGCAGCGACAGGATGACGCTCCCGTCCACCGCCGTCGCCGCGCCGGCGAGGCCGGAGCCCGCCCCGCGCGGCACCACCGGCACCCGGTGCTCGGTGGCCCACCGCATCGTGGTGACCACGTCGTCCCGCGTCTGGGCGAGGACCACGCCCAGCGCCTTGCCGGGCCGCAGGAAGGTCCGGTCCCTGGCGTAGGACTCCGTGACATCGGGATCGGTCAGCACCCGCCCCTCGGGCAATGCGGCGATGAGCTCTCTCACAAAAGGGACTTTACGGCCCACCACGCCCTCCTGGCGAAAAGGGCCGCAGGTGGGGACCCCGGAGGCGGCCCGCGGCGTGGTCGGACGTGATCAAAACGGTGTCCGCGCAGGTCGGGCGGCGAATCGGTCCCAGAGAGATCACGGTTTGAGAAAGTTCGATCTCGCCTCTTTACGATTCCTTTACTTCCTTCTTATCGTCCGCTTGCGGATCTAGGGCGGCTTCGCCGCGGGATCCAGGGGCCAGGCGCGTGATCATCCCGGCGCGCCTCGTGATGCGCCCGGCGACCCCGGGCGGGGAAGGGATCTTGTTGTCCAGGAGACTCAGGCGTCTTGTCGCGGTCGTGCCCGCCCTCGGGCTGGCGGCGGCGGGACTGGCCACCGCGGGTGCGGCCACGGCCACCCCCCAGGCGAACTACCAGCCTTCGGCGAGCGACCACTACATCAACTACGAGTCGCCGCGTGTGCAGAGCGACGTCACCGAAACGCCGGAACAGGTCCTCACGAAGGGGGCCCAGCGCACCGCCGCGCTCGCGAAGGAGATCGACCACAAGTTCGCCAGCGGCAACCCCGTCGCCGCGCGCGAGCTCGCCAAGAACGAGAAGCGTGCGATCAGGACCGGTCAGAACCCCTTCGACTTCATCTACAAGAAGTCGAAGACCACCAAGACCGCCAAGCTGCTCACGCTGCTCGTCGAGTTCAACGACCAGGCGAACGACGACTTCTCCGGCTGGTCGCACCCCAAGACGATCGACAACGTCGACGACTGCGTGACCGAGCCGCCCGGCACCAAGCTGAACGGCCCGCTGCACAACACCATCCCCAACCCGGCCAACGCGGCGGGGGGTGGCAAGGACAACAACTCGATGTGGGTGTCGGACTTCAACAACGCCCACTACAACAAGATGCTCT
Organism: Microtetraspora sp. NBRC 16547; assembly: GCF_030268965.1. Classification (GTDB taxonomy): domain Bacteria; phylum Actinomycetota; class Actinomycetes; order Streptosporangiales; family Streptosporangiaceae; genus Microtetraspora. The sequence continues at coordinate 420,711 of NZ_BSSE01000002.1, read as the reverse complement.
ACTCCTCGGAGGGCATCACCACCCGCGTCCGCCCCGACCTGACCGACCCCAGGGACGGCAAGAAGGGCATCGACATCTCCCGCTCCACCATGAAGAACATGTACGAGGAGCTCTCGAAGGGCGCGTACACGGTCTCCGGTGAGGCGGTCGGCTGGATCAAGGTCCCGCACTCCGAGGCGTGGTACGGCGCCGGCAAGTGCGGCGCCACCATGCAGGACATGAGCGGCCACCCGGACAACCCGCGCGGCGCGGCGCAGCTCGCGATCGACGCGGTGAACGCCCTCGCCGCGCAGAACCCGAACTTCCCGTGGGCCGACTACGACAGGGAAGACGTCTCCGACGCGAACGGCAACGGCGACTACGACGAGCCGGACGGCGTGATCGACCACCTGGTCCTGATCCACGCCGGTGAGGACAAGTCCGGCGGCGGCGGCGCCGAGGGCACCTTCGCCCTGTGGGCGCACTCCAGCGACGTGACCGGCGGCTACACGATCCCCGGCACCAATGTGAGGATCTCCAACTACATCCTCCAGCCGGAGGACTCCGGGGTGGGCGTGTTCGCCCACGAGTACGGCCACGACCTCGGCCTGCCGGACCTCTACGACGCCACCGGCGGCGGCGACTCCGACGTGGATTTCTGGGACCTCATGGCCAGCGGCTCCCACTCCGGGCCGATCTTCCAGTCGCTGCCGACGCACATGGGCCTGTGGGACAAGTGGGTGCTCGGCTGGGCCAACCCCAAGAACCTCAACCCCGGTGACGGCACCAAGGTGCTGACCGTCGGCCAGTCGTCGCGCACGCCCAAGGGCACCGAGGACGGCGTGCGGATCAACCTGCCGGACAAGCACGTCGTCATGACCACCCCGCACAGCGGCTCCAAGGTCTGGTGGTCCAACAGCGACCAGAACTGGGGCGACTCCAAGCTGACCAGGACGCTCGACGTCCCGGCCGGCGCCGACGAGAAGTTCTGGTGGTGGAGCGACTACAGCATCGAGGAGAACTGGGACTTCGGGTTCTTCGAGGTCTCCGCCGACGGCGGCGCCACCTGGACCGAGCAGAAGGTCTACAAGGAGGACGGCACCCTCGCCAGCACCGACGACGGCTACGCCGACCCCAATGGCCGCCTGCGCGACTACGGCAACAAGAAGTACGGCATCACCGGTGAGACCGACGGCTGGGCCCACCTCTACGCCGACCTGACGCCGTTCGCCGGCAAGACCGTCCAAGTCCGCCTGCGGTACGCCACGGACGCGGCGTCCGTCAACACCGGCTGGTTCCTCGACGACTTCTCGCTCACCGACGGCGGCACGTCCGTCTGGAGCGACGACGTCGAGAACGGCGCGGGCGGCTGGACCGCCACGACCGGCACCTTCACCAACACCGCCGGAGCCGGCTGGGTGATGCACGCCGGCGAGATGCAGTCCGCGCAGTACTACCTGGCGGAGTGGCGTAACTTCGACGGCTTCGACAAGGGCCTCGAGTACACCTACGACACGACCTGGAACCGCGACGGCGCCTGGAAGGTCGAGAAGGTCAAGTACAACGCGCCCGGCCTGCTGGTCTGGTACCGCGACACCTCACGCGCCGCGAACAACGTCGCGGACAGCAACTTCGACCTGCCCTCGGTGGGACCGAAGGGCCAGCTCCTCCTCGTCGACTCGCACTTCGAACCGCTGCGCCGTACGGGCGAGGCGGCGACCAAGGACCCGTCGACGCTGAAGAACCTCCCGTCCCGCCCGCAGTCCTCCAACGCGGCGTTCAACTTCGTCGGCACCTACCCGTTCAAGGAGTGCATCGAGGGCGAGCCGTTCACCGCGTACTGCACGTCGTTCCCCAAGCAGGCCGCGGTGCAGGAGTTCACCGACGCCAAGGGCTGGTACCCCGGCTTCGAGATCCGCGACGGCCGCCTGTTCTACCGGCACCGTGACGGCTCCACGGTCGTCCCGTCCAAGGACAACCAGCAGTACACCACCCGGATCGTCCACCCCGACGGCACCCCGGCGACCGAGCTGTACGGCACGGACATCGGCGGCGCCATCCTCGGCACCGGCAACCCCGGCGACGAGAACAAGCAGCTCGGCGTGAAGATCAGGCTGCTCACGCCGATGCCGCTCAACCTCGGAGCGGTCGTCCAGTTCACGGTGCCCAAGAAGTAGTCCAAGAAGTAGTCACATCCCGTGATCCCGGGGTGTAGTGGCCCCACAAGGGCGTAACGCGACGGTCAGGGCCCGGCGGCGAAATCAGCCGCCGGGCCCGCCTACGATGTGATCATGCGGAGCAAAGCCGACCACACGGAGGCGATCCACGCACGCCGACGTGCCGCCGTCGTCGTGAACACGCGATCACGGCGGGGACGGCGGCACTACCCCGAAGTCCTGCGGCTCCTCCGAGCCGGCCGGTTCGAGCTGGTCGGCGTCCACCAGGTCACCGACCCGACCCGGCTCAGGGACACCATCGAACGGGCCCTCGATCCCGCCCCCGACCTGCTCATCGTGGGCGGCGGCGACGGCACCCTCAGCAGCTCCATCAACCACATCGCGCACCGCGACGTCGCCCTGGGCGTCCTGCCGCTCGGCACCACCAACAACTTCGCGCGCAGCCTCGGCCTGCCGCTCGACCTCGCCGGCGCCGTACGGGTCCTCACCGAGGGCAAGGTCGCCGACATCGACCTCGGCCTCTGCGGGGACCGCCCCTTCGCCAACCTGGCCAGCTTCGGCGTGTCCGTCGAGGTCGCCGGCACCGTGCGGCCGTGGGTCAAGCGGCTCCTCGGCCGCGCCGCCTACCCGCTGACCGCGATCCGGCTGCTTCCCCGCCACCAGCCGTTCCGGGCGTACATCACCGTGGACGGCAGGCGGCACGAGGTGCTCACCCACCAGCTCAACATCGCCAACGGCCGGTTCCACGGCGGATGGCAGATCGCCAGGGACATCAGCATCGACAACCGGACACTGGTCGCCTACCAGCTCGGCTCGGGCAAGCGGCTCAGACTGCTCGCCGAGACCCTGGTGCGGGCCACGACCGGTCGCTGGCAGAGCCTCGCGGGCGGTCCGTTCGTCTCCGGGACCGAGATGCTGCTGGAGACCGACCCCCCGATGGCCGCCGACATCGACGGCGAGGTCCGGCTGCGCACCCCGCTCGTGCTCAAGACCATCCCGAACGGCGTACGCGTTATGGTCCCGCCGGGCTTCGTCGACACCTGATCCCGGTGGGGTCCGGAGTCAGCCGCCGTCCTCCTCCGCGAGCGTCCGGTAGGCCGGCCGGAGCAGGTCCAGGATCGGGATGTGCCGCGCCTTGACCGCGGGCGGTTCCAGGGCGCGCAGCAGCAGGTCGGGCGGAGTCGAGGGCAGGCCGCTCCGGTCCCGCAGCCGGGCCGGTGAGACGGCCGGCTCGTAGAACGCGTCCATCCGGTCGGCGAACGGCGGATCGGTCACGTCGAGGAGCGACGCGGGCCCGCTCTTGGGCCCCTCGGGTCCCTCGGGCCTCTCGTGCCCGGATGGCCCCGTGGACGGCACCGTGGACGACTCCGCCGGTCCCGCCGCGCGCAGCGCGTCGAGGAGGGCGTCCTTGGCCATGCCGCGCCAGGCGAGCACCAGGAACGGATCGTCGTCGAACGACTCGGCCAGCACGTACAGCACCGCGGACAGGTGCTTGCACGGGAAGCCCCAGTCGGGGCACGAGCAGGCCATGTCCAGCCCGCGCTCGCCGGGGAAGAGCGGCAGCCCCGCCTCCCCGAAGACCTCCTCGATCTCCGGAGGCATCTCCCCGGCCAGCAGCTTGGCGCGGTAGAGCGCCCGCGCCGCCAGCCTGCCGGTGAGGGCCCGCCACTGCTCCGAGTCGTACGCCGTGATCCCGATCGTGACGTCGTACGGCTCGGGCCTCGACCCCTGGACCCGCGCCGTTACCAGCCCCGGGGCGATGTCGACGTGCATGACCTGCCCCGATCGCGCGTACGCGCGACCTCGGCTGAGCCTGCCCTTGTCACAGACACGCTCCAGCACGTCGATGAACCGGCGGGACCACCACCGCTCGCCGATCGAGCCGCGGCGGCTGCGCACGTGGATGCCGCCCTCCACCCGGATCGGCCGGGCCGGCTCGAAGAACCAGCCCTTCGCGTCGCGCTCGCTCATGGTCCTTCCTCCCGCGTCGCACGATTCCTGGCGCCTCCTGGTCTGGCCGGCCCCGTCACGACACGGCCTCCGGTCCCAGGCGGAACAGCTCGCGCAGCCGCTCGGTGGACAGGCCGGTGATCCAGTCCTCGCCGGTGCCGACGACGCTCTCGGCGAGCGCCGTCTTGCGTTCGATCATCTCGTCGATCCGCTCCTCCAGGGTGCCCACGCAGATGAACTTCCTGACCTGGACGTTCCTGGTCTGCCCGATGCGGAACGCCCGGTCGGTCGCCTGGTTCTCCACCGCAGGGTTCCACCACCGGTCCACGTGGATCACGTGGTTGGCCGCCGTCAGGTTGAGGCCCGTGCCCGCGGCCTTGAGTGACAGCAGGAACAGCATCGGCTCGTCGTCGGTCTGGAAGCGTTCGACCAGCGCGTCCCGCTGCTTCTTCGGCAGCCCGCCGTGGAGCCACAGCACCGGCCGATCGAGGTGCGCCGACAGGTACGGCTGGAGCAACGTCCCGAACTCGGCGTACTGCGTGAACACGAGGGCCTTGTCCCCCTCGGCGACGATCTCCTCGGCCAGCTCCTCCAGCCGGGCCAGCTTCCCCGACCTGCCGGGCAGCCGGGAGCCGTCCTTGAGGAGGTGCGCCGGATGGTTGCAGACCTGCTTGAGCTTCGTCATCGTGGCCAGCACGTTGCCGCGCCGTTCGATGCCCTCGCTGTCCTCGATGCGCGCCATCATGTCCTCGACGACCGCCTGGTACAGCGTGGCCTGCTCAGGCGTGAGGTTGCACCAGACCTTCATCTCCATCTTGTCCGGGAGATCGGAGATGATCGTCTTGTCGGTCTTGAGGCGACGGAGCAGGAACGGGCCGGTCGCCCGCTTGAGCGCCGCGGTCGCCACCTCGTCGCCGTGCCGTTCGATCGGCTCCTGGTAACGCCCCCGGAACTCCTTCGCCGGGCCGAGCAGGCCGGGATTGCAGAACTCCATGATCGACCAGAGCTCGGCCAGGTGGTTCTCCACCGGCGTGCCCGTCAGCGCCAGCCTGGTCCGTGCGGGCAGGGCCCGTACGGCCTGCGCCTGCCTGGCCGCGCTGTTCTTGATGGCCTGCGCCTCGTCGCAGACCACCCGCGCCCAGTCGAACCGGGCGAGGACCTCCCTGTCCCGCAGGGCCGTGCCGTACGTGGTGAGGACCACGTCCGCCTCACCCACCCGCTCGGCCAGTTCGTCGTCCCGCGCCCGGCCGGCGCCGTGATGGAGGTAGACGTCCAGCGACGGGGCGAACCTGGCGGCCTCCTTCTGCCAGTTGCTGAGCAGGGACATCGGGCACACCAGCAACGTCGGCCCAGGCCGTTCTCGTCGCTCGTCCCGTTCGCCCTGTTCGCGCTCGTTCAGAAGAAGTGAAAGCGTTTGGGCGGTGTTGTGGCACAGGATGCCCCCGGCCACGAAGTTGTGATGCTCCGCCACTTCGAAGTCGTACACGTACCCGTCGTGCTCGATCTCCTCTACCGAGACGACCCGGGCGTAGAAGACCTCGCGTTCGGCGCGCTTGGAGAGCTCGTCGCGGATGGCGTTCAGAGCGTCGCGGTCCAGCGCGCGGTAGGAGGCGCTGACACTTTCCGTCCGCTGGGTGACCGGCCGCGTCAGATGGTCGCGCTCCGCCGCGCCGGAGAGCATGCGGTCCATGGCGGTCACCGCCAGGGCGGCCGTTTCCCGGGAAAGCTCCTGGGTGCCGGTGAAATATGCGGTGCCGATGCCGAAATGGCGCATCGGAAGGCCGGTGGAGGCGCGCGCGAACGCCGGCAGATCACTGCCGGGTACACCCTCGACATTGGAATCGGTGGACTTCGTGCAGAGAGCCTCCAGCTTGGCCTGTTTCGCCGGGTCGGAGAAGCCGATGAGCTCGTGGAACAGACGGAGCCCGGCACCGCCGATCAAACCGCTCTGGTAAGGCCGGCTGATTCCGGAGCCGTTGGTGGCCGCCGTCATCTTCTCCGTCGTACGCAGCCAGATGCCGAAACGGCGCAGCATGGCGGACAGCTGGCACATGAGCCAGCGCGAGGCGGACGCTATCTCGATCATGCGCACGCCCGGGAGGACACTGCCTTCGGCGGTGAAGAACTCTCTGAGGAAGAGCCGGAGGGTCTCGTCATCGGCGGCCATGATGAAGTCCGGGATCCTTTTCCCGGCCGAGAGGTGGCCCCATTCGTAACCGTGGCAGGCGAGGAAGGCCGCGTAGTCGATGCTGCGCATGCGCAGCTCGTGGATGTTCCGGGAAGCCCGTACGGTGGGGTGGTCCATGACCAGGCCGAAGCGGGAACCGACCCGGGCGATCCGCTCGCTGAGCATGTCCAGGACGGAGCGGTCCTTCTGAGAGATGCGCAGGTCCCCCCTGCGGCTTTCGTTTCCCTCACTGATCTGCCAGGCCAGAAGGACGGTTAGGTCGGGATCGACCGGCGATCCCTGCCAGCGGAGGAAGCGGGGGACGCAGATCCGATCTCCGGGCCGGATCTCCCGGGTCCAGCCGTTGACGCCGAGCAGACGGTGCCGAGCGGTGATCGTGACCTCGTTGCCGTCGTCCAGCCGGACCCGCCGGAGCCGTTCCCGCACGTGCTGCCGGAACAGGCGGGTGAAAGGGGCCTCCACGATCCGGCCTTCGGCGTCGATGGAGCTGGTGGAGAGCGGTGAGGTCGGGGTCGCCCATTCTCCGCCGTCACCGGCGACGGTGTCTCCGGCGTGGTCACGCCAAATGTCGGCGGCGGTGGCCAGGACGCCGTTGACAAAGACCGGCGAATCGGGCATCAGGCACTTACCGAGTCCCATATCGTCTGCGAGGATTCCGCCGAGCCCGATCCGGGACATGAAGGCCAGCCAGGACAGGCCGCGCTCCTGGTACGGCCGCAGCACGCCCTGGAAGCCCTCCGGAGTCGCGACCGGCTCCAGCCGGCGGTCGGCCTCGCCGGAGAGCAGATCCCCGAGCAGGCCGTCGGCGTCCACCTCGACCAGTGGCAGCTCCTCGTCGCCGCCGTGCACGACCTCCTGGATCAGCTCGCCGACCGTCATCTCGCCCGCCCGGCGCCGCGCGACCGCCTTCAGCGCGGCCCCGAGCTGCCGGTCGTCCAGCTCGACCCAGCGTCCCCTGACCCGCACCAGCGGCACCTTGAGCCTGGCCAGCTCGGCCAGCTCCTCCTCGCTGATCGTCTCGTCGCCGATCGCCAGGTCCGCGCGGAAATCCACGAGCTGGTGCAGACCGAACCCCTGGTCGGCCGCCGCGCCCGGTCCGGCCTTCTGCTGTGAGCGGGCGGTGATCTTTAGCCCCAGGCGGGTACGGCCCGCCCACGCGGGCAGCTGCACCCCGAACCCGGCGGCCTGCAGCAACGGCGCGGCATGGCGGAGGAAGCCGAACGCTCCCGCCGTGTCGAGGGCCAGCGCCGAGGGCCGGGCCTCGCGCAACGCCTCCTCGACCTTCGGATACAGGCGCACGGCCCGCCCGAGACCAGCGAGCAGCGTCTCGTCCGGCCGGTTCGGGAAGCCCGGCGCGCTCTCGCCCGCCCAGATCAGCTCCGCCGGCAGGTAGAGGCTCGGATCGTCGGCGGCCTGCAGGGCCAACTCCACCAGCCAGGTATCGCTTTCCGGCGAATCTCGCCCGTCGCGTTCCGGCCTGTTCTCACCGGGCTCACCGGGCTCACCGGGCTCACCGGGCTCGCCGGGCTCACCGGGCTCACCGGGCTCCTCGGGCTCCTCGGCTTCCGAGACGGACGGTTCGGGTTGGGGCGGTTCAGTCAGCCGGAAGCACACCCGGACGGGACCGTCGAACTGGTGCGCCGAGTCGAACCATTCCCGGAGCGGCTGGGCCAGCTTCTCGGCTTCGGCCTGCTTCACGCCCGGAAGCGCCGCCTCTCCCGTGAGGGCCACCGTCCAGCGGTCGGCGAGAGGACTGCGCAACCCCGGCCGGTGCCCGCCGAGCAGCCGCTCGGGGAGCGCCTGCCGTACGGCGGCGTCGGCCAGGGACGCGAGGGTGTCGAGCAGCACGGGCGTCGACCGCCGCTCCTCTTCCACGGCCCGGCAGACCGGCGGCATCGCGGCGGCGAGCTCCCGGAACCGGGCGGCATAGGAGCCGGTCAGCACCGGACGCCATCGGGCCGCGTAGCCGCCGTCCTCGGCGACGAGCTGGGGCAGCACCCGCCCACGGCGGACCAGGTCACGCGCGTAGGCGGCGACCACGGCGAGATAGCGCAGCGACGGTCCCGGAACCGCCGCCCGGGGGTCGCCGTCCGGAAACTCGCCCGGTTCGTACGCTTCCGCAGGGAGGTGGGCCATCTCGTCGACGCAGGTGAGCAGATCCAGAGCCGCGTCGGGCGCGACCGCCAGCGCGGGAACCCGCCACGCACTGATCCTCGGCTGTCGCGCGGTGATGTCGAGGCCCGCTTCGGGCGAGGGCAGGGGACTCCGCCCCGAACTGGGCAGGAGCAGGACGAGTTCCCCCGCCTCGGCCTTGCCTGCTGACGTCTCGGCGACGTCTCCCCAGAACGAGAGGTCGTGGGCGATCGCGGCGGCCGGAGCCGCGTACGGATGCGGGCGGACCTTCGCCCGTGAAATGCCGGCTTTCTCGCCGGTCGCCGTGCCGTCGGAGGTGTCCTCTGCCCAGAGCCTGAGGCGGTCCCCGGCCCAGGCACCGTGGATCACGAGCACGTGCCGTACCCCCTTCTCGCCTCCTGTGCCGGGACACAGTAGCAGCGGCCGCGCACTGCTTTGATCAGCCCGCGATCCCGTGTACTCACCGGGACGCCAGTGGCCGATGGCGCTGCGGTGAACGTCTGACCTGGCCAGACGAGGACACGTGGACCGCTGCGCTGGGCCTAGTCGGCGCGGCCGGTAACGGCAACGGTCACTCCGAGCCCGATCATGGCCATGCCGCCGATGCCGCCCACGAGCGACATTCTCCGCGGGGACCCTCACCATCGAAGACAGCCCCCGCAGCGCACGGTTCGTGCTGCGCGTGCCCGGCCGGGTCGTGCCTGGCGTAGATCACGCGCACCGGCCGGGAGGGAGGTGAGGATGCGGCTCTCGTCGCCTTCGGTCTCGTGTCGAGCTCCTTCAAGCCGTCTCTAGACGAGAGACTCGCTTCCGCCGGCTCATCCTGATTCGCTCTCGGGATAGCGGAAGCGGCCCCGCCGGTGATGGAACACACCGGCGGGGCGATCTCGTGTTGGTCTGTGGCTGCCGCTCGGACTGCGGAGCCGAGCAAGTCGGCTGAGTGGGCTGGGTTGCCGAAGCCGGGGTAGCACGGAAGCATGGCCTTGCGAAGGCATCCTGCAGCCCGCAGCCGGTCATGGCGCGAGGCTCGTGGCCTGGTGGCCGTTCCGCTCGCACTGATCGTCGTGATCACCGCCGTCAACCTGGCCACACCCAGTCACCTGCACCTCGGACCGCTCCTGGTGGCCGCACCGGCGCTCGCCGCGGTGGCCCTGGAGCGGAGGCTGACTGCGTTGACCGGCGTACTGGCCCTGGCCGGCCAGGTGGCCATCGGCGTTATTCTCAGGGACCTCCCCTCGATGGACCGCATAGCGCAGATGGCCTCCGTGGTGCTGGTCTCCGTCTTCTCGGTGTTCCTTTCCGCTCTGCGCGAGCGGCAGGTGAGGGAGCTGACGCAGGTGCGCCAGGTTTCCGAGATCGCCCAGAGCCTGGTCCTACGCCCGCTACCCCCACGGATCGGACCACTGCGTGTGGCCGCGGTGTACCTGGCGGCGGAGACCGAGATGCAGATCGGGGGTGACCTGTACGCGGCGGCCCGGACCGCCTCCGGCACCCGGCTGATCGTCGGCGACGTCCGCGGCAAGGGCCTCACCGCCGTGGGCGACGCCGCGCTGTTGCTGGGCGCCTTCCGAGCGGCCGCGTATCAGCAAGTCGGCCTGGCGGAACTCACCGCCTACCTGGACGCGGGCGTTTGCTGGAACCTGACCGAGTCCGGTGAGCACGAGCAGGCGGAGGAATGCTTCATCACCGCGGTACTGATCGATATTCCCGACGACACGCCCACGATCCAGATGGTCCACTGTGGCCACCCTCCACCGCTCCTGCTGCGGCGCAAGCAGATCACCGCACTCCGCGCCCGCCAGCCGGGCCCCCCTCTCGGCATGCAACTGGGAGTACCCCGCCACCGGGTCGACACCTTCGATTTCAAGGTCGGCGACCTTCTCCTGCTGTGCACCGACGGAGTCATCGAAGCTCGCAACTCTCAGGGCGACTTCTACCCACTCGCCGAGCGCGTCACCGCCTGGACCGGGAAACGCCCGCAAGTCCTCCTTGATCGGCTCCGCACCGATCTACTCGCATACGTCGGCGGATATCTTGGCGACGACGCCGCCATGATCGCCATCGAACGCTCAAGTCCCGTCTCAAATCCGCAGACAACACCCAGAGATCGTTCTCGTTGAGGCACTGGGCTTGTTCCATCTTGAAATCCCAGGTGGAGGGCCTTGTGTGAGTTCGGTTGGGGGTGCTCTTCCTGGCAGGAGGCCGTAATCATGGCGGAAGATCATCCGTCAGCGGGTGACCTCGTGGGTGGTCAGCACGAGCAGGGCGCGCAGCAGCTTGGTGGCCTGGGCGGCGTTCAGGCGGAGCTTGGTGAGAATGCGCCAGCCCTTCAAGTCGGCGAAGCCGTGCTCGATGGGTGCGCGTTCGACGCTGATCAGCCGGTTGACCTGCTTCTGTGCGGGGGTGAGGGGCTTGTTGCGGGCGGCTTTCCTGCCAGTGATGATCGCGGGCTGGTCGGGGTCGTCGTCCAGGCCGACGAAGCCGAGGTCGGCTGGTCACACGCCGCCAAGCCCCGCCGGGGGCACCCCCGCGAGGCACGAGACAGTGTCAGAGGACCCTGGCCAGGGATCGTCCAGGCGAATCGTTCAGGCGATCGCGGTGAAGGCGCCGGTCGCGGTGCGGCGTAGCCAGCCCCGCTCCTCCAGCCGCTTGAGCTTGGCCCGCGCCCCTTCCACCTGCCCCGGCTCGGTGCCCAGCCCGGCCCGCTCGCAGGCCTGCTTGCATAGCAGTGGCCCATCGGCGGCCCGGACGATTGCCAGCAGCGCCTGGTAGTCGGCGGGCAACGCGTGTACCCCGCCTACCTCATGCCGATACGGGATCAACCGGCCCCCGGGCAGCAACACGGTGGCCCGCTCGCGGGTCAGCGCCACCGAGTAGACGGGCTCGACCTCGTCGGCGGACACCTCGACCCACCGGCTCCACCGGTAGCGGTGGCGCCGTCGGCACCAGTCCAGAGCCTGCCACTGTCACTACCGATGGCAGTATGCCTACAACCGTGAAGATCACGATCTCGGTTGAGAATGCCAGCGCTTGGTTGTGCAACGTTCCCGGCGCCGTACGTAAGCTGTCGCTGCGCTGCGGCGGGTGGTTGTTCCGGCGCGCCGTGATAGTTGCATCCTGGTGATGCCGCTGTCGCGGCCATCGCGGGCGCGGTGGTTGCTGGCACGGTCTCACGCGCGCCTCCACAACCACCCACCTCCGCTCCGTTCCCCGACGCCCTCGCCTCGGCTCCGCGCTCCTCCATATCGGGCGGCTTTACCGCCGTTCTCGCCTGCGGCCATTTCTGCCAGGGCCATCCGGTCACCCCGCCGTCTGCGGTCACGCCCATGGTCGGCGGTGTACTGGTCGCGAACTCCGGCGCGGACCGTCTCCGGCACCCCGCTGCCTCGCACGCGCAGGATGCTGCGTCCAATAGTTATTGGCGCACGGAAAATGTGATTCCAGGTGAATTCTTTCCGGACCTTTATCGAGGTCGTCTGGGAGGCGTTTTGTCGGTGGGGGTTGTTAGCGTTCGGGTGTGATTATCGAACGGCAGCCGATACCCGCCGGCCTGGAGTTGATGGCCCCCGGCGTGGAGCTGGCCGCCGTGCTGGATGGGATCGATATCGCCAGGCTGGACGGCTTCGACGCCGTGATCGTGATGCAGGCATATGCCCGCCTCGAAGCGCACGTGCAAGCCCGGAAAGCCACCGTGATGGCCGAGGTCGGCCTGTATGAGATTTCCGTCTCCGGCATGGAGAAAATGGCGGAGCCGGACAAGAACTCGCCCGATGAGGTTAGGTCGGCGTTGGGGCTCACCCGCCGGGCTGCCGAGCGGGAATACGGTTTCGCCTACGACCTGAAAGTCCGCCTGCCGCGGGTGCGGGACGCTCTGTCGGCGGGTTTGATCGACAAGGCGCGGGCGGTGGTGTTCTGCGACTGGCTGGAAGACGTTCCCGTCGAGCTCGCCCGCGCTGTCGCCGATCATCTGCTGCCTAAGGCGGGTAAGTGGACGACGAGTGAGCTGCGGGAGAAGATCAAGAAGTTGTTGATCGCCGCGGATCCGGCCTGGGCGCGCCGTAAGTATGAGCGGGCTGTTCACCAGCGGCGGGTGATCGGGGTGCGGCATGCCGATGGTTCGGCGAGTATCACTGGCGAGCAGTTGCCGGTGGATCAGGCGGCCGCTGCGATCGCGCGGGTGGATGCGATCGCGGTGCGGGCGAAGAAGAGTGGTTTGCACGCCCCGATTGATCATGTGCGGGCGGATGTGTTTCTCGGCTTGCTGGAGGGGAGCATGTCGGGCCTGGATGACGACGCGATCATCGCTGTCCTGTTCGCCAACGCCGCCTGCAAGGCGGCCGGTGAGGAGGACGACTACGATGACCAGCTCTCCGACGCCCCTTTCGACGACCCTGACCCCCAGGGCGCGGACCCCGACCCCTGCGGCTGGGACGGCCCCGGCCCCCAAGGCGGGGACCCCGACCCCCAAAGCTGGGACGACCCCGACTCCCGCGGCGGGGACGACCCCGACCACACCGGCGACGACTTCGACGGCGACGACGACGGTGGCCGTGGTGACAGCGATGACGGCTGTGGCGATAGCCACGGGGGCGACCCCGATGACGGTGACGGCGGCGGCGGTGGCCCTGGCGGTTGTGGCGATGGCCGCGCGGATGCCCCCAATGATGGCGACGACGGCGATGACGGCTGTGGCGATAGCCACGCGGACGCCCCCGATGACGGCGACGGCGACAGCGGCCATGGTGGGAGTGGCGACGGCGACGGTAGCGAGGACGACGGCGGCCGGGACGGTAGCGAGGACGATGGCGATGGAGTCAGCGGCCATGGTGGCCACAGCCGTAGCCGTAGCCGTGGTGACGGTGGTGCTGGGAGTGCTCAGGGCAGCTGCGTGAAGTCGAGCGCGGGCGGGGTGGAGCCGGTGGGGTTCGCGGCGGGTGAGCTGCGGGTTCGGGTGTCCACGCTCATGTACTTGGACGACCTGCCCTCAGAGCTTGCCGGGTGGGGGCCGATTCACGCTCATCTGGCCCGCAGGCTTGCCAAACGACAGATCGGTGGCGAGTGGCGGTTCGCCATCTGTGATGAGGACGGGCACCTCCTCTACGCCGGGATCACTCGCCGCCGTCCCGCGGGGTGGCCCCGCCGCCCGGCCCCTCCAATACCGTCACCTCCCGCATCCCGCCCGGCGGCCGGTCGCGAACGGGACTCCGGCCCCGTGGGTGGCCTTGGTTCCCCGGCGGCGCTTGGTCCGGTTTCGGCAGCGCCGTACGCGTCCGATTCCTGTGAGGTGCCCGGCCCCGGCCGCGTGCCTGGCATCTCATCCACGCTCTGTTCCGGGGCTGATACCGCTTCCGCAGACGTCGGCGGGACAAGGGCGAAGCCTGCTCACGAGTCGGACCAGGAGCCAGAAGGGGATCCCCGCGCGAGGGCTGTGTCGGTCCGCCGTCGTGGGATCGTCGAGTTGCAGTTCCCGCTGTCGCTGCTGCGGGCGCTGTACGCCGACATCTACGCCCAGGGTGGCTGGGCCGGTGTGATCGCTGACGTCATGCGCCAATACGACCAGGCCGTCGAACAGAGCTCTTCGACCGACGATGACGGCCACGGGCACAGTGCGGGTGACGATTCGGCGGGTGACGGTTCGGTAGGTGATGGTTCGGCAGGTGACGGTGCTATTGGTGGCGCTTCTGCGGGGGACGAAGCTGCGGGGGACGGCGCTGCGGCAGGCGGGCCTGTACGGAGGCGTGCTGTGGAGAACGACGCTGCCCGAGGGTCTGTGGTCGGCTGTGGGGCGGCTGGTGGGGATGAGCGGCGGCGGTTCCCCACAGCGGGACTACGGCGGCGGATCGAGATCCGGGACAGGGTGTGCTCCCATCCCGGCTGTCGTGCTCCGGCCACCCGGTCGGAGCTGGATCACACCCGCCAGTACGCGCATGGCGGTCTCACCACCGAGGACAACCTGGCTGCCGCGTGCGCGCATGACCATGACCTGCGCGACAACGGCTGGCGGGTCATCCAGACCGCGCCAGGGCATGTGACGTGGATCAGCCGGACCGGCCACCGCTATCCGGTCCAGCCGTCGCCGATCATCGAATCCCTGCCGGAGCCCTTCGCCCCCGGAGGCTGGGCCATGCCCGGTCGGTCGGGAACGGGCGGGGAAAGGCGGGCTCGCGGCTGTCGGGTATGGCGCGGGCAGCATGACCGATCCCGCCAACGACGAACTCCCGTTCCTGCCGACCTGGACTTACGAACCCGCATGGTGGGAAGAACCCATCCCCGCACCGAGCCCGGCGCAAGAGACCGGACCCGAGACCACGTCCTGCCCGCCGCCCGACCCGGCCGACGACATCCCGCCCTTCTGACCCGGATCTTCCACACGCCATCCCGTTTCAGCGGAAGCGGCAGCGTGCGGGCCGATACGCGCCCGTTCATGGCGGCGGGGCTTCGTGACGACGGCGTATCGGGCGACGGCGAGTTGGGGGCGGCGGGGAGCGGAGCGGAGGTGGGTGGTTGCGGAGGCGCGCGTAGGACCGTGCCAGCAACCACCGCGCCCGCGATGGCCGCGACAGCGGCATCACCGGGACGCAACTATCACGGCGCGCCGGAGCAGCCACCCACCGCAGTGCAGCGGCTCACAGTCATGGCGCCGGAGCGGCCACCCGCCGCAGTGCAGCGGCTCACAGTCATGGCGCCGGAGCGGCCACCCACCGCAGTGCAGCGGCTCACAGTCATGGCGCCGGAGCGGCCACCCACCGCAGTGCAGCGGAATGCCCTGTTGCACGCCGCTCGCCGTCCCCCGGTCCCCGCGCCGGTGAGGCACCCGCGCAGGCTGGGACTTTTGCCTGCGGGCCCCGTACGGCGCCCGCGGGCGGTGGGTGAAAGTTTCACCTTTTCGGTGAGATGTCGTGGCATGTCCGGGCGGTGGTTTGGACTCGTCCCCCCGGGTAGGCGCATACGCGTTCCCGACATGGGAGGCAGCCATGGTTCACACCAGGGAAGCCCGGGAAACCAAGGAAACCCGGTCCACCGGCGAGCTGGTCCGGCAGATGTCGGAGCAGGTGTCCCGGCTCGTCCGGGACGAACTGCGGCTCGCCAGGATCGAACTCACGGAGAAGGGCAGGCGCGCCGGGCTCGGCGCCGGACTCGTCGGCGGAGCCGGGGCGATCGCGCTGCTCGGCGGGGGAGCGCTCACCGCCGCGGCGATCCTGGCGCTGGCGCTCGTGCTGCCCGGCTGGGCGGCCGCGCTCATCATCGGCGGCGCCCTGCTCTTCCTGGCCATGGTGCTCGGTGTGGTGGGCAAGCAGCAGGTGACCGCCGCCGCGCCGACAGCTCGCCGGACGATGCAGAGCGTCAAGACCGACATCGGCGTGCTGCGGGAAGGCGTGCGCAGATGAGCGAGACCGACCCGGAGACGAACCGCCACAGCGCCGGAGAGGTGGGGGTGCACAGCCAGCTCGTCGAGGGCGGCCCGGTCAGCGAGGCCGGCGACACCCTGAACGAGTCGTTGCAGCGCGTCGTCGTCGTGTGGCGGCCGGCCGAGATCGAGGAGGCGTCGGTGCGCGCAGCCATCGAGCGCGACCGAGAGGAGCTCGCCCGCACGGTGGGCGCCCTCGCGGACCGGCTGGCCGTCGGGCGTCGTGCCAGGGAGAGAGCCCGCCGGATGGCGGGGAGGGTGCCGCAGATCGTGGCCGTCGCCGCCGCGTGTCTGGTGGCGACCGTGCTTCTCCGCCGACTGATGGGGCGAGACCGCCGTCGGTGGAGCGGGACCGGCGACTGACGGAGCGAGACCGGCGGCGTTCGTCCTGATCCGGTCCCGACCGGGCGCCTTCGCGGTGGTCCTCCGGTGGGACGATGTCCGGAGGATCACGAGAAGGAGCGCGCGTGGACGAATGCGTGTTCTGCGCCATCGTGGCGGGCCGCATACCGGCCGCGACGGTGCTGTCGGACGAGGTGGCCGTGGGCTTCCTCGACGCCCGGCCGGTGTTCAAGGGGCATGTTCTCGTCGTGCCGCGGACCCATGTCGAGACCCTGTCCGACCTGCCCGCCGCGGATGTCGGGCCGTACTTCCAGCGCGTACGGGAGGTGTCCCGGGCGGTCGAGGAGGGGCTCGGCGCGGCAGGGACCTTCGTCGCGCTGAACAACCGGGTCAGCCAGAGCGTCCCCCACCTGCACACCCACGTCGTGCCGCGCAACCGCAAGGACGGGCTGCGCGGCTTCTTCTGGCCCCGGGTGAAGTACGCCGACGACGGCGAGGTCAGAGAGTACGCGGAGCGGATCCAGGCCGCAGTCGAGAAATCTACAACGTAAAGGACACGGCGTGGAACCCGTTGTGGCGGTCCTGGTGGTGGCGGGGCTCATCGGCGTGCCCTCGATCGTCCTGTGGCGCGTGCTGCGCGGCCGGCGCGAGCTGGGCAGCAGCCCGGCGGAGCGCGCGACGTTCGAGACCCTGCACACGGCGTCGCTCGCCGCGCCGCCCCTACGCGCGGGGCTCACCCAGGCCGGCGCGCTCAAGGCGTCGCGCCATCTGCGCGAGCTCCTCGGCTCACCGGCGATCGCCATCACGAACGGCGAGGAGCTGCTCGTCTACGACGGCGTGGGCGACCACCACGCCAAGGAGGCGTTCGGGCACGCCGCCAGGACGCTGCAGGACGGCAGGACCCAGGTGCTCGCGCTGGACTGCGGATTGCTGGAGTGCCCGATCAGGCACGCCGTGGTCGTGCCCCTCACCACCGAGGACCGGGTGGTCGGCACGCTCGCCGCGTACGGCGACCACGCCTCGGCGGGGCTGGTCCGGGCCGCGCAGGAGGTGGCCCGCTGGGTGGACTCCCAGCTTGAGCTGGCCGAGCTCGACCGCTCCCGCACGATGCTCATGGAGGCCGAGGTCCGGGCGCTGCGCGCGCAGATCTCTCCGCACTTCATCTACAACTCGCTGACCACGATCGCGTCGTTCGTCCGTACCGACCCGGAGCGGGCCAGGGAGCTGCTGCTGGAGTTCGCCGACTTCACCCGCTACTCGTTCCGGCGGCACGGCGACTTCACCACCCTCGCCGAGGAGCTGCACTCCATCGAGCGCTACCTCACCCTCGAACGGGCCAGGTTCGGCGACCAGCTCCAGGTCACGCTGCGCATCGCGCCCGAGGTGCTCGCCGTCGCCGTGCCGTTCCTCTGCCTCCAGCCGCTGGTCGAGAACGCCGTACGGCACGGCCTGGAGAGCAAGCCGGGGGCGGGCCGGATCTCGATCCTCGCCGAGGACGCGGGAGCGGAGTGCGGCATCAGCGTCGAGGACGACGGCATCGGCATGGACCCGGAGCGGCTGCGCCGCATCCTGTCCGGTGAGGACCGGGCCACCGGCGTCGGCCTGGCCAATGTGGACGAGCGCCTCCGTCAGGTGTACGGCGACGAGTACGGCCTGGTGGTCGAGACCGCCAGAGGCGCCGGGACCAAGGTCAGCGTCCGCCTCCCCAAATACCACCCGGGGGTGTCGGCTTGACGGCCGTTCGCGGCCGGCCCTGAGGCCGGTGGCGTGAATCGCCGCTTGAATCGCGGTGATCCTTCCGTGGCCGGGCGTTGACTTCGGCTGTCCTGATTCATCACTCTCTATGGGATTCGGTGGTGAAGGAGGACGCCCGTGACCGGCCTGCGGGTCCTGGCGGTGGACGACGAGCAGCCCGCCCTCGAGGACGTGGCCTACCTGCTCAGGGCGGATCCGCGCATCGGCGAGGTGCTGACCGCGCGCGACGGCGCGGCGGCCCTGAAGCTGCTGGACCGGGCGATGGCTGAGGGCCGGCCCGTGGACGCGGTCTTCCTCGACATCCGGATGCGCGGGCTGGACGGCGTGGTGCTCGGCCGGCTCCTCGCCCAGTTCACCCGGCCGCCGAAGATCGTGTTCGTGACCGCCTATGAGGACCACGCGGTGGACGCGTTCGAGCTGAAGGCCGAGGACTACCTCCTCAAGCCGGTCCGGCCCGAGCGGCTGGCGGAGGCGATCAGGCGGGTGTGCGGGAGCCGTACCGCGCCGGAGATCGGGCCGCAGGCGGACACGATCCCGGTCGAGCTGGGTGGAGTGACCCGGTTCGTCACCAGCACCGAGGTCAGGTACGTCGAGGCGCGCGGCGACTACGCCCGGCTGCACACCGCGACGGGAAGCCACCTGGTGCGCATTCCTCTCGCCGCGCTGGAGGAGCGCTGGGCGTCCGCCGGATTCGTCCGCGTCCACCGCAGCTACCTGGTCGCGCTCCGGCACATCGACGAGCTGCACATCGACTCCGGCCGGTGCGTCGTGCGGATCGGCGACACGGAGATCCCCGTCAGCCGGCGGCACACCCGCGAGCTGCGCGACCTGCTGGTGCGCCGGGCGCGGAAGGCCGGGCCGCGATGACGGAGAAGCGGATCTCGGACCTGCTGCGGGTGAACCGGTCCGCCGCCGACGCCGACCGCCCGCGCCGCGTCGTCGTCACCAGCCCGCGCACGTCCGCCGCCCGCCGTCCCCGCCGTCCGCTGACCACGGAGATCGACGAGCAGACACGGCTCGGCGAGGTCTACATGGCGTCGCTGGTCCGGACGCAGTTCCGGCTCGGGCTGTTCGTCTGCACGGTGCTCGCCTGCGTGGTCGGCGGGCTGCCGCTGCTGTTCCTGCTGGTCCCGGAGCTGCGCTCGGCCGACGTGCTCGGCCTGCCGCTGCCGTGGGTGGTGCTCGCCGGTCTCATCTATCCCGCGTTCGTCGTCGGCGCCTGGCTCTACGTACGGCAGGCGGAGCGGAACGAGCGTCACTTCGCCGAGCTGATGGACCGGGAGTGAGGCCGTGAGCCCCGCCTACGGCGTGACCGCGGTCGTGCTGGTGCTGCTCGCGGCGGTCCTGATCGGCGCCTTCGGGATCCGGGTGTCCCGGACCACCTCGGACTTCTATGTCGCGTCGCGTACGGTGTCGCCGCTGTGGAACGCCTCGGCGATCGGCGGGGAGTACCTCTCGGCGGCGTCGTTCCTCGGCGTCGCCGGGCTGATCCTCACCTACGGCGCGGACATGCTGTGGCTCCCGGTCGGCTGGACCGGCGGCTACCTGGTGCTGCTCGTGCTCGTGTCGGCTCCGCTGCGCAGGTCCGGGGCGTACACGCTGCCCGACTTCGCCGAGGCGCGGCTGGAGTCGATGGTGGTGCGGCGCACGTCGAGCGTGCTGGTGGTGCTGATCGGGTGGCTCTACCTCATGCCGCAGTTCCAGAGCGCCGGGCTGGTCTTCCGTACGGTCACGG
Organism: Microtetraspora sp. NBRC 16547; assembly: GCF_030268965.1. Classification (GTDB taxonomy): domain Bacteria; phylum Actinomycetota; class Actinomycetes; order Streptosporangiales; family Streptosporangiaceae; genus Microtetraspora. The sequence goes on along the minus strand of NZ_BSSE01000002.1, from coordinate 401,044 downwards.
GCGCGCCCACCTGGGCGGGCGGCCTGCTCGTCGCGGTGGTGGTCGCACTCAACGTGCTGTCCGGCGGCATGCGGTCGATCACGTTCGTCCAGGCGTTCCAGTACTGGATCAAGCTGACCGCGCTGGCCGTGCCGCTGGCGTTCATGCTGATCGCCTGGCGCTCCGACGGGTCGCCCGGTCTGCCGCCCGGCGACCCGTGGGCGCTGCCGCTGCACGGCCGCGAGCACCCGGTGTACGCGACGTACTCGCTGATCGTGGCCACGTTCCTCGGCACGATGGGCCTGCCGCACGTGCTGGTCCGGTTCTACACCAACCCCGACGGCCGGGCGGCCCGCCGGACCACGCTGCTGGTGCTCACGCTGCTCGGCGCCTTCTATCTGATGCCCGCGGTGTACGGGTACCTCGGCCGGGTGTACGGACTGCCCGCGACGGACGCCGTCGTGCTCACCCTGCCGGGGCGGCTGATCGGCGGGACGGCGGGGGAGCTGCTGACCGCGCTGGTGACGGCGGGGGCGTTCGCCGCGTTCCTCTCGACGTCGTCCGGGCTGGCGGTGTCGGTCGCGGGGGTGATCGCCCAGGACCTCATGGGCGGCGGGGTGCGGCCGTTCCGGCTGGCCACGGTCCTCGCGGTGACCGTGCCGTTCGCGCTGGCGGGCATGGCGCGGACGCTGCCGGTGGCCGACGTGGTCGGGCTGGCCTTCGCGGTCGCCGCATCGTCGTTCTGCCCGCTGCTCGTGCTCGGCATCTGGTGGCGGCGGCTCACGACGGTCGGCGCGCTGGCCGGACTCCTCACAGGGGGTGGGCTGGCCTGCGCCGCGGTCGCGGCGACCATCATCGGCGGGCCGTACTCGGGCTGGCCGGAGGCCCTGCTGGCCCAGCCGGCGGCGTGGAGCGTGCCCATCTCCTTCACCGTCATGATCGTCGTCTCGCTGCTGACGCCGTCCCGGGTGCCCAGGAACGTGGCCAGGACGATGGTCCGGCTGCACACCCCGGAGACGCTCGACGTGGACCGCGGTGACTGGCGGCCGCGCTCGGCCTGACCCCGGTCTCCTCGCCGGTCCGTCCTGACCGCTGGGCGCATTGATAGGACCATTCGCCGCACGCCGTACCTGCTTGACCGCCGTGTGGCGGCGGCTCACCGAAGAAACGGCACGGGCGTCTCGTCGCGGGGTACGGTCCGCTCCTACGCTCTGCGTGATCCAGATCACAGCCGTGGGAGGTCGTGTGACGACTCAGCAACATGACGCGTCCGTCTATGAGGAGATACAGGCGAGTGAGCGGTTCCGCGAGCTGCGGAGCCGGTTCCGGCGCTGGGTCTTCCCGATGACCGTCGCGTTCCTCGTGTGGTACGTGCTTTATGTCATCATGTCCGGCTTCGCGCGTGGCTTCATGGGCACGAAGCTGTTCGGCAACATCAACGTCGCCCTTGTCTTCGGCATGCTGCAGTTCGTCTCGACGTTCCTGATCGCCTGGGCGTACTCGCGGCACGCCGCGACGAAGCTGGACCCGCTGGCCGACGAGCTCCGTCACGAGGTCGAGGAGAAGACGTCCGCATGAAGCACGAGACCCTGTCGACGATCCTGTTCGTTCTCTTCGTCGCCGGCACGCTCGGCATCACGTTCTGGGCCAGCCGCAACACGAAGACCGCCGCGGACTACTACGCGGGCGGCCGCTCGTTCAGCGGTCTGCAGAACGGCCTGGCGATCGGCGGCGACTACATGTCGGCCGCGTCGTTCCTCGGCATCGCCGGCATCATCGCGCTGTCGGGGTACGACGGGTTCCTCTACTCGATCGGCTTCCTCGTCGCCTGGCTGGTGGCCCTGCTGCTGGTCGCCGAGCTGATGCGGAACTCCGGCAAGTTCACGATGGCCGACGTGCTCGCCTTCCGGATGAGCCCGCGCCCGGTGCGCACCGCGGCCGGCGTGTCCACGATCGTGGTCAGCATCTTCTACTTGCTCGCCCAGATGGTCGGCGCGGGCGCGCTCGTCGGCCTGCTGCTCGGCGTCCACTCCGAGGCCGGGAAGATCTGGACGATCATCGCGGTCGGCCTGCTGATGATCGTGTACGTGGTCTTCGGCGGCATGAAGGGCACCACCTGGGTGCAGATCGTCAAGGCCGTCCTGCTGATGACCGGCGCCACGCTGATCACGCTGCTCGTGCTCGGCAAGTTCGGCTTCAACCTCTCCAGCCTGCTCGGTGAGGCGGCCGCGAAGAGCGGCAAGGGCGACGCGCTCCTCGAACCCGGTCTGAAGTACGGCACCGAGGCGCAGGGCATCGCCGGGAAGATCGACCTGATCAGCCTCGGCCTGGCCCTCGTCCTGGGCACCGCCGGCCTGCCGCACATCCTGATCCGCTTCTACACCGTGCCCACCGCCAAGGACGCCCGCAAGTCCGTCCAGTGGGGCATCGGGATCATCGGCGTGTTCTACCTGCTCACCCTGGTGCTCGGCTTCGGCGCGGCGGCGCTGGTCGGCGGCGAGGCGATCAAGGCGCAGGACAAGGCGGGCAACACGGCCGCGCCGCAGCTCGCCGAGGCGGTCGGGCGGGAGATCTTCGGCGAGGTGGGCGGCACCATCCTGCTCGCGGTCATCGCGGCGGTCGCGTTCGCCACGATCCTGGCGGTGGTCGCCGGCCTGACCCTGGCCTCCTCGTCCAGCTTCGCGCACGACCTGTACGCCCACGTGTTCAAGCGGGGCAACGCCACCGAGCGGCAGGAGGTCGTGGTAGCCCGGATCTCCGCCTTCGTGATCGGCGCGGTCGCGATCGCGCTGAGCATCTTCGCCCAGTCGCTCAACGTGGCCTTCCTGGTCGCGCTGGCCTTCGCGGTGGCGGCCTCGGGCAACCTGCCCGCGATCCTCTACAGCCTGTTCTGGAAGAGGTTCAACACCGCGGGCGCCGTCTCGGCGATCTACGCCGGCCTGATCACGTCCGTCACGCTCGTCATCTTCTCGCCGGTGGTCTCCGGCGCGCCGACGTCGATGTTCCCCGACAGCGACTTCCACTGGTTCCCGCTGTCGAACCCCGGCATCGTCTCGATCCCGGTCGGCTTCCTCGCCGGCTACCTCGGGACGATTCTCAGCAAGGAGTACAACGCGTCGAAGTACGCCGAGATCGAGGTCCGCTCGCTCACCGGTGTCGGCGCGGAGAAGGCCACCGAGCACTGACCCCGGGGCGATGATCCGGGTCCGGTGACACCGGTCAGGCCCGGCCGCGGGCGGCGCAGTCCCCGCGGCCGGGCCGTTCCCATGCCCGGCGCCGCCCGCGCGCCGGAGCGGGGGTGAAGGAGCACCTGTCCGCCGCGAGATGGTACGGCGGATCTCCTGTGGTTATCGTCGGTTTCGTGTACCGGCAGACGGCCAGAACCAGGATTCTCGACGCGGCCGAGGAGCTCTTCTCGGGCGGAGGGTATGACGCGACCCCGACGGCGCGGATCGCGGAACTGGCCGGGGTGCCCAAGGGTCTGCTCTTCCACTACTTTCCCCGCAAGATCGACGTACTGATCTCGCTGGTGGACGAGCGGACCCTGGTCACCGAGCACGACGTCGAGGAGGACGCCCCGGCGGCGCCGGGCGACGCCGCGGGAGCCCTGTCCCGGCTGGCCCGCCGGATGCCGCTGCACGCCTCACCCGCGATGCGGCGGATCCTGTTCCGCGAGGCCGACACGCACGGCTCGATACGGGACCGGCTGCACCGGCTCAACGCGGAGATCATCAGAAGGGCGCGGTTCGCGCTGGAACTCGCCAGACCGGGCGGCCGCGGCGACGCGGCGAGGCTGGAGGCCGCCGCCGCCACGTTCGCCGCCGTCCTGCTCTACCAGGAGAGCCTCTGCCAGCTCACCGGCCATCACATCGACCCGGACGCGGTCGCCGAGCTGATCGCCCACGCGCTGGGCTGACTCGCCGCCGTCTCCGCCGCCATCTCCGCCGCCGGATCAGGCGGGGACCTTCTCCATGGTTTCGCGCTCCATGGCTGCGCGCGCCCCGGGCTCGGGCCGGGCGGTCCGCGGTTCGGCCGCGCGCGGCTCCCCGCCCTTCGCGTTCACGCCCTCGACTTCCCCGTGCTTTGCTTCCGCGGCTTCCTGAGCCGCGCTGTCCTGAGTCGCGCTGTCCTGAGTCGCGCCGTCCTGAGCCGCGCGGTCCTGAGTCGCGCCGTCCTGAGTCGCGCCGTCCTGAGCCGCGGCCTCCAGCTCCGCGGCCTTCTCCCGCTTGGCCAGCGTGGTGAGCTCCTCCATCGCCTCGTCGATGTGGCCGATCAGGCTCCACACATCCGGCACCCGGTCAGGGCAGGCCACCACGCCGAGGTCCAGCCGCCCGTCGTACGAGATGCAGGTGATGCTGAGCGCCCCTGTGACGTCGGTCAGCACGGACATCGGGTAGTACGACAGCACCCGGGCCCCGCAGAGGTAGAGCGGGAACGGCGGACCGGGAACGTTGGACACGATCAGGTTCACCCCGGTCCCCACCATGCCGGCGAGCCGGAACAGCACAGGCGTGGCCAACGCGGAGAACGGCGCGGGGAACATCGCACAGACGTCGCTGAGCCAGGTGGCGGGCGACACCGCGAAACGCCGCTTCGCGGCCAGCATGGCCGAGCGCACCGACGACAGCCGCTCCTTCGGGCAGTCCACGTTCGTCGCCAGCGGAGTGATCATCGCGGAGATCTGGTTGCCGATGGTCTCGCTGCCGCGCGCCTTGCGGACGGCGACGGGGACCGCCGCGATCAGCGGCTGGTCGGGCAGCGAGTCGCAGGAGATCAGCCAGCGGCGCAGCGCGGACGCGCACAGCGTCATGACGACGTCGTTGACACTCATCCCGAAGGTGCGGGAGACCCGCCGGATCTCACCCAGCGGGATCGAGCCGAAGGCGAAGCTCCGCTCGCCGGAGATGACCCCGTTGAACGGGGTGCGCGGGGCGGCGAGCGACGGCAGCTCGGGCCGGGGCCGTTCGTCGCCGAGCAGACGCCGCGTCGCGCGGGCGACGAGACGGGCGCCCGGCAGGGCCGAGGCGAGGGGGACGGCGTCGAGGTCGGCCACCACCCGCGTGAACGACCGCAGCGCCGCGACCGGGTGGACGACCGAGCGGGCCAGCCCGCCCGCCAGCAGGCCGATCTGCTCCGGCGTCCGCTCCGCCGGGACCTCCGGAGGCATCTCGACCAGGCGCGGCTCGGGGGAGATGTCCAGCAGGGAGGCGAGGATCTCGGTGCCGGACACACCGTCGATGGCGCAGTGGTGGACCTTCATGTAGAGCGCCACCCGGCCGTCCGGCAGCCCGTGGATCAGATGCATCTCCCAGAGCGGCCGGGCCCGGTCCAAGCGGCGCGCGTGAATGCGGGCGACGTGCTCGGCGAGCTGGTCGTCGTCGCCGGGGGCCGGCAGCGTCGACTCGTAGACGTGGTCGCGCAGGTCCAGGTCCGAGGCCTCGACCCAGTACGGCCGGTCGAGCGCGAAGGGCACGTCGGCGAGGCGCATCCGCAAGGGAGGCGCGAGGTGGAGGCGCTCGCGCAGCAGGTTGATCAACCCCTCCCAGGTGACCGTCCCGGTGGGCGCGGACGCCGGATCGAGGATCGCCATGCCCGCGACATGCGACGCGGTCGTATGCGACTCCGCGCTCAGAAACTGCGTGTCGAGTGGCGTCAGCTGACGCATCGGCAATCCTCCCTGCTCGCCGCCATGCTCCGTGGCGGACGATCATCGTCCGCTTCCGGAGTGTGACCATCATCTCCGCGCCGGGTTACCGCCGCGTTTCCCGCACGTCTCCGGGGAGTGATTTCAGACGAGCGTGACCCCGGCGTGGAGCCGGGAAAAGGCCACGGGAGCGAGACCAGTGCAGGTCGGACGCGCCTCACCTCTCCTGATGCAGGTGAGGTGGCCTCGTGGTGACATTCCCGTTCGACGGCTCTTCTAGTGCCGCTCTTGGCAATCTTTGTCCTCGGTCACCGTGACGGGGTGTCCCACGATCCCGTCGTAGAGGTAGCCCAGCGTGTTGCAGGCCGTGCGCGACGGCTGGGTCGCGCCGGTCTCGTCGGTCGCCCGGGCCTGGAGGACGTACGGGCCGGGCTCCTCCGGGAACCAGGCGATGTGCCACGGCGCCCAACCGGCGGCCACGCCCCGGCCGCGGATGAGGGCACGCAGCCACGACCGGCCGCCGTCGACGCTGACCTCCACCTTCACGACGCGGCCGTTCCCCGACCACGACCTGCCGCGCAGGATGTGCCGGCGTCCGGCCTGGAGCGTCGCGTTCCAGGGCAGCTCGAAGGCGCTCTTGACCACCTGCGTGGTCAGCGGCTCCTCCGACTGGCCGGGGCCGAGCATCCGGTAGAGGTCGGTGCTCCAGGGAGACGCCAGCGGGGTGGTGGAGACCTCGATGGCGCCCAGCCACTTGATCGAGGCGATCCCGGTCCAGCCGGGGACGATCAGCCGGGCGGGGAAGCCGTGGTCGAGCGGCAGCCGTTCGTCGTTCATCTCGTACGCGAGCAGCACGTCGTCCAGCACCTTGGCGATCGGGAGCGGGCGGCGGACGTGGCCGAGGTTCACGCCGTCGTGGACGTACTCCGGGTCGAGGCCGCTCGGCAGGACGTCGACGGCGTCCTCGCGGAGCCCGGCTAGCGCGAGGATCGCGGCCAGCGGCACACCGCGCCAGCGGGCCACGCCGATCGCGCCGAGCCGCCACGGCGTGCCGGGGGTGTGCAGGCCCTGCTGGGAGGCGAAGAAGGCCCGCCCGTTGCCCGCGCATTCGATCGCGACGTCCATGGTCCGCGCCGGCAGTGCGAGCAGTTCGTCGTACGTGAAGTCGCGGGGCGAGCGGAGCCCCGACCCGTGCACCCTGAGCCGCCAGGCGTCGACGTCGATCAGCGGGGTCGAGGTGTGGTTCCTGACGAAGAACCGGTCGTTGGGCACGTGGTAGCCCCGCCCCCGCATGGCCTCCCAGCGCATCTCGGCGCAGGTGCCGTATACGTCGAACAGCTCGGGAGGCACCGGCTTGACGAAGGGCCGCCCGGGCTCGGTCCCCGGGATACAGCGGATCTCCCCGCGCGGGCGCGGGACGCGGACCTTGGAGACGGACGTGCCGGTCGGGTCATCGAGAGCCATGTGGACCACCCTCCTCGATCTTCACCTATTTCCTACCAGGAAACCGTGAATCCTGTGGCGCGGCCACGACCTCTGGGCCCGCGGGGCGAGATGTACCGGCGCGGCGGCCTCGACGCCTGCCGACGAGCGCGGAGTCATCCGGCTGCCGGCGCCAGGGAGTCCGCCTACCGGCGCCGGGGTGTGCGGCTACCGGCTGTCGGGCCCGCGGCCGACGAATGCGCGTAGGCGGTCCAGTGGCCAGGTGTTGATCACGTCGTCGGTGGTCAGCCAGGCCCGTTGGGCGATGCCGACCCCGAATCGCTGGTTGGCCAGGTGCGGGATCGCGTGCGAGTCGCTGTCGATCGAGAACTTGACGCCGTGGTGGCGGCCGAGCCGGACCAGATCGGACGGGAGATCGGCTCGGTCCGGGAACGAGTCGATCTCCATGGCGGTGCCGGTGCGCGCCGCCGCCCGGAACACCGCGTCCCAGTCGGCGTCCACCGGGGGCCGCTTGCCGATCTTCCGCGTGGTCGGATGGCCGATGATGTGGACGTTGGGGTTCTCGCAGGCGGCGATGAACCGGCGGGTCATCTCGTCGCGGCTCTGGCCGAAGTGCGAGTGGACGGACGCGACGCATATGTCGAACCCCTCCAGGATCTCGGGCGGCCAGTCCACGGAACCGTCGGGGGCGATGTTGAGCTCGGTGCCGTGCAACAACCGCATGTCGGGATATCTCCGCTGCAGCGTGGCGATCTCGGCCCGCTGCTGGAGCGCCTTCTCCAGCGTCATCCGCTGCATGACCAGGTCGGGCGCGTGATCGGTGACGGCGTAGTAGGCGTAACCCCGGCGCGCCGCCGCGGCGACCATGTCGTCCAGCGAGGCGATGCCGTCGGTCAGGTTCGTGTGCGTGTGCAGGTCGCCCCTGAGGTCGCCGAGCTCGACCAGCCGGGGGATCCGGCCCTCGATCGCGGCCTGGACCTCGCCGCCGTCCTCGCGCAGCGTCGGCGGCACCCACTGCATGCCGAGCGCGTGATAGATGTCCTCCTCGGTCTCGGAGGCGATGACGTGCTCCTCCCCGTCGAACAGGCCGTACTCGGAGAGCTTCCACCCCCTCTTCACCGCCATCTCGCGGATGCGGACGTTGTGCTCCTTGGAACCGGTGAAGTAGACCAGGGCGGCCCCCCACGACTCGGCCGGGACCAGGCGCAGGTCCACCTGGATGCCGCGATCGGTCTGGACCGAGGTCTTGCGGTCGCCCCGCGCGATCACCTCGGTGACGTACGGCTGCGACGCGAAGGCGGCCATCAGCTCGACCGGGCCGACGGCGAGGATGTCGACGTCGCCGATCGTCTCGCGCATCCGCCGGAGCGAACCGGCATGGGTGATCCGCTCGGCGGGCAGCGACGCGATGACCCGCTCGGCCAGATCCACGGCGATGCCGAGGTGGACCCGCCGGCCCGACTGCTCCAGCTGCTCGACTCCCTTGAGCAGGTTCTCCTCGGTCTTGGGGCCGAAGCCCCGCAGCCCGGTCAGCCGCCCGCCCCTGATCGCCTCGGCGAGGGCCGCGGGGGAGTCGACGCCGAGTTCCTGGAACAGGAACAGCGCCTTCTTCGGCCCGAGCGACGGGACCTTCGTGAGCTCGCGCACCCCCTCGGGAACGACGGCGCGCAGATCGTCGAGCTGGCGGAAGCTGCCCCGCTGGAGGAACTCCTCGACCTTCTTGGCGATCGCCTCGCCCACGCCGGGAATCCTGCGCACGTCCGTCTGGCGGAGATCCTCGGGGAAGCCGGCGATCGACTTCGCCGCCTTCTGATAGCTCCGCACCCGGAACGCGTCCCCGCCGTTCAGGGCGAAGAGCTCGGCGTACTCCTCGATGGCGGCAGCCGCCTCGTCGTTCGACCGTCCCATGCCAGCAGCGTACGGCGTGCCTCCGACAATCTTCCCTCCCGCCTGCCGCCGGCCTGGACGGTCACCCCCGGCGGAGCGGAGAGAGCGGAATCCGCTCTGGGAAGCGGCCCGCGGCCATGCCGTGCGGCATGACCGTCGTCCAGAGGCCGCAATGCCGTCAGGCCGGGCCACCCGGCCGGGACGGACGAACGGCGCCCGCGCCGGGACGACGCGGGCGCCGCGCGGATCAGAACTGGACGGCCCGCGCCTGGTAGGGCTCCTCCAGGTAGGACATCTCCTTGTCGGAGAGTTCGAGGCCGGTCGCCGCCAGCGCGTCCTCGACGTGGCGCTCCTTGGTGGCGCCGACGATCGGCGCGGTCACGCCGGGCCGGTGCAGGAGCCACGCCAGCGCCACCGACGCCGGTGCCACGCCGCGATCGCGCGCCGTCTCGGCCACCCGATCGATGATCGCCGCGTCGGCCGCGCCGCCGTAGAGCTGCTCCTGCCGCGCGCCATCCCCTACCTGGCGTACGGTGTCGGCCGGCGTACCCGCGCGGGCGAGCAGGCCCCGGGCGAGCGGGCTCCACGGGATCAGGCCGACACCCTGGTCGAGACACAGCGGGATCATCTCCCGCTCCTCCTCGCGGTAGACGAGGTTGTAGTGGGGCTGCATCGCGACGAATTTGGTCCAGCCGTTGCGTTCGGCGGTGTTCTGGGCCTTGGCGAACTGCCAGGCGTACATGGAGGAGGCGCCGATGTAGCGGGCCTTTCCAGCGCGGACGACGTCGTTGAGGGCCTCCATGGTCTCTTCGATGGGCGTCTGGTCGTCCCAGCGGTGGATCTGGTAGAGGTCGATGTAGTCGGTGCCGAGGCGGCGGAGTGAGGCGTCGACGGCGGCGTGGATGTGCTTGCGCGACAGTCCCCAGTCGTTCTGGGCGGAGCCCATGGGGAAGTAGACCTTGGTGGCGACGACGTAGTCTTCGCGGCGGGGGAAGATCGCGCGGAGCAGGTTGCCGGTGATCTCCTCGCTGACGCCTTGGGAGTAGACGTCGGCGGTGTCGAAGAAGGTGACGCCGCCGTCGGCAGCTTTGCGGACGATGGGTTCGGCCTGATCCTGGGGGAGTACCCAGCCGCCCCATTTGTCGGGGTCGCCGTAGCTCATCATGCCGAGGCAGATCCTGCTGACCTTGAGGCCCGTGTTGCCCAGCCGTACGTAATCCATGCCGATCACCCTAGGTTCCGTCCGGTCGTGATGGACATACGGGCCAGCTGAACGAACTCTGCGAGGAGCGGCGGTGGCAGGTCATCAGGCGGCCACGTCCCTTCAGCTGGAGTTTGTCCTTCAATACTCGTCTATGCGGGCGGCGTAGCCGCTTCGTGAGCAGCGAGGTCTTCAGGGCTGCCGACGAATGCCGGTCCACAACCGGGTGGAAGACGTTCCACCACCATCGTCACGGCTTGTGCTGGCGTAGCCGCCCATCCCACCGTCTCGCTGCGGAGTGGACCGGATACCTGGTAGCTGCCCTGCACAGCGGGGACGATGTAGGGGATATCCCACGTCCATCGAGGGTCCGTACAGCGGCTGAAGTGCAGTTCTCCCATGCCCGTCCACGGCAGCAACTGCCGCAGGCGAGGCTCGGCATATGCGGCCTCCAACAATTCGGGACGTACGCGTCCATCAGCGCGAACATTGTGCCGGCTCAGTCATGCGCGCGGTCGGCGCCCGGGAAATAATCCTTTAGGATTCCTGACCATGATCGCTTGGGCCAGTTACGCGGCGGACGACTGATAGCTATTGGGGCCGCGACGGCAGGCCGGTCTCGTTGACGGCGAGATTCTCCGGACGGCGGCGGCACGGCAGGACGTGAAAGGCGTTGGCGTGGAAAGGGGTCCGGTCCCCGCACCACTGAAGCTCATGCGAGGGCGGGGACGCGTCGGCCGGCGTCGCGAGAGCGAATAGGAGCTTCGAGAGCGGTACGAGAGATTATCGCGACCGCGGCCTGCCGTGGCGGGCCAGTAGAACCCTTGCGAGCACATAGGAGGCGCACATGAACATCGGCAAATGGATATCGCTCGTCGCGGCGGGGGCTGTCATGTCGGTTGCGGGGTGCGGGCAGACGACTGGTGCCGTGGCGAGCGCTTCCGAGGGTCCCGGGAACATCGCCATTCATAAGGAGGAGCAGACCGAGTACTCCTTCAAGCTCCAGAATAGCAACATGACGGTTGATGACCCTGAAACGTACAACGCCATGATCAACCTGGCCGACGGCCGGCGGGTGGCGATGTTCTACCGTCGCGGCACGGGCCTCATGGAGCAGCGCTACAGCCCCCAGGCCGGAGGGTGGACCAAGCCCCGCGCGATCTTCCGCACGGAGTTGGATCCCTGCCAGGGCATCTCGATGCGCACCACGGTCGGGACCGTGGCCGTGATCGCCGACTTCGGGACATTCTGTTATGACGGTGAACCGCCGATGGAGTCCATCGCCGCCGTCAGCACGGGGAACTTCCAAACGTGGGACATCCACCTCATGAAAGGTATCGACGGCTGGGAGCGGTCCTCCATCTCTCGGGACGGAACTTCGGTTTCCTTCATCCAGGAAGGCTGGAGGATCCTTCGCTGGAATTCCGGTCGGGGATTCTTGGGCGTGAAGTCCCTGCCCGAGTCCTAGGCGGTCCTGGCCGCGAACGTCGCTGGCGGGCGGCTAGCGGGGGCGAGAGAGTCCGCGTTCGTAGTTCTGCGCCTCGACTATTTGATCGGCGCTACTGGTCCCACAACAACTTCCAGGATTCCCGCGGATCGCCTCAATCCCACGATGCGTGAATTACTTTAGCTCTGCGCCATAGAGTCTCGGAGCGGTAGGTGATCATTTTTTAGGGAGCGGTGGTAAGAGTGATGGGCGCAGCATAAATGAGTCATACTTCTGTTTAGTTGAACTTGGATAGACGATGATCATCGCGTCTTTGTTTGTCTCGACGTAGCCGCCGCGCTCGCTGAGTCGCACACATGATCCAGTGCGCACATCGCCGATATAAACCGGCTGGCCCTTGTCCATGGCGTGCCAGGATACTAAGTCCCCTGAAATGTTGATGTCGTCGATTTCTTTGTCTGGACCTTCGTCGAAGATGGTGCGGGGTTCGTCCCAGCCGACTCTCCAGGCGCGGGCCGTCTGAAAGTTGCTCTCGATCCATGCGAGCGTCGAACCACTAGCTACTAGCTGTCCTACTTGGCCAACTCCTTGCAGACCTTGCGGTGTCTCTACGGGTGATCCAGTCTGTAGTGAGGCGGCACGGAACTCCAAGCCACCATTGGATGGAACCTCAAGCCAAATAATTAAATCGCCAACTATTCGCGCTGTGTGAATTTTGCCACGAGCAATCACCGTTTTTCTATCCGTGGCTAAACCGTATAGATAGACTTCGGTGGTGTCGCGATCTATTTTCTTGCTCCATACAGCCTTTCCGGAAAAGGCGTCGACAAGCGGGTATGGGACGTTGGTATCTTCATCTAGCGTCCTATTCTTGCGAGATGCACTGTCCCAGGCGTGAACCGACCAGTCATGATAGGAGGACAGGGAGTGCTGGATTGCAAAAACAAACCAGCGGCCGTCGTAGGCTCCATCTACTTGCTGGTCGCGATCGGAGTGCTCCATCTTGTATACCGTTGACCAGGAGCCACTTTTCCAATCAAGTTGGACGATTTCCTCATTTATTGGAGCGCCGGTGTATTTGTCGGTGCCGGTTTCCAGTTGGCCGAATACCGCAGAGCCGTCAGGTCCAACCGATGTGGGTCCAACCTGGCCGCCTGTAGTATTTGTGGGAATTTCTCCCTTTGTTATCGAATTACGCCAAGAGGCGGGAAGATCGACTTCGCAGTTAAGGAGCTTTTCCTGGTAGGCGGGAGATGAAGCCTTCTTTTTGGGTGCGGAGTTAGCCTGATATATCGATGTCGACTGCGGTTCCGGCGTGCAGCCGATGCCACACATCAGCACCGCCAGTGCCATGATTCGTCTACCAGACAAAGCGAAACCCTCCATGGTCTGCATCTGGAACGTCTAGGGACAGTAGAGGCAGAGAGTGCGCAGAAGGGCCATTGTTGCGTATGCCGTCAGGCCGAGTCAGGTGCTTCGGTGAGTTATCAGGGGAGGGGCGAGGTAGGACTCTGCGTCGGAGTAGTGCATGGGCGGCGCGGGCCGGGACCGGCCGGAGAGTCGCACGCCGGGCCCGCTGGTGTCCCGGAGCACCGCGAGCCGCCGCAGGCGGGTCGCCTCGCCCCTGTAATGAAAAGGCCGCGTACGCGGCCGCACTTCACGTGGCCACGTACGGAGTGCCCGCAGGTGTCAGTTCATTGGATGGAGCGGGACACGCGAAAGAGCGCCGATGTCGATGGGGTGTTTCAGGGCTACGGCTCTCCCGCGTCCAGGCGGTGGACAAGCCTGCGGAGCGCCTGAATCTCGGCCTCCAACGCGCGCTTGCCCTTTGTGGTGATCGAGACCCACGTACGGGGACGCCTGCCCTCGTAGCCCTTGTGCATGGCGATCAAGCCCGAGTTTTCGAGCACCTTCAGATGCCGCGAGAGGTTGCCGTCGGTGACCGCGAGCTGGTTCTTGAGGAAACCGAACTCCACCTGACCGGCTTCGCGAGCGATCGAGAGGATGCCGAGCCGTACGCGCTGGTGGACGGTGTCGTCCAGCGCATACGTCGGATGGAGCGCGTTCGCGTCACCGGGGTCCGCGGGTGAGGTGTCCGCTTTCATGTGGTTGTCGTGATCAACGCGGTGGTGTGTGGTGCCCTTCGCGGTCGCCCTGATCTCCATTCGGCGAAACCCGCGACGAGCAGAACCGCCGTCAGCAGGAGTGCTTTGAATTGCGGGCCGTCGGTCCAGCCCGGGTCGGCGGGGTATGCCCACGGGAGCCAGCCGGTGCCCCACGACGCGGCAAGGTAGGCCGACAACAGTGCGGCGTGGCACAGTCCCGCCATGGCGGTGATCCAGCGGCGTTCGAGAAGGCCGAGGACCAGGAGACCCACTCCCACGAGGTACCACGGGCAGGCGTAGGCGTTCTCGATGAAAGTCGCGTTCCCCGGCTGCCCGCGGCTGAAGAAGAGAGCGAGGAACGCCGCCACGACGAGCGCGAACGTGACACCCATGGCCCAGAGCCATGACCCCCGGCGGGGCAGGATCCCCCGGATTTCGCCACGATGGCGATACCAACGAGCGAACGCCAACCAGACCAGAGGCAACACGGCGAACCAGATCCCCCAGGCCACGAATCGCAGGACCGCCCCGTCGAACTCATGGGCGTCGCAGGGAGCGCCGGGGATGTGGGCGACGCACAGTCCCTTCAGCTCCGCGTAGGCGAAAGCCGGATAGGAGAGCACGTTCCGGCCGTGCGCGCCGAAGTTGTAGGCGTAGCGGGCGACGGGAACCGCCGCGAGCGACATGAGCCCGAAGCCCAGCAGCGGCACCCACGAGCCTCGCAACTGCATCCGCGCCCTTGATCGCAAGGAGTCGGTCTCCGCGAGCAAGGCGCCCGGTTCCCGAGGCCACGCCCCTGGCTCTTGGGAGTCGGCCATGGCAGGTGTGTCCACGCGGTATCCCCCATCGTTCGTACTCGGAGTCTGGACAGCGGGCACAAGGTGCCGCCGGTCGTCAACTTTGTATCGCAAAGTACTTGGCAGTCAAGAGTGACCACAGGATGAGAGCGGTGCGTAGGACGGCGCGGGCCGGCACCGGCCGTTGATCGCGGTGTCCCGTTTTACGGCGCGGTCGCAATCAGTCGATGAACAGGCGCCGGACGGTACGTACGGCAGGATGTCCAGAATGGCGGCCGGCGTCAGTGGCGCGGATGCCCCGGCTACGCGTGGAAGGGCGCGGGCAGCAGCCCCGCCGCCCGTGAGACACGGGACGCGTGGTCACGCGACCGTCAGGTCACGTGTCGTCGCGTTCCCCCGCTGCCAGGACTGCGCGAAGTTCGGCCACCGACGGGGCCCCGGAGACGCCTCCGGCATTCCGGTACAGGCGGCACGCGAGCCCAGCGGGTTGTCCGGGCTCGGCGAAGGGGTCGAGTCCGTCGACCAGGATCGTGGGCGAACCGTGCATGCCGAGTGCTTGGGCCTGGTTGTGGTCGGTGACCACCTGACAGGTGATGTGGACATCCGGTCGTCCGGAGAGCGCCTCGGCCAGGCGTGCCTCCAGCAGGGGCAGGTTGGGGCAGTCGGGGACTGTCAGCAGCGTCACGTCCATGACCTCACCCTAGTTCTCTGTCGTTTCGGATCTGACCCGCTCGACCGGCGGGCGGTCATTTAAGCGGTCGGCCCTTCACACATCTCGGATGACCACGCCTGGTTCTCCTCCCCCGCAGACGAGACCGCAGGGGAGGCTGTCGTGCTATCCGGGTCCCGTACGGGGTCTGAACGGCGGTCCGGGAGTCAGCCCATCATCGCCTTCATCGGCTGCCACGGGGTCGCGTCGAAGATCAGCATGATGGAGGTGATCCGGCCGTCGTCGAGACGGAAGTGCTCGGCCGTCCGCTGGGTGCCGGCGGGGGTGGCCGTGTGGACGTCGTAGACGAGGGTCGCCTCCGACTCGCCGTACAGCTCGCTGATCATGTCGACTCCGGTGACGACCTGGAGGAAACCGGGGAGGCCGGACAGATGGCCGGCGGCGTCCGCCGAACTCATCAGCGGGCTCTGGAAGGCGAACGTCTCGGCGAGGTGGGCGGCGGCCGCGGGCACGTCCCCGCGGAATCGGGCCTCGTGATAGCCGCGGACGGTCTGCCGTGTCCGGGTGGAGGCGCTGGTCATCGGACTCCGATCTTCCGGCCGTGGGGACGGCCGGCGGTATGGGAAGGGTTGGCCTCGCGGGCGTGTCATGCCTGGGGGTTCGCGCCGGTGCGGTTCAGGTGTTCGGTGAGCCGGTGGTGGTTGTCGGCGAGGCGCAGGCACAGGTGCCGCAACTGCGTGAGCTCGGCGGGTGTGAACCCCCGGAAGATGGCCGCCATGGCGACCTGGGTCGGGCGGCGGAATGCCTCGATCCATTCCAGCCCGGCGGGCGTGATCTGGGCGCGGACGGACCGCCGGTCGTTGCGGTCGGGGACCCGGCGGACCAGTCCGTCGCGTTCGAGGGTGTCCACCAGCCCGGTGACGTTGCGGGAGCTCACCCCGGCCGACTGGGCCAGCTCGCCGATGCTGATCCCGTCGTCCACGGCGGCGCTGAGGCGGATCAGGATGTCGAGCGCCCCGGCGCTCAGCCCGCGGCCTTCCGCCCCGTGCGAGCGCATCCGCTCGATGGCGTGCACGGCGGTGCGTACGGCTGCCGCCGCTTCGAGGGCGAGAGTGTCCTCCTCTCCGGCGAAGCGGGCCATCGCGTCCCTGGCCCGGGGGTCGAAGAGGAGGTCGTCGTGGTCGCGGCGGAAACCGCTCGTATCCGATTTATGTACATCCTTCATGATGAGGCACGACTTTAATACCTACTTCACGAAATTGTCCACACGGTCCCTTCCGGTCCTGTGAGAGCGCATCTGTGCGCAACCGCGATCGGGTCACATCTTGCGGATGGTCCTGGCCTCCTCGGCGGCGGCGAGCACGCCGTCCAGCGGGGCGCCGCACCCGGCCGCGACGGCCGCCGAGACCGCGCCCTCGACGAACGGCACGTCCGCGATCACTACGGACCCGGGGCTCTCCAGGAGTCGCGCGGTCAGCACGGAGCTGCCGAGATCGGGGATGAGAAGAACGCCGTCCCCCTGGTCCACCTTCTCGATGGCCGCCGCGACCTTGTCCACGCTCGTGCCGATCCCGCCGTCGTCGGTGCCTCCCGCCGCCGCGACCGGCACGTCCACGCCGCAGATGCCCCTGGCCAGTTCGGCCGCCTCGGAGGCGAGGCCGTCGCTGTGCGAAATGAGAACGATGCCCACCATTCCGGTTCCCTGTAGGTCTCTCTTCGTAGGTCTCTTCTCCGCCGTCCGACCCTCAGCGGGAGGCGGCGGTCCTGAGCGCCGCGAGGAGGAGCGCGGTGGACGCCGCCCCGGGATCCTCGTGGCCGATGCTGCGCGGGCCGAGATAGCTGGCCCGTCCCTTGCGCGCCTGGAGCGGGATCGTCGCCTTCGCTCCCTCCTCGGCCGCCGCGGCGGCCGCCTCCAGCGCGTCCTCGGGCGTCCCGCCCTCCTGTACGGCCAGGGCCAGCGCCCTGACGGCCGGAGCCAGGGCGTCGACCATGGTCTTGTCGCCCTCCTCCGCCCCGCCCAGCCGCCGTATGCCGGCGAGGCCCGCCTCCAGGGCGGCGGCGAGCTCGGCCGCCGACACCTCCGTGGCCTCGCCGAGGGACTTGCCCATCTCGCGGAATGCGATGCCGTACAGGGGGCCGGAGGCTCCGCCGACCTTCCGGATCAGCGTGGACCCGGCCAGGACGAGCACGCCGCCCGGCGTGACGGGCGGGCGGGCGGCCAGCGCCTCGGCGACGGCGGTGAATCCCCGGTCGAGGTTGGTGCCGTGGTCGGCGTCGCCGATGGCGGCGTCCAGCCGGGTGAGATGGTCACGGCCGGCCCGCACGGCGGCCGTGGCCTCCTCCATCCATGTGGTGAAGAACCGCGTGTCCAAGGGGGACTCCAGAGTGTCGGGTTTCGGTCAACGGCCCCAGCGCAGCGCCGGCGTCTCCACCGGAGCGTCCCAGAGCCGGGTGAGCTCGCCGGTGAGCGCGCACGTCGTCACCGAGAAGCCCTGCATGTCGAGGCTGGTGACGTGGTTGCCCACCAGGCTGCGCACCGCGGTCGCGCCCTTCTCCTCCAGGTACGCGGCGACCTCGGCGAAGACGATGTACAGCTCCATGAGCGGGGTGCCGCCCATCCCGTTGACCATGACGAGCGTTTCCCCGGAGAGGGGGAGGTCGTCGTCGATCGCGTCCATGGTGAGCCGGACGAGCTCGCGGGCCTCCCGGTGCGCGGCCCTGGCCCGGCCGGGCTCGCCGTGGATGCCGATGCCGAGTTCGATCTCCGCGTCGCCCAGCTCGAACGTGGGCGCGCCCGCGGCGGGCGTGGTGCACGCGGTCAGCGCGACGCCGAAGGACCGGCTGCGGGTGTTGACCTCCTTGCCGACGCGGGCCACCTCGGCCAGCGGTGCCCCGCTCTCCGCGAGCGCTCCGGCGATCTTCTCGACGAACAGCGTGGCGCCGGTGCCCCTGCGTCCGGCCGTGTAGAGCGAGTCCCGCACGGCGACGTCGTCGTCGACCAGGACACGCGCCACCTCCACGCCCTCATCGCCGCTCAGCTCGGCCGCCATCTCGAAGTTGAGCACGTCGCCGGTGTAGTTCTTGACGATGTGCAGCACCCCGGCGCCGCCGTCCACGCCGGTGGTCGCCGTAGCGATCTGGTCGGGGACGGGCGCGGTGAAGATCTCTCCGGGGCAGGCCGCGTCGAGCATGCCGTAGCCGACGTATCCGCTGTGCAGCGGCTCGTGGCCGGAGCCGCCGCCGGAGACCAGCCCCACCTTGCCGGGCCGGGGCGGCTCCCTCCTGAATATGACCTTGTTCTCGATGTCCACACGGAGCGAGGGATGCGCGGCCGCGACACCGCGCAGCGTGTCGGTGACCACCGAGCCGACACCGTTGATGAGCTTCTTCATGCAGCCGTCCTCACGCGGGGGGCCAGTCGTCCCTTTTACGCCTGCCCTGTCGTGAGGGACGGCAAGCCTCGATCCCCAGCGTCCCCGCCGTCGGTCTGGAAGATCTCCTTCCACACGGCCGCCGTCGCCGGAGCCGCGTCGATCCGGATGGTGGAGTTCGGCCCGTGGGCCTGGGCTCTGCCGGCCGCTCGCGGCCCTGGTCGGCTGATCCACGGCGTACCGCGCGCATGCTGGCGCTCACGACGGCGGTTGTAGGAGGATTCTGGGGATCTGTGACCAATGGGAGGCGGGCGCATGTCGGTGTTGCGGGATCTCGTGGCGGGCATCCGAGGCGGTGGGATCGAGGTGGTGGACCTCACCGCGCCGCCGACGGGCGCGGTCATCGGAGCCGGGCCCCTTCCGATCGTCGGCGGCTCCGGCAGCCCGGTCCGGGTCCTCGCCCTGGGGGAGCGGTGAACGTCGCCGAGGCCGTGGCCGCGGTCCTCGCCTCGCTCGGAGTCGACACCGCGTTCGGCGTCGTCGGCAGCGGCAACTTCCACGTGACCAACTCCCTCACCGAGCACGGTGTGCGGTTCGTCGCCGCGCGGCACGAGGGCGGCGCGGCGACCATGGCGGACGCCTACGCGCGGATGAGCGGCACCGTGCCTGTGCTCAGCGTCCACCAGGGGCCGGGCCTCACGAACGCCCTGACCGGGATCGCGGAGGCCGCGAAGAGCCGCACCCCGCTGCTGGTGCTGGCCGGCGAGGCCACCTCGCCGCGGTCCAACTTCCGGATCGACCAGCCGGGTCTCGTGGCGGCCGTGGGCGCGCTCGCCGCGCGGGTCGACTCGGCCGAGACCGTCGTCGAGGACACGGTGCTCGCCTACCTCACCGCGCTGCTCGGCCGCCGCACCGTCCTGCTCAATCTCCCTCTCGACGTCCAGGACGCGGTCCTGCCCGACGACGTCGAGCGGGCCGTACGGGATCTGCGGTCGAGCCGGATCGCCGACGCGGGGGAGCGGGGGTCCGACGTGGTGCCGCCGGACTCGGCGCAGTCCGGCCCCGCCCCGGCCGACTCCGTGAGCGAGCTGACCGGGCTGCTCGCCACCGCGGAACGCCCCGTCTTCGTCGCCGGCCGTGGAGCGCGCGGCGCGCGGCGGGAGATCGAGGCGCTCGCCGACCGGACGGGCGCGCTGCTCGCCACGTCGGCGGTCGCGCGCGGGCTCTTCCGGGGCAGCCAGTGGGACCTCGACGTGAGCGGCGGCTTCGCGTCGCCGTTGGCGGCCGAGCTGATCCGCGACGCCGACCTGATCGTGGGCTGGGGCTGCGCGCTGAACATGTGGACCACGCGGCACGGCTCGCTGATCGGCCCGGACGCCAAGGTCGTGCAGGTCGATCTCGATCCCGACGCCGTCGGCGCGCACCGGCCGGTCCACCTCGGGGTGGTCGGCGACGTGGCCGAGACCGCGCGGGCGGTGGCCGAGGCCATCGGCGTGCCCCGTGACGGGTACCGCACCGCCGAGTTGGCCGCGCGGATCGCCGGGGAGATCCGCTGGCGGGACGTTCCGTACGAGGACGGGAGCGGGAACGGCCGCATCGACCCCCGCACGCTCACCATCGAGCTGGACGATCTGCTGCCGGCCGAGCGGATCGTCTCCGTCGACTCGGGAAACTTCATGGGATATCCGTCGATGTTCCTGTCGGTTCCGGACGCGAACGGCTTCTGCTTCACCCAGTCGTTCCAGTCGATCGGGCTCGGCCTGGCCACCGCGATCGGCGCCGCGCTCGCCCGGCCGGACCGCCTCCCGGTCGCCGCGCTGGGCGACGGCGGCGCGCTGATGGGCGTGGCGGAGCTGGAGACCGTCGTACGGCTCGGCCTGCCGATGGTCGTCGTGATCTACGACGACGAGGCATACGGCGCGGAGGTCCACCATTTCGGCCCGGGCGGCCACCCGCTGGACACCGTCACGTTCCCGCCAACCGACATCGGGGCCGTCGCCCGCGGCTTCGGCTGCGACGCGGTGACCGTACGCGAGCGAGCCGACCTCGCGGGTGTCGCCGAGTGGCTGAAAGGGCCGCGTGACAGACCACTGGCGGTCCACGCCAAGGTCACCAAGGAGCGGGGCGCGTGGTGGCTGGAGGAGGCGTTCCGCGGGCACTGACCCCTCACGCGCCCTTCGGGCGGCTCTCCCGGAGTCTTCCCGACGGGCTCTCCCGAGGGGGCCGGATCAGGAGGTTACGGTACCGTAGGTTACCGTTCCGTCATGGCTGAGATCGTGTATCCCCCGGTGATCCGGACCGCGCTGGCGCTCTTCAAAGCGCTGGATCTCAAGATCCGTGTCGAGGGCGCCGAGCGCATCCCCAGGAAGGGCGGGGCGGTGCTGGTCAGCAACCATGTCAGCTACCTCGACTTCGTCTTCGCCGGTCTGGCCGCACGTCCCTCGCGGCGCCTCGTCCGGTTCATGGCGAAGAAGGAGGTCTTCGACAACCCGGTGGCCGGGCCGCTGATGCGCGGCATGCACCACATCCCGGTGGATCGTTCCGCCGGCGCGGGCGCCTTCGGCGCGGCGGTGCGCGCGCTGAAGGACGGCGAGATCGTCGGGAACTTCGCCGAGGCCACGATCAGCCGGTCGTTCACGGTCAAGGACATCAAGAGCGGTCCGATCAGGATGGCCTCGGACGCGGGTGTTCCCCTGATCCCCGTCGCCGTGTGGGGCCCGCACCGGCTCTGGACCAAGGGCCGTCCCCGCAAGCTCCTCCAGCGGCACGTGCCCGTCACGATCCTGGTCGGCGAGCCGATGCACCCCGAGCCGGGCACCCCGCTCGCCGACACCACGGCGGAGCTGCGGCGGCGGATGTCGGAGCTGCTCGACCGGGCCCAGCGGACCTACCCCGACATCCCCCCGGGCGTCTGGTGGCAGCCCACCCACCTCGGCGGCACCGCGCCCACTCCCGAGGAGGCCGCCGCCCTGGACCGCCCCCGCGGTGCCCGGCGCGCAGAGCCCAGGCCCGGCGAGGCGTCCTAGTGCCCCTCCCGTCAGCCCCCCGGGGCGGCCGGCGATCGGCCGTCCCGGGGAGCCGCCCGTCGGTGTTCGGGGTCAGCGGCCGTCGCCGACCACGACCCTGGCCTTGTTGTAGTTCTTGCCGTTGCCGTCCGGCTTGTAGTTCTTCTCGTTGTTGCCCGCGATGTCCGCCGCGAACCAGTGCACCTCGGCAGTCCTGTCGATCGTGATCTGCTGCGCTCCCTCGCGCATCCCCGCCGCGGTCAGCTTGGCGGAGGAGAACGTCGGCCGGCTGCCGTCCAGCGTGTAGTACACATTGGCCGGCTCGTCGATCGTGAACGTGAACGAGGTTGAGTCGGCGTTCTTCGCGGTGACCTTCAGCTCCGACGTGGGCGCGTTCTTGTCACTGGCGTACGCCCGGGCGACCTCGAGGATGGCGATCTGCCCGGCGGAGAACTCCATCGCCTCCTCGTGGCCCTCGCTGAACGCCGGCTGGAAGCCCACGGCCTGGAAGCGCTTGGTCTCGGGGTCGTAGACGTCCGCGCCGACCTCGAAGTCCCAGCCGATGATGCCCTTGTTGTACCAGTGCTCGTCGGCGCTGTTGCCGGCCGCCGAGTACAGCACGTCCGGGACCGGGCCGGTGCGTCCCGGCCAGATGGCCGTGCCCCGCCAGGTCTGCACGGCGGAGAGGATGTGGCTGGAGGCGCTCCAGAAGAAGCTCTCCGTGCCGTAGTCCACCCGCGGCAGCAGCTCGCGCCCGGCCGCCTTGTACGCCCCCGGAGGCCACATGAAGTAGCCGCCGTAGGAATGGGTGTTCATCGCGAACTTGATGTTCGGGTACTTCTCGGTCAGCCACACCTCGTTCTTCGCCTCGGGCTCGGACAGCTTGGCCGGGCCGGCGAACGTGTCGCTGCTGCAGTTCGTCGAGGCGCCGCTGTACCCGTCGAAGATGGAGCCGACGGAGAAGTTGCGGTTCAGGTCGACGCCCCAGGAGTTGCGCGCCGCCGGGTCCGCCAGGTTCGCCGCGCAGTGGTTCGTCATGTTCCTGCGCTGCATGTTGTAGTCGTAGAGGGAGTAGTGCCCGCCGTCGGGGTTCACCGTCGGCAGGATGAAGATGTCGAGGTCGTCGACCAGCTTCTTGGTGTCGGCGTCCCCGGCGTAGTTGCGCAGCAGCCGCTCGGCGGTCTCCACGCAGGTCAGCGGGGTCACCCACTCGCGCGCATGCTCCTGGCAGTAGAGGAACACGCCGGCCTTCGAGCCGTCCTTCCGCTTGCCGATGCGCAGCGCCTTCATCTGGAACGGCTCGCGTGAGACGGTGGCCGGCGCCTTCAGGTTGTCGGTCAGCTTCGTCGCCGACGCGGCGGCCAGCAGCCCCGTGCCCGCGTTGCCCCGGTAGGTGGCGGCGCTCACCAGCGCGGAGGCGGCGGCGTCGCCGTTGATCGCGTCCACGACCTGCTTCGCGGTGCTGCTGACCGCCCCGGACGCGTCCGTGGCCAGGCCGACCACGATGTCCTTGCCGTTGACCGAGACGCCGAGCGGGGAGGACGCGGCCGCCGGCTTCGTCAGGGCCACGCTGACGTCGTTGCCGCCCTCGTGCCCGTACGCCTTGGAGCTGACGTAGAGCGTGCTCGCCGCGGCCGTGCCGAACTGCGCCTGCGCCGCCCGGCGGTAGCCGTTCGTCTTGTACGGCAGGTCCACGAGCTCCGAGAGCTTCGGGAACTCGCGGGTCAGCGAGGTGATCCGGTCGGTGACCTCGGTCGGGTCCATGTAGTGGTCGACGAAGTCCGCGACGTAGTGCTTGCCCGGCGGCTTGCGCGGCTGCCCCAGCCACTTGGTCACCGGGACCGTGACGGAGCCGCCCCGGTTGCTGGTGATCGTGGCCGTCGTCGGCGCCTGCGTGATCGGCAGCGGCGAGGTGAACCGGTGGTACATGTACTGCCCGGCGTCGGTGAAGCGCGACATCGTGGCCGTGCCGCCGGAGTCCGGAGCGGTGCCGGGGCCGCTGTCCCAGGTGACGTTCAGCACGGTCTGCGCGTCGGTGGCGCTCGACTTCACCTCGACGGACAGGAAGCGCTGGTCGTCCAGGCTGGTGAACCATTCGGCGCGCAGCGGGGTAAGCGTGTCGGTCTCCGCCGTCGCCGCGGCCGCCGACTTCAGCGCCTGCGCGCGCTCGGCCTGGTTCTCGGCGTAGTCGGTCTGGTCGGAAATGGCGCCCTGGACGTCGAAGCCCTGGTCGCGCAGGCTCTGCGCCTCCTCGGGGCTCAGTACGGCGTGGACCTCGATGCCGTTGTCCAGGGGCTTCTTGTACTCGGCGAGGTCCACGCCCATCGCGTTCAGCCGGTCCACGTCCGCCTGGTCGGGGACGACGATCCGCATCAGCGCGACGCCGTTCTGGGCAGTGGTGGACTGCCGGTCGGGGACGACCTCACCGGGGGAGGGGGACGGTTCGGCGAGCGCCGGGAGCGCGCTCAGGGTGAGTGCCAGGGGCAGGGCGAGCGCGACCGCGATGCGGCGCGCCCTCCTGCGGTCCAGAGGACTCCTCATCAGAGACTCCTTCTCCGGCGTGCTCCGTCCGGGTAGGGGGTCAGCCCGGCGGGCGCACGCGAGTGGAAGAAGTCTTGAGCGGCGACATATCGCCGTCAACAGCCCGATATCACCGTGTTATATGACCTTTGCTGTTAAGAGCTGATGTTGAAGGATGTTGAGTGATAAATCGCCCTAGTTGACGGAAATTCGGACGTGCCGTGCGGTGGCTCGCTATGCTTGCCGCTCCCCGGGGCCGTTTCGGCCGCGCGGCACAGGACGGTGCATCGCCGCCCGGCACCCGGACCTGGTCCGCGCGCTCGTCGTCGAGGAGGGGGGCGCGCTCAACCGGCAGCCGGACGCCCCGAACCCCGTCCTGGACGTGAGCGGCTGGCCCCGGTGCGTGGCCACGCTCGCCGAGCTGCGCCGGGAGGTCGAGTCGCGGGGCATCCCCGACGCGAGCTACTTCCTGGAGAGCGCGGCCGAGCACCCCGACGGCTGGGGCTTCCTCTTCGACCGCGCCGACATGATGGAGTCCCAGCGGGCGCTGATCGGCGACTGGTGGCCCGACTGGCTCGCCTCCACCTGCCCGGCCCTGCTCGTCCACGGGCAGGACAGCTTCGTCATGCGCACCGCCATGGCCGTCGAGATGGCCGAGCGCCGCCCCGGCACCGTGCTGCGCGAGTTCCCCGGCTGCGGCCACTGGGTCCACGACGACGACCCCGACGGCTTCGCCGATGCCGTACGGGAGTTCCTGGCCGCGCTGTGATGGACGAGCCCGGATTGGACATCGGGTCGCGAAATACCTATACCTGATCTGTTTTCCCACTGATCGGAGGCATCCCATGTGGCAGCGGATCGACCCCGGATCGGCGGGCTTCGCCCCCGATCTCGCCGAGCGGCTCGACGCCCTCGTCGAGGAGGGCCGGGCGCCGGGCCTGCACGGCGTCGTGGTCACCAGGCACGGCCGCCTCGTCCTGGAGCGCTACGGCAGGGGCGAGGACTACGCCTGGAACGCGCCGCTCGGCGTGGTGGACTTCGGCCCCGAGACCCGCCACGACATCCGCTCCGTCACCAAGAGCGTCGTCGGCCTGCTGTACGGTGTCGCCCTCGCCGCGGGCCTGGTCCCGGAGCCGAACGAGCCGATCCTGCGGCACTTCCCTGAGCATGCCGACCTCGCCGCCGACCCCGGGCGGGCGGCGCTCACGGTCGAGCACGCCCTGACGATGACCCTCGGCCTCGAATGGGACGAGAGCGCGCCGTACACCGGGCCGGAGAACTCCGAGATCGCCATGGAGATGGCCGAGGACCGGTACCGGTTCGTCCTGGAACGTCCGATCGTTGAGGAGCCGGGGAAGCAGTGGTCCTACAGCGGCGGCGCGGCCGCCCTCGTCGGCGGGCTCATCGCCCGCGGCACCGGCCGTCCGCTGGAGGAGTTCGCTCGCGACGCGCTCTTCGCGCCGCTCGGCATCACGTCCTTTGAGTGGATGACGGGGGAGGACGGCGTGGCGTCGGCCGCCTCCGGGCTGCGGCTCGCCCCGCGCGACCTCGCCAGGATCGGCCAGGCCGTGCTCGACGCGGAGGTGATCCCCGCCTCCTGGGTCGCGGAGACGCTGCGGCCGCGCGTGCCCACCTGGGACGGGTTCTCCTACGGCTACCTGTGGCATGTGGGGCCGGGCGAACGGCCTGGCAGCCGGCCGGGGGAGCCGTCCTTCTGGCGGGCCATGGCCGCGGGCAACGGCGGCCAGCGGCTCTTCCTCTTTCCCGATCTCGACCTCGTCGTGGCCGTCACCGCGGGCGCGTACAACGCGGGCGAGCAGGACGCGGCAGCCCGAGCCGTCCTGGACGAGGTGCTCCTGCCCGCCCTGACCTCCTGACACCCGGTCTGGCACTCCGGCGGCCCTCTGGTCTGCCGGCCGGTGGGGGCCGGTAGGTCACGCTGCTCTGGTGGCGGCACGGTCCCGTGGCCAGGTGTCCGGGCCGGCCGAGCGGCTCGGTGGCATCGGCGGCCACCGGGACACTCGATGCGGCATTCCGAGCCGGGCGCCCCAGGCGTCGGTCAGGAGAGGAAATCGGCGACGGCATCCAGCCAGGCGCGGGGCTGATCGATGTGGGCCATGTGCCCGGCCTCGTCGATCAGCACGACTCGCGCGGCCGGCAGCGAGGCGGCGGCCTCGACGGCCAGGGCCGCCGGGAAGGTCATGTCCTGCCGCCCCTGCAGCAGCAGTACGGGGATCCCGGTGGCGGCGAGCCGCCGTACCGCGTCATCGGGCCGCGCGGCGGGCAGCGTGCCGGTCTGCCAGGGACGCATCCACTCCGCGGAGAAGCGGACGGCCTCCAGACGCTCCAGATAGCCGGGCAGCGCCTCCGCGCGCCAGACATCCGCGCGTGCCCCGGCGAACGCCGCCGCGCGGGTCAACTCCGGGCCGGACAGCGTCGGATCGGACCACACGCGGGCCTCGTCCGCGCGCCGTTCCTCGCGCTCCCGCCAGCCCGCGAACGCGTCGGGAGGTACGGGGAGGACGCTGCTGGACGCGATCACCAGCCGCCGGACCCGGTGCGGCGCGGCCAGGGCCAGCCGCTGGGCGAGCAGGCCGCCGTAGGAGAAGCCGAGCACGTCGGCGCGGGAGGCGCCGAGCGCGTCCAACAGGGCGACGAGGTCGCCGACGGCGGTGTCGGGCGTGTACTGGTCGTCCGGCAGGCCGCGGCTGGAGTGTCCGCAGCCGCGCAGGTCCGGCAGGACCACCTGATGCCGGCCGGAGAGCTCGCCGAGAGGGTCGCGCAGGTAGCTGTGGTCCCAGTCGGGGCCTCCGTGGATCACGAGCAGCGTGCGCTCGGCGGGCCCGGCCGTCCGCGCGACGAACAGCTCGACAGGGGGCTGCGCGGAGACGGTGACCATGATCTCGCTGAACACCCGGTCAGTATCCCGGCGGCTCCCCGCCGCGACAAACGCTGCTACTCAGGTTGGGTCCCCGCCGGACGCTCGTGACCGAGGTCCCTTTGCCGGGCCGTCCAGTGTCCTTGGGCATCGTGGGACGGCCCGGCCGTACGCGAATTGGTATGGTCGGCCGGTTCAGATCGGCTCGCCGCCGATGCCGCTATTCGTGGGGACGGATTGCATGATCTTCATTACCGCCAAGTTCCGAGTGCTGCCGGAGCACGCCGACCGGTGGCCCGAGATCAGCGGTGATTTCACCCGGGCGACCCGCCAGGAGCCGGGCTGCCTGTGGTTCGACTGGTCGCGCAGCGTCGAGGACCCGAACGAGTACGTCCTGGTCGAGGCGTTTCGCGACGACGCGGCCGGGGCCGCGCACGTCCAGTCGGAGCACTTCAGGGAGGCCCAGCGGACCCTGCCGGCGTACCTCGCCGAGACGCCTCGGATCGTCAACACCACGGTCCCGCAGGACGACTGGTCCCTCCTCGGCGAAATGGCCGTGCCCGAGCGCGGCTGACTCCCCGGCCCGGACGGCATCCGTCCGGGCCCGCCCCTCATGTGAGGTCACCACCTGGTCCGCCTTACGGATGTCTCGGAGTTCCAGGCTCGTCGCGAGCGTCGAAGCGAGGGCCGTCGGAGGATCATAGGGGTCCCCGAAGAGGCGGATCTCTCTTACTGATCTCCCCGAGCGCGTTGAAGATCTGGGCGAGTACCTCATGGTTGACGCGCTCTGCGACGACGCGGCCGAGGACGATTTCCTCGTTCGGAGGATTCCGGAGATCGCATGCAGATTGCAGGCTAACGTGCCTGCGTGGGCACCATTCAGATCCGGGACGTTCCGGATGCGACCGAGCAGACGCTCAAGGCGCGGGCCGAGCGCGAGGGCAAGCCTCTGACCGCGTACGTGCTGTACCTGCTGAACGAAGAGGCCGCCAGCCCTACCCTGGACGAGGTGATGGACAGGATCGCCACCGACGAGCCGATCGCGTACGACCCGGACTTCGTCAGGGAGCTCCTGCGCGAGAGACACCGGTAAGCCTGGTCGGCGACGCCTCGAACGTTTTCCGCCTGCCGGCGAAGGCCAAGGGCGACAAATGTGCGCTCGCCGAGCTGCTCGGCGTGCCGCTACTCACCGATGACGCCAAGTTCGCCGGTTCGACGGGGCATCGGGCGGAGATCCACCGCTACCCACCCCTGTCGGTGTGAGGCCGCGACGAGCCTGACACCGCAGGGCCGACGTCATCGGGGCGGCCTCCTCTCCGGACATCGGCTGCTACCGGATTCGTCTGCAGTGCTCCGGCCTTCAGGCCCGGGGGGGTGAAGCGGACTCTCCCGCGTAGCGGGGCAGGAAAAGCCGATTCGCCGTCAAGGCGGATCGGCTTTTTGGCGGATCAGACGGAGCGGTTTTGCTGCTCGATGTACTGCCGCAGGACGCTGATCGGTGCTCCGCCCACGCTTCCGGTGAAGTAGGAGCCCGACCACAGCTTGTTCGCCCGATGGTAGTGCCGGGCCAGCTCGGGGAACTCGGTCCGCATCCGCCGCGAGGAGACGCCCTTGAGGCTGTCGACGAGACGGGACAAGGCGACCTTGGGCGGGAAGTCCACCAGCAGATGCACATGGTTGGCCTCGCCGGTGAACTCCGCGAGCTCGCACTCGAAGTCCGCACACACGTCATGCATGATCTGCTCCATGCGCTCCAAGTGCGCTCTGGTGAACACCGGATGCCGGAACTTGGTCACGAAAACCAAGTGGGCATGCAGGACGAAAACGCAGTGCCTGCCAGTTCTGATATCTCCATACTCGGCCGTAAACCCAACGGTACGATCACGGTGTGCAGCTCCGGTACAACGTCCGCCTCTACCCGACGCCGGGCCAGCGTCAAGCCCTGGCACGGGCGTTCGGGTGCGCGCGGGTGGTGTTCAACGACGGGCTGCGCGCACGACAGGACACCCGGGAACAAGGGCTGCCCTACATCTGCGACGGTGACCTGTCCAAGCAGGTCATCACCGAGGCGAAGACGACCCCGCAGCGCGCCTGGCTGGGCGATGTCTCCTCCGTGGTGTTACAGCAGGCGCTCGCCGATCTGAACACCGCCTACCGGAACTTCTTCACCTCGGTCACCGGCAGACGCAAGGGGAGCAAGGTCGGCCCACCCCGCTTCCGGTCCAAGAGGGACAACCGGCAGGCGATCCGCTTCACGAAGAACGCTCGCTTCTCCATCACTGCGGGCGGGAAACTCCGCCTGCCGAAGATCGGCGACGTTGATGTGCGATGGTCGCGGGACCTGCCCGCCGAACCGTCGTCGGTCACGGTGATCAAAGACAGCGCGGGGCGGTACTTCGCCTCGTTCGTGGTCGAGGTCGCCGAGCAGCCCCTGCCGCCGGTCGAACCGGAGGCGGGGATCGATTTGGGGCTGTCCGCGTTCGCCGTCCTGTCGGACGGGCGGAAGATCGACGCCCCGCGCTTCCTGCGCCGGGCGGAGAAGAAACTCAAGAAACTTCAGCGGGCGCTGTCCCGCAAGGAGAAGGGATCGAACAACCGGGCCAAAGCCCGGCAGGGCGTTGCCCGCCAGCATGCGAAGGTCGCTGATGCGCGCCGTGAGTTCCACCACCAGCTCTCCACACGACTGATCCGCGACAACCAAGCGATCTACGTGGAGGACCTGGCCGTGGCAGGGCTGGCGCGTACCCGGTTGGCCAAGAGCGTGCATGACGCGGGCTGGTCGGCGTTTGTCGGAATGCTGGAGTACAAGGCCCGCCTGTACGGGCGGGCCTTCCACCGGATCAACCGGTGGTTCCCCTCCTCGAAGCTGTGCTCCGAGTGCGGGACTGTCGCCGGCACGATGCCGTTGGACGTCCGATCGTGGACCTGCCCCTGCGGGGCGGTCCACGACCGGGACGTGAACGCGGCTAAGAACATCCTGGCCGCCGGACGGGCGGACAGGTTAAACGCCTGTGGAGGGCAGGTAAGACCACCCCACCAGGTGGCACAGCCCGAAGAAGCAGGAAGCCTCAGAGGTGCCGCGTGAGCACGCGGCACGGGCTGAATCCTCGGCCTTCAGGCCGGGGAGCGCGTCAAGTACGGTAGGCGTCCCGACGGTGTTTGATAGTCAGAATGGTCACGGCGTGCTTGTCCTCGTCGATCTGGTAGACGACGCGATAGGTTCCGCGTCGCGCCACATGCAGCCCGTCGTACGGCTCTTGCAGGGGCTTGCCCACGCGCCATGGCTCCTGGGCGATCGCGTGGGTGATCAACTCCCAGGCGGCGGCGGCAACGCCTTCGGGCAGTCCGGACGCGAGGGCGCGTCGCGCCGGTGGAGCGAGGAGGACAGAGTATCGCTCGCTCACGCGCTCGCCTTGCCGAGGCGAGTTGCCATGATCTCGGCCATCTCCTCTTCTGTGGTCACGTCGCCGCGCGCCTCGGCGGCGACGGCCTCCACCAGATCGGCGCGCATCTCAGCGTCGGCGAGGATTTCCAGGGTCTCCTGTAGGGACTCCCACTCCGCCACAGAAAGGATCACCGCATGCGGCCGTCCGTTCCGGGTCAGAGTGAAATGGTCGTGCTCCCGGGCGGCGCGGTCGGCCAGTTCGGTGAGCCGGTCCTTCGCCTCGCTGATCGGAATGAGCTCCATAAGCACATGGTATCTGTCTGGCCGGAACCTTGGCCGACATTTCCGCCACTCCTCCGTCTGGCGACGGGAATTCTGCGAGCGTCGCGGATCGAGCCGAGAGAGGCCGGGAGTTCGTCGCCTGAATAAATCGAAGCGGGCCCGGATCTCGGCGTGAGATCCGGGCCCGCTCCGGCGGGGCCGCCCGTCGAGGGTGATGGCTCGCGAGGGTGGTCCCTTCGCGGCGCGCTCGACGGTCAGCCCATGTGCGGGTATCGGTGATCGGTCGGCGGGACGAAGGTCTCCTTGATCGTGCGGGCGTTCACCCAGCGGATCAGGTTGAAGATCGACCCGGCCTTGTCGTTGGTGCCGGAGGCGCGGGCGCCGCCGAAGGGCTGCTGGCCCACGACCGCGCCGGTGGGCTTGTCGTTGATGTAGAAGTTGCCCGCAGCGAACCGCAGCCGCTCGGACGCGGACGCGATGGCGTACCGGTCCTGGGCGATGATCGAGCCGGTCAGCGCGTACGGCGAGACGCTCTCCATCTGGTCGAGCACCGAGTCGAACGTGGAGTCCTCGTAGACGTGAACCGCGAGGATCGGGCCGAAGTACTCCTTCACGAAGATCTCATCCGTGGGGTCGGAGCACTCCAGGATGGTCGGCTTCACGAAATATCCGGTCGAGTCGTCGTACGAGCCGGTGAGGACGTCGATCGAGTCGACCGACCTGGCCCGGTCGATCGCGTCGCGGTGCTTGGCGAAGGCCCGGCCGTCGATGACGGCGCCCATGAACGTGGACAGGTCGCCGGCCACGTCCCCGACCGTCAGCGACTCGGCCGTGGCGACGACGTCGTCCCGCATCTTCGACCAGAGCGACCGCGGCACGTACGCGCGCGAGGCCGCGGAACACTTCTGCCCCTGGTACTCGAAGGCGCCGCGGACCAGCGCGGTGGCCAGGACCTCGGGCGACGCCGACGGGTGGGCGAGGACGAAGTCCTTGCCGCCGGTCTCGCCGACCAGCCTCGGGTAGCTCCGGTAGCCGGTGATGTTCTCGCCGACGGTGCGCCACAGGTGCTGGAACGTCCCGGTGGAGCCGGTGAAGTGGATGCCGGCGAGCTCCGGGTGGGTCAGCGCGACCTCGGAGACGGCCGAGCCGTTGCCGGTCACCATGTTGATGACGCCCGGAGGCAGCCCCGCCGCCTCCAGCAGCCGCATGGTGAAGTGCGCCGCGAACTGCTGCGTCGGCGACGGCTTCCACACCACGACATTGCCCATCAAAGCCGCAGAAGTCGGCAGATTTCCGGCAATGGCGGTGAAGTTGAACGGCGTGATCGCGAGGACGAAGCCCTCAAGCGGCCGGTACTCCAGCCGGTTCCACACACCCGGCGACGACACCGGCTGCTCGGCCAGGAGCTGCCGGGCGTACGCCACGTTGAACCGCAGGAAGTCGATCAGCTCGCAGGCGGCGTCGATCTCGGCCTGCTGCGCCGACTTGGACTGGCCGAGGATCGTGGCCGCGTTGAGCGTGGCCCGCCACGGGCCGCTCAGCAGGTCGGCGGCCTTCAGGAAGATCGCGGCCCGCTCGTCGAACGACAGCGCCCGCCAGGCCGGAGCGGCCGCCAGCGCGGAGTCGATCGCCGCCCGCACGTCGGAGGCGGTCGCCTCGGACGCCCGCCCGAGTACGGAGGCGTGGTTGTGCGGCTGCACCACGTCGATGGGCGAACCGCCGCCCAGCCGCCGCTCGCCGCCGATCGTCATCGTGAGCTCCAGCGGCGCGCCGCTCAGCTCCTTGATCCGGTCCTCCAGGGAGGCCCGCTCGGCGCTGCCCGGCGCGTAGCCGTACGTCGGCTCGTTGGCCGGAACCGGAACATTGCTGATCGCGTCCATCACTTACCCCTCAGAGACCGCAGGAAGAAGGCGACGTTGGCCGGGCGCTCCGCCAGGCGGCGCATGAAGTAGCCGTACCAGTCGTCGCCGTAGGGCACGTAGACCCGGACCGAGGCGCCGGCGCCCACGAGCGCCTCCTGCTTGTCCGTCCGGATCCCGTAGAGCATCTGATACTCGTAGCTGTCCTGGCCGCGGCCGTACCGGTCGGCCAGCATCTCGGTGATCGCGATGAGCCGGTCGTCGTGCGTGCCCACCATGGGATATCCCGTACCCGCCATGAGGATGCGCAGGCACCGCACGTACGCCCGGTCCACCTCGGTCTTGCTCTGGTGCGCGACCGAGGCGGGTTCCCGGTAGGCGCCCTTCACCAGGCGCACCCGGGAGCCGGAGAGGTCGCGGCAGTCCTCCTCGCTGCGGAAGAGGTACGCCTGGATCGCCACACCCGTGTCGGGGAAGTCCTCGCGCAGGGCGCGCAGGATCGAGAGCGTGGAGTCGACCGTGGTGTGGTCCTCCATGTCGAGCGTGACGGTGGTCCCGCAGTCCTGGGCGGCGGCGCAGATCCGCCGCGCGTGCTCCAGCGCCATCGTCTCGTCGAGCGCCTGCCCGACCGCCGACAGCTTCACCGACACCTCGGCGCGGCGGCCGAGGCCGAGCGGGGCGAGCGCGTCGAGCATCGTCACGTACGCCTTGGCCGTCAGGGCCGCCGCCTCCGCGTCGCGGATCTCCTCGCCCAGATGATCGATCGTGACCGTCAGGCCCGCGTCGGTCAGCCGGCGCACGGCGGCGACCGCGTCGGAGGCGGTCTCGCCCGCGACGAAGCGGTCGACGACACGGCGGGTGGGCGGCAGGCCGGAAACGGCGCGCCGCGCCAGCGGATTCCGCGAAGCCGCGAGAAGCAGGGAACCGAGCATGGCTCAAGGGTAGATTCGCAGTTCAGAGCTGGTCCACGGACAGGCGTCACAGCATTTTCAGACAAATGCACAATAATGGCGGCATGCAGGAAATCGTCGATGAGATCGCGCGGTTGCTCGACGCCTCGGTCACGATCGAGGACCGCTCGTTCCACCTTCTGGCCTACGGCGCGCAGAGCGGTGACATCGACACCGTGCGCCAGGAGTCGATCCTGCGCAGGAGAGCGAGCGACGAGGTCCGGGCCCATTTCGAGGCGTACGGCATCGCCACCTCCACCGTCCCGGTCCGCATCCCTGGCATCCCCGGCCTGCGCGGCATGCTCGACCGCGTGTGCGTGCCGCTGCGGCACGGCGGCGTGACCTACGGGTACCTGTGGCTCCTCGACTCCGGCGCGCTGACCGACGCCCGGCTCGCCTCGGTGGCGCCGCTGGTCGAGCAGGCGGCCGCCGTCCTGGCGAGGGAGGCGCGCACCGGACAGGCCCGCCTGTGGGACTTCTTCTCCGCCGACCCCGCCACCAGGGCCGCCGCCGCGCTGCGGGTCACCGGCCCCGTCGCGGCGATAGCCGTACGGACCGCGCCGGACCGGGCGGCCGCGCTGTGGCGGCTCCCGCGCGGCGTGCTCGCCGAGCCGGGCGACGGTCCGGAACCGCTCACCGCGGTCCTGTCGCCCGCCTCCCAGGCTCCCGGAGTCGCCCGCATCCTCCAGACGACGTACGGCACGGCCGCCGGCATCGGGGGAGTCCGCGAGGACTCCGGCGACGCCTGGGAGAGCTGGGCCGAGGCCGTGCTCGCGCTCCGGGTCGCCGAACACGTCCACCGCCTCGGGCCGGTCACGAGCTGGGCGGACCTGGGCGTCTACCGCTTCCTGGCCCGGCTGCCGAGGAGCGATCTCGCCGAACTGGCCACCGAGTCCGCCGCGCTCGGCGACCTGGCGGGCACGGTCGAGACGTACCTCGACCGGGCCGGCCAGGTCCAGGAGACGGCGGCCGCGCTCGGCGTGCACCGCCAGACGCTGTACTACCGGCTGGGCCGGGCCGGGCAGGTCACCGGGCTCGACCTCGCCGACGGCCGGGACCGCCTGTTGCTCCACCTGTCGCTGAAGGCGGCGGCCCTCACCGGGGAGTCCGGCCGACACACACCCGGCCGGCGAACGTCGTGACCGTCGGCGGTCAGGCGCAGGTCCGTTCGTAGACACGGAGCAGCTCCATGCTGATCCGCTCCAGGGAGTAGCGGGAGCGGGCGCGGTCGGCCGCCGCGTATCCCATGGCCGTACGGAGAGTCACGTCCCCGAGCAGCTCACGGATCCGGACCGCGGTCTCGGCGGGCCGGCCGGGCCGGGTGAGGAAGCCGGTGACCCCGTCGACGACGGAGTCGAGGTGCGCGCCCACCGCGGACGCGACGACCGGGACGCCGCAGGCCATGGCCTCCAGGGCGGCGAGGCCGGTCGGCACGGTGGGAGCGAGGGAGAGCACCATGTCGGCGCTGCGCATCAGCTTCGGCATGGTGGCGTGCGGGACCAGGCCGAGCAGGTCCACGCGGTCGCCGACCCCGTGGTCCCTGGCGATCGCCCGGAGCCGCTCGATGCTGAGGTCGTCCCCGCCCGCGATCACGAGGTCGGCGTCGGGGACGGCCGCCAGCGCGCCGATCGCGGTGGCGGCGCCGCTCGCGGCGATCTCGCCGGGGTCGCTGCCCAGGCCGACGTGGAGGAGGCGCGGACGCTCGCCGCGCGGGAGAGTGGGGCCCTGGCGGCGGAACCGCTCGACGTCGATCCCGCTCGGGACGACCGAGATGTTGCGCCGGGGCACGCCCATCCGGATCAGCTCGGACTCCTCGTCGGCGCAGGTCGCGATGACCGCGCGGGCGTGGCGGCCGATGGCGCACTCCAGCCGCCGGACCGGCGTCTGCCCGCCGTGGAAGTGCCCGTGGAACGTCTGGGTGACCGGCACGCCGAGACCTTCGGAGCCCGCGATGGCGGCCAGCCCGCCGGCCCAGGAATGCGCGTGGATGATGTCGGGCCGGTCCTTGCGCCAGTGACGCATGAGACCGGCGCTGAAGTCGGGAAGGTAGGGCAACAGGTCGTTCTCAGACAGCTCTATGTCCGGTCCCGCAGCCACCTGCTCGATGGAGACGCCTTTGGACGGCTGGCCGGCGGCGGAACGCGTGTAAACCGTCACCCGGTGACCGCGGGCCAGCTCGCGGGCGATCGCGGGAGTGTCGGAGGTCAGGGCCTGCGCGGAAACAATGGCGATATTCATGGCACACCTCAAGCCTGAAGAGCTTCAAAAACGGTGTGCCTGCGTCTTAGGCACCAACTACATCCGCGAGTTTACCGCGCTCCAACTCGCGCTAAACCCCCAAATCGGTGGAAATCGTACAGAAGCCACGATTCGCCCCATGCCGGCATGTCGTCATTCGCCCTGCCCGCCGCGCGACGCGGGGTGGCCCCCGGGGTCATCGGGACCGCCGGAGGGTGAGCACGGTGATCTCGTCGAGGACGTGGTTGCCGCAGAACTCCCGGTGATCCTCCTCGATGGCCTTCACGACCGTGCCGGGAGGCTGGCCCGCGCACCGGGTCAGGACCTCGGTGAGCCTGCCCTCGCCGTAGCTCTCGCCGTCCGCGCCGCGGGAGCCGACCAGCCCGTCGGAGTAGAGCAGCAGGGTCTGGCCCGCCGTGAGCGTCAGCTCCTCCACCGCGGGAACCGCGCCCTCCTCCAGGCCCAGGGGGACGCCGCCGCCCTCAGTGAAGCGCACGCCGCCGTCCGGGAGGAGCAGCGCCGCGGGGTGGTGCCCCGCCGAGGCCAGCCGTACCCGGCGCCCGCGCACGAAGCCCGCGGCGGCCATGACGAACAGGCCGGTGTTCTGCGCGACCAGGGCGTCGTTGACCTTGCGCAACGCCTCGCCCGGATCGTCCTCGCGGACGCTGACCACCCGCATCCCGCCGCGCACCATGGCGGTGACCGACGCGGCCTCCTCGCCCCGGCCCGCCGCGCTGCCGATGACGAACCCCCACCCGTCCCTGACCGAAAACACGTCGTAGAACTCGCCGCCGATCGCGCGCGGTTCCGACCCCGGATGGTAGATCGCCGCGGTCTCGAACCCCGGGATGTCCGGGAGCGTACGGGGGAGCACCCCGGTCTGGAGCGTCTCGGCCGCCTGCGACCTGCGCTGGAAGCTGCGCTGCGCCCGCATGGCCAGGCCGAGCTGGGCGCCGGCCTCCTCCAGCAGGCCGAGGTCGGCGAGCCCGAACGGCGGCCGGTCGCGGAGCCGTACGAGCGTGAGAACGCCGAGGAGCTCCTGCCCGGTTCCGATCGGCACGGACAGCAGCGACCCCGCCCGCATGTCGCCGAGGACGCCGGGGCCGAGGAGCGCGTCGTCGGACAGCATCTCGTGGACGGTCCCGCTGCCGGTCTCCAGAACCTGTCTCACGACGGGCGCGCCCGCCGGATCCATCCCCTCGACGGCGCGCTGCAGGCGGGTGACCGGCTCGCTGGCCGGTGGCACCACGGCCGCCCGCTGGAGGGTCCGGTCGAGGGCCCGGTGGAGGGCGCGGTGGAGGGCCCGGTCGAGAGCGTCGTCGCGGAAGACGTCGGCGATCACCCAGTCTGCGGTCTCGGCGGCGAGCAGCCGCGCCGCGCGGATGAGGGCCACCGGCTCGCGCAGGCTCTCCTCGTCGAGCAACAGGCGGGTGAGCCGCGCGAGCAGGTCGTGGCGCCGGGCGGCGGCCATGGTCGCGGACTCGTCGGCGACCCGGTCCGAGTCGGACGCCTCCGGGAACCGGTCCGGGGACGACGCCTCCGGGAGCCGCACGTCGGTCGGCAGCGCGACCGCCGCGATCATCTCCCGCGGCTCGCCCGGCATGCGCAGCCTGCTGAGGACCAGCCGGACCGTGTGCGTGCGGCCCTGGTGGGCCAGCCGGGTCTCGAAGGTCGCGCTCTCGTCGCCGTGCAGTACGGCCGTCAGGTGCGACCGGAAGGCGGCGCGCCTGGAGACGTCGATCAGCAGCGGGAACGGCCGCCCGAGCAGGTATCCCGCCGGGCTGCCCAGCAGCCGGCTGGTCTCGTTGTTGATCCGCCGCACCACGCCGCCGGCGTCCATGACGACCAGCGGGACGGGAAGCGCGCGGAAGACCTGGCGCAGCAGCTTCTGCTCGCGCTGGTTGCCTCCCTCCTTGCGCCTGTGGTTCCTCCCGAGCTCCGCGAGCGCCGACCGGAGCAGTTCCTCCGCCGCCTCCAGTTCGTCCAGCGCGGCGCCCGGCGCGGGCGTCTCCCGGAGTGCGGCGATGCGGGCCGCGAGGCCGCTCAGCTCGCGCTCCAGTTCGGATAGGTTGGTCGACATCTGCCCCCTCTCCTGTTTCGACGGTACGTCACCGGATTCCGCGCATCGATGGGGTCCGTATTAACGCCAAAAGTAGGGGTATGACGGTTCTTGCCATGGAGACCACCCCGAGTCTCGCCCGCGATCTCGCCGCTCTCGGCAGGGTGACCGAGGGCATGTCGTACGAGAGCGTGCTCCGCGGCGTCACCGAGGCCGTGGCGCGCGGCGTCCCCGGGTGCGCGGCGGGCTCCGCTGAGCTGTGGCAGGAGGGGCCGGTCCTGCTCGCCGCCTCCCACAGCGAGCTCGTCGCGCTCACCGACCTGGAGCGTGACCTGCGCGAGGGTCCGTCGAGGGAGGCGCTCGCCTCCGGGCGGCCGGTGGCGATCCCCGACGTGACGCGCGACCCGCGCTGGCCCCGCTATGCGGCGACGGCCGTACGGCACGGCGTGCGCTCGGTGCTGGCTCTGCCGATCGAGGTGGACCGCGCCGTGATGATCATCGGCCTCTACGCGGTGCGACCCGGAGCCTTCACCGGGGGAAGCTCCCTGCTGGCCATGCTCGCCGAGCAGGTCACCGTGGTGCTGTCGAACATCTGGGAGTACGACGACGTCGTCACGGGCGCGGCCCAGATGCAGGAGGCCCTGGCCGGCCGCTCGGTCATCGACCAGGCCAAGGGCATCATCATGTCGACGAGTGGCTGCTCGGCCGAGGCCGCGTTCGACGAGCTGAGGCGGGTGTCCCAGCACCACCAGATCAAGGTCGCCGACCTCGCCAGGCTGCTGGTCGCCGAGCACCAGAGCAAGCACGGGGGCGACGGCGCGGAATGATCTGGGAGCGATCTGGCGGAGTGATCTGGGAGCGATCTGGCGGAGTGATCTATTCGGGCCGCTCCCGCGCGGTCTCGAAGGCGGCCAGCGCCTCCTCCAGCGTGTCGAACATCGGCAGCCGCTGCGACAGGCCGGTCACCCACATCACCTTGGAACTGGGGTACCGCACGGCGACGAGGGCGAAGTCGCCCCCGGACCCGGTGGCGCGCTGCCAGTGGTGGACGATGAGCCCGAGCGCCCGCGAGTCCATGAACGTGACCCCGGCCAGATCGAGGACCATGCTCGGCCCGTGATCGTGGGCCGCGGAGTCCAGATAGCCGGAGAACTCCTCCCGCGTGGTGGCGTCGAGGATGCCGCCGACATGGACCGCCACGACGCCGCCCACGGCGCCGGCGTGCACCGTGGAGTGCAGAGACAGCGTCTCGGGCTTCGGCACTTCGCGCCTCCTGGACGGACGGAGTGAGGCCCCGCCGCGCGAGGCCTGTCCGGCAACTTTACTGGCGCACAGGGGGTGGCGATACGTCCGACTTTGGGGGAATATCGGAGTAGAGGTCCAGCAGAGGGCCCTGTCTCGAGGCTGTAGCGAGGCGTGCCGTCTGCGCGGGCTGGTCCCGGCTCGGCGTCGCTCGCGATGCGAGTACGAGGAGATTCCACGATGGCTGCCGAGGTTCGAACAGCGACCATCCCCCCGCAGGCCGGAGCGACGAGCGGCCGCAAGGGCACGCCGACGCCGCGGGCGAAGCACGCCCCTCCCGCCGAGCGGCCGCGCGATCAGGACCAGCCGACCGCCGAGGAACTGCTCGCGGAGCTCACCCGCGAGGACCTGACGCCGGAGCGCCGTGAGCGCCTCCGGGAGATGGTCGTCGAAATGCACCTGCCCATGGCGAGGGACGTCGCCCGCAGATACCTCCATCGCGGCGAGCCGCTGGAGGACCTCCTCCAGGCGGCCTACGTGGGGCTCATGAAGGCGATCAACGGGTACGACGCCAGCCTCGGGCACGGCTTCCGCGGCTACGCCATGGTGACCATGACCGGCGAGGTCAAGCGGCACTTCCGCGACCGCACCTGGGCCGTCCGCGTACCCCGGCTCTACCAGGAGCGGCGCTCCGAGCTGAACCGGCTCGTCGCGGACATGACCCAGGAACTCGGCCGATTCCCGACGGTCGCCGAGCTGGCGAAGAAGATGCGCATCTCCGAGGAGGACATGCTCCTCACGATGGACGCCTCCGCGGCGTACAGCACGCTGTCCCTGGACGCGCCGCTGGGCGCGGACGACGACGCGGCGGCGCTCGGAGACGTGCTCCCGGAGGAGGACGACGCGCTGGCGACGCTCGTGGACAGGGAGGCCGTCAAGCCCCTGATCGACGAGCTGCCCGAGCGGGAGAAGAACATCCTGCTGCTCAGGTTCTACGGGAACCTGACCCAGGCCGAGATCGCGGCCGAGTTCCACATATCGCAGATGCACGTCTCGCGGATCCTGCGCAAGGTCCTCGACCAGCTCCGTTCGGAACTCGTCGCGGGATGACCGCGCGCCCCTGTCCGGGGACGGCGGCGTCGGTGCGCCGCCGTCCCGGGGTATGTTCACCCCCCGGCCTGTCGCGGCGGGCGGTCCTGACATGTTCTGGGGGAGGCGTTGCCCGGTGAACGAGGAGGACGTCCCACCGTCCGATCCCGGCCCGTCCATTTCCGGCCCGTCCACTTCCGGCCCGTCCGTTCCCGGCACGGCCGAGGAGCTCACGTTCTCCTTGGCCGACCTGCCCGACGTGCGGGAGTTCGCCGCGGTGCGGGCGCGCAGCAGGGGAATGCCGGAAGACGCCGTCGGCGACTTCGTCATCGCGCTCAACGAGGTCGCGACGAACGCGGTGACCCACGGCGCCCCCGAGGCACGGCTGCGCGTGTGGGGCGACAGTGACGGGCTGGTCGTGGACATCCACGACGACGGCAGGGAATGGCGGCCCGGGTCCCCGCCCGGGAGAGTCGCCCCGCCGGAGAACGCCACCAGCGGCATGGGCCTGTGGGTGGCCCGCCGGCTCAGTACCGACATCTGCGTCAATACGGGGAGCAACGGGACTACCGTCACCATGCGTTTCAGCGTCTGACAGGGGTAGTAGGGACGGCATGACTGTTCCCCGCATACTCGTGGTCGGCGGTGGCTACGTCGGCATGTACGCGGCGCTGCGCCTGCAGCGCAGACTCCGCCACGCGGAGGGTCGCATCACAGTCGTCAACTATGACTCCTACATGACTTATCAGCCCTTCCTGCCCGAAGCGGCGGCGGGGAGCATCGAGGCGAGGCACGTCGTCGTGCCGCTGCGGCGGGTGCTCTCCCGATGCGAGATCCTCAACGGCACCATCCTGCGGGTGAGCCTCGCCGACAAGGTCGCGGAGTTCCGGCCGCACGAGGGGCCGGAACGCGTGCTCGGCTTCGACTACCTGGTGTTCTCTCCCGGGTCGATCTCCCGCGTGCTGCCGATTCCCGGCCTCGCCGAGCTCGGGATCGGGTTCAAGACCGTGGAAGAGGCCATCCACCTGCGGAACCACGTCCTCGGCAAGCTCGACGTCGCCGCGTCCAGCTCCGACGAGCGGCTCCGCCGGCGCGCGCTCACGTTCGTCTTCGTCGGCGCGGGATTCGCCGGAGTCGAGGCGATCGGTGAGCTGGAGGACATGGTCAGCGACGCCATCAAGTCCTTCCACGGACTGCGCCACCAGGACATGCGCTGGTTCCTCATCGAGGCCACCGACCGGATCCTGCCCGAGGTGGGTCCGGACATGGGCCGCTGGACCGCCGAACAGCTCCGCAAGCGCGGCATCGACGTGCGGCTGCGTACCCGGCTGCTGTCCTGCGAGGGCGGGCACATCGTCCTCGACGACGGCGAGGAGTTCGACGCCGAGACCCTGGTGTGGACCGCCGGGGTCAAGCCGCACCCGCTCGTCAAGTACGGCGACCTGCCGCTCGACTCCAGGGACCGGGTCCTGGCCAACGAGTTCCTCCAGATCGAGGGCACCCGGTTCGCGTTCACGGCCGGCGACACCGCCGCGGTTCCCGACCTCACCCGCCCGGGCGAGCTGTGCCCGCCCAATGCCCAGCACGCCGTACGGCAGGCCCGGCGATTGGCCGACAACATGCTGGCGACCATCAGGAGCCGACCGTGCAAGCCGTACCGGCACAGGACCGCGGGGGCGGTGGCCGCCCTGGGCCTGCGCAAGGGTGTCGCCCAGATCTACGGCCGGGAGCTGCGCGGGATGGTCGCGTGGCTGATGCACCGCACCTACCACCTGTCACGGGTGCCGACCTTCAACCGGAAGACCCGCATCCTGGCGGACTGGACGCTCGCCCTGTTCTTCCGCAGGGAGATCGTGTCCCTCGGCGCGCTGCAGTGGCCGCGTGAGGAGTTCGAGCTCGCCGCCCGGACCACCCCTCGCGCACCCGCCCGCGAGCCCGTCAGCCCGTCAGCTTCTCGGCCCTGAAGTCTGAAGGGCCGAGCTTGCGGGACGGCGTCAACCGGAGGTCGGGGCGGTGCCGTTCCTGGCGATCCAGGCGGCGTAGTGCGGGCGGTCGGCGCTGGCCTCGCGGTGCGCCTCCGCCGCGAACTCGGCCAACTCCTGGGCCCGCTGGGCGAGCGGCCCGTCCCGCCGCCAGGCCACCAGGTGCCTGAGCCGCAGCGGAGTGCCGGTGAGCGGGCGCACCACGATCCCGGGGCCGTCCTGCACCGTGGCCTGGCAGGGGGAGATCGCGTGGCCCCCGGCGACCAGCTGCCTGATCATCGCCTGCTCGGTCATGCTGTGCGGGACGCGGGGGGTGAAGCCCGCCTTCTGGCAGGCGGAGTAGACGCACTCCGGCCAGCCGACCCCGTCGGGCGGCGAGATCACCCAGTCGTCGCCGGCGAGGTCGGCGAGGTCGACCTCCTCCCGCCCGGCCAGCGGGTGTCCGCTGCTCATCAGCACGAAGACCGGCTCGGTGGCGACCAGGCGCATGCCGACCGAGGGCGGCGCGGGCAGTTCGTTGCCCGGATAGTCGACGAGGGTGGCCGCGTCGAGGCGGCGGGAGGCCAGCAGGTCGAGGAGGAGCCTGGGCGAGTACTCGGTGTGCACCGTGATCGTCAGGCCGGGCACCTTGAAGAGCCGGGCGACCAGGCCGGACAGCACAGGCGTCACGTACCCGCCGATGCGGGCGAGGTCGGACTGGCCGTCGTACGCGCCAGCCCCGGTGACCAGTTCGTCCACGGCGAGCAGGATGGACCTGGCGCGGGTGAGCACGAACTGGCCGAAGGGCGTCGGGGTGACACCGAGCCGGCCCCGCCGGAAGAGCCGGCCGCTGAGCGCGCTCTCGACGCGTTGCAGCTGGGCGGTGAGCGCGGGCTGTGACACGCCCACGGCGTTGGCCGCCCTGCTGAGACTTCCGGCGTCGGCGATGGCGCAGATCACGCGAAGGTGGCGAAGCTCAACCTGCACTCAGGTTCCTCCTTTTCGCCCCTATAACGCGAGCACTATAGCCGTTCAGGATTAGCGGACATTTCGCAACGCACGCATCGTGGTGGGTACATCGCACCGACAAGAGGACCTTTCATGCCCGTGACCCATCGCCACTCCGGATACGTCCTGACGGACCACCGGATCACCGTTCCGCTCGACCACGCCGATCCCGGCGGCCGGACGATCGAGGTGTTCGCCCGCGAGGTGGTCGCGGCGGACCGGGCGGCGGCGGACCTGCCCTGGCTGCTCTACCTGGAGGGCGGCCCTGGCCATCGGGCGCCGCGCACGTTGCCCGGCTGGCTGGAGCGGGCGAGCCGGGACTACCGGGTGGTGCTGCTCGACCAGCGCGGCACGGGGCTGAGCACGCCCGCGACCCGGCAGACCCTGACCGGCGTGGACGACCCCGCCGGCCACCTGCGCCACTTCCGGGCCGACAGCATCGTCCGGGACGCCGAGCTGCTCCGCGCGCATCTGGCCGGAGACCGCCCGTGGAGTGTGCTCGGCCAGAGCTTCGGCGGATTCTGCGCGCTCACCTACCTGTCCCTGGCGCCGGAGGGGCTGCGCGAGGTGATGATCGCCGGCGGACTGCCGTCGCTGACCGCGTCCCCGTACGAGGTCTACCTGGCGGCCTATCCCCGGGTGCTGGCGCACAACGAGCGGTTCTTCGCGCGCTACCCGGGAGACCAGGAGGCCGCCGCCAAGGTGGTGGGGCATCTGCGGGAGCACGAGGTCCGGCTGCCCGGCGGCGACCGGCTCACCCCCCGCCGCTTCCAGACGCTGGGCATCACCTTCGGGCAGCAGGGGCGGTTCGACACGCTCCACCACCTGCTCGAGGACGCGTTCACCGGCGACGGCGAGCTGTCCGACGCGTTCCTGCGCCAGGTGGACGCCGTGGTCTCGTTCGCCGAGCATCCGCTGTACGCCCTGCTGCATGAGGCGATCTACTGCCAGGGTGCGGCGTCGGCGTGGGCGGCGCAGCGGGCGCTCGGCGAGTTCCCCGAGTTCGATCTCGAACGCGGCGGGCCGGTCCGGTTCACCGGGGAAATGATCTTTCCGTGGCTGTTCGAAGAGGACCCGGCCCTCGCGCCGCTGCGGCCGTACGCCGAGCGGCTCGCCGCCTACTCCGCCTGGCCGAACCTGTACGACCTGGACCGGCTGGCCGGCAACACGGTGCCCGTCGCGGCGGCGATCTACTACGACGACATGTACGTCGAGCGCGAGCACTCGCTCCGCACCGCCGAGATGGTGGGCGGTCTGACGTACTGGATCACCAACGAGTACGCCCATGACGGCCTGAGCCGAGGGCCCGGTGCGCTGGACCGCCTGATCGGCATGGTCCGCCGCTGAGCCGGCGCCGCTGTGACCCTGGAGCGGACTTCGCCCAGGTCAGGTGGGGCTATATGCCGCGAATTGTGCAAAGCGCAACGGATAACGCACACCTGCGGACTGTGGCCATAAATCCGGAGTTATCCCGATATGGGATGTGCCCTCGGAGCGGTGAAGCCCGATAGTGCAGGCAACCCCCTATCCCGCTCTGGAGGTTTCCTCCCCATGCGTACACGCAGGCCGCTCGCGGCCCTGGCGGCCATCCCCCTGGCCGCCGCTCTGATCACCGTCCCTCCGGCGGAAGCCGCCGAGGTCGGCAGCGCCACCGTCGTCCCCATCCAGGTCACCGGCGACCCCGCCAAGCGGTTCAACCTGATCATCATG
This sequence comes from Microtetraspora sp. NBRC 16547, assembly GCF_030268965.1. Lineage (GTDB taxonomy): Bacteria > Actinomycetota > Actinomycetes > Streptosporangiales > Streptosporangiaceae > Microtetraspora. Next base: position 356,314 of record NZ_BSSE01000002.1, on the reverse strand, counting down.
GGTGACGGCTACACCGAGAACCAGCTGTCCACCTTCGCGGCCGACACCGACCAGCAGCTCAACGTGATGTGGTCCATCGAGCCGTACAAGTCCTACCGGAACTACTTCAACGTCTACCGAGTGGACATCGTGTCCGGCGAGTCCGGCATCGGCTGTGACCCCGACCTGGCCTCCGGCACGAAGAACACCCCGCTGAGCATGGCCTTCTGGGGCGGCTGCAACGCCTCCAGCGTGCAACGGCTGATCACCATGAGCAACACCGCGGCCAACAAGTACGCCAACATGGTGGCCGGGACGAGCAGCGCCAACCGGCAGATCCTCGCCCTCGCCAACAGCGGCACGTACGGCGGGGCGGGCGGCACCTACGCCACCTCCTCCGGGCACAACTCGATGTCGGCGCTCATCGCACCGCACGAGATCGGCCACTCGCTGGGCGGCCTGCAGGACGAGTACACCTACTACAGCCGCGGCGTGGACGGCGGCCCGTACACCGGCGGGGAGCCGAGTTCGGCGCACCACACCCTCCTTACCGAACAGCAGATGAAGGACCAACGGAAGAAGTGGTGGCGCTGGCTCGGCGAGCCGAGCGAGGCCGGCGGCACCATCGGCAGGTACGAGGGCGGCCTTTACTACAGCAGCAAGGTCTGGCGCCCGAGCGAGCACTCGATCATGCGAACGCTGGGCTACTACTACGACCAGGTCGGCCGTGAGGTGATGACCCAGCGGATCGCCGCCAAGACCAGCCTGATCCAGGACAGCACGCCCACCACGGCCAAGGTCGGCGCCGACCGGGTGCTCTGGGTGGAGCCGCTGCACCCCAACAGCCACGCGCTGACCACCACGTGGAGCGTCGACGGCACCGAACTGCCCGGCCACCCCACCGCGCTCGACCTGCGCGTCCTGAAGCTGACGCCCGGCACGCACACGGTGAAGGCCACCGTCACCGACCCGACCGAGTTCGTCCGTGACCCCGCCATCCGGGCCGGCGCGCTCAGCGCGAGCCGTACCTGGACGGTGGACCCCGGCGTGGTCACCACGCCCGCCCAGGTCACGTCCGGGCTGCGTTCGTCCACCCCCACCGACCGCGCCGTGTCCCGCGACGAGGTCGTGTACGTCGAGACCACCCACCCCGACGACGCCGTGCCCTCGGTCACCTGGACCCTGGACGGCGCGACCCTCGGCGAGACCGACGCCGACCTGGACCTGTCCACGCTCGGCCTCGCCCCCGGCAACCACACGCTGGCCGCGTCCGCGGGCGGCGACAGGCGCACCTGGACCGTGGACAACACGCTGCCCACCACCGCGTACGAGCTGTCCGAGCCGCTGGTGAAGTCCGGCGAGAACTACGTGTTCAACGGCCCGTTCACCATGCGGCTCACCGGCGAGGACGACCGGGACGGGTACGTCGTGCGCGAGTCCCGGGTGGACGGCGACGGCTGGTTCAACTACTTCGGCTGGCCGACGTCCGCCGACGACCCGTGGCTGTTCACCGAGAAGGGCACGGTCATCGACAGCCTCACGTACGGCAGGCTGCCGCGCGGCAGGCACACCGTCGAGTACCGGTCGATCGACCCCAGCGGCAACCACGGGGCGCCGAAGAGCTTCACGGTGACCACCCTCGCCGCACCGCCGGAGTGCACCACCACGATCACCGGCACCCGCAACGGCTCGCTGTCCCTGCGGTCCGGCGTCACCTGTCTGGACGGCGCCCGGGTCAACGGCGGGGTGACCGTCGGCTCCGGCGCGTCCCTGGTGGTGAAGGACGGCACGATCAGTGGAGCGCTGACCGCGACCGGCGCTGCGGAGGTGCACCTGCTCAAGGCGACCGTGCACGGCTCGGTCGCGATCCACGGCACCACCGGCCAGTTGATCGTCGCGGGCTCCGATCTCAGGGGCTCGGTCAGTCTGACCGGCAACACCACCGTCGACTCCCTGGTCGTCGCCGGCACCGCTGTCCGCGGCGCGCTGACCTGCAGCGGCAACACGCCCGCGCCGTCCGACGCGGGCGTGCCGAACGGGGTCACCGGAGCCGGCCAGTGCGCCGGGCTCGTCGACGACCCGCGGGCCAAGGGGTTGGACGCTCCGTACGCGGCGGTGCGGACCAGCGACGTGCCGGAGCGGGGTGACGCCCCAGCGTACGAGCACGCGCACGAGCACGCGCACGAGTGACGCCGGGCCGGGACACCTCCCCGGCCAGGCGTCTTCCATCGGCGGGAGGAGCGGGGCCCGTCCCGCCCCTCCCGGCCTGGTGTCTCGTCCTGGGGAAGGCTTTGGTTCCCTCTGGCGATGTGCTGTTCGTTGTCGGAGAGCATAAAGAGTACGAAGGTGCTCAAATCGCTCCCGGAAAGCGGGGCCGGAGCAGGAAATCGTGGGGCCGACGATGTCCGGTGACAAGAACGAGCGACCGGCGATGCCCGGACGGATCTTCGAGAAGACGCCGGAGGGAGCCTATGCCACCTCGGCGCGCGGTCTGGAGGTGCTGCGAGATCCACTGTTGAACAAGGGGACCGCGTTCACCCGCGAGGAACGTGCCGAGCTGGGGCTGGACGGTCTGGTGCCGTCCGCGATCGAGACGCTCGACGAGCAGGTCCGCCGGGTGTACGCGCAGTATCGGGCGCAGTCGACCGACTTGCTGAAGAACGTCTACCTGACCGCGCTGCAGGACCGCGACGAGGTGTTGTACTACCGGCTGCTCTCCGAGCATCTGAGGGAGATGCTGCCGATCGTGTACGACCCGACGGTGGCGCAGGCGATCGAGAACTACAGCCTCGAATACCGGCGGCCGCGGGGCGTCTACCTGTCCATCGCCGATGTGGACGGTATCGGGCGGGCATTCGAGAACCTCGGGATGGGCCCGGACGATGTGGATCTGATCGTGGCCTCCGACGCCGAGGAGATCCTGGGCATCGGTGACTGGGGCGTCGGCGGAGGCGCCGGAATCGCGGTCGGCAAGCTGGCCGTCTACACCGGCGCGGCCGGGATCGACCCGACGCGGGTCATCCCCGTGGCACTGGACGTCGGAACCGACAACGAGAAGCTCCTGCAAGACCCGGCCTACGTCGGCAACCGGCACGCACGCGTACGCGGTCAGCGCTACGACGACTTCATCGACGCCTACGTGACCGTCGCCACCCGGATGTTCCCCAACGCGATGCTGCACTGGGAGGACTTCGGTCCGTCCAACGCCCGGAGAATCCTGGAGAGGTACACCGACCGCATCCCCACCTTCAACGACGACATGCAGGGCACCGGCGCGATCGTCCTGGCGGCGATGCTCGGCGCCGTACGTGTCTCCGGCACGCCACTGCGCGACCAGCGGATCATCGTGTTCGGCGCCGGCACGGCGGGCATCGGGATCGCCGACCAGATGCGCGACGCGATGGTTCGCGACGGACTGGACCGCGACACCGCCATCCGCCGGATCTGGGCGGTCGACAAGCAGGGCCTGCTCACCGACGACATGACCGACCTGCGGGACTTCCAGGTCCCCTACGCGCGGCCGGCCTCCGAGGTCGCCGACTGGCGCAGGGACGACGGCGGCATCAGGCTCGGCGAGGTCGTCGGGCGCGTCAAGCCCACCATGCTGCTCGGCACCTCGACCGCGCACGGCGCCTTCACCGAGAAGATCGTGCGCGCGATGGCCGCCGGAGTCGACCGCCCCATCATCTTCCCGATCTCCAACCCGACCGAACGGATCGAGGCCATGCCCGGCGACCTGCTGCGCTGGACCGACGGCCGCGCCCTGATCGCCACCGGCATCCCGATCGACCCCATCACCTACGACCGCGTCACCTACTCCATCGGGCAGGCCAACAACGCCCTGCTGTACCCCGGACTCGGGCTGGGCGTGATCGTGTCCCGGGCACGGCGGGTCAGCGACGGCATGCTGCACTCCGCCGCCGAGGCGGTAGGCGGCATGGTGGACGTCTCGGCACCGGGCGCGTCGCTGCTTCCCCAGGTCGATAACCTCCGGGAGGTCTCGGCCACGGTCGCGGTCGCGGTCGCGGAACAGGCGGCCAGGGAAGGCCTGGCCCGCGACCTGAAAGACCCGGTCCAGCAGGTGCAGGACGCCATGTGGCAGCCCGCGTACCGGCCGATCAAGGCACGGCGCGCATGACCTCCGGCAAGAAGGACGACCGGAGCGGACCGCCGATCCTGGACCTGCCGATCGGGCTCGACACCTCCGGCACCCGCACGGAAACCGACTCCATCGGCGAGATCCAGGTGCCCGCCGACCACTACTGGGGCGCGCAGACCCAGCGGTCGCTGATCCACTTCAACATCGGTGACGACCGCATGCCGAAGGCGGTCTACCACGCCTACGGCTACATCAAGAAGGCGGCGGCGATCGTCAACGCGGCTTCGGGCCGGCTGCCCCGCTGGAAGGCCGAGCTGATCGGCCGAGTGGCCGACGAGGTCATCCGCGGCGACCTCGACACCGAGTTCCCGCTGTACGTCTGGCAGACCGGCTCGGGGACGCAGTCGAACATGAACGTCAACGAGGTGATATCCAACCGGGCGCTCCAGCTGATCGGCGGCCGGCTCGGCAGCAAGGACCCGATCCACCCGAACGACCACGTCAACATGGGGCAGTCCTCCAACGACACCTTCGTCACCGCCATGCACATGGCCGCCGTCCTGGCGATCGAGACGCGGCTGCTGCCGGCATCGGCCCGGTTACGGGAGGCCGCCGAGGCCAAGAGCCGCGAGTGGGAACACGTGGTCAAGATCGGCCGCACCCATCTCGAAGACGCCACCCCGCTCACGGTCGGTCAGGAATGGTCGGGATACGTCGCCCAGCTCGCCGACGCGATCGACCATCTCAGCGGCACCCTGCCCGGGCTGTACCGGTTGGCGATCGGTGGAACCGCGGTGGGCACCGGCCTGAACGCGCCGCCCGGCTTCGGGGACGAGGTCGCCGCGCGGATCGCCGACCTCACGGGACGCCCCTTCGTCAGTGCGGCCAACAAGTTCGCCGCCCAGGCCTCCTGCGACGCCCTGGTCCGTACATCCGCGGCGGTGCGCGCTCTGGCGGTCCCGCTGTTCAAGTTCGCCAACGACATGCGGTGGCTGGGGTCGGGACCGCGTGCCGGCCTGCACGAGCTGATCCTGCCGTCCAACGAGCCGGGGTCGTCGATCATGCCGGGGAAGGTCAACCCCACCCAGGCCGAGGCGATGCTGATGGTCGCCATTCAAGTCATCGGAAACGACACCGCGGTCTCGATGGCCGGAGCGGAGGGCAACTTCGAGCTCAACGCCTTCCGCCCGATCATCATCAACAATGTCCTGCATTCGGTGCGGATCCTGTCGGACATGATCGACCACTTCCGTACCTACCTCGTCGAAGGCGTCCGGCTCGACACCGCGAAGCTCAAGGACGACCTCGACCGGTCCATCATGATGGTGACCGCGCTCAGCCCGGTCGTCGGCTACGACAAGGCCGCACGGATCGCCCATCGCGCACTGGACGAAGACCTCACGCTCAGGGACGCCGCCCTCAAGTCGGGGGTCAGCGAAGACTTGTACGGCCAGGTCGTCGTGCCTGAACGGCTCACCCGACCCGGAGTCGCCGGCGTCCGCCCAGACCGGCAGCCGTGACGAGGCCGAGCATGCGCCGAGATCGTCAGGGGGAGCAGCGTAGGGCGGGCGGCACCCCCGACGAGGCGTGCCGCCCGCCCTACTCTCACCACTCGTTACGGCAGCGGCGGCAACTCCGGCGGGGTCGCCGGATGCCTCTCCTCCAGCGCCGCCAAGGCCAGCTCCACCGCCCGCGCCAGCTGCGGATCCCGCCCGGCGACCAGGTCCTGCGGCGTCACGATGACCTCGACGTCCGGGTCGACGCCGTGGTTCTCCACGCCCCACCCCTCGCCGTCCAGCCAGAACGAGTACCGCGGCTGGGTGACGACGGTCCCGTCCGCAAGCGAGTACCGCGCGTCGATGCCGATCACGCCGCCCCAGGTCCGCGTACCTACGAGCGGCCCGATGCCGCGGTTCTTGATCCCGGCGCTGACGATGTCCCCGTCCGACCCGGCGAACTCGTCGGTGACGGCCACGACGGGCCCGCGAGGCGAGTCGTCCGGGTACCGCATCGGCTCGTACCCCCGGGACAGCGCCCACCCGGTCACCCGCCGCTGCAGCTTCTCCAGCACCAGCTCGGAGACATGACCGCCTCCGTTGTCGCGGACGTCCACGATGAGCCCGTCGAAGCCCATCTCGGCACGCAGGTCCCGGTGGAAGTGCGCCCACCCGTTGGACACCATGTCCGGCACGTGCAGGTAGCCGAGCCGCCCGCCCGACGCCTCACGCACGAACGCCCGCCGTCCGGCCACCCAGTCGTGGTACCGCAGCGGCGTCTCGTCGGCGATGGGCGTGACGACGACCCGGCGGGTCTCGCCGCCGGAGCCGGGCTGGACGGTCAGCTCCACGGGCCGCTCCGCCGCGCCGGACAGCAGGGCCAGCGGCCCCCGGACCGGATCGACCCGGTGCCCGCCCACGGCGACGATCGCGTCGCCCTCCCGGACGGCGACGCCGGGCGCGAGCAGCGGCGAGCGGGCCTCGTGGTCGGAGGACTCCCCGGGCAGGATGCGGCTGATCCGCCACACACCGTTCTCGTCCCGGGTGAGGTCGGCGCCGAGCTGGCCCTGGCGGCGCTTGGGATCGCGGGCGGCGCCGCCCGGCCACGCGTAGGCGTGGGAGGTGGCCAGCTCGCCCTGGACCTCCCAGATCAGGTCGATCAGCTCGGAGTAGGTGCCGATCCGCTCCACGAGCGGGGCGTAGCGGTCGAGGGTGGCCCGCCAGTCGACGCCGTTCATGTCCGCACGCCAGAAGTGGTCGCGCATGAGCCGCCCGGCCTCGTTGTAGGCCTGCCGCCACTCGGCGACCGGGTCGATGGTCACGGCCACACGGTCCAGGTCGATGGTGACGACCTCGCCGTCCTCTCCGGTGGCGCGGGTCTGCAGGCCGTTCTTGCCGGTGGCCACCAGGCGCGTGCCGTCCCCGCTGACCTCGAAGGCCCGGAACTCCCTGCCCAGCTCGCTGACCTTGCGCTTGGTCAGGTCATAGCGCTCCAGGACCGGCGCGCCGGGCTCGGTACCGTCGCCGAGCTGGCCGTTGAGCGGATGGCGCAGCCACAGCAGGCCGTCCTTGACGGCACACAGGTTGGAGTAGGTGCCGGCGGGTACCGGCACGGGCACGATCCGCGCCGCCAGCCCGTCGGCGTCCACCTCGGTCACGGGCGGCGTGTCGGACGTGCCATCGTTCCCGGCGTCCGAACCGGCGTCGGCCTCCCCGTTGAAGCCGCGGCCCGCCAGCGAGGGGTCGAACGGCGAGGGCGTGGTCGCCTTGAGCGGCACCAGGTACGGCCGGCAGCTGCTGGGGAAGGACAGGTCGAAGACGTGGGCGTCGTAGACCGGGTTGAACGTACGGTCAGACAGGAAGGCCAGGTGCTTGCCGTCCTTGGTGAAGGACGGGCTGTAGTCGTTGAAGCGCGGCGGGGTCACCTCAATCGCGGTGCTGCCGTCCACGCGGGCCAGCTTGAGGTGGCAGCGCTCGGTCTCGTACGTATGCGCCCACGCGAGCCAGGCCGAGTCCGGCGAGAACGTCAGCTGCCGCACGTCGCCGTGAGCGGTGCGGTCCAGCTCGCGGACGTCCCCGGAGTCGAGGTCCACCACCAGGAGCCGCCCATCGTGAGTGGCGACCGCGGCGTGCTTGCCGTCCGGCGCGGCGGCAAGGTCGAGCACCCGGCCGAGCTGACCAGCGGCCAGCGTGCGAATCTCACCGCCGGGTGTGCCGATCTCCAGCGCGTCCTCGCCGGAGGCATCCGACACCCAGACGGCCCGGCCGGCGTTGTCGAGAGGCCGCGGCAGCCGTACCCGGACGCCGGGCTCGGCGCGCAGCATGCCTGCGGGGCCGTCGCGGTGGGGCAGCCAGTGGGCGCTGCCGCGGATCTCGACCACGCTGGCCCGCCCGGTGTTGTCCGGCGCGAAGCTGCCGACCTTGCTCGGCGCCGGCCGCTTGGCCCGGGCCGGGCGCGGCCCGCTCAGGGTGATGTCCAGCTTGTACGGCTCGGCTTCCAGGCTCTCCAGCAGCCACAGCTCGCCGCCGAGGCTGTAGACGACGCGGGAGCCGTCGGATGCGGCATGGCGCGCGTAGAAGCCGCGGTGCGTGGTGTGCTGCCGCAGGTCCGAGCCGTCGGGCAGGCAGGAGTACAGGTTGCCGTCGCCGTCGGTGTCGGCGAGGAAGGCCAGGCGCTCTCCCACCCACATGACCGACCAATGCTGCGCGGGGTTGTCGGCGAACAGGCGGGTGAACTCGCCCTCGCCCGTGGCGTCCACCCAGATCTTGGACGCGGTGCCGCCGCGGTAACGCTTCCACTGCGACGGTTCGCGCCACACCGCGGAGACGGCCGCCACCTTGGGGCCGCTGACCGCGGCCTCGCTGACCCTGCCGTACGGCAGAGCCGTCGCCTGGCCGCCGTCCAGCGGAACCGCGTAGGCCCACAGCCGGGAGCGTGAGCCGTGGCCCGCGGCGGTGACGGCCAGCACGTTCCCGTCCTCGGTCCAGCCTCGAACGCCCGTCATGGCGTTGCCCCAGTGCGTGAGCCGCTCGCCCTCGGCGCCCTCCAGATCGGCGGCGAACACCTCGGGCTCGCCCTCGCGGGTGCTCGTCCACGCGATGCGCGTGCCGTCGGAAGAGAACCGGGGATGGGAGACCGCGACCCGGTCAGCCGTGAACCGCCAGGCCCTGCCGCCGGCCACGGGCGCCAGCCAGACGTCGTCATCCGCTACGAAGGTGAGGAGGTCACCATGCAGGTGGGGGTATCTCAGGTATGCACCATTTGCCACATCCGCACCCTATGTCGATTGGCGGGTCCAGCGGCGACCATATTGACGCGGCCTGCTCCGCGCGGAGCTGCCGGATTGGTCGTGGACCCGGCCGCGCGGCGGCGCGTTCCTGTGGGTCCGGCTTCCGTACGGCGACGCGGAGATCGCGGCACGCCCCATTCTCCGCGAAATTCCGATCGGATAACGCTGACCTGCTGTGATAGGGCAGGATCTCGCCCCAGCATGATCCCGTCCGTTACGGAGTCCGGAACCCGCGAAACGTCACGGGCTTTCGGACCACGAAGCCGAGCCGCTCGTAGAGTGCGCGCGCGTGGGTGTTGGCTTCGGCCACGTGGAGGAACGGTCGTTCGTTCCGAGAGGTGATACGTGTGACCAGGGCGCGCACCAGGCGGGCGGCATGACCTCGTCCGCGAGCTTCGGGGGCGGTACAGACGGCGCTGATCTCGGTCCATCCAGGCGGACGGAGCCGCTCGCCCGCCATGGCGACCAAGGCGCCGTTCTCGCGGATGCCCAGATAGGTGCCGAGTTCGTGAGTTCGAGGCCAGAACGGTCCCGGTTGGGTGCGCGCGGTGAGCTGAAGCATGTCAGACACGTCGTCGACGCCCAGTTCGACTATCCCCGAGTCGGGCCCGGCATCGGCGTCACCGGGGTCGCTGCCCGCAGGACAGATCATCTGGAAGCCGCCGAGAGCGAAGACCGGCTCCCAGTCCGCAGGCGGGGTCGCCGGGCAGCTGAACAGATCGGCGAGTTCGCCGCGACCGAGCAATCGCGCGAGGTCGGCCCACTCCGCCGTGTCCGGCTCGGCGGACACCGCGGAGAAGGTCGCGACTTCCGGGAGGTAACCGGCCGCCCGGCCGAGCCGACGGGCCAGGTGCGTGTGGTAGCCGCGGAGCGACTCACGGACCGGGTCGTCGAGCGTGACGGCGTCGCGGTTGACCATTGTGCCGTGCCTTTCGTGTCGTGCGCGTGTGAGAGTCGGCGGTCGCCGGTGCTGTGCCACTCGAGCCCGCGGAGCCGCAGTGTAGTCAGGCGGGTTCCTGTCCTCGTGTGGGGAGGGTGCCAACCTGGCCATGCTCGACGGAGCCGAACTCGGCCAGGCGATCGCCGCCCACCCCGGCCAGGGCGAGGACAGCAGTGGCAAACGGGGTGACAGGATGTGCAAGATCCGCTAATTTCGGCCGTCTCGTCCTCGCCTTCCAGGAGTTCTGACATGGTGACCGCGTTGCGCGCGACGATCGCGTTCGGCCTGCTGGCGGGCTTCTACGTGCTCGTCGCCGCCGTACTCGGAGCCGCGGTTCTCATCGACGTCGCCGCCGTACAGCACGTCACGGCCGGCTCGGTGAAGATTGCGATCGTGCTCACCCTGGCCGCCCTGGCCCTGCTGCGCGGTCTCATCCTGGTCAACCGGCGCGGAAGCCAAGCGGAGCCGGGCGTCGCGGTCGGCCGCGCGGACGAGCCGGTGCTCTGGCAGACGGTCGAGGAGCTCGCCACGCGGGTGGGGACCCGCCCCCCGGACGAGATCCGGCTGGTCGCCGAGGTGAACGCCGCGGTGAGCGAGGACACGAGCTGGATGGGACTGCTGGCGGGCCGCCGGACCATGTACGTCGGCCTGCCGCTGCTGATGACGCTCACCGTCGACGAGATGCGCGCGGTGCTGGGACACGAGCTCGGCCACTACAGCGGAGCGCACACGCGGCTGGGCGCACCGGTGTACCGCGGCCGGATCGCCATGCTCGCGGCGGTCCGGTCCCTGGAGAACCACCCGTTCATCCAGAAGCTCTTTTCCCTCTACGCCAGGCTCTTCCTGCGGGTCTCCCAGGCCGTCTCACGCAGGCAGGAGCTGGAGGCCGACAGGTTCGCGGCCGCCGTCGCGAGCCGTGAGGCCGCCGGAAACGCCCTGCGCAAGGTGCACGGCACGGCGGACGTCTGGAACCTGTACATGGAGCGGTACGTCGGCATGACCGGCATGGCGGGAAGCCGTCCGGCCGACCTGTTCGGCGGCTTCCGCGCCCTCGTCGACGTGCATCGGGCCCAGATCGCCCAGGCGGACGGGGCCGACGAGGAGACCAGCCCGTACGACTCCCACCCGAGCCTGCCCCAGCGACTGGTCGCCATCGCCGCCCTGGAGGACGCGCCACACGTCGGCGACCCTCGTCCCGCACCGGCGCTCCTCCGGGACCCCGCTCGCGCGGCGAACGCCGTGGAGCAGACCTTCTGGACCGATGAGGCGCTGAGGCTGCGCCCGCTGCCCTGGGAGGAGATGGTCGCCCAGGGCATGTACATGGGCCTCAACGACGAGGCGGTGCAGGACCTCTCGGTCGCGGGTCAGCGCATCGTGGGCGGGCCGGCGCCGTCCCTCGATGCCGCCTTGGAGGCGCTGGCCCGGGGCCAGGCCGCCGCCCTCCACGAGGAGCTCCTCCGGCTCGATTGGCGCCCGTCGCCGGATCTGGTGGCCAAGGTCCTGGCCCGCGCCATCGAGGGCGTGCTCATCAGAAACGGCAAGGCCCGGTGGACGCTGTCGTGGACCGACCCCGCCACGCTGCTCGACGCGGCGGGCAAGAAGGTCGACGTGGACGAGTACGCAGCCCGGCTCGCGGCCGATCCCACGCAGGTCGCGGGCGCGCGGGAGTGGCTCGCCCGGATGGGCGTCTCGCTGCTGCCCGGGGTGGGGACGCCATACGCGGCCGCCACGCTGCCGGGCTGACGAAGTGGTACGTGCTCGGCCGCTGGGCGTACGGCGACCTTAACGCCCTATGCGATGGCGCGTGCTGCGTAAAGTGCTGCCATGGGCGAGGAGTGGCATGAGGTCGGCGACCGGGTTTACGTCCGTCGCCATGAGTCCTACGACCTGAACGTCGGACTGGTGGTCGGCGAGGGGCACTGCCTCGTGCTCGATACGCGGATGTCGCACCGGGAGGCGGCCGACCTGATCGAGGCGATCAGGAGGATCACCGGCAGCCCGTGGACGGTGGTCAACAGCCACTCCCACTTCGACCACTACTTCGGCAACGCCCTGTTCCGGCCCGCCGAGATCTGGGGCCACGTCAGGTGCGCCGAGGAGATCGAGCGGGACGGCCTCGAGCAGCGCGCGAAGGTCGCCGGATTCGTGCCGGAGGACAGGCGCGCCGAGGTGGAGGAGGTGGAGATCGTCCCGCCCGATCACACGTTCACCGACTCCGCGACGCTCGACATCGGCGGACGGGTCGTGCACCTGCGCCATTTCGGGCTCGGGCACAGCAGCAACGACATCGTCGTGCACGTACCCGACGCGGGCGTGGTGTTCGCGGGCGACCTGGTGGAGGAGGGAGCGCCGCCGGCGTTCAGCGACTCCTACCCGCTCGACTGGCCGGCTACGACCGCGGCGATGCTGGTCGAGCTGCCCGAGCCAGTGATCGTGCCCGGTCACGGCGCCGTGGTCGGCCGCGACTTCGTCGCCGGCCAGCAGGCCGAGCTGGCCGCCGTGGCCGAGCTGGCCAGGCGGGCGCACGTCGAGGGGGTACGCAACCTCGTCAAGCTGTTCCCCTACCCCGAGGAGGTCGCCAGGGAGGCCATCGAACGAGCCTTCCTCCAGCTGGACGACCTCTCCCGCTGATGACCTATCCGGGGCCCGAGCCCCGCCGTGACACGTCAGGCGCTCCGTAACCACGCCGAACTGCCCCCCGCCACCACGCCCTTGGGCGCGTCCGCCGAGGCGAGCAGCGGCGTCCCGTACTCGGAGGACGGAAACGGCTCCTGACCGAAGACCGTCACGCAGACGGTGTCGCCCCGCCGGAAGGCGAGCACGTCGGCTCGGCCCGTCTCCAGCCACTCCAGTTCGCCGTCGATCCTGGACCGCAGGCGGAGCGCGTCCCTGTGCAACCGCCACGTGGAGCCGTCGCGGGCCATCTGGTCCTCGATCGCGAAGTCGGCGAACCAGGACGGTTGCGGCAGCCACGTAGCCGAGGAGGTGGAGAAGCCGAAGGACGGGCCGGAGGCGGTCCAGGGAAGCGGAACCCTGCAGCCGTCGCGGCCGTAGTCGGCGGTTCCGGAACGCAGCCAGGTCGGGTCCTGGCGCGCCGCGTCGGGCAGGTCGAGCACCTCGGGCAAGCCCGCCTCCTCACCCTGGTAGAGGTAGACGGAGCCGGGCAGCGCGAGCAGGAGCAACAAGGCCGCACGGGCCCGCCGTACGCCGAGGGCCACATCGACGACTCCGCGCGGGCGGGTGTCCGGTCCGCCTTCGCGGCTGATGAGGCCGAAGCGGCTGACCGTCCGGTGCACGTCGTGGTTGGCCAGCGTCCAGGTGATCGCCGTGCCGATCTCGGTCAGGCCGCGATCGATCGAGGCGCGGAAGCGGCCGGCGTCCCACGGGCAGACCAGGAGGTCGAAGTAGAACGCGCCGGGCAGCTCGTCCGGGCGCAGGTAGAGGGAGAGGTCGCTGACGGTGGGCACCCAGATCTCGCCGACGAGCGTGCGGCCGTAGGAGTCGGCGATCTTGCGCCAGCGCCGGATCACCTCGTGCACTTCGGGCTGGTTCGCGGCGTAGGGGTTGTCTTCCGGATAGTGCGGCCAGTCCGGCAGGTCGGCGTGCTTGAAGAGCATGTGCGCCACGTCGATGCGGAAGCCGTCCACGCCGCGCTCGAACCAGAAGCGCAGCACGTCATCGAAATACGCGCCGACGGCGGGGTTGCGCCAGTTGAAATCGGGCTGGGAGGAGTCGAAGCTGTGCAGGTACCACTCGTCGTCGACGCGGGTCCACGCCGGACCGCCGAAGATCGACCGCCAGTTGTTCGGCGGCTCCTCGCCCCGGCCCTCGCGGAAGATGAATCGGTCGCGGCCCCGCCCGGCCAGCGCCTCCTTGAACCACGCGTGCTCCGCTGAGCAGTGGTTGGGCACCAGGTCCATCAGCACCGCCAGGCCGCGCTCGTGCGCGGCGGCCAGCAGCCGGTCGAAGGCGGGCAGCCCGCCGTAGCGGGCGTCCACGTCGGTGTAGTCGGCCACGTCGTAGCCGTGGTCGGCGCCGGGCGACGGGTAGCAGGGGTTGAGCCAGATCCCGTCCACGCCCAGTTCGACGAGGTAGTCGAGTTTGGCCCGAAACCCGTCCAGGTCGCCCACTCCGTCGCCGTCGGCGTCGTGGAACGAACGCAGGTAGACCTGGTAGATGACGGCATCCCGCCAGTTCATACGGTTTCTCCCCGAGAGATGTGAATGACCTGCCACACGCCGAGCGGTGGCAGCGCGGCGACGGCGTGGTCGCCGTCGGCGGTGACCTCGACCGCGCGCAGCTCCGGTCCCGCGTCCGAGTCCGGGTCGCCGACACGGACCACGGGCAGGGCCGATCCGGTACGGCGAAGCCGCAGCGAGAGGCCGGGAACGGCGGGCGCGGGCCGCTTGGGCGTGTCCCAGCCGAGATCGTCCTGCCCGCTGAGGTTGATGAGGTGCACGGTCTGTCCGGCCGGCGAGCCGACGACCCTGCGCCAGACCGTACCGGCCCTGGGCTCGTGATGCGTTGGCGCGCCGTGTACGTCGATCTCGTCGTTGTGTGATCCGGCGACCGAGCGGGTGATGTCGGCGCTGCCCGGCGCGAGGAGCAGGTCACCGGTGGCGACCAGGAAGTCGTACCAGCGCACGAGCATCGCCTGGGTGTCTCGCGCGGCGACCTGGTTGTCGACGTAGTACGGGTCGACCAGGATGTTGCCGCCCTCGCCCGCCAGCAGTTGGGTGCAGCCGTGCGAGAACAGGGTGGCCATGGTCAGCTTCGTCGTCAGGTCGGCGTCGCCGCGCTTGTAGGCCGACTGGTAGGCGGCCATGATCGCGGGCCGGCCGGGTGCGAGCAGCCTGGCCCGGGTGGCGGCGGCGGCCAGGTCTCCGAGCTCGGCGTGCGGTTCCCACGGTTCGTTGTAGGTCGCGCCCTGCGGCGCGTCGGCCGTGGCCCAGACCGGGAAGTCGTTGACGTTGTTGAAGATCAGCTTGGCCTCGGGCAGCCAGCCGCGCACCGCCTCGATCAGGCTGACGAACGCCTCGGCGACGTCCACCTGCCCGCCGTCGGGACGTACGGCCCTGCGCGGGTAGCCGTACTGGTCGAGGTGGAAGCCGTCGAAGACGTCCGCGACCTTGGCCAGCTCGGGCACCCAGATGATGTCCGAGCGCATCACGTCGGGCAGGTCGGCCCCCGCGGCCGAGGTGATCAGCTTCTGGTGGAGCTGGTCGTACGGCACGGCCACGTCCTGGACGTTCGCGCCGGGGTGCTTGGCCTTGAAGCCGGGGATGACGACCTCGCGCAGCGTCTTCACCTCGGGGATCTTCTTTCTATCGGGGGGTGATGCCGACGGCCTGGTGGATCACGAGGCAGGCGGCCCCGCGCGCCCACAGCTGGTCGTCCACCGCGTCGACGACCAGCTCGCAGTCACGAGCGGCCGTGGAGAAGGCGTGCGCCTCGGCGGCGGCGGACGCGGCGGGACCGAACAGGTCGTGCGCGTTGACGTCCTCGCCGGAGAGGATCACCATCTCCAGGTTGAGCAGGTTGTAGAGCGCGGCCAGACCCCTCCCCAAGGCCTCGCCCGCGGCCTCGAAGGCGGCTCGCGCGGCGGCGCCGGACGGTCCGGAATCCTCCCGGGCCAGCCGCGCCGCTCTGACGATCGAGCGCAGGGCGGGTCCGCCCCGCTCAGCTATCGAGCGCAGGATGGCCGGGGTGGAGGCCATCGCCTCCAGACAGCCGCGGTTGCCGCAGCTGCACTCCGGCCCGTCCTGATAGAGGGGCAGGTGGCCGAGCTCGCCCGCCAGGCCGCCGGCGCCGGTGTAGAGCCGACCGCCGAGCAGCAGGCCGCAACCGATGCCGGCCCCGACCGTGACGACGGCGAACGACTCGGTGCCGCGGCCCTTGCCGAACCAGTGCTCGGCCACGACCAGGGTGTTGACGTCGTTGCTCACCACGGTCGGCAGCCCGGTCAGCTCGGCCAGCGGCCCCGCGACGTCGACGTCCTCCCAGCCCAGGATGCCCGAGTGCACGATCTTTCCGGTGGTCTGGTCGACGTGACCGCCGACGCCCACGCCCAGGCCGAGCGCGGGCGGGCCCTCGGTGACCATCAGTTCCGCGACGGCGTCGGCGGCCGTGCGCAGGACGGACTCCGGCCGGTGACCACGCAGCCGCCGCTCGGCCCGGGCGGTGACCCTGCCCTCCATGTCGGTGAGCACGGCGGTGACCTTGGACGGGTGCAGCTTGACGCCGGCCACGCGATGCCGGTCGCGGTTGACGCTGAGCATCCGCCGCGGCCGTCCCGGCGTGCCTCCCGCCGACGCCACGCCGGTCTCGACCAGGTAGCCGGCCTCCATCAGCGGGGCGACGACCTTCGTCACGGTCGAGGGGGACAGGCCCGTACGCTCGGCCACCTCGACACGCGACAGCGGGCCCGCCGACAGAACCGCCGCGAACACCGCGGCCCGCGTCTGCCCGGAGATCACATCCGGGCCGTCACCGGGCAGGAGTAGTGCGGGAACGTCCATCGAAGGCTCCTCCGTGGTCGACGTGCATGGATCGTGGCACGGGCAATTTTCGTTCGTCAAGAAACCCAGCAGCAGATTTTCTTGACGAACGAAAATCACCTGCTGAATCGAGCCGAGAGCCGCCTCTCGCACCGCGATAGATCCACCCTCCTTAGGTTCGTGTGGTCGAGGCCGCAGACATCGGATCTCTGAGGGGAGAAGCGCAACCCAGCTCTCGTCCGTACCAGGGGCGTGGTCGCAGCGAGTGCGTCGCCCGGTTTCGGGTGACCGCCGTGAGCAGGACATTCACGCGATCAGCTGCTGTTTCGGCGCGAGAAAGCGCGAGCGGGCCCCGCGGTTCGGTCTAGACCGACGAGCTGATCTGATGCTGACCATCTCCATTCCGGCGGCCTAACTGGTCTATACCCCCCGCTCCATTTGAGGTATAAGTCTTTCAATCTCGCTCGAAAGCAGGTTGAATTGCGCATGAAGCGACATGTAGCCCGATTGGTCGGAGGGGTGGCGCTCGCGTTATGCGTGCCGCTCCTCGCCGTCCCGTCCGCGGCGGCCGACCCCGCCCCAACGAGCACCAACCCCAACGCCAAGCCCGCCGTGGTCCCCGCGCTGCAGCAATGGGAGGGCGGAACCGGCTCGTTCGAGCTGCGTAAGCACAGCCGAATCGTGCTGGCCAAGAGGCAGGTCGACGAGCTCGAGGACCAGGGCGCGCGACTCTCGGCCGAGATCGAACAGGTGACGGGGCGAAAGCTGGATGTCTCCCCCCGGATCCCGCAGGATGGCGACATCGTCCTGTCGATCGATCCCGCCCTCGCCGACGCGGCGGGTGGCGCCCGGTTCACGGAGGAGGGCTACACCCTCACGGTCACCGATCGCAACGTGACGATCGCCGCGCCGACCGCGAAGGGTGTCTACTACGGCACGCGCAGCCTCCTGCAGATCCTGCTGCTCGACGACGGCCGCGACTCGGTCCCCGTGGGCACGGCCGTGGACTGGCCGAACTACAAGGTGCGCGGCTTCATGCTGGACGTCGGACGGCGCTTCTTCACCGCCGACTACATCCGCGACTACCTGCGGCTGATGGGCTGGTTCAAACTCAACCAGCTGCAGTTGCACCTCAACGACAACGGTTTCAAGGGCGACAAGCCCTCCTGGAGCGACGTCCAGGCCGGCTTCCGGCTCAAGACCGACAACCCCGAGCTGGCCGGGCTGGCCTCGGCGGACGGGGCCTATGACCGCGCGGACTGGGACTCCTTCGAGGACACCGCCGCCGCGAACGGCGTCACGATCATCCCCGAGTTCGACGCGCCCGCCCACTCGCTGGCGTTCATCAAGTTCCGCCCGTCGCTCGGCCTCAACAACGGCGATTCCGACCACCTCGATCTGTCCAAGCCGGAGACCACCGCGTTCATGAAGTTGGTGTTCGACGAGTTCGTGCCCTGGTTCCGCAGTCCTGACGTGCACTTCGGCGCCGACGAGTACACGGTGGACAAGCCCCGCTACAAGATTTACTTCAACGAGATGGCCGCCCACATCCGCGCGCTCGGCAAGCAGCCGAGGGCCTGGGGCAGCCTGTCGGTCATGACGGCCGACACCGACGGCTACGACCGCGACGTGATCATGAACAGCTGGAACAACGGCTGGTACGGGCCGCAGGCGCTCAAGCGGGACGGCTACTCCTTCATCAACACCAATGACGCCCTGCTCTACGTCGTCCCGTTCGCGGGCTACTACCACGGCCGCGGGCTGGACGGAAAGTACCTCTACGACCAGTGGGAGCCGCACGTCTTCCCCGGCGGGCAGGACGTGGCCCCCGGTGACCCGCAACTGCTCGGAGCCATGTCGGCGGTGTGGAACGACCTGACCGAGGCCACCTACACGGAGCTGGACGTGCACGGGCTGGTCGAGCCCACGTTCGGCGTGCTGGCGCAGAAGATGTGGAGCGGGGCCAAGGCCGGCGTGCCGTACAGCGCCTTCCTCGGCACGGTGCGCAAGCTCGGCGTGGGCACCGGGCTGACGAAGGTCGCCACGACGCTGGCCTCGGCGGCCTCGGGGGAGGTGAGCCTCGGCAAGGAGGCGACCGCCTCCGCCGGTGAGGCGGCCGCGGCGTTCGACGGGGTGCGTAGCACCAAGTGGGCCGGCGGTCCGGGAGACGAGGCCTGGCTGCGGGTGAACCTCGGCAAACCGTTCGCGATCAGCAAGGTCGAGCTGGACTGGGCGCCCGCGTACGGCCGCGACTACGAGATCCAGGTGTCCAGGGACGGCGAGAACTGGACCACGGTCGCCGGCCGTACGGGCCGCGAAACCGCCGGAACCGACACTCTCACGTTCGATCCGGTCACGGCCCGGCACGTACGGCTCGTCGGCACGCAGGCGGGCAAGAAGCAGAACGGGTACGCCCTGTGGAGCATGCGCGTCTACGAGGTGCCGGACCTGGCGCTGCACCAGCCGACCACCGCGTCGTCGTCCGAAGTGGCGAGCCTGGGGCCGGAGAACGCCACCGACGGAGACCCCAAGACCCGATGGGCCAGTGCCTACCGCGACGGCGAATGGATCCAGGTGGACCTCGGCTCCCCGCAGAGCGTCCAGCGCGTCCTGCTCGACTGGGAGACGGCCTCCGGTCGTGACTACGACATCCAGGTCTCCGACGACGCCGCCAACTGGAAGACGGCGGTCGCGGTCCGGGGCAAGCCCTCGGGCGCCCGCGTGGACGAGCTCACCTTCGCCCCGGTGACCGCCCGGTACGTGCGGATGCAGGGTGTCAAGCGGGCCTCCGGCTTCGGCTACTCGCTGTGGCGCTTCGAGGTTCGCTCGATGAGCCCTGAGCCCGACCCCGCGTAGGCCCGCGAGGGTGCGCTGACGTTTCGAGATCACGGGAGATCTGCGCCGGTCCTGGCATCGCCGGTGCGGCCGGCGCAGATCTCCCTCCCCAACCCCCCAGGAGCCGCATCGTGAGACGACGTCGCCGACATCTGTTACGAACCACCAGGATCACCGGGACCGCCATAACGGGTGCCCTGGCCCTGATTCTTACGACAAGCCCATCGACCGCCTTCGCAGCAGACAACGCCCCACCCGAGCGCTACACCGGCGACTACGCCTCGCTGGAGAAGCACCCCACGCCGCAGTGGTTCGACGACGCGAAGTTCGGCATCTTCATCCACTGGGGCGCCTACAGCG
This sequence comes from Microtetraspora sp. NBRC 16547, assembly GCF_030268965.1. Taxonomy (GTDB): domain Bacteria; phylum Actinomycetota; class Actinomycetes; order Streptosporangiales; family Streptosporangiaceae; genus Microtetraspora. The sequence goes on along the minus strand of NZ_BSSE01000002.1, from coordinate 336,818 downwards.
TCCCCGCGTGGGGGCCGCGCCGGAGCTATGCCGAGTGGTACGGCAACTACATGAACAGCAAGAACTCGGCCACCTACGTCCATCACCGGGACACCTACGGCGAGGGCAAGAACTACGACGGTTTCATGGACGACTGGAAGGCCGAGAACTACAAGCCGGACGAATGGGTCACGCTGTTCAAGGACGCCGGCGCCAAGTACTTCGTGCTGACGTCCAAGCACCATGAGGGCGTCGCCCTGTGGGACACCAAGCAGAGCACCCGCAGCGTCGTGCATCACGGCCCCAAGAAGGACCTGGCCAAGATGCTGTTCGACGCTGCCGAGGGCTCGGGCCTGAGGCGAGGCTTCTACTACTCCAACTACGAGTGGTACAACCCCAACTACACCGGGCGGCAACCGACAAATCCGTATACGGGGGCGCAGATCCCCTATACCGGTGTCACCACTGGTCAGAACTACGTAACCGACTACATGCTCCCGCAGATGAACGAGCTCATCGACGACTACGATCCGGACATCCTGTGGTGCGACGGTGAGTGGGACCGGGACGCGAGCTACTGGAAGATGGGCGACACCATCGCCCACTTCTACAACCAGGCCGCCGACCGCCCCCAGCCCAAGGAGGTCGCCGTCGCCAACCGGTGCAGGGTCAAGCCCGGCCCGTACCGCGGCGACCAGCTCGACTTCGAGACGCCCGAATACGAGAACGTCCCGGACATCAGGACGAGCAAGTGGGAGTCCAGCCGCGGGATCGGCTTCTCCTACGGGCTGAACAAGAACGAGCCGATCGAGGACTACATGTCCTCCACCGAGATCGTCCACGACCTGGTCGACATCGTCAGCAAGAACGGCAACCTGCTGCTCGACGTCGGGCCGGACGCCGACGGCACGATCCCCGAGGCCCAGGCCTCCCGGCTGCGCGACGTCGGGCGGTGGCTGAAGACCAACGGGGAGGCGATCTACGGCTCGACGTACTGGACGCGTGCCGAGGAGCCGGCGAGCACCGTCCCCGTCCGCTACACGGTGAACAAGGGGGACCTGTACGCCACCGCGTTGGCGTGGCCGGGGAACACGCTCACGCTCGGCGCGGATGTGCCGGTGAAGCCAAACACCAAGATCACGTTGGTCGGCGGCACGTCCGAGGCGGCGCTCAAGTGGGACCGCAACAGCGCGGGCGACATCGTCGTCACCATGCCGCAGGGGGGAAGCGGGATCGATCCGCTCGGCAGCGCATACTCCTTCAGGATCCACACCCCGAACGCGCCGATCTCCGCCCGGGCGGTCCTGGACCTGCCGGCGCGCGTCTCCCCGGGCGCCACGATGGACGGCACGCTGTCCTACACCAACGTGGGGGACACCCCACTCAGCGATCTCGCCCCCACCGGTCTGACGCCGGAGGGCTGGACCGTCACGGGTCTGCGCCCGGTCGCCTCCCTGGAGCCGCGGCAGACGGCCACGTTGCCCGTGCGGATCACCGTTCCGCCCGGCACACCTCTGGCCAGGAACGTCCCGGTCACGGTAACCGCGTCTGTGGCCGGCACTGGCGCCGGGCGTACGGTGACCGCCACCGACACCGTCGAGGTGGCGCCGGTCAACCTGGCGCTGGGCAAGCCCGCGACCCAGAGCAGCCTCGGCTGGGGCGGGGTGCCGGAAAGGGCGGTGGACGGAAACACCAGCGGCGTGTTCGGGCAGGGGTCGGTGACCCACACCGCCGAGCCGTCCAACCAGGCGTGGTGGCAGGTGGATCTGGGAGCCGCCGACACCCTGGCGGAGGTGCGGATCTACAACCGGACGGACTGCTGCGCCGACCGGCTGCGCAACTACTGGGTGATGACGTCCGAGCAGGAGATCCGCGGGCAGACCGTCGATGAGGCGAAGTCCTCGCCCGGCGTGACCGCGACCCGGCAGGCGGCCACGGCGGGAACGCCGAGCGTCATCGACCTGGGCGGCGTCAAGGGGCGTTACGTCCGGATTCAGCTCGAGTCCGCCACCGATCCGTTGAGCCTGGCGGAGGTGGAGGTCTACAACCAGAAGGTCACCGCGGCGGCCGTGCCGGGCGTGGTGCCTCAGCTGTCGAGCTGGAAGGCGGGCTCCGGGAGCCTCACCCTCGCCGACGACGCAGGGGTGAGCTATCCGGCGAATCAGAAGTCGCTGTCGACGACCGGCGCGACGATGCCCGGCCTGGCCGACCGGACGCTCGCCCAGGTGGCGGAGACCATCGCCGCCGACTACACGACGGTGACCGGACGGCCGATGGCGGCGAAGCCGGGCACCCGGGAAAGCGATCACGGGATCCGCCTGCGGCTCGTCGAGGAGAACGAGCTCGGAGCGGAGGGCTACCGGCTCACCGTCGACGATCGGGTCACCGTCGAGGCGAACACCACCGCCGGCCTGTACTACGGCGGTCGGTCGGTGCTGCAACTGCTGCGCCAGGACGAGGGCCACGCCCGCCTGCCCAAGGGACAGGCGGTCGATGTCCCGAGCAAGCCGCAGCGGTGGTTCTCCATCGACGCCGCGCGCAAGTACTACACGCCGGAGTACATCAAGGACACAATCCGCGAGATGGGCTGGACCAAGCAGAACATGTTGCTGCTGCACCTGGTCGAGCCGGAGGGCTTCCGTCTCTACAGCGACAACCTGCCCGGTCTCACGTCCAGCAAGTTCGCCTACAGCCGGGAGCAGATCCGGGAGTTCGTCGAGCTGGGCCGGGAGAACAACGTGCAGGTCGTGCCGGGGCTCGAGTTTCCGGGGCACGCCGATCCGGTGTCGAACTACTTCAAGGTCGGTATGGGGCACGGTCCCAATCCCGATGGGTCGGGCGCCACGCCGGACAACTCCTGCGGCCAGAGTTACACCTACGGCTGGGTGACCTCGAGCTTCGCGATGAACATCATGCGGCCCGAGGCGGTCACCGCCGCCGAGTGGATCCTGGATGAGTTCATGCCGTGGTTCGCCAGCCCGTATGTGCATCTCGGCGGGGATGAGATGCCGTCGAGCCTGACCAACTGCCCCGCGGTCAAGAAGTTCCTCGCCGACAACTCCGACCGTTACAGCACGTTCGGCGACCTGTTCAACGACTACGTCAACAAGCTGAACGATCACGTCGTCGCCAAGGGCAAGCGCTCGATCATCTACAACGGCTTCGAACGCGCCAGCGCCCCCAAGCAGCAAGTCTCCACCAATGTCATCGTCATGGACTACCTCGGCAACGGCAGCGATCCGCGGCTGGCCGCCTACGACCGGATCCAGGCCGGGCCAGCGGCCAACCTCTACATCGTCGGCAAAGCGCTGGGGAGCTACGGCAACCCGGGATGGGCGCACTCGTCCTGGCGGCTGGACCCGAATCCGAAGATGCTCGGCGGCATCGTGCACGTCTGGAATGACTACCAGATGTGGGCCGTGGACGGCTACGCCGAGCAGTGGGCGGCACCGCAGCGGGACGCGGCTGGCAACACCATGTGGCACAACGCCGCTCCCGCCACCGGCTACGCGCAGTTCGCCGAGCTCAAGGCCAAGATCGGCAAGGCGCCCGGGTGGAAGGGCTTCGAAGCCCAGCAGCCCACCACCGACGGCAAGCCGATCCACACCTACACCTTCGAGCCCGCGCCGTACCCAGAGGGCTGGCACGACGGAGCGCCGGGCATGAACGTCCGCCCGGTGCCCGACGGAACCGGATCCCTGCACATGCAGACCGAGATCGACGAGGCGAACATGAGGGTGCCGTCCTACGTCGACGGCCGGTCGGGCAAGGCGTTGAAGTTCAGCGGTCGCGGTGACGGACTGGGCATCGGCGGCCTCGACATCTCCGGACCGTGGACCTACAGCCAGTGGGTGCGCAAGGACGGAACGCTGAACGACGCCAACCTGCTCGGCTCCAGGCAGGGCAACATCAAGCTGGAGCAGTACGGCAGCGGCGGCAAGGTCGGCTTCACCAAGGTCGGTGTGCAGGACTACGCGTTCGACTACTCGGTGCCGCTGGGCCGATGGACACAGCTCACCTTCGTCTCCGACGGTTCGGCCACCACCCTGTATGTCGACGGGGAGCGCCGTCAGACGCTGCCGCAGACCATCGCGCTGCCTCAGGCGTACTTCGGCCAGCTCAACGGCACCACCCTGAACGGGGCGATAGACGACGCCGCCGTCTACGCCCAGGCCCTGACCGACGAGCAGGTCCGGGCTCAGTACGTCGCTTCGACGAGCTGAACCGCATCCGTCACGTTTCGCCCCCTCGACTGGAAAACGCCGGCATGACGTGTTGATCACTGTGCCGGTCTAGACCACTGGAGACTTCGTGAGAAGACGCAAGATCACCCCCAAAGCCTGCCTCGCGCTGGCCGCTACCCTGAGCGCCGGGGCGTTGCTGCCCATGCCCGCGGCCCATTCCGCCTCCGCTCCGAACGCCGCTCTCCCCTCGGTGTCGCCCACCCCGCAGTCGCTGGTCGGCAGCGGTTCCGCCGCCGTCGTGACCGGCCGGGTGCTCGTGGTCGCCGACGACCAGACCGATCCTGCCGCTCGTGACCGCCTCGTCCGGGAGCTCAAGGCGCACGGCGCCGACCGGGTGGACATCGTCGCCCCCGACCAGATTCCCGCGGCCGCGGCCGGCCTGCTCACGGTGCGCCTCGGTCCCGCGGCACGGCCGGACATCGCAGAGGTGCTCGGCGACACGGTCGTGCCCGACCAGGCCGAGGGATACGCGTTGCGGGTCTCGGGAGGCAAGCCGCGTCAGATCGCTCTCGGCGGTAAGGACGCCGCGGGCCAGTTCTATGCCGTACAGACGCTGCGCCAGCTGTTCGTCCCGTCCGACGACGGTTGGAAGGTGGCCGGCGCGCAGGTCAGCGACTTTCCGTCCATGCCTCTGCGCGGCACCATCGAAGGCTTCTACGGCGCGCCGTGGACGCACGCCGACCGCCTTGACCAGATGGACTTCTACGGCGACGTCAAGGCCAACACCTACGTGTACGCGCCCAAGGACGATCCCTACCACCGCGGCAAGTGGCGCGATCCGTACCCGGCGGACAAGCTGGCCGAGCTGGGCGAGCTGGTGGCACGGGCCGGCACGAACCACGTGCGCTTCACGTTCGCCGTCTCCCCGGGCGAGTCGATCTGCTACTCCGACCCCGCGGACCGCAAGATTCTCAAGCAGAAGCTGCAGGCGCTCTACGACCTGGGCACCCGGTCCTTCTCCATCCCGCTGGACGACATCAGCTACACCCGGTGGAACTGCTCGGCGGATCAGGTCGCGTTCGGCGCGCCCGGACGCGCCGCGGCGGCGAAGGCTCAGGTCGACCTGCTCAACGACCTGCAGCGAAACTTCATCGCCACGCACGAAGGCGCCCGGCCGCTGCAGATGGTGCCCACGGAGTACGGCGATCTGACCGACACCGCCTACAAGCAGACCATGCGGGCCACCCTCGACCCCGCGATCGTGGTGATGTGGACCGGCACCGACGTCGTCCCCCCGGAGATCACCAACGCGCAGGCCGACAAGGTCTCGGCACTGTTCGGGCGCAAGGTCTTCGTCTGGGACAACTACCCGGTCAACGACTTCGGCAACACCAGCGGGCGGCTGCTGCTCGCGCCCTACGCCAAGCGTGAGGCCGGTCTGTCGGCGCACCTGTCCGGCATCGTGGCCAACCCGATGAACCAGCCGTACGCGAGCAAGGTCGCGGTCTTCGGCACCGCGGACTTCACCTGGAACGACAAGGCGTACGACGCGACCACGAGCTGGCCGCGCGCGATGGCCTACCTCGCCGGCGGCGACCGCGCGGCCACCGAGGCGCTCCTCGTCTTCGGCGACCTGGAGCACCTGGCCCCGACCTTCGGCAGCACCCCCTGGCAGCCCCAGGCGCCTGAGCTCGCCGCGCGCGCGGCCGAGTTCTGGCGGGCATGGGACGGCGGGCGACGCACCGAGGCGCTCACCGCGATGCGCGCCTACGCGAACGCCATCGCCGCGGCCCCGGCCACCATTCGCGGCGGATCGGTGGAGAAGGGGTTCACCGATGACGCCGCGCCCTGGCTGAACGCCACCGAGCTGTGGGGCAAGGCGACGGTCGCCATGCTCGACGCGCTCGAAGCCCGGCAGGCCGGTGACGACGCCGGGGCCGCCGCGTCGCTCGCCGACTCGCAGGATCTGCAGCGGCAAGCCCGCGCTGTCCGGGTCAACCCGCCGCGCAACACGTGGGGCTCGGTCCAGCCCAAGGTCGGTGACGGGGTGCTCGACGTCTTCCTGGTCCAGGCCGACGTCCGGCTCCAATTGTGGGACGTCGCCGGCGGTGGCAAGAACCTCGCCCTGGACGGCACGGCGACCGCGTCGAGCGTGGAGCAGGGCCTCGACCGGCTGGCTGCCCGGTACGTCAACGACGGATCGATGGGCACCCGCTGGGCTTCCGGCTACTCCGACAACGAATGGGTGCAGGTCAAGCTCGCCACGCCGGCGAAGGTCGCGGCGGTGACCCTCGCCTGGGAGAACGCCTGCGCGGCGGAGTACCAGATCCAGACCTCCGGCGACGGCGTCAACTGGACCACGGTCTCGACCCAGCGTCCGGACACGTGCGGCAACGACGTCGTCCGGCTCACCGCGGATGAGGCCGTGCAGTACGTCCGCATGCAAGGTGTGCGGCGAACGACGACGTGGGGTTACTCCATCTACGAGATGGGCGTTTACGGAGCTCCCGTGTCCTGATCCGGGTCACAGCAGGTAGGAGGGCCGGGGCCACCCGGCCCTCCTTTCTCGTTCATCGAACAGGTCGGTGTCCCGGCGAATCAGGCGCTGGCCGGAGACGGCCCCAGGCCGGCGATGAACAGGTCGGTCAGCTGGGAGATCGCGGCGCCGACCCGCTCGTCCGTCCAGAGTTCGGGGTCCTCTGTGCTGGCGAAATAGAAGCCACGAAGCAGCAGGTAGAGAACATCGGCGGCGAAGTCGGCGTCCGATACACCTGCCTTGGCCGCGGCGGCGCGCAGCAGCTGATGATGTTCGGTCGCGTCCTGACGCAGGAGCTCGAACGCCGCGCTGCGCGACTCGGCCTTGGCGGCGACGTCGAGCCATATCTGCCGTACGGCGCGGTCGTGGCCGACCGTGCCCGAGGACCAGGCCATGTAGGCGCGCAGGTGCTGTGCTCCTTCGTGCGGATTGACGTGGTCGTCCAGGTCTGCCAGCCATCCGCGTTGCGCGTAGCGGATGGCGTTGACCAGAAGGTCGGAGCGGGTCTTGAGGTAGTTCGTGACCACCGCGGTCGAGCCACCGAGCTCGGCCGCGACCGCCCGGATGGTGATCGCCGCTGGACCTTCGCGCTCGGCCACACGCAGCGTGGCCTCGGCGATCTGTTCAAGACGCTCGGTGATGTCGATCTCGATCGGCATTGGCTGACCACGATTCTTCTCGGCTGCTGGATCTTCGCTGGTGTACGCGTGACGACTGCGTCCCCGGTGCACACGTGACGACTGCGTCCTCGCGCGGGGTGGGATATGTCCCCGCAATGTCGCAGGAATTAGTTCTTGACGCTCACTCGGCAGAGCATATAGCTTCCTCCAACAACGTCATATAACAGTGTCATACAACGACGTTGCATAAACGCCCCGTTCTCACGTGAGACGCGCACCCGGCACCGGGCTCGGGCGATTTCACCAGCACAGAGGGGAGTGCCGTCATCACTTCCAGGGCAGCATCGCGCGCACGAACATTATTGGGCCGGCTCACCGCACTTGTGACCACGCTGGGCGTGGCCAGCGTGGTCATCTACGGCGCCATGTTCATCGTGCCCGGCGACCCGGCAACGTTGCTCGTCGGGGGGAGCAAACCGAACCCCGAGGCGTTGGCCGCGGTACGCAGGCAGTTCCACCTCGACGACCCGTTCTGGCAGAGCTATCTCCGATGGCTCTCCGGGGCGGTTCGCGGTGATTTCGGGGTGTCACTCGTCTACCGCAGCCCAGTCAGTGACCTCATCGCCAGCCGAGCGCTGACCACGATCTTGCTCGTCGCGTATGCGGCGATCGTCATCGTCATCGCCGGTGTAGGGCTCGGTGTCCTCGCCGCGTGGAAGGAAAAGCGCGCGGGTGTGGTGATCACGATGGCCACGACCGTGATGATGGGCGCGCCCACGTTCGTGATGGCCGTCATATTCGTCGCGGTCTTCGCCACGGGACTCGGGTGGTTCCCCGTCTTCGGCGCGGGAAGCGGTCTGACTGACCGCTTGTGGCACCTGACCCTGCCCGCTTTCGCGCTGGCCTTCTCCTGGATCGCCTACGTGGCTCAGGTGACGCGGGCCGCCGTACGCGACGAGATACGTTCCGAGCACGTCGACACCGCCCATGCTCGCGGTGTTCCGGAACGGCTGATCCTCCGCCGTCATGTCCTGCGCAACGCCTCGGGGCCGATCCTCACCGTCAGCGGACTGACCGTGGCCGGGCTCTTCGCGGGTACGGCGGTGGCGGAGCAGGCATTCGGGATCAACGGCATCGGGGCACTCCTCGTGGAGAGCGCGGCCAAACAGGACCTCGCGATCGTGCAGGCGATCTCGCTGGTGCTCGTCGCCGCGTTCGTGGTGGTCAACATGCTGGTGGATCTGTGCAACGCGCTGCTCGACCCGCGGGCGGCGGGGAGGGCGGCCAGATGAGCGTCCTCCAGGTGGCCCCCAAGCCCGACTCCCGCGAGATCACTTCATGGGGCGCCCGCTTCGACGGCCCCACCACCGTGGCCTGCGTCATCGTGGTGGTGTTCACTCTCGCCGCCGTGTTCGCGCCGGTCATCGCGCCGTACGACCCGACACAGGTCGACCCGTCCGCCGTCTACCAGGGGCCGAGCGTCGCCCACCTGCTCGGCACGGACAACACGGGACGGGACATCCTGTCGCGGCTGCTGCACGGCGCACGCTCCAGTCTCCTGGGCCCCGCGATCGTCGTTCTCATCGCGGCCGTCGTCGGCACCGTCATCGCCGTCTCCGCCGCCTGGATCGGCGGACGGTTCGACGCGTTCGTCTCGCGGGCCCTGGATGTGATCTTCGCTTTCCCCGGTCTCATCCTCGCGATCGTCGCGGTGGCGGTCATCGGTCCTGGGCTCCTCGCCCCGGCCGCGGCCCTGTCGATCTCCTACATCCCCTACATCGCCCGGGTGCTGCGAACCGCGGCGATCCGCCAGCGCAACCTCCCCTACATCGCCGCGCTCGAGGTGCAGGGTTTCGGCGCCGTCGCGATCTGCGTACGGCACCTGGTCCCCAACCTGCTTCCGTTGCTGATCGTGCAGGCGACCGTGTCGTACGGCTACGCGTTGCTCGACCTGTCGGCCATCTCCTTCCTCGGCCTGGGCACCCAGCCCCCGACCCCCGAATGGGGACTGATGGTGGCGAACGGCCAGTCGTCGATCATCGCCGGCCATGTCGAGCAGTCCTTGTACGCCGGGCTGACCATCCTCGTCGCCGTGGTGGCATTCAACGTGCTCGGCCAGGGACTGGCCAAGGCATTCATGGGAGATGACCGATGAGCGCTCTGCTGTCGATCGATCGGCTCCGGGTGGAGCTGCCCGCCGCCAAGAAGGGGATGCGCACCGTCATCCACGACGTGTCGCTCGACGTCCAGGCGGGCGAGGCGGTCGGTCTCGTGGGGGAGTCGGGGTCGGGAAAGTCCATGACCACCCGAGCGGTGATGCGCCTGCTCCCCGAGGGCGCTCGCCTCTCCGGCGAGATCCGGTTCGACGGGATCTCGATCCCCGGCATGGACCGGCGCGCCCTCCGCCGGTGGCGCGCGACACGGGTGGGCATGATCTTCCAGGATCCCCGGGCGCACATCAATCCCGTGCGGACGATCGGGGACTTCCTCTTCGAAGGCGTGATGCTGGACGGCCGGCTCTCGACCTCGCAGGCCCGCGAGCGGATCTCTCACCTGATGCGCGCCGTGGGAATCGCGGATGTCGACCGGCGCCTGAACCAGTACCCGCACGAACTCTCCGGTGGCCTGCTGCAGCGCGTGATGATCGCCGCCGCGCTGACCACCGAGCCGGAGCTGCTCCTCGCCGACGAACCGACGACCGCCCTCGACGTCACCACCCAGGAGGAGGTCATAGCGATCATCGACGAGCTCCGTCGCGAGAGAGGGCTCGCCATGCTCTTCATCACGCACGACCTCGACCTCGCCGCGGCGGTCTGCGGCCGGATCGCCGTCATGTACGCCGGGTCGATCGTGGAGGAGCAGAAGGCCGACGCGCTCGGCCTGGCCACGTCGCATCCCTATACCAAGGGGCTGCTGGCCGCGCGTCCAGAACTGGGACGTCGTGAGCGCCGTCTCCAGACGATCGAGGGCCGGCCGATCTCGGCGTTCGAGGTCGGCGACGGCTGCGCGTTCGCCACCCGCTGCCCGCGGGTACGCGACCGCTGCCGGCAGGAACGACCCGCACCGACCCAGGTGCCCGGAGGGCGGGTCGCCTGCCACTTCATCGACTTCATCGACGCGGCCGCCGGATCTCCCGCCGTGGGCAGTGGTGGAGGCACCCGATGAGCAACCCTGTTCTCGAGGTGCGCGACCTGCGCAAGGTGTACCCCGTCGCCGTCACCGACGACTGCCCCGACGGTGAGTTCACGGCCCTGCACGGTGAGAGCTTCACCCTTGCTTCCGGTGGCTCCCTGGCTGTCGTGGGCGAGTCCGGCTCCGGCAAGACCACCTGCGCCCGCCTCATCGTGGGGCTCGAACGAGCCACCTCGGGTGCCGTCCTGATCGACGGCGTGGAGCAGATCCGCACGCGCGCGAGCTCGGCGCGTCGCCGGCAGCGAGGGCGCCAGGTGCAGATCGTCTTCCAGGATCCCTATTCGTCGCTGGACCCACGCCAGCGTGTCCGTGACTGTCTGAACGAGGTGCTCAAGCTGCACTTCGACATGGACGCACGCGAACGCGCCCGCCGTGTCGGCGAACTGCTCGATCAGGTCGGTCTCGACGAGCGACAGGCGGGCGCCCTGCCGCGCGCGCTGTCGGGCGGACAGCGGCAGCGGGTCGCCATCGCCCGCGCCCTCGCCGCGGAGCCGAAGGTCCTGATCTTGGATGAAGCCGTCGCCGCGCTCGACGTGTCGATCCAGGCCCAGGTCCTCAACGTGCTCGCCGACATCCGCGACGCGACCGGTGTCGCCTACCTGTTCATCACGCACGACCTCGCCGTCGTCCAGCAGATCTGCGATGACGTCGTCGTCATGCGCTCAGGACGCATCGTCGAGCGCGGAACGGTCGCGAGCGTGCTGGAGCGGCCGACCCATCCGTACACCCAACGGCTTCTCGCGTCGGTGCCGCGTCCGGGCTGGACTCCGCGACGCCGCACGACCACCGGTGAGCCTCCGGCCTCGAACGGTCACCCCCTGCCCCCCGAATCCGAGACAAAGGAGCCCCTCCCATGAGGGACCGAACCGCCGCATCGTCCGGACACCGCCCCGCATTAGGAGCCGGCCGTCCCTTCCTCCTGCTGGCCGCCGGACTCACCGCGTCGTCACTCGCCGCGGGGTGCGCCGCCAAGCCGGTCGCACAGGTGTCGCGAGAAGACCTGGAGAAGTCGGTGACGTACACGACGGCGCCAGGAAACGGGCAGTTGGAGCGGTTGACCTGGGCGCTCGCCGGCGGGGAGCCGACGTCACTCGATCCGGCCCTGATCGGCGACTACCCCGGAAGCACGGTCGAAGCGAACCTGTGCGAAGGCCTGGTGCGGATGACCGCCGACTTCAAGATCGAGCCAGGCCTGGCGGAGAAGATCACTCGTCCCGACGACCGGACGATCGTGTACGACCTGCGGCCCGGCGTGACATTCACTAACGGCGACCCGCTCACGCCGGAGGACGTCGTCTACAGCCTGGAGCGGCACACGCAGGACAAGAAGCTCGGGTCCTTCTGGTCGTCGACGTATGACGGCGTGACCTCCATCAAGAAGACGGGGCCGATGCAGGTCACGGTCCAATTCTCGAAGCCGAGCGTGCTCTTCGAGGAGTCGATGGCGACCCCGCCAGGTGTGATCTCGCAGAAGGCCTACGTCGAGAAGGCGGGTGCTACCTACGGGACGCCGAAGGGGGGTGTGATGTGTACGGGTCCCTTCGCGCTGGAGAAGTGGGCGCCAGGGGAGCAGATCACGCTTACCCGCAACGACAACTACTGGGACAAAACCCGTCTGGCCAAGGCCAAGCAGGTCGACTTCAAGTTCATCAACGACTCGAGCACGCTGACGAGCGCTCTCCTCGCCGGAGAGGTCGACGGAATGTACGAGTCGCCGAGCACGAGCTATTCCGTGCTCGCCAACTCCGGGTCTGGAAAGCTGTACCTCGGGCCGAGCACCCAGATGGTGGAGCTCCTTCCCGCCCAGGAGACGGGCCCGATGGCCGATCCGCGGGTGAGACAAGCGCTTGATCTCGCCATTGACAAGACCGCCCTGGTCGCGAACGTGTACGGCCCGGCCGCGGAGCCGCTGAACACCATGATCCCGCCGGGCATGTGGGGGACCGGCCCCACGCGGACCGTCTTCGAAGAGGCGTACGGGAAGCTGCAGGACACCTCCAAGCCCGACCTCGAGAAGGCGAAGTCACTCGTGGCCGAAGCCGATCCGGCGAATCGGTCGTTCGTGGCGGCGATGCCCGCCGGCGACCAGACGGCGTTGCAGATCCTGACGTTCGTCCAGGCGGCCGCCAAGGAGATCGGGCTCACCATGACGATCAGGCAGATCCAGCCGACGGAGTTCTCCGACCTCTTCTACAACGCCGACCGGCGCAAGGAAGTCGATCTCGTCTATGCCGTCGGCTACAGCGAAATCGCCAACCCGATCTCCTATCCGGACAACTACGTGCGGGCGGATGGCCTCTTCAACTGGACGGGCTACGACGACCCCGAGGTTCGACGGCTCATGGATGAGGGGCTGCACACCGCCGACGTGAGCACGTCCGCCGAGCTCTTCGTCAAAGCGCAGGCGCTCTACACACCGGAACGCCTCGTCATCCCTCTGGCCGGCCCCTACGAACAGCTTTACATGAACAACCGCATCTCCGGTGCGCCGGTGTCGTTCGCGTACCTGCAGATGCCCTGGGCGGCCATGATCGGCGCCGTCTAGACCCACTCGCGGCCACTCGCGGCCACCCGGTCTCGCGCTCCGGCCGTGGACGCGGCGCGGCACCGGCACGTCACGGCCGGTGCCGCGGTTCACCGATGCGCGTTTTCCCTTTCCCCGTGCCCTGTTTTCTCCGTTTTGTTCCCTTTGTTCTCTTTTGCCCTGCACACGAGGAGATTCGGTTCTGTCCATGAGCACTACTTCCACCGGCTCGCGCTGGGGCAGCGCCCCCGCACCGATCGACGCGCGCGCCGACGCCACGATGCTGCGCCTGCGTGACGGTGTGCGCCTGGCCACAGACGTCTACCTGCCCGAGTCCCAGCGGCGGGACCTGCCCACCGTGCTGGTGCGCCTGCCGTACGACAAGTGCGGGCGCTACACCTTCATGCCGGCGGTCGCCGCCTATCTCAACGCGCACGGGTTCGCGGCCGTGGTCCAGGACGTCCGCGGAAAGTTCCGGTCCGAGGGTGAGCGCTTTCCTTTCGTGAACGAGGCCGCGGACGGCCATCAGACGATCGACTGGATCGTGTCGCAGCCGTGGAGCGACGGCACGGTGGGCATGCTGGGCGATTCCTACTACGGCTTCACCCAGTGGGCCGCGGTTTCCAGCGGCCACCCCGCGTTGCGGGCGATCGTGCCGCGCGTCACCGGCTCGCGGTTCATGGACATGTTCTCCCCTGACGTCGTGCCCAAGCTTCCGCTTTACGAGTGGGTCCTGCACACCTTCACGACGTTCGGGATGCTCGACGGGGCCGTCCTGCCGGCCAAGCCGGTGGCCGGGCTCGACTCGCTCCCCGAGTACGCGGCCCACATGGCCCCGCTGCTCGAAGACCTCGTCCGCAGCTGTGGTGACGGCACGCTGCTGCGGCGCGCGTTTCCCGCGGGACCGCCCGCCCCGGCCATGAAACTCCCCGCGCTCCACATGGGCGGCTGGTGGGACAACCTCCAGCGGAGCCAGCTCGACGACTGGCGCTGGGTCGGCTCGTCGCCCGCCGCGGCGCACCAGTTCCTGCGGATGAACGCCACGGATCACGAAGACTTCGAGCTGCGCGAGGACGGCGTCCCGCACGAGGACCACGAGGTCGACGACGACGCCCTCGTGCGCTATCTGCCCAGGATGCTCGATGAGCCCATCCGGTTCCTGGACCATTACCTGTCAGGACGTCCCGGCCGGTGGCGAGCTCCTCGCGTGCGGTACCGGATCGCCAACGCCGAATGGCAGATCGCCGACCGCTGGCCGGTCGGGGACGCCGGTCTGGTCGAGCTGCACCTGACGGAAGGGGAGCGGGCGCTATCCGGGGCGGACGGCGGTGCGCTCCGCACGCGGGCAGACGGCACGGGTTCTCACGTGTCGTGGACGCACGACCCCCTGAACCCGGTTCCCTACCTGGTCGACGTCGAGTGGAGCCAGCTCTCCGGGCTTCCGGACGAGCAGGTCATCCACTCGCGCGATGATGTCGCGACCTTCACCGGGGACGCGCAGGACGCTCCGTTCGACGTCGTGGGTCCGGTGGAGGTCGAGTTGACGGTGGAGGCCACGGCACCGTCCACCCATGTGATCGTCCGATTGCTCGACGTCTACCCGTCCGGGCGGGCACGGATGGTGCTGGAGGGCGCGGAGATCGCCTCAACCGGCGCCGGTCCGGCCCGGGTACGCGTGCGACTCGGAGACACCGCCTACCGCGTCCGCCCCGGGCACCGTCTGCGCCTGGCGATCAGTAGTTCGTGTTTCCCGCTCTATCTCGTGCATCCCGGTAACGGCGAAGACCCGTGGCACGCGTCGTCGTCCCGGCAGGCGAGGCAGACCCTGCACCTCGGCGGATCGGACGGCGGCGTACTTCGCCTCCCGATCCGAGGGCGACTCGGGTGATCGACCCCGCCGGCCCCCACCGAATCCCTTCATCGCGACCCCGATGGGCGCTCCCCGACCTCCGACAACGTGACAAGGAGTGTGGCTCCGTGACCGACCTCGCCTACCTGCCCGCGACCGAGGCCCTGCGGCTGTTCCGATCCCGCGAGCTGTCCCCCGTCGAGCTGATGACCGCCGTCATCGAACGGGCCGAGGCCGTCGAGCCTCAGGTCAACGCGCTGACCGAGCGCACCTTCGAGGAGGCGCTCCTCCAGGCCAAGCAGGCCGAGGACGCCTACCGCGACGGCTCGGCGCGCCCGCTGGAGGGCATTCCGGTGGCGGCGAAGGACGAGCAGCCGATCGCCGGACGGCTGGCCAGGACCGGCTCGCTCGCGTTCGCCGACAATGTCGCCGATGTGACCCACCCGGTCATCGAGCGGCTGCTCGCCGCCGGTGGCATCGTGCACGCCCGCACCACCACGCCCGAGTTCTGCTGCGCGGGCTTCACCCACTCCAAGCTGTGGGGGATCACCCGCAACCCGTGGAACCTGGACTACTCGCCCGGCGGTTCTTCGGGCGGCTCTGGGGCGGCGCTCGCCTCCGGCACGGCCACGCTCGCCACGGGCTCCGACATCGGCGGCTCGATCCGGCTGCCCGCCGCCAACACCGGCACGGTCGGCTACAAGCCGCCCTACGGCCGGGTGCCCGTGATGCCGCCGTTCAACCTCGACCACTACTGCCACGAAGGGTCGATGGCCCGCACGGTCGCCGACTGCGCGCTGATGCAGAACGTCATCGTCGGCCCGCACGCCAGCGACGTGGTCTCGCTCCGCCCGGCCGTTCAGATCCCCGACACGCTCGGTGACGTGGCCGGGATGCGCATCGCGTACGCGCCGAACCTGGGCGACTGGCCGATCGAGCCGGACATCGCGGCCAACACCAAGGCCGTGGCCGACGCGCTGCGGGATGCCGGGGCGATCGTCGAGGAGGTCGAGGTCGGCCTGAGCCGCGCCGACGTCTTCCAAGCCACGATGATCCACTTCGGCGCCATCTTCGGCCCCTCGGTCGCCCGGGTCGCCGCCGAGTTCGGCGACCAGCTCAATCCCTACTCCCTGGCCTTCGCCGAGACGGCCGCGAAGGCGATGGGGCAGGGAGGCGGCTTCCTGTCCGGGCTGGAGATGGAGGCGGCGATCTACGCGCCGATCGGCGAACTGCTCGACCGCTACGACGCGCTGATCTGCCCGACCACCGCGGCGCCCGGCCTGCTCGCGGGCGAGGACTACGTCGACACCAAGCTCACGGTGAACGGCGTGGAGCTCGACGACTATCTGGAGTACGCGCTGACACCGGTCTTCAACATCGCCAGCCGCTGCCCGGTGCTCAACGTCCCGTCCGGGCGCGCGTCCAACGGCGTACCGACCGGGGTGCAGATCGTCGGCCGCAGCTACGACGACGCGACCGTCTTCAATGTCGGCGCCGCCGTCGAACGCGTCCGCCCGTGGGCCTTCCGCCCCGAATCACTGTGATCCGGAGGTAGGCCCGCCCGCCGGGCCGTGCTCTGATCCGCAGGTAGACCCGCTCGCCGTCAACGGTGGGCGGGTCTACCTGCATTCCAGCGGCGTCCCTCCGGCAGGTCGCCGCCTCGAACTCCGTCACCTGGGGGACCGCCGATCAGGTCTCACGAACGTCGGGACATCCCACGGTGTTGCGCCGCCCAGTGACTCGGCCGGAGTGTGTGCCACACCACAGTTCTGCTGCCGCCTCCGATGGGTTTGCATGGTCCTCCTCGGGCGGTGTTGCCGGCCGCCGGGCAGGGCGTCCGGCCGCGGAGCGGTACGGGTCAGCGGACGGACTTGACGCGGAGCACGGTCAGTGAGCCCAGGATCGCCACCACGATGCCGGCGATGAAGAGCGTCGGGTAGCCGCCCAGGCCGATGAGGAACGCCGCTGCGAGGGGCGCGATCATCTGCGGTCCGGCGTTGGCGATGTTGAGCACGCCCAGGTCCCTGGCCGCGTTCTCCGGGTTGGGCAGGACGAGGGTGACCAGCGCCGTGTCGACGGCGTAGTAGGCGCCGAAGCTCACCCCGTTGACGGCCGCGAAGATCATCATTCCGGTCCAGGTGGGTGACAGCAGCAGGATCAGCAGCGCCAGCCCGGTGATCGCGCTGGAGGCGAACACGAACAGCCGGTACCGCTGCAGCTTGTCGGCCAGCGGCCCGCCGATCAGGGTGGCGACGACGGACGTGCCCGTGTTGATCAGGGTCAGGGTCGCCACGCCCCCGATGGCGGTCACGCCCGAGGGCAGCGCGATGTAGTCCTGGAGGATGTAGAGCTGGAACATCAGCACCATGAAATAGCTGAGGTTCATCAGCGCGCGGCCGAGGAACACCCACATGAAGTCGCGGTGCTTGAGAGCGGAGAGGAAGTCCGTCAGCGCGGCGAACGGCGACCTGCGCTCCTTGACCACGACCTCGTACTCCCCGGGACGGGGATCCCTGCTGAACAGCACCAGGAGGACGGCCGACGCGACCACGCCCCCGCCCAGGAGCAGGTAGCCCGCGACCGAGCCGATGTACGCGGCCGCGATTTGGGTGCCGATGATGGCGGCGACCGAGGTGGCGATGCCGGCGACGGCCGAGGCGGTGCCGCGCAGTTCCCTTGGCACACGATCGGGGACGACGGCCGTGAGCGCGGCCTGGAAGAGGTTCATCATGGCCTGGGCGATGGACCAGGCGACCAGGATCACAATGACGGTCTTGGCCGTGCCGAGGAACCACAGCGCGACGAACGCGGCCAGCGCGCCGCCGAGCAACCAGGGGTTGCGGCGGCCGAACCGGGAGTGCGTGCGGTCGGAGAGCGCCCCGCCGATCGGGTTGAACAGGGTGGCGAAGATCGCGCTGACCCCGGCGACCAAGCCCGCGTTGGACACCTTGTTGACGGGGTCGGCGACCTCGATGGCGCTCTGCACGAGCGGGCCGCCCACGCCGAAGTAGACGGCGAACATCGCGGTATTGGCGATGAAGAGGAGCCCGAAGAGGCCGGCCTGACCTGTCCTTCGCGCGGAGGTGGTGACGGTCATGATGCTCCATTGGGGGGTGTGATCGGCATCAAGGAGTGCGACGTGTCGCGACGTGTTTCGAGCACGGGAGACGTGCTCGCGCAGCGGCCCCCTCAGGCGGGAGCCGTAGCGGAAGATCTAGATCCAGCCCTCGAGGCCGGCCATGAAGTCTTCGAACAGGTGGCGATGGATCGTGTGTTCGGCGCCCTTCACCACGCGCACCTCGAAGTCCTTGGAGACGAGGGTGTCGGCGAATTCCGGAGAGACCAGCATGCTCGGGTCGGCCAGCTGGACCAATGACGGAACGACCGGCTCCGGCGTGAAGTCCGAGTCGACGAACGAGCTCAGCGCCACCGCGGTCGCCGGGTCCCACTTGGCCAGCATCTCGACCTCGAGCGCGCATTCCTCGGCGGACCAGCCGGGATGGGCCTGCTGCACCATCTCCACGGTCTGGTCCTTGGCCGCGGCCATCATCGCGCCGAGATCCACCCCATCGACCTGGGGAAGGCGGAACCCCGGGTCGGCGTAGACCGCCCTGCCCGGCTTGAGCCGCTCGACCGCGACGGCCAGGGTGAGGCCGCCGAGTGAGTGGCCGATGGCCAGGCCGGGGCGGGCCGGGACCGACTCCAGCACGCTCGACGCGTACAGCTCGGGGGTGTACCGCTCGGCGCGGGGGCTGTCGCCATGGCCGGGCAGGTCCACCGCGATGACCCGGTAGCCGCGCTCGGCCAGCGCCGGGCCGACCCGCCACCAGCAGCGGGAGTCGGCCATGATGCCGTGGATCAGTACGGCTACCCGGTCACCGGAGCCCCATTCGCGAGTGTGCAGCAGCATTGGAATTACCTCACAGAAGTGATCGACTGTTCGGCGCGCCGACGAGAGATGGCGTCCCCGCTTGGTCAGCCCGGCGTCGACGGCCTGCTTATACGTATAAGCAGTTGATAGCATCGCGCCCAGAAGGCGACAAGAGCAGGGTTCTGGTCTTTATCAACTCGCTATGATCCAGAATGGACGTGATGTCCGCTAAGCCACCCACAAGTCTCGACGTCGCCCGCGAGGCAGGGGTCTCCCAGGCGACGGTGTCGTATGTCCTCAACAACCGCGAGGGCATGCGGATCAGCGACGAGACGCGGGCGCGCGTCCGGGAGGCCGCCGACAGGCTCGGGTACGTGCCGCACGCCGGAGCCCGGACACTGCGGACCGGGCACAGCGGACTGGTGCTGGTCCCGCTGGTCGACATCCCCTACGGCGTGCTCGCCGTCGGCATCATGGAGGAGCTGGACCGCGAGCTCAGCAGGCTCGGGTACACCATGATCCAGTACGGCGCGCGCCGCCTGAAAGGCGTCGCCGCCGCCCGCGCGTGGGCCGAGCTGCGCCCGGTCGCGGTCATCGCCCCGGCCGAGCGGCTGACCCGGCAGGCCGTGGACGTCCTGCACTCGGCGGGGATCAAAGCGGTGGTCGGCCTCGGCGTCGTGGGCTGGTCCTCCGAGATCGTCTCCACTGTGACCATGGACCACGAGGCAATCGGGGTCACCGCCGCCGAACACCTTGCCGCGCGCGGCTGCTCCACCCTCACCGCGATCGTCCCGGTCGAGGACGGCCTGCGCGAGATGGGCCTGCGCCGGGCGTCGGGCGTGCAGCGGGTGGCCGCGGCCCACGGCGTGCCGTACACGCGGGTGGACCTGGCCTTCTCCGAGGCCGCGGCCGCCGCGATGCTGGACGTGTGGCGGGACGCGAACAGCGCAGGCAGCGCGGACAGTGTGGACGGCGCGGACAGTGTGGACGGCGCGGACACCGCCGGACGCGCGCCGGCGAAGCGTGGCGTGTTCGCCTACAACGACGACTACGCGATGCTGCTGATGGCCGTGCTCGCCGACAACGGGTTCTCCGTTCCCGGCGACGTGGCGGTCGTGGGGTGCGACGATTTGCCGTTGGCGAAGCTGCTGCGGCCCCGATTGACCACCGTCCGTTTCGACGTCGCGACCGCTCCGGCCGTGCTCGCCCAGGCTCTGGACGAGGTCGTCAAGGGCGGCGAGATCGGACGGCACCGCCTCACCCTGTGGACCCACGCCCTGGTCGAGCGCGATTCCACCTGAGAGCTGGTGATCAGCGGCAACTCGGTCCAACCGGCACGGCGAGACGGCTGGGTAGCCGTGGCTCAGCGCGCGGACAGCAGAACGACGCCGACGGTGACGATCCCCGCCGCGACGATGCGCCGGCGGCCGAGCCGTTCGGAGAAGAACAGCGCGCCGATGAGCGCGCCCCACAGGATGCCCGTCTCGCGGAGCGCCGCGACCTCGGCGAGCGCGCTCCGGGTCTGGGCCCACAGCACCAGGCCGTACGCCACCATCGAGATCGTCCCCCCGACGGCCGAGACCCGCCAGCGGTCGCGCAACGCGGGCACGATCGCCCGGCCGCGTACGGCCGCCATCACCGCGAGGGTCAGCACCCCTTCGACGGCGAACATCCAGACCGCGTAGCCGAGCGCCGTACCTGACTCCCGTACGCCCAGGCCGTCCACCACGGTGTAGGCCGCGATGGTCGCCCCGGTCAGCACGGCCGCCGTCACGGCCTGGCGAGATGGCATGCGTCGCCGTCCCGCCCCGGCGAGCGCCAGCGCCGCGAGCCCACCGCAGGTCGCGGCCAGGCCGAACACCTGAAGAAGCGCGAGCCTCTCACCCTGCAAGCCGGCCACGATCGCGACGAGCAGCGGAGCGCTCCCTCTGGCGATCGGGTAGACCTGGCCGAAGTCGCCCAGCTCGTAGCAGCGGATGAGCAGCAGCATGTACACCAGTTGCAGCGCGATCGAGACGCCCCAGTACGGCCAGGCCCCGGCCGCGGGCGGAGCCACGAAAAACAGCAGCGGCAGGCAGATCAGCGACTGGGCGATCCCCATGACGCCGAAGGCGGCGTGCCGGTCGGGCACCGCCTTGGCGAGCGCGTTCCACGTGGCGTGGAGTAGTCCGGCGAACAGCACCGCGACAGCGGAGAACACGAGTAACCCCCGAGAGCGAGCGCGTCAGCCGGAAACGCCGGCGCGGCCGTTTTCGAGGTGGCCCATCACCCGGCGGTGGAAGGACGGGTCCTCGGCGACCGTCAGCCGCAGGTCGTACCAGCCGGACGCGGTGTCCCAGTCGAGCACCGTCCGGTCTCCGGCCGCGACGAGCACGTCGCGCCGACCGGAGCCGTAGGCGAGCGCTTCGAGCGTGAACGTCAACGGCGCCGGTCCGGGGTTGGCGATCGTCACCGAGAGCCGGTGGCCCGCGCCGCAGGAGGACACCGCCACACGGGCGGCCGGGCCCGTACGGGACCCGGCGAACTCGCGCCGGAAGCCGTTCGGGCCGGTGAGGGTCAGCCGGTAGGCATCCACTCCGAGGGGGACGGTGAGCGACCGCGCGCCGAGCACGTCGAAATGGCGCGGGAACTCGAATTCCCCGGCGTACGGGTAGAGCGCGAAGTGGCTGCCCCGGTCCCCGACGTCGGTCATGGTGACGATCAGCCCGTCGTCCGCCAGGACGGCGGATGCCTCCGGCCGGTAGGGCAGCGGCCGGGCGGGCCGCGTGCCGGGCTCCTGCGCGGTGAGCCGCCCCTCGGCGGGGGGTGTCGCCGGCCAGCGCACCCGGAACGGGGGCACGGTCACGGCCGCCGCCGTCGGGGGCCCGGTCTCCTCCGGTGCCGCCGGCGCGGATGCGGGCGCGGGGGGCGCGGCCGAGTCGAACGCCGGCGTGAAGTCGAACGCCGAGGTGAGGTCGCCCGCCACGCGTCGCCGCCACGAGCTGATGTTGGGCTCCGCGACGCCCAGCCAGCGTTCCACGAAGCGGATCGTGGACGTGTGGTCGAACACCTCGGAGCAGACCTGCCCGCCGACGGTCCACGGCGACACGACCGTCATCGGCACCCGGTAGCCGAGCCCGATCGGAAGCCCGTCGATGAACTCGTCCTCGGTGCCCTCGGGCGGCAGCGGCGGCGGCACGTGGTCGTAGAACCCGTCGTTCTCGTCGAAGGTGAGGAACAGCGCCGTCCGTTCCCAGATCGAAGGATGCGAGGCGAGCGCGTCGAGGATCTCGTAGACGAGTCCGGCGCTGTGGGCCGGGCTGGACGGGTCCGGGTGCTCGGAGTACGCCTCCGGCGCGACGATGTAGGAGACCCGCGGCAGCCGTCCCTCGGCCACGTCCGCGCGGAAGGACGCGGCGAGCCGCCCGGGCGCGACCCTGGACAGTCCCCGCTGGTAGGCGTCCAGATCGGCGGGGGCGAGCTGCGCGACCCCCTTCTCCAGCGCCGCGAGCATCTCCTCCCGCTCCGCCGCGGGCAGCCCGGCGATCGACGTGTAGAAGGAGTGCAGGCTCCGGTAGGGAGTGTGGGCCAGGGCCTCGCGCGCGACCCTCTTGAAGGAGGCGAAGTAGTCCAGCGAGTTGCACTGGTAGTTGTCCCACTCCTGGTAGACCCGCCAGGTCTTGCCCGCCGCAGTCAGTCGCTCGGGGTAGGACGTGTGGGTGTAGCCGGGGTGGGTGTCCTCCTCGCAGGCGTCGTTCGCGGTGGTGCGCCGCCCCGACGGCTCGGGTCCGACGGTTCCCGACCAGTGATAGAGGCGGTTGGGGTTCGTCGGCCCGAACATCGAGCAGTGATAGGCGTCGCAGAGGGTGAAGGCGTCGGCGAGCTCGAACTGGAACGGCAGGTCCCGACGGTCGAAGTGGACCATCGCGCCCGGTCCCTTGCCCGCGATCCAGCCGTCGTGCCAGCCGCCGCCCCGGGTCCGCTGCCCCGTGTCCCATTCATGGTCGACGCCCTCGACGTACTGGAGGTCGCCTTCGGTCAGGTTCCGGTCACCCGTCCCTGCGCGCACCGGGTAGGGGAGGACACCGGACTGGTCGAACACCGGCCGGCCGTCCCGCAGCGTGATGGCGTTGCGGTCGCCGAACCCGCGCACTCCGCGCAGAGTCCCGAAATAGTGGTCGAAGGAGCGGTTCTCCTGCATGAAGAACACGACGTGCTGGATCGAGTCGAGCCCCCCGGGCGGCATCGGCCGGGCCAGCGCCGCCCGCAGGGACGGGGGAAGAGCAGACAAGGAAGGGGAGGCCTTTCAGATCTTGCGGCAGTAGAGCGCGTCGGGGGTACCGTAGCGGCCGATGCTGTTGGAGAAAGCGATCCCGGCGGCGTACTCGTCGGACGCGCACTGCGCCTTGTAGTAGCCGTAGGCGTAGTCGCCGCCCTCGCCGGACGCGGGACGGCTGTCGCCCCGGTCGTCCCACAGAGTCCGGCCGGCGCCGGCCAGCGGGATCCGGCCGGGGGCGCAGAGCACGGCCGACACCTTGTCGCCGCGCAGGCTGTAGCCGTTCATGAACTGGCCGTTGGGGCACTGGTACTTGGTGAACCCGGTCGCCCAGTCGGTGGTGACGCTCTCACTCTTCACCACCTTGGCGTCGCCCGACTCCCACAGGTTCGCCACCCCGGCGTCCGTGCACAGGCCGCCCTGGCCCTTCTGGCTGATGCCGATCATGCGCTGGTCGTCCGGGCAGGACAGCTTGCGCGCGCCGGAGTCCCAGTCGCCGCGGGCGCGCATCCGCGCGGACTGGTTCGCGTCGCTGCGGATGCCCTGGAGCATGGACCAGGCGCGGACGGGGGTGACCTGCCCGGTGTACCCGGTGGCGGCGATCAGGCGGCCCCAGTGCGCCGCCCGCCAGTCGTCGGTGTCGAGCACGCTGCGCAGGCCGCCGTCGGCGGCGTAGCGGACGAGGCCCCAGGTGTTGCCCTGGTCGTTCTCCTGGAATCCGACCATCGGCCAGTACGCGAAGTCGACGCCGTTCTCGATGAGGAAGTCGACCATGTTGGCGAACCAGGCCTTGTCCTTGTCGGTGGCGACCTTGCCGACGCCGAACTCGCTGATCCACACAGGGGCGGTGAAATGCCGGTCCGGGGTGGTCGCCACGTAGGTGGCGGTGTCGCGCATGACCGCGAAGAGGTCGGAGCGGCTCAGGTCCCGGTAGCGGTAGTCATGGGTCTCGCCCAGTCCGTCCGCGCCGGTGTGCTGCGGGCCGGTGTAGCCGTAGAAGTGCGCGGCGTAGACGAGCTTGTGCGAGCGGACGAGCGTCTGCGAGAGCGTCGCGACCGGCTTGAGCATCGGCCGGTCGTGCCACAGGCCGTCGACCGGGATGCCGGACCAGTTGATCCCCTCGATCATGATCAGCATGTCCGGGTCGGCCTCGGTGAGGATCCGGTCGCCCGCCCGCTGGGCGGCGGCGGCCCAGTCGTGGCTGTCGCCCAGGCCCCAGTTGGGGTTGTCCCAGGTGTCCCGGCGCACCTCGTTGCGCAGGTCGGCGCCGACGACCCGCTTGTTGGCCTGGTACCGCCGTGCCATGAACACCCAGTCGTCCAGCCATTTCTGGGTGCTCTGGCTGCTGTTCCACCGTTCGTTCCCGTCGACGGCGCAGCACCAGCGAGTGGTGGTCGTGTGGTTGTTGAGGATGACGGCGAACCCGTCGGCGGTGAGCGCCTCGACGACCTTGTCGTAGACCTGAAGGGGAGTGAGGCCGCGCAGCTGCGGGTTGGCCGCCACGCCCGCGTCGCTGACCGGCCGCGCGTCCGTGATCATCTCGTTGGAGAACGGCAGGCGGATGCTGTTGATGCCGAGCGCGTGGAAGTCCGAGATCATCTTGCTGATCGGGACCCGGGCCAGGCCGAGCGGGACCCGGTGAGAGGTCTCGGAGGCGAAGTTGTCGGCCGGGTTCTCGTCGTCGCCGCTGCCGGTCCAGGTGCCGCTGGCGCCGTGCCAGTTGCCGGACTGCAGTTTGAACCGCTTCCCGGTGGCGTCCACGATGTAGCGGCCCCGGGTGCTGAGCGGCCCTTCCCAGGACGCCGCGAGGGCGGTCGGTGTGTCGGCGGCCGCGGGCTGGGGAACCACGGTCAGGCCGCCGAGGGCGGTGGCGATGACCGCCAGGAGTGCTCCTAATCTCATTGAGTCACCTCGGATCGGGAGTGACGCGCGAGAACCGCGACGTCGCGGGGGTGGAGGGTGACCTGCTCGACCTCGGGGCGCCCGGGGGCGAGCAGGTGGTGGAACGGGCGCGGCAGGTCGACCGTGCGGACCCGTTCGGTGTGGTTGAGCAGCAGCAGGAACTCCCGGCCGCCGCCCGCGCGCACCGCGGCCTGGACGCCGTCGGGGAGGTCGGGCAGCACCGGCTCGGCGCCGGCCTCGGCGAGCGCCTCGGCCATGACCGCACGCATGATCGTCTCGTCCGGCCGGGTGGCGACGTAACGGACCGTGCCCGTGCCGAACCGGTTCCCGGTGACCGCGGGCGTGCCGTCGGCGAAGGCCAGCAGGACGTCCGCGCCCTCGATGCGTACGTCCTCCCGCCACAGATCGGCGGTGCCCTGCCCCAGGGGGAACGTCTCGCCTTCGGCGGCGGGGCGGTACTCCTCGACGCGCAGGCCGAGCGCCTCGCGCAGCGGCCCCGGGCAGCCGCCGTCGTGGATCCGGTCGTTGCCGTCCACCACACAGGTGAAGAACGACACCAGCAGGTGCCCTCCGGCCGAGGCATAGTCGGCGAGCCCACGCGCGTGCTCCTCGGTGAGGAGGTAGAGGTTCGGGACCACGACCAGTTTGTAGCCGGACAGGTCCGCGCCGGGCGGCAGCACGTCCACGCCGACGCCGAGGTCGAACAGCGGGCCGTAGTGGTCCAGCGCCCGGTCGACGGCCTTCAGCCCGTCGGACGGGCGGGAGTCCAGTTCGAGCGCCCACCAGCTGTTCCAGTCGAACAGCACGGCCACCTCGTTGGCGACGCGGGTTCCGGCCAGCTCCGGCACCGCGGCCAGCTCGGCGCCCAGGGCGGCGACCTCCCGGAACACCCGGGTGTCCGGACCCGCGTGCGGCACCATCCCGGAGTGGAACTTCTCCGCGCCGCCGCGTGACTGCCGCCACTGGAAGTACAGGACGGCGTCGGCACCGTGCGCGATCGCCTGCCAGCTCCACAGGCGCATCCGGCCGGGTTCCTTGATGCCGTTGCGCGCCCGCCAGTTGACCGCCGAGGGCGCCTGTTCGACCAGGTACCAGGGGTCGCCGCCGTGAGCGCCGCGCGCCAGGTCGTAGGCGAGGCCGGCCGCCACGTGCGATCGCGGCCAGAACGGGTCGGGGTAGCTGTCGAGCCCCACGACGTCCATCCGGTCGGCCCAGGAGTGCACGTCCACCGGTTTGTGGTGGGCGAGGAAGTTGGTCAGGATCGGCACGCCCGGTGTGACACGTCGCAGGATCGCCGCCTCGATCTCGAAGCACGCGCGCAGCGCCTCGTTGCTGAACCTCTTGAAGTCCAGTTGCTGGGCCGGGTTGGCGTACGTCGGCGCGAGCCTGGGGGGCAGGATCTGATCGAACGAGGTGTAGCGCTGGGACCAGAAGTCGGTGCACCAGGCGGCGTTCAGTTCCTCGATGTCGCCGTACCGCGCGCTCAGCCAGCGGCGGAAGTCGCGGGCGGACTCCTCGCAGAAGCACTCGGCGACGTGGCAGCCGTACTCGTTTCCGACATGCCAGAAGCCCAGGGCGGGGTAGTCCCTGTAGTGCACGGCGAGCGCCTCGACCAGCCGGGCGGCCCGGTCGCGGTAGACCGGGCTGGACGGGCAGAAGTGCTGGCGGCCGCCCGGAGACAGGACGGCGCCGGATTCGGTGACCGGCAGGATCTCCGGGTGCTCCGTGGCCAGCCACGGCGGCGGCGAGGCGGTCATGGTGGCGAGGTCCACGGTGACTCCCGCCGCCGCCAGCTCATCCATCACCGCGTCGAAGTAGGAGAAATCGTACGCGCCGGGCGCGGGCTCGACCCGCGCCCATCCGAAGACGCCGACGGTGACCAGGTTGACCCCGGCCTCGGCCATCAGGCGCACGTCCTCGGCGCGGATCTCGTCCGGCCACTGCTCGGGGTTGTAGTCGCCGCCGAAGCCCAGCCCGCCGAGGCGGTCGGTGAAACTCATGTACTCAGTCCTTCATTCCAGTGGCGGCGATGCCCTGGACGATGTAGCGCTGCGCGAACAGGAAGACCGCGATCAGCGGGAGGATCGTGACGACGGCGCCGGCGAAGAGCGCGGGAAGGTTGATCGTCTGCGAGGTCAGGAACGTGGACAGCGCGATCTGGGCGGTCCACGATTCCGGGTCCTGACCGATGACGAGGGGCCAGAGGAAGGCGTTCCAGCTCTCGATGAACGACAGCGTGCCCAGCGAGGCGAGCAGGGCGGCCGAGTTGGGCAGCACGAGCCGCCAGTACACGCCCAGATGGCCGAGGCCGTCCAGGCGGCCCGCCTCCTCGATCTCCTGCGGGAACTTCAGGTAGAAGTTGCGGAACAGCAGCACCGAGAACGCGTTGAACAGGCCCGGCGCGATGACGCCCCACTGGGTGTTGACCCCGCCCATCGCGCTGACCAGCACGAAGGTGGGCACGAACGTGGCCGAGGTGGGGATCATCAGGGTTACGACGATGAAGGACATGACCACGCCGCGGCCGGGCACCGCGATGCGGGCCAGGGCGTAGCCGGCCATCGAGCCGAGCAGGGTGGAGACCGGCGCGGTGACGATCGCGATGATGAAGGAGTTTCCGAGCGCGCCCGCCATCGGCACCGACGGGTCGTCGAACACGTCCAGGAAGCCCTGCAGGCTGAACGGGTCGGGCAGCCAGTGCCAGTTCGGGTCGGTGATCTGCATCCCGGTCATCAGCGCGGCGCGCAGCATGAAGTAGAAAGGCGCCAGGAACAGCACGGCGGCGACGCCGACGACCAGATAGGTCAGGACCGTCACCGGAGTCCTGCGCGTGGTCTTGCGCATGGTCAGTCCTTCCGGCCGAATCCGACGAGGCGGCCCTGCAGCAGGGTCACCAGGATGATCAGCAGGGTCAGCAGGAACGCCCCCGCCGAGCCCACGCCGTAGTCCTGGCCTTTGAGCGCGGTGTCGTACAGGAAGACCAGCGGCGGCCGCACGGGGGCGGTGGAGTTACCGGTGGCGGTGATGAACACGTTGTAGAACTCGTCGAAGGCCTGGAACGCGGCGATGAGGATCAGCATGAGGATCGCCACCGACGTGTTGCGCAGCATCGGCAGGGTGATGTGCCGGAACTGCTCCCACCGGGACGCGCCGTCCAGGGAGGCCGCCTCGTACAGGTGGGCCGGGATGGCCTGGAGGCCCGCCAGGAACAGGATCATGTAGAGGCCGACCTGGAGCCACAGGCGTACCGTGATGATCACGATCCAGTAGAGGGGCGGGTCGGTGCTGGCGATCCACGACTGGACGTCCCAGCCGAACAGTCCGCCGATGGTGTTGGCGACACCGGACGGCAGGCCGTTGAACAGGCTCATCTTCCAGATCAGGGCGGCGACGACGTAGGAGACGGCGGCCGGGATGAGGAAGCTGGTGCGGAAGAAGGCCCGGCCGCGGCGCAGCCCGTTCAGCAGCATGGCGAGCCCGAGCGACATCCCGAACGTCACCGGCACGATGAAGATCGTGAACAGGATGATCCCGGTCATCGACGAACGGAACGCCTCGTCCTTGAGCAGGAACGTGTAGTTGTCCAGGCCGATCCAGGATCCGAGATCGACGGTGCCGCGCGCGTCGCTGAAACTGAGCAGGAAGCTCCAGCCGATGGCGACGTATTTGAACAGGCCGAGGCCGAGGACCATGGGCGCGGTCAGCAGGGTGAACGCGCCCACGGCCTTCCAGTCGACCGGCCGCCCGCGGCGGCCGCGCCGGACCCCGGCCGGGCGGACGGCGACCGCCGCCCGCCCGCTCGTGGCGGTGTCGGACATGCTCAGGCCAGCTGCTTGTCGAGCTCGGCCTGGCACTTCGCCGCGGCCTCGTCGAACAGCGACTTGGCGTCGCCGCCGCTCTTGGCGATCTTCAAGACGGCCTGCGCGAACGCGGAGTCCATCGCGGTGTTCCACAGGTTCGGGTAGGCCTTGCTGGTGTTCGCCAGGATGTCGGCGGCGTCCTTCGCTGGGCCCGAGGTGAACTCGGTGGTCTGTGCCGCGACGCTCTTGCGCGACGGGACGTGGAACCCGTAGCTGACGCACCAGTCCTTCTGCAGGTCCGTCTGCTTGATCCAGAGCCACTCGATGTACTTCTTGGCCTCTTCGACGTGCTTGCCCTTGGCGTTCACGGCCGCGAACCAGCCGCCGATGCGGGAGACCGCCTGGCCCGTGTCGCCGAACTTCGGCCACGCGACGACACCGAAGTCGTCACCGAGCGCCTTCTTGATGGCGGGCATGGCCCACAGACCGCACCACTGCATGGCGGCGGCGCCCTGGATGAACGCGCCCGGGTCGTACCAGTCGGTGGTGAAGTCCAGCAGCAGCGACTTGTCGTCGTGCAACTGCTTGAGGCCGGCGATCGCGGCGATGGCCTCGGGCGAGTTGAAGACGACCTTCTTGCCCTCGGGGTCGAGCAGGTCGGCGCCGTTCGACCACAGCAACAGGTACGCCGCGTTGCCGATGCCGTCGGAGCCGACGAACAGGCCCTTCTGCTCCCGGCTGGTGAGCGTCTTGGCGGCGGCGGCCAGCTCGGCGAACGTCTGCGGCGCGGCGATCCCGGCCTTCTCCAGGACGCTCCTGCGGTAGTACAGGACCATCGCGTCGTCCATCATCTTCAGGCCGTAGAGCTTGCCGTCGGCCGTGGCGGAGTCCAGCGACGCCTTGGAGTACTCGGCCTCCTGCCCCTTGACGATGTCGTCGAGCGGAGCGAGCAGGCCGTTCTTGACGTCGACGTACTGGAAGTCGCCGATCTCGAACAGGTCGGGCGCCTGCGGGGTGAGCAGCGTCGAGTGGAGCTTCGCGGAGTAGTCACCCGCGATCCAGTTGACCTTGATGGCGACGTCCGGGTTGGCCTTGGTGTATTCCTCGGCGTACCTCATCACGGCCTGCTGGGTGCCGGCCTCGCCGTAGGCGTGGTACCACTGCTCCAGCGTGATCTTCGCGCCCGCCTTGACGGCGTCGTCCTTGCCGCACGCCGCGAGCGCCACGCCGCCGACGAAGAGGAGCGACCCGCCGAGGAAGGCGCGGCGGGAGGTCAGGTTAGTACTCATTGGGGGGTTCCTTTCTGAGGAGCCGAGGCGCTCCGGCGGCCCGTGGGGCGGGCCCTTGTTCTCGGAGGTAGTGCTAGGAGGGCGTGACCAGGGACTGAACGGCGACGGCCGCCGCGCCACGGGCCCATTCCTCGAACGGCAGCGGGCGGATGACCAGGCCGCACCGCCCCGCGCTGCCGTAGGCCTGGGCGGAGAACGCCTCGCGGATCGACTCCTCGAACAGGTCGTAGGCGTCGAGTCCCTCGCCGGAGACCACGAGACTCTCCGGGCCGAGGAGGTTCGCCACCACGGCCAGGCCGAGGCCGATGGCCCGGCCGACCACGGCGAAGACCTTGCGGAGAACCTGGTCGCCTGAGCGGGCCAGATCGACCGCCTGATCGATGGTGAGGTCGTCCACGCCGGTGGCGCGGCGAGCCTCGGTGAGCAGTGCCTGGGTGGAGGCGAGCGCCTCCAGACAGCCCGTCGCGCCGCAGTGACAGCGCGGTCCCTCGACGCCGATCGGCACATGACCGATCTCTCCGGACACGCCGAACGCGCCGGAGACGAGACCCCCGTTGACGACGAAGGCGCTGCCTATGCCGGTGCCGACGGTGACCAGGGCGAAGGAGGACGCGCCGACGCCCTCACCGAACCACTGCTCGGCGACGGCGAGTGCCTTGACGTCGTTCTCCAGGGTTGTGGTGAGCCCGGTCGCCTCGTCCAGCAGCGCGGCGAGCGGGACGTCCCGCCAGCCGAGGAAGGGCGAGTAACGCACGACGCCGGCGTCGCGGTCGACGTCGCCGGAGATCGCGACACCGAGCCGATGGGTCCGCTCCCGGAATTCGGGGTGCTCGTCCAACAGCTCCGCGGCGAGCGCGGCGATGGCCGCGACCACGTCGGCGGGCTCCATGGGAGACGCGGAGGCGTCGGTCCGCACGTCGTAACCCGGCACGGCGTGGTGACGAGCGGCGACGATCCGGGAGCCGAGGTCGGTGATCACGCCGATGAGATCGTCGCCGGTGATCTTGATGCCGATGAAGTACTCGCGCTCAGGCGCGATCGCCAGAGGACTGGCGGGCCTGCCCGCGCCGGGCGCCGTCCGCTCAGTGGGCGCGAGTTCCCGCAGGTAGCCCGCCTCGATCAGGGGGCGGGCGGCCTTGGTCACGGCCGCCGACGAAAGGCCGGTGAGCCGGCAGACGTCGACCCGGCTCACCGGGCCCCGGGTGAGGACCATGGTGAAGACCACGGCGGCGGCGGGGCTGGTGATGGGCGCCCCGGAGCCCTGGCTTCTCGGCATGCGGGTTACCGTAGGGTCAACTAATTAACTTCGTCAAGAATTTAATTCGGGACGGTCCAGCCCTACACTTCCGGACTGTCCCGGATCCCCCGCCGCGAGGAGCACCCCCACTGTGATCGAGTTCGACCCCCGGCACCGGATCTGGCTGCTCAGCACGCCGACGACCGCGTACGCGCTCCGACTGGACGAGGACGGCACGCCCCGGCATGTGCACTGGGGGCGCCCGTTGACATTGGAGCAGGCGGCGGCCGTGCCGCGGTTCCGTGACCCCGCGGACAGTAGCTTCGAGCACCCGCGGGCGGATGGGGCGGAGCTTCCCGTCGCCGGCTTCGGGCCGTCCGCTCTCCAGGTTCGCTTTCCGGACGGAGGGCAGGAGATCGAGTGGCGCTATGACGGGCACACGGTGGACGGCGGCCACCTGTTCAGCCATCTGACGATCCGGCTGCACGACCGTCTCCATCCGCTCGCGGCCGAGTTGCACTACCGGGTGCACGAGGACAGCGATGTGCTGGAGCGATGGACCGTACTGCGGCACACCGGGGAGGACGCGCCACTGGAGCTGCTGCGCGTGGACGCGGCCTCGTGGGGCGTTCCCCTCCTGGCGGGCTACCGGCTGAGCCATGTGACCGGGGCGTGGAGCAGCGAGTTCCGGCTCCGCCGCGAGGCCGTCCCCGGAGGGGAGACCGTGC
This sequence comes from Microtetraspora sp. NBRC 16547, assembly GCF_030268965.1. GTDB lineage: Bacteria > Actinomycetota > Actinomycetes > Streptosporangiales > Streptosporangiaceae > Microtetraspora. The sequence continues at coordinate 304,852 of NZ_BSSE01000002.1, read as the reverse complement.
TGACGAGCAGACGAGGCGTGTCGGGGCACCACACCAATCCATGGATCATGATCGATGGCGGCGGGGCCGACGAGGAGCACGGTGAGGTGTGGAGCTCCGCGCTCGCCTGGAGCGGAAGCTGGCGGATCACGCTGCACCGTTCACCCGCCGAGCGCCTGTGCTGGAGCGGCGGATTCGGCCACGAGGGCGTCACCTGGCGGCTGGAGCCGGGCGAGTCACTGGAGACGCCCGTGTTCGCGGGCCTGTACCGCCCGGACGGGTTCGGCGGGACGAGCCGGTCCTGGCACGACTACATCGCGCGGCATGTGCTGCCCGCCGGATCCGAGCTGCGCCCGGTGGTCTACAACTCATGGGAGGCGACCGGCTGGGCGGTGACGGAAGACGGGCAGAAGGACCTGGCGGCGCTGGCGGCCGAGGTCGGCGCGGAGCTGTTCGTCATGGACGACGGCTGGTTCGGCGCGCGCGACAGCGACGAGGCCGGACTGGGCGACTGGGCGCCGAACCCCGGCAAGTTCCCCGCGGGGCTGCACGGGCTGATCGCCGAGGTGCACCGGCTCGGCATGCGGTTCGGGATCTGGGTGGAGCCGGAGATGGTCAACCCCGACAGCGATCTCTACCGCGCCCATCCCGACTGGGTGCTGCATCAGCCGGACCGGCGCCGCACCTTGCTGCGCAACCAACTGGTGCTCGACTTCGGGCGACCCGAGGTGGTCGCGTGGGCGCACGACTGGCTCGACCGGCTGGTGCGCGACCACGAGATCGACTTCCTCAAGTGGGACATGAACCGGGCATTCACCGAGGCGGGCCGGCCCGGATCCAGTGATCCCGGCCGGGTGTGGATCGACCACGTGCGCGGCGTCTACGAGGTGATGGACCGGCTGCGCGCCGACCACCCCCGGCTCCGGATCGAGGCGTGCGCGGGCGGCGGCGGCCGGGTCGACCTGGGGGTGCTGCGACGCACCGACGAGGCGTGGACCTCCGACAACACCGACGCCGCCGACCGGATCGCGATCCAGCACGGGTACGGGCAGATCTATCCCACCCGAACGATGGCGGCCTGGGTGACCGACAGCCCGCACTTCCTGACCGGCCGGGACCTGCCGCTCCGATTCCGCTTCCACGTGGCGATGGCCGGAGTCCTGGGCGTCGGCGGCGACCTGACGCGCTGGAGCGCCGCCGAGCGGCGGGAGGCGGCGGAGCTGGTCGCGCTCTACAAGGAGATCCGCCCCGTCGTACAGCACGGAGTTCACCACCGGTTGGGAGAGCCGCCGCTGACCGGCGCGCAGTATGTCGCGGACGGCCGGGTCGTCGTGCTCGCCTGGCGGCGCTCGTCTCCCTTCGGAGCCCCGCCCGTCCCGCTCCGGCTGCGCGCGCTGGACCCCGGCGCCCGCTATCGGGACGAGGACACGGGGACCGTCCACCACGGTGCCGTCCTCATGGCCCACGGCCTCCCGCTGGAGCTACCAGGTACCGACTACGCCAGCGCCCTCGTCCGCCTGACGCGCATCACCTGAGACAGCATCCCCTGAGACAGCAGGCCCCGCCGCTCGTCAGCCGCCGCCCCGCCGGCGGCTGAGCAGCGCGGCGACCGGTATGGCCGCCGCCAGGCCGCTGAGCAGCACCGCGGCAAGCGCTCCCAGGACGGCCGGCTGGTTGCCGAAGGCGATACCGGCGGCGGCCAGCGCGGGCCCCATGTTGCGCACCGCCGTGACGCTGCCCATGGTGGTGCGGCGCACCGGCGATCCGGTGGCCAGCCACGCGCCGACGGCGAACGCGGCGACGGCGAGGACGAACCCCGCGAGCAGGGTGAGTGAGCCGAGCAGCGCGACGACGTCGCGCCAGTTGCCCGCCAGCATGCCCACCAGCACGATCAGGAACGTCACGTTCGACACCTTGACGGCCACGGGGTGCCACGACCGCGCTGTGGGCGGTGCGTAGCGTCGCAGTATCAGTCCGACGGCGAACGGTACGAGCTGCAGGATGGCAACGGTCCGCACCAGCGCGGCGACGTCGATGGAGATACCCCCGCCCGCCTGGGCCGCCGCGAGGATGGCGTTGGCTGTCAGGCCGAAGGTGATGCTGCCGACGGCGGCGAGCAGCACCTGCATCGCCGCGCCCGCGACCACGTCTCCTTTTTGCACCATCGCGAGCTTCGCCCCGAACGGTCCGCCTGGTGACGACGCGACCAGGACCAGCGCGGTGAAAGCCGCCGCCGGCAGGCTGAACAACGCGGCGATGCCCCAGCCCAGCAGCGGGACGACCACCAGGTTGGCCACCAGCGCCAGCAGGAGCAGCGGGAGGTCGGCGAGGACGGCGCGTAACGCCGTCGGCGTGGCTCCGAGACCGGCCGCGAACATGGTGGTCGCGATGAAGATCACGGTGACCGCGTTGAAGAGCAGATGCAGCGTATCCATGAAATCCGTCCACACTGGTGGAGACCGTGCCCCGGCGGCGCCGCTCGCCTCAGCGCGGCTCGTCGCCGCGACCTCAGCCTTTTGGATCAGTCTTTTAGATCACCAAGCCAGCGCAGGGCGCTCAGTCCGGGCATGAAGCAGTACTCGCCGCCGCGCGTGACGACGAACCGCGGCAGCGACTGCAGGCGCCGCCGTACCGGCCGCCGCTGGATCGTGAAGTCACCGGTGCCGTCGCCGGACCCGACCACCGGATCTTTCGCGTCCCCCGCGCCGAAGAAGACACCGTCGTTCATCCATTGGGACTGGACGAACTCGAACTGCCGCCCGAGGTGCGCTCCGATGAACGTGAACATCAGCCCACGGTCCGCCCCGTCGTCCTCCAGGACCCCCTCGGGCAGCGGCGGGCCGTACGCGGTGCCGCGCCTGATCATCCGGTGCAGCCTCGGTTCCCCCGCCACCGACGCGTCGCGGGGGTTGGCCCGGCGGATGTGGCAGCCGAGGGGAGTCGTGAATCCCGCCGGATCACCCTGCTCGTAGAGGAACCTGTTGTTGCGGCCTGGGTCGGCGCCGAGGTCGGGGTCGTCGTGCTGCGGGCGGAGCGCCAACGGCGCGCCGCTGCGCCAGCGTCCCATGATCTTCGCCGCCAGCAGCTCCTCGTCCTCGGGGCCGGTGGAGTTGTCCTTCAGGTACCGCCGGAACATGGCGACACGTTGGTGGAGTTTGCGGAAGGCCACGTAGGTGCCGTTGCGGCCCAGCACCTCGGGCTGCGGGGTCTGGACGCCGCCGAGCTCGTCGCGGTAACCGAGCACGAACTCCCCGGCCTTGAGCGGCACTTCCAGCGGGTTCGACCCGGCGATGCCGCTGCCCTCGACCGCCGGGTGGCTGATGCCGTCGCGGTAGCCGAAAGGCTCGGTCTCGGTCGGCAGCGCGTAACAGTCGTGCCGCCAGACCGGGACCACGCCCGGGAGGTTCTCAAACGCCGGGCGGGAACGATCGATGGCCGCTTCGAGCTGTGCGCCGTCGGGCGCGAGCGCCACGAGCACCACGTGGACATCCGGCGTGCCCAGCGGCGATTCCCAGTGCTCGGGGCTGCTCTCGCCCGTGTCGCCCAGCGCTTTCGCCCGTGCGGCCATTCCTTGCCGGAACTCCCAGGCGAACGTGTCCAGCGATTCCTTCGGCACGCCCAGTGCCTTGAGGCCGTGACAGGTGACCGCGACGCTCACCCAGGTCTCGCCCAGGGGACTCATCGAGTCGGTGGCCGAGGTCACCACCTCGCTCAGCCGCCGCATCAGCTGCCGCCCGTGCGCGCGGTCGTCGATGCGGAACAGGATGTACGTCGCAGCGTACGGGGTCGGCCGAGGGCTGAGAACCCCCCGCTGGATGTCGTCGAGTTCGAGCGCGGCATGCGTTTGCTCGGTCACGGATACCTGCCTCCCTGTGGCACTACCTCGCTGGGGCACTACTTCGCCGTGGCACTACTTCAACGTGACGAGGTTTCTCCAGAAGTTGCGCAGGCTCTCGTCTCCGCCGAACAGCGAGCTGAAGATCGTGGAGTCCGCCAGGAGCACATCGCCGGCCCGCTCACCGGTCGGGGGCATCCACAGGAACATGTTGAACTCGGTGTTTCCCGCCTCGGTGAACGGGTGCGGCTTGGTCATGTCGATCGGCTGCCTGCCCAGCACGTGGATGGCATTCGGGTCGTCCGTCGTCACGGCGTAGTGCGGCAGGTGCATGTGGAAGTTGAAGGTGGTCACCCCTTCCAGCCATCCCTTGGTGTCCAGATCCCTGGCGATGGACAGCGGGGCGATCTTGCGCGGTTCCCGCATCGCTGGACGCAGCCCGTAGCGGTTCTCCACGGGCACTCCGAGCCCTTGCATCAAGGAGCGGGTGTACATACCGAACCGTTGCTGTCGGGGAACCAGGAGGTCGCCGTGATGGTGGTATTCCATATCGCGCACGGTCAGGTCGTCCGATGCCCCGACGTCGTGGTGCGGCCCCAGGACCAGGCAGGTTCCCTCCCGGTTGACGAACTGCCGCAGTGCCTCGATCTCCTCGGGCGCGGCCTCCTGCCCGGTGATCATGTGATCCAGCCCGAACACGAACAAGGTGTCGGTGTCCGCCAGCACCCGCTCGTCGAGCGGAGTCCGGAAACCGGCTTGATCGATGCGCTGGTACACGGGTACGGGGTGCCCGGTGGTCTCCTCGACGAACTGCTGGAACGGCACCCAGGCCCAGAAGAACAACTCCAGCGTCCCCGCGATGCCCTGCTGGAACTGCATGGGGTCGGACCACTTCGGATCCTCGTAGGCAGGCCAGGCCACGCGCCGGACTTCGGTCATCGTGGAGAACCGGTTGTCGAGCTCGGCCGGGTTCCTGCCGGCCTCGGCGGGATAGCTCCACGCGACGTAGATGCTCACCCGTCGCCGACCGGGGGTGTACTCGCGTGGCACATGGTTCTGGTTGTAGGTACGTGCGGTCCTGAACTCACTCATTTCGTCTCCGATCGACGGCGCAGCAGGTGGACGACAGCCCGGCCTCACTGCAATTGGTCGAGCATCTCCGACAGGGCGCTCTTGATCCGCAGAGCCTTCTTGATCTCGTCGGCGCTGATGTACGGATACTCTCCGTATTCGATGAAGCTCGGGCACTGGTGCTCGCGAACGAACCTGATGAACGCCTCGGGGTTCGTCCTCCAGTCCTCGGGGAATCCCTCGAGGTTCTCGAAAGCCGTGCTCACCCCGGACTTGGTGAACAGCGCGATGGCGTCTTCGGTGTACTTGTCGAAGTCGGTGTCGAAGATGCCCTGATACATGAAACGCGTATCGTCATCGAAGAGCACCCAGCGCAGATAGTGCAGCTTGAGCGGCGCGAGAAGGTACGGATCGCTTTCCAGCGCCTTGGCCAGCGTGTAGCCGTAGTTGCGGATCGCCTCGGCTCTGCCGGGTTTGACCTTCGCGATGACGGTGAATCCGTAACACGCCGGGGTCCTCGGAAAGATGGGACCGTATTTCCCCTGCTCGAGTTGGTCGGTCTCCTTGGGGATAACGACTGCCTGCGGTCTGATGTCCATGACTCTCCCTCCGTCACTAGCCAGTGGGGGGAACACGCCAAAGCAGCTAACCGGACACTACACCCATACCGGGATAAGCAGGCGATAAGTGGGATCGGGGCGCCGTGTCCGGTGCCACCGCGTCCGCGCGGTGAATGACATCGGCCATGAGGACGTCGACCGGGCGATGGGCCGGGCCCGTCGGAGATCCGGCGGTCAGGAGATGGTCGCGGCCGTCACGGTTCCCGGCAGGCAGAGGTCGTACGGCGGGGCGCACCGATGGTTCGCCGCCGGGCGCCGCGTCCTGCCCGTTCTCGCCTGTCCGGTTTCGAGCAGTCCGGTTTCGAGCATGGGAGAAGCCTGGCCTGGGCACTATCATCTGATCGAATGATCGGATGATTGGTATTCCCCAGGAGGCGTTGCCATGGCACTGTGGGACCAGATCCCCGACGTGGATCCAGAGGAAACGGCCGAATGGCACGAGTCTCTGGATGCGCTCGTACGGGAGGCGGGCCCCGAACGGGCTCGCTATCTGATGGGGCGGCTGCTCGACACGATCGGCAGGCCGCCCGTTCCCTACCTCAACACCGTTCCCACCAGTGAGGAGCCGCCGTACCCAGGCGACCTGGCGATCGAGGAGCGCATCGCGGCCTACGACCGGTGGAACGCCGCCGCGATGGTGACGAGGGGCAGCAAGCTCGGCCTCGGCGGCCACATATCCACCTACGCCTCGGCCGCCTGGCTGTACGAGGTGGGTTTCAACCACTTCTTCCACGGCACCGACGACCAGGTCTACTTCCAGGGCCACGCCTCGCCGGGAATCTACGCGCGAGCGTTCCTGGAAGGGCGGCTGACCGAGGCGCAGCTCGACCGGTTCCGCCGGGAGGCGGGCGGGGGAGGCCTCCCGTCCTATCCGCATCCGCGGTCCATGCCGGACTTCTGGCAGTTCCCGACCGTTTCGATGGGACTGGGCCCGCTGAACGCGATCTACCAGGCCAGGTTCAACCGCTATCTCGCGGCCCGGGGGATCAAGGACACCTCGCGCGGCCACGTGTGGGCCTTCCTCGGCGACGGCGAGATGGATGAGCCGGAGGCCACGGCCGCGCTCACCCTGGCGGCCAGGGAAGGGCTCGACAACCTCACCTTCGTCATCAACTGCAACCTCCAACGGCTCGACGGCCCCGTACGCGGCAACACCCGCGTCGTGCAGGAACTCGAAGGCGTCTTCCGGGGTGCGGGCTGGCACGTCGTCAAGGCGCTGTGGGGCGAGGAATGGGACGGCCTGCTCGCCCGCGACATCGGCGGCCTGCTCGCCGCCCGGTTGGGCGAGGTGCCCGACGGGCAGTTCCAGACCTATGCCGCCTCCAGTGGCGCCTACATCAGGGAGCGCCTGTTCCAGGGGCTGGAGAGCCTGGCGGCGCCGTACAGCGACGAGGATCTCGAACGCATCGTCGGCGGATCGCGGGCGGGACACGAGCCTCGCAAGGTCCACGCCGCCTACCGCGCGGCCCTGGAGCACCGCGACGGCCCCACGGTGATCCTGGTGCAGACCGTCAAGGGGTGGACGCTCGGCTCCGGCTTCGAGTCGCGGAACGCCAACCACCAGATGAAGAAGCTCACCCAGGACGAGTTCCGGGCCATGCGGGACCGCCTCGACCTTCCCGTCCCCGACTCGGCGCTGGAGGGCGAACTGCCGCCCTACCTGCACGCCGGACCGGAGGAGCGGCGTTACCTCGCCGAACGGCGGAACGCGCTCGGCGGTCCCGTGCCCCGGCGCACCGCGACGTACGCCCCTGTGCCGCCTGCCCCGGACCGGCCGTTCGAGGCGCTCGCCAAGGGCGGCGGCACCATCGCCACGACGATGGCCTTCGTCCGCCTGGTGAAAGACCTGATGCGGGTGCCCGAGAGCGGGCAGCGCTGGGTGCCGATCGTCCCCGACGAGGCCCGCACGTTCGGCATGGAGTCGCTCTTCCCCACGGCGAAGATCTATTCGCCGCTCGGCCAGAGGTACGACGCGGTCGACCGGGAGCTGCTCCTGTCGTACAAGGAGTCGGCGTCCGGGCAGATCCTGAACGAGGGCATCACCGAGGCGGGCTGCATGGCGAGCTTCACCGCCGCCGCCACCAGCTATGCCACGCACGGCGAGCCGGTGATCCCGTTCTACATCTTCTATTCGATGTTCGGCTGGCAGCGCACGGCCGACCAGATGTGGGCGCTCGCCGACCAGATGGGCCGCGGGTTCCTGATCGGCGCGACCGCGGGCCGCACCACCATGACGGGGGAGGGGCTACAGCACGCCGACGGCCATTCGCAGCTACTCGCCTCGGTGAACCCGGCCTGCCTCAGCTACGACCCGGCCTTCGCCTACGAGATCGGCGTGATCGTCCGGGAGGGCCTGCGCCGGATGTACGGCCCGGCGGGGGAGGACATCTTCTACTACCTCACCGTCTACAACGAGCCGCAGCCCCAGCCGTCGATGCCCGAGGGCGTCGAGGAGGGCATCCTGCGCGGCATCTACCGGTACTCCGCCGGAGGCGGCCAGGCCCAGATCCTCGCCAGCGGCACCGCCGTGCACTGGGCCCTGGAAGCGCAGCGACTGCTCGCCGACGACTGGGGCGTGGGCGTCGACGTCTGGTCGGTCACCTCGTGGAGCGAGCTGCGCCGTGAGGCGATGGCCGCGGAGCGGGAGCGCGTGCCGTACGTCACTGGAGCCCTGGCCGGGGCGGACGGGCCGGTGGTGGCGGTGAGCGACTGGATGCGGGCCGTCCCCGACCAGATCAGGCCCTGGGTCACCCAGGACTGGGTGTCGCTCGGCACCGACGGGTTCGGCCTGTCGGACACGAGGGAGGCGGCGCGCCGGCACTTCGGCGTGGACGCGCACGCGATCACCGTGGCCGTGCTCCGGGCGCTGAAGCCCGAGCTCGCCGAGGAGGCGGCCCACCGGTACGCCTGAACACCGGGGGTTCCCGGCGTCGTCGGCTCGCGGTGGCCGTTGTTACCGCGAGCCGAGGTGCGCCCGGATGGCGTCCAAGACGGCGTCCGGGTCGGCCGAGCGCGGGAAGGTCGCCACGACGACCTGGTCGCCGCCGTTGCGCGGCCTCTCCAGGTTCTCCAGGTGGCGGAACGTCCTGATGATGTACTGCAGGGCGTGGTCGAGCGGCTCGAACGGGGCGTACGACCCGCCCGCGCGCAGCCAGCCGCGGAGCACCTGGTTGTGCGCGGCCACGACGGAGGAGGCCATGAGCTCGGCGCGGAGCGCGGCGTCGGGCGACCCGGCCAGCCAGTCACCGACGTACTCGCGGAACAGCCGCTGGTAGCGCGCGACGCTGACGATCTCGCGGTCGCGCAGCGCGGGCACCCGGCCGACCAGGCGGTAGCGCCGCAGCGACACCTCGGCGTCCTCGACGTAGTGCGCGAGCACGATGCGGACGGCGTCGCACACCGCCACGATCGCGGTGTCGGCGGTCGACGCCCTCAGGCGGGCGTCCACCTTCGCGAGCAGCGCGTCGTGATCCGGGAAGATCACGTCGTCCTTGGACCGGTAGTACCTGAAGAAGGTGCTGCGACTCACACCCGCGCGGGCCGCGATGTCGTCGACGGTGGTCTCGTCGTAGCCGCGCTCGTTGAAGAGCTGAATCGCCGCGTCGGCGAGGCGCTGGCTGGTGGGCGATCGTGGCATCGAGCCATTCTCCCGGATTCGCTGGCCTTGTCGGTCGTCTTGGTACTGAGTATCGTACGACTGAAACTCAGTCTCAAGAGGTGTGGTGATCAATGGATCTGCACAGTACGGCGGGCAAGCTCGCCCAGCTCGAAGATCGCCGCGATGAGGCCGTACGGGTCGGATCCACCGGACGGGCGGCCGAGAAGCGGCACGCCGAGGGCAAGCTCAGCGCCCGGGAACGGATCGAGCGGCTGCTGGACGAGGGATCGTTCGTCGAGCTGGACGGGCTCGCCAAGCACCGCAGCACCGCGTTCGGGCTGGAGCGCAACCGCGTCCCGGGCGACGGCGTCATCACCGGCTACGGGACGATCGACGGCCGGCACGTGTGCGTCTTCGCGCAGGACTTCACCTTCCTCGGCGGTAGCCTCGGAGAGGTGTACGGCGAGAAGATCTGCAAGGTCATGGACCTCGCCGTGAAGACCGGATCCCCGATCATCGGCATCAACGAGGGCGCCGGGGCGCGCATCCAGGAGGGCGTCGTCTCGCTCGGCCTGTACGGCGAGATCTTCCGGCGCAACGTGCACGCCTCCGGCGTGATCCCCCAGATCTCCCTGATCATGGGAGCCTGCGCGGGCGGCCACGTGTATTCGCCCGCGCTCACCGACTTCACCGTCATGGTCGACCAGACCTCGCACATGTTCGTCACCGGCCCCGAGGTCATCAAGACCGTCACCGGTGAGGACGTGACCTTCGAGGAGCTCGGCGGCGCCCACACCCACAATGCCAAGAGCGGCAACGCCCACTACCTGGCCCACGACGAGGACGACGCGCTGGAGTACGTCAAGGCGCTGCTGTCCTACCTCCCCCAGAACAACCTGGACGACCCCCCGGCCATCGGCGAGGAGGCCGACCTCCAGATCGGCGAGGTCGACCTGGCGCTCGACACGCTCGTGCCCGACTCGGCCAACCAGCCGTACGACATGCGGATCGTCATCGAGTCCCTCCTCGACGACGGCGACTTCCTGGAAGTGCAGGCGCTGTTCGCGCCCAACATCATCATCGGCTTCGGGCGGATGGAGGGCCGGCCGGTCGGCGTGGTCGCCAACCAGCCCATGCAGTTCGCCGGGACCCTCGACATCAACGCCTCGGAGAAGGCCGCGCGCTTCGTGCGTACCTGTGACGCGTTCAACATCCCCGTGCTCACGCTCGTCGACGTCCCCGGGTTCCTGCCCGGCACCGATCAGGAGTGGAACGGCATCATCCGCCGCGGCGCCAAGCTCCTCTACGCCTACGCCGAGGCCACCGTCCCGCTGATCACCGTGATCACCCGCAAGGCGTACGGCGGCGCCTACGACGTGATGGGGTCCAAGCACCTCGGTGCCGACCTCAACCTCGCCTGGCCGACCGCGCAGATCGCCGTGATGGGCGCCCAGGGCGCGGTCAACATCCTCTACCGCAAGGAGCTCGCCGCGACCGACGACCCCGAGGCGCTGCGTGCCAAACTGGTCACGGAGTACGAGGACACACTGGCCAACCCCTACCAGGCGGCCGAGCGCGGCTACGTCGACGCGGTGATCGCCCCCCGTGAGACCCGGCGGGAGATCGTCCGCTCGCTGCGGCTGCTGCGCGGCAAGCGGGAGGGGCTGCCGCCCAAGAAGCACGGGAACATCCCGCTGTGAGCGAGCTACGCGTCATCAAGGGCGAGCCATCTCCGGAGGAGCTCGCCGCGTTGGTCATGGTGGTCGCCGCCCGCACGGCGGCCGCCCCGGCCCCCGTGCCCACCCCGCAACGTCGCTGGGCCGCCCGTCACCACATGCTGCGCCGGCCCGTCGTCGCCAGTCACGGAGGCTGGCGCGACTCGAGCTGGAAGCTTGGAGGACTTCAGTGAGCAACTCTCCCGTCCTGCGTAAGGTGCTCGTCGCCAACCGCGGAGAGATCGCCGTACGCGTCGTCCGCGCGTGCAAGGACGCCGGAATCGGCAGCGTGGCGGTCTACGCCGACCCGGACCGCGACGCCCTTTTCGTACGGATGGCCGACGAGGCGTACGCGCTCGGCGGGGCCACCCCGGCGGAGACCTACCTCGACATCGAGAAGATCCTCGACGTCGCCCGCCGTACCGGCACGGACGGCGTGCACCCCGGGTACGGCTTCCTCGCCGAGAACGCCGCCTTCGCGCAGGCGGTCATCGACGCCGGCCTCGTCTGGATCGGCCCCCCGCCCGCCGCCATCGAGGCCCTCGGCGACAAGGTGCAGGCCCGGCACATCGCCCAGAAGGTGGGGGCGCCGCTGGTCGCCGGGACCAGCGACCCGGTGTCCGGCGCCGACGAGGTCGTGGCCTTCGCGCGGGAGCACGGACTGCCCATCGCCATCAAGGCGGCCTACGGCGGCGGCGGGCGTGGGCTGAAGGTCGCCCGCACCCTGGAGGAGATCCCCGAACTCTACGAGTCGGCCGTCCGCGAGGCCGTCACCGCCTTCGGGCGCGGCGAGTGCTTCGTCGAGCGCTACCTGGACCGTCCCCGCCACGTGGAGACCCAGTGCCTGGCCGACCGGCACGGCAACGTGGTCGTGGTCAGCACCCGTGACTGCTCGCTGCAGCGCCGCCACCAGAAGCTCGTCGAGGAGGCCCCGGCCCCCTTCCTCTCCCGTAAGCAGCTTGCGGTGCTGTACGACTCCTCCAAGGCGATCCTGCGCGAGGCGGGCTACGTCGGAGCCGGGACCTGCGAGTTCCTCGTCGGTCAGGACGGCACGATCTCGTTCCTGGAGGTCAACACGCGGCTGCAGGTCGAGCACCCGGTCAGCGAGGAGGTCACCGGCATCGACCTGGTCCGGGAGATGTTCCGGATCGCCTGCGGCGAGGAGCTCGGCTACAAGGACCCCAAGGTGCAGGGGCACTCGATCGAGTTCAGGATCAACGCCGAGGACCCGGGCCGCGGCTTCCTGCCCGCGCCGGGCACGATCACCCGCTGGCACGCGCCCTCCGGCCCCGGCGTACGGCTCGACGCAGGGTACGACCAGGGCGAGACGGTCCCGGGATCCTTCGACTCCCTGGTCGCCAAGCTCATCGTCACCGGGCGGGACCGCACGCAGGCGCTGGAGCGCTCGCGCCGGGCGCTGGCGGAGTTCGTCGTCGAGGGCATGCCGACCGTGGTGCCCTTCCACCGGGTCGTGGTCGACGACCCCGCGTTCATCGGCAGGGGCAAGGCGTTCGACGTCCACACCCGCTGGATCGAGACCGAGTTCGTCAACACGATCCCGCCGTATGCCGGAGACACCGGGGACGCCGGGACCGCCGAGCCCGCCGCCGTCGAGCGCATCACCGTCGAGGTCGGCGGCAAGCGCCTGGAGGTCGTCCTTCCCGCCGGGTTCGGGGCGTCCGGTGCCGCCGCGGCGGCGCGGCCGAACGGCGGAAAGCCGAAGCGCGGGGGCGGTTCCCGGAAGCCGGGCGGCGCCGCGGCGAGCGGTGACGCGCTGACGTCGCCCATGCAGGGGACGATCGTCAAGGTGGCCGTCGAGGACGGCGCGGTCGTCGCCGAGGGTGACGTCATCGTGGTGCTCGAGGCGATGAAGATGGAGCAGCCGCTCACCGCCCACAAGGCGGGCACCATCGCCGGGCTGTCCGCCCAGGTCGGCGCGGGTGTCACCGCCGGGTCCACGATCTGCGAGATCAAGGATTAGGTCGTGTCTGACGACAGCCGCCCGTGGCGGGCGAGCGGTTGTCGTGGGACTTGAAGAAGTTTTCAATTGGCTACCATGGTGTGTGACGATTTCTCGTTGTCAGCTCGATCCGCACCAGGGAACGGAGACGTGCATGCGTGACGTCGCCGGGCCGCGCACACCACGCCGGGTGGCCCCGCCGCCGGGCGCGGCCGGCCGTAGGGGGAGGTGCTGATGCCCGTTCCCCTCTACCAGGCGAAGGCCGAGTTCTTCCGCACGCTCGGTCATCCCGTACGGATCCGGGTCCTGGAACTGCTTCAAGACGGCCCGCTCCCGGTGCGCGACCTGCTCGCCGGGATCGAGGTGGAGGCGTCCAACCTGTCGCAGCAACTAGCCGTACTGCGGCGAGCGGGTATCGTGACCTCGACGCGTGAGGGATCTACCGTCGTTTACGCGCTGAGCAGCAAGGACGTCGCCGATCTGCTGCGGGCGGCGAGGCGGATTCTGACCGACATGATCGCGGGCCAGGGGGAGCTGCTGGCGGAGCTGCGGGAGGCGGAGCATACGCGGCCCTGACGACCTCGGGCCGACACGTCGTACGGCAGGCGCGGCCGGGACACACTCGTCGAGGTGCCGGCGGTGACAGTGGCAAGCCGTGGTTCTCTGTGGTGTGACCTCGGGGGACTCGGATCCCGCCGGCACAAGCCGTACGCAATGGGCAGAAGATCTATGTCCCAGGGCCGGACGGTGTGGGAAATTGCATAATTCTTCAAATGATAGAGAATAGGGCGAAGCACGGCCTGTGTGAGGGAGGACGATCAATGGGGCGGGGTCGGGCCAAGGCGAAGCAGACGAAGGTGGCTCGCCAGCTCAAATACGCCAACCACAACATGGATCTCGAGCGGCTGCGCCAAGACCTCGGTGTCGGCGACGAGCCCGTACGCGATGACGAGACCGATGTTCCCGGCGACGGCACGGGTCAGGCGTAGGCGTGGAGAAAGACCGGTCCCTTCGTGGGGCCGGTCTTTCCGCTTTTCCGGACCCCTGCCGGGGTTCCTGCCCCACCCTCTTCTCTGCCGTCCTCCCCGATCGGTCGTGTGACGTTCTGATGGGGCGGGCTGGCTGATGGGGCGGGCTGGGCCTGCGCCCGCATGATCAGTCCGTGCGCATGCGTGCGCCTCGGGGGCCGATGTAGGTGAATGCCCATCGGTTGTCGCCGACGCGGTGGAGTTGGTAGCGGTCGGGGTGTTGGTAGCGGTCGCGGTTGTGGAATTGGCAGGTGGGGCCGAGGTTGTCGAGGTCGGTGGCGCCTGCGTCGCTCCAGTTTTGGACGTGGTCGATCTGGCAGAGGTGGGCGGGTAGGTGGCAGTCGTCGACCATGCAGGTGGCGTAGCGGGCGAGGATGGCTCGCCGCTGTGTTCTGGTGGCGCGGCGGACGGTGCGTCCGACGTCCAGGATCCGTCCTTCGGCGTTCATGACCAGGCGGGTGAGGCTGGAGGTGGAGGCCAGGCGGTGGATGTCGGTGATGGGGAGGAACTGCCCGGTGGCCAGCAGCAGTCCGGGCAGCGTCCGGCCCGAGATCAGCCCGCCAGGGGTCACCCAGTCAGACACCCGCCCGCTCCGCGTCGAGCGTCGCCTACTGTGTGGCCCACTCGCCGTCTCCCGTGACGAGCTTCGCCCATCCCGCGATGTACTCGCTGTATCCCGCGATGGGCCGCCCGTGGCTTGCGCCCAGTCTCGTCCGTCTGCTGTCGCGCACGCTTCATCCAGGGTCGTGCCACGACCTTTGCCGGACGGCCTGCGTTCCTGCCCGGGCGTGTTCCGCCCGCTTGCGGACGGCTCCCGCTCGCGCCGTGGTTTGTCCGGCTCTTGTCGTGGCGTGGGCGGCTCATCTGTGTCTGATGTCGAGGCTGTAGCGGGAGGTCCGCTCTCGGTCCTGGCGCCAGCCGCACTCGCGGCCGTGGTGGTTGCGCCGCTGAGGTGAGCAGCCGTGCCACGCGTCTGGGTGTCATCGGCGGCCGAGTCGCCAACGGCTGCCGCTGCCCCATCGGTGGCCGCCTCTTGGCCGGTCGTCTTTCCGGCAGCCGTGTCTCGGTCCGCCGCATCCTGCGGCGCAGCCGTGCCTTGCATGGCGGCGCCCTGCCTGGCGGTGTGCTGCCCGCTCTGGGCGTGGTCAGCACTCTCCCGGGCTGCCGCGCCCTGGGTGGTGGTGGTGCCGTGGCCGGCTTCCTCGCAGTCGGCGCTCTCGCGGGCAGCGGTGTTCTCGCGGGCTGCCATGTCTTGTGCGCCGCTGGCCTGGGCGGCTGTGTCGCGGGCAGCCCCCTGCGAGCCGATGCTGTCGTGGTCGGCACTGTCCGGGGCTGCCACGTCCTGCGTGGCCGCCTCTTGCGCGTCGGTGCCACGGCCGGGGGTGCCGTGGTCGGGGGCCGCGATGTCGTGCGTGGCCGCCTCTTGCGTGTCGGTGCCCTGGGCGGGGGTGTCGTGGGCTGGGGTGCGCTGGGCCGGGGTGTCGTGGCTGGGGGCTGCCGGTGGGTCGTCGGGGAGGGACTCGGCGTTGATCAGAACCAGCAACTCGGTGCCGATCTGGTGTTCCAGCAGCGCGATCAGCGTGTCGGCATTCCGCACCCGCAGCGGCCGGTCATCACCCTCGGCCTTGGGCTTGGCATACGCATCCAGCAACGCCCGAAGCCGCGCGCCCGCCTCCCGGGGCAACCGGAACTCCCCCTCCAGGCCGCCGGTGGAGCTTTCCCGCACAAGCAGGAAACGCTGCCGGTAGTCGGCCTCGGCGTCATCGGCCTCCCCATCAGGGTTCAGCACCGCGTGCAGGTAGCGGCCGGCCCGGGCGATCTCCGCCGGAGTCGCCTGCTCGGCGAGCGTGAGGAGGATCGGCTCGGCCAGCGCGGCCTGCTCATCGGTCAACCGGCCGGTCGCCGCGCAGATCGCCGTCACATACCCCTCCGCCAGGCTGCCGTCGGCGAACCGGGCCCGCACCTCAGGTAGGCGGGCCAGCTCCACCGCGAGCGCCAGCATCCGGCCCGCGCCCGCGACACCCATCCCGGCAGCGGTACGCAGCCAGGACTTGGTGGAGGCATGCCCGCACGCCTTGGCCTCACCGGCGGCATGCACCCGCTCCACCCGCGCCGCGATCGCGGAGATGAGCCGATCCCGCGCGAACAGCAGGTCTTCCGCCTCGGCCAGACACACCCCCGGCGAGTCCGGCACCACCGCCAATGCCAGCGCGGAGGCCGTCTCCCGGACCGAGGCCACCAACGGCCACGACACCCGACCCGACGACACGCCACCACCGGGAGCGGCCTGCTCCTCCGCCGGAGCCTCGCCGTCATCGAAGGTCTCGCCGCTGTCGGACCTTTCATGACCACGAGCGTCTCCACGGTAGGACGCTTCCCGGAAACCGGAAGCACGCTGCTTCTCGGTCGGAGCTTCGTCGGTGTGAAAGGCGTCGCCGTTGGGGGGAGTCTCGCCATAGGCGAAGGCACCTCCACGGTGGGAGGCTTTCCCGCATCCGGAAGCAGGCCGCTGCTCCGCGGCCGGAGCGCCGTTGTGGACGGTGCCGCTGCTCGCAGACGTGGGTGCCGCGCAGTCCTTATCGGGGGCAAGGGCTGAACTGCCATCCGACCCCCAGGACTTCGCCCGCGAGGTGATCTGATCCCACCACTCGGAATCACACGGCCCAGGCGGAGAAGGACGCTCGTCTCGCGAAAAGAACTCCAACGACCCGAAGAACTCCGCCACACCCGCCCCCTCCGCGAATATTCGAACGCGCATCTGAATAATGCCACACTCGAACACGCATTCGCAACGGATTCGCTGCATCAAATGACAGTTTTTTGTAATGATATTTGGAGATATGCCCCTTTTGCTTGTGCGACAGACCATGAGCGTCAGCCCATTGCAGAGATTCGGACTATTTACTGCATTTCTTGGCATTTGCGCAGCTATGGACGCTATACACCTGATGCGCTATTCGGTTTCGAGGCGGAGGTGGTGGCGCGATGTCGGTCCAATGTCGGTCCGCTGGTAGATCTGGCACGGGTTCGAGCCGGCGGGATCACGAATGAGCCGCGGATTCGCCAGCCGGCACGCATGTCTGAGCTGGATGCGAGCGAGATGACGCTTGGGAGGTGATGCAGGGGCGCCTTGAAAGCCCGATCATCAGTCTGAAATCACCGCAAACGGGCCCATGCTGTCACGCCTAGTTTGCCGGTGTTGCCAAGATCTACGTACTGCGGCACTGTCTGCGGGGGCTCTCCGTCGACTGGGGCGATCTCCAGATAGGAGCCGATCGTCGCGGTCACTGTAGGGTCCGTCATCGTATTCCTCCAGACCAGACCCGCCACCGCCTTTTCGCCGGGTTTCAACGTCACCGACATAGGCTTGGTGTCGTACCCGTCGATAAGGGCAATGGACGATGTCCCATTGCCGACCTTGACATCGAGTGGTCTCCGGTCGGGATCAAGGACGCGGATGGACGGAAAACCTTTCACGCGGTAGCGGTGGTCCCCGCAGTTGACCATCTCAATGCTGAGTGCACGAAGCCCCATAGCGGCGTCGACCTCTCCCGTCGTGATGACGACACCCGATTCGGGACAGGGCGGAGCAGTCTGGGCGGTAGAGGAAAGCGTGGGATCCGGCTTCGGGGGCGGCCCCTTCGAGCGTGAGACCTTCGCCGATGGCGACACCACGCAGGCGGTGAGCAGGGTGCTCGCCGTAAGCAACCCAGCGTAAAGAGCGAGTCCGCGACGATTCCCAGCCAACATCGAGCTCATGCACTAATCATTCTCTAACTCACCTTTAGCCGTGACATTTCGGGATTGATGGGACGCGGCACGGTCTTCACAGGATCCGGGCTCCCCTTCACGGGCTCCGGGCTCCCCGAGGGCGGGATCGGCGTCGCCGCGGACACAGCCCTCACCCTGAAGCTCTGCGGTCGACGAGCGGAGAGCGGAGAGCGGAGCGGAGGTGGGTGGTTGTGGAGGCGCGCGTAGGACCGTGCCATGTACCACCGCGCCCGCGAAGGCCGCGACAGCGGCATCACCGGAGGCCCGCTATCACGGCGCGCCGGAACAACCACCCACCGCAGCGCAGCAACCCACACCCACACCCACGGCGAACAAGGCGAACAAGGCGAACGACACGCTGCCCCGAAGGCGGGAGCGTGAGCAGTTAATCCGAAATCGCCTGGATTAACGCGAACAGTGCGAAGGCGTTCAGCTCAAAGGCGTTTGAGGCGGTCGACGGCCTCGTCGATGACCTCGTCACGCTTGCAGAAGGCGAACCGCACGTACCGGGCGCCGTACTCGGGGTGATCGTAGAAGACCTGGGTGGGGATGGCGACGACACCGGCGCGTTCAGGGAGCTGCCGCGTGAAGGCGAGCCCGTCGTCGAAGCCCAGCGACCGGATGTCGGCCTGGATGAAGTACGTCCCGGCCGACCGGAGCACCTCGAAGCCGCTGGAGGCCAGCCCCGCCGCCAGCCTGTCGCGCTTCGCGGAGAGGGACGCACGCTGGGCCGCCACCCATTCCATCTCGTGCCGCAGACCGTACGCGACCGCGAGCTGCCAGGGGGCGCCGGAGGTGAAGGTCATGAACTGCTTGACCGCCTGAACCGCGCTCACCAGGGTGTACGGCGCGCAGACCCAGCCGATCTTCCAGCCGGTCACGGAGAAGGTCTTGCCCGCGGAGGAGATGGTCACGGTCCGTTCCCGCATGCCGGGGAACGTCGCGAGCGGGAGATGCTCGACACCGTCGAAGGTCAGGTGCTCGTAGACCTCGTCGGTGATCGCGATCAGGTCGTGCTCCTCGCACAGACGCGCGATGGAGGCGAGTTCCTCGCGGGTGAACACCGTCCCGGTCGGATTGTGCGGCGAATTGACGAGGATCGCCCGGGTGCGCGGCCCCACGGCGGCGGCCAGCTCGCCCGGATCGAACGTGAACCTCCCGGCGTCCACGCGCAGCGGCACGGGGACGCGGGCGGCTCCCGCGAGGGCGATCGCGGCGGCGTAGGAGTCGTAGTAAGGCTCGAAGACGATCACCTCATCGCCCGGCTCGCACAGCGCGAGCACCGTCGCCGCGATGGCCTCGGTGGCGCCGACCGTGACCAGCACCTCGCCGTCGGGGTCGTAGTCGAGACCGTAGCCGTCCTTCTGGTGCTCGGACACCGCCTGGCGGAGCTCCGGGATTCCGGGTCCCGGCGGGTACTGGTTGAGGCCGCCGCGGATCGCCTCCACGGCCCGCTCCAGCATCGCCTCGGGTCCGTCGGTGTCCGGGAAGCCCTGTCCCAGATTGATCGAACCGGTCTCGACCGCCAGTCTCGTCATGGTCGCGAAGACGGTCGTCCCGAACTCCCGCATCCGTGCCACCAGAGGCTCTCTCACGCTCGTAATCTACCGGTTGACCGCGCCGAGGTGCTCCGGACGATGACGGCAGACGTGATCCACCACGCCCCCGGTCCCGGATCGCCGAGATCGATGCTCTCCGCCGGCGCTGGTGGCCGGCCGGCTACCGGTACGGCCCGCTGGAGTGGGTCCGGCGCCGCCTCATACGGTGCTCGTACCGTGCTCACACCGTGCTCACACGGCGCTCACGGTGCTCGCATGGTGGGAGCCCCCGCCCAACGGGCAGACTGGGAACCGTGACACGCGTAGCCCTGTGCCAGATTCCGATCTCCCGCGACCCGAAGACGAACCTCGAAGCCGTGCGCGAGGCACTGGCCGAGGCCCGGGACGCCGAGCTGGCGGTGTTCCCCGAAGCCACGCTGACCCGTTTCGGCCGGGACGTCACCGAGGCCGCCGAGCCGCTGGACGGCCCGTTCGTGACAGGACTGCTGGAGGCGGCGCGCGAGTTCCGGACCGCGATCATCGCCGGGACGTTCGAGCCGGGGGACGGCCGCGTGCGCAACACGGCCGTCGCGATCTCCGAGGAGGGCGAGCTCAAGGCCGCCTACCGGAAGATCCACCTCTTCGACTCGTTCGGGGCCCGCGAGTCCGACCTGGTCGTCGCCGGTGACGTCCCCGTGGTCGTGGAGCTCGCCGGACTCAGGATCGGGCTGATCACCTGCTACGACGTCCGCTTCCCCGAGCTGGCCAGGGCGCTGGTGGACGCCGGGGCGGACACGTTCGCGGTCATCGCCGCGTGGGGGTCCGGGCCGATGAAGGAGGAGCACTGGGCGACCCTGGTCCGGGCCCGCGCCATCGAGAACACCACGTGGACGATCGCGGTCGGCCAGGCTCCCAACCCGTCCGCCTCCGACGGGTTCGGCGTCGGCCGGAGCATGCTGGTCGATCCCCTCGGCGTCGTACGGCACGACCTCGGGCCGGGGCGTGCCGTACAGACGGGGGAGATCGACCTGGCGCTCGGCGCGCAGGTACGCGACACGGTTCCCGTGCTACGGCACCGGCGGCCGGACATTTTCTCCCGCCCCGCCGGCGCGGCGGTCACCGGATCGTAAACTGTCGGTCATGACCGAGCCGGGACACAGGACGTCGATGCAGAAGGTGATCCCGCCGCGGCTGCTCGTGCCCTACCTGTCGGGGAAGCGGACGATCATCTCCGGGTACGTGTACCGCGTGCGGGACTGCGGCCGGCTGACCACGCCGACGGCGCTCGTCGGCGCCCTCGACCTGGAGTTCGAGGGGTCGGACCTGGTGCCAGGGGTGCCCGAGCTGTACATCATGCGGTGGCAGGCGCGCGACACCGACACCTACGTGGTCCCGTACGGCCCGCACATGGGCGGCGACTGGAGCGATGCAACGCCGTTCACCGGGAACGGGTTCACCGCGTCCAGGGACAGCGTCGTGCCGCAGTTCCACACGATGCCGATGCCGATCCCGGCCGGGGCGGAGATCATCCACCTGACGAAGGCCGGGGAACGCGTCTTCGCCCGGTACGACGGCCTGTCCTGGCAACCGGCCTCGTGACCGCACGCGTGACCGGCCTCGTGACAGGACGCATGATCCGCCGCCTTACCGGACGCGTTACCGGACGCGTGACCGACCGCGTGCACGGCACACCGGGGCCGCGCCGGGGCATCCTGCACGGCGTCACGGCGACAGAGCAGGATTCACCACGACTTCGGAGCGGGGCACGGCATGAGTGACATCGAGCCGGTCGGGCTGGGCTTCGTGGCCGGCCATCGCGGCCAGACGTACGCCGCGGCCGTCGGCCCGGACAGCGACGACGTGGTCCTGTTCAGCGAGTCGCCGGAAAACGGCTTCACCCAGGCCGCGGGGTACTGGCGGCGCCAGGTGTCCCGCGCCGACCTGGAGTGGCTGACCCTGCTCCGCACGGTCGGCGCGTACGGCGGCGAGCCCTGCCTGGTCCTGGACGAGGACGACACCGGCGACGTGGCCGGCCTGCACATCGCGTACACCGGGCACAGCGGCGTGAAGGCCGAGGCGCTGGGCTACTGGCTGGTGGACCACGGCGCCTACGAGGTCGTCGTGCCGCGCGACGAGGTCCAGTCGATTCGGGTGGAACGGGTTCCCATCCCCACGGGGGTCGGCGGGGATCAGGAGCCCAGCGACCGGTAGCGGGCGAGCCGCGCGGCCATGCGGTCCGCGGGAGGCCGGGCGAGCAGGTCCGCGATCTCGTATTCGAGCGCCCCGGCCACCCTGCGGCAGAACGCCTCCGGCTCGTAGGCCGCGTCCGGCCGTTCGGCGACGATCCGGTCGACGACGCCGTCACGTTTCAGGTCGGCCGCGCGCACGCCCTGCGCGGCGGCGATCTCGGGTGCGAAGTCCACCGTCCGGTAGAGGATGGCCGACGCGCCCTCGGGTGGCAGCGGCGACAGCCAGCCGTGCTGGGCGCAGATCACCCGGTCGGCGGGCAGCAGCGCCAACGCCGCGCCGCCCGCACCCTCGCCGAGCAGCAGGCAGACCGTGGGCGCGTCCAGCATGATGAGATCGGCCAGGCAGCGGGCGATCTCGGCGGCGAGCCCGCCCTCCTCGGCCGCCTTGGACAGCGCCGCGCCCGCCGTGTCGATCACCGTGACCAGCGGGAGGCCGAGCTCGGAGGCGAGGCGCATGCCGCGCCGCGCCACCCTCAGCCCCGCCGGGCCGAGCGGCCCTCCGGCCCGCAGGCGCCGCCGGTCCTGGCCGAGCACGACGGCGGGCACCGTGCCGAAGCGGGCGAGCGCGAGCAGCATGCCCGGGTCGTTCTCGCCCACGCCGGTGCCGTTCAGGGGGGTGACGTCGGAGGCGGCCAGCTTGAGCAGGCCGCGCGCGCCGGGACGGTCGTCGCGGCGGGAACGCGTGATCGCCTCCCATGCCTCGGCCTCCTCAGCGGTCTCCTCCGGCTCCGCCGGACGTGCCAGGCCCTTCCTGGGGGCGCAGAGGACGGAGAGGGCGCGGATGGCGATCTCCCTCGCGTCCTCGGCGGAGACGACCGCGTCCACCAGGCCGTGGGCGTACAGGTTCTCCGACACCTGCACGCCTTCGGGGAACGGGTAGCCGTACAGCGATTCGAAGACGCGCGGGCCGAGGAACCCGATGAGCGCGCCGGGCTCCGCCGCCGTCACGTGGCCGAGCGACCCCCATGAGGCGAGCACGCCGCCGGTGGTCGGGTGGCGCAGGTAGACGACGTACGGCAGGCCGGCGGCGCGGTGGGCCGCGACGGCCGCGGTGATCTTCGCCATCTGGGCGAAGGCGAGCGCCCCTTCCTGCATCCGGGTGCCGCCGCTGGCGGGGGCGGCGAGCAGCGGCAGCCTCTCGGCGGTGGCGCGCTCGACCGCGCGGGTCAGGCGTTCGGCGGCGGCCACCCCGATCGACCCGGCCAGGAACGAGAACTCGCAGACCGCGACGGCGACGCGGCGGCCGTCGAGCGTGCCCACCCCCGTGATCACGGATTCGTCGTAGCCGGTGCGCTCCCGGGCCGCCCGGAGTTCCTCGGCGTACGGGGAGCCGGGCTCGGCCGGGTCGGCGGGCGGCTCGTCCCACGACTTCCACGAGCCGGGGTCGAGCACCCGGCTGATCAGAGCCCGGGCGTCCGGCCTCGTCATCGGCGTCGCTCACTCTCGGGCGAGCGTTCGGACTCGCTCTCACGCGCACGGAGCCAGCCGAGCACCGCGTCGTTGTCCTGTCCCAGCAGGGGCGGCGCGACATGGCGGCGCGGGTGCTCCTCGCCGGATCCCGCGTCCCCGAAGCGCAGGGGCGGGCCGGGCAGCTCGATCGGCCCGAGCACGGGGTGGTCCACCTCGACGAGCAGTCCCTGCGACCTGACCTGGTCCCAGGCGTACACCTCGTCGATGGTGCGGATGGCGCCCGCGGGGATGCCGAGCTCACCCAGGGCGGCGAGCCAGTGCGCCCGGTCGTGCTGGGCGAGGGCCTTCTCCAGGTCGCCGATCAGCTCGTCGCGGTGTGCGAACCGCTGCCGGTTGTTCGCGTATTTCGGGGTGTCGGGGTCGATGCCGAGCAGGGTGGCGACCTTGCGCCACTGGCCCTCGTTGGCGACCGCGATCTGGATCATGCCGTCGGCGCAGCGGAAGGCGCCGTAGGGCGCGATGGATGCGTGGTGGTTCCCGGCGGCCTTCGGCACCTGGCCGCCGACCGTCCAGGCGGTGCCGTGGTAGGCGTGCACGCCGACGACCGAGGCGAGCAGGGACGTTCGCACGACCTTGCCCTTGCCTGTCCTCTCACGCTCGTAGAGCGCGGCGACGACACCGTACGCCCCGTGGATGCCGCCGAGCAGGTCCGCGATCGAGGCGCCCACGCGGTACGGCTCGTCCGCGGACGGCCCGGTGAGCGACATGAGGCCGGCCTCGCCCTGGGCGATCTGGTCGTAGCCGGGACGGCCGCCCTCGGGACCGTCGTGCCCGAACCCGGTGATCGACAGGACGACGAGGCGGGGGTTGAGCTCGTGCAGCCGCTCCACCGGGAAGCCGAGCCGGTCGAGGACGCCGGTGCGGAAGTTCTCGATCAGCACGTCGCTCTGCCGTACGAGCCGCTCGATGAGTTCCTTGCCCTCGGTGGTCTTCATGTCGACCGTGACGGACTGCTTGTTGCGGTTGGCCGCAAGGAAGTATGTGGATATGTCGTGATCTGGGCCAACGAACGGCGGCCCCCACCCGCGCGACTCGTCCCCCGACGACGGATGTTCCACCTTGATCACATGGGCGCCCAGGTCGCCGAGCATCTGACCGGCGTGCGGCCCGGCCAGCGCCCGGGACAGGTCCAGAACGACGATGTCATCCAGCGGTCCCCGCAAGATCGTCCTCCCATGCGGCTCAGGTGTTACCGCTAGCCTGCCAGGTCTTCTCATCGAAGGAACTGGCAGGTCATGCCAACCGCACCCCCTTGGAACGATCATTCCGGAGCCCCTGTCTTCACGATTGCCAGATTCCGCGATAAACGCACATAATTTCGACGAGAACCTCGCACGACCCCACGGTCGCGACGTCTGCCGCGCCCGCGACGTGCGGCGAGCACACCGAGGCGATCCGGCGTCTGCTGATCGCGAAAGGGTCGCCCGCCCCGACTCCCGCACTCTGACCGGATCATCGATCTTCGTGGACGTCCGGGAGGTCGCAGTGGCAGCCCCATCGGCGGCGCCAGGCGGTCAGCTCGCCCGCCTCGCGTACGCCCGTCCGCGTGAAGGTGCGCAGGGCGGAGCGCCAGTGGTCGTGCGCGGCCGGGCAACCGTCGAGCAGGGCCCACGCCGCGCCCATGTCCCGGTGGGTACGGGCGGCCCAGAGGTCGTGTTCCATGTCCTCCCACTCGGCCATGGCAAGGTGGAGGTGGTCGAGCGCCCGTCCGGGACGTCCCGCGGCGAGATGCGCCTCGCCGAGGGTCCGCAGGGCGAGTGCCGTACCGAACCGGTCACCCAGCTCGGCGCTCGTCTCCAGCCCGGCGGCGAGCAGCCGCTCGGCCTCTGCCGTCCTCCCGGTGCGGAGCCAGACCTTGGCCAGAGCTTGGCCGGTGTAGCACCGCAGGTGCCGGTCCGTGATCCCGGCCGCCCGCCGGTGCGCCTCCGCGCACCACTCCTCCGCCCGCGTGAGGTCTCCCCTGGCCCGGAACACCAGGCCGATGCCGCGGATGGCGATGATCTCGCCGGGGTAATGTCCGGCCAGACGGAACGCCCGTACCGCCAGGCCCAACCGGCCGAGCGCCCGCCGGTCCGCGCCCATTTCCCGGTGCGCGACGCCCAGGCCGTAGAGCGCGTGCGCGACGCCCTCGCCGTCCCCGAACTCCTGGCAGAGCCGCCGCGCCCGGGTGAGCAGTGGTATCGCCTCCCTGTGCTCCCCGAGCTCCTTGTGCACGGTTCCCAGGCCGTTCAGCGCGTTCGCCTCGCCGCACGTGTCGCCGAGCTCCCGGTAGAGGCGCAGGGCGCGGGTGAAATGCCGTTTGGCGCCGGCGAACCGGTCCTCGCAGTACCGCAGTTGTCCCAGCCCGCTCTCGACCGCCGCCTCGGCCCGGCGGCTGCGGGCGGCTCGCGCGGCCGCGTGGGCGGCGTCGAGCGCGCGGTTCCAGGGGTCGAACCTGTTGCCGACGGCGAACAGCGCGTGTACCAGCGCCTCGGTGAGGGCGTAGGCCAGCTCGTCGAACCCGGACTGCGCGACGCGTTCGACCAGGCCGACGAGGAACTCCTCCTCGGCGGCGAGCCAGCCGGGACCGGGAGCCGGTCCGCACTCGGCGTGCCCGGCGTGCTCGGGCCGGCGGTGGACCCTCGGCAGCGCCAGCGGCAGCCGCGCGTCCATCGTGCCCATCATCCGCAGACTGGCGACGGCCACCCGTTCGACCGCTGCGGCGATCTTCTCGGGGGCTTCCACCGCCGCGGCCCGCTCGGCCGCGTAGACCCGGACGAGGTCGTGCGTACGGCAGCGCAGGTCGGGGCCCCGTCCGCCGACGATCTCCAGGAGCCGGTGGTCGACCAGTTCCTCGACCTGTTCGAGTGCCCGGTCCGAGGGCAGGTCGAGGAGCGCGGCGACGGCCCGGGTGGCGAACCCGCTCGATCCCAGCAGGCTGATCAGCCGTAGGGCCCGGCGCTGGTCCGCCGCCAGTCCCCGGTAGCCGAGCGCGACGCTCGCGCGGACGTCCAGGTCGTCCACGGCCAGCTCGTCCAGGCGGCGGCGCTCGTCCGCGAGCCTCCTCGCGAGGTCGGAGATCGCCCAGTGTGGGCGCGTGGCGAGCCGAGCCGCCGCGATGCGCACGGCCAGGGGCAGGCCGGCGCAGAGCCGTACGACCTCGGCGGCCTCGTCCGGCTCGGCCCGCACCCGCTCGCGGCCGGCGACCTGGCTCAGCAGATGCACGCCCTCGGCGTCGGAGAGGACCCGCATCTCGACCCGGCCGGTGCTCGGAAGGCCGGCCAGCCGGCGCCGGCTGGTGACGATCACGCCGCAGCCCGGATCGCCCGGGATCAGCGGCCGGATCTGCTCCACGCTCCCGGCGTCGTCGAGGACGACGAGCAGGCGCCGCCCCTGCAGTGCCTGGCGGAACCGCCCGGCCGTCTCGTCGAGACCGGCGCCGTCGCCGGGCACCTCGACCCCCAGGATCCGGAGCAGCCGCTCCAGCGCCTCCATCGGCGACAGCGGCTGCTCCTCGGTCCCCCGCAGGCCGATGTACAGCGACCCGCCGGGATAGGACTGCCGGAGCCGGTGCGCCGCGCGCACGGCGAGGGTGCTCTTGCCGACCCCGCCCTGTCCCGAGACGACGACCACCGGCACGGCGCCGGACTCGGCTCGGGGTTCCCTGGCCGACAGGTGCTGCTCGATCAGGACGAGCTCGTCGTCGCGTCCCACGAAGTCGCCGATGTCCGGCGGCAACCGGCTCGGCGGCCCGGGGAACTCGGGCAGGAGCCGTACGTCTTCGGCGAGCATGCGCCGGTGCAGCTCGCGGAGCTCGGCGCCGGGCTCCAGCCCCAGCTCGGCGACGAGCTCTCCCCGGATCCGCTGGAAGATCTCCAGGGCCTCGCCCCTGCGGCCCGCCCGGTAGAGCGCGAGCATCAACTGGGCGCTGAACCGCTCGTGCAGCGAGTGGCGGCGCGCCAGCTCGGACAGCTCCGGGACCAGCGAGGTGCCGCGGCCCAGCGCCAGCTCGGCCTCCGCGCAGCGTTCCTGCGCCGCGATGCGCAACTGCGTGAGCTGGTCCGCCTCGAAGGCGAGGGGCGCGCATTCCGGGAAGTCGCCGTACGGCTCGGCACGCCACAGCGCGAGCGCCTCCTTGAAGCACTCGGCCGCCCGGCCGTGGCTGCCCTCCGCGAGCGCGGCGTCCCCCTCATCGGTCAGCCGCCGGAACCGCAGCGCGTCGACCTCCTCGTCGGAGGCGTCGATGGAGTACGCGTCCCGATGGCCGAGGATGCGTTCCGGGCCGAGGAGGCGCCGCAGCCGGTACACGTACAGCTGGATGTTGCGCCGGGCGGACGGCGGGGGGTCGTCGCCCCACATGGCCCCGGTCAGCCAGTCGATGGGGGCAGGGTTCCGCGCCCGTGACAGGAGGAGGGCGAGTAGGAGCCGCGGCTTTCCCGCGCCTCCGATGTCGACGTCGACGTCCGCGTCTGTGCCCCCGTCGGCGCCGCCGTCCGTGCCCCCGTTCGACACGGCCAACGGCCCGAGAATGCGGAACTCCACTCACGCCTCACGTTCGTGAAATTTCAGTCAATAGCCATCTTTCGCGGGCAAATCACATTGTCAAGATCGCCAAGGGGCGTCGATATCGAGCCGTGACCGCGTAGCCGATATCCCGACCGATATACCGCCCGTATACCGACGTGTCGGATCCTCACCCCAAGCACAGTCACCACCAACGGGGGCACCGTGAATCGACCTCTCCGCGCCGTACTCGCCGCCGGCCTGACCCTCGCGGCGCTCGCCGCCCCGTCGGCGGCCTCGGCCGCCTTCGCGTCCACCACGTCGTCCACCACGTCGGCGTCGGCCCAGCGGAGCGTCTACGTCAAGACGTTCCGGTACTCCTACCTGCAGTATCCCGAGACCGGGAAGGCCAGGGCCCAGCTCAGGAACGTCACGATCACCTGGCGCAAGGACACCGCCGACAAGCGCGTCTGGGTCACCGTCTCCGCGCAACTCCGCGACTCCGGCCCGGGCGACGGCCGCTGCGCCCGCTTGATGCTGTGGCGGCACGGGGGCGTCGGGCGGGTCTCGACCACGGAATGCAACGGAGTGTGGCAATCCAGGACCCTCTCGCTCGACATCGACGACGAGGCATTCATGGTGCTGCAAGCGAATCCCAATGGCGACGGGACGGCCATGCGCCTCACGAATCCCTGGCGCGCGGGATGAGCGCCTGACTCGCAACCCGTAGGCCTCGCCGCCTGAACGGGCGGCCGGGCCCGTCGGCGCCCGCCGCCCGGGGCGAGGCCCCGGGCGGCGAGGGCCGGCGTTCGTCTCGGTTCGCTCAGACGATGTCCACCTCGGCGTACGGGAGGCCGCCGGAGAGGGTGGGGTACCCGGGGCCGCGGTCGAAGAAGGGCGATCCCTCCGGCACGGCGGCCCGGAGGGACTCCCGCAGCTCGGCGGTCCGCTCCTCGTCGATCCGCACATCGTCGCGGGAGCCGTGCAGGGCAACGCCGTAGTCCTCCCTGGCGGCCTCGAACGAGACCTTGCCGTCGCGGACGTCGGCGGCGACCGCCTCGGGGGAACGGTCGTACGGCGAGCCCCACCCGCCACCGCCGGTGGTGCGAACCCGGACGATCTCCCCCGCGCGGACCGGGAAGTCGTCGACCAGGCCCTCCATCTCCTCACCGTCGACCGTGACGACGAACGGCTTGCCCGCGCGGCCTCCGTCGACGCCCCAGCACGACAGGATGGACCGGTCGGCGATCGACATGAACGACGCGTCACGCAGCATGCGGATGTGCTTGTCGTAGCCCAGGCCGCCGCGGTACTCCCCCGCGCCGCCGCTGTCGACGGCCAGCCCGAGACGCTCCACCCGGAACGGCCAGCGGGCCTCGGCGAACTCCACCGGGATGTTGCGCGAGTCGGGGACGACGTGGATCGTGTCCTCGCCGTCGGCGTACCACCGGCCGCCGGAACCGCCGCCGAGGACCTCCCGCATGAGGTACGGCCCGTCGTCCGAATCGCCGTAGACGCCGGTGTACCTGATGGTCTCCTGGTCGGCGGGCATGCGGCCGCCGGTCGCCTTGGCCAGCACGCCCGCGAGCACCCCGAGCAGGCGCAGGATCACGAACGTCCGCGCGTTGGTCGGCGCCGGGAAGATCGGCGTCAGCAGTGTGCCCTTCTCCGGGAACACCATCTTGATCAGCGGGACGACGCCCTCGTTGACGTCGAGCTCCGCCATCCGCTCCGGGGTGTCGGCGAGGTTGCGCAGGATCGGCGCGAGCCACTTCTTGAGGAAGACGCCGTCCGCGTAGTCGCCCGCGTGGTTGATCGGCCCCTTGGCCTGCGGCGACGTGCCGGTGAAGTCGATCGTCAGCGGAACCTCGGCGGCGTGGTCCACGGTCAGCGTGATCCGCTGCGTGTGCAGCCGGGGCTCGTCCACGCCGTCGTGTTCGGCGTAGTCCTCCCAGACGTGGACGCCCTCGGGGATCTTCGCCAGCAGCTCCCTGCGGAACGTCTCCGTCGTCTTGGTGATGATCGCGTCGAAGCATGCCTCGACGGCTTCGCGGCCGTACCGGTCGAAGAGCTCGCCCAGCCGCCGGGAGCCCATCAGGCACGCGGAGCACTCGGCGTCGAGGTCGCCCGCGAGCGAGTCGGGCATCCGCGAGTTGCGCGTCATGATCGTCAGCGCGGCGCGGTTGGGCACGCCCTGGTCCCACAGCTTGATCGGAGGGACCATCAGGCCCTCCTCGAAGGCGCTGCGCGCGTGCGACGGCATCGATCCGGGTACGGCCCCGCCGATGTCGTCGTGGTGGCCGAACGCCTGCACGAAGGCCACCACCTCGCCCTTGCGGAACACCGGGACCGTCACGCACAGGTCCGGGAGGTGGCCGATCCCGCCCTCGGACAGGTAGACGTCGTTGTGGAAGAAGACGTCGCCGGGCTTCATCGTGTCCAGGGGGAAGTCCCGGACGATCGGCTGGACCAGCGCGGAGTACGACCGGCCGGTCAGCTTGCGGAGCCGTACGTCGTGGATGCCGGCGCGGAAGTCGTGCGCGTCGCGGATCATCGGCGAGCGGGCCGTCCGCGCGATGGCGGTCTCGACCTCCTTCTCGACCGAGGCGAGCGTCCCTTCCACGATCTCCACGAGTACCGGGTCCGCCAGAGTCATCCGCTCGCTCCTCTGCTCGTTGGTCGTCATCGGTCGCTCACCAGGACCAGGTTTCCGTGGTCGTCCACCGTGGCGGTGAAACCGGGGTGGACGGGCAGGGTGGAGCCGTACTCCTCGACGACGGCCGGGCCCCTGACGACGGCGCCGGCGCCGAGATCCGCGCGGCGGTAGATCACGGTGCGTCCCCACTGCTCGTAGAACACCTCGCGCGTCGCCACCGGGCTCGCCTCGCCCACCTGCTCCGGTACGCGGGCGACGGCGGGGCGCGTGATCGGCCCGATGCCGGAGACGCGCAGGTTGACCCATTCGACGGCGTGGCGGGGATCGTCGCGGTAGCCGTACCCGTAGAGCTTCTCGTGCTCGGTGTGGAAGCGTTCGACCACGGCCGCGCACCACGCGTCGTCGACGGCGCCGCCGGGGACGGGCACCCGGACCTCGTACGCCTGGCCGTAGTAGCGGAGGTCGGCGCTGCGGGCGTACACGTGGTCGGTGAACCCCTCACGGTCGAGCGCGTCCGCGGCCTGGGCCTCCAGCTCCGCGTAGATCGCGGCGAGCGCGTCCGGCGCGGGCGCGCGGGAGACGTGCGTGCGGACGTAGTCGTTCTTGACGTCGACCGTGAGCAGCCCGAACGCGGAGACGTTGCCCGGGTTGGGCGGCACGACGGCGGCGGGCAGCCCGAGGATGTCGATCAGGCGGCAGGCCAGCAACGGGCCGGACCCGCCGAAGGCGACCATCGGGAAGTCGCGCACGTCCAGCCCGCGCTTGACCGTGATCTGCCTGATCGCGTTGGACTGGTTGAAGGCGCTGATCTCCAGGATGCCGGTGGCGCAGCGCTCCGGTGTCAGCCCGAGCTTGCCGGCCAGGGCCTCGATGCCCGCCCTGGCCGCCGCCACGTCGAGCGGGATCTCGCCGCCGAGCAGGTGCGGGGGCACCCGGCCGAGGAAGACGTGCGCATCGGTGACCGTCACCTCGGTGCCGCCCCTGCCGTAGCAGATCGGCCCCGGGTCGGCTCCCGCGGACTTCGGGCCAACCTTCAGCGTTCCCTCGGGGGAGATCCACGCGATCGAGCCGCCGCCTGCTCCCACGGTGACGATGTCGATCATCGGGATCTTGCAGGGGTAGCGGCCGATGCTGCCCTCGGTGGTCAGGGACGGCTCGCCCTCGACCACCACCGCGACGTCGGTGGAGGTCCCGCCGCCGTCCAGGGTGATCACGCTCGGGCGGCCGGCCGTACCGGCGATCAGGGCCGCGCCGAGCGCGCCCGCCGCGGGGCCGGACAGGACGGTGGTGATCGGCTGGTGGACGACCTCGGCGGCGGACAGCACGCCGCCGTTGCTCTTCATGATCGAGAACTGGCGGCCGAGCCGGTCGGAGAGGTTCTGGATGTACCTCCGCATGACCGGCTTGACGGCGGCGTCGACCAGCGTGGTCACGGATCGCTCGTACTCCCGGTACTCCCGGAGCACCTCGCTCGACAGCGACACGACGGCCTCGGGGTGCTCGCGTTCGAGCACCTCCCGCATCCGGAGCTCGTGCGCGGGGTCGGCGTACGAGTGGAGGAAGCAGACGCCGATCGCGGTGACACCGTGCTCCTTGAACCAGCGGGCCGCCGCCACCGCCTCGTCCTCGTCGAACGGGCGGACCTCCCGGCCCAGGTGGTCGAGCCGCCCGCCCACCGTTTTGACCCGGTGCACCGGGACGATCCTCGGCGGCTTCACCCAGAAGTAGGAGTTGCCGTACCCGTCGGGCACACTCTGCCGCGCGATCTCCAGGAGGAACTCGAAGCCCTCGGTGGTGACGAACCCGAGATGGTCCGTGCCGGCGGCGCGGTCCTCCAGGAGTTGGTTGGTCGCCACCGTCGTGCCGTGCACGATCCCGGAGATGGTGTCCAACCCGATCTCCGGTCCCGCGCCGGGGTCGCCGGCATGGAGCTCCAGAACTTTGTGCACGCCCGCCATGAACCCGTCGGCCGGATTGGCAGGAGTCGAAGGAGTCTTGGTTGTCACGATCTTGCCGGTGTGCTCGTCGACCAGAACCACGTCGGTGAACGTGCCTCCGGTGTCGACCCCGATGCGGACGCTAGGCATGTTCCAGTGTCTACAGAGCGGCACCGACGGCGGGAACCGGCGCACTCTGCCGAAGAATCTGCCGAAGAATCGGCGAATCCTCGTCACAGACTGCCTCACCGGCACACCGGCGCAGGCCGGTGTGCCGGTGAGGCCCTGGACAAGTCGGGAGCGGCCCTGGATAGGTCAGGAGCGACTCTGGATAGGTCAGGAGCGACTCTGGGGCGGGCGCGGCCAGCGGGCCACGGCCTTTCCACCGGGAGCGCGCCCCATGATCTCCTCGATGTGCTGCGGCCCGACGTACGACGCCATCCGCATGGCGCGGTCGTTGACCCGGCGCAGCTCCGCCTCGACCTTGGCCTTTCCCGACTGGCCGCTCTGCACGCCGAAATACGCGCCGGTGAGCGTTCCCACGACTCCGGCGAGCCCGGCGAAGAGGCTGCTCGCCTGACCCGTGCTCACCACGGCGACACTGAAGCCGACCAGGGTGACCACGAGACCGGTGAGGACCACGTAGAACCCGTAGCGCCAGCGGGCGGCTTCCGCCTCGGCCGCCGCCGTGTCGTCGGCGATCATCATCGCCTCCAGCGCGCTCGGCGTGTCCGGCTGCTCCTCTGGCGTGGTCATCGGCACCTCCTGGGATTCAGATGAAGAGGAATGTCCCATGTTGTACATGATCACGCCAACGCGGACGTCGTGCAGAACGTCCCCGGCGCGGACGCTGGCCGAACGTCGGGGACGCAACCCATCGTTCATAGGATCGTTGCCACTAAGCTGGCGGCCCGTGACTGATCTGTCTGCCTTGTCTTCTTCGCCTACTCAGGGCCTCCGGGACGCCGTGCTCAAGTTCTTCTACGGTCCCATGGACTGCGGGAAGTCCACCCTGGCCCTGCAGATGAACTACAACCACCGGCGGCAGGGCAGACGCGGGATCGTGCTGACCAAGCACGACCGTTCGGGCGGGGCCCGGATCACCAGCAGGATCGGCATCGACAACGAGGCCGTCGAGGTCGTGGACGGGCTCGACCTGGTCGAGCTGGTCGCGGCGCACGACCGCATCGACTACGTGATCTGCGACGAGGCGTGCTTCTACAGCGTCGAGCAGATCGAGCAACTCGCCGATCTCGTGGACGACCACGGCATCGACGTCTACGCCTTCGGGCTGGCGTCCGACTTCAGGTCCCAGATGTTCCCGGCGGCGCAGCGGCTCTTCGAGCTGGCCGACGAGGTCGCCCGGTTGCAGGTGGAGGTCCTGTGCTGGTGCGGCCGCCCGGGCTTGTTGAACGCCCGGGTCGTCGGCGGTGTCATGGCCAGGACGGGCGAGCAGGTCGTCATCGCCGACACCGGCACCGACGCCGAACCGGACGGCGCGGCGGAGGACCCCGTGCACTATCGGGTCCTCTGCCGCCGTCACCACCGCACCGGCGACCTCGGTGAGCAGTCCCACCACGAGACGCCCACCGGCCGGGAGGCTCACGTCTGAGCCGGCGATCCTCCACCGTGCGAGGACGGACCAGATAGCACCGCCCAGACCGCGCAGATCAGACCGCGCAGAAGCCGTCGTCGCAGGCGTCGCCGTCCCCTTGGGCACTCCCCTGACCCGTGTCCTGGGCGGCCGCGTCGCCGGGAGCCCGCTGGGCGGTCGCAATCGCTGTACGGGCCTGGACCTCGCGCAGGGCGGCGACCAGCGTCTCGACGGGCTGGGCGCCCGAGACGGCGAACTGGCCCTCGAACAGGAACAGCGGAACACCGCTGATGCCGAGGTCGCGGGCGCGGGCCAGCTCGGCGCGGACCTCGTCGGCCCCCTCGCCGGTGTCCGTGATGCCCATCTCGGCCGCCAGCTTCGCCAGCGTCGCGGGGTCGCCGACGTCGAGGCCC
This sequence comes from Microtetraspora sp. NBRC 16547, assembly GCF_030268965.1. Lineage (GTDB taxonomy): Bacteria > Actinomycetota > Actinomycetes > Streptosporangiales > Streptosporangiaceae > Microtetraspora. Next base: position 270,936 of record NZ_BSSE01000002.1, on the reverse strand, counting down.
TCCTCGAAGTGCGCGCGGAAGAGCCACTCGGCGGCCTCCGCGCCGCGTCCGGCGCGCTGCGCCAGCCAGATCAGCCGGTGGGCCTCGAAGGTGTTGGCCTGGATCGCCCGCTCGAAGTCGAGCTCCAGGCCGTCCTCGGCCGCCGCCTGCGCCACCCGGCGGGTCATCTGCTCCACCTGGGCGGGCCCGCCGAACTTGCGCGCCAGCGAGGGCAGCAGCGGCTCCCCGTTCGAGACCGCGTCAGGGGCGAGCTGGAACGGCCGGTGGACGACCTCGACCTCGCCGTCGAAGAGCTGGACGGCCTTCTTCAGCCTGGCGTGCCCGATGTAGCACCACGGGCAGACGACGTCGGAAAAAATCTCAATCTTCACGACCAGCTCTAACCTGCCGCGAAACCGCACCATTCCCACCGGTAACGCCCATGACAACCAGGGGCAGCCTTCACCCCCGTCTCTGACCACCTCTCCGGCGTTCCGGTCGCCTCTCCGGCGTTCGAGGATCACCGCTCCGGGCGTACAGGGTCACCCTCGCCGGCGGCCGAGGACCCATCCGATGACGGCGCTGCCGAGCGCGACGCCGGCGCCCATCCCGAACGCGGCGAGCATCGTCCACGGCGGCACGCCCGCGCGGGGAGGACGGGCGGCGGCGGGCGCCTCGCGGCTGAACACCTGCCCGGGCTGCGCCTGGTACGGAACGGCGGCCGCGACGGCCTCGCCCGCACCCACCACGCCCGTCCCGGCGAGGACCGCGGTTTCGCCCGCCCCGGCCGGTGCGCCCGCGGCGGCCACCGGTTCGAGGACGGCGGCCACACCGGACAGGAGGTGCTCCTCGACGGCGGTGAAGAACTCGCCCGCGGTCTTCTTCGCGACCGAGCCGAGCATCCGCTGACCGACTCCGCCGATCATGCCGCCGACGACGGCCTCGGCGTCATAGTCGACGCGGGTGCCCCCCTCGACCTCGGTGAGGTGGATCCGCACGGTGGCGTCGACGGTGCCGGGCGCGCCCTGCCCCCGGGCCCGCAGCACGAACCGCTCCGGCTCCTCGGGGTCGGACAGCGCGACCTCGCCCTGGTAGAGCCCCTTGATGGAGGCCACGCCGGCGTTCACGGTCATCTTGTAGACGTCGTCACCGACGGCCTCGAGCCGCTCACATCCGGGGATCGTCCGCACCAGGACGCCGGGATCCTGCAGCGCGGCCCACACCTGTTTGCGTCCGACCCCGAGCACGGCACTTCCCGTGATCTTCACGCCATCACCTCTTCCGGCACCCTTCTGGCTCCGGAGACTACGGACTCTCCGGCAGCGTGGATAAGGGCAACATCTGCCCACACCCATGATCAACCCTAGGCAGGTCTCTCCGCGCCACACGCGCCGTGCCTCAGGTGCCCCGTTTCACACTGCGGACGCCGCGCCGCTTTGCCGCAGGTCAGGGCGGGTCCGGCGCACCGGTAGTCCCCCTATGGGAGGTATCGACGAGACACGCCGGATGTCCGGTTAGACCAAGATTGTTGGTCATGAAGGGCAATCGACGTCTGACAGGCGTGCTGATGGGACTGATTCTGGCCGCGGGATGCGCGGAGGGCGGCGCCACCCAGGCGGAGCCGACGGCCCCGGCGACGTCGCGCTCCTCCTCGCCCGGCGGCGCGCGTTCCGCGCCCGCCGCGTCGCCGACCCCCCGCGCCGCGCTTCCCCGGCCGGGCGAGGTCGGGCGGATCCCCAAGTCGGCGAACGGCGTGCCGGTGATCAGCATGATCCCGACCAAGCGGAAGGTCGTCTTCCTCACCATCGACGACGGCTGGGAACAGGATCCCGGCTTCCTCAAGCAGGTACGCGACCAGCGGATCCCGATCACGGTGTTCGCCATGCGGGACGCGGTCGAGGCCAAGGGGTCCCCCGACGGCGCCTCCGGAGGCGGCCGGTACGTGGGCGCCGGCCAGTGGGACTACTTCCGGGAACTGCGGGACGCCGGGGCGCCGATCGAGGACCACACGCTCACCCACCCCAACCTGCGGACGCTCGGCTACGACAGGCAGCGGGCCGAGATCTGCGGGATGTCCACCCTCATCCGCAAGGAGACCGGGCGGCGCCCCACGCTGTTCCGACCGCCGTTCGGCAACCACAACGCGGCGACCGCCCAGGCGGCCGCGGAATGCGGCATCAAGGCGATCGTGATGTGGACCGCGACCGTGCAGCCCGGCGGCAAGATCGCCTACCAGGTGCCCGACAAGCAGTTGCGCTCCGGGGACATCCTGCTGCTGCACTTCCGGCCCAACCTGGCCGCGGACTTCCGCGTGCTCGTCAACAAGATCAAGCGCCGGGGCTTCGAGATCGGCGATCTGCACGCGTACCTGAAGGCAGGAGGCGTGCCCGTCTCCTAGCTCGTGTAACGCGCGGACAGGGCCGGTCTCCCATTTGGGAGACCGGCCCTCTCCGTTCTCGTGATCACGCGGAAGGCCACGGGCTGATGTCCCTCGCGCGACGTACCGTCGAATCAGCCCAACGGCGGACGCCGGTTTCGCATGACGTGTCCATTATTGGGACCAAGCCTCCCAGGAGGCGTTCCCGGAGAGTCAGGCCGCCGGTCCCTTCAAGCCGGGACCGTCCGGGACCGCATTCTCGGATCGAACGGGGCAAGCGCCGCGAACGAGGGTCATGGGGGCATCGATCCTCGGTTGTGACAAAGATCTCGCGGCGCAGTCATCCCACCAATTGCTCTACAGGCTGTAGTACTACTGTTAGTAGAACTACGACCTGTAGAGCTCCGGCACCCGCGAGGGGGACATGGACGCGCTAGACCTGGCACGGTGGCAGTTCGGGGTGACCACCGTCTACCACTTTCTGTTCGTACCCTTGACGATCGGGCTCGGCGCCTTCGTCGCCGGGCTGCAGACCGCCTGGTACCGCACGGGCAAGGATCACTACCTCACGCTCACGAAGTTCTTCGGCAAGCTGTTCCTGATCAACTTCGCGATGGGCGTGGTCACCGGCATCGTGCAGGAGTTCCAGTTCGGCATGAACTGGAGCGAGTACTCGACCTTCGTCGGCGACGTGTTCGGAGCGCCCCTCGCGCTGGAGTCGCTGGTCGCGTTCTTCCTGGAGTCGACTTTCCTCGGCCTGTGGATCTTCGGCTGGAACCGGCTCCCCAAGCGGCTCCACCTGGCGGCCATCTGGGCTGCGGCGATCGGGTCCAATTTGTCGGCATATTTCATCCTTGCGGCCAACGCCTGGATGAAGCACCCGGTCGGCTACGAGGTGGTGAACGGCCGGGCCAGGATGACCGACCTGTGGGCCGTCCTCACGAACCCGACCGCGCTCGCCCAGATCCCGCACGTCGTCGCCGCCGCGTTCGTCGTGGCGGGCGGCTTCGTGCTGGCGGTCAGCGGCTACCGGATCCTGCGCGAGCGGGGCCTCGGGGTCACCGGCCGGCGGACCGCCGAGCCCGCCACGGCAGGCGCCGGCGACGGGGACGGGGACGCCACGATCCCGCTGCGCCGCCGTACCGACATGTGGCGGACCAGCCTGCGCGGCGCGCTGGTCATGACGGCGCTCGCCGGGGTCGTGGTCGCCGGGACCGGCGACCTGTCCGGCCGGCTGCTGCACGAGCAGCAGCCGATGAAGCTCGCCGCGGCCGAGGGCCTCACCCGCGACACCGCGGGCGCGCCCTTCTCCATCGTGCCCGGCGTCGAGGTGCCGAACATGCTCAGCCTGCTCGCCGCCCACGACCCCGGCGCCACCGTCCAGGGCGTGGACGACATCCAGCGGCGGTATGAGGAGCAGTTCGGCCCGGCCGACTACACGCCGAACGTGCCCGTGGTCTTCTGGTCGTTCCGCGTGATGATCGGCTTCGGCATGGCGACGGTCGGCCTCTCGGTGCTCGGCCTCTGGCTCACCAGGAAGCGGCGCGGTGGGCAGCCCAGTGGGCAGCGCGGTAGGCAGCGCGGTAGGCGGCACGACAGCCGTACCGGGGAGAAGCGTGCGGCGGCGCCGGTGCCGTCCTGGTTCGCCCGGGCCTGCGTGCTGGCGCTCCCGCTGCCGATGATGGCGATCATCGCGGGCTGGCTGCTCAGCGAGATCGGGCGCCAGCCGTGGACCGTCCAGGGCGAGCTGCTGACCGCCGCGAGCGTCTCGCCCGGGGTGAGCCTCGCCGAGGTCGCGATCTCCCTGAGCGTCTTCACCGTCCTGTACGGCGTGCTCGCCGTGGCCGAGGCGGCCCTGCTGGTGCGGCATGTGAAGGCCGGTCCCGAGCAGCCGCCCACCATCCCCGACCCCACCCTCACCGCCGCCGACCCCGACGCGGCACGGCTCACGCCGACCCTCATGTACTGAGGAGACTCACGATGACGACGTTCTGGTTCATTGTTATCGCGTTCCTCTGGACGGGTTACTTCGTGCTGGAGGGGTTCGACTTCGGCGTGGGCGCGCTGCTCCCACTGCTCTCCCGGAGCGAGGCGGAGCGCCGGCAGGTCATCGGCACGATCGGACCCGTCTGGGACGGCAACGAGGTCTGGATGATCACGGCCGTCGGGGCGATGTTCGCCGCCTTCCCCGCGTGGTACTCGGGCCTGCTCAGCAGCTTCTACCTGCCGATGTTCCTGATCGTGGCCGGCCTGATCGTGCGCGGCGTCGGCCTGGAGTGGCGCGGCAAGGTCCGCCCCGGGCGGGAGCGCGCGCTGTGCGACGCCGGGATCGTGGCCGGCAGCGTGCTCACCGCCTTCCTGTGGGGCGCCGTCTTCGGCAACCTCCTGTACGACACGGTGCTCGCGACCGTTATCGGCGGCCTGCTGTCCCTGTCGGTCGCGATCCTGCACGGCGCGGTGTTCGTGACGTTGAAGACGACGGGGCCGGTGCGCGCACGGGCCCGGCGCGCGGCCCTGCTGGCCGCGGCCGCGGCCGTCCCGGTCGGCGTCGTCGCGCTGCCCTCCATCCCCGCATCGGCGATGGACGTGCCGAACTGGTCCGCTTCCCCCTGGCTGTGGGCGTGCGCCGTCCTCGCGATGGCGGCGCTGACGGCGGGCGTGGCCCTCGTCTGGCGGCGGCGCGAGGGCTGGGCCTTCACCGCCACGGCACTGTCGATCGTGCTGACCACGGCCACGCTGTTCGGCGCCATGTGGCCCGCGCCCCTGCCGGGTCTCACGCTGGCCGAGGCCGCCTCGGCTCCGTACACGCTGACGATGCTGACCTGGATCGGCCTGATCGCGCTTCCCGCCGTGCTCGTGTACCAGGGGTGGAGCTACTGGGTGTTCCGCAAGCGCCTCACAGTGGACATTTCCTCCCATTAGATCAATCGGATGACCAGCAGGTGGGCGCCCCCGAGGTGTACGACCTGCGCGACGACATCACCGTGGTGCCCCTCGTCCCCGATGTCGGGTTGACCGCCGCGACCTTGCCGAAAGTGGGCGACCGCCTGGCACACTGCGCGCTGCTCTCGGTGGTCAGCAAGAAGGAGTTCACGCGCAAGACCGGAGAGGCGCGAGACGCCGAACTGCGCAGGGTCGCAGAAGGGCTGCGGCTCACTCTGGGCCTCTGACGCCGACATGAGGGTGGTTACCTTCCAGGCCGATCAGCGCACCGAAGCCGCGCTGGCCGAACTCACAGCCGACGGTCAAGCTCCCGACGAGGTCATCCGCGAAGCGATCGTGCTGGCCTGGCGCCTGCGACGCGCCGAGACGGCGCGTCGCGAGGCCCTCGCCGTCGCCGACGACCCGGACGATCGCGAGGAAGCCCGATCGATCATGCGCGACATGGAGTCGCTTCGTGCGTGGTGATGTCCAGGCATGCCCTCCTCAGCCCGCGAGCCGTAGGCGCAGGGTGTGCAGATCGGACGGCGAGATGGGCATCCGGTCGATGGTGATGCCCTCGGCGTCCTCGACAGCCGAGGCGATCACCGCGGACACCGGGATGACCCCGGCCTCGCCGGCGCCCTTGATACCCAGGGGGTTCAGCGGCGAGGGCGTCTCCAGATGGGCGGTCTCGATGCGCGGCACCTCGGTGGCGTACGGCATCAGGAAGTCCATGAACGAGGCGTTGAGCAGCTGGCCGTGCTCGTCGTAGACCATCTTCTCGTAGAGCGCCCCGCCCACTCCCTGGGCGACGCCGCCGTGGATCTGCCCCTCGACGATCATGGGGTTGATCAGCTTGCCGCAGTCGTGGACGACGGCGTACCTAAGGATCGTGATCTCCGCGGTCTCCGGGTCCGTCTCCACGATCGCGGCATGCATACCGGAGGCGAACGTCGACCTGATCGGCGAGTAGTAGTCCTTTCCCTCCAGTCCGGGCTCCTCCCCCTCCTCCACCGGGGGCCGGTCCATCGACGTCGCGCCGGAGAACTGGGTGGCGCGCTTGGCCTCCTCGTCGAACGCGTACCGGAGCGGGTTGGACAGCACGGCCACGGTGGCGAGGGGGATCGACGCGGACGGCGTCCCGGCGACGTGGACGATCCCGTCGGTGATCTCCAGGTCGCGCGGGTCGGCCTCCAGGGCGTCCGCGGCGATCCGCAGCGCCTTCTCGCGCACCTTGCGGCAGGCGAGCGCGATCGCGTTGCCGCTCATCACGGCGGCGCGCGAGGCGAAGGTGCCCACGGCGTACCCGAAGCGGCGGGTGTCCCCCGTGACGACGGACACCTTCTCGATCGGCACCCCCAGCTCGGTGGCGGCGATCTGCGCGAACACGGTCTCGTGGCCCTGCCCCTGCGAGGTCAGGCCGGTCGAGACGTGCACCCGGCCGTCGGAGGTGACCTGCACGTGGCCGCCCTCGTACGGGCCGACGCCGGTGCCCTCGACATAGCAGCCGACGCCGATGCCGATCCGGCGTCCCTCGGCCGCGGCCCGCGCCTTCATCTCGGGGAAGGAGTCCCAGCCGATCAGCTCCTTGAGCATCCGCAGCGACTCGGGGTAGTTCCCGCTGTCGTAGATCAGCGGCCGCCCGTCCTGGAAGATCAGGCGCTGGTCGTAGGGGAACTCGGCGGGCCCGATGAAGTTGGCCGCCCTGACCTCGGTCCGGTCCCGGCCCAGATAGGCGGCGACGCGGTCCATCGTCCGCTCCATGCAGAAGACGCCCTGCGGGCGGCCGGCGCCCCGGTACGGCGTGACCTGCACCGTGTTGGTGTAGATCGAGGAGAACTCCACCCGATAGGCCCCGATCTTGTACGGCCCGAGCAGCTGGGTGGAGGTGATGATCGGCACGATGATCCCGTACGGCGTGTACGCGCCGTGGTCGTGCAGGATGGTCACGTCGAGGCCGAGAATGCGGCCGTCGTCGTCGAAGCCGACCCTGACGTGCTGCACCTGGGCCCGCTCGTGGGCCGAGGAGACGAAGTGCTCCCGGCGGTCCTCGGTCCACTTGACCTCCCGGTCGAGCGTCCGGGCCGCCCAGGGGATGAGGATCTCCTCCGGCCACGGGTGCACGATCTTCACGCCGAAGCCGCCGCCGACGTCGGGCGCGATCACCTCGACCTTGGGCAGCGGCAGGCCGAGCTTGGCCGCGATCGCCATCCGCACGCTGGTGGACGTCTGGGTGGAGGAGTAGACCCGCAGCGACTGGTCGTCGGCGTCCCAGCGGGCGTACACGCCCTTGCCTTCGAGGGGCATGCACGCGCTGCGCTCGATGTCGAGCCGGAACTCCAGGGTGTGCGGCGCGGCGCCGATCATCTCGGCGGCAGACCGGCCGTCCCGGGACGGCACCTCCTGGACCATGTGCGCGCCGACGTTGCCGGGCACGTCCTCGTGGACGAGGTTGCCGCCCTGCACCGCCTCCTCGACGCCGACGACCGGCTTGAGGAACTCGTACTCGACCTCGATCAGCGCGCAGGCGTCCTCGGCGACGTAGCGGTCCTCGGCGACCACCATCACGACGGGCTCGCCGACGTGCCGCACGATGTCCTTGGCCAGCGGGTACGCCGTACGGCCATGGGTGAGCGCGGGATGCGGGATGAGCAGCGGCAGCGGCTCGGCCAGCGCCCCGGGCAGGTCCTCCCAGGTGTAGATGGCGACCAGGCCCTCCACGTCCAGCGCGGCCGACACGTCGATGTCCTTGATGCGGGCGTGCGCGTGCGGGGACCGGACGAAGGCGGCGGCCAGCGCGCCCGGTCCGAGGTCGTCCAGGTAACGGCCCTGGCCGGTGACCAGCCGGGCGTCCTCGCGCCGGCGGACCGGTTCGCCGAAGAGCTTCGTCGTCACGCCGTTCTCCCTGACTCTCCGGGCCCGGTCTCCGCCGTGAGCCCCGGCTGGATCTCCGCCTGGATCTCCGCGGCGCGGTGCACGGCCTTGACGATGTTCTGGTAGCCGGTGCACCGGCACAGGTTGCCGGAGACGGCCACCAGCACCTCCTCGTCCGTCGGCACCGGGTTGTCGCGGAGGAAGGCGGTCGCCGTGCAGAGGAAGCCGGGGGTGCAGAAGCCGCACTGGAGGCCGTGGCATTCGGTGAAGGCGCGCTGCACGGGAGAGAGCTCGCCGTCCTTCGCCAGGCCCTCCACGGTGGTGATCTCGTGGCCGTCGACCGTCACGGCGAACGTGAGGCAGGACCGGACGGGCTCGCCGTCGAGCAGCACCGTGCACGCCCCGCAGACGCCGTGCTCGCAGCCGACGTGCGTGCCGGTCAGCCCCAGGTCGTGGCGCAGGCAGTCGGACAGCAGCCGCCGGGCGGGCACCGCCGCCTCCCTGACCACGCCGTTGACCACGAGCGTGATGGCGTACCGGGTGGTTCCGTCACTCATGAGCGGCCTCCGTTCCCGCGTTCCGCGCGGCGTCCTTGAGCGCCCGCTCGGCCAGCACCCCGGTGAGGTGCCGCCGGTACCCGGCCGTCGCGTGGATGTCCCCCTCGGGGTCGATCCGGTCCCGTACGGCCGCCGCCACCGCGTCCCACGGGACGGACGCCGCCGGCCGCCTGGCGCAGGCGTCGGAAACATCGACGACGACCGGCCCCGGGCCGACGCTCACGCAGGCGACCCGGGCGGAGGCGATCCGCAGGTCCTCGTCGAGGGTGACGAGCGCGGCCATGCCCGCCACGGCGTAGTCACCGTGCCGCCGGGACACCTCGCGGAAGGCGGTGCCCGAACGCGGCGGCGGAGCCGGGAAGAACGCCGACACCGCGAGCTCGCCCGGCTCGACCGCCGACTCCATCGGCCCGGTGAAGAAGTCCGCCGCGGCGACCTCTCGCTCGCCGCCGAGGCACGCGAGCCGTACGGACCCGCCGAGGAGGGCGAGGACGGCGGGCATCTCGGCGGACGGGTCGGCGTGCACGAGGCTGCCGACCACGGTCCCCCTGTTCCTGATCACCGGGTGCGCGACCAGCCGCAGGGCCTGGCGCAGGAGCGGCTGGACCGCGGCCGCCTCAGTCGAGCGCTCGACGGTCGCGTGCCGGGCCAGCGCTCCCACGCGGACGCCGTCCGCGCCTGCCGTGAGCGTGTCCAGCTCGCCGATCCGGTTGATGTCGACGAGGTGGGACGGCGCGACCAGCCGCATGTTGAGCAGCGGGATCAGGCTCTGGCCGCCGGCCAGAACCTTGCCGTGCGGCCCCGTCGCGGCGAGGGCTTCAAGGGCCTCACTCACCGAGACGGGGGCGTGGTACTCGAACGGAGGTGGTTTCACGAGGTCGTCTTACTCCGGAGTGGTGGAGCCTGCCGTGGGTTTCCCGGCGGAGGGTCAGACCGCGGCGTCCCGCTCGAATCCGATCTCTCCACCGGAGACCTCCTTTCTCGGGCCGTGCGCGAGGGCACGGAGAAGGTGGTAGCCGCCGAGCACCACGAAGGTGCCGAGGGCGATGCCGGCCAGCGAGAAGTCGCCGGTGATCTGGTGGCTCACCGGGCCGACCGCGAGGATGATCCCGGCGCCGACCGGGACCATGTTCACCGGGTCGGAGAAGTCCACCCGGTTCTCGATCCAGATCTTCGCGCCCAGCAGGCCGATCATGCCGTACAGAATGACCGTGATGCCGCCGAGCACGCCGCCGGGCGTGGCGGCGACGAGCGCACCGAACTTCGGGATCAGGCCGAACAGGATCGCGATGATCGCCGCGATGTAGTAGGCGGCGGTCGAGTAGACCCTCGTTGCCGCCATGACGCCGATGTTCTCGGCGTACGTGGTGGTGGGCGAGCCGCCCACGGAGGTCGCGACGGCCGTCGCGATGCCGTCGGCCGCGACGGCGCGGCCCATGGAGGGGTCGACGTCCACACCGGTCATCTCGCCCACGGCCTTGACGTGGCCGACGTTCTCCGCGATGAGCGCGATGACGGCGGGCAGTACGAGGACGATGGCCGACACCTGGAACGTTGGACCGTGGAAGTTGGGCCAGCCGAACAGGTCGGCCTTCTCCACCGCGCTGAAGTCGACCCGGAAGTGGGTCGTGATCTTGCCGTCCCCTCCGGGCGCGGTGATCTTCCCGATGGTCAGGTCGAGCACCCAGGAGAGGACGAATCCGAAGACGAGCCCGAGCAGGATGGCGATCCGACCGAGGAAGCCCTTGAACAGCACGAGGAACACCCCGGTCGCGGCCATGGTGACCAGGGCGATCCAGTGGTCCTGCGGCCAGTAGACGTCGGCGACGACATAGGCCAGCCCGAACCCGATCAGCATGACCACCGCACCGGTCACGACCGGCGGGAAGATCCTGTGGATGATCTGTACGCCCAGGTAGTGGATCGCGACACCAGCCGCCGCGAGGACCAGGCCCGCGACCAGGATCGCTCCAGTGACCGTGGCGCTGTCGCCCTGCGCGGCCCGGATGGCGGCCACGGCACCGACGAACGACGCCGAGGTGCCGAGATAGCTCGGGATCTTCCCCTGCACGATGAGCAGGAACAGGATCGTGGAGACACCGGACATCATGATCGCGAGGTTCGCGTCCAGTCCCATGATCAGGGGGAAGACGAACGTCGCGCCGAACATCGCGATCACGTGCTGGGCGCCGAAGCCGACCATGCGCGGCCAGCTCAGCCTTTCGTCGGGTTTTACTACCTCGCCCGGTGGCAGGTTCTTTCCGTCGCCATGCAACTTCCAGCCGAAAGCCATGCAAGCCCCTTTGTTACCTGGGCCGACGTCCGGTGGCCACCCCGCGGGCATCCCAGCGCGGCACTGCTGTTGCGGGCACATTAGGCCCGCGATTTCCATTACACACGGGCATCTTGTGCCAAACCAGAGGCGATTTCACGCGCGGGGGGCGACGACCCGGATCTCGAAGCCCTCGCCGGTGACGACCTGGCCGGCCCGGATCTTGCACGCCTTGCGCAGCTCGACCACGCCGTCCACCCTGACGTTCCCCTCGGCGATGAAGTGCTTGGCCGCGCCGCCCGTCTCGGTGACGAAGCAGTACTTCAACAGGTCGCAGAGCGGGATGTAGTCGTCGTTCAGCTCGAATGTCTCTTTCACCGGGCCAGCTTAGGAGCTCCCGCCCCGCCGTACGTATCTCAGATGCCCCGCATCCGCAGGACGTGGAGCGCCAGGGTCAGGTTGAGCCGCAGGTGCGCGTCCTCGGTGAAGTTGCCAAGCATCCGCTCCAGCTTCCCGATCCGGTAGCGCAGCGTGTTGTAGTGGAAGTGCAGCCTCCGGGCGGTCTCCGCGACGTTGAGGTTGGTCTCCAGCAGCACCTGGAGCGTCCGGCGCAGGTCCGCGTTCTCCACGTCGTCGTCCCCGGCGAGCGACCCGAGCGTCTCGCGGACGAAGGCGTGCAGCTCGTCCGTGTCGTTCACCAGGGAGAGCAGCCGGTAGACACCGAGCTCGTCGAAGTGCGCGACCGCCCCGGCCCCGTGCAGCTGACGGCCGACCCGCGCGGCCTTGAGCGCCTGGCCGTACGCGCCGGGGAGCAGGTCGGCGCCTCCGGCGACCCGGCTCAGGCCGGTGGAGAACGTGCAGTCGGAGACCGCGGTGAGCGCGTCCCTTGCCAGCCGGACGGTGTCGATCCCCGCTCCGACGACGGCGACGACCTCGTGGGAGAAGCCGGCCACCGCGCCGCGCGGGTCGTACCTGCGCACGGCGGACTGCCAGGCGGCGAGCATGCGGTCCTGGGCGGGACGCTCGTCGGCGTCCGGGTCGATCTCGGCGACCAGCACGCTGACCGGGCGTTCCAGGTCCCAGCCGAACGCGCGGGCGCGCTCGGCGACGCGGACGCCGCCTCTGCCGGTGAGCACGTCGCGCAGGAAGTCGGCGCGGTACTTGCTCTCGACGGCGGTCACCGCCTCCTGCTTGGTCACGACGAGAGCGGCGACCGTCGCGGCGCGCTCCAGGATGCCGATGTCGCTCGGGGTCAGCGCGCCGGAGGCGCTGAACGCCACGATCCTCCCGTGATGGTGGCCGCCCGCCACGACGGGCACCACCGCGTGGTTCCCGTCCGACGCCATGACCGGCGCGAGCGAGCCGGACGGCACCCGCGCGCCCGGTGACGGCTGCTCCTGGAGCGTTCCTCCCACGGCGCGGCAGGTCTCGCGCAGCGCCGCCACGCGCTCGGCGTCACCGGCCGTGGCCAGGATCCGGCCGCCGGCGTCCAGCGCGGCGACGGCCACGTCGAGCAGCCCGGCGACCTCCGCGGTGACCTCGCGCATGCCGCCTCCGGCGAGCACGATCTGGACCAGCGCCCGGTGCGCCTCCTCCGCCCTGGCCAGGAGCGCGGCCTGGCGGTTCAGGATGTCCGTGAGCACCTGGTTGAGGATGTCGTCGAAACCCACGTCGTTGGGCAGCAGGATCAGCGGGAAGCCGAGCCTGTCGGCCTGCTCGACCATCTCCTCCGGCAGCTCGTCGAGGTACCGCCCGAGTTTGATCGCCAGCGCGGCCAGCCCGCGTTCGTCGAGATCCGCCACCAGGCAGTCCAGCGACTGTGGAGTGTTGCGCAACGGGTATCCCGTGGTGAGCAGCAGCTCGTGCGGCTTCACCCAGGCGAGGATGTCGGGCACCTCCATGACGTTGAGGCGCTGCACGATGCGGTCGAGGCCGCTCTTGCCCGCGATGAGACGGGCGTCGGCCAGCGTCGACACACCGAGCACCTCCCCGACTGAGACGCCGTGGAGGATGGTTCCTGTGCTGGCCAGCCTCATCGCCGGCGCGGCGGGATCGCTCATCATCGTGCGCTCCGAGGTCGAGCTTCGAGGGATATGTGCGGCTCAGGCCGATTGTGCCCAACAATCCGACTGTCAGGAAGAGCCAAGCATTTGGCCCACTGTTGGCAGCTTTCTCCGTACGGAGCCCGAGGGCGGCGTTCTAGCGTCGGCTCTGACGCGCTCAACGGGGAGGTTCGGGTGACCGTCGACACACGTCCGAGAGCGCGGCGCTCCCCGGCACGCCCCTCGGGAGGCGTGGGAGGCCGCGCCCAGATCGGCGGGGCCGCCAGCGTCGCGCTGCGCCCGGCTCTCGAGTCGCCGCGCCGTCCCGCCCGCGTGCTGGCTGCGTTCCCGCTCGCCGTCTATCTGGAGGTCAGGAGCGAGTGCGAGCCACACGTCATCGCCCTGGTCAGCGGGGAGGCCACCCGCCTGCCCAACGCCGTGGTGCTGGCAGGGCCGCTCGACCGCCTTCCTCTGGGAGACGAGTGCTGGGTCGGTGACGGCTCCATCGGGCTGGGCGGCGTCGGCGTGCGGGTGCGCCGCTGGTGGGACCCGGCCCCGCCGCTCGGCGCCGCGGAGCCGGCCCGCCTCGCGCGGGCGCTGCCGCTGCTCGGCGACATCTGCGACCGGTCACAGCGGCGGCCGGGCCTGGACCTCACCGGCGCGCCCGGACTGCTCGCCTCCGGCTGCCTGTCGGGCTCCTTGGTGGACGGCATCGGGGCGGCGGAACGGCTTCTCGGTCTCGGGCCGGGGCTGACGCCCAGCGGCGACGACATGCTGTGCGGGCTGCTGGTCACGCTGCGCCATCTGGGCCTCGCGGCGAGCGCGCCGAGGGCGGTGTGGCTGGCCGACTGGCTGGCAGCCGCGGTGACCTACGACGCCCGCGCGAGGACGACGCCCATCTCGGCCACGCTGCTGCACTGCGCGGCGCGCGGCGAGGCGAGCGCGGAGGTGCTCGGCGTACTGCGCGGCATCGCGGGGCACCAGCCGCTCGACTCGGCGGCGCACCGCCTGCTGCGTCTCGGTCACACCTCCGGCGCCGATCTCGCCTGGGGCGTGCGGACGGGCCTGGCCGCGGTCCTCGCGCTGCGGTCGTGGCCCGGCGGCCGTTGAGGCGGCGCGCCGCGCCGCTCAGCACGACGAACAGCACGACGAACAGCACGGCAAGCAGTACAAGCAGTACAAGCAGGCAGTACAAGCAGTACAAGCAGTACGGCAAACAGCACGGCAGTCGGCACCGGAAGCCGCGGGAGGAAGCGTCCTTGAACGATCTGGTCGAAGTGCGCGCGGGGGTCTACCACGACTCGGTGAGCCTGATGCGGGTCAGCCAGGCGCTCGCGGGACTGCCCGGAGTCACCGTGGCGATCGTCGCGATGGCCACGGAGCTCAACGTGAGCCTCGCCCGCGACGCGGGCTTCGCGGTGCCCCCGGCCACGCCGGGCGATCTGCTCGTCGCGATCAGGGCCACGTCGGACGACGCCGTACGGGAGGCCGCGGCCGAGTTGGAGCGGCGGCTCGCGGCCAGGGAGGCGGCCGGCGCCTCTCGAGGGGAGCGGCGTCCGCCGCGCACCACCCGGGCGGCGGCGCACGCGGCGGCCCGGGACGCGACGGTCGCCCTGGTGAGCGTTCCCGGGGAGTACGCCTTCCTGGAGGCGGCCGACGCCGTCGAGGCCGGCCTCTCCGTCATGATCTTCAGTGACAACGTCCCAGTCCAGCAGGAGATCCTGCTCAAGGACCGCGCCCGGGAGAAGGGCGTGCTGGTGATGGGGCCCGACTGCGGGACCGCCGTGATCGGCGGCGCGGGGCTGGGCTTCGCCAACGTGCTGCGCCCCGGCCCGGTCGGCGTCGTGGCCGCCTCCGGCACGGGTGCGCAGCAGGTGACGAGCCTGCTCGACCTGGCCGGCGTGGGCGTGAGCCACCTGCTCGGCGTGGGCGGCCGCGACCTGTCGGCCGAGGTGGCCGGGCGCTCGACGATCCAGGCGCTGCGTGCTCTCGACGCCGACCCGGCGACCGAGCTGATCGTCCTCGTCTCCAAGCCGCCCGCCGCCGAGGTGGCGCGGGCCGTACAGGATCTCGGGCTCGGCACGAAGGTCGTCACGGCGTTGCTCGGACCGGGCCAGGACGACCTCACGGCCGCCGTGGAGGAGGTCCTCCGCGCCCTCGGTCGCGAGGTGCCCGAATGGCCCGAATGGCCCGCACGGCCGGCGAAGGAGCGCACGTCAGACCGTGCAGCCGGTTCACCCGGGTCACCCGGGGCGCCCGGCGGCGCGGGAGGCGGGCCGCTGCGCGGGCTCTACTCGGGCGGCACGCTGTGCACCGAGGCCGCCCTCATCGCCGGGACGGGCGAGTTCATCGACTTCGGCGACGACGAGTACACCCGCGGCCGGGCGCACCCGATGATCGACCCGACGCTCCGTCTGGAGGCGCTGGACGCCGTCGAGTCCGGCGTGGTCCTCCTCGACGTGGTGCTGGGCCACGGGGCCGACCCCGATCCCTCGGCGGAACTCGCCCCGGGCGTCGCGCGGGCGTGCGAGCGCGGGGTCGCCGTGGTCGTCGCGCTCGTCGGCACGGACGGCGACCCGCAGGGCCTGCGCGCCCAGGCGGCCCGGCTGAACGAGGCGGGCGCCGCCGTCTTCACGTCGAACGCGGCGGCCGCCCGGCATGCGCGCGACCTCGCGCGTGCTCACACCGGTGCCTGAGACCGCCGCCCCGTGCGATCCCCTGAGGCGGCGGACCGGCCCGGCCGCGACCCCGCGCGAAGCCGGCCGTCGAACCACCCGCGTGACACCCCGCTGAACCGACCGCGACCGACCTGATAGGAGCCAGATGACCTCGATGACGCTGTCGATGCTGAGCCGCGAGCCCCACGTGATCACGGCCGGGACCGCGGTGCTCGGCGAGGCCCTGGACCAGCAGGCCGTGGCCAGGACCGAGGTCGACTGGCGCCCGCCCGTCCCCGGCACCGCCGCCGCCCTGGCCGCGGTGCTCGCCGATCCGCGCAGGGAGCGGGCGAACGCGACCGCCGTCGGCCGGATGCTGTCCGCCCGTCCCCGGCTCGTCGGCGTACGTCCGGCCCGTGACGTGCTCGGTCTGGAACCCGGCACGTTCTTGCACGCGGGGCCGCCGATCACTTGGGAGCGCGCCTCCGGGCCGATGCGCGGGGCGCTGATCGGCGCGATGCTCTTCGAGGGGCTCGCCTCCTCTCCCGAGGACGCGGAGGGGCGGCTCGCCGCCGGGACCGGCATCACGCTCGACTCCTGCCACCATCACCGGACGGTCGGACCGATGGCGGGCGTGGTCAGCCCCTCGATGTGGATGCTGGAGGTGGCCGACGCGGAGCACGGCGGCACCGCGTACTGCTCGCTGAACGAGGGACTGGGCAAGGTGCTGCGGTACGGCGCGTACGGCCCGGAGGTGATCGACCGGCTGTGCTGGATGGGCGACGTGCTGGGGCCGGCGCTCCAGGCGGCGCTGGACAGGAGCGGGCCCCTCGACCTGCGCACCATGATCGCGCAGGCTCTGCAGATGGGCGACGAGCTCCACAACCGCAACCGCGCGGCCACCTCGCTGATGGTGCGGGAGCTCGCGCCCGCCGTCGTGGAGGCCGCCCCCGAGCACGCCGCCGAGGTGTTGCGATTTATCAATGGAAACGATCATTTCTTCCTGAACGCGGGAATGGCGGCGGCGAAAGTGAGCGCCGACGCCGCGAGAGATGTGCCCGGCTCCAGCCTCGTCGTGGCGATGGCGCGCAATGGGACCGATTTCGGAATCCAGGTTTCCGGGCTCGGGAACCGCTGGTTCACCGGCCCCGCGGGGGTTCCCGACGGCCTCTACCTCGGCGCGTACGGCCCGGCGGATGCCAACCCGGACATCGGCGACTCCACGATCACGGAGACGACGGGGCTCGGCGGCTTCGCCATGGCCGCCGCGCCGGCGATCGTGCGCTTCGTCGGCGGCGACGTGTCGGACGCGGTCGCGGCGACGACCTCGATGTACGAGATCACGTTGGCCGAGCACCCCGCGTACCAGATCCCGGGGCTCGGGTTCCGCGGCACGCCGGTGGGGGTCGACGTCACCCTGGTCGCGCGCACCGGGCTGCTTCCGGTCGTCAACACCGGGATCGCCGGTCGGGTCGCGGGAACGGGCCAGGTGGGAGCGGGTCTGGTCAGCCCTCCCATGGAGGCGTTCACGGCCGCGCTGGAGGCCCTGACTGAGGCATGAATTCCCTTTGACCCTGCTTTGACCCTAACATCGGTTGTCAGCCTCACATATCTTGTGAATTCGCGCGGATCGGGTCTTGGGGGGATTTGTGCGGACTGAGCCAGAATTGGGGACCAGGGCATGACAACCGATCGCTTGCTCGGTATGGTCCCCTCCATGCCGGAGGGTCAGGGTCCCATCGGAGGAGGTACGGCCGGACCGGTGCCCGAAGGGCAGGGACGGCTCGTCGGCAGGCGCTACCGCCTCCTCTCACCGGTCGGCCGTGGCGGCATGGGCATGGTCTGGCATGCCCATGACGTGCTGCTCGACCGCGACGTCGCGGTCAAGGAGCTCATCCTGCCGTTCGGTCTCGACCAGGCGGGCACCCACGGCGCCCACCAGCGCGTGCTGCGCGAGGCGCGCTCAGCGGCGAGACTCAGCCACCCGGGCATCGTCACCGTCCACGACGTCGTCGAGGAGGACGGGCGGCCCTGGATCGTCATGGAGCTGGTCCGCGCCTGGTCGCTGGAGCAGGCCGTGCGGCAGAGCGGGCCGCTGCCCGTCGTGCAGGCCGCCGAGATCGGCATCCGCGTACTCGACGCGCTGCGCCACGCGCACGCGGCCGGGATCATGCACCGCGATGTCAAGCCGGGGAACGTGCTGCTCACGGCCGACCGGGTGGTGCTCACCGACTTCGGCATCGCCGCCATCGAAGGCGACGTCACCATCACCCAGACCGGCCTGCTGATGGGCTCGCCGGCGTACATCCCGCCGGAGCGGCTCCAGGGCCGCCCGGTCACCCACGCGGCGGACCTGTGGTCGTTCGGCGCCACGCTCTACGCCGCGGTCGAGGGCCACCCGCCGTACGAGGGGCCGGACGCGGTCGCCGTGCTCGGCGCGGTGCTCACGCGGGAACCGGCCCGGCCGCAGCGCGCCGGCACCCTGCTGCCCGTCATCGAGGGCCTGCTCCGCAAGAACCCCGCTGACCGGATCGGGGCCGCGCAGGTCGCCGACATGCTGGAACGGATCCTGCAGAGCCACGGAGCGGGGATCACGATGCCCGGGCACCGGGCCGCGATGCCGACCCCGCAGGACTCCACCCCCGTGCAGCTGCTGCCGCCGCTGGAGATTCCCTCGGGGCCGCTGCCGTCGCGCATCATCGAGACTCCGTCCGGGCCGGTCCGGGTGCCCTTCGACCCGATGGCGAGCCCGTCCGGCGGCTACTCCGCCGCGCAGACCTCCGCCGCCCATCGGATGGACGGCGGAGCGGCCGGGCCCGGCACGACGGGCACTGCGGGCGGCTCCACGGGTGCCTCCACGGGCGCCTCCACCGGCGGGCACGCCGCGCCGCCACGCGACCCCCTGTCCGCGCCGCTCCCGCCCGCGCCCCCCGTTCCCGTACGGCACGGCACGGACGGCGCCTCCGTCCCGTACGGCTCCGCGCCGCCGCTCGAGTCCGCGCCGCCCTTCGATCCGTTCGGCAGCCCCTCGGGATCCACGCACGCGCCGGAACGCCGGGCCGACGCGATGTGGCCCGCTCCCGCGCCCACCGACCTGCCCGGTCAGCTCGGGCGGGACCCGGTCACCACGGTGGCCGCCGGATCGGACGATCCCTTCGCGACCGGCCCCGGCCGGGTCAGGAGGCGCACCGAAGGCGCGCACAGCAAGCCCGAGCAGGAACCCGTGTCCGGCACAAGGGGCTCCAGGAGCGCCAGGCACTCCACAGGCGCCGGCATCGCCGGGGACTCGGAAACCGCAGCGACCGCAGCAACGGCCGGTAAGGGCCGGAGCGGGAGCCGATCCAAAGGCCGCCGCCGGGCCGAGGACAGGCTCGGCCGCGAGGGGGGCAGGTCCACCGTTCTCATCGCCGTGGCGGCGCTCGCGGTCATCGGCGTGATCGTCGCGGTGGTCCTCCTGGTGCTCCCCGGCGGCTCCGCGGACCAGGGCGCCCGGTCCGCCGGAGAGCCGAGCGCCGCGGCGGCGCGGGCCGGAGACGCGGCGGGAGGCGGCGGCGCGGACGCGGGGAAACAGACCGGCTTCGAGACGCCCAAGGGCTACACGACCCTGTCCGGCGGCGGCGTGTCCGTCGCCGTGCCCAGGAACTGGACGGTGTCCGCGCAGTCGGGTGCGACCACGTTCTCCGGGCCCAAGGACAGCGCGCAGAGCATCGTCGTCCGGAAGATCGCCGACGGGAGTCTCGCCGCGCTCAAGGCGTCCGAGCAGCGGGCCAAGTACGACGACTACACGCAGGTGCACCTGGGCGAGACCGACTACCGCTGGCCGGCGGCCGACTGGGAGTACACCTACACCAACTCCAGCCAGGTCACCATGCACCGGATGACCCGTTACGTCGAGGCCGACGGCCAGGCGTACTCGATCACCGTGACGTCACCCGACTACGACTGGGGCGATTCCGCCGCGAGCATACGGCAAGCACTTTGGGGCAGTTTCACACCTATGTGATGAACTGTCCGTGATGAGTCATGGCAAACTTCCCGCATGACGACGACCCCCATCAAAATCCCCGTAAACGTGTCCCGTGTGCAGCGGCGCGTGCTCATCGTGCTGTCCGCCGCGCAGACCGTCAGCGGGGTGGGAGTCGCCGTCGGGGTGGCCCTCAGTTCCCTGGTCGTGAACCGGCTGTCCGGGTCCACGGTGATCAGCGGGTTCGCCGGCACCGCCACCGTGCTCGGCGCTGCGCTGCTGGCACTGCCCACCGCCCAGGCCTCCGGGCGCGGCGGGCGGCGGGCCGGGCTGACCCTCGCCTACGCCAGCGCCTTCCTGGGCTCCGTCATCGCGGTGGTCGCGATCGGGTTGGGATCGTGGCAGCTCCTCCTCGCGGGCCTCGTCCTCATGGGCGGCGGAAGCGCGGGCAACCTGGCCGCGCGCTACTCGGCGACCGACCTGGCCCCTCCCGGCCACGCCGCCCGCCACCTCTCGTGGGTGGTCTGGGCCTCCACCGTCGGCACCGTGGTCGGACCCAACCTGGTCGAGCCCGCCAAGGCGGTGGCCGAACCCCTGGGCCTGACCGGCGCCGCGGGGCCGTTCGCTCTCTCCGCGCTCACCTTCGCCGTCACCGCGCTGATCATCAACATCGGGCTGCGTCCTGACCCGTTCATCCTCGCCCGGCGGATCGCCGAGCCGGTCACGCCGGCGGACCGTACCGACCGTGCGGACAGATTGGACCGTGCGGACCAGACCGACCGTGCGGACCAGACCGACCGTGCGGACAGGTCCGGCCGGCGCGGTGAGGACCCCGCCGAAGTCCGGTCCGGAGGTGGGGCGGCGGGGGCCGCCGCGCCGGATCGCGGCCGCCGGACACTCCGCACCGCCTGGGAGGTGCTCCGCGACGCTCCGCGGGCCCGCCGGGCGCTGGTCGGCATCGCGATCAGCCACACCGCGATGGTGTCGGTCATGTCGATGACGCCGGTGCACCTCGATCACGGGGGCGCGTCCATCTCGGTCATCGGCATCGTGATCAGTGTCCACATCGCCGGCATGTACGTGCTGTCGCCGGTCGTCGGCTGGCTCGCCGACCGCATCGGCAGGCTGAACGTCATGCTCATCGGCATGGGCGTGCTGATCTGCGCCGCCGTACTGGCCGGGTCCGCGGGGCACCACGACGTCACGCAGGTCGGCGCGGGGCTCCTCCTGCTCGGCGTCGGCTGGTCGTGCGGGCTGGTCTCCGGCTCGGCGATGCTGACCGAGTCGGTGCCGATCGAGCGCCGCCCGGCCGTGCAGGGCCTGTCCGACCTGCTGATGAACGTCTGCGGCGCCACCGGCACGATCGTGGCCGGGGTGGTCGTCGGCGTCGCCGGATACGGCGTGCTGGGGGCCGCCGTCGCCGTGGCCGTCGGGCTCTTCACCGTCTGGATCGCCGTCACCTCCCGGCGTGTCGCCCCGGCCGTGTGACATCGCGAACCCGGCGGCGTGCTACTTCGCGTCGGCGTAGCGGGCGACCGCGACGGCCTCCATCGGGAACCGGACCGGCGTCGGGCCGAACAGCAGCCGGGTCGCCTCCTCGGCCGCCGCCGCCACCGCGGCCCGGACCTCGTCGGCCAGGTCGAGCGGGCAGTGCACCATGACCTCGTCGTGCTGGAAGAACACCAGCCGGGCCGGGTCGGACAGCCGTCCGCGCAGCACGGCCATGAGCGTCAGCGCCCACTCCGCGGCGGTGGCCTGGACGACGAAGTTCCGGGTGAACCGGCCGCGGTCGCGGGCCGCCCGCGTGCCGTCCGGCCCGGACACCAGCTCGCGCCACCGCGCCGACGGCTGCGGACAGGTGCGGCCGAGCCAGGACCGGACCAGCCGCCCGTCCTCGCCCGCGCGGGCGGCCTCCTCCACGAAGGCGTACGCCTTCGGGAAGCGCTGCCGCATCACGGCGAGCAGCTTGGGCGCGTCGCCGCTGGTGCCGCCGTACATCGCGGACAGCATGGCGATCTTGGCGGAGTCGCGCTCGCCGCCGAACGCCTGCGCCAGCGCGGCGTACAGGTCAATCTCCCCCGCCGCGCGGGCGAGCCCGCCGTCACCGGCCATGGCGGCCAGCACCCGCGGCTCCAGCTGGGCGGCGTCGGCGACCACCAGCGTCCATCCGGGGTCGGCGGTCACGACACGGCGCATCACCTTCGGGATCTGCAGCGCGCCGCCCCCGCTCGTCGCCCACCGCCCGGACACGACGCCGGCCACGACGTACTCTCCGCGGAAGCGGTTACCGCGCACCCACTGGTCGGCCCAGACCCAGCCGTGGAAGCTGTACAGCCGGGCCAGCTCCTTGTACGCGAGCAGCGGGGCCACGCCCGGATGGTCGACGCCCGCGAGGACGCGCGACCTGGTCGACGGAATCTGGATGCCCGCGCCCTTGAACGCCTTGACGATCTGCTGCGGTGAGTCGGGGTTGACGGGATAGCCGAAGGCGACGGAGATCTCGTCCGCGAGCGCCTGGAGCCGGGACGGGCGCATCCCGTGGACCGGACGCGGGCCGAGCAGCTCGGTCAGCAGCGCGTCGTGCACGTCCTCACGCCACGGCATGCCGTCGTGGCCCATCTCGGCCGCGATCAGCGCGCCCGCGGACTCCGCCGCCACCAGCAGCCGGAACCGCCCCGGGTGGCCGGTGCGCGCGATCCGGGCGAGCTGGTCCTCGTACACCTCGCCGACAAGGTCGATCTCCGCGACCTCCGGCGCCACCCGCCCGGGAACCTCCGGCTCGAACAGGCTTCCCTGCGTCGCGTGGCCCGGCTCCGCGGTCTCGTCCCGGTCCGGCGGCACCGGAAGCTCGCGCAGCCGCGCGTACGCCGCCTCGGCCGACCGGGGCTCGCCGTACCGGCCGTCGGCGCCGAGCAGCAGCGCCTCGGTGAGCGCGATGTCGTGGCACCGCGAGAGCCGTACGCCCCGGGCGAGCAGGCCGGGGTAGATCCGCCGCGCGTCCGCCCAGACCCATCGGGGGTGGACGGCCGCCTCCAGCTCGCGCACCGCCTCCGCCAGGTCGCCGACGCGTTCCGGTGGACCGCCGAGGGGACGGATCGTCCCCCCGCCCTCCGGATCCACCGCGACCAGCACCTGCACCCGCCCAGCCTGCCAGGCGCCACCGACATTCCGCCGCGCCGTCCCTGCCTGGTGCAGCGCCGCAAAGATCCTTGGTGGGGCACACGGCACTTCGGCGAATCCACCTACACCGTCGAGGCTTAAGGGATACATTCCGTAGCTCTGTGTCGATCGCTACCGCCGCAGGACGAGGGTGCAGGTGTGGAGAAGCCGAAGGCTACCTGGCTGTTGTATACCTCCGCCTCTGGGGAGCAAGTCGTCAGCAATGAGATCCACAAGGTGTTGGAAGGCGGCCCCCCGCTCAAGGAGCTCGGATCATTGATGACACGGATCCAGCTTGGGAAGTGCCTACCAAGAGACACCGGCTCATTGGGCAAGGGCCTCTACGAAGCTCGGCTCAGCTATGCAGGGAACGAGTACCGCCTCTACTACTCTCTCGGCCCCCAGGAGGAGCATGTGCTCCTGGGACTCGCGTTTCACCAAAAGGGGAGCCAAGGCGCCCAAGATCGAGTCATCGACCTTGCCCGGAAGCGACTGGCTGACTGGCTACGGAGGATATAAGGTGAAGCCGATACAGGGAGGTCGATGATGATAGATCCACAGGTTGCTGAGCTGCTCGGCATCGATCTAGACGACCCTGACGTCCAACGTGAGAACGCGGCGATCGAGCGAGACACGCGACTCATCGAGAGTCTTGTGGAGCTACGAAAGGCCCAGGGGGTCACGCAAGCACAGGTTGCCGAGCGGATGGGCCGCAGCCAGCCGGCAGTGTCAGACTTCGAACGCCTGGGCGGCGATCCTCATCTGTCAACGATCCGTCGTTATGCACTGGCGGTCGGAGCATCCGTGCATCACATCGTCCGCCGCTCGACCTTGACTACTGTCGCAACGACTCGTTCAGCGCCCACGATGGTCGTCTCAGCCAGTGGCCTGACGGAGTCCACATTCGCTGCCGGGCTTGCGGTCCACACCCGGAGCGCCTTCGTGGAGTTGAAGGTGACCGCATCATGAAGGCCTTCATCATGCTGTGCGATTCAGCCCAACGCGACCACGTGACAGGAAAGATGCACATGTTGGGCGCCGACTGGTCTCTAACGGATTCTGCGGCGCCGCAGATGGCAGTGGCTGTGTTTTTGCGTTTCTCGTGGGAAGAAGCGTCTGCATCCCATTTCTTCGCGCTGCGGCTAGTGGACGACGCCGGGAAGTCCGTGATGGCTCCAGTGAACGGGGAAGATCGCCCGGTCGAGTATCAAGGCGAACTCGGCAACGTGAGCGTCGGTGCCGATGATTTCGTTCGGATGACTGATATTCACAGCAGCTTTGCAGTGAACGTTGCACCTCTCCCTTTGGGAGTAGGTAGGCGGTATGAGTGGAAACTGGACATCGACGATCAGGAGTTCGCATCGGCAGACTTCGCCATCCGTCACCCCGTTCCGGTCGAAGAAGGTGTGTGATTCTCGACCGCCAGGTTCGAGCTTGGGGACACCCCTGACCCTCAAGGACTTCCGGCGCGGACCATTGGTGGGGTGTGCACGAACCTCCGCCGCGCCGCCCCTGCCTGGCCAATCTTGGGCGGGTGGGTCACGCCGGAAGGAAACCGCGGTCCTCGCGAAGCCCGCTTCGCTCCCTCGATCCCGATGAACGTTTGTGAACAGGGCACTATGCGGCTCAGGACGGGTTCGCGGTCAGGGTGATCTCGACCTCGTCCTCCAGCGGGGGATCGATCTCCTGGGCGAGGCATCCGGTCGCGGCGAGGCACCGGATCCGCAGGACGTCCCCGGTGACCGACAGGTGCAGGAAGCTCTTGAAGAACGGCGGGGTGTCCCAGTCGGACAGCTCGGAGATCCACCGGTGGAAGACTCGGCCCACCGGCAGATGGAAGGGCATCGGCCAGCCGCCGAGCAGCCGTGCCGCCCACCGCATCCTCGCGGTGATCCGCACGGGCGCCGTCCCCCCTCCATCGGCGGCGCCGGGCGCGGGGGGCGTCCCGTCGGGACCGGCGGCGATCGAGCGCGGCGGCACGTTTCCGATGTGCCGCGACATGAGCGCGAGTCCCTGGTCGGGGGTGAGGTACAGCCGGCGCATGCGCAGCCGCCTGCTGTACAGCAGGCTGTAGAAGGACAGCGAGTCGCCGCGCAGCGGATAGCACTTGAAGTCGTCCTCGTGGACGCCGCCGACGTCCACGCGCGGGATGGTGTGGGTGGCGTGCATGAACGCGCCGCCGCCGCCCGAGACGATGTACTGGATGACCCGGTCGCCGACCCGGACCGGGAAGCGCTGGTAGTTGTGGACGTCGCCGCCGATCGCCGCCACGTAGTTGTGCGCCGGGTCGCGGACGATCTCGTCCACCGTCCCCCCGCCCTCGATGTCGCAGGGGTAGTAGTCGTTGCGCACGTAGATCGGCTTGCCGGTGATCAGGATCTTCGGCCGGGGGTCGGTGGAGATCCGGCGCAGCCACTCCCCCTGCTCGCGGTCGATGTCGCCGCGGATGCCGGTGTCGATGCCGACGAGGAGGAGCCGCCCGAGGTCGAGCACCCAGTACGGCGCGGGCATGGTCGCCTGCTGTCCGGGCGCGGCGCGCATCTCGCGGGCCGTGGCCAGCGCGGCCTCGTCGATCTTCGCGGGCTTCTTCCACAGCAGGCCGCGCAGCCCCCGCGGAGAGAGGCGGAAGCCCTGCCGCCGCGCTTCCAGGGGCTGGGCGTCGCAGAAGACCCGCATGAAACCGCCGAGCCCGTCGTACCAGTCGTGGTTCCCCGGCACCGCGTAGATCGGCGCCTGATAGTCCTTGTACGGGCGGAAGAACTTGTCGCGGTACTCGTTGCCAGACCCGGTGGGATAGATCACGTCGCTGGCGATGACCGCGAACGAGGTGCCCTCACCGGCCTTGAGCAGGCCGGGTACGACGGCGTACTGCGAGGCGTCGCCCTCCCCCGTGTCGCCGAGCACCAGGAACGTGAAGTCCTTCCCCACGTCCTGAAATATCCGGAAATCGGGGTCAACGCCGCGTTCCCGCTGGGCCTCCACCCAGCGGCGGCGGACGTCACCGGACGGGTCGCCGAACAGCTGCGCCAGGATCTCGTTGCGCGAGCGCCAGAGCGTCCCGGGCCTCAGCCAGGTGAAGGTCGTCCGATTCGGCCGCAGGCGCTGGAACGTGCCGATCTTCTGGCAGTTCCAGCCCGCCCCGGCCTCGGAGGCGCGTGACGACTGCCGCGCGCTCCGAGCCGTGCGCGAATCCCCATCGACATGATCGGCCATGACCCAATCTTTGCCCGATCACGGCCGGCGGCGCTATGGGATCAACACTCCCGGGTTGAGTATCCCGGCCGGGTCGAGCCGCTCCTTCACTCCGCGCAGCATGGACACGCCAAGGTCCCCGATCTCCAGCGCGTACGCCTGGAGGTGGTCCCGCCCGACACCGTGATGGTGGGAGATGGTCCCCCCGGCCAGGCCGATCGCGTCGTTGACCGCGCGCTTGGCCGACTCCCACTGCCCGACCGGGTCGTCCGACTGCGCGGTCACCACGGTGAAGTACAGCGAGGCCCCCGTGGCGTACACGTGCGAGACGTGGCACATCACCAGCGGAGAGCCCAGCGAGGCCGTGAGCGCCTGCCGTACGGCCTCGTAGAGGCGCGGGACACCGGACCAGAAGCAGGCGGTCTCCAGCGTCTCCACGGTGGCCCCGGCGGCGAGCAGGGAGTCGCGCAGGTACGGCGCGGAGTACCGGCCGTGCGCCCACTTCTCCCCCGGCTCAGATCCGAGGGGGACGCCGCCCATCTCCGACAGCGTCGCCGCGGTGCGCTCCCGGCGGTACGCGACGTCGGCGGCCGTGCCCTCGTATCCGGCGATCACCTGGCACCCGGGCTCGGAGGCGAGCGCGCCGAGCTCCTCCGGCCGGGCCAGGCCCACCATGGTCTCGGTCTCGTCGGACAGCCGCAGCACCGTCGGCGCCGGCCCCTCCTGCGCCACCCTGCGCAGCGCGGCGGCTCCGGCGGAGAATGTCGCGAACCGCCACCCCTCGTACACGCGGACGGCGGGCGCCGGCCGTACGCGGAGGCGCAGCGAGGTGATCACGCCGAAGGCGCCCTCGGAGCCGAGGATCACCTGGCGCAGGTCCGGCCCGGCGGCGGACTTCGGCGCGCGGCCGAGGTCGAGCGTGCCCTGCGGCGTCGCCACCGTCATGCCGACCACCATGTCGTCGAAGCGGCCGTAACCCGCCGACGCCTGGCCGCTCGACCGGGCCGCCGCGTACC
This sequence comes from Microtetraspora sp. NBRC 16547, assembly GCF_030268965.1. Lineage (GTDB taxonomy): Bacteria > Actinomycetota > Actinomycetes > Streptosporangiales > Streptosporangiaceae > Microtetraspora. The sequence continues at coordinate 243,925 of NZ_BSSE01000002.1, read as the reverse complement.
CGCCCAGCGTCGCGTACTCGAAGGACTGCGGGAAATGGCCCAACGTGAAGCCGTGCGCCGCCAGCAGCTGCTCGGCCTGGGGGGCGCGCAGTCCCGGCTCCAGCTCCGCGACCATGGACTCGGTGTCGATCGAGACCAGCCGGTTGAGCCGCGCCGTGTCAAGCGCCACGACGCCGGCGAACCCCTTGCGGGCGGCGATCAGACCGCCCACGACGGACGTCCCGCCGCCGAACGGCACGACCGCGACGCGGTGCTCGGCGCACACCCGCAGCGCCTCGGCCACCTCGGCGTGCGAGCCCGGCAGCACGACCGCGTCCGGCGCGTCGGAACCGTCACCCGCGCGCATCCGCAGCAGATCGGGCGTGGACTTGCCGCGCGTGTGCCGGATCCGCGCGTCGTCGTCGAGGCGCACGTGCTCGCCGCCCACCGCCGAGGACAGCGCGCTGAGCACGAGCGGGGACAGCGCCGGCGCGGGCAGCCGCACCTCGCCGAACGTCGCGGCGGGCAGTGCGGGCGCTTGGACGCCCAGCAGATCGGCGAGCAGGCGTCGTACGGGCGAAGGCAGTTCGGCGGCCTTGGCGGGATCTCCCCATCCAGACCAGAGCATTGGCTCCGCGGGGAGCTGCGGTGTTTCCACGACGTCACCTCTGAGACTAGGTTACTCAACAGTAATGGATGAGGAATTAGGGGTTTATATGGACTCCTCCCTGAACGCCGGTCGGCGCGCCCGTGAGCTCGCCGAGATCCGGGACACCGTGGTGGACGTGCTCGTCGTGGGCCTCGGGGCGACAGGAGCGGGCGCGGCCCTCGACGCGGCGTCGCGCGGCCTGTCCGTCGCGGCGATCGACGCCCACGATCTGGCCTTCGGCACCTCGCGCTGGAGTTCCAAGCTGATCCACGGCGGGCTGCGCTACCTGGCCAAGGGACAGGTCGGGGTGGCCCGCGAGAGCGCCGTCGAGCGGGATGTCCTGCTCCGGCACACCGCGCCCCATCTGGTGCGGGCCCAGCCGTACCTGCTGCCGCTGACCCCGTCGGTCTCGCCGGGGCAGGCCCGGCTCGTGATGACCGGTTACCGCCTCGGGGACGGGCTGCGCGCCGTCGCCGGGACCCCGCGCCACCTGCTTCCGGGCCCGTCGCGGCTGTCCGCGGAGCGGGCGCGCACGCTGGCGCCCTCCCTGCACGACCGCGGCCTGCGCGGCGCGCTGCTGTCCTGGGACGGGCGGGTCGTGGACGACGCGCGCCTGGTGGTCGCGATCGCCCGCACGGCCGCCGCCCACGGCGCCCGGATCCTCACCCGCTGCCGCGCGCTGTCGCTGGCCGGGGACGGGGCCCAGGTGCGGGACGAGCTGACCGGTGCGGAGTTCGGCATCCGGGCCAGGGCCGTGATCAACGCGGCCGGGGTGTGGGCCGGGCAGCTGTCCCCCTCGGTGCTGCTCCGCCCGTCGCGCGGGACCCATCTCGTGCTCCGTCCCGGCTCGCTCGACGGCCTGCGGACGGGGCTGCACGTCCCGATCCCGGGCGAGAGCAACCGCTTCGTGCTCGTCCTCCCACAGGCCGACGGACGGATCTACGTGGGCCTGACGGACGAGCCGGTGGACGGGCCCCTCCCTGACGTCCCCGAGGCCCCTGAGAGCGATGTGGCGTTCCTCCTGGACATCCTGGGGTCCGTCCTGCGGGAGCCGGTACGGCGGGCGGAGGTGGCCGGCGCCTTCGCCGGGCTGCGGCCGCTCCTCGCCGGAGGGACGCGTGGCGCCGGCGGCGCCGCGGACGGTGAGAGCGCTGGAGGGTCGGGGAACCCCAGCGGAACGGCCGACCTGTCCCGGCGGCACGCGGTGGTCACGTCGCGGGACGGTGTCGTCACCGTCGTCGGCGGCAAGCTCACGACCTACCGCCGGATGGCCGAGGACGCGGTCGACGCCGCCTGCCCCACCGCGCCGCGCAGCCGTACGGCCCGGCTGCCCCTGGTGGGCGCCGGACCGGTCGTCGGCGCGGGCCGGGGCCCCGCCGAAGCCCCGGCCTCTCAGGAGCCGCCCGCCCGGCTGGTCGCGCGGTACGGCCGGGAGGCATGGGCCGTACAGGACCTGGCGCGGCAGGATCCGTCGCTGGCCGAGACGGTCGCGACGGGGATCACGCGCGCGGAGCTGGTGTGGGCGGTGCGCCATGAGGGGGCGCTCGACGTCGGCGACCTGCTCGACCGGCGGACGAGGATCGGCCTGATCCCCGAGGACCGCGCCGCCGCCCTTCCCGCCGCCGAGGAGGCGCTCGCGTTCGACCGGTGACCGTACCGACCCGCGACCGACCGCGCCCATCACCCGTACGGCACCGCGTACGGACGGAACGTGATCGGCGCGTGGCCGGGACGCGGCCGGGACATGGCTGGAGCGCGGGAGATCGGAAGTGTGACGCGAATCTCCTCGCCCACCGGTTGACCCGAGACGGAGGGGTAAGTTGTGACCCCCGCGCGCCTGGGCCCGAGGCCCGATCGATAAGGTTAGTCTTACCTAATTCAGTCGGCAGGACCCCGGTTCTCCCGGCACCAGGACCCGACAGAACGAGAAGGAGGGCGGACCGGCATGGCCAATGGGTGCGGGCACCCCGCCGCACTGCACACAGGTGAGGCGCCGATCCTCGCCAGTGCGACGGTCGGCGCCCGGTTTTGGCTGCTCATCGAGCATTCCGGCCCCTGGGCGGCGCACCTCGACGAGTGCCGGCTTCCCGACGACGTGCACGCCCTGATCGACCGGGCCACCTCGCTCGGCGTGCGGCCGCAGCTGATCCGCCGTCCCGGTCGGCGTCCGGCCCCGGGAGGCCCGCTGCACGTGTTCGTCGCCTCGTCGGCGGGAGCGCGCCCGTGGCTCGCGGAGGGCTCGTTCGAGAGCTCAGACGATCTTGACCTGGGCTCACTCGTGCACGGAGTGGTTCCGGAGTCCTGCATACTGGTGAACGAGCCGGTGTTCCTGGTGTGCACCCACGCCAAGCGCAACGCTTGTTGTGCGCGTCTCGGGCTCCCGCTCGCGCGGTTCCTCGACGAGAACCTCCCGGGCAATGTGTGGGAAACCACCCATGTGGGCGGCGATCGATACGCCGCTAACCTCGTATGCTTGCCACACGGGCTTTACTACGGCAGCATGTCTCAGGCTGCTGCGATCGCGGCGGCAAACGCGTACCGGAACGACGAGGTCGTCCTTGACCGTTACCGGGGGCGCGCGGGTATCCCTGAGCCACTGCAAGCCGCCGAGCATTTCGTCCGTGCACATACGGGCGAGCTCTCGGTCAGCGGGGTGGCCGTGGAATCCTCCCGGTCGGAAGGTGACGCCACCGTGTGCATCGTGCACCACACGAAGCCTGGTGGTCTGTCGCGGTTTCGGGTCGTGGTCGAGCCTGCGGTGTTCGCGGCACCGTGCGGCACGGCCTGCACCGAAGAGATCTCGACCTACAGGTTGGCGGAGCTGAGCGAGCTCACTCCGGCACTGACCTGAGGCTCTGCGAAGAGCTGGGAACACCACGGCTGATCCCGGCGTTGGACCGAGGGACGCCATAAGCGCCCAAATGCGGCATAAACACCGAAATACCTCTCACCAAAGGTGGTTTCTCATGTCTCAGGTACGTCGGCAGCTCGCCCGCCCGCGCCCCAGTTGGGGTTGGCAGGATGATGCCGCGTGCCGGGGAGAGGACCTTGTGCTGTTCTTCGGCCCCGACGGAGAGCGTCAGCCGGAGCGCGACATCCGCGAGCGCAAGGCCAAGGCCATCTGCGCGCAGTGCCCCGTACGTGCCGAGTGCCTCGACTACGCCCTTTCCCGTCCTGAGAAGTACGGCACCTGGGGCGGGCTGAACGAGGACGAGCGCGCTTCCGAGCGTCGCCGCCGGATGCGGCGTGCCGCGAGCGCCGGCATCAGCGCTGTCGCCTGAGCCATCTGAGCGTCTCCCCCGACACGCGTCACACGAGACCGCCGGGCCGTTCCACCCGCCGACCCCAACACGGCGGGCGGAACGCCCGGCGGTTTCGCTGTTCCGACCTGGGACGCCCCGAGTCGTAGGGGTGGCCCGGGCCGACGCGCCCACCCGGACCACCCCTCACGCTCGGGCCGCGATCATGCTCTGGCCCCCATCACACCGGGACCACCCGTAATGCTCGGGCCGCGATCACGGTCGGGCCCGGCCCGACCGGCGCATCTCCATGTGCCTGATCTTCCACTTGCGCCTCTCCTCGCTCTGGAGCCGCGAGTCGCTGCGCCGTGCCATCCAGGCCGCCTCGCGCTGGAGCTTGAACCAGCTCTCCAGCCGCCGCTCCGGCAACTCGCCCGACTCGACCGCCGCCTGTACGGCACAGCCGGGCTCGCCGTCGTGCGAGCAGTCGTCGAAGCGGCAGCTCTCCGCGAGCTCGTCGATGTCGGCGAAAACCAGGTCCACGCCTTCGCTCATGCCGTACAGGCCGACCCGCCGGATGCCGGGCGTGTCGATGATCAGCCCACCGCTGCGCAGCGGGATCAGCTCGCGATGGACCGTGGTGTGCCGGCCCCGGCCGTCGGCCGCGCGGACCTGCTGGGTTTCCATCACCGCCTCCCCCGCGAGCGCGTTGACGAGGGTGGACTTCCCGGCGCCCGACGGACCGAGGATGACCGCGGTCCTGGAACCCTCGAGATAGGACCGGACCAGATCGACGCCCTCGCCGGTCATCGAGCACACGGCGTGCACGTCCACGCCGGGCGCCGCCGCCTCGACGTCGGCGAGCAGGTCGCCGAGGCCGCGCTCGAACAGGTCGGCCTTGGTGATGAGCACGACCGGCCGACCGCCGCTCTCCCAGGCGAGCGCGACCAGGCGCTCGATCCGACCAAGATCCGCGAAGTCGGTGGAATGCATGGACGGCTCGGCCACGAACACGATGTCGACGTTGGCCGCGAGAACCTGGCCCTGCCCGTCACCGGAAAGGCCGCCGCGCGAGTCCCTGCTCACCCCGCCGCGGACGAAGGCCGACGTCCTGGGCAGCACGGCGTCCAGTTCGTAACGGCCCTCGGGCAGGCGGACGAGCGCGACCCAGTCGCCGACGCACGGCAGGCTGACGGGATCCTCGGCCGCGGCCCGGCGGACCCGGGCGCTGTAGCGGGCCTGGAACTGCCCCTCGGCCGCGATGACCTCGGCGGCGCCCCTGTCGACCCTGGCGACGCGGGCGGGAACGGTGCCGGCGGGAAGCGCGAGCTCGTCGCTCCAGCCGAGAAGCGAAAGATCGATGGAACCGCCGATGGAACCAGAAAGCGAATCGGAGAACAACGGGGTGACACCCTTCGGAAAGCGGGTGCCCTGCGATGATCCAGGTCGTGTTCCGGAGACCTGCCCTGCTGCGCGCGGGCGGTGGCGAAACAGTGCCTAGGCGGGCACCCGAGAGTTGGTGGACGGCACGGTCGTCAGAAAGACCCGCATAGTCGTCACCTCCCGAAGTGATGGCCGCATCCGAAAAGCGGCGCCGAGGCAGTACGTTAGCGCACGGCCCGGGCACGGCGGCAACTGGTTTTTTCGTTCCGGATTGTCCCCGGTTCATCCCCGACACGTCCGTCGGGTCTGCCCCCGGTCCACTCCCCCGTCGATCCGCGGTTCGCCCTGCTCATCGCCGGTTCGCGGCGGTCGTTCCCCGCCCGCACATCTGGTTGTGAGCGCGAAAGGCCGCTGGCCGGTTACGGGGTTGGGCTGGCGCGGTACCAGTCGAGGGTGGCGGCGATGGCGTCGCGGGCGGGAGACGCAGATCACACGCGGTTGGAGCGGGGGCCGGCTTCGGGGGCGGCGTCCGCGTTTTCGAGGCGGTCGAGGATCCGGCTGCTCAGCCGTTCGAGCATGGCGACCTCCTCGCGGGTCAGCCCGTCGAAGAAGAACCGCCGCACCACGCCGACGTGACCGGGCGCGGCGGCGGTGATGGCCTGGCGCCCCTTCTCGGTGAGCACCACGAACGCGCCTCGCCCGTCCTCGGAGCACTCCTCACGATCGACCAGGCCGCGGCGGCGCATCCGGGTCAGGTGGTGCGACAGGCGGCTCTGCTCCCACTGCAACCCGTCTTGCAGCTCGAACGGGCGCAGCCGCGCCTCTGGGGTGTCGGTGAGCTGGACCAGCACCTCGTAATCGGCGAGGGACAGGCCCGACTCGAGCTGGAGCTCGCGGTTGAGCCTCGCCGCCACCAGGCCCTGCATGCGCAGGTAGGCCCGCCAGGCGCGCTGCTCGCCCGCGTCCAACCAGGGAGCGTCGGCTCCGGAGCCTGCCCGACCGGAGGGGGCGAGCGGGAAGGGACCGTCCATACCGTCCACCCTACCCCGAATGGATGACACGTCATGCGGTTGCGAAATAGATGATGCGTCATATACGTTGAGGGCGGATGTAGATGACAAGTCATCTACAGGGCCGGACCTCACCTCCGGCACCTCGGGCGAGACCTCCGGAAGGGGAATCCCATGACCAGGACCACACCGACCCCGCGAGTGGACGTCCGCCGCGCGGACGAGCGGTTCACCACCGCCACCACGTGGCTGGATTCCCACCACTCCTTCTCCTTCGGCCGTCACCACGACCCCGGCAACACCCACCACGGCGTGCTGCTGGTCAACAACGACGACCGGGTCCGTCCCGGCACCGGGTTCGACACCCACCCGCACCAGGACATGGAGATCGTCACCTGGGTCATGGAGGGCTCCCTGGTCCACCAGGACTCGACCGGCCACTCCGGCGTGATCTACCCCGGCCTGGCGCAGCGGATGAGCGCGGGCACCGGCATCCTCCACTCGGAGAAGAACGACTCCTGGCGGCTGCAGGGCGGCGCCGCGCACGACGAGCCCGTGCACTTCGTCCAGATGTGGGTCGTCCCCGACGAGCCCGGCATCACCCCCGGCTACGAGCAACTCGAAATCGAGAACGAGCTGCTGTCCGGCGGCCTCGTGCCCGTGGCGTCCGGGATGGACAAGCACGACGGCGTCTCCGCCATCCGGATCAAGAACCGGTACGCCGCGCTCTACGCCGCCCGGCTACGGCCGGAGCAGAGCGTCGAACTGCCCGAAGCTCCGTTCCTGCACCTGTTCGTGCCGCGCGGCACGGTCACCCTCGAGGGTGCGGGCACGCTCGGCCCCGGCGACGCCGTACGGTTCACCGCGACGGGCGGGCAGCGGGTGACCGCGGTCGAGCCCGCCGAGATCCTGGTGTGGGAGATGCACGCCACGATCGCCGCCTGACCGTCACCGCGCTGCGAGTCCGTTCCGTACACACCCGGGATAACGTGGGCGATCCGGGCGCCCATCGAAGGAGCCGAGACGTTATGGAACACACCGAACCACGGGTCGTCGACAACCCGGAGGCCGGCCGGTTCGAGATCACCGTGGAGGAGAAGGTCGTCGGCTTCGCCGAGTACCGGCGCCACGGATCGCAGATCTCGTTCACCCACACCGAGATCGACCCCGCATACGGCGGTCGCGGCCTCGGCTCGACGCTCGTCCGGGGCGCGTTGGACGCGTCCCGGGCCGCTGGGCTGTCGGTCCTGCCGTACTGCCCGTTCGTCCGCGACTACATCGCCCGGCACCCCGGCTATCTCGAGCTGGTGCCGGCCGACCGGCGCGGCCGTTTTTCCCTCCCCGCCGGTGCGGACGACAGCGACGGAGAGTCGGCGTGACCGCCTCGCCGACGCCCGAGGCGTACGAGTGCGCGGCGGCGACGGTGACCGAGCCGGAGAGCGTGCTCCTCGCCGGGCACGACGTCCCGCTCGGCCGCTACACGACGGTGCGTCGGCTGCTGCCGCAGCGGCCGCGCCGGATGGTGGGGGCCTGGTGCTTCGTCGACCACTTCGGCCCTGACGACGTACGCGACCGTCCGGGCATGCAGGTGCCGCCGCACCCGCACACCGGGCTGCAGACGGTCACCTGGCTGGCCGAGGGAGAGATCCTGCACCGCGACAGCCTGGGCAACGCGCAGACGATCGTGCCCGGCCAGCTCAACCTGATGACGGCGGGACACGGCATCGCGCACTCCGAGCAGACGCCGCCGGAGCATCCGGCGGTCATGCACGGCCTGCAGCTCTGGGTGGCGCTGCCCGAGGAGGCCAGGCACGGCGCGGCGCGGTTCGAGCATCACGCCGCGCTGCCGGCGCTGCGCGAGGGCGACGTCACGGTGACCGTCGTGGTGGGCGAGATCGGGTCGCTCCGCTCCCCCGCGCTGGTGCACACGCCGCTGCTCGGCGCCGAGGTGCTGTTCCACGGCCCCGGCCGGCACCGGCTGCCGGTCGATCCGTCGTTCGAGACCGCCGTGCTCGTCATGTCCGGCGCGGCGCGCGTCGCGGGCGTGCCGCTCTCCCCCGGCGCTCTGCTGTACCTCGGGGAGGGCCGCTCCGAGCTGGTGATGGAGGCCGACGAGCCCGCGCGGCTGTTCCTGCTCGGCGGCGAACCGTTCGAGGAGCCGCTGGTCATGTGGTGGAACTTCGTGGGGCGCTCACACGAGGAGATCGTGCGGGCGCGCGACGACTGGATGCGGGACGCCGGTTTCGACGGAGGCGGTCACCCGGCCACCCGCTTCGGCACGGTCGGCTCCTGTGAGGAGGGGCCGCTCCCGGCGCCCGAGATGCCCACCGTACGGCTCAAGGCCCGCGACCGGCACGGCCGCGTCCAGGCCGGATAGGCCGTTTCGGCGCCCCCAGCCGCCTTCCCGGTCAGGAGGAGAGCGGCTGGGTGGGACGCTCCGGAACGCCGACGGGAGCGGGCATCAGGGGAAGGCGCAGCACGAAGCGCGCCCCTCGTGAGGAGTCCTCGATGGTGAGGGAACCGTGGTTGGCCATGGCGGCCTCCCGGCTGAAGGCGAGGCCGAGCCCGCTGCCGCCGGGGTCACGGCGGCGCCCGTCCGCCAGCCGGACGAAGGGTTCGAAGACCCGCTCGCGGTCCTCGGGCGCGATGCCGTCGCCGTCGTCGTGCACCACGACCACGGCCTGATCGCCCGCGCGTTCCACCCGGACGTCCACCCGTGTGTGCGCGTGCCGCTGCGCGTTGGCCAGCAGGTTCCCCACGGCCCCGATGGCGGCCAGCCTGGTGGCGAAGGCGGTCGGGTCGCCGCTGGCGTGGAGTCGCACCTGCACGCCCTGGGATCGGACCGCGATCTCCTCCCGTACCAGCTCGGTCAGGTCGAGCGGCTCGGGAGCCGCCGAACCGGCGTTCTTCACCTTCGTGTACGCGAGCAGCTCGTCGATGATCACCTGGAACCGCTCGGCGCTGCGCAGCGCGGCGCGCAGCGTCTCGTACGGGTCGACCTCGTCGGGGTAGTCGAGCGCCTCCTCGATCTGGGCGCGCAGCGCGGTGACGGGTGACCGGAGTTCGTGGGAGACCAGGGAGGCGAACCGGCGCTGGTTGGTCATGACCTCCTCCAACCGCTCGAACAGCTTGTTGGAGGAGCGGGCGAGCCGCGCGATCTCGTCGTCGCCGCCCGCCTGGGGCAGCCGCCGCAGGCTCAGGTCATTGGTCGTCAGGTCGATCCGCTTCGTGATCGCCTTGAGGGGGTGGAGGATCCGGCCGACCACCAACCAGGTGATCCACGCGGCGGCGGCCGCCACGAGCAGGACGCCTCCGGCGATCCACGCCACGGTGAGCAGCTGCGTTCCTTGCGGGTCAGGCCCCAGCGTACTGCCGCGGGCCACGAAGTCGATGGCCGCGCCGGCCGTGATGAGAACCACCAGGAACAGCGCTCCGAAGACGAGGGTGTACCGGCCCTGGATGGAGCTGGGCAACGGCAGGTGCGGCCTTCGCGATCTCATGGCGGTCTCCCCTCTGACCTCCGGCACCATCAAAGCGACAAACCTTACGAAAACCCCTGACTAATCCCAACATCAGCCAAAGAACGTCAAGCATTATCAAAGCCTGACTAGTTCATTACCTCTCGATGACCTGGCGTCTGATCTCCACGCGCTGACGGCCGGTTTGCCGGAACCGGCCCGCCGGCGTCATCCGCTGTGACCGTTTTTCGCCGTCGCCTCCAGGAACAGCGCCCCGACCAGGCCGTCCATCGCCCCCATGACCTGAGGCGAGGTCCCGCATCAGGGCCGTGGCTCAGTCGCGGATCACGGCCTTGGTGCGCATCAGGAACTCGCCCAGGTACGCGTCGTGCGGGACGCCCAGCGCCATCCAGTACGTCGGGTGGTCACCGATGTACAGGTTCTTGATCGTCGGAATGACCAACTCGATCCGCACCTCGATGCGCACGTACGCGAACAACAACCGCTACCCATGGACCCCGTCCCACGACCGGTGGCCGGTCGTCGAGGGGCGCGGACTCGCGCGTCACCCTCTGAGCCGCTCCTTGAGGAAGGCGATGATCTCATCACGGGCACGCACCGTCGGGTGACCCTGCTCGTCCACGAGATGTGCCGTAGTGACGCTGTGGGCGCACCCGACGGCGTCGCGGAAGAAGGGTGGAGGGCTCGTGTTCGCCACGTCGGCGGGAAGCACGCGGCCGTCGAACGCTTCTCCGAGTAGCTTTCGGTAGGCCGCGAACCGCTGGCCCGTGCACCACCTGTCGTTGTCGAAGCGATAGGCGAGTACCTTCAACCCGTCTCGTTCGACACGTTCGGCCAGGGCGACCGCGTCTTCGTCTCCGATCTCCAGACCCCCGGGGTCGTCGAGCGGCAGCGAGGGATGATTGACGACCGGGGCGATGACGGCCGGTTCGAGTGCCATGGTCAGCGCGAAGTTGCCGGTGAAGCACAGTCCGACCGCGCCGACGCCCGGCCCACCGCACTCCGTGTGCGCGATACGCGCGAGGCCGCGCAGCCACGCCGCGACAGGGCTGGTGCCACCGCCGGCGAACGCACGGAACTCGGCGCTGACGCATGCGCGCCGGACGACGGCCTCGCCTGCCTCGGTGGTCGGGTAGGCGCCGTCGACGCCGAAGAGAGAGGGCAGGTACACGGAGAAGCCGGCATCGCGTACCCAGCGCGCCAACCGCGCGACGTCGGGGCTGATGCCCGGCATCTCGGGCATCAGGATGACGCCGGGTCCTGCCCCGGCGACGTACACGGTCTTGCTGACGTCATCGACGCTGACGGCTCTCCGGGAGAAGTCATCCAAGGGGTCGTCACGCCGCGTTCGCATCGTTGTCATGATCGAGAGTGTGCTGAGACACTGCCCCCACGAGAAGTGGCGATATCGCCATATAGAGCGGCGATATCGCCACCCCCATGGGGAGCCGGAGGAACCATGAAACCGCTGCGCCTGGGCGTGCTCGCGTATCCCGGCTGCTTCGCCTCAGAGGTGTTCGGGATCCCCGACCTGCTGGCCATGGCCGATCACATCGCGGCGGCGCAAGGGTCGGATCGACCGCCGCACGAGGTGTCCGTCGTCTCGCCCCGGCGGCGGGTGGTCGCGTCCGGCGGCCGGGCCATCGAGGCCTCGGCCGTGCGCCCCGTCGACGTCCTGATCGTGCCGGGTTTCGAGCTTTCGCCCAGGCTCGATCTCGACGCGACGCTCGCGAACCTGAGGCCCGAAGTGGCGTCGATTCGTTCGCAGGCCGCCTCCGGCATCGCCGTCGTGTCGATCTGTGTCGGCGCTTTCCTCGTCGCCGAGGCCGGCCTGCTCGACGGGCGCGAGGCGACGACGTCCTGGCTGTTCGCGGACCAGCTCGCCCGTCGATACGCCAACGTGAAGGTGCGCCCCGAGCACCTCGTGGTCACCGATCGCGGTGTGACGACGACCGCCGCCTTCAGTGCCATGTACGACTTCGCGCTCCAGTTGATCCGTGAGCACGACGGCCCCCGCGTCGCCCGCAGCACCGCACGCATCGCGCTCGTCGACGACGCACGCTCCACCCAGGCTCCCTACGTCGACCTGGGGCTGATGCCCGCCGTCGGCCGTGAGTTCTCATTCGCTGTGAAGCGGTGGCTCGACCAGAATCTCGGGGCTCGCTACGACCTGTCCGTCCTCGCCGAGGCGTTTCACGTGAGCACGCGAACCATGCTCCGCCGCTTCGGTGAGGAGGCCGGTGAGACCCCGCTGGCGTACCTGCAATCCGCTCGGGTCCGCCGGGCTCGTCACCTGTTGGAGACGACCGACAGGACCATCGCGCGCATCGCCGCCGACCTCGGGTACGCGGACACGAGCACCTTCAGCGCCATCTTCGCCCGGCACACGGGCCAGCGGCCGCGGGACTACCGCGCCACGTTCCGCCGGCCTGCTCATGTTCGCGAAGCGGGTCGCAACGCCGTAGACCCGCCCATCCCGGAGGAGATCGAGATCCACGAGCGTTAGGGGCGGCAGGGTAGGGCTTTTGATCGGGTTAAGGAAGAAGGACGATCTTGCCCGCCGTGCGGCGACTCTCCAGGTCGGCGTGTGCGTCACCGGCGCGGCAGCAGCAGCGCGGGTACGCCCGCCAGGGCCAGCAGCGTCACCGCCCACCAGTAGGTGTGCTGGAACGCAGCGGCCCGCTGGCTCGGGTCCGTGGCACCGGCCACGTTCGACGCCAGGACCACCGACATCAGCGCCATCCCTATCGATGTGCCGATCTGGGAGGCGATGTTGAGCGTGGTGCTGCCGGAAGGAACGTCGTCGGGGGCCAGTGTGCGGGTCGCTGTCGTGTTGGCCGGCATCATCACCATGCCGACGCCGGCGCCCATCACCAGCATCGCCGCGCACAACCGCCAGTAGGGCGTGTCCGGTCCGAGCTGAGCGCCGAACAGGGACAGCCCGAGCGCGGCGATCGCGATGCCGGAGACGATGGTCACCCTGGGAGACGCCTTGTCGATCCGCCGCGTGGCAATCTGCATCGAGGCTCCCACGGCGATGGCCAGCGGAATGCCCAGCAGTCCCGACTCGGTCGCGGTGAGTGCCCGGGTCGTCTGGTAGTACATGGGCGTCAGCAGCATGGAGCCGAAGTAGCCGGCCGGGAACAGCGTCATCGTGGCGAGGCCGACGGCAAAGGTGCGGTTGCGGAACAGACGCAGATGCAGAAGCGGATGACGTGCGGTCAGGCCGCGCGCGACGAATCCGGCGATCAACAGCAAGCCCGCGACGGCGGGCAGCAGCGCTCCCGGGGTCGTGACGTCGCCACGCTCGCCGCCGGTGGACAGGCCGTAGATCAGCAGCGCCAGACCCGGCGACAGCATCAGCAGACCCGGCACGTCCAATCGGCGCGCCTGCCGCGTCACGTCGCTTGGCAGCAGCCGTGCCGCGAGTACCAGCGCGACCACGGCGACCGGCAGGTTGATCAGGAAGATCCAGCGCCAGGACGCGGCGTCGATCAGCCAGCCGCCCAGGACGGGCCCGCTCGCCGGCCCGATCAGGACCGGGATGCCGAGCACGGCCATCGCCCGGCCCATGCGCTCCCGGTCGGCGGCACGGATGACCATCGCCATGCCGACCGGCACCAGCAGGCCGCCGCCGAGCCCCTGCACCACCCGGAACAGCACCAGAGTCTCGATGTTCCATGACAGCGCCGCCACCGCGGAGCCGCCCGCGAAAAGAGCCAAGGCGGTGAGGTAGGTGCGCTTGCCGCCGAAGCGACCCATGGCCCACGCTGCCACGGGGATCACGGCGGCGACGGCGAGCGTATAGCCGGTCGCTACCCACTGGATGGTCGCGAGGGGCGCGCCGAACGCCGTCGCCAGCGGATGAATGGCGACGTTGACGATGGTCACGTCGAGCACGGCCATGATCGAGCCGATGACCACGACCGTGAGGGTGCGGGCGAGAACCGGGGAAGATCCAGCGGTCCGTGCGGATCCGGTGACAGTGTTCATCGCCTGTCACCCGCCGTATGGGTGGGAGGCGCGAGCGGTGCGCAGTGCTCGCCCCCACCACAACAACTGGTCGATCATGCTCTTGGCGGCGCTCTCGCATATCGCCGTGTCGCGTGGCCTGCCGTCCTCTCCCAGCCCCGACCAGGGGCCGTGCAGGCTGACGGCGTCGCGTACGGTCATCGCGTGCAGTTCGGCGAAGACCTGCCGGAGTTGCTCGACGGCGCGAAGCCCGCCGCCAAGCCCGCCGTAGGACACGAAGCCGATCGGCTTCGCCTGCCACTGCGTGTAGTGCCAATCGATGAGGTTCTTCAACGAGGCCGGAAAGCTGTGGTTGTACTCAGGCGTGATGACGACGAACGCCTCGCCGGCGGCCAGCCGTGGGCTGACGTCGGCGAGAGCCGCCTGGGTTTCCGGGGTGGGGGCGGGAAGGCCGTCCCATCCGGGCATGGCCACGGGAAGCTCCAGGTCGGCGACGTCGATGACGTCCAGTTCGATGTCGGTGCGGTGGCTCACATGGCGGGTGAACCATTCGGCGACCGACGGGCCGGCGCGGCCGCCACGGGCGCTTCCGATGATGACGGCGACCCGGAGCGCGGGGTCGTTCGAAGGCATGGGGTCGTTCGAAGGCGCGGAGTCAGGCATCGCGGTCTCCCTGGTTCTCTCGTTCGTTGCCACGATTCGCGGCACGCCGGGTAAAGTACAACGGACATTGCAAAATATGCAACGCTGGTTGTAATTGCTGGCGTATGGGAGAGGAAGCGATGACCGGCACGGACTCCAGGGACAAGACGAGGGCGGCCCAGCCGCGGCGGGGTCGAGCGGACAAGGCGACGGCGATCGTGCAGGCCGCGTGCCAGGTCTTCGGACGGGACGGCTACTCCCGAGCCGGCATCGACACGATCGCCACCGAGGCCGGCGTCTCGACTCGCACCATCTACAACCACTTCCCGGGCGGGAAAGAGGAGTTGTTCCGCTCCGTCATGCGGTGGAGCTCGGAGCGCGTCAGGGACGAGCAGCTCGCGCAACTGCGCAGGTATCTGGATCCGGAGCGTCCGCCGCATCCCGCCGACCTCGAACGTGACCTGCTCGCCTTGGCCCGCGCCTGGGTCGGCCTGATGACGGACTTCCGCGACCACTTCGCCCTGGTGCGACACATTTATGCGGAAGCCGGGCACATTCCGACCGATGTCCTGGACGCCTGGCAGGAGACCGGGCCGCGCGCAGTGGGCGGCGAGTTGACCTCCGTCATGGCCGCGTTGGATGACCATGGCCTGATCGACGTCCACGGTGACCCGGCCCAGGCCGTCGTTCATTTCATGGCGTTGATCTCAACCGAGATCACGCAACGGTCCTACTGGGGGGTCAGCCCGCTCCCGCAGGAGGAGGCCGACCGGCTGACCGCCGCCGGAGTACGGGCGTTCCTGCGGGCGTACGGCTCCGCAGGCTGACGTGGCGCCGCCCGGGAACACGATCGGCCAACAGCTATGTAACTGACGTCGAAGGCCTCGGCCATGCCCCGGGCGGCCGGGCGTGACCGCTCCCGATCAGGTGGATTAGGGAAGCTGCCCGCGCACCCATCCAGGATCGGGGTTGACGTACGGCCGGCCCGCCACCACCACGGTCGGCACCGTCTCATCGCCACCGGTGGCGGCCCGCACCGCCGCCGCACCCGTCGGGTCACGCCAAATGTTGACCCAATGCAGTCGGCGGGCATCGCGGCCCAACCGGATCCGCAGCCGCAGGCAGTACTTGCAGCCCGGCCGCCAGTAGACGATCGGCCGGCCGTCGACCGCACTGCGGCGTTGCGCCTCAACCGCGCCGATCGACCTCGGGAACGCCAGCGGCGAGTACAGTCCGGCGAGCAGCACGAACAGCAGCAGCGATACAGCGGCGCCGCCCGGGGACCCCGTGGCGATTCGCGCGGCCGCAACGATTACGCCGACGACCACGAACAACATCGGCAAGATCCATGCGCGCACCACGATGGCACAGGCTATCGGAGGCGCCGCGAGGATTCTCAGCCGCACTCCGATGATCGGTGGTGGCGGGCGGACGCCGGGGACCGTCCGCGGTTGGGCGGCAACGGTTCACGGTCGCCGCCCGCAGGCATCGGCTACTCCCACACGGCCTTGGCGAGGATGGCGCCCAGCTCCGGCGTCTTCCAGTGGTCGACGACGATCACCTTCTTGGCCTTCACGTACCAGACGCGCTGGGTGTAGGAGGCGGCGTTCGCCTTGCTACCGTCGCAGGACACCTTCCACTCGGTGAACAGCGCCTGCTGCCCGGTCCCGAATGCCGCCTTCGAGGTCTTGACGCGGGTGGCCTGCCCGCTGAAGTACTTCTTCATCGGCACGCACTCGGTCACGCCGCTGCTGGGGTGGTAGGCCTGGTCAGTCCGGTACGGGTTGCCCTCGGAGGCGTACTTGATCGCCTGGGCGCCGCCCAGCAGGAAGCTCTGGCACTCGGCGGCCTGAGGAGAGCAGGCGCCGGTGATGACGCGCAGGTTGACCCCCTCCTTCTTGACGTGCCACTGGAGGGGGACCTGGATCGTGAACCCCTGGAACGTCACCGGCTTGGTGGCGACATGAGCGGTCGAACCGGTCATGGCGAGGGAAGCGCTGAGCGCGAGAGTCAGGATCATGAGCGGTGATCCTAGGGTGATCATGCTCAGCGTCGTCAAGATTGTTGAGATGTGCGAAAAAGCACTCCTGTTTCGCAGAACTCTCTGAGCGATCTTCGCATCCAAAGTCCCGTGGAAATTCTCGTTTCGGGCGATCCCCAGCGATTGGGCGGATATTGGCTCGCAGGCCGGCTGGGCGCCGGCGGCCAGGGGGTGGTCTACGAGGGCTACGCCGAGGACGGCACCCGCGTGGCCATCAAGGTGCTGCACGGTGATCAGGTGGCGCAGCTGGCCAAGGAGGCCGCGGCCGCGCAGCGGGTCTCCTCGTTCTGCACGGCGCGGGTGATCGAGGCGAACCTGGAGGGACCCAGGCCCTACCTGGTCAGCGAGTACGTTCCCGGACCCAGCCTGCGCAGGGCGGTAGTGGACGGGCGCAGATTCCACGGCGGTGACCTGCACCGGCTGGCGACGGCCGTGGCCACCGCGCTGACCGCGATCCACGACGCGGGCGTGGTGCACCGCGACCTCAAACCGGACAACGTGCTGCTCGGTCCCGACGGGCCACGCGTCATCGATTTCGGCATCGCCAGGACCGCCGAGATGTCGCTGACCGCGACAGGAATGGTGACCGGCACCCCCACGTACATGGCGCCCGAGGTGTTCAGCGGGCAGCGGGCGGGCGCGCCCGCCGACGTGTTCGCCTGGGGCGGCATCGTGCTGTTCGCGGCGACCGGGGTCGACCCGTTCCAGGCGGAGAGCCTGGGCGGGGTGATGCACCGGGTCCTGTCCTCCAGCCCCGACCTGAGCGTGCTGCCCGAGTCCGTGCGATCGCTGGCCGCCGCCGCGCTCATGAAGGACCCGCGGGAACGCCCGTCCGCGCGGCAGCTCCTGCTCGCGCTGGTCAGCGGCGACGGCAGGATCGACACCGGGCGGCTGCTCGCCCGGGGCAACCAGGCCGCCGCCCAGATGATCGGGGCCGATGACGACCCGGCGCTCGGCACGCTGGCGGAGAAGTCGTACGAGCTGCTCGGCCCGGCCGAGCGCGAGCTGGCGCCGGAGGTGTTCCTGCGGCTGGTCACGGTGGGCGAACGCGACGAGCTGTCAGTACGGCACGCCGGCCTGTCCGAGTTGGTGGAGGACAGGCCGCTGCCCGAGGTGTCGGCGATCACCAGGATCCTGGAGGTGTTCGCGTACCTGCTGGGCAGAGACGGCGAGGAGATCTGGCTGGCCCACCCCGCGCTGCCGCTGGCCTGGCCCCGCCTGCGCCGCTGGGTCGACGCCAACCGTGACGGGCTGAGCGTGCACGGGCAGATCCTGGCCGCCGCCAAGCGGTGGGCGGTCGGCGGGCACAAGGACGGCGACCTGTTCCAGGGCACCGCTCTGGAGAACGCGCTGCAGTGGGCGGCCACCTCGCGAAGGAACATCACGCTCTCCCTCGCCGAGCGCGACTTCCTGGAGTCGTCGGCGCGACAGACCAGACGCCGGGCCAGGCGAACCAGGCTGGTGTCGCTGAGCCTCGCGGGCGTCCTGGTCATCGCGGTGGCGGCGGGCGGGCTGGCCGTATGGCAGGGCGCGGTCGCCGACTCCCGGGCCGAGCTGCTGGCGGCGCAGTTGAACACGTCGGAGTCGATCCGCCTGGCCGCACTCGCCGACACGACCAGGCGAACGGATCCGCGCCTGGGCATGCTGCTCAGCGTGGCGGCCTGGCGGCTGCAGGCCACGCCGCAGGCCAGGGCGGCGCTGAACGCCTCGCAGGCCCAGCGCGAGCGGGCCATGTTCCGCGACCCGTACGGATCGAGCCTGGCGGAGCTGGGTGCCGACGGGCGCACGCTGGTGAGCATCGGCGACGGCCAGGCGCGGCTGTGGGACGTACGCAGCGGCAGGCAGATCGCGTCGATCCTCGATCTCCGGCTCGACGGCGGCAAACTGACGTGGATCCAGCTGTCGCCCTCCGGTCGCACGCTCGTCGGCGCGAACGGCACCCACGCCGGGGCCTGGGACACCCGCTCCGGGAAACTCGTCAGCTCGTGGGCGTACCGCCGCCTGGCCTATCTGACCAGCGGTTGGAT
The DNA here is from genome assembly GCF_030268965.1 of Microtetraspora sp. NBRC 16547. GTDB lineage: Bacteria > Actinomycetota > Actinomycetes > Streptosporangiales > Streptosporangiaceae > Microtetraspora. The sequence goes on along the minus strand of NZ_BSSE01000002.1, from coordinate 225,504 downwards.
CGCGGCCGTCAAGAAGAACGAGGGCGCCGAGGCGACCATCGACTCCTCGCGGCGTGTGAAGGGCAAGAACGGCGTCGTAAGCCCCGACGGCACCTGGCACGTCGCGTACGACAGCTTTCTGACGATGACCAACCTCAAAGAGGGCTGGTCCGAGGACGTCGGCAAGGGCACCTACAACAGAGGTGAGCCGATCTTCAGCGGAAACGGCCGGTTGCTGGCCACGCTGTCGCGGGAGGGCGTCCAGTTCTGGCGGCTGCCCGACTTCGAGCTGCTCACCAAGGCCGAAGTCCTGGGCGACGGCGACACGGGGATGATGCCGACCGGCGGCGCCTTCGACGGCTCGACGTTCCGGTATCTCATGGGCGATCAGGTCTTCTCCGTGGACGTCTCCGACCTGATGGCGTCGCGTGAGGGTCCGCCGGAGGAGGAGCCCGTGGACCGGGCGACGTTCAGCAAAGACGGCCGGTACCTGATGGTCACCGACGACGAGGGCTCTGCCACGATCCGCGCGGTCGCCACGGGGAAGACCACGGCCACCATCCCTACCCCGGACACCTTCGACTTCAGCGGTGACGGCCGGCTGGCGGGCACAGCCGGCGGCCAGGTCAAGGTGACGGATCTGGCCACGGGCAAGGCGCTGGCCGCCTTCGCGGCAGGGAAAGGGAGCTCTCTGCCGTTCTTCAGCCCTGACGGGACCAGGCTCGCGATCGTGCGGAGGTCCACCGTCGAGCTCTGGGACTGGCGCTCGGGCCGCAGGCTGTGGCAGGCGGCGGTCCCGGCGCCTGCGGCGGCGGCGTTCTCACCTGACGGGCGGCGTATTGCCGTCACCGGACGAGACCAACGGCTCCTGGACATGGCCACCGGCAAGCAGATCGGCCGGCCCTTCGGCGACGAAGGTGGCCTCGAGGCGTGGTTCACTCGCTCGGGCAAAGTGCTGGCCGTGTTCGACGACAGGGGACGTTTCACCCGCTGGGACATCGACAGCCGCGCAGTCGTCGGGGTCCCAACGCGGAACTTATTCGGGCGCGAAGCCGCGTACTCGCCCGTCGAAGACCTCATGGCGCTCCCGGGTGTCAAGGGCAGGGCGCTGCTGCTTGACCCGGTGTCCGGCACCCTGCTGGGCCACTCCGCCGACACGGGCGGCGGGCTCGACCCCGGGATCGACATGCTCTGGTCCGTGGCCTTCACCCCCGACGGGAGCGAGCTGCTCACCGCGGACAGCAGCGCCAGGATCAGACGGTTCCCCGTGGCCGCGCCGGCCGTGGCCGCGGCGGTCTGCGCCAAAGCCGGACGGTCGCTGACGACCCAGGAGTGGGCCCGCTTCGTTCCCGCGCTCCCCTACCGGGAGATCTGCCCGTCCACGACCCCGCGCGTGCCGTGACGCCGTCTGGGCGCGGCCTCGGGAGGGTGTTCCAGCACCCTCCCGGGGGCCCGTCCAACGGGACGGCGCCTACTCGCAGAAGATACGCACCTGGGCATCGGGCTGGTCGATCTCCACGGTCATCTCGTCGAGGTGCTCCACGAGCGCCTCGAGTTGTTCGGGCTTGATCTGTTTCAGGTCGAACGGCACGCCCGACTTGTTGAGTTCGGTGTTGGCCCGATCCAGCGCCTGCGGCGGGATCAGGGCCGCCAGCTGTACGCCGGCCCGGATCAGCTGCAGCGGTACCCGAATGTCGACCCGCCCCGGCTCGCCGTCCTCAAGGGTGTTCACCATCAGTCGCAGGTACTTCGCCTTGCCCTTCGGTCGGGCGTCGAGTCTCGACGCCGCCGACGGCTGGTCCCGTTCGAGCGCGGCGATGAGCTGCTCCGCCTCTTCTGTGGTGATCTTGCCCTCGGCCAGCATGTCGAGGATGTCCTTGCGCTGTTCGTTCATCGGAATCTCTCCTATCGGATAGCTACGAGCACTCCCGTACGGCCCTGTTCGATGTCGAACCGGGTGCCGGGCAACGCGGAGACGATGCGCCAACCGGTGCCGAGCGCCCGCACCACATCGATGCGGTACACCAGGCAGGCCACGGCCGCCCCCAGGACGGCCAGGACCACCACCGGTGAGAGCACGAGCACGACGGGAAGCACCGGGACCCAGATCCGGATGGGGCGACCGTCCCGGCGTTTGACCCGTACGGTCAACAACTGCGGCATCACGTCCGGCCCTCCATTTCGGACAATGCCTGCTGTGCGGTGATCTCGCCGCGGCGCAACCGATCGATGACCTCGGCCCGTGACGGCCCCGGATCGATCTCGACGAAGTCGAGCATCTGGGTGATCCGGTTCAGTCGTGACTTGATCGTCGGGTAGCTCACCCCGAAGATCCGTTCCATCTGCTTGATGGAACCGTGGCACCGCACGAACGCCGTGACGAAGATCTGATCCTCGACGCTGAGCTGAGCCAGTTGCGGTAGCTCGAACTCGCCCTCGATCGCGATGCCGCTTCCTGCCAGGCGCACCCGCTCGACGACGAACGGCTGGCCCCGGGTCAGGTTCGTGAGTTCCTGCCAGTCCATCGCCTGTTCTGTCATATTTAAAGCTATACCGGGCTCGCATTCAACTTTCAAGATGTTGATCTTGATTTTCTTAAAGCAGCACTTCCTTTGGGCTCCTTGCTGGTCCGCCGCCCCGCCCTGCCGCCCGAACGGCGTCCGGACGCAACTCTTGAAGCGAAAACCCCGGTGGACCGCTGACCTCGTCCAAGTCGCCGGGGCTAGGGCGTTACTTTCGGATCACCTTGCCGTGCAGATGAGGATGGCTGCGAGGTGGAGTGCGGCCCGGTAGGCGGTGGCGGTCTTGTCGCATCGCATGGCCAGGCCGCGCCAATGCTTGAGCGTGTTGATGCACCGTTCGACGGTGTTGCGCTGCTTGCAGGCGTCGCGGTCGAAGGCCGGCGTCGATGAACAAGGCGGAACTCAAGCGCAAGCTCGGGTGCTGACACCGACGAGCAAAAACCCCCGGCCTCACTCGAACGGCCGAGCGGCTTGGCGCCAGGAAGCACGTGGTCAGAGGGGCTTGAGCCGGGTGTGCAGGAGGCAGAATTCGTTGCCTTCTGGGTCGGCCAGGACGTGCCAGTTCTCGGTGCCGGTCTGGCCGACGTCGACGGGCCTGGCGCCGAGAGCGAGCAGCCGCTCCAACTCGGCGTCCTGGTCGCGGTCGGTGGCGTTGACGTCGATGTGCAGTCGGAGCTTCCCGGCCCGCGGGTCGCTGCTGGGGCTGAGGATGAGGGTGGGCTGCAGGCCGCCGAAGCCGACGCCGGGCGGCCCGATCTCGATGCTTCCGTCGTCCTCCCGGCCGAGTTCGACGTAGCCGAGGACCTTGCTCCAGAATGCGGCGAGCCGGTCGGGGTCGGCGGCGTCGATGACCAGCTCACTGATGCGGCATGCCATGCCCGTCAGTGTACGTAGACAACCCGGGACGCACCGGCTGGGGACGCCGTGAACGACGCGTGGCCACGCCCCCGGAAGGGACGTGGCCACGCGTACGCGAACGGTCAGGAAAGTCCGGGCGCCGGGAACTTGGCCGTCAGCTCGCTGACCTCGCCGTGAACGCGAGCGATCACGTCCTCGGCGTCGCCCTTGGCCACCGCGGTGACGACCTCGTCGATCCAGGCGCCGATCTGGCGCATCTCCGCCTCGCCCATGCCGCGCGAGGTGACCGAGGGGGTGCCGATGCGGATGCCCGACGGGTCGAACGGCTTCCGCGTGTCGAACGGGACGGTGTTGTAGTTCGTCTCCAGACCCGCCCGGTCGAGCGCCTGGGCGGCGGGCTTGCCGCCGACGCCCTTCGGGGTCAGGTCCATCAGGATGAGGTGGTTGTCGGTGCCGCCGGACACCAGGTCGAAGCCCCGCGAGGACAGCTCCTCGGCGAGCGCCTTGGCGTTCTTCACGACCTGCGCGGCGTACGCCCTGAACTCCGGCTGGGACGCCTCGCGCAGGGCGACGGCGATGGCGGCGGTCGTGTGGTTGTGCGGACCGCCCTGCAGACCCGGGAAGACCGCCTTGTTCAGGGCCGTCGCGTGCTCGTCGGAGGTGGCCATCAGCATGGCGCCGCGCGGGCCGCGCAGGGTCTTGTGCGTGGTCGTGGAGATCACGTCGGCGTACCCGACCGGCGACGGGTGGGCGCCGCCGGCGACGAGACCGGCGATGTGCGCGATGTCGGCGGCGAGGACCGCGTCCACCTCACGGGCGATCTCGGCGAACGCCGGGAAGTCGATGGTGCGCGGGATCGCGGTGCCGCCGCAGAAGATCAGCTTGGGCCGGTGCTCCAGCGCGAGGGCGCGGACCTCGTCCATGTCGATGCGGCCGTTGTCCTTGCGCACGCCGTACCGGACGGGGTTGAACCACTTGCCGGTCGCGGAGACCGACCAGCCGTGCGTGAGGTGCCCGCCGAACGGCAGGCCCATGCCGAGGACGGTGTCGCCGGGCTTCAGGAACGCCATGTAGATCGCGAGGTTGGCCGGGGAGCCGGAGTACGGCTGGACGTTGGCGTGGTTCACGCCGAACACCGACTTGGCCCGCTCGATCGCGATGGTCTCGATCTGGTCGATGACCTGCTGGCCCTCGTAGTACCGCTTGCCGGGGTAGCCCTCGGAGTACTTGTTCGTCAGAACGGTCCCGGTGGCCTCCAGCACGGCCCTGGAGACGTAGTTCTCCGAGGCGATGAGCTTGACGGTGTCGGCCTGCCGCCGCTCCTCCGCCTTGATCAGCTCGGCGATCTCGGGATCGACGACGTTCAGCGAGTTCTCAGCCATTGGCGCCTTTCCTTGTCAACATCGACAGCCGCGGTGACCCAGGCGCACGGCCTCCGCACGTTCGCTTCCCAGTGGTGCCCCACCTAGCACGTGCCCGAGGGCACGTCAGCGCCAGTCGCGACGTCTCCACCCTATCTGAGCCTCGGGTACGGCTCACGCCCGCGAGACCCGGAACGTCACGGAACGCCCCGGCCTGGAGGCGTACGCGCCGGGCGACCCGCTTCGCCGTCCCGACGTCGTCCCGCCGACAATCATCCGGCGATCATCCAGCGGTCACCCAGCGATCATCCGGGGCCATCCGGCGGTCATTCGGACTGGCGGCGGGCCGTGCCGGCCAGGGGCCACATCCGGTCCACCTCGGCGTTGAGCGTCGCGCCGATGAGCACGGCGAGCGCCGTGATGTAGAGCCAGAGGAGCACGGCGATCGGAGCGGCGAGGGAGCCGTAGATCGACAGCGGCGTGAACCACGCCGCGAGCACCTCGCGCAGGACGGCGCCGCACACGATCCAGATGATGAGCGCGAGCACGGCTCCGGGGACCTCGCGCCACCAGCGGGTCCGCATCGGCACGCTGACGTGGTAGAGCAGCGTGAGCATGAACACGGAGCCGACGATCACCACGGGCCAGTAGAACACCGTGACGAGCACGCTGTAGCTCGGCAGCGCCCCCGCGAGCAGCGTCGGGCCGATGACCAGCACGGGCATGACGATCATGCCGATGAGCAGGGCGGCCAGGTAGAGCCCGAAGGACATGACCCGGGTCCGGATGATCCCCCGGGTCTCCCCCAGGCCGTACGCGATGGAGATGAGGTCCACGTAGACGAAGAGGGCCCGGGAGCCCGACCACAGCGACAGCAGGAACCCCACCGAGATGAGCGAGACCTGCCCCCCGCTGAGCACGTCGTTGAGCAGCGGCTGGACGACCCGGTCCACGGTGTTCGCGGTGAACAGCAGCTCGGCCTGGTCGATCACCCACTGCTTGATCTGCAGGACGGTCTGGTCGCCGAGCAGGCCGCTCAGGTGGCCCATCACACCGAGTAGCCCGAGCACGAACGGCGGCAGGGAGAGGAGCGCGAAGAAGGCCGCCTCCCCGGCGAGCCCAGTCACGCGGTAGTTGACTCCCGCCAGGGTGGTGGACTTGGCCAGCGCCCACGCGCTCGACCCTCGGACCCAGTCCATGCGGGCCCGAGCGCGTGCCATGCCCCGGCGCGAGTCGTGTCTCGGCCGGTGGGTGGGCGCGTCGGCGGACGTCATGGCATCTAACCGTATTCGCACAGGCGGTGTGTCATGACACCGATGAGTGAATCAACGACTACCCGTTACCGTGACGAATAGTACGGATTGTCCGCGTCCACGATACGGGCGCCGAGCGGCAGAAGCGATACGGGAATCATCTTGAGGTTGGCGATACCCAGCGGAATGCCGATGATCGACACGAACAGCGGGATCGCGGTGACGATGTGCCCGATCGCCAGCCAGATCCCGGCGAAGATCAGCCAGATGACGTTTCCGATCGTCGTCAGGACGCCCGCCCGAGGATCCCGGACGACGGTGCGCCCGAACGGCCACAGCGCGTACGCCGCGATCCTGAACGACGCGATGCCGAACGGGATGGTGATGATCAGGATGCAGCAGATGATCCCGGCGAGCACGTAGCCCAGGGCGAGCCACACGCCGGCGAAGACCAGCCAGATGACGTTCAGCAGTGTCCGCATATGTTCATCATGGCTCACGCTATCTCCCGATATGGCGGGCCTATCCGCGCGTTCCGGGCGCTCGTCCCTTACCCGCCGGCCCCGCGAACGCCTGGGCGACGGACATCCACGCGCGGGCGGTCTCGCCCGTCACGGTGAGGGAGGTGTCGGCGACGTGGCACCGCTGCGTGACGACCAGGCAGAAGTCGGCGACCGAGCCGCGCACGACGTCCGGGACGCCGTCCGGCCCGGAGACCCACCACGTGCCGTCCGGCATGGCGAGCTCCACCCTGACCGGCGCCTCGGGCACCGGCAGCCCCCGCACCGCGAAGCCGTACGGCAGGGCGCGCACGCCCAGCATGGCCACATGGCGCAGCCTCATGCTCGGCGCGCGCTCGATCCCGAGGGCGTCGGCCACGTCCTGTCCGTGCGCCCATGTCTCCATCAGGCGCGCGGTGGCGAACGAGGCGGGCGACATGTCCGGGCCGTACCACGGGAGCCGCGCACTGGGGTCGACCGCGCCCAGCGCCTCGGCCATCCGGGCTCGTGCCGTGCGGAACCACTCCAGGACCTGCGGCGGGGCCAGCTCGCGGGCGGCGGCGGCCAGATCGTCCACGGCGGCCTCGCCCCTGGCCATCAGGGCCGCGCGCGCGGCGCGGAACCCGTCGGGGTCGGTCAGGGCGGAGGTGGCGGCGTCGTCGAACCAGGCCAGGTGGGTGATCTGGTCGCGGACGGCCCACCCCTCCGCGGGAGTGGGCAGTTCCCAGCCGGGAAGGTCCAGAGCACGCACCATCGCGTACAGCTCGCTCAGGTCGGCGATCAGTTCGGACATCAGCTCGGACTTGGAAACGACCATGGCACACCCTCCTGAACGGCGAGCGTAACGGAATATTCTTCTACCGGAAACAGCGAGATCATGATCTGCGACGCCTGCAAGAACCGGCGGCACGACGAGTGCCGCGGCGGTTCGTGGTGCGACTGCCAGCACCACGAACCGGCCGAAGAGGCCACCCGGACGGAGCCGGCGCAGAACTGGATCAGTCAGGGCTGACCGCGCCGTCCGCGTCGACGTCCACATGGACGCTCGCATCGACATGCACAGCGACGTCCACATCGTGAAACCGAACTTGGACATCAAGGACGCCCCGGGTATCGTCTGGGACATGCCAGCGGACCCGTTGCTCGTCGTGCGACGCCACGTCGACCTTCTGCGCGTCCGCAGCGCCATCTGTATCGACGCCCGTTGACCGTCGCCCGTCTGCTTCTGACATTGGGCGCGTGATCAGGCGTCTTTTTCGTGTTTTTCCGTGTTCGCTCCCCGTACTCGACGATGAGGCGGGACCGCCTGAGGCACGCGTTCGAGGTCACTTCTGTGACCTTCCACCTGGTTTTCGACCTGGTTTTCGACCTTAAGGATCCGCAGTCGGATCCTTCGGATTAAGGACGCCCTCATGAGCACCCCGGCCCGCCCGGCGAACCGCCACCACAAGCGCCCGCGCGGCGAAGGCCAGTGGGCTCTCGGTTACCGTGAGCCGCTGAACAAGAACGAGGAGAACAAGAAGGCCGACGACGGGCTCAACGTCCGTCAGCGGATCATCGACATCTACTCCAAACACGGGTTCGACTCGATCGACCCGGCCGACCTGCGCGGCCGGATGCGCTGGTACGGGCTGTACACCCAGCGCAAGCCCGGGATCGACGGCGGCAAGACCGCGATCCTGGAGCCGGAGGAGCTCGACGACCGCTACTTCATGCTCCGTGTGCGCGTCGACGGCGGCCAGCTCGACCTGGAGCAGCTCCGCGTCATCGCCGACATCTCCAACGAGTACGCCAGGGGCACGGCCGACATCACCGACCGGCAGAACATCCAGCTCCACTGGATCGAGATCGAGTCGGTGCCGGACATCTGGAACCGTCTGGAGGCCGTCGGCCTGTCCACCACCGAGGCGTGCGGCGACACCCCGCGCGTCATCCTGGGCTGCCCGCTCGCCGGGATCGACGCCGACGAGGTGATCGACGGCACCGCCCAGATCGCCGAGATCACCAGCCGGTACGTCGGCGACAAGGCGTTCTCCAACCTGCCGCGCAAGTTCAAGACCGCCATCAGCGGCTGCTCCGCCCACTGCACCGTGCACGAGATCAACGACATCGCGTTCGTCGGCGTGACCCACGAGGGCGAGCAGGGCTTCGACGTCTGGGTCGGCGGCGGCCTGTCCACCAACCCGATGTTCGCCAAGCGGCTCGGCGCGTTCGTCCGGCCGGAGCGGGTGCACGAGGTATGGGCCGGCGTCTGCGGCATCTTCCGCGACTACGGCTACCGCCGGCTGCGCCACCGGGCCAGGATCAAGTTCCTGATCAACGACTGGGGCGCGGAGAAGTTCCGCGAGATCCTGGAGACCGAGTACCTCGGCTACCGGCTGCCCGACGGGCCCGCCCCCGAGGAGCCGCGCGGCGGACGCCGCGACCACGTCGGCGTCTTCCCCCAGAAGGACGGCAACTTCTACGTCGGGTTCGCGCCCAAGGTCGGCCGGGTCAACGGCGACAAGCTACGCGAGATCGCCGACATCGCCGAGCGGCACGGCTCCCGCCGGGTCCGCACCACGGTCGAGCAGAAGATGGTCGTCCTGGACGTGGCCCCCGACCAGGTGGACTCGATCGTCGCCGAGCTGGAGGCCGCCGACCTCCGCGTCACCCCGTCGACGTTCCGCCGCCAGACCATGGCCTGCACCGGCATCGAGTACTGCAAGCTCGCCATCGTCGAGACCAAGGCCACCGCGGCGAAGCTGATCGACGAGCTGGAGACCCGGCTGCCCGACTTCGCCGAGCCGCTCACGATCAACGTCAACGGCTGCCCGAACTCCTGCGCCCGCATCCAGGTGGCCGACATCGGCCTCAAGGGGCAGCTCGTCGTGAACGACAGGGGCGAGCAGGTCGAGGGCTTCCAGGTCCACCTCGGCGGCTCGATCGGTGTCAACCCGAACTTCGGCCGCAAAGTCCGCGGCCTGAAGGCCACCGCCGAGGAACTCCCCGACTACGTCGAGCGCGTCGTACGGAACTTCGAGAAGCAGAAGAACGACGGCGAGACGTTCTCCGAGTGGGTCCACCGCGCCAACGAGGCGGACCTCACGTGACGGCCGGCACCGGGCGAGACGGCAGGCGACATCGTCATGAGTGAGCGCGCGGCCCCCTACTACTGCCCCTACTGCGGTGACGAGGACCTGGAGCCGTACGCCTCCGAAGAGGAGAGCTACGGCTGGTACTGCCGCTCCTGTGCCCGCGCCTTCCGCGTGAAGTTCCTGGGCATCGGCGTACGGCACAGCTAGCCCCCTCGAAGTACGACGTTTAGGAGTAGTCATGACCCTGGTGGAGATAGAGGCCGGTCTGGAACGCCAGCGCGGCGTGCTCGACCTGCAGAGCATCGTCGAGTCCGCCGCGCGCTTCCTGGAGGACGCTCCCGCCCGCGAGATCATCCGGTGGGCGGCGGCCACGTTCGGCGACCGCCTCTGTCTCACCTCCTCGATGAGCGACGCGCTGCTGATCGATCTGGTGAGCCGGGTCAAGCCGGGCGTCGACGTGCTGTTCATCGACACCGGCTACCACTTCGCGGAGACCATCGGGACGCGGGACGCGGTCCAGGCGGTCTACGACGTCAACGTGATCGATGTGACGCCGTCCCGGACGGTGGCGGAGCAAAACCGCGACCTCGGGCCCCGGCTGCACGGCCGTAACCCCGACCTGTGCTGCTACCTGCGCAAGGTCGAGCCGCTCAACCGCGCGCTCGAGCCGTACCTCGCCTGGGTGTCGGGCATCCGGCGCGACGAGTCGCCGACCCGGGTGACCACGAAGGTCGTCGAGTGGGACGCCAAGCGCCAGATGGTCAAGATCAACCCGATCGCGCGGTGGACCCAGGACGAGGTCGACAACTACATCGCCGACAACGGGGTGCTGATCAACCCGCTGCACTACGACGGCTACCCCTCGATCGGCTGCGCACCCTGCACCCGCCGGGTCGCTCCCGGCGAGGACCCGCGCAGCGGCCGGTGGGCCGGGCTCGGCAAGATCGAGTGCGGCATCCACCTGTGAACCTTTGCCGCTGATCTGGCCGGGGTTTCCGCCCCGCTTGGATTACCGGCGGACCACTGCCGGCCATGCCGCGCGTGACCGCGCGCGGACGTCCCGTTGACCTGGCCGACATCACGTCCAGAACTCCCGGAAGAGTCCAGAAGAGCCCACCGGAAGAGCCCACAAAAAGAGCCCATCTGTGAACACGAATCCGACCGGCCCGCCGCTGATCGCCGTGGCACACGGGTCACGCGACCCACGCGCCGCCACGGCGGTCGAGGCGCTGCTCGACGGGGTGCGGCTCGCGCGCCCGGATCTGGACGTGCGGACCGCCTACCTGGACCACGCGCCGCCGACGCTGGGGCGGGCCCTGTCCGGGCTGGACGAGGCCGTGGTGCTGCCGCTGCTGCTCACCGCGGCCTACCACAGCCGGGTGGACATCCCGGCCGCCCTGCGCGAGGCGTCCGCGCGTCGGCCGCGACTGCGGGTCCGCCTCGGGCCGACCCTTGGCCCGCATCCGCTGCTCGTCACCGCCCTGGAGCGCCGCCTGGCGGAGGCGGGGGTGGAGATCGGCGATCCTGGCACGGCCGTCGTGCTGGTCTCCGCCGGTTCGAGCGACACCCGGGCCAACGCGGTCGTGGCGCGCGTGGCTCGCTCTTGGGCGCGACACCGTTCCTCGTGGTCGGTGACCCCCGCCTACGCCTCCGCCGCCGCTCCGGCCCCTCAGGACGAGGTCGTACGGCTGTCGCGCGCCGGGGCGTCCCGGGTGGTCGTCGCCCCCTACCTGCTCGCCCCCGGCCATTTCGCCGACAAGGTACGCCGCGACACGCTCGCCGCCGGGGCGCACCGGGTCGCCGACGTCCTCGGCCCGGCCCCCGAACTCGTCACGCTCCTCCTCGATCGCTACGGGCAGGCCGTCCACCGGCCCGAGCCCGCTGCGACCGCCTAGAACCACCCAGAGCAATATTCCGACTACCCATCGTGTCGTTTCGGCCACAAACCGGAGTGCGCGGCTCTACGGTGACCTCGTGAAACGCATCATGGAAGCTATGGAACGCATCGGAGTCACCGAGTTCGCCGATCACGCCGCGGACTGCCTCGACAAGGCCCTGGCAGGCGAGACCATCGAGGTGATCAAGGACGGTCGCACTGTCGCGCGGCTGGTTCCCGTCCCAGGCCCGACGACGATCCTCGACGAGTGGGTCGCCCAAGGCCGCGCCACCCCGGCGACACGCCGATTCAGCGACGTGGTAGCCGAGATGGACACCGAACCGTACGACGACGTCAACGCCGCGGAGGACATCATCCGCACGAGGGAGGAGGAGCGCTTTTGATCTACATGGACAGCGCCGCCATCGTCAAGATGATCCACCCCGAACCGGAATCGCTGGCACTGCGAGAGTGGCTGACGAGCCGACCGGACAATCCCCCACTCAGCTCAGCGCTGGTCGAAGTCGAGGTGCCACGAAGCATACGGCGTGTCGCCCCGGAGCGCCTCGATCGAGTTCCTCCCGTCCTTGCCGGCATCCAGAGGATCGACATCGACGTGGCCGTTCGCGGCGTGGCCGCCACCTTCTCCGATTCGATGTTGCGTAGCTTGGACGCGATCCATCTCGCGACGGCGATGCAGTTCGGGGTTGTCGTGGATCATTTCGTGACCTACGACAAGCGTCTGCTGGCCGCCGCCTCCGCACTCGGCCTGCCGGTCGCCTGCCCCGGCTCATCGCTCAACTGACGCGACCGATCGACTGACCTGACGCCCCCCGAGCCGAGCCGGGCCGGGCCGTTGCACGCGGGTCAGTCGGACACGGGCCGGGTCCGGGCGATCACCAGCGGGGCGCCTGCGGCGGCTCCGGGGGAGAGGGGGGCTCGGGCAGGTAACCGTCGCGGGCCGCGCGCCACGCGTCCCGTTCCTCTCTGCGCGTCTCCCGCGCATCCCTGCGCATCTCCCTGTGGGTCTCCCGGACTTCCCGGCGCATCTCGCGAAAGGCGTCCCGCGCCTCGCCGAGCGCCTGGCGGGGGTCATGGTGGAGATCGCGGTGGAGATCGCGGTGGAGATCGTGGTGGAGATCGTGCCGCATGTCGTGACGGAGGTCGTGGCGAGGGCCGTAGCCGGTCTCTCCGCGGCGCTCCTGCCACCAATCGCTCCACGCGAACCAGCCGCGCTTGATCGGCTTGGCCCGGGAGTCACCGATGATCTTGATGTCACCCATCACGGCGTACGCACGCACCCGGACCACGGGGGCGTTCTGGTTCGGCGGGGCCTCGACCACCTGAACCTTCTTGTCGCCCATGATGGCCATGCCGGAGAGCTCGACGTCCACACCGTCGGGCACGATGATCTTGATGTCCCCCATCACGCAGGTCGCCACGATGTCGATCGTGTTCGAGCGGACCTCGGCCTCGCGCAGGTCGAGCGTGACATCGCCCATCACGCAGACCGCGCCGATCTCCTGGTCGACGCGCCAGCTGCCCTGCCGCTTGGTGTCGCCCATCACCGCGACGATCCACTTGCGGACCTTGCCGCCGCCACCGCCGGTGGCCGGCGGGCGATAGGAGGGAGCGGGCGCTCCACCGGGAAGGTCCGAGGTGAGCTGCGCGAGCTCGGCGTGAGTCTGGGCCAGGTAAGCCGCCTCCGTGCGCTCCGTCAGCTCGGCGAGGGTCAGCCGTCCATCGACGGACGCCTCTCGCAGCCGCTCCACCACGGCCTCTCGTTCCGCGTCCGACGCCCGCATTCCACCCAGATCACTCACGGGACAACAGTATCCCGGTGAACGCGGCCGCCCATCCTCCCTGGGAAGGAACCATTTGTCCACCTGTGTGACCATGGAAGAGTGACATACCGTGAGCTTTTGCACGCGGTTTCGGAGGGTGACGTCGGCAGGGTGCGACGGATGCTCCATCCCGACACGGATCTGAACCGCGCACCGGGGACCACTCCGCTCTATCGGGCGGCCGTCAACGGCGACCACGAGATGGTGCGGCTGCTGCTGGAGTACGGGGCCGACCCGGACCGGCCGAGCGGGGGCAAGGACGAAGGGCTACCTCTCTGCGCGGCCACCTGCTGGAACCACTGGGAGACCATCCAGGCCCTGGTCGACGGAGGTGCCGACCCGAACGCCGCGGAGGGCGGCGGCTTGACCGCCCTGCTCTGGGCCGCCGCCCAGGGGCATCTCAGGTCCGCGGACGTCCTCCTCGACGCCGGCGCGGATCCGGACATCGCCGACGAGGAGGGCACCACGCCGCTCACCGCGGCCGCGCGCTTCGGCGCGTACGGGATCGTCTGGTCCCTGCTGGAGCACGGCGCCGACCCGGCACGGCCGGACGGCGCGGGCGACACGGCCCTGGACGTCGCCAGGCGCTGGGCGGGCGCCGACCTGGAGGCCGAGATGCGGGAGGAGGTCGCCCGGCACGCCGAGCCGGGGTGGGCCGTCATGGTGGCCAGGGGCCACGCCGACGACGGCACCGAACTGATCACCGCCGAGGCCAGGGACGCGAAGGGCGACGGCTTCTGGACCGCGCGCCAGCGTGGCCACGCGGCGATCACCATCCTCCTCGAAGAGGCACTGGGCCTGCGCACGCCGGCCGAGGACCTGGTCGCCCGCGCCGCGCCGTACCGGGACGTGGACGAGGACGGCGAGACCTGGTGGGCGGCGGTCCACGCGTTGCAGAAACGCCATGACGACGTGACGTTCGAGGCGGCGGCGGAGCTGTGCGAGAGCGGCGATCCGCTGGACCGCGAGTTCGCGGTGGACGTCCTCGCCCAGTTCGGCTACGACGCGAGCGATCGGCCCTTCCACGAGCGCAGCCTGGCGATCCTGCGGCGGCTGGCCCGGACCGAGACCGAACCCAAGGTCGTCGACGCGGTCCTCGGCGCGATCGCGCACCACGGCGACACGGAGGCGCTGCCCGAGGTGCTGGAGATCGTGGACCGCCCGGGGCGGCAGCCCTCCACGAGCGACGCCATGGCGCTCGCCGCCGTGCTGCCCCCGGATGACGAGGAGGGGCTGTCCCGGCTGGTACGGCTGAGCCAGGAGGGCGACACCGAGGTCCGCGACTGGGCGACCATGGGCCTCGCCGGCCTGGACGCCGACACCCCGCGCATCCGTGAGGCGCTGGCCGCGCGGCTGGCCGACGGCGACATCACGACGGTCGCCGAGGCCGTGCGGGGGCTGGCGGCCAGGGGCGACCGGCGGGCGATCGGCGGAATCCACCGGGTGCTGTCGGAGACGGACGACGACTACGCGCGCGACCTGGCCCTGGACGGCGCGACGCAGCTAGGCCTGGACATCGAGACCGTCATCCGCTGACCCTGTTCAGAGGAGATGTTCGAACGAACCAGGACGAGTTTCACAGGAGGGGCACCGGTGACCCACGACGTCTTCAACCAGGTACCGCCGCTCACGGGACACGACGTCTCATCGGACGCGGCGCTCCTCGACGGGCTGGCCCGGGAGGGCGCGGACTGGGCCGCGGGCGAGCTCCGGCAGCTCGGCGTGCTCGCCGGTTCGGCCAGGGCGCAGGAGTGGGGCCGGCTGGCCAACGAGCACCCGCCCACGCTGCGGACCCACGACCGGTACGGCAACCGGATCGACGAGGTGGAGTTCCACCCGGCCTGGCACGAGCTGATGGGCGTGGCGGTCGAGAACGGGCTGCACGCCGCGCCATGGACATCCGCGCGGCCCGGCGCGCACGTCGCGCGAGCCGCCAAGTTCTACGTCTGGTCCCAGGTCGAGGCGGGGCACGGCTGCCCGATCTCGATGACGTACGCGTCGGTGGCGGCGCTGCGGCACTCGCCCGCGCTGACGGCGGAATGGGAGGCGGCGCTCGCCTCGCGCAGCTACGACTTCGGGCTGCGCCCGCCCCACGAGAAGCGCGGCCTGCTCGCCGGGATGGCGATGACCGAGAAGCAGGGCGGCTCCGACGTCCGGGCCAACACGACGACGGCGGATCCCCTCTCCGACGGCTCTTACGCGATCACCGGGCACAAGTGGTTCAACTCCGCGCCGATGTGCGACGTGTTCCTCGTGCTCGCCCAGGCTCCGGGCGGCCTGTCGTGCTTCCTGCTCCCCCGCGTGCTGCCGGACGGTACCCGCAACGCGATGCGGCTGATGCGGTTGAAGGACAAGCTCGGCAACCGCTCGAACGCCTCGGCCGAGGTGGAGTACGAGCGCGCGGTGGCGTACCTGGTCGGCGAGGAGGGCCGCGGGGTCCGGACGATCCTCGAGATGGTCAACATGACCCGGCTCGACTGCGTGATCGGCTCGGCCGCCGGCATGCGGTACGGCGTGACCCAGGCGGCGCATCACACGCGGCACCGGCGCGTGTTCGGCAAGGCGCTGATCGACCAGCCGCTGATGCGCAACGTGCTGGCCGATCTCGCGCTGGAGTCGGAGGCGGCGACGACGCTCATGATGCGCCTCGCCGGGGCCACGGACCGGTCGATCGCCGGCGACGCGGCCGAGGGCGTGTTCCGGCGGACCGCGCTCGCCGCCGCGAAGTACTGGGTGTGCAAGCGGGCTCCCGCGCACGCGGCGGAGTCCCTCGAATGCCTCGGCGGCAACGGATACGTCGAGGAGTCCCAGATGCCACGCCTGTTCCGCGAGTCGCCGCTCAACGGCATCTGGGAGGGCTCGGGCAACGTGGCCGCCCTGGACCTCATGCGGGCCCTGACGCGGGAGCACGACGCCGCCGAGGCGTTCTTCACCGAGGTCGAACTGGCCGACGACCGGCGGGTGAAGGAGGCCGCGGCCCGGGTCCGCGCGACCCTCGCCTCCTCCGGCGAGTCCGGCGCTCGCCGGGTGGCCGAGGAGATGACCGTGCTCCTCCAGGCGTCCCTACTCGTACGGCACGCGCCCGCCGCCGTGTCGGACGCGTTCTGCGCCTCGCGGCTGGGCGGCGACTGGGGGCACGCCTTCGGCACGCTGCCGGACGGCCTCGACCTGGAGGCTCTCATCGAGCGCTGCTGACCTCCGCTCCTGGACGCGCTCCCGGACCTCCCGGACACGCTCCCGGACGCGCCCGCGGCCGGGTCCGTGGCCGCCTGCTTCGGAGTCACGGGATCTGATCGCGGGCCGGTTCCGTGATGTCGCTCCCGGCGGCGTTAGGGTCGCTCATTGAAACTGAAGCTGAGGACTTACGACTGAAGGGATATCGCCATGGCGACCACCCGTACCGCGACCACCCAGTGGAAGGGCGCGCTCCTCGACGGCTCCGGCACGGTCTCTCTGGACTCGTCCGGCGTCGGCACCTTCGACGTCTCCTGGCCGTCCAGGGCGGAGCAGGCGAACGGCAAGACCAGCCCCGAGGAGCTGATCGCGGCCGCTCACTCCTCCTGCTTCTCGATGGCGCTGTCCAGCGGCCTGGCCAAGGCCGGAACTCCGCCGCAGTCGCTGGAGACCAGGGCGGACGTGACCTTCCAGCCCGGCGAGGGCATCACGGGCATCGTGATCTCCGTCCGCGGCCAGGTTCCCGGCATCTCGGCCGCGGACTTCCAGCAGGCGGCCGAGACCGCCAAGGCCAACTGCCCGGTGAGCAAGGCCCTCGCGGGCACCACCATCACCCTGAACGCCGAACTCGTCGGCTGAACCGCCTCACGGGCCCCCGCTCCGGCCGTCCCGGCCCGGCGGGGGCCCGTGCGTCTGCATGAACACCGGCAAGACGGGCTGGATCTCGCAGATCTTTTGGGGTACACGAAGGCCCCTCCCAGGAGGAGAATGGGGTCACATGCGCGAAGTCTGGCCTGGAGAGCCGTATCCACTCGGCGGCACCTGGAATGGCGTGGGCACCAGTTTCTCGGTGTTCTCCGAGGTCGCCGAGCGGGTCGAGCTGTGCCTGTTCGACGACGGCGGCGCCGAGACCCGCGTCGATCTGCCGGAGATGGACGGCTTCGTCTGGCACGGCTACCTGCCCGGGATCACTCCCGGCCAGCAGTACGGCTTCCGCGTGCACGGGCCGTACGAACCGGAGCACGGCCACCGCTGCAACCCCGCCAAGCTGCTCCTCGACCCGTACGGCAAGGCCATCGAGGGCGACGTGCGCTGGAACGAGGCGCTGTTCTCCTACCACTTCACCGATCCGGGGCGGCTGAACACCGACGACTCCGCGCCGCACATGCCGAAGAACGTGGTGATCAACCCGTTCTTCGAGTGGGGAAACGACCGCCCGCCGCGCACGCCGTACCACGAGACCGTGATCTACGAGGCGCACGTGCGCGGGCTGACGATGCGGCATCCGGACGTGCCGGACGAGCAGCGCGGCACCTACGCCGGGCTGGCCCATCCCGCGGTGATCGAGCACCTGCTGTCGATCGGCGTGACGGCGGTGGAGCTGATGCCGGTCCACCAGTTCGTGCCCGAGCACGCCATGGTGGCGCGCGGCCTGACGAACTACTGGGGCTACAACACCATCGCCTATCTCGCGCCGCACAACGCGTACTCAAGCGCGGGGCAGCGGGGCGAGCAGGTGCTGGAGTTCAAGGCGATGGTGAAGGCCCTGCACGAGGCCGGCATCGAGGTCATCCTCGACGTGGTCTACAACCACACGGCCGAGGGCGACCACATGGGACCCACCCTCGGCTTCCGGGGCATCGACAACGCGGCCTACTACCGGCTGCACGACTCCGACCGGCGCTACTACCTCGACTACACCGGCTGCGGGAACTCGCTGAACGTCCGCTCGCCGCACGCGCTGCAGCTGATCATGGACTCGCTGCGGTACTGGGTGCTGGAGATGCACGTCGACGGCTTCCGGTTCGACCTGGCCGCCGCGCTCGCCCGCGAGCTGCACGACGTGGACCGGCTGTCCGCGTTCTTCGACCTGATCCAGCAGGATCCGGTGATCTCGCAGGTCAAGCTGATCGCCGAGCCGTGGGACGTCGGCCCCGGCGGCTACCAGGTCGGCAACTTCCCGCCCCTGTGGACCGAGTGGAACGGAAAGTACCGCGACTCGGTCCGTGACTTCTGGCGGGGCGGCTCACGCACGATGCCCGAGTTCGCGTCACGCCTCACCGGATCGAGCGACCTGTACGCCACGAGCGGCCGCCGGCCGGTGGCGTCCATCAACTTCGTCACCTGCCACGACGGGTTCACTCTCACCGACCTGGTCTCCTACAACCGCAAGCACAACGAGGCCAACGGCGAGGACAACCGCGACGGCACCGACGACAACCGCTCGTGGAACTGCGGGGCCGAGGGCCCGGTCGTGGACCCCGGGATCGTCCGGCTCCGCCACCGGCAGCGGCGTAACTTCCTCGCCACGCTGTTCGCCTCTCAAGGCGTCCCGATGCTGCTCGCGGGGGACGAGTTCGGACGCACGCAGCGCGGCAACAACAACGCCTACTGCCAGGACAACGAGATCTCCTGGGTGGACTGGTCGCTGGCCAAGACCGAGGCGGACCTCCTGGAGTTCGTCCGAACGCTCGCCGCGCTCCGGCGCGACCACCCGGTGTTCCGCAGGCGCCGGTTCTTCTACGGCCGCAGGGCGGACGACGACCTGCGCGACATCGTCTGGCTCACGCCGTCGGGCAAGGAGATGGTCTCCTCCGACTGGCACGCGAGCTACGCCAAGTCGCTGGCGGTGTTCGTCAACGGCGACGCCATCTCCGAGCCCGGCCCCCGCGGCGAGAGGATCACGGACGACTCGTTCCTGCTGCTGATCAACGCCCACCACGAGAGCCTCGCCTTCACCCTGCCCGGCACGGAGTTCGGCGACCGCTGGCACCCCGTACTCGACACGGCCGACGAGGCTCCCAGCCACGGGCCCTTCCCCGGCGAGGTCTGGCCGGCGGGCGTGGACGTGTCCGTCGCCGCCAGGTCCCTCCAGATCCTGCGCCGCCCCAGGGAAGACCCCGCCTGAGGGGGCGGGCCCGGGGTCACCCCTCCGTCCGGCCCTCCTGCCCCTGCCCCGCCTCCCCGGCCTGCTCGTGCTCCCGGGCCGCGAGGATGGCGGCCAGGGTGGCCCTGATGTACTCCTCCGCGGCCGGCTTGGCGATGCCGAGGCCGGAGAACACGCCCGCGCCGTCCTCCAGCTCCAGCAGCGCGAGCAGGATGTGCTCGGTCCCGACGTAGTTGTGACCCATCAGCAGGGCCTCGCGGAAGGTGAGCTCCAGCGCCTTGCGCGCCTGCGCGTCGTACGGGATGACCTCGGGCACCCGTTCGGCGGCCGGCGGCAGCGTCGCCGCCACGGCCTGCCGTACGGTCTCCAGCGCCACCCCCTGGGCGACGATGGCCTTCGCGGCCAGGGCCTCCGGCTCGCTCAGGAGGCCCAGCGCCAGGTGCTCGGGCCGGACCTCGTCGTTGCCTGCCGCTTGTGCCTCGTTGTGCGCGGCCATCACGACGTTCCTGGCACGCGGGGTGAACCGCCGGAATCCCTGGTCGGGGTCAAGCGTCGACGGCTCCGCGGAGGCCTTCGGCACGAACCGCTTCTGGGCGGCCTGCTTGGTTACGCCCATGCTCCTGCCGATGTCGGTCCAGGACGCGCCTGAGCGCCGCGCCTGGTCGACGAAGTGGCCGATCAGGTGGTCGGCGACCTCGCCGAGGTGATCGCCGAGGATGACCGCGTCGGCGAGCTGGTCGAGCGCGTCGGAGTGCGCCCTCTTGATGGCCTCGATCAGGTCGTCGAGCCGGACCGGGTGCGTGAACGGAACGGGATTCGTCATACCGTCAACGTTAGGTTGACGATGTCCGATCGTCAACCCGCAGTTGACGACACCCCTCACTTCACCCGCGTCCCCGGCGTGCCTCCCGGGGCGTGCCAGCGCGAGCGAAAGAACGTACAAGACCGTTTTGGCGGCGCCGCGTAATCTCGGCGCGTGACCATGGAATCTGCACAAATCCAACGAGAACGGGCACCAAGCCGTCCCCGGGCGGCGGTCATCCGTGACGCCCTGGGGGTGGGGATCGCCGTCGGCCTGTCCGGGTTCGCGTTCGGCGTAACCTCGGCCGGGTCCGGGCTGAGCCTGGCGCAGACGTGCGCGCTCTCACTCTTCGTGTTCACCGGGGCGTCCCAGTTCGCTCTCGTCGGCGCGCTGGGAGCGGGCGGCAACCCCGTCGCCGCTGTGGCGGGCGCCCTGTTCCTGGGCGTGCGCAACGCGTTCTACGGGCTGCGGCTGTCGCACCTGCTGGGCCTGCCCCGGGCGGTGCGCCCGTTCGCCGCGCAGTGGATCATCGACGAGACCTCGGCCGTGGCCATGGCCCAGCCGGACCGGGACAGCGCCAGGCTCGGCTTCACGGTCACCGGGGCCAGCCTGTACGTGCTCTGGAACCTCACCACCTTCCTCGGCGCGCTGGGAGCCGCCGCACTCGGCGACCCGTCGGCCTGGGGGCTGGACGCCGCCGGACCGGCCGTCTTCCTGGCGCTGCTCGCGTCCATGCTGCGCGGGCGGCAGGAGGCGCTGGTCGCGGTCCTCGCCGTCGTGCTGGCGTTGGCCTGCCTGCCACTGCTGCCCACCGGCGTCCCCGTCCTGGTCGCGGCCCTCGCCGCGCCGATCGTCCTGGCCGTCACCCGCCGCGAGGAGGCACACCCGTGATCGTCTGGATCTCCATCGCCGTCACGGCGCTTGGCTGCTACGCCGTCAAGCTGCTCGGCCTGTCCGTGCCCGCCGGGCTGCTGGAGCGGCCCCTGGTGCGGCGGATGGCGTCTCTGGTGCCCGTCGCGATGCTGGCCGCGCTCACCGCCATCCAGACCTTCGGGAGCGGGCAGGCGCTGGTCGTCGACGCGCGGGCCGCCGGGCTCGCGGCGGCGGCCGTCGCGCTTCTGCTGCGGGCGCCGTTCCTCGTGGTCGTCGGCGCGGCCGTCGTTGTGACCGCCGCTGTCCGCGCGCTGACCGGCTGAGGCGCCGGTCTCCCCCGCTCCCCCGCTCCCCCGCCCTCCCGGGCGAATCGGCGCGGATCAGCGCGGGCCGGTCAGCGCGGCAGGATCTCGTCGAGGTCGTAGGCGACGGGACGTTCGAGCTGCTCGTACGTGCACGAGGACGGCTCGCGGTCGGAGCGCCAGCGGCGGAACTGGGTGGTGTGCCGGAACCTGTCGCCCTCCATGTGGTCGTAGGCCACCTCTACCACCAGCTCGGGCCGGAGCGGGATGAACGACAGGTCCTTCTTGGCGTTCCACCGGGAGACCGCGCCGGGCATCCGCTGGCCGCCGTCGAGGGCCGTCTCACCGGTTTGCGCCGCCCACGACGCCCACGGGTGCTCGCTCAGGTCCTCCAGCCGGTACGGCGCGAGCTCCCCCACCAGCTCGGCGCGGCGCTTCATGGAAAACGCCGCGACCACGCCCACGTGGTGCAGCCGCCCGTCGGCGTCGTACAGCCCCAGGAGCAGCGAGCCGACCACCCCGCCGGTCTTGTGCTCGCGGTAGCCGGCGACGACGCAGTCGGCCGTCCGCTCGTGCTTGACCTTGAACATCACCCGCCGGTCCGGTTCGTACGGCAGGGTGCCCGGCTTGACGACGATGCCGTCCAGCCCCGCCCCCTCGAACGTGTCGAACCACTCGGCCGCCTGCCGCTCGTCCCGCGTGACCGGCGTCAGCCGGATCGAGCGGCCGGCGCCGGCCAGCGCCTTCTCCAGCCGGGCCCTCCGGTCGGCGAACGGCGCGCCCATGAGGTCCTCGTCGCCGAGGGCGAGCAGGTCGAACGCGACGAACGACGCGGGCGTCCGCTCGGCGAGCAGCCGCACCCGGGACTCCGCCGGATGGATGCGCTGCTGGAGCGCGTCGAAGTCGAGCGTCTGACCGCTCATGACGACGATCTCGCCGTCGACGACGCACCGCTCGGGCAGCTCCTCGCGCACGGCCTGGACCAGCTCGGGGAAGTATCTGGTGAACGGCCGCTCGTTCCGGCTGCCGAGATAGACCTCGTCGCCGTCGCGGAACACGATGCAGCGGAAGCCATCCCACTTCGGCTCGTAGAAGAGCGAGCCGTCCTGGCCCGGTAGCCGCTTCACCGCCTTGGCCAGCATCGGGGCCACAGGTGGCTCAACCGGCAAGCTCATCCGACGTCTCCCTCATGTAGCGGCAGAACAGGAATCCCTCCTCCTGGAGGACCTGGGCGAGCGCCAGCCGGGTCTGGGACGCGGCGCCGTTCAGGATGCGGGCCGCGTCGCCGCCGATCAGCAGCGGGCTGACGGTGAGGCACAGCTCGTCCACCAGACCCGCGGAGGCGAGCTGGGCGTTCAGCCGGGGGCCGCCCTCGCACAGGATCGCGGGCAGGCCGCGCTCGCGCAGCTCGCGCGCCGCCAGCGTCAGATCGACGCGGTGTTCCCCCGCGGTGATCACATCGGCCTTCTTGGCGGCCTCCGCCCGCCGGTCGGGCGGCGCTGACTCCGTGGTGATCACGATCGTCCGCGCGTACGGCTCGGTCTCGGTGAACAGCGGGCTGCCGAGGTCCAGGTCGAGCCGCCGGGTGACGACCGCCACCGGCGGGGCGGGCGGGCGGCCCACGCGAAGGGCGCGCCACGACGCGCGGGGCCGGGCCGGACCGTACCCCTCGGTGCGCACGGTGGCGGCACCGGCGAGGATCACGTCGGCGAGACCGCGCAGGATGCCGAACACCCGGCGGTCCCCCTCGCTGGAGAGCCCGCCGGACAGGCCCTTGAGCCAGGCACCGCCGTCCGCGCTGGCCACCATGTTGATCCGCAGCCACTCGCCCGGGGGCTGAGCGTAGGCGGCGACGAGATCAGGATCGTCTTCGAAGTCGGGATGTATGCGGCGCACGCTCTCTACAGTGACACATCCGCCCGACAGATAACGGTTCGATGTCCCCTGTTCCCGCCTGCGGAAGGACGGTGTTGGATCGTGCCAACGGGACCGACGGGCCGACCAGGACGCCCGCTTCCGGGTCCGCTCCGGAGGGGACGCTTGGAACTCGCCGCGCTCGCAGTCTGGATCCTCACCGCGCTGGCCGGGCTCTACCTGCTGGTCCTGTGGCTGGCGGGCAGCGGCCTGCGGCAGCAGGCGACGAAGGTCACCGCGTTCCCGACGGCCCTGATCCTCACCCATCCCGCCCTCGCGGTCGCGGGACTCGGGCTGTGGGTCGGCTTCCTGCTCACCCACGAGAGCGGGTACGCCTGGGGGGCCTTCGCGGTGCTGACCGCCGTCGCGCTGCTCGGCTTCACGCTGTCCACCCGCTGGCTGGGCGGAGTGGGCCGCCACGCCCGGGGCACGGAACGCCGCTTTCCGATGATCGCGGTCGCCCTGCACGGCGTCGCCGGGATCTCCACGTTCGTCCTGGTGCTGCTGACCGCCTCGATGGTCCAGCGGTTCTAGCCCGCAGCGACCGCAGTAGGCCAAAAAGATCCACGAAACACGACCTAACCTTCCGGGCGGGCTTTGGACGGCTGGACGCGCTTGGGCTCGCCGGGCATCTTCGGATAGTTCGGCGGGTACGGCAGGTCACCGCGATCGTCGGCGGCGTACCGCTCCAGCAGCGCCTCGATGCCGAACGCCTCGTCGTCGATGGCCCGCTGCACATCGCCGAGCCGGGCGAAGCGCTCCGGCATCGTCCTGATGTCGAAGTCGCGCGGATCGCACCCGGCCAGCTCGTCCCAGGTGACCGGCGCGGACACCTGAGCCTCCGGCCGGGCGCGCACCGAGTAGGCGGCGACCACGGTGCGGTCCCTGGCGTTCTGGTTGTAGTCGATGAAGACCCGCTCGCCGCGCTCCTCCTTCCACCACGCCGTGGTCGCGAGGCCGGGAGCGCGCCGCTCCACCTCGCGGGCCAGCGCGATGGACGCGTGCCGCACCTCGGTGAAGGTCCACTCCGGCCGGACGCGCACGGCGACGTGGATCCCGCGGCTGCCGGAGGTCTTCGGGAAACCGCGCATGCCCAGGTCGGCGAGGACCTCCCGGACGACGAAGGCGACCTTGCGCGCCTCGTCGAAGCCGGTGCCCGGCTGCGGGTCGAGGTCGATGCGAAGCTCGTCGGGATGCTCCACGTCGGCCGCCCGGACGGGCCAGGGGTGGAAGTCGATCGTGCCGAGGTTCGCGCACCAGGCCACGGCGGCGATCTCGGTCGGCCGGAACGCGTCGGCCGTGCGCCCGCTGGGGAAGCGCACCGTCACCGTCTCGATCCAGTCGGGGTGCTTGGGCATCCGCTTCTGGTAGATCGCCTCGGTCTCGACACCGTCGGGATGCCGCTTGAGGTGCGTGGGGCGGTCGCGCAGCGCGCGCAGGACCCCCTCTCCCACGCTCACGTAGTACTCCACCAGGTCGCGCTTGGTGGCCCCTACGCCGGGGAAGTAGATCTTGTCCGGATTGGTCACTTTGACGGTCCGGCCGCCCGCCTCGATCTCTATGTACGGCGAAGCCATGCCTGCGACCCTACCCGGGACGGAGCGGGTCCGTCCCGGACCTCGGCGTTCGGCGATCGGTGCTCGGCACTGGGCACCGGCCGCCTCGGCCGGAAGGTCGGATGGGACGGACCCGGCGTGCCGCCCCTTCGGACGGCAACCCTCCTGCCGTACGGGCGGCGTCCAGCACGGGTAGGGCGCTTCGCCGCCGCGACGGCGGGACGGCCGATCCCTCCCTCTCGGGGAGGATCAGCCCTCTCACCAGTGAAGACGCCAAAACGACCTCCGAAGGATGCTTCACCCGGAAAGAACTCCGCCGGGAAGGTCTCAGGGTGCCGTGTGGTTCTACGCGTTGACCACGCGACCGATCCCACATAGGCAGGCGAACATGGACAAGGTCATCAAGAGTGACGCCGAGTGGCGCGTCCAGCTTTCCCCCGAGGAGTTCCGCGTGCTGCGCCAGGCGGGTACGGAGCGTCCCTTCACCGGTGAGTACGTCGACACGAAGACCGTGGGGGTCTATTCCTGCCGCGCGTGCGGAGCCGAGCTGTTCCGTTCGGAGGCCAAGTTCGACTCGCACTGCGGCTGGCCGTCGTTCTTCGAGCCGTCGGCGTCGAAGGCGGTCACCCTGCACCAGGACGACTCGCTGGGCATGACCCGCGTGGAGGTCCGCTGCGCCCGGTGCGACTCGCACCTGGGGCACGTCTTCCACGGCGAGGGGTACGCCACGCCCACCGACGACCGCTACTGCATCAACTCCGTCTGCCTGACTCTCGAACCGGCCGAGTGAGACCCGGCTCCGCCGATCACCTGGGGCCGATCACCTGGGCTTGGGGTGGGTGACGCGGCAGGTGTGATCGTCCGGGCCGAGGATGTTGGCCAGGACGGGGTTGCCGTTCCCGCCGAACTTCGCCTGGACGAACACCACCGGGTTGGTCTCCCCGATGTCCTTGAGGTACTCCAGGCCCCTCTTGCACAGGGTGATCGCGGACTTGGAGTTGTCGGCGGTCTCGGGGAGGTCCGTATAGATCCGCAAGTATCGGCCGGCCGTCCGGATCTCACGCACCCGCTTGGTC
Source organism: Microtetraspora sp. NBRC 16547 (assembly GCF_030268965.1). Taxonomy (GTDB): domain Bacteria; phylum Actinomycetota; class Actinomycetes; order Streptosporangiales; family Streptosporangiaceae; genus Microtetraspora. The sequence continues at coordinate 199,650 of NZ_BSSE01000002.1, read as the reverse complement.
GTCTTGTCGTTCCACCGGCTCGTGAAGTAGGTGAGCGCCTGCTCGTCGGTGTACTTCGACCGTCCGGACGCCATCACCTCGCCCTTGGATCCGCCGACCCGGCCGGACTTCGCGGCGCCGCCCGCGCTGGTGACGGTCAACTCGCCCACGGGGCCGGGGCTCGCCATCGGCGCGACGGCGGCCGCGCGGACGGGGGACGGCTCGCCCGAGCCGGCGAGCAGCGGCCGCGACGCGGCCACACCGGCGGCGACCGCCGCCAGGCCGATGGACACCTTGATCACGCGCGATCTGGTCCGCCGCTTCCTGCGACGGCCTCTGGAACGTGCCAGAACCCTCGACACCTCGCCTCACAACGACATAAGGGCTTTGCCCGAGTATGACAAAGATAACGAGATCATATCGGTGTTCCCGGCATTTGGTACAGCGAGGGTCATCCTCTCGTATAGGGAGGGTGATGCACGGGGGTCCTACCCGCGCGGTGGGCGCCGTACGCGCCCGGGTCCGGACACGCACGACGCCCGCCGGTGTCACCGGCGGGCGTCGCGGTTGGAACGTGGCTGGAACGCGGCAGGAGGGTCAGGGCAGGGCCGTGACCAGCTCGCTCACGGGCTTCCTGTGCCCGGTGAAGAACGGGATCTCCACCCGGGTGTGGCGGCGCGCCTCGGCCGCGCGCAGGTGGCGCATGAGGTCGACGATGCGGTGCAGCTCGTCGGCCTCGAACGCGAGCATCCACTCGAAGTCGTTCAGCGCGAAGCAGGCCACGGTGTTCGCCCGTACGTCCGGGAAGTCACGGGCCATCCTGCCGTGCTCAGCGAGCATGGTGCGGCGCTCGATGTCGTCGAGGAGGTACCACTCCAGGGAGCGCACGAACGGATAGACCGAGACGAACGCCCTCGGCTCCTCCTCCGCCAGGAACGCGGGGATGTGCGACTTGTTGAACTCGGCCGGGCGGTGCAGCGCCATCGCCGACCAGACCGGCTCGCTCGCGCGGCCGAGCGCGGTGCGGCGGAAGCGGGAGTAGACCTCCTGCAGGTCCTCCGCCGCCGGAGCGTGCCACCAGAACATGTAGTCGGCGTCCGCGCGGAACCCGGAGACGTCGTAGCAACCGCGGGTCACGACGTCCTTGCCGCCCGCCTGTGCGAGCAACTCGTCGACCTCGTCAGCGACGCCCTCGCGACCCGGGGGCAGCTGGTCGCGCAGCCGGAAGACCGACCACATGGTGTACCGGATCACCTGGTTGAGATCACGCGCCTTTGGACGCGATGTGCCCTCCGTCATGCGTTCCATTCTGCCGTCTCACCCCTCCGGGTCTTCGGCCGCCCCGGCGGCTGACCGGGGCTCGCTCGCGGCGAGATGGTCGAGGATCAGCGCCGCGGCCGTACGGGCGGTGGCGACGCACGCGGGGATCCCGACGCCGTCGTAGGCCGCACCGCAGACCGCGAGGCCGGGCTGGATGGCCGTCGCCGCGCGGATGCGGGCGACCCGGTCGAGATGGCCCACGTTGTACTGCGGCAGGGAGCCGCCCCAGCGGGTGATCCGGGTGTCGATCGGGAACCCCCGCACCCCCGTGATCTCGGCCATCTCACCCACCGCCGTGGCCACCAGCTCGGCGTCGTCCCGCTGCAGGACGTGCTCCTCGCCCAGGCGCCCCATGGAGCAGCGGACGATCACCACGCCGGGATCGGCCTCGGCCAGGTGCGGCCACTTGATCGTGCTGAAGGTGGCGGCCTTGACCGGTCTGCGCTCGACCGGCGGGACCAGGTAGCCGCTGCCCGACGGCAGCACGGGGAACGCGTCCCTGGGGTAGGCCAGGGTGGCGATGGCCATGCTGGCGTACTCGATCCCGGCGAGCTCGGCGGCCGCGCCCGGCACCTCGCGCCGCAGCAGCCGCGCCGCGGCGATCGCGGGCACGGCGAGCACGACGGCGTCGGCCTCGACGATCTCCTCGTCCCTGGTGGGGCCGGTGACGAGCCGCCAGCCGCCCGGCATCCGGATCAACTCGCGCACCGTCACGCCGGTTCTGACGTCGGCGCCCGACGCCTTCGCGACCGCCTCCGGCAGGCTGCCCATGCCGTTCCTGAGCGTGGCGAAGACCGGGCCGGCGTCCTTGGGCGCCGCCGCGACGATGTCCGCCGCGGCCTTCGCCAGGGAGGGCTCCGTACGCGCGACGGCGGCGATCTGCGGCATGGTCGCGTCAAGCGAGAGCATCTCGGACCGGCCGGCGTAGACCCCGCCGAGCAGCGGCTCGACAAGGCGGTCGACGACCTCGGTGCCCATGCGGGCCCGGATGTACGCGGCCACGGAGACGTCCGTGGTGACCAGGCTCGGGGGAAGGACCCGATCGAGCGCGGCCCGGGCCAGTCCCCCGGGGGACAGGACGCGCGAGCGGGCGAGCGCGGCCAGGTCGGAGGGCACGCCCATCACCTGGCCGCTGGGCAGCGGGTGGAGCGCTCCCCTGGACAGGATGGACGCGTGCGTCGCGTCGGGATGGACCAGCATGTCCTCCAGCCCGGCGAGCCGGGCCAGCTCCTTGCCCTCGGGCCTGCGGGCCAGCATGGCCTCGGCCCCGGCGTCCACCTCCAGGCCGGCCACGTCGGACGCGTGGAGCTTGCCGCCGATCCGCGGCGCCCCTTCCAGAACGGTGATCCGAATCTCGCGGGTGGCGCCGCGCCGCAAGTAGAGTGCGGCGGCCAGGCCGGCGATTCCACCGCCGACGACCACGACATGGCGCGGAGCTGGGGTTCCTTCCATAGTCGTCAAAGCTACCGGGCAGGAGGCGCGCCCCCCGAACCGCCGTGACCGCACCGACCATGAGCGCCCCGTGACCGCACGGTGCGGAACCCGTGACAGGACCGTGACGCCGATCACCGAACCCGCCCGCTCCACAGCCCGTCTTCACGGACATGACCAGATTCCGGTACGGAACGGCTGTTATCGTCACGGCCGCCTTTCTGCTCTCCGGCTGCGGAGGGGTCGACGGCGGCTCCTCGCCGGCCGTGGCCCGCGACGAGGCGGCCTCCGCTCCACAGTTCGCGCAGGCCGACCCGGCCAGTGGCGGCGCAGGCGCAGGCGCCGACTCCACCGGTAAGTCGGCACGCACGCCCCAGAAGGCGAAGATCGCGCTCGACGACCGGGCGGTGATCTACACGGCCCAGCTGACCGTCCGAGTGAAGGACGTCACCGCGGCCGCCGACCAGGCCAAGCAGATCGTGACCGGCGCGGGCGGCTACGTCTCCGAGGAGCGGAGTAACTCCTACTCCAAGCGGGACGAGGCGGTCATCGCGTTCAAGATCCCCCCGGCCGGCTACCCCGACGTGCTGGCCCGGCTCAGCCGTGACCTCGGCAAGCGCGAGTCGCTGAACCAGGGTGCGCAGGACGTCACCGAGGAGGTCGCCGACGTGGCCAGCCGGGTGAAGTCGGCGGAGTCGGCGCTCGGCCAGTTCCGCACGCTGCTGAGCAAGGCGCAGAAGATCGGCGAGATCCTGGAGATCGAGCGCGAGATCTCCAGCCGCGAGGCCGAGCTGGAGGCGCTCCAGGCGCGGCAGAAGGCGCTCGCCGCCCAGACCGGCATGGCGACCGTCACCCTCAACCTGGCCGGGCCCGCCGCCACGCCTCCCAAGCCCAAGCCGAAGAAGACGTCCGGGTTCCTCGCCGGCCTCGACGCCGGCTGGACCGCGCTGGTGACCGCTGTCGGGATCGGCCTCACCGTGCTGGGCGTACTGCTCCCCTGGCTCGTCCTGGCCGCCATCCTCGGGCTGCCCTTCTATCTTGTCCGCCGCCGGGCCGGCACCCGCCGTACGGCGAGGACGGAGGCGCCCAGGGCGGAGGCCAGCAGGACGGAGGCGTGGCAGGAGGAGGACCGCCCGTACGGGGACACCGCCGGGAGCACTCCCGCCGTGGAGCACCCGTCCGGCGACGGCGAGGACGGTTCACCCCGGACGTCCGGCTGACGGCCGCCCCGGTGCGACTCCCGCACCGGAGCGCCGGGCGTCAGCGGGCGGACGCCTCGTGGACGAAGTCGGCCAGCCGCGCGAGCTGGTCGGGGTCGGTGGAGGGCAGGACGCCGTGGCCGAGGTTGAAGACGTGTCCCTCGGCCACCCGGCCCCGCTCGAGCACGTCACGGGCACGGGGCTCGACGACGTCCCAGGGCGCGAACAGGACGGCCGGGTCGAGGTTGCCCTGGAGGGCCTTGCCCGCGCCGACGCGCAGCGCGGCCTCGTCGAGCGGCACCCGCCAGTCGACGCCGACGACGTCCGCGCCGGCCTCCCCCATCAGTCCGAGCAGCTCGCCCGTGCCCACGCCGAAGTGGATGCGGGGCACGTTCAGGTCGGCCAGGCCCGCGAAGATCTTGCTGGTGTGCGGCAGCACGTAGGTGCGGTAGTCCACCGGGGCGACCGCGCCCACCCACGAGTCGAAGAGCTGGATCGCGGAGGCGCCCGCGGCCACCTGGATGCGCAGGAAGGCCAGCGTGATCGTGGTGAGCCGGTCCATCAGCTCGTGCCACAGCTCCGGCTCGCCGTACATCATCGCCTTGGTGCGGTCGTGGTTCTTGGAGGGCCCGCCCTCGATGAGGTACGACGCGAGCGTGAACGGGCCGCCGGCGAACCCGATGAGGGGCACGCCGTCGAGCTCCTTCACGAGGGACTGCACGGACTCCGTGACGTACGGCACGTCGCCCGGCTCGATGGGCCGCAGGGAGGCGACACCGGAGGCGTCGCGGATCGGGCTGTCCACCACGGGACCGACGCCCGGCACGATGTCGAGGCCGACGCCGATGGCCTTGAGCGGGACCACGATGTCGCTGAAGAAGATCGCGGCGTCCGTGGAGTATCGCCGTACCGGCTGCATGGTGATCTCGACCACGAGGTCCGGCGTCGCGCACGCGGCGAGCATCGAGGTGCCCTCGCGCACCCGGCGGTACTCCGGGAGCGACCGCCCGGCCTGGCGCATGAACCAGACGGGCGTGTGCGGGACGGGCTCGCGACGGCAGGCACGGAGAAAGGCTGAGTCGGCAAGGTGGGCAGTCACCGTCCCAGCGTCCCACGTCATGGGTCCGGGCCACGCACCGGTCGCGCGATACGGCCGGCCCCGCGCACCGGCCACAGCGCGCCGACGGTACGCTCCGGGCCAAGCATCGGTATGGTGAACCTCTCCGCATCGTGAGGTACGCCTCACAGCTCGGCAAAGTGTTCGCAATCGTGCTTCCAGCATCGATTCCAATACCACTTTCGAGACACGCCGAGCGCGTTGCGGGGAAATGTCGGCGGGACATGTCAACGTCAGAGCAGTCCCGATCACTAGGGACACAACCGTGGATCCGACGAGAGGCCCCGGAGCGATGACGTCGATGTGGAGTTCCCCCGAACACCGCACTGAGCACTGTGCCGGTTGCGACGCCGAGCGCGCGTTGGAACGGCCGCCCTGCCCTGACGCTCACGACGATTGTCCCGAACGGGTGTGCACGACCTGCGGATTCGCCCTGTTGCTTGCGACGGCTTCGGTTTGATCGGTACGTATGCCCCCCACAGCCATCCCCCTGCTTCGTGCACTCCCGACTCCGGCCTACGCTTCGGCTATGACCCTCGGTGACGCACCCGTGCCTCCGGCCGCCTTCCGGCGGGCGCTGGAGACGTTGCGGCCCGCCAAGGTCAGGCCGGAGATCGAGCTGGAGGACATCCCCGCGCCACAGCGCCTTGCGCCCTACTCCGGGGCGGTCGGTGCCTCCGTCTACCGCGACGACGACGAACTGGCCGTCGGCCGCCTGATCATGCTGTTCGACCCGGACGGCCAGCGCGGCTGGGAGGGGCAGTTCCGCCTCGTCGCGTACGTCCGCGCCGACATGGAGCCGGAGATCACCACGGACCCGCTGCTCGGCCCGGTGGCCTGGAGCTGGCTCACCGAGTCGCTCGACGCGCACGGAGCGGCCTACGCCGCGGCCGGCGGCACGGTGACCCGTGCGGTCTCAGAGGGTTTCGGGAACAAGTCCGGCGATCCCGTGACCACCGAGCTGGAGCTGCGGGCCTCCTGGTCTCCTCTCGACGAGGACCTGTCCGCGCATGCCGCCGCCTGGTGCGATCTGATGTGTCTCGCCGCTGGCATCCCACCCCTTCCACCCGATGTCGCGGCGCTGCGGCTCCGCCCGGCGCGTCGTGAAGATCCGAAAGCCCCGTAACTCGTGACCGAACCTGAAGTTCAGCTCTTGTTGGAGCCGCGTGAAGGAATCCCGCCCGTCATCGAGGACGACTCCGCGCTCGCGGCGGTCGTGCGCGCCTTCTCCGGGGGGAGCGGCCCCATCGCGGTGGATGCCGAGCGCGCCTCCGGCTACCGCTACAGCGGCCGTGCCTATCTCGTGCAGTTGCGCCGCGCCGGGTCGGGCACCGCGCTGATCGACCCGGTGGCCTGCCCCGACCTGACCGCCCTGGATCAGGCCGTCGCCGACGGCGAGATCGTCCTGCACGCGGCGACGCAGGACCTTCCGTGCCTGACGGAGCTCGGCTTCCGGCCGCGGAAGCTGTTCGACACCGAGCTCGCGGGACGGCTCCTCGGCTACGAGCGGGTCGGGCTGGGCACGATGGTCGAGGTCGTCCTCGGCCTGCGACTGGAGAAGGGCCATTCGGCCGCCGACTGGTCGAACCGCCCCCTCCCTGAAGACTGGCTGCGCTACGCGGCGCTGGACGTCGAGGTGCTGATCGAGCTCAGGGACGTGCTGTTCGCGGAGCTGGCCTCCAGCGGCAAGCTGGAGTGGGCCCTGGAGGAGTTCTCCTCGATCCTCGCGGCCCCGACCGCCCCACCGCGCAGCGATCCGTGGCGACGCACCTCGGGCGTCCACCGCGTGCGGTCGTTGCGCGGGCTCGCCGTGGTCCGCGAGCTGTGGACGCTGCGGGACGAGATCGCCCGGGAGATCGACCTCGCTCCCGGCAGGGTGCTGCCGGACTCCGCGATCGTGCAGGCGGCACTCGACCAGCCGCGCACCACGAAGGCACTGACCGAGGTCGCCCCGTTCACCGGCAGGAGCGCGCGTCGTCACCTGCGCGACTGGCTGGCTGCGGTCACCCGGGGCCGGACGATGCCCGACGCGGAGCTGCCGCAGCCGATGGGGCCGGGTGACGGCCCGCCCCCGGCCAACCGGTGGGCCGACCGCGATCCGGCCGCGGCGAAGCGGCTGGCGGCGGCCCGGACGGTGGTCGCCGCGCTCGCCGACGAGCACCGGATGCCGACCGAGAACCTGCTCCAGCCGGACGCGGTGCGACGGCTCACCTGGGAGCCGCCCGACGACCTGTCGCGGGAGTCCATCGCCGTGCGCCTCGGCGAGCTGGGCGCCCGCCAGTGGCAGATCGGCCTGACGGCCGTCCCGATAGCGAAGGCGCTGCAGCGGTTGGACGCCAAGAGCACGGCCTGACCTCCGTCCCCTGCTTCCGGGACGGCGAACGCCGAGCGTCGGCCGGCGCTCGGCGTTCGGCGCTTGGGGTTCGGCGCTTGGGGTTCGGTGTCAGAGGCCGCTGTGCCGTACGGGCAGGTCGATGACGCCGAAGGCGGCGAGCAGGCCGGCCACGACGAGGACGGCGAGGAGGACCCATGCGACGGGGTGCCCGAGGTTGAGCGTCCAGGACGCCCCGATCCGGGCATGGAGCAGGATCGCCGGGTCACGGCGGTTCACGTACACGGTTCCGGCCAGAAACCAGTGCCGGTCGTCGTCGCGCTGCGTGACGCCGGAGTCCTCGTCCTTCTCCCCGGGCAGCGCGGGCAGCCGATGTCCCGCGTGGCCCACCCGGCTCTCCCAGACCAGCCACGCGACCAGCAGGGCGACGAGCGGCAGGTAGGTGACGACGGTCCATAGCATCGAGGGTTCGACGACCGTCCACAGCTGGAGCGCCGAGGCGAGCAGGCCGAGGTTGAGGCACGCCGCGCCGAGGAGCGACAGGCGCGCCACGCCGCCCAGGTAGGCGCGGTATCTGCGGGCCGAGCCCATGGGGCGGGCGGCGTCGAGGTCGGGGCGGGCGTGCAGCAGGAGCAGCGTCACGGCGGGGATCAGCAGAGAGATCGCGAGCTGATACAGCACCGGTGCGAAAGCGGTCAGCACCGTGACGGGTTCCCGCCGGGCCGCGTCGACGCCATAGCCGGGAAAGCCCGGCAACGTGGCGGGCAAGTCGCCGTACCGCCACCAGCCGAGGCCCGCGGTGAGGAGGAGGATCGCCGACGCCGGGAGCGTCCAGGACCAGGGCAGCCGCACCGGATCGGTGCGGAAGGTGGTGTCCACGGTGACGCCCTGGCGCTGCTCGTCCCGCCACCCTCCGGCCAGCTTGGCCGCGCTCAGCCGGCGCGCGGCCCGCCAGTACAGCAGCAGATCCGCCACGATCAGGGCCGTCGCGGTGGCGCCGATGACGGTCGCGGACCCTCCTCCCACGAGGACCGGCACGGAGACGGCCACGGCGCACACGCCCGCCGCGAGCGCCAGCCTGGCGTAGGCGCGCCGCTGGGCGATCACGGCCGGATCGGCGGCCCTGGCGCGGGACACGCGAACGCCGAACGGCGTCGTCGGCCCGGCCATCGCGGGAACGGCCAGCATCAGGCAGGTGACCAGCACGACGACGGTCAGGTCGGCGGCGATCAGCGGTGTCATGGTGTCGCCCTCTCCTCGGCGCGGAATCCCGACAGCATCGCGGCGCATCGCCGTACGACGTCGTCGCGGTCGAGCCCGTGGACGGTGGCCTCCGCGAGCAGCACGCGCATCCTGTCCTCCCAGTGGTCGGCGAACCCGGGATCGGGCGGCCCGGAGTGCGGGTCGCGGCGGATCACCGCGCCGCTCTTGCGGTTGACGCGGATGACGCCCTCCTGGCGGAGCAGGTCGTACGCCTTGTTCACGGTGTGGAAGTTGATCCCGAAATCGGCGGCGAGCTGGCGCGTGGACGGCAGCGGGTCGCCCTCCACCGCCTCTCCCCGGGCGACCGCCTCCACGATCCGGTCCCTGATCTGCTGGTAGATCGGGACCTCGCTGTCGAGATCGAGCGTCAGGTTCACACAGAGGAGCTTAGCTGATATACAACTTATAGAACAGATACACCTGGTACGTCAGGAGGGCGACGTGATCCAGACAGAGATCCGCGACGGAATACTGGTGGCGACCTTCGCGCCATGGACGCGGCCGTTCGTACGGCGAGCCGAGATGAGGGTGCCGCTGACGGCGATCCGCGAGGTACGTGTCGAGGCGAATCCGCAGGCCGTCGCCACCGGGACGCACGCGGGCCTGCTCGTCAGCGGGTTCATCAAGGTCGGCACATGGACCGGCCTGAACGGCGTCCGGCGGCTGGTCTGCGCCCGCCGCGACCTGTCCGGCGTGCGCATCGTCCTGACCGGCAGGACCGAGAACGTCGACGAGCTGGTCCTCAGCGTTCCGGACGCGCCCGGGCTCCAGGCCGAGATCATGGGGGCGAACGCGTGAACACGGGATCCTGGGACATCGAGGTGCACGGTCTGACCAAGACCTTCGGCACCGTGGAGGCGGTCACCGACCTCGACTTCACCGTCTCGCCGGGCACGGTGACCGCCTTCCTCGGCCCGAACGGGGCGGGCAAGACGACCACCATGCGAATGCTGCTCGGCCTGGTCACACCCACCTCCGGCCGCGCCACCATCGGCGGCCTGCGCTACACGGAGCTGCCCCGTCCGGCCGCCACGGTCGGAGCCGTGCTGGACACGTCGGGGTTCCACCCCGACCACACCGCCCGCGACCATCTCAGCGTGTACGCCCGCCTGGGCGGATTCGCCCGGTCGCGGGTGCGCGAGGTCATGGACCTGACCGGGGTGACGCCGTTCGCCGGGCGGAGGACGCGGGCGCTGTCCACCGGGATGCGGCGGCGGCTGCACCTGGCGACGGCACTGCTCGGCGATCCCCGCGTGCTGCTGCTGGACGAACCCGGCAACGGCCTGGACCCCGAGGGCATCGCGTGGCTGCGCCGGTTCCTGCGCGAGCTCGCCGCCGAAGGCCGCACGGTCCTGGTCTCCAGCCACGTCCTCAGCGAGGTGGAGCAGATGGCCGAGCGCGTCGTGATGATCCGCGACGGGCGGCTGGTCGCGGCCGGCGCGGTCGCCGACCTGTACGGCGAGGCCGCCGTGCGGGTCCGCTCACCGCAGGCGGGGCCGCTCACCACCGCCCTGCTGGCCGCCTACCCCGGCACGGTCCGCGTGGAGGCCCTGGACCAGGACACGTTGCGGATCCACGGCCTGACCACGGCCGGGATCGCCGCGGACGCCGCGGCGCGCGGCATTCCGCTGCACGAGATCACTCCTGAACGCCCCACGCTCGAACACGCCTTCCTCCACCTCACCGGACACGACCAGGGGGACACCCGATGACCGCGCTCGTCTCGCTCGGCAGGCTCGTCTCGGCGGAACTGCGCCGCCTGGCGGCCACCCGGCTCCCCATGTGGGGATCGCTCGCCGCGCTCGGCAGCGGCGGCTTCGTCGGCCTGCTCGCCCTCGTCGGCCCGGAGAACTTCGATCCGCCGGTGCCCGGCCTGGATACGGCGCCGGGCGTGCGCATGCTGCTCGGCCTGCTGGGTATGTGCGCGTTCGTCCCCGCCCTGCTCGGCACGACCGCCGTGGCCTCGGAGTACCGCCACCGGACGATCACCACGACGGCGCTGTTCGCGCCCCGGCGATGGACCATGCTGGCCGCCAAGCTCACGGCGTACGCGATCGCCGGGCTCGCCTACGGGCTGATCGCCGTCACCGTGGCCGGGGCGGCCCTCTTCGGGGCGGCGGCGATCAAGGGGGTCGTGCTCGGCCTGCCGACGGCCACGGTGCTGGCCCTGCTCTCCAGGATCGCGGTGACGATGGCCGTCTACACCCTGGTCGGCGTGGCGGTCGGCGCCCTGATCCCCAACCAGGTGGCCGCGGCCGCGATTCTGGGCGCCTATTTCTACATGATCGAGACGGCCCTGCTGCTCATCCCCGGCGTCAAAGAGCTCTATCCCTACCTGCCCGGCGGCGCGACGGCGGCGCTCACGGGGTTCACCTTCCTGGCCGACGCGCTGGCCGAGCAGATGGGCGGAGGCGCGACCTCGCTCCTCTCTGCCCCACTCGGCGCCGCCGTGCTCGTCGGATACGCGCTGGTGGCCGCCGCGATCGCGGTCATCGCTCCCCTGCGGCGCGACATCACCTGACCGCCGCCGGCCGCCCTGTGGAATGCGCCTGCTAGCAGCAGCGGCTCTTCGGGTCGGCCTCCATGCGGTCGATCTTCGCGCGCTCGAAGTCGCGGCGCGACATCGGTTCGACCTCAGGGTGATGCTTGCGCAGGTGGGCGACGTAGTGCTGGTAGTCGTTCTCGCCGACGACCTCCTTGACGTACCACCCGATCCACCCGATCATCCGCAGGGTGTGGCGCAGCGCCGCCCCGGCCCGCTGGAGGCCGGGGGACGCCGCGCCCGTCTTCTCGTTCACCCGCCGGTCAACTCCCGGCCGACGCCGGAGATGACCCGGTTCCCGCGAGCTCGCTCCTGGCCGCCTCGTAGTCCCGCCACCGCTGCTGGAGTTCCTTCTCCTCGGCGGTGGCGAACAGCCCGGACGGCGCGAACACGCGTGACGGCTCGGCGGGATGTTCGGTGTCGTTGACGCGCCCGCTCCTGATCGCGGACACCGACCTCCGTATCGCGTCGACGAGGACGATGATGATGAGTACGGCGAAGATGACGGACAGGGTGCCCTGGACAAACGTGTTGCGGACCACCTGCTCCATCTGGTCGGGGTCCTTGGCCGCTCCGAGCGAGGTCTTGCCTGCGGCGATCGCCGCCTTGTACGTCTGGTGCTGCGCCCAGTAGCCGATGGACGGCTCGCTGCTGAAGATCTTCTGCCAGCTCGCGGTGAGGGTGACGACGGCGTCCCAGACCAGTGGGATCCCCGGCACCCAGGCGTAGCGGACCCGGCCGGTCTTGCACAGGATGGTGACGCAGACGGCGAGCGCGACCGCGGCGAGCAGCTGGTTGGCGATGCCGAACAGCGGGAACAGCGTGTTGATGCCGCCCAGCGGGTCGCTGACGCCCATCAGCAGGATCGACCCCCACCCGGCGACGATGACCGCGCTGGCGATGATCGAGCCGGCCTTCCACGAGGTGTCCTTGAACTTCGGGATCACGTTCCCCAGCGTGTCCTGCAGCATGAAGCGTCCGACCCTCGTGCCGGCATCGACCGTGGTCAGGATGAACAGCGCCTCGAACATGATCGCGAAGTGGTACCAGAAGGCCTTGGCCGTAGCCCCGCCGAAGATCGCACCGAGGATCTCCGAGATGCCGATCGCCAGGGTCGGCGCGCCGCCGGTCCGGGAGACCAGTGTCTGCTCCTGCACCGCCGCGGCCGCCTGGTTGAGCGCGTCGGGGGTCGTCGACACCCCGGCCAGGCCCAGCCCGTTCACGAAGGTCGCCGCACCTTCGGCGGTTCCGCCGGTCATGCCGGCTGCGGAGTTCATCGCGAAGTAGAGACCCTGGTCGATGGTGCAGGCCGCCACCAGCGCCATGATCGCCACGAACGATTCGGTGAGCATACCGCCGTAGCCGATGAGCTTGACCTGACGCTCCTTCTCCACCATCTTCGGGGTCGTACCCGAGGAGATCAGCGCGTGGAATCCGGACAAGGCGCCGCACGCGATGGTGATGAAGACGAACGGGAACATCGACCCGGCGAACGCCGGTCCCTTGCCGTTGAAGGCGAAGTCGGTGAACGCCGGCATGGTCGTGGCCGGCATGGCGATCAGGATGCCCAGGGCGAGCAACGCGATCGTGCCCACCTTCATGAAGGTCGACAGATAGTCGCGCGGCGCCAGCAACATCCACACCGGGAGCACCGAGGCGAGGAACCCGTAGATGATCAGGCACCAGACGAGGGTGACCTTGTCGAGGGTGAACACGTCCGCCAGCGCCGAGTCGGCCACCCAGCCGCCGGCGACGATCGCCAGGATCAGCAGCGCGCAGCCGATGAGGCTGACCTCCGAGACCCGGCCGGGGCGCAAATAGCGGAGGTAGAAGCCCATGAACAGGGCGATCGGGATGGTCATCGCGATGGAGAAGACGCCCCACGGCGACGCCGCCAGGGAGTTGACCACGACGAGCGCCAGCACCGCCAAAATGATGACCATGATGGCGAGCACCGCGATCAGCGCGGCGACGCCGCCGAGCGGGCCGATCTCGTCGCGGGCCATCTGGCCGAGCGAACGCCCGTTCCGGCGCATCGAGAAGAACAGCACGACGAGGTCCTGCACCGCACCGGCGAAGATGACCCCGACGATGATCCAGATCGTGCCGGGGAGGTAGCCCATCTGGGCCGCCAGCACCGGGCCCACCAGTGGTCCCGCCCCCGCGATCGCGGCGAAGTGGTGGCCGTAGACCACTCGGCGGTCGGTGCGGGTGAAGTCGAGGCCGTTCTCCATCCGCTCGGCCGGTGTCGCCCGTTTGTCGTCGGCGCGCAGGACCTTCGTGACGATGAACCGGGCGTAGAACCGGTAGGCGATGGCGTAAGAACTCAGCGCAGCGAAGATGAACCACACGGCGTTGACATGCTCACCGCGTCCCAACGCCAGAACCGACCAGGCGATCCCGCCCAGCAGCGCGATCGCCACCCAGACGGCCACCCGTGGTGGTGTCCAGCGCGTTTTGTGTTCCGCCTCGACCGGCGGTGGCTGCAACTCGACCGTGCCCATGTGTGCTCGTATCCTCCGGGGATCATGAACCGGCGCGCCGCGTGACGCGCTCGGGAATCTCGTGTGCCGGGTACCAGTGGGGATCTCGTGTGCTGGGAATGTGCTGAGAACTACGTGTGGCGGCAGACGGGTGACGGCCGGTGCTCAGGCCCGACGGCCACTCTCACTGCCTTCCCACCTGGCCGGCCCGCTCCCTCCGCCGCGCGAGAAAGTACGCGCTGACCAGCAAGAATGCACTGAGGGGAATCCAGATCAGCTGGGACCAGTAGAAAAGCGGCAAACCACCGAGGCGCGGCTGCTCCCGCACGTACAGGGGCACCAGCAGGGGCCCGAGGAACGCGGCGAGCAGGCAGGTCCAGATGACCACCCTGGTGAGGGTGGACCGGCGTGGTGAACGGTGTTCATGCATCGGGGAGCAGCCTCTCGCCGCATCGGTGGGGTATTGGCGGGGTCATGGTGCGGAGCCGGTGAAGGCAGGGCGATGTCCGGCTCCGCGCCGCGTTGCGCATGCCGGAGAGCCCCTATCTTCTGGGACGGACAGATGATTCAATTTCTAACCATCACTCCTCCTTGCAGGTGATGCGCTCCGCGGCTTTCCGATGTGTCTCCTCTGCCCGATCAGTTGCGCGAAAGCCCAGACGGTTTACCGCGACTTACCGCGACTTGGTCGGACTCCATCCGGCTGACGGCTGTACCGCCGTGACGCCGGGCTGTGGGGTCGGAAGGTCGGACGGCGGTTCCCGAACCGCCAACGAGTACGGAGGAGTCATGCGTGACCTCATCCCGATGATCACCTGCGCGGCCGTCGTACTGGTGGCCTCGCTCAGTGCGCTACTGGCCGCCCGCGGCGCGTCAGGCCGGAGCCGGGCAGAGGGGGGCGTAGGCGGGGGTATCGAGGACTGGGCGCTGGCCGGCCGGGGGTACGGCGGGGTGCTCATGTGCTGTCTGCTCGGCGGCACCGTGTACACGGCGTACACGTTCATGGCGGTACCGGGGGCGATATTCAGTTCTGGGGGCATCGGGTTCTACGCCCTGCCATACACGATCGTCATCTGCGCGATCGCGTTCGTCCTGCTGCCGCCGCTGGCGTCGATCGCGCGCTCACACGGCTACGTCACGGTCGCCGACTTCGTGCGCGGACGTTACGGATCGCCGCTGCTCTCGCTCGCGGTGTCACTCACCGGCATCTTCGCGACGATGCCCTATGTCGCACTGCAGTTGCTCGGCATCCGCGCGGTCCTCGGTGCTCTGGGGCTCTATCCCCGGGGTTTCCTCGGCGACGCCGCGCTCACGGCGGTCTTCGCCGTACTCGCCGTGTCGACCTTCCGTCACGGGCTACGCGCCCCGACCCGGGTCGCGGTGGTGAAGGCGGTGCTCGTGGTGATTTCCACGATCGTCATCGCCATGCTGATCACCGCGGAACTGGGCTCGCCGGCCACCGTGTTCGCCCGCGCCGAGGCGGTGTCCGGCCCTCCGCTGGTGCTCGCCCCCGGCCTCGGGCCGGCCTATGTGTCACTGGCGCTGGGCTCCGCGCTCGCGCTGTTCGCGTTCCCGCACGTCCTGCTGGTGGTCTTCTCCGCGCGCGGTTCGGACACCCTGCGGCGGACGTCGATCAACCTGCTCGGCTGGACGACAGCGCTCGGCGCGTTCGCGCTGTTCGGCGTCGCGGCGATCGCCTCGGCCGTCGATCCGCCGCCGGGGCGCGCCGAACTCGCCATACCCCTGCTCGTACGGGGTCTCGCACCGGACTGGCTGACGGGCCTCTTGCTCGGCGCCCTCGTCGTGACGGCGCTCGTGCCCGCCGCGGTCATGTCCATCGGTGCCGCGACCCTCTTCGCGCGCAACGTCTACGTGGAGTTCGTCAATCCCGTGGCGACCGCGGCACAGGAGACCCGGATGGCCAAGCTGATGTCGCTCTTCGTCAAGGTGGGCGCGCTCGCCTTCGCGCTGAGCCTGCGCGATCAGGCCGCCATCAACCTCCACCTGCTCGGGGCCGTCTGGGTGTTGCAGACCTTGCCGGCGATCACTCTGGGGCTGCTGCGCCGGGCGCCGCACCACCTCTCCCTACTCATGGGATGGCTGCTGGGCATGGTCATCGGCACCGCTCTGGTCCACGCGGGCGGGTTCTCACCGGTGGTGCCACTGGACATCGGCCCCGTGCACGTCCAGCTGTACGCCGGGGTGGTCGGGCTGGCGGTGAACCTCGTCGCCGTCGCGGTGACCAGTCCGCTGCTCGACCGGCTGCGGGTCCCCCGTGGACTCGCCACGGTCGTCCGCGTCGCCCGCGCCCGCAGCACGGCTACAGGCGCCGGAATCGACGACGGGGTGCGGTCATGACTGCCAGGGACACGCACCGGCCGGCCCCTCCCGTCAGTGACGCACGGCCCGCGGCCGCCCCCGCGACGCCGCCACCCGCCGGCATGGAGCCCGGCCTGGATCTACGCGACGTCGAACGGGAGACGGCACTGATCCGGCTGTTCGACGGGCACCACGCCCAACTGGTGCGCCTGGCCGTCCTGCTCGGCGCGGAACAGGACGCCGAGGACATCGTGGCCGAGGCGTTCTGCGAGCTGCATCGCCGCTGGTATCGCCTTCGCGACCCCGAGGCCGGACCTAGGTATCTTCGTTCTGTGGTCTGCAACCTCGTGCGGATGCGGATCCGGCACATCAAGGTGTCGCGCAAGCACTCGCGTGTCGAAGAGCGCAGCATCGAGTCCGCCGAGTCGGCGGTGTTGCTGCGCGAGGACCAGCGGAAGGTCGTCGACGCGTTGAAGAGTCTGCCCGACCGGCAGCGCGAGGCGCTGGTGCTCAGATACTGGATGGACCTCAAGGAGAAGGAGATTGCTGAAGCGATGGGAATCAGCAGCGGGGCGGTGAAGTCGCACATCTCCCGCGGTATGGGAGCCCTGACCCGGGCCATGGGAGCTCACTAGTGAAAGCGGGCGACCCCGAGGCGCGGCTGCGCGAAACCCTCGACACCCTCGCCACGACAGTGGTGGCATCCCCTGACGCCTACGCCAAGGCGCGTTCGGAGTGGCAGCGCAGGGAACGGCGCCGCCGCCTGGTCATGCTGGTGCTGGCTCTGGTGATCGTCGTGGTCGCGGATGTCGTGGGGCTCTGGGCTCTCAACTCCTTCTCCGACCCCGTTCCTCCCACGGAGAGGACCCGGATCGACGTGGTGATCCAGCCCTGACAGTCGTGCGGGAAGGGCCCGCGGAGCGAACTCCGCGGACCCTTCCCTTCATCCGAGCGGTCAGCCGGCGGTGCGGCCGAGCGATGGTCAGGCCATCTTGCCCGACAGCTCCCACATCGCGTCGACGACGCGGTCGACGTCCTCACTCTGGTGGAACAGGTGGGTGGACACCCGTACCGGGACGTGCTCGGCCGAGGAACCGATCACCGGGAAGTTGCTGTTGCGGATGACGATCCCGTACTCGTCCTTGAGCCGCGCGACGAAGGCCGCCGACTTCTTCGCGTCAAGAACGTCGTTCACGTCGCGGAACGGGTTGAACGAGGTGAGCGCGCAGACGAGCCGAGGGTCGTCCTTGGGTGAGTACAGGGACTGCACCCCCCACCGCTCCACGATGAGATCCTTGAGATGGCTCGAGAGGCCCAGGACGTAGTCCTGGATGCGCCCGCGGCCGATGCGGTCCCACACCTCGCACACGTTCTTGACCCCGGCCATCACCGCGATACTGCCGTTGCCGACGGACTGCAGGTATTTGGCGATGTCGTAGCTTTCCTTGCTGCCGCTCGACCGCGGCGGCAACCCGCCCTCAGCCGGGTAGCTGCTGGAGATCATCGGCCAGAACTCCGGCAGCGGATTCGGGTTGTACTGCGAAAGCACCTTGTTGCGGATGTAGAGGACGCCTGTCCCGCCGGGCCCGCACTGCCACTTCGCGGCCGATCCGGCGAGGAAGTCCACGCCCAGTTCGTGGAAGTTGTAGGCCATCATGCCCGGGATGTGAGCGCCGTCGACGAGGGTGGTCAGCCCGTGTTCCTGGGCGAGCTTCGCGAGCATGGCGATGGGGAGCATGGTCCCGGTCTTGTAGGTCGGGGCCGAGAACAGCATCACCTTGGTGCGCGATGTGATGGCCGCCCGGAACAGGGCCACGTAGTCCTCGGCCCGCTGGTCGTTGCCGACCGGCACCTCGACCCGCTTGATCACCACTCCGTAGCGGTCACGCGCCATGGCCATCGGCGCGTTTCCACCGGCGTGCTCATGATTGGTGGTGAGGATCTCGTCGCCCTCGCGCAGTCCGAGA
This sequence comes from Microtetraspora sp. NBRC 16547, assembly GCF_030268965.1. Classification (GTDB taxonomy): domain Bacteria; phylum Actinomycetota; class Actinomycetes; order Streptosporangiales; family Streptosporangiaceae; genus Microtetraspora. The sequence goes on along the minus strand of NZ_BSSE01000002.1, from coordinate 181,698 downwards.
CCTGCCAGGACCTTCGACATCCCGTCGCTGGTGTTGTGCGTGACCACGACCTCGTCGGGGTCGCACCCGTAGCCGCCGGCCAGGACCGCGCGGACATCGGCGAAGTCGCTGTAGCCGGACTTGGCGCCGATCGCGACCTCACGGTGGACCCGGTCGACGGTGGCGACCACCTCCTCCGGCGGCGAGCCGACGGTGCCCACGTTCATGAAGAGCACCTTCTTGTCGAGCATGAACAGGCGCTGCACCGCGCGCCAGTAGTTGCGGTCCGCCGGTGAAGAAAGGGCAGGCAGGGAGGCCGCCGGTGCTGCCGCGTGCGCGCGTGGGGCGAGCCCCACACCGCCGGCACCGGCCACCGCCACTCCCGCTCCGAGCCCGAGGAAGCGGACGAAGCCGCGCCGGGAGACGTCGGACGAAGGCGCTTGGTGAAGATTCGGCTGACGAAGATTCGGCTGACGAAGATTCGACACTGCGATGTCCCTTCAGCTGTGACTTGTCGGACGGCGACTTATCGGACGGCGATGGCGGAGATCTCGACCTTCGCGTCGCGCGGCACGCGCGCGACCTCGACGGTCGCTCTGGCCGGTGGGGAGTCGGTGCCGAAGAACTCGGCGTAGGCGGTGTTGAACCGGGCGAAATCATCGAGATCGGCGAGGTAGACGGTCGTGGACACCACGTTCGCGAGTGTCATGCGGTCCGCCTTGAGCACGGCCTCGACGTTGCGCAGGACCTGCCGGGTCTGGTCTTCGATGGACGCCTCGGCCGGCAGCGTGCCGGTCCTGGGATCGATGGGGAGCTGGCCCGAGACGAAGAGAAGCTGGCCGGTCGAGATGCCCTGCGAGTAGGGGCCGATCGCGGCCGGCGCGTCGGGCGTGGAGACGGCCTTGTGCCGAGCGTGGGCGTCGGCCACCGCCCATGTGCCGCTCGCGACTACGAGTGCCAGTGCCGCCGCGAGCGCGGCGAGCGTTCCTCGGCTCCGGCCGAGCCGATGACCCCGGTGTGACTTTTCCACGGAATCTCCTCCTGGAGGGCGAAACGTTCACGAACCGAGCCTGATGACCTATACGTTGTCGAGCCGGGCGTGAGGGTTTACCGTCTCGCCGCAGTGATGTGGAACTCTCGGATCCCGGTTTCGGCCGCGACAAAACAGGGGAGAGAGAAGCGGTTCCCGGGAGATATCCGCGTTTTGGCCCACGATCGCGTACGGTAACGGCATCATTACGAGATGTCCGCCCTGACACCGCGGCGTCGTCCCGCCCCCGACGGGCTTCCCGCGTCCCCCGGATCCGCACGGCTCACCCTCCTTCGCGAGCGGGCGGCCGGAGCCCGGCGCTCCGCGCTCCTCACACTCGGAATCTCGACGACCCTCCTCGTCACCGTCCAACTCCTGGCCGAGCGGGCCGACACCGGCCGGGCCGCCGCGCCGTACGCCGTGGCGGCGCTCGTGCTGTTCGCCGTGACGCTGCCCGCGCTGACGGCCAGCCAGGTGCTGTGGGGCATCCGGGAGCAGGAGGCCAGGAGCGGCGAGCGCGAGGTGTTCGCGACCAGGAGCCGCCCGGACACCCGGCGCCTGCTCACTCGACTGGCGGTCGCGGCCTGCTGGGCGGTGGTGGTCCTGCTCGGGCTCACCTTGCCCCGCCTGTTCACCGACGCCGGTCTGTACGGCGCGGCGGACCGGCTGGGGTCCGCCGCCGAGACGCTGGCGATGACCTGCTACATGGGCGGGATGGCGTTCCTCCTGTGGTGGGGCAGGGACGTGATCGTCGCGGCGGCGAGAAGGCAGCCGCCCCCGGATCCCTGGAACGACGCCGCGCCATCCCGGCCACGGGCACGCCGGTTGCCGTCGACTGCGGCGATCACGCTGGCCCTCGCGCTGATCTCCGCCCGCGCGCACCTGTGGGCCCCGCACACCGTGACGGTGCTCGCCCTGGCCGCGGTGGCACTGGCGGCCTGCGTCGTGGCCGTACTCGGCGCGCCCAGCCGGACACCCCGCTCCCAGGAGTAGTTACCGATAAGTAGCATTGGTCCGAGAAGCTACCGATCAGTAGGAGCGAACCTCGTGCCTGCGTCCCGTGAAGTCGTCTTCGTCGACGGCGTGCGCACGCCTTTCGGCAGGTCGGGCCCCAAGGGCCTGTACGCCGAAACGCGTGCCGACGACATGGTTGTCCGCGTCATCCGCGAGCTCATGCGCCGCAATCCCGGCCTCCCGCCCGAGCGGGTGGACGAGGTGGCCATCGCGGCCACCACCCAGATCGGCGACCAGGGCCTGACCATCGGCCGCTCGGCCGCGGTGCTGGCCGGGCTGCCCAAGTCGGTCCCCGGCTATGCCATCGACCGGATGTGCGCCGGCGCGATGACCGCCGTCACCACCGTGGCGGGCGGCATCTCCTTCGGCGCCTACGACGTGGCCATCGCCGGCGGCGTCGAGCACATGGGCCGCCACCCGATGGGCGAGGGCGTCGACCCCAACCCCCGATTCCTGTCCGAGCGGCTGGTCGACGGATCCGCCCTGATCATGGGCATGACGGCGGAGAACCTGCACGACCGCCACCCGTCCGTCACCAAGGAGCGGGCCGACGCGTTCGCCGTGGCCTCCCAGGAGAAGGCCGCCAAGGCGTACGCCGATGGCAAGATCCAGCCGGACCTGGTCCCGATGGCGGCGCGCAAGGCGGCCGAGGGCTGGGGCCTGGCCACCGCCGACGAGGCACCGCGCCCCGGGACGACCATGGAGGCGCTGCGCGGCCTGAAGACGCCGTTCCGGCCGCACGGCAGGGTCACCGCCGGGAACGCCTCCGGCATCAACGACGGCGCCACCGGTTGCCTCGTCGCCGCGCAGGACGTCGCCGAGGAGCTGGGGCTCCCCGCGCGCATGCGGCTGGTCTCCTACGCGTTCGCGGGCGTGGACCCCGAGGTCATGGGCATCGGCCCGATCCCCTCGACCGAGCGGGCGCTGCGCCTGGCCGGGCTGTCCATCGACGACATCGGCCTCTTCGAGATCAACGAGGCGTTCGCCGTGCAGGTGCTCGCGTTCCTCGAGCACTTCGGCATCGCCGACGACGACCCCCGGGTGAACCCGTACGGCGGCGCGATCGCCTTCGGCCACCCTCTCGCCTCCTCCGGCGTACGGCTCATGATCCAGCTCTCGCGCGAGTTCGCCGAACGGCCGGACGTCCGGTACGGCATCACCACGATGTGCGTCGGCATGGGCATGGGCGGCACGGTCATCTGGGAGAACCTCGCATGAGCGACATCGAGACGTACAAGAGCCTGCTCTCGGGCAAGGACACCGGCGAGGTCGTCACCAGGGCCCTGGCGCGCGACGTCGAGCTGCCGTACGGCGCGGGCACCATGGCGCTGATCACGCTGGACAACGGGCTCGACCACACCAAGCCCAACACGTTCGGGCCGCAGGGCCTCCTCGCGCTGAACGACGCCCTGGACGCCATCGAGGCGCGGGGCGACGTCGCGGCCGTCGGCGTCACCGGCAAGCCGTTCATCTTCGCCGTCGGCGCCGACCTCAAGGGGGCGGCGGCGGTCGCGACGCACGAGGAGGCCACCGCCATCGGCGCGCTCGGCCACCACGTCTTCCGCCGCCTCGGCGAGCTGGGCGTCCCGACGTTCGCGTTCGTCAACGGCGCGGCCATGGGCGGCGGCCTGGAGATCGCCCTGCACTGCGCCTACCGGACGGTGTCGTCCGGCGTGCCGGCCATCGCGCTCCCCGAGTGCTTCCTCGGCCTGGTCCCCGGCTGGGGCGGCACCCAGCTCCTCCCCCGGCTGATCGGCCCGGAGAAGGCCATCAAGCTGATCATCGAGAACCCGCTCTCGCAGAACCGCATGATCAAGGGGAGGGACGCCTACGAGCTGGGCGTCGCCGACGCGATGTTCGAACCGGCCGACTTCCTGGAGGAGTCGATCCGCTGGGCCGCCCGGGTGCTGCGCGGCGAGGAGACCGTGACGCGCGCGCCGTACGAGGGCGACTGGGACAAGGCGGTCGCGGACGCGCGCGTCCTGGTGGACCTGAAGCTGCGCGGCGCCTCGCCCGCGCCCTACCGCGCGCTCGACCTGATCGCGCTGGCGAAGACCGCCTCCAGGGACGAGGGCTTCGCCGCCGAGGACCGGGCGCTCGCCGACCTGCTGATGGGCGACGAGCTGCGCGCCGGGCTGTACGCGTTCGACCTGGTGCAGCGCCGGGCCAAGAAGCCGGCCGGCGCGCCGGACAGGGCGCTGGCCCGCAAGGTCACCAAGGTCGGCGTGGTGGGCGCCGGGCTGATGGCGTCCCAGCTCGCGCTGCTGTTCGCGCGGCGGCTGGAGGTGCCGGTCGTGCTGACCGACCTCGACCAGACGCGCCTGGACAAGGGCGTCGGCTACGTCCACACCGAGGTGGACAAGCTACTCGCCAAGGGCCGGGTCTCGGCCGACCAGGCGGGCCGGCTCAAGGCCCTGGTCACCGGGTCGCTGACCAAGGACGCGTTCGCCGATGCCGACTTCGTCATCGAGGCCGTCTTCGAGGACCTCGACGTCAAGCGCACGGTGCTGGCCGAGGTCGAGGCGGTCGTCTCGGACGAGTGCGTCCTGGCCACCAACACCTCCTCGCTCTCGATCACCGCCATGGCGTCCGGGCTGCGGCGTCCGGAGCGGGTCGTCGGCTTCCACTTCTTCAACCCGGTGGCGGTGATGCCGCTCCTGGAGATCGTCCGGGGCGACGCCACCGACGACGCCACGCTGGCCACGGCGTTCTCGGTCGCCAAGACGCTGAAGAAGTCGTCCGTGCTGGTCAAGGACGCCCCGGCGTTCGTGGTGAACCGGCTGCTGACCCGGTTCATGGGCGAGATCACCGCCGCCGCCGACGAGGGTACGCCGCTGGAGGTCGCCGACCACGCGCTGGACGGTCTGGGGCTGCCCATGACGCCGTTCACGCTGCTCCAGCTCGTCGGGCCGGCCGTGGCGCTGCACGTCGCGGAGACCATGCACGCCGCCTTCCCGGAGCGGTTCGCCGTGTCCGGCAACCTGGCCAAGCTGGTCGCCGCAGGCAAGCCGGGCGTCTACGGCGCCGACTTCCAGATCGACCCCGAGGTGCGCGCGCTGTTCGAAGGCGGCTCCTCCCCGTCCACCGGCGAGGAGGTACGGCTCCGCGCGCTCAGTGCGCTCGCCGAGGAGATCCGCCTGATGCTCGACGAGGGCGTGGTGGCGGCGGCCCAGGACATCGACCTGTGCATGATCCTGGGCGCGGGATGGCCGTTCCACACCGGCGGCATCACGCCGTACCTGGACCGTGAGGGCATCTCCGAGGCGGTGACCGGCTCCCGGTTCCTCGCCCCCGGCGTGGCCTCCGTCCCGGTCTAGGCGACACACCCAGCGCCTGCCTTATGGTCGTCGTCCACCCGGGGTCACGGAACAGTGGCTCCGGGTGGAATTCTCTCCCCTCCCGACACAGTGGGAACGGCGGGCCGCGGGCGCGAGGCTTAAGCTGTCCTCACCCGAACCGGCCCGGCCGTGAAGGAGAGTGACGGTGACCGGACAAGCCATCCGGACCGACTCAGCCCCTCGGATCGAGAAGGTCCCCGAGTCCATCTGGTCAGCCCTACCTCGCGATCTCAAGGACCGGTTCCTTAGCGAGTACCGGCAGGGGCTCCGGGAAGCGGGCGAGAGCCTCCGGCTCGATCCTGTGAACGAAATCATCGAGAAGTGGTGGCGACGAGCCGTGCTGGCCAATCACAGGCTCAGCGCGGAGACGATGGATGTCGTCCACCGGCTCCGGGCGGGCGAGGAGGTCGATACCGTCCCCGCCGATCTCGACGAGTTGCGCCGCCGGACATGAGCTATGTGATCAGGTATTCGAAAGAGGCCGGAGCCCAGGCCGATGACCTGCCGATCGAGTCTGCGGCCCCGTTGGCCCTCCTCCTTGAACGCATCCGGCAAGATCCTTGGCACTACCCGCAGTACAACATCGCTGAATTCCCCGATCTCCGGGCCGCGTTCTTCTGCAGCTCAGGCCTGGCCGTCTTCCATGTCAGCGAACGACGCCGAACGATAACGATCGTGCACATAACCTGGCTCGACTGACCCAAGCGGTCCCGATACCCTTCTGCGCGGATTCGGAGGGTTTTGGTTGCGGGAGTTGTTACTGGGGCTGAGCCTCGGGCTGGGCGCCGGGGTCGCGCCGGGGGCGCTGCTCGGTCTGGTGATCACGGCGAGCCTGCGGGGCGGCTTCCGGGCCGGGCTGAGGCTGGCCTGCGTCCCCCTTCTCTCCGACTTCCCGGCCGTGCTGCTCTCCGTCACCGCCGTCGGCGCGCTGCCCGAGGCGTTCCTGCGCGTCCTGTCCGTCGTGGGCGGCCTCTACGTCATCTACCTGGCGATCTCCTCGACCCGCGAGGTCCGTACGGCCCGGCCGCCCGAGCCCGGCGTCACGGCGCCCTCCTCCGCCAGGGAGCTGCTGCGCGGCGTCGCGGTCAACATGCTTAATCCGCACCCATGGCTCTTCTGGATCGCCGTCGGCGCTCCGATCTTCGCCACCGCCTGGGAGAGGGCCCCGACCGCCGCCCTGGCCTTCACCGGCGGCTTCTACCTGGTGCTGGTCGGTTCCAAGGTGGTCCTGGCGGCACTGATCGGCGCGGGACGGCATCGCCTCGGGGTGCGCGGCTACCGCGTTCTGCTCGCCGGGAGCGCCGTGCTGCTGGCCGTCACCGGGCTGCTGCTGCTGGTCCGGGGCGTCACCGGCTAGCCGGAGCCTGCTGTGGCGAGCGCCGTACGCGAAGTAGAGCACGACGCCGACGGCCATCCACACGACGAACCGCAGCCAGGTCTCCACCGGAAGGTTGATCATCAGGTAGAGACAGGCGAGCACGGACAGGATCGGCAGTACGGGGACCCAGGGCGCGCGGAAGGCGCGGGGCAGGTCGGGCCGGGTCCGGCGCAGGATGACCACGCCGATCGAGACCAGCACGAACGCGAAGAGCGTCCCGATGTTGACCAGCTGGGCGATCGCGGCCAGCGGGATCAGCGCGGCGAGGATCGCGGTCGTCACGCCGATCAGGATGGTGATCACGTACGGCGTGTGGAACCGCTGGTGGACACGGGCGAGCCCGCGCGGCAGGAGGCTGTCGCGGCACATGGCGAACAGGACCCGGCTCTGGCCGAGCATGAGAATCATCACCACGGTGGTGAGCCCGGCGATGCCGCCGAGGCTGATCACCGTGGCCAGCCACGCCTGCCCGACCGAGAGGAACGCGTCGGCGAGCGGCGCCGTCTCGCTCAGCTCCGTGTACGGCTGCATGCCGACGACCACCAGGGAGACCGCGACGTACAGGAACGTGCAGATCCCCAGGGAGGCGAGGATGCCGATCGGCAGGTTGCGCTGCGGGTCGCGGGTCTCCTCGGCGGCGGTGGCGACCACGTCGAATCCGATGTAGGCGAAGAAGACCAGCGCGGCGGCGGTGAAGATGCCGGAGATGCCGAACGCGACGGGCGTCACCCCGAACAGCACCTGGATGAGCGGCGCGGCGAGCCCTCCCCTGGTCGCGATCTCCTGGGACGGGGGGATGAACGGCTGGTAGTTCTCCGCCTTGAGGAAGAACAGGCCGGCCACGATGACGAGCAGCACGACGCTGATCTTGATCGCCACCATGGCGGCGTTGAACCGGGCGGACGTCTTGATGCCCGCGATCAGGATGGCGGTGAGCAGCAGCACGATGGCCGCGGCGGGGACGTTCACCACGGCGGTGTCCCCCGCGATGGAGGGGGGCAGGTTGACGCCGACGCTCCGCAGCAGCGAGGTGAAGTAGCCCGACCAGCCGGAGGCGACCACGGCGGCGGCGAGGGTGAGTTCGAGCGTCAGGTCCCAGCCGATGATCCAGGCCGGGAGCTCGCCGATCGTCGCATACGCGAAGGTGTAGGCGGAGCCCGCGACCGGCACGGTGGCCGCGAACTCCGCGTAGCACAGGGCGGCCAGGCCGCACGCGATCGCCGCGACGACGAAGGAGACCGCGACCGCCGGGCCCGCCGCGGTCTTGGCCGCGACGCCGGTGAGCACAAAGATGCCGGTGCCGATGATGACGCCGACACCGAAGACGGTCAGATCGAGGGCGTTCAGGGTGCGGACGAGCCGGTAGTGCCCGCCCTGCGTGTCCTGGATGGACTCTTCAACCGACTTCGTGCGAAATATGCTCATCCGACTCATCCGCAGGCCCCCGATCCCCGATGACCTGCAGAGTTCCCGGAAACGCGCAGATCACGCGCGTTTCCGCGTTTCCGGGAACGGGGCCGGCGTCACACCTGGCTGGCCGGGTCGTCCTCCAGGACGGGCGAGCGCCGCGCGACCGCCTCGGTGATCTCGCGGGCGAGGTCCTGCCCGGTGAGGCCGATCTCGGCGAGGATCTTCGGCCGCTTGGCGTGGTCGAGGAACCGCTGCGGGATGCCGTAGGTGCGCACCGGCACGTCCACGTCGGCGTCGCGCAGCATGCGGGCGACCGCGTCGCCCACGCCGCCGACCCGGCCGTTGTCCTCGACGACGACCACGAGCTTGTGCTCGGCGGCGGCCGGGACCAGCGCCTCGTCGAGCGGCTTCACCCAGCGCGGGTCCACCACCGTGGCGGAGATGCCCTGGGCGTCCAGCAGCGCCGCGGCGTCGAGGCAGATCTCGGCCATCGAGCCGACCGCGACCAGCAGCACGTCGGGCTCTCCGGAGCGGAGCACGTCCATCGTGCCGATCTTGCCGACGGCCTCGGTGTCCTTGGCGACCGCGCCCTTGGGGTAGCGGACCACGGACGGCCCGTCGCCGATCGAGACGGCCTCGCCGAGCAGCTCGCGCAGCCGTACGGCGTCGCGCGGCGCGGCGATCGACAGGCCGGGGATGACCTGGAGGATCGACAGGTCCCACATGCCGTTGTGGCTGGCGCCGTCGTCACCGGTGACGCCGGAGCGGTCGAGCGTGACGACGACGGGCAGCCGGTGCAGGGCGACGTCCATCAGGAGCTGGTCGAAGGCCCGGTTGAGGAAGGTGGCGTAGAGCGCGACCACGGGGCGCATCCCGCCCAGCGCGAGCCCGGCCGCGGAGGTCAGGGCGTGCTGCTCGGCGATGCCGACGTCGTAGATGCGGTCGGGGTACGCCTCGGCGAACGGAGCCAGCCCGACGGGGTGCAGCATCGCCGCGGTGATCGCGACGATGTCCGGGCGCTCGGCGCCGAGCCGGACGATCTCGTCGCTGAACACGTTCGTCCAGCTGTGCGGTTTGGGGCGCTCCTCGCCCGTGACGGGGTCGAACGGGCCGGGACCGTGGAAGTTGTCCTCGTCGTGGTTCTCCGCGGGCGAGTAGCCCTGGCCCTTGCGGGTGAGGACGTGCACGATTACGGGCCCGCCGAAGCCCTTGGCCTTGCGCAGGGCGGCCTCCACGGCCTCCTGGTCGTGGCCGTCGATCGGGCCGACGTACTTCAGGCCGAGGTCCTCGAACATCGCCTGCGGGGCGAGGATGTCCTTGATCCCCTTCTTGACGCCGTGCAGCGCGTCGTAGAAGGGCGCCCCCACGACGGGGACCTTGGAGAGGTTCTCCTTGACGAACCCCAGGGCGTCCTCGTACTTCTGCGTCATCCGCAGAGAGGACAGGTGCGAAGCGAGGCCGCCGATGGTCGGGGAGTACGACCGGCCGTTGTCGTTGACGACGATGATCAGCGGGAGGTCCTTGCGTCCCGCGATGTTGTTGAGCGCCTCCCACGCCATGCCGCCGGTCAGCGCGCCGTCGCCGATGACCGCGACGGCCGTGCGGCCGGTCTCGCCGCGCAGCGTGAACGCCTTGGCCAGGCCGTCGGCGTAGGAGAGGGCGGTGGAGGCGTGCGAGTTCTCGATCACGTCGTGCTCGGACTCGGCCTGGCTGGGATATCCCGACAGGCCGCCCTCCTGGCGCAGCGTGCCGAAGTCGCCGGCCCTGCCGGTGAGCATCTTGTGCACGTACGCCTGGTGTCCGGTGTCGAAGAGGATGGGGTCGCGCGGCGATTCGAAGACCCGGTGCAGGGCGATGGTGAGCTCGACGACGCCGAGGTTGGGGCCGAGGTGCCCGCCCGTCTTCGCGACCGACGAGACCAGCAGTTCGCGGATCTCCGCGGCGAGCCGTGACAGTTCTCCGGCGTCCAGGCGCCTGAGATCCCGCGGGCCCTTCACCGTCTCCAGAATCCCCACGAATCTTCCTTCCCGCTCGCCGTCGAACAGAGCGAGTCTAGTTCGAGAACACCGTGACGCTTCCATGGGCTGCATCGAAGCTTCACACTATTTCAAGCAGAATCGGTATATTTGCGCTTTACCGGGGCTTGACCTTTCCCCTACGCTGTTGATCTCATGCGGAAATCCCTTATCGCGCTGCTCATGGGGCTGATCGTAAGCCTCCCCCTATCCGGTACGGCCGCCGCCTCCGGTTCTGCACGACCTGTGCCCTCCGGCAAAGCCGCGCTGACCAAGAACCCGATCTACACGACGGGCGAGTTCGACTTCACGGAGTGCAAGGAGCTGGACCGCCGGCCCGACGACGTCGACTCTTACAAGATCTATCTCGACCATCTGATGGACTGCCTCAACCTCTCCTGGGGGGAGGAGTTCAAGCAGGCGGGTCTGCCGTTCGCGAAGCCGAAGGTGCGGTTCATCACCTCGGCCGTCAAGACGGGCTGCGGCAAGTACCCCGCCCCGTACGCCGCGGGCGTCTACTGTCCGGTCGACAAGACCATGTGGATCCTCATCTACAAGAACCAGCTCGCCGACCCCTCCGAGTTCGAGCTGTTCCAGGTGATCGCGCACGAGTACGGCCACTTCGTCCAGGACCGGGTCGGCATTCTGCCCGCGGTGGACAAGATCACCCGTAAGGCGAGCAAGGCCACGTACTTCGCCTGGAGCCGGCGCATCGAGCTGCAGGCGGAGTGCTTCTCCGGCGCGTTCATCGGAAGCGTGTGGCACTCGCTCGGCCGCGACCAGTTCGACTGGGACGACCTGCTGGACATGAAGTACGGCGACGTGCTCCACGGGAAGGCCAAGAGCATCCGTTACTGGCTCAAGCGCGGCTGGAACGGCAACGGCCCGGGCGTGTGCAACACCTTCACCGCCCCGGCGTCGAAGGTCGCCTGACCTGCCGCGGCGTACGGCCGGCCCGCCCGGCCGGTCGTACCCATCGCGCCCATCGCGTCACGACATGTCGAAAAAAGCATGATCAATCACTTCGTTTCAGTCAGGTGCAATAAGCTCACTTGACCATGCGAATCCCCCTCATCGCAGTGGCCGCAGGAGTGGTCGCCGGCATCGTTCTCACCGGCGCCGCCCCCTCGTCGGCCACGATCGGTACGGCCGCCGGGAGCGCGCCGTCGGGGTCCGCGACCCTGACCCAGAACGAGATCTACCGCTCGAGCTCGGCGCAGAAGATCGCCTGCTCCCCCACGCAGCCCCGTAAGGGCAGCGCCGCCTCGATCAAGCAGTACCTGCGGCTCGTCGCGAGGTGCAACGACGTGCTGTGGACCCGGCAGTTCACGGCCGTCGGCTGGCGGTTCAGCCCGCCGCGGGTCGTCGTGATGACGACCGGCACGAAGTCGCCCTGCGGCAGGTTCACGAGGTGGTCCCCGGCCCACTACTGCCCGGCCTCGCGGACGATCTACTTCCGCCTGCTCCAGTCCCAGATCAAGGACCCGTTCCCGCTCGTCCTGGCCAAGACCATGGCGCACGAGTACGGTCACCACGTCCAGCAGCAGACCGGGATCTTCGGCACCTACTGGAGCGACTACAGCCGGTCGCGGAGCCGGACCGCGCGGAACCTGCTGAACCACCGTCTGGAGCTGCAGGCGGAGTGCTTCTCCGGCGTCTTCCTCCGCGCCACCGAGGACCATCTGCCGGTCGTTCCCCGCGAGTACGACTACATCGTGGACTGGACCGTGAAGAACGCCTCCGACGCGGTCCACGGCACGGGCCGCAACCAGGTCTGGTGGCTGGAGCGCGGCTTCAACTCGACGTCGCCCGCCGCCTGCAACACCTGGGCGGCGCCCAACGCGCGGGTCGCCTGAGCCGGTCGCCTCAGCCGAGGCGTGACAGCACCTCGATGGGGTCGGCGAGCACCTGGGCGAAGGCCAGCTCGGCGGCCCCCACCACCGTGGCGTCGTCACCGAGCGCCGAGATGCGCAGCCGCAGCCGCTCACGCGACGCCACCAGCGTCGAGGTGTTGATCCGGGTCCTGACCTGGGCGGCCGCGCCGAGATACAGCTCCCTCAGCACTCCCCCGAAGACGACCATCTCCGGGTTGAAGATGTTGATCAGATTCGCCACGCCGAGACCGAGCCAGTCGCCGACCCTGTGCAACGCGTCCTGCGCCCGTACGTCCCCCCGGTCGGCCGCGTCGACGACGGCGCGCACGGCCTCCCTGCCGGTGACCTCGGTGCTGCGGCCGGCCAGCTCGATGAGCGCGCGTTCCCCGACCTCGGCCTCCAGGCAGCCGCGGGATCCGCAGGCGCAGGGACGCCCACCGGGGTTGACGACCATGTGGCCGACCTCGCCGCCGTAACCGGCCAGGCCGCCGAGCAGCTGGCCGTTCACCACGATGCCGCCGCCGATGCCCACGTCACCGTGCAGGTAGACGAGGTCGCGGCAGCCGAGGCCGACACCGCGCGACTGCTCGGCGATCGCGCCCACGTTGCCGTCGTTGCCGACCGTGACCGGCAGGCCCAGGGCCAGCTTCTTGGACAGCTCCTCGCCGAACGGCGCGTCCTTGAACCCGATGTTGGGCCCGAACCTGACGACGCCGTCCGTCCGGCCGACCGAACCGCAGATCGCCGCCGCCACCCCGACGCAGACCGTGTCCGGGCGGGTCTTGCGGTGCATCTGCCGCGCGAAGCCCGCCAGCGCCGCGACGACCTCCGGCATCTCGAAGCCGCCGCGCGGGCGCACCGTCTCGCGGCGGTCGAGGATCACGCCGCCGAGGCCGACCCGGGCAGCGACCAGCCGGTCGACGCCAACGTCGAAGGCGAGGACGTAGACCCGGGCGGACTCGGGCCGGACGACCAGGGAGGGCCGTCCGGCCCGCCCGGTCTCGCGCGGCAGTTCCTCGCGCACCAGCCCCGCCGCCGTCAGGTCGGCGGTGAGCGCCATGATGGTGCTGCGGTTCAGCCCCATGCGGTTGGTCAGCTCGGCCCGGGACGTCGGCCCGCCGAGATGGACATGGCGGAGCAGGGTGCCCAGGTTGTGCCTGCGGATCTCCTCCTGTGAGGGACCTGCGCGCATCATTCGTCCGGGCTTCGTCGGGGGTTCATGGCTCGGGGACCACCTTAGCGGGGTCATCTCCTGCCGGTGGCCGCCGCCCTCTTGCGGGACAGGGCGTCCACACCCGCGGCGAGCAGCAGCACGCAGCCGGTGACCGCGAACTTGACGCCCGAGGTGTAGCCCATCAGGCCCATGCCGTTCTCGATCACCGCCACCACGGCGCCGCCCAGGAGCGCGTCCAGCGCCCGGCCCTTGCCGCCGAAGAGGCTGGTGCCGCCGATCACCGCGGCGCCCACGGCGAACAGCAGAACGTTACTGCCGCCCGTGTTCGGATCGACCGAGTTGGCCCGGGAGGCCGCGATGATGCCGCCGATCGACGCCATGAACGAGCAGATGACGAACGCCGAGATGCGGATCCGGTCCACGTCGATGCCGGCGCGGCGCGCCGCCTCCGCGTTGCCGCCCACCGCGTAGATGTGCCTGCCGTACGCGGTGCGATGCAGCACGAACGTCCACAGGAGCAGCAGGACGACGATCACGGGCACCACGATCGGCACGCCCTTGAGCGAGACGATGACGGCGTTGCGGCTGCGCTCCAGGTTGAGCACGAAGACGGCGGCGCCCGAGATCACCGCGAGCGAGCCCACGCGGAACGCGATCAGCGACATGGGACTGGCGGACAGGCCCCTGGCCGTCCGGCGGCGGGACTGCAGCACCTGGAGCACCGCGTAGACGAGCACGCCCGCCACGACGCACGCCCACCCCAGCACGGGAGGCATGTTCTTGTTGGCGATCGCCAGGATCGTCTGGTCCCGGATCGAGATGTTGGTTCCCTCCTTGAGCAGCAGCAGGACGACGCCCTGGAAGGCCAGGAACGCGGCCAGCGTGACCACGAAGGAGGGGATGCCGAGCTTGGCCACCAGTGTGCCGATCACCAGGCCGATGGCGGCGCCGGTCGCCATCGCGGCGAGGGCGGCCGCGTACCAGGGCCAGCCCTCGTTGGTGAGCAGCACTCCGAGGACCGCCGCGCAGACGCCGCTGGCGAAGCCGGCCGACAGGTCGATCTCGCCGAGCAGCAGCACGAAGATCAGGCCCATCGCGATGACCGCGACCGCCGCGCCCTGGGTGAACAGGTTGGCGAAGTTGATGGGCGAGAGGAACGCCGGGCGCAGGATGGAGAACACCGCGCAGAGCACGACCAGCCCGATCACCGCCGGCAGCGCGCCGAGGTCGCCGCCGCGGACGCGTTCCAGGTAGTCGCGGACGTGCCTGCCGATGGCCGGGGCGCCGGTGGTGCCCTTCTCCGGAACCGTGGTGGTCGTCATGACGTAGCTCCGTTGCCGTTCTGCAGGCCGAGCTCGCCGCTGCGTCCGGCCGTGATGAGTTCCACGACCTGCGAGTGCGTGACCTCGGAGGTCTTCACCTGGGCGGCCATCCGGCCAAGGTAGAGCGCCGCGATCCGGTCGGACACGGCGAACACGTCGTTCATGTTGTGCGAGATGAGCACCACGGCGAGCCCCTTGTCGGCCAGGCGGCGCACCAGGTCGAGGACCTGCGCGGTCTGCGCGACGCCGAGGGCCGCGGTCGGCTCGTCGAGGATGACGACCTTGCTGTTCCAGAGGACGGCCTTGGCGATGGCGACGGTCTGCCGCTGACCTCCGGAGAGGCTGGAGACCCGCTGGCGGAGCGACTTGACCGTGCGGACTGAGAGGCCCTCCAGGGTCTTGGCCGCCAGCTCCTCCATCGTGGCCTCGTCCAGGATCAGGCCGCTCCTGCGTTCCCGTCCGAGGAACATGTTCTGCACGATGTCGAGGTTGTCGCAGAGCGCGAGGTCCTGGTAGACGATCTCGACGCCCAGGGCGGCCGCGTCCCTGGGCCCGCCGACGTGGACCTTCGCGCCTTCGAAGAAGTACTCGCCGGAGTCGATCGGGTGGATGCCGCCGATGCACTTCACCAGCGTGGACTTCCCCGCTCCGTTGTCGCCGACGAGCGCGGTCACCTCTCCGGGGTACACCGAAAAGGCGACGTCGTGAAGGACCTGCACGGGACCGAAGCTCTTGTCGATGCCGCGCAGCTCCAGGACAGGTGCCTGGGACACGATGGACTACTCCGTTGCTCGGGGGCCGGCACCGCCCGCGGGCCGGGCGCGGGAGCGCCTCGCGGCGCGTCCCGCGCCCGGCCGCCGGAGCGCGAGCCGTACACGGCCGGGAGGGAAGGTGACTAGCTGATTCCGGCCTCGGTGCACTTGGCGGCGAAGTCACCGGTGCACAGCTCGTCCTTGCTGACGTATCCGTCGGCCACGACGTCCTTGACGCTGTCGAAGAAGATGGCCTTCGGGGTGAGCAGGACCGCGGCGACGTCCTTGCCGGTCTCGGTGTCCTTGACGCTGCCGTTCGCGGCCGGCTTCTGGCCCTGAGCGAGGGCGATCGCGAGCTGCGCGGTCGCGTCCGCCTCCTGCTTGACCGCCTTGTAGACCGTCATGCACTGGTCGCCGGCGAGGATGTTCTGCAGGCCCTGGACGGTGGCGTCCTGGCCGGTGACCGGCACCTTGCCGTTGAGCTTGTTCTTCTTCAGCACCGAGATGGCGGCGTTGCCGAGGCCGTCGTTGGCCGCGAGGACACCGGCGATCTTGGGCGTGCTGGTCAGCATCTGCTCGAAGATGGTGCCGGCCTGGGTGTTGTCCCAGTCGGGCACGGACTGGTCGGGACCCTTGACATAGTCACCGGCGTCGTACTTGGGCTTGAGGACGCCGTCGTAGCCCTCCTTGAACAGGGTGGCGTTGTTGTCCGTGGGCGAGCCGTTCAGCTCGGCGATGATCGGCTTGTCGGCCTTCTTCTCGGTCAGGCACTGGACCAGGCCCTCGCCCTGGAGCTTGCCGACAGCGGTGTTGTCGAAGCTCACGTAGTAGTCGGCGTTGCCGCCCAGGGTGAGCCGGTCGTAGTCGATGGTGGCGACGCCCTGCGACTTCGCCTTGTCGAGGACGGCCTTGCCGGTGCCGCTGTCGAGGTTGACGATCGCCAGGACGGTGACGTTGTTCGTGATCATCTGGTCGGCGATGGTCTGGAAGGCGTTCTTGTCGCCCTGCGCGTTCTGGATCTCGTAGGCGACGCCCGCGGCCTTGAACGCCTCTTCGAGGTACTTGCGGTCGGCGGTCTCCCACCGGGCCGAGGACTTGCTGTCGGGGAGGATGACGCCGATCTTTCCGGTCGTGGCCGTGGAGGCGGAGGGCGCGTCGCCGCCCTGCGCGGCGGTGGTGTCACCGCTATCGCCCCCGCAGGCGGTGAGACCGAGGGAAAGCGCCGCGGTCGCGGCGGCGATGCTGAGGATCCCTTTGCGCATACTGCCTGGGTCCTTTCTCTGACACTGGGGGTCTGGGCTGGGCCGAGCTCTGCGCCGAGCCGGTACGGCGACGCCGGGTCACGGCGGACACCGATCCGGGTGAATGTTGTTTGGCACAACGTAATTCAGACCCAATGCTGTTGAAAGACACAGGAATGTAACGTTTGTTGTTCGGAGTAACAATCACGAAACGCGCGGTCAATGAGCCTGACCGGCCAGGCTCTGCACGATCAGGGCGCACGCGGAGACGGCGGCCACGGCGAGGACGGCCGCGCGGGCCCGCCCTCCGTCGAGGTAGCGCCGCAGCGGCCCGGAGACGAGGAATCCGACGACCAGGAACGGGATGAGCGAGAGTCCGGCCACGACGGCCCTCTCGGGCAGCTTCCCGACCACCCGCAGGGCGACCAGGGACTGCAGGGCACTCAGGAAGAAGAACATGGCCAGCGTCGCCCGGATCTGCGGTCCCTTGGCGCTCTGGTAGACCAGCCCCATCGGCGGGCCGCCGATGCCCGTGGCCGTACCGGTCACGCCCGAGCAGAAGCCCGCGCCGGCCAGCGTGGCGGCATTGCGCGGCACGCTCACCGCCCGCGCGCTGAGCACGACCGCGATCACCACCATCACGCCGACCAGCACGCCCAGCGTCCCCGCGCTGACATGGACGACCACGAACGCCCCGGCGAACGTGCCGGGGAGACGGCCGAGAACGGCGAAGCCGAGCCCGCGCCAGTCAACCCTGCGCCACTCGACGGCCAGCGTGAACAGCGGAAGCGTCACGTTGACCACCTGGACGGCGCCCGGCATGACGGTCGGGTCGAGCAGTGTCAGCAACGGAGCGGCCACCAGACCCAGACCGAAACCCACGCCGCCCTGGACGATCGCGCCCGCGCACACCGCCAGGCCGGCGAGGAGCAGGAGATGAACATCATGATCCATGCCAGCAGAGGCTAACCACCGTCCGAAACCCGGCTCCGCCCGGCACGCCCCTCCGCCATAAGTGACATACCCAGACAATCACTGACAGTAATCGAATCCTCTTGCGAGAGTAATCGGACGGTCACTAAAATCGGCTTTAGACGGAGCGGTAGACCAGCATGTAGATATCGCCGTAGCCTCAACGGTATGAGCACCGAACCCAAGACGACGACGATCCGGGTCAGCTTCGTCACACGCGACGAGATCGCGAAACTCGCCGAACAGGAAGGAAAGTCCATGACGGCAGTGGTGGAACAGGCCATCCGGCAGTACGAGAGGAAGCAGTTCTGGACGAAGGTGCGGGCGCAGATCGAGCAGACCAAGCAAGAGGACCCGGAGGCATGGGAGGACTACCTGACGGAGGTTCAGCAGATCGATGGTGCGCGATCCACTTCCGTGAAGATCGCCCCCGAGTGGGAAGGGCTCGTCGAGCTGCCCGAAGGAGACCGGTGAAGAAGATTTCCCAGGGCGAGATCTGGTTCGCCGACTTCGGCTCGCCGGTCGGACGGGAGCAGGCGTACCCGCGTCCCGCTCTCGTGATCAGCAACGACGATTACAACACGGCGGGCTTCGAACTCGTCATCGTTGTTCCCCTCACGACCAGGGAGCGCGGATGGAACCACCATGTGGAGATCCCCCCAGGTGATTCCGGCCTGCGCAAGACGAGCTGGGCGATGGTCCAGCAGGTCAGGTCGCTCTCTCCCCTGCGTTTGTCGACGAGGCTCGGCGAGGTGCCCCCTGAGAAGGTCGAAGAGGTCCTCGGCGTACTGGGGCGGATGGTCTAGAAAACACCGGAGCCGTCCGGGGAGGGAGGTTGTCCCTGCCCGGACGGCTCCGGTGTGTTCGAGGTTGGATGCCCCCGGTCACGTGCCCAAGAGAGATGGTGGGGGCACGTCCCGGCCGCCGAGAAGGCGGCCGGGGTCCGCGTCCGGCCGCTCAGCTCTTGGCGAGCAGCGAACGCAGGACGTACTGCATGATCCCGCCGTGGCGGTAGTAGTCCGCCTCTCCGGGAGTGTCGATCCGCACGACGGCCTGGAACTCGACGTCCCCGGCGCGCACGGTCACGGTGGCGGGCGTGCCGCCCGTGTTGAGCTGCTCGACCCCGACGATGTCGAAGGTCTCCTCGCCGGTCAGGCCCAGGGAGGCCGCGCTCTGGCCCTCCGGGAACTGGAGCGGGAGGACGCCCATGCCGATGAGGTTGGAGCGGTGGATGCGCTCGTACGACTCGGCGATGACGGCGCGGACGCCGAGCAGCGCGGTGCCCTTGGCGGCCCAGTCACGGGACGAGCCGGAGCCGTACTCCTTGCCGGCCAGGACCACCAGCGGGATGCCCGCGGCCTGGTAGTTCTGCGACGCGTCGTAGATGAAGGACTGCTCGCCGCCCTTGGTGAAGTCGCGGGTGTAGCCGCCCTCCACACCGGTCAGCAGCAGGTTCTTCAGCCGGATGTTGGCGAACGTGCCGCGGATCATCACCTCGTGGTTGCCCCGGCGGGAGCCGTACGAGTTGAAGTCCTTGACCTCGACGCCGTTCTCGCGCAGGTACTGCCCGGCGGGCGAGTCAGCCTTGATCGAGCCGGCCGGCGAAATGTGGTCGGTGGTGACCGAGTCGCCGAGCAGGGCGAGCACCCGGGCGCCGGAGACGTCCGTCACCGGCTCGGGCGAGGCCGGCATCCCCTCGAAGTACGGCGCCTTGCGCACATAGGTCGAGGCCGGGTCCCACTCGAAGGTGTCACCCGTCGGGATCGGCAGCGACTGCCAGTTCTCGTCGCCCTTGAACACGTCGGCGTAGTCCTGCAGGAACATCTCCTGGTCGATGGCCCCGGCCACGACCGCGGAGACCTCCTCCGGCGAGGGCCAGATGTCCTTGAGGAACACCGGCTGCCCGTCGGCGCCGACGCCGAGCGGCTCGTTGTTGAGGTCGATGTCCATCGTGCCGGCCAGCGCGTACGCGACCACGAGCGGCGGGGACGCCAGGTAGTTCATCTTGACGTCGGGGTTGATCCGGCCCTCGAAGTTGCGGTTGCCGGAGAGCACCGCGGTCACCGCGAGGTCGGAGCTCTGCACCGCGGCCGAGATCTCCTCCGGCAGCGGGCCGGAGTTGCCGATGCAGGTGGTGCAGCCGTAGCCGACCAGGTTGAAGCCGAGCTTGTCGAGGTACGGCTGGAGGCCGGAGCGCTCGAAGTAGCCGGTGACGACCTGGGAGCCGGGCGCCAGGGACGTCTTCACCCAGGGCTTGCGGGACAGGCCCTTGTCCACGGCGTTCTTGGCGAGCAGCGCCGCGCCGAGCATGACGTACGGGTTCGAGGTGTTGGTGCACGACGTGATCGCCGCGATCACGACGGCGCCGTGGTCGACCTCGAACGAGGTGCCGTCGGAGAGCGTGACCGGGGTCGGACGGTTCGGACGGCCGCCGTTCAGCCGGGCGGCGTGCGGGACGTCACCCGCGCCGCCGTGGGAGATCGCCGGGGAGTCCGAGGCCGGGAACGACTCGTCGGAGGCCTCATCGGTGGGACCCTGGATGCTGTCGCCCGGGACGTAGTCGCGAACGGCGGCCCGCCAGGCATCCTTGGCCGTGGCCAGGGCGATGCGGTCCTGCGGGCGCTTCGGCCCGGCGATCGACGGGACGACGGTGGACAGGTCCAGCTCGATGTACTCGGAATACAGCGCTTCCTGCGCGGAGCTCCGCTCCGACCCAGGCTCCGGAGCGGACGGGTCCAGCCAGAGGCCCTGCTCCTTGGCGTACGCCTCGACGAGGGCGACCTGCTCGGCCGAGCGGCCGGTGAGCGTGAGGTAGCTGATCGTCTCGTTGTCGATCGGGAAGATCGCGCAGGTGGAGCCGAACTCGGGGCTCATGTTGCCGATGGTGGCGCGGTTGGCCAGCGGCACGCTGGAGACGCCCTCGCCGTAGAACTCGACGAACTTGCCGACGACGCCGTGCTTGCGCAGCATCTCGGTGATCGTGAGGACGAGGTCGGTGGCGGTGGCGCCGGCGGGCAGCTTGCCCGTCAGCTTGAAGCCGACCACGCGCGGGATCAGCATCGAGATCGGCTGGCCGAGCATCGCGGCCTCGGCCTCGATGCCGCCGACGCCCCAGCCGAGGACGCCGATGCCGTTCTCCATGGTCGTGTGCGAGTCGGTGCCGACGCAGGTGTCGGGGTAGGCCTTGCCGTCCCGGATCATGACGACGCGGGCCAGGTGCTCGATGTTCACCTGGTGGACGATGCCGGTGCCCGGCGGGACGACCTTGAACTCGTCGAACGCGGTCTGGCCCCAGCGCAGGAACTGGTAGCGCTCGTGGTTGCGCTCGTACTCGCGCTGCACGTTGCGCACGAAGGAGTCGGGTCCGCCGAAGAAGTCGACGATGACGGAGTGGTCGATGACCATCTCCGCCGGAGCGAGCGGGTTGATCCGCGCCGGGTCGCCGCCCAGGTCGCGCACGGCCTCGCGCATGGTGGCGAGGTCCACGACACACGGCACGCCGGTGAAGTCCTGCATGATCACACGCGCGGGCGTGAACTGGATCTCGACGCTCGGAGTGGCGTTCGGATCCCAGCTCGCGAGGGCGCGGATGTGCTCGGCGGTGATGTTCGCGCCGTCCTCCGTACGGAGCAGGTTCTCCAGGAGGATCTTCAGACTGTACGGGAGGCGCGCCGACCCTTCGACGGCGTCCAGCCGGTAGATCTCGTATGACGCGTCACCGACGCGCAACGTGCCACGGCTGCCGAAGCTGTTCTCGGACACGACGTTTCGCCTCCCCAGGTTCCGGGCTGTCACAATTCGCCTACGCATCCTCCCGCACCTCGGATCGCGTCCGACAGTTAGGTCTACCTAACCGGCCTCGGGAGTCTCTCGATATCAAGATATCTCGGTAGATATCTTGATATCAAATTAACTGCCCGGCGGGCACCGTCCGGGCCGGATGGAGTGCCACGGGACGCCCTCGGCGGCACGCTCAGTCCATCGCAAGGCGGAACTCGTGCACGGCGCCGTACCTCTGACCGGTGGCCAGCCGCACCTCCCCGCTCTTCTGGCCGTAGACGATCGACCACTGGGTGTGGCCCTGCTTGAGGCGGGCGAGCAGATCCATGGCCTGGACGGCCGAGAGCCCGCCCCCGGCGCCGCCCAAGGTTTCGGCCGCGGTGCGGTAGCGCCAGTCCGCCTGCCGGCTCTCCTCGGTGGAGCCCACGAAGGCGAAGTTCGTCATGGCCTGCCAGGGCCCCTGCCCGCGCCGCACCACAATCTCGCCGTCGTCGAACTCGACGATCGCCGACCGGCCCTCCGCGTCGGCGACCATGTAATGCAGCGGCGGGCTGTCGGTGAAGTCGACGTTGTACCGGCCGAACACCGCGATCGCCTCATCCACCGTCGATGCCTCGTCCAGCACCAGCCGCATGACGCGGACGCTTCCGACGGTGCGCTTCCGGGCGTCGAAGCTCGGTTTCGCCTCCGGCACGGTGGCCATGCCCACGACCAGTCCCTTGGAGTTCATCCCATCGAACGGCAGCAGCGGCGCCCGCAGCAGGGCCTTCCTCCCGGCGTCGGTGATGAAGTCGGCGCCCGACCGCAGTCCGAGGTACGACACGTCCACCATGGACACCGACGCGTGCCCGTCCGGCGGGGAGGTGAACAGCAGCAGCGCGGGCTGGTGGGCGAAGTCGAAGTTCCGGCCGAACACGGGGTGCGCCGGGTCGCCGTGCGCGGCGAACAACGAGCATCCGAAGGTGGCCGGCGTCAGTGCGGGTGCGATCGACATAAGGCGGTCGTATCCGCCCTTGTAGGTCATGGTCCACAGCGGGTGGTCGTCGACCTTGCGGAGGCTCGCCAGCGTTGCGTCCTGGTCGCGGGACAGGGACTCCCGACCGGCCGCGGGCCCGGAAGTGGACCCGGAAGTGGACCCGGAAGTGGACCCGGAAGTGGACGGGGACGCGGGTGGGGGCGCAGATAGGAACGGAGCCTGCGCCGCGTCGCCCGTCAGGGACGGCGCGACCCGCCCGGCGGGGGACGGCGCGGGAGCGGCTCCGGTCCCGCAACCGGCGAGCGTCGCGGCGGCGAGCAGGATCGTGGCCGCGGTCCTGGTGGCTTTGTCCATGCCGCCATGATCTCCCGCTGATGACCGGCTCGGCAGCCCCCAAAGCGTACGGGTGACCCTGCCGCCGCAGGGTCCCAGCCCCTCTGGGGCCGGGTGCCAGCGGCGGCGCCGCGCTGACGCACGGCCATGTGGTGGATGGAGTCAGACGGCGGGCATGAGCCGCAGGCAGAGCAGGGCGACGACGGCCAGGGAGAGCGCGGGAGCGAGGACCTTCTGCTCGAACGCCTTCCCGGTCTTGAAGCCGATCTTGTATGGCAGGACCCAGCGCCCCTTGATCGGCCACAGCACGGGACAGCCGTGCTCTGTCAGGCAGTCGCCGACGACGTGCGTCAGGCAACCGACGGCGATGGCGACCCCGAGCCAGGCGTACTGCACCCCCAGCAGGTGGAAGGTCGTGAAGACGCCGGCGGTGAGGAAGATGTTGACCACGGCGGACGTGAGCGTCTTCCCCGGCACGCCGATGCCGATCGCGCGCAGCGCCAGGCCGATCATGAGGACCACGACGATGTCGCGCCCGATCGGGTAGTTGTCGGCCAGGAAGTGCGTGCCCAGACCCATGGCGATGGCGAACAGCAGCGAGTGGGTGGCGTGCCGGTGGCCGCCGCTGACGACGTTGACGGCCTTGCTCAGCCAGTGGGTGACCGGTCCGAAGGTCTGGGCGATCGTGGCGCTGGGGTGGTCGAGGTCCGGCAACATGGCGGCACCCGCGCAGACCAGTGCCCCAGCGATCAGCTCCGTCGGGCTGAGCACGTTGGCGGTCACGGGCGCGAGCTCCGGCGCGATGGCGGCCGGGAGCGCGGCCAGGCCGGGAGCGACCCCGAGCCACACGACCGCCCCGCTCAGGGAGTGCGAGTGTCCCATCATGTCCAGATCACGCCTGGTAATGCTACGGGAAAGCACCGACAAAATCGATCTTTATCGCGCGTGGCGCGTTCCATGCGGCGGATCCGATGGGCCGGGAGCGCACCAGACCGGGACTTCTCGGGCCCGCACTCTCAGGAGCACGGGACAACGCCCGCCGGCCTCCCGAGCGAGCCCCTCAGAAGGAGCGGAAAATGAAGACGGGATCGTTCCGCTCCAAGAGCACCCCCCAGCCCTCTCAGAGCAGAACAATCCCGTCTATTGGTCGCAACGCTTCGGTCTCGGGTCGTGTTCCCGCGTTCCGCACTGATTTCTTGTGATCTAGGTCACGACCCTGATGACCTGGCCAGTTCCACCGTTGTAACGGTCCGCAGGAACGGGATCGGAAGCATCGCCACCGTCACGGCGAACAGCGCGAAGGCCGTCCGGAGCCCGAAGATCTCCGCGAGTAGCCCGCCGAGGCCTGCGCCCAGCGGGAGCGTTCCCCAGCCGAGCAACCGGGCCGCCGCGCCGTACCTGCCGAGGAGGCGGTCGGGCACGAGCGCCTGCGCGATCGTGCGGGAGTTGACCGTCCAGAGTGTGCCGCCCATCCCCCCGGCGAAGGCCCCGGCCGCCACCGCCCAGGCCGCCGGGAAGATCGCGGGCACGCCCATCATGAGGAACGTCCCGACGAGGTCGGCGAAGAGCGCCCACCGGACACCCAGCAGGCGGTTGATCACGGTGACCAGCCCCGCGCCCGCCAGCCCGCCCAGTCCAATCGCACTGATCAGGAATCCGTACCCGGCGGCGTCCGCCTCCAGCACCGAGGCGGCGTAGGACGGCAGCAGCGCCAGCCACGCGCTCCAGGACGCGGCGAGCACGGCGATCGTCAACGTGAGGGTGCGCAGCAGGCGATGCCCCCACACGAAAGCGAGCCCCTCCCGGATCTCCGCGACCACGCCACCGGCGCCGGACGGCGCGCCGCCCCCTTCCCCGGTACAGCCCGGCGAGGCGGGGACGGGGCGGAATCGGCCGACCAGCATGGCGATGAGCACGGCACCCATGGCGAACGCCGCCACCACGGAGCCCAGCGCAACCGCGGCTCCCAGACCCACGAGGAGCCCGCCCACCGCGGGACCGCAGAACTCGTTGGCCAGCGTCTCGGCCCCGGCGATCCAGGCGTTGGTCCGGCTCCGCCGTTCCGCCGGTACGGCCGCGGGCACCAGGGCTCCGCTCGCCGTGTTGGCGACGACCTCGGCGACCCCGACGACCAGCCCGCACGCGTACAGCACGGGCAGCGAGTTCGCGTCGGCCGCGACGGCGGCGAGCAGGCCCGCGGCGGCCGCGAGCCGGACGAGGTCGGCCCCGATGGCGAGTACGCGCCGGTCCGCGCGGTCGGCGAGCACGCCCACCGGCAGCGACACGACCAGCCACGGAAGCGTGAGCGTGAGGCCGACCAGCGCGACCTGGCCCGGCGAGCCGCCCAGCCGCACGGCGAGCAGCGGCAACACGATCTTCAGGACCCCGTCCGCCAGGTTGGTCATCGCGGTGAACGCGACGAGCACGACCTCGTTCCTGCGGGCCCGGGACGGTCCGCCCAGCCCGGCGACCGGCTCCCGCGCCTCTGAGTGCGTCCGGTTCGCACCGCCGTTCCCCGTGCCAGATGCCCCGACTTCGTCCGTACCGGTGGCAACCGCGCCATCCTCGATCATCAACACCACCAAAATCGTTTAGATGGTGTCAGCATAGCGACCTCGCCCCGCCGGGTCGATCCACTTCGCCCCCCCACCCGGGACCGGCCTGTCGCATTTAAGGGATTGCTCCAGTAATGTTCTCGATATATCGTTGAAGCATCGAAGAACAATCGAAAGAACGTCAGGAGACGAACGTGAACCACACGCATGCGATGAGGGGGCCATGGGCCCTCCACCACATCGGCCACGGGATGCGGGAAGCCCTCCGCGAGGCCGCGCGCCACGGCGCCGCGACCTGGAACCCCGGCCACCACGGCGGAGCGCCGCACGGCCACCACGGCCCGCACGACGAGGGAGGGGCGCACGAGCGCCGGCACCGCGGAGGACCGTGGGGGCGCGGCCCCTTCGGCGGCGGCTTCGGTCCCGGCGGCCCCTTCGGCGGCCCGGGCTTCCCGTTCGGCGGGCGCGGCTTCGGCCGGGGGCGCAAGGCCAAGCGCGGCGACGTCCGCGCCGCGATCCTCGCCCTGCTCGCGGAGGAGCCCCGCAACGGGTACCAGATCATCCAGGAGATCGCCCAGCGCAGCCAGGGCGGCTGGAAGCCCAGCCCCGGCGCGGTCTACCCCGCGCTCCAGCAGCTCACCGACGAGGGCCTGGTCCGCGCCGACGAGGCCGAAGGGCGCAAGACGTTCCGCCTGACCGAGGCCGGGCTGGCCTACATCGCCGAGCACCAGGACGAGGTCCGGGCTCCCTGGGAGGAGATGACGCCGGACATCGGGGAGGACGTGCACGAGCTGTTCGACCTGTCCCGCCAGGCCGCCTCGGCGCTGTTCCAGATCGCGCACAGCGGCAGCGAGAGCCAGGTCAGCAAGGCCAGGCAGGTGCTCGTCGAGACCCGCCGCAAGCTCTACCACATCCTGGCCGACGGCGACACCGAGGACGAGTGACGCGCGGTGTCCCCTTCCTCCCAGGACCGCACCGCGGGTTTCCCGCACGACGAGGTGAGGTGATCGACATGTCTTTCTCCGAGCAGCCGTCTTCTTCGCGGCCGGAAAGGCCTTCGACGTCCCAGCCGGAGCCGGCACCGCGTGACGGACTCCGCATCGGGGACCGCGAGCGCGACGAGGTGACCGGAGCGCTGCACGACGCGTTCGCCCAGGGCCGCATCACCCGCGAGGAGCTGGACGAGCGCCTCGACGCCACGCTCGCCGCGAAAACCGAGGGCGACCTGCGCCGGGTGACCGCCGACCTGCCCGGCGGGTACGGCCGGGAGCCGGGCGGCGGACAGGAGGGAGCCCGCTGGGCTCCCGGCCACCGGGGGCGCCCCGGCGGGGCGGGTCACCTTCCCTGGGCCGCCGACCAGCCGGAACACGGCCCGCGGGACGCCGGGACCGGCCACCGCCCGTGGACCCTGGGCGGCCCCGGCCTCGCCCCGTGGGCGGCCCGTGGACCGGGGCACAGGCCCGGCCCGTGGGGCCACGGCCCCTTCCTGTGGAGCCGCCACGCGGCCGAGGCACGACGCGGACCATACGGCAGGCGCCGCGGCGGCCCGCCGCCGGTCGCCTTCCTGATCGTCGCGGGCCTCGTCACCGCGGCGCTGGTGTCCGGGGTGACCTGGCCGCTGTTCGCCGCGCTCAAGCTGCTCTTCTTCGCCTGGATCGCGATGGCCGTGCTCGGCTTCGCCCACCACCGCCGCTATCCCCGGCAGCACCGGCACAGCGGCCGATCCTGAACCGATCAGGTCGCTTGATCGTCGCGGCGGTCAGCCCGGGTCGGCGTGTGCCAGGCCGGCCTCGTAGGCGACGATCGCGGCCTGGACGCGGTTGTTCAGACCGAGCCGGAGCAGGATCGCGCTGACGTGGGACTTGACGGTGCCCTCCGAGAGGAAGAGCTCGCGGCCGATGTCCTGGTTGGACAGGCCCCGGCCGACGAGGGCGAGCACCTCGCGCTCGCGCGGCGTCAGCGTCTCCGCGTGCCTGCGCGCGGTGTCCGCCCTGGAGAGCCGGCCGCCGCCCAGGCGTGCGATGACCTTCTGCGCGATCCTCGGCGACAGGTACGCCGCGCCGTCGGCGACCGCCCGCACCCCGATGATCAGCTCGCGCGGGTCGGCGGCCTTGAGCAGGAAACCGGCGGCGCCCTCGGCGAGCGCTCGGGAGACGTACTCGTCCTCGTCGAACGTGGTCAGCACGATGATCGCGACGTCGGGTACGGCGGCGCGCAGCTCGGCGACGGCGGACAGCCCGTCGAGCCGGGGCATGCGGATGTCGAGCATCGCGATGTCGGGCCGGTGCGCGCGCACCAGCTCGACCGCCTCGCGCCCGTCCGCGGCCTCGGCGACCACTTCGATCTCCGGGTCCGTGGTCAGGATCGACCGCACCCCCACCCGGATCATGGGCTCGTCGTCGGCCAGCACCACCCGGATCACCGGCTCACCTCGCTTTCTCCCTGGCCGCTTGGAAACCGTGCCGTCACGGCGAATCCGCCCTCGTGCGGTCCCGCGCGCAGCGTGCCGCCGAGCAGCCGTACCCGCTCGCGCAGACCCGCTAGGCCGCTGCCGCCGCCGGACGGCCCGGGCTCGTCGCGAGCCGCGGAGTTGCGCACCGTGACCGCGACCGCCTGGGCGGACCGCTCGACATGGACGAGCACGTCCGCGCCGGGCGCGTGCCGGGCGGCGTTGGTCAGCGACTCCTGCACCACCCGGTGGACGGCCCTGTCCACCAGGGGAGGCAGCGCCGCCGGCTCCCCGTCGTGCCGGAACTCGACCGCCATCCCGGCGTCTCGCGCGCGATCCACCAGTGCCTCGACGGTCTCGTCCGGCGGCTGAGTCGGCGTCCGGCTCGCCACGTCGCCCGCCCCTCCGGTCACGTCCGCGGGGGCGGCGCCGGTCTCCCGCAGCACTCCGACCGTACGGCGGAGCCGGTCGGTCGCGGTGACCGCGGACGCCCGCAGTCGTGCCACCGCCTCCCGGTTCGGCTCGGTCATGTCGGCGGCGAGTTCCAGCGCTCCGGCGCGCAGCGCGATCAGCGCCAGTTCGTGACCGAGCGAGTCGTGCATGTCGGCGGCGATGCGGGCGCGTTCCCGGAGCCGGGCGCGTTCGGCGATCAGCTCCTGCTCGCGTTCGAGCCGGGCCACCCGTTCCCGGCCCGCCAGCACCAGTTCGGCCTGCTGCCGCCGGAAGCGTCCGGCGAGCCACGGCAGCACCACGAAGAGGCCGAGGGCCATCAGTGCCGTGACGCCCTCCCAGAAGTCCAGCACGACGAAGACCGCCCCGGGCGTCGCGGCGACGGCAAGCAGCAGCCAGTCGCGCCGTTCGGGCAGGTGACGTCCATGGAGGTAGGCGGCGACGGCCAGCACGGCGAACAGAAGCTGCCGCCACGGCGGGACGTCGTCGAGGCGCAGCCCGTTGACGACGCTGATCTCGGCGATCACCGCCAGGATCACACGGTTTCTCACCGCGATGAGACTACCGATCGCGATTCGCGCAGTCTGAGCAGCCGCGTCACGACGGTGGCCGCGCCCGCCGCGGCCGCGACGGCGAAGGTGATCGTCATGGGCGCGGCGGAGTAGGTGAGCTGCTCCCACGTGACGGTCCGGCCGTTCATCAGGAACGAGATCAGATCCCGGTACAGCGCGAACAGCAGCACCGGCAGCAGCGCCGGGACCAGGCGGAGCCCGACCCGCCAGGCGGGACTCCCCATGCGCCGACTCGCCCAGCGGCGCGACCGCAGCACGCCGAGCACCCCCAGCCCCGCCGCGGCCAGCGCGATCAGCCCCAGGACCAGTTCGACCTGCTGCCGACTGCCGCCCGGCACCTCCGGAGTCCCGCCCCGGCTCATCGCCACGAGCCCGGTGAGCACGTCGTAGACGTCGTCGTAGAGGCCGGCGCCGTTGGTCATGACGGCGAAGCCGTACCCCGTGTCCGGGGCGATCGCCTCCACGGCGGTGTACGTGAACAGGTTGCCCGAGTGCACGAGCAGGTCGGCGCCGTCCACCGTCTCCCGGCCCCAGCCCATGCCGTAGTCGCGTACGCCGGAGGAGGTGTGCATGGTCTTCAGGCTGTCCGGCTGCACCAGTTGGGTGCCGTCGCCGGTCTGGCTGATCAGCCACTTGCCCATGTCGGCCGCGTCGGTGACGACGCCGCCCGCGCCGCCGCCGTAGAGGAAGTCGCGCAGCTCCGGCCGCGGCACCCACGCCCCGAACAACGAGTTGAACCCCTTGGACGGCGTGATCTCCTGATCGCCGACGGCGCTGCCGGTCATGCCGAGCGGCCCGAAGACCCGCTGCTTCATGTACTCGCCGAAGCTCATGCCGCCCGCGACCTCGACCAGCCGGGCGGCCACCTCGTAGTTGACGTTGCAGTACGCCCAGCGGGTGCCGGGGGCGGCGGCCAGGGTGCCGCCGCGCAGCGCGGCCACGTAGCCGGCGAGGGTCGTCGCGGACTCCGCCGCGCGGATGTCGACGGTGCCGTCGGAGAGGCCCGAGGTCTGGTTCAGCAGGTGCCGCAGCGTGATGCCGCGGGCGCGCGGGTCGGCCAGGCGGAACTCGGGCAGTTGCTCGGCTACCGGCTCGTCCAGCGAGAGCCTGCCGTCGTCGACCAGGGTCATGACGGCCATGGCGGTGAACGACTTGCTGACCGAGGCGACGCGCATCGGGGTGTTCTCGGTGACGGGCTCGCCCGCCGAATCGTGCCCGTACCCGGCGGCGTGCACGATCTTCCCGTTGTGGGTCACGACGACGGACATCCCGGGCAGAGCCATGGATTCCATGGCCTTGGCGAGGTAGGCGTCGATGGCGGCCGGGGACGGCTCACCGTCGGAGGGCACGGCCGCCGAGACCGGCCGAGATACGGCGGTGGCCGCGGTGGGGGCCACGGCGAGGGACAAGGTCAAGGGGGACACGGCGAGAGACACGGCGAGAGACACAGCCAGGCCGGTCCGCCGGGCAAAGGTGATGAGCTTCCGATTCACGGAAGGAGACACTAGAAATCGGCAGCCTCCGAAAGATCTGGCGATCCGCCACAACCACCCCTGACGAAAGTAGGATCCCGCGCCGCTGACGGCCCAGGGCTCCCGAAGCTCCGCCGTATCCAAGGCCACTCCTCCGGCTACGGCCGCACTGCCAAGCGCCCCGAAATGCAGCCCGTCAACAGCGCGAACATGCGATGAAGATCGGTCGTTTCGCACCAACTCCCCCCGCCCGGTCACCGGCACGAGGCGGAAACCCACAGCAGTAGAACATCGCGGTCCCCTGCGATGGCCTTGCCGTGGCACACTCCAGGGGATGCCCCGAGTGTGGTTTAACCGGGTGAAGGAGTGCGCCCCATGGAGATCTTCCCGGACATCCCGCTGGAGGCCTGGGCCGACAGCAAGGCGACGGTCCACAGGTTCGCCCAGATCGTGGGCAAGATACGGCTGGCCGCGGGCGTCCGCCGCAACCACTGGTGGAACGTCCCCTTCCACCTGACCGGGCGGGGCGTCACCACGCGCCCGATGGGCGGGCTGGGCGACTCCCCCGTGTTCGCCATCGACTTCGACTTCGTCGACCACAGACTCGTGGTGAACACGATCGACGGCCGCACCGCCTCGTTCTCGATGCCCGGCCATTCGGTCGCGTCGTTCTACCACGAGCTGTTCGGCGAGTTGGACCGGCTCGGCATCGACGTGTCCATCCGAGCGACGCCGTTCGATCTTGAGGACCACATCCCCTTCGCCGAGGACACCGTCCACCGGGCCTACGACACGACCATGGTCACCCGCTACTGGCAGGTCCTCAGCCAGGTCGCGCAGGTGCTCGAACGCTTCTCGGCGGACTTCTCCGGGAAGATCAGCCCGGTCCACCATTTCTGGCACACCTTCGACATCGCGGTCACCCGATTCTCCGAGCGCCGCGTGGACGAGGGGCCGGAGGTCGACGTGGTGACCCGTGAGGCGTACTCACGAGAGGTGATCAGCGCGGGATTCTGGTTCGGCGACCCGAACCTGCCCGAACCGGCCTTCTACTCCTACACCGCGCCGGAGCCGCCGGGCCTGGAGCAGGAGCCGCTCCGCCCGCCCGAGGCGCGGTGGATGCCGCTGCGGGGCAGCCACCTGGCGATCCTGACCTACGCGGACGCCCGCGCCGCCGCCGACCCGCGCGGGACCGTGCTCGACTTCCTCCGCAGCGCGTACGAGGCGGGCGCCCGGCGGGCCGGATGGGACGTCGCGACCACCTACTGCCCCGGAGGCGTCACCGATCCGGTCGCGCTGCGCGCTGAAGGTCAGGCCCCGCCGCAACGCCCGGCATGACGAAAGCCCCTGTCACCTCCCTGAGCAGAGGTGACAGGGGCATCGGACAGTGTCAGCCCAAGCCGCATGAGCCGTTCACACGGCCCCTCCCCGCCCGCGTCGCTCCGCATGTTTGAGTTCCCAGACAACCGGTCAGTGCCCCGGGCACCGGCCGCGGCGGGCACGCGTGCCTGCTGACGAGTGGTTCAGTCCCGGCGCGCGGGCAGTTCTGGGCGTTCGTCGGTCCAGTCGACCACCTGGTACGAGGTGGAGACACGAAGCTCCGCCTGCCGCCCGTTCGCGAGCGTGGTTGTGTTCGTCCTCACCTGGGCAAGAAGCAGGCCGGTGCTGGGATCGACCACGGTCCGAACCTGGGTGAACAGGCCCGGCTCTATTTCCTCCTGATAGCTGAGCGCCTGCCCGCGCCGACCCAGCGGATCTGTCATCTCCCCCTCAGCCTGTATGCCGGGCAGAGACGCGAGGATCCGGTACGGGATCAACATCGGAGGCCGGACGACAGGGGTGACCGCCGACGCAGGGGTGTTGGCCGGCGCAGCGTCAGAAAGGCCGGCGCAGGGGTGTTGGCCGGCGCAGGGTCAGGAAGGCCGGCGCAGCAGGCGCATCTGGGCCGCGATGCCGTCCAGAGTCCAGTGCGCGTTCAGCCCGCTCGGGTTGGGCAGCACCCACACCTCGCTGCCCGCGATCTCCTCGTCCTGCGGGCCGATCGCGGCCCTGCGCCGCCCGAACGCGAGCCGGTACGCGGAGACCCCGGCGACGGCCAGGACCCTCGGGCGGATCTCCGCGACCAGGCGGGCGAGCCGCTCGGCGCCCTGGCGCAGTTCCTCGGCCGTGAGCTCCTCGGCGCGTGCGGTCGCCCGGGGCGCCAGGTTGGTGATGCCAAGGCCGTAACCGGGGAGCAGGTGCTGCTCGTACGGCGCGAGCCTGCGCGGCACGAGACCGGACAGGTGGAGCGCGGGCCAGAACCGGTTTCCGGGCCGGGCGAAGTGGTGTCCCGTGGCCGCCGAGTAGAGGCTGGGGTTGATCCCGCAGAAGAGCACGTCGAGATCGGGCCCGAGCACGTCGTCGATCACGGCGTCCCTCGCCGCTTCGAGATCGGCGGGCGTGGGCGGCGGAACGGGAGGCACCCTCCGATGCTAGCTAGTGCCCCGCCCGTCAATCTTTGCCCCGTCGCGTCGCCCAGGGCGGCACCTCGCCGCGTTGTCGTCGTCGGCCGTAGGCTCCGCTACGACCTCCTCCTCCGCCTTGCGATGCACCACCCTGGACACCGCTCCTTCCGGGCAAACCTTGCCGGTTGGGGCACTAGTGCCGCACCAGCTTGGGTTTGCCCTGTTTCGTGGGGACATGCCGATCAAGGTCCCACTACGGACGGCGTGATCGCCACAGGTCACCGCGCCACCTACACCCGCACCCAGGGCGTACGGCACCTGTTCGCCGCTATGAACCTGGGTAAGAACAAGATGTACGGGCACATCAAGAAGCGCAAGCGACGCGGCGAGTTCCTGGAGCTCTGCCGCTATCTGCGCAGCTTCACCGCGCTGCGCGAGTTCGCCCTCAACGACACCGGCCGCGCTGATCAAGGCGGCAGCACGGATTCACGCGCCCGCCGTCCCGTAACTGCGTCCGCAAGAACCGACGAACAGTCAGGAGAGGCATGAGCGACACCTTCGCGCAGGGACTGTCCACCCGCAGCGTGCACGCCGGCGAGAGCCGAGATGCCGAGGGAGCGATCCACCCCCCGCTGTACGCCCATTCCACTTTCGCGTTCGCCTCCACCGCCGACCTGCTGGATGTCGTCGAAGGCCGCAAGCCGGGCAACCTCTACACCCGTTACGGCCTCAACCCCACCATCCGCTCCGTGGAGGCCAAGCTCGCCGACCTGGAAGGCGGCGAGCAGGCGCTCGCCTTCTCCTCCGGCATGGCCGCCGAAGCCGCCACCTTCCTGGCCCACACCCGCACCGGCGAGCACATCGTGTGCCTCGGCGACGTCTACGGCGGCACCTTCGAACTGCTCGGCGCCAACCTGCCGCAGGTCGGCATCACCACCACCTTCCTGCGCGCCGACGAAGCCGCCCGCCTGCCCGAGGCACTGACCGACCGTACCCGGATCGTGTTCTTCGAGACGCCGTCCAACCCGACGCTGGAAGTCTTCGACATCGCGGCGCTGTCCGAGAAGGCCCGCGCGGCCGGAGCCCTGACGGTGGTGGACAACACCTTCGCCACCCCGGTCAACCAGAACCCGCTCCAACACGGCGCGGACCTGGTCATCCACTCCGCTACCAAATACCTGGGCGGCCACTCCGACCTGACCGCCGGCGCCCTGATCGGCCGGGCCGACCTGCTGGCTCCTGTGGCGATGTGGCGCAAGAACCTCGGCCAGATGATCGCCCCGGAGACCGCCTCCCTGCTGGCCCGCTCCATCCGGTCCCTGCCTGTACGGGTGCGAGCGCAGAACGCCACCGCGGCCGCCGTCGCCTCCTTCCTGACCACGCATCCGCGCATCAGCCGCGTGCACTACCCGGGCCTGGCCACCGGGACAGCCAAGCAGATCGTGGACGCCCAGATGCGCGCAGGCGGCGGCATGCTCAGCGCCGTCCTGGACGCCACCGCCGAGCAGACCGCCGCGGTCGTGGACCGGCTACGCCTGTTCGCCATCGCCCCCAGCCTCGGCGGCGTGGAAAGCCTCATCACCCAGCCGATCACCACCACCCACCACGGCCTCCCCTCCGACGAGCGCGCCAAGCGCGGCATCGCCGACAGCATGATCCGCCTGTCCATCGGCCTGGAAGACG
Source organism: Microtetraspora sp. NBRC 16547 (assembly GCF_030268965.1). GTDB lineage: Bacteria > Actinomycetota > Actinomycetes > Streptosporangiales > Streptosporangiaceae > Microtetraspora. The sequence goes on along the minus strand of NZ_BSSE01000002.1, from coordinate 147,485 downwards.
CCGACGACCTCATCGCCGACCTCGCCCAAGCCCTCGACCCCGCCTGACCCCAGACACCACCGCAGCGGCAGGCCGAGCATCGCGCTCCTTAGGGTAGGTACTTTGATCTCAAGGGCGGCGGTGGCGTCTGCTATCGCCGTCCGCAGGATCTGGTAGGTGATGAGCAGGGCGTAGATCTCTTGCTGGACGCCGAGCTTCCCGTCATTGGTTGCGACGAGGTCCGGGCGGCTGCCCCGGTGAACGGTACGCAGGCCGATGCTTCCGCCTCGTTGCGATATCCCGCGATTCCCGGGATCCGCTGCCCGCTCACTGCTCCTCCAGGAGCGCGGGCAGCTTGCGCATGTCGTCGCCGCCCGTCGAACCGGTGATACAGGCCGGTGCGACCGAGAGTGTGCCCACAAATCCCCCAGGATGAACGATGTTCGTCCCTGGTTCTCCTGGATGTCAGGATCATGATCTCGCGTGTTGGTCCGCTACCGGCACTCTCACCGTCGACATACGCATTGCCGACGAGGAGCACGTGTCATGCGCTTCAGATCTCCGTACCGCCGAGCCTCCGTGCTTGGGGCGGCCCTCGCCGTCTCCGTCGGGGCCGGTGCCGCCGTGGCGCCGGTCGCACTCGCCGCACCCGGTGCGCCGGGTACCCGGCCGTCGTTCTGCCACCACGACAATCGCAGCACGCCGTTCGCGCAGTACCTGTGTGCTGAGCCCGGTGACCTGCTCGATGTCCGCATCGGTGACGTGCACCCAACCCAGCCGTCACTGGGTTTTGACGAGGTGTACTACAAGCTCGGCCGCTACACCCTCGGCAAGGACGCGATCAACAAGAAGTTCGACGACTGGTGCGAGGCCGATGGCCGGGTAGCGGCGGCGTCGGTGTCGCCCGGCGCGCGGCTGGACGACCCGTCCTCGTTCACGTGTCAGCTCGCGGTCGGCGCGGAGACGGCGGACAGCATCGCCGCCATGAAGACCGTCGTCATCGGTCCCGGTGGCGAGCCGTTCCTCACCGATGGGCACCACACGCTCACCTCCTTCATCGAGACCCCCGATGGCGGTGCCGGCCTGCACGTGCGGCTGCGGGTACAGGCCAACCTGAGCACCCTCACCCGTCAGGACTTCTGGAACCAGATGCGGGCGCACAAGTGGGTGTGGCTGCGTGACCCCAACGGCAAGCCGGTCACCGTGAACAAGTTGCCGACCGGCGTGGGGCTGGCCAACTTCGCCGACGACAAGTACCGCAGCCTGCTCTACTTCGGCCGCGACATCGGCTACTCGCAGAACGGGCTGCCGTTCCAGGAGTTCTACTGGGGCAGCTGGGCCCGCGACGCCAAGCCGATCAACCTGGCCAACTGGAACCAGAACGACCACGGCAGCTACCTGGCCACCGTCAAGGCGCTGACGGAGACGATGACCGCGTTGCCCAAGAACACCACCGTCGACAACGGCTTCACCGCCGCCGAGCTCGGCGCGCTGGACCGGTGGAACGGCGGCAAGGCCGCCGACAAGGGCGAGTTCGACAAGCTGAGCAAGCCGTACTCCGACGCCAAGCCCGGCAAGCTGGCCTACACGCTGGAGTACAAGCGGGTCCACAACCTGCGCTGAGGCCTCCGGGACACGCCACGCGCCCTGGAGGAGATGGGCTGCCCCTCCCCACCCCTTCCCGCGGTCACCCCGCCCGGCCGAGCCGTACGCGGACCACGAGATCGTGTACGGCCGCGCCCGCGGTGGGGGCGTCCGGCAGCGCCGACGCCTCCCTCGCCTCCTCCAGGGCCGCCGTCAGCTCGAGCACGTCCCGGGCGAGCCGCTCACGGCCCGGGCCGTCCCCGGGCAGCGCGCCGTGCTCGGCCCCGCGCTTGGCCTCCACTAGCTCCGGCAGGTACGGCGGGCCGTACGGCAGCAGGCGGGTCAGATCGGCGACGACCCGGCCGGTGCGCATGAGATGCGCACCGGTCAGCAGCACCCGGAAGGTGTAGAGCAGGGGTTTGAGCTCGCCGGTGCGCTCGAAGAGCCGCCACTGGGTCCGGGCGAAGCCGAGGTAGTGGTGCGCGTGGTGCCGGGTCAGGCAGGCGGGCGCGAGCGCGACCAGCTCCTCGTGGACGGCTGACGACGCCACCACCAGCGGCGACAGGAGCTGCTCCAGCACGTAGCCGTTCCTGGTCAGCAGGAGGCGGCAGAACTTGAGCAGGTCGTGGGTGACGAGATCGACCTCGACGCCGTCGCGTTCCCACGACCGGGAGATCGTCTCCTCGCCGGTCCGCAGGCCGACCACCTCCTCGGCCGGGAGCGCGTGCATCCCGCGCAGGTCCACGTCCGAGTCACGCGAGGGGAAGCCGTACAGGTGGGCGCCGCTGACGGTCGCGAAGAGCAGCGGATAGGGCTCGTCGGCGCAGACGTCGGCGAGCCAGGCGGGAGGGACGGCGGTCACAGCGCGCTCCTCCGCACGTCGATCAGGAACGCCTCGACCGCGGCCCGGTCCGGCTCGGCGGGCAGCGCGGCGGGGCCGCCGCCTCCGGAGAGGCCCGCGACCAGGTCGGCGCGCCACCGCACCACCTCGGGCCAGGGCACCTCGCCGCGGCGGACGGCGAGCAGCCGGTCCCGGTGCTCGGACATGTCCAGCAGCGGTTCGCCCGCGCGCACCAGGTGGCGGCCGCTGATCAGCAGCCTGATCATGTGCATGACCTGCTTCCATTTCGGCCGTTCCGGGCTGAGCCGGCGGAACTGGGCGTCGGCGTACCGGAGGAAGGTCTCCTCGGCCCGGACCGAGAGAAACGCCTGCCTGATCGCGCGCAGCCGCGCGCCGGTTTCGGTGACGTGCTCGACGAGCGGCGACCAGAGGCACTCCAGGACCGTGGGATTGGCCCCGAGCGCGAGCACGCAGAACCGCTCGACCTCCCAGGAGAACTCCTCGGGGCGCGGCCCCTCCACGTGGGTGGGCGGCTTGTCCAGGCGCCAGAACATGGGCGTGGGCGGCACGAAGACGCCCCGCCGATCCACGTCGCTGTCCGCGGTGGCCAGGCCGTACGCGCGCGAACCGACGACCACGGACAGGACGATGTGCCGGGGCACCAGGTCCTCGACGCCCGTCGCGGCTCCCCCTGCCCCCGGCCCCGACCGCTCCCCCGAGGACGTCACAGGCGCGGGTCCACGGGCTCGGACTCCAGGGCCAGTACGGCGAAGACCGGCTCGTGGACGCGCCACAGCGGTTCGCCCTCGGCGAGACGGGTGAGCGCCTCCAGTCCGAGCGCGTGCTCCCGCAGCGCCAGCGAGCGCTTCCTGCCGAGGAACCGGCGCCGCAACACGTCCAGGGACTCGGTGTAGTCCGGCCCGTAGATGATCCGGAGGTACTCGCGGCCGCGGACCTTGATCCCTGGCTGGATCCGGCCGGGCGTGTGGTCCACCGGTTTCACCACCATGCCCTCGCCACCCGCGGCGGTCAGCTCCGACCACCACTCGATCGCGTTCGCCCGCTCCTGCTCGGAGTCCAGCGACACGAACGCGTGCCGGGTCGGCGCGATCAGCCCAGTCGCGCCGGACTCAGGCACGCGCAAAGACGCGCCGGACTCGGGCGCGCGCAAAGACGCGGAGGTCTCGGAGGACACCCGCGACAGCACGTCCAGATGCCAGGAGTGCGGCTCGCTCACGGCCGTCGCCCGCCCCTCGCACGCGAGGATCTGGAACGGCGCGAGCCGTACACCGTCGAGGCCGGACACCGGCCAGCAGTATCGCGCGTACGCGTCGCGGAAGCGGGCGGCGTTGTCCTGGCGGCGCCGGGTGCGCTCAAGCAGGTCGCCGACGTCCAGGCCGCGCCCCGCCGCCGCCGAGAGCGCCGCGACCGCGTCCGGCAGCGCGGCCCGCGCCGCCGCCCCGACCGAGGCGTACTGGCCGCGGATCAGCTCCTCCGCCTTCGCCGACCAGGGCAGCAGCTCGCAGTCGAGCACCACCCAGTCCGAGACCAGCTCGTCCCAGAGCGGACGCACCTCCTCGCGCAGCCGGTCGACCAGCTCGCCCATCCGGCCGTCGCCGAAGAACGGCCGACCGGTGCGCGTGTAGACCGCGCCCGCGCTCCCGTCGGTGACCCCGAACCGCTTGGCCGCTACCTCGGGGGTCCGGGCCAGTACGGCTATCGCCCGCGACCCCATGTGCTTCTCCTCGCACACGACGCGGGTGACACCCGCCTGGGCGAACTCCTCGAACGCCTCCGCCGGATGCTCCAGGAAGCCGTCGAGTGTGGACGTCTCCGGCGGCGCCATGGTCGGCGGCAGGTAGACCAGCCAGTGGGGGTCCACCGCGAACCGGCTCATGATCTCCAGAGCGGCGGCGGCGTTCTCCTCCCTGACCTTGATCCGGCCACCGAGCCGCGTGTCCACGTACCGGGTTCCGGTGACGTCGCCGATCCGCAGCGCGCCCGGGTCACGGCCGGCCGGCGCCCCGAGCGGCCGGACCGACTCGTACCAGACCCGCTCCGCCGGCACGGAGACCAGCTCGCGCTCGGGGTAGCGCAGGGCGGTCAGCTTCCCGCCGAAGACGACCCCGGTGTCCAGGCAGATCGTGTTGTTGATCCACTCCGGCTTGGGGACCGGCGTGTGGCCGTAGACCACCATCGCGTGGCCCCGGTACTCCTCCGCCCACGGGTAGCGGACGGGCAGGCCGTACTCGTCGGTCTCCCCCGTCGTGTCGCCGTACAGCGCGAACGCGCGCACGCGGCCGCTGGCCCGCCCGTGGTAGGCCTCCTTGAGTCCGGCGTGCGCGACGACGAGCCGTCCTCCGTCGAGCCGGTAGTGGCTGATGAGGCCGTCCATGAACGCCCTGGCCTCCCGCTGGAACTCCTCCGGCTCGGCGGCGAGCTGCTCCAGGGACTCCTTGAGGCCGTGCGCGACCCTGACCTTGCGCCCGTTGAGCGCGCGGACGAGCTTCTGCTCGTGGTTCCCGGACACGCAGAGGGCGGTCCCGGCCGCGACCATGCCCATGACGAGGCGCAGCACGCCCGGGGTGTCGGGGCCGCGGTCGACCAGGTCGCCGACGAACACGGCCGTACGTCCCTCGGGGTGGACCGCGCCCCCGGGGGTGACCTCCCAGCCGAGGGAGCGCAGCAGCGTCTCCAGCTCCGACCGGCATCCGTGCACGTCGCCGATGATGTCGAACGGACCGGTCAGCTCCGTCTTGTCGGTCCACGACTTCTCGTAAGAGATCACCGCCTCGTCGATCTCGTCCCCGCGCAGGACGTGGACGCGGCGGAAGCCGTCCTTGGACATCCGGCCAAGCGAGCGGCGCAGCTCCTTGCTCTGCCGGGTGATCACGCGCGGCCCGAAGTTCCGGTCCGGCCGTACGGCGTTGCGCTCGACGGCCACCCGCTCCGCGACGTCGAGCACGATGGCGTCGGCGAGCACGTCATGGCTCCTGGCCAGCTCGATCAGCTTCTTGCGGGCGTCCCACTGCACGTTGGTGGCGTCCACGACCGTGAGAAGGCCGCGCCGCAGACGGGTCCCGACGATGTAGTGCAGCACGTCGAACGCGTCCGGCGTGGCGGACTGGTCGTTCTCGTCGTCGGAGACCAGGCCCCGGCAGAAGTCCGACGAGATCACCTGCGTGGGCGCGAAGTGCCGGGACGCGAAGGTCGACTTCCCGCTCCCGGAGACGCCGACGAGCACCACCAGCCCGGCCTCCGGAACCTTGACCTCAACCATCGCCCTCGCTCCTCTCCGCCGTCACGCTGAACACCGCCATCTGGGTGGGCGGCCCGATCTCCGAGTCGTCCTCCCCCACCGGCCTGAGCGCGACGTGATATCCGTACCGGCCTGCCACCGCCGAGGCCCAGGCGGCGAACTCGGCCCGGGTCCACTCGAACCGGTGGTCCGGGTGGCGCATCGCCCGGCCCCTGCCATGGGCTTCGCCCAGGAAGTCGTAGCGCACGTTGTACTCCGAGTTGGGCGTGGTCACGACGACGTGCGCGGGCTTGGCCGTACCGAAGACGACCCGTTCCAGCGCGCGCAGCCGGGGCGGATCGACGTGCTCGATCACCTCCATGAGAACCGCGGCGTCGTACCCCGCGAACCGTGGGTCGGCGTAGGTCAGCGCGCCCTGGAACAGCTCCAGGCGGGCCCGTTTCGCGTCCGGCATCCGGTCCAGCTTGAGCTTGCGCGCGGCGATGGCGAGCGCCTGCGTGGACACGTCGGTGCCCGCGATCCTGGCGAAGGACGGCCGGACCAGCAGCGCGGAGAGCAGTTGGCCGGACCCGCACCCGAGGTCGATCACCGTACGCGCGCCGAGTTCCTCGAGAACGGCGACGACGGCGTCCCTCCGCAGCACGTTGAGGGGGACGCGACCGCCCTCCGGCCCAGTCGCGGGGTCGGACACAGGCGTGACCGCGGGCTCAGACCCGGACCCGGACCCGGACCCGGACCCGGACCCGGCAGGCTGGTCGGGAGTGAGCTCCTCCTCCACGGGCGGCTCCAGGGCCTCCTCGACGTCGTCACCCAGCTCGGCCAGCCGGGCGAAGGCCGTCCGCTCCAGCGCCCTGCGACGGCCGAGGTACCGCCGGGTGATCAGGCCCTTCTCGGGATGCACGGCCAGCCAGCCCTCACCCGCGCGGACGAGCTTGTCCACCTCGTCGCCCGCCAGCCAGTAGTGCTTGGCGTCGTCCAGCACCGGCAGCAGCACGTACAGCTGGTTGAGCGCGTCGGCGAGCCGCACCTCACCCCGCAGCGACAGCCGTACGTACCGGGAGTCGCCCCACTCGGGGAATCCCTCGTCGAGGGGGACGGCGGTCGCCTCCACCTCCCATCCGAGCGGCTCGAACAGCCGGTGGGCGAGCGCGGCGCCGCCGCGGCACGGCAGCGCGGGCAGGAGGATCTCCAGGGGCATCGGTCCCGCCGCCAGCTCGGGCCGGGCGTCGCAGCGCCCCGTCCTGGCCGTCCGGAAGACGTCCGCGAGCGCCACGGCGAGCAGCGACGACGCCGCGTAGGGTCGATCGTTGACGTACTGCCCCAGGCTGAAGTCCGGCGAGGTCTTGCCGCGCGAACGCGCGAGCCGGACCGGATCGACGTCCAGCAGCAGGGCCGCCGTGCAGCGCCGCTCCGTCGCCTCCGGGTAGAAGACGCGCGCCGTGCCGAACGACTGGGCGAACTCCTGCACCCGTTCGGGGTGCTTGTGCAGGAGGAAGCCGAGATCGGTCGCCGGACGGGACGTCACGGAGGAAACGGTAGAGATCGCGAGAAGCACGGATCAAGCATTCCGCACGGTCTCCCGACCTTCCACCCAATTCCCGGCGAACCGCGACGCCCACGCCCTCTGCCGACGCCGACCGGGGCCGACGGCGATCACACGCGAAGCACGACCTCGGTGACGCTCACACGTGCGGCATGACCTCTGCGGCGATCAGTTCGAGGTGGTCGAGGTCGGCCAGATCCATGACCTGGAGGTAGATCCGCTCCGCGCCGATCTCCGCGAACCTGCCGATCTTCTCCATGACCTCGGCGGGCGTTCCGGCGAGGCCGCCCGCACGCAACGACGCGACATCCTGGCCGATCGTCGCGGCGCGACGGGCGATCTCGGCCTCGTCCCTGCCCACGCACACGGTCTGCGCGGCGGAGTACACCATCGACTCCCGCCCGGCGGCCTCGCACGCCTCGCGCACCCGCCCGAATGCCTGCCGGGTCGCGTCCAGCGTCCCGAACGGCAGGTTGAACTCGTCCGCGAACCGCGCGGCCAGCCTGGGCGTACGGCGGGGGCCGCCACCGCCGATGATGATCGGCGGCCGGGGCCGCTGGACCGGCTTGGGAAGCGCCGGAGACTCCTGCACCCGGTAGTGCGCGCCCGCGAACGAGTACGGCTTGGCCGTTTCCCAGAGACCGGTGATGATCTCAAGCTGCTCCTCGAGCCGCTCGAACCGCTCGCCCACCGGCGGGAACGGGATGCCGTAGGCGCTGTGCTCGGCGTCGAACCAGCCCGTGCCCAGACCGAGCTCGACCCTGCCGCCGCTCATCTGGTCGACCTGCGCGACGCTGATGGCGAGCGGGCCCGGGAGCCGGAAGGTCACCGGCGTGACCAGAGTGCCCAGCCGGATGCGCGACGTCTCCCTGGCCAGGCCCGCGAGGGTCACCCAGGCGTCCGTCGAACCGGGGCCGGGGTCGCCGGCGCCGATCCGCAGGTAGTGGTCGGAGCGGAAGAACGCGTCGAATCCCAGCCTCTCCGTGGCCTGCGCCACCGCGAGCAGATCATCGTACGTGGCGCCCTCTTGCGGCTCGGTGAAGATCCTCAGCTTCATCCGGTCATTATCTCCCCGGCCATCCGGGTGCGGTTGATAAAGTCCATGCATCATGCGCGCAATGTAGCCACGGAATGACTCAGGGTGGTGAGTGGTGGATTCTGCACGGCGGGAGCGCGAGCCTGGAACACCTCCGCGGTCCCTGGTGGCCCTGGCCGCGACCGCCTTGATCGCCGCCACCGGATACGCCCTCTGCCTGCTGCCCGCGCAGGTGCGCCCGGACTGGTCCGCCACCACCTCCGCACCATCCCCGGAACCGAGCGCGACGTCCCCCAGGCCGGGTGTGATCGCCGGATCCCCGGTCGCGTTGCGCACGCCGGAGCCGTCCGGGCCGGTCCCGGTGGCAGTGCGGAGCGGCAGCCCCTCCGGTTACGTCGTCTTCGTGGACGCCGTGCGGGATCCCGAGTTCGACCTGGCCGGGACCGCCCGCCGCACCGGCGCCGGCTGGTACACCATCGGCCACCTCGCCGCCGGGCCGGACGGCTGCACCCCACGCTGGGGCGGGATCACCGAGCAGGGCAGGAACCCCATCGCCAACCGCATCGGTTCCCTCCGGGCGCGGGGCGGGGACGCCGGCCTCGCGTTCGGCGGGCCCTCGGCCCGCGAGCTGGCGGCCACCTGCCCGGACCTTGACCGTCTGCTGGCGGCCTACCGACGGGTGATCGGCTCCTTCGCCCCCGCCGTCATCGACTTCGAGATCCGCGACTCGACCGATCCGGCGGCGACCGGGCGACGCGCTGCCGCGCTCAGCGTGCTGCAGCGGGAGGCCGCGGCGAGCGGCCGCGCGCTCACCGTCACCTTCACCCTCCCCGCCTCGGAGTCCGGCCTCTCCGCATCCGACAGCGCCATGCTGCGCACCGTACGCGCCGCGGGCGTCGACATCCGCGCGGTCAACCTACTCGTCCCCTTCCAGCCGGGCGTGCCCGGCAACCTGCACCGGCTGGCGACCGCGGCCAGGGCCGCCCATGCCCAGTTCCCGTACGCGCTGGGCGTGGCCGACGGGCCGGCCTGGCAGCGGATGGGGCTCACGCCGGTGCTGGCCGCCCCGCAGGACCTCGGCCCCGGCCAGGCGCGGCGGCTGGCCGCCTTCCGCATGCGGAACGGCCTGGCCTGGGTGTCGGTCCGCGGCGCCCCGCCCAGCGACGAGGTCAGCCGGATCCTGGGCGCCACCCGGCCGTGATCGTTCCGCCGCTGCTTCAATGAGGATATGGACGCACGGCGGTTGCTGGGCGATGCGCGGGTGGCCAGGCTCGCCACGGTGAGCGGGGCCGGGATCCCCCATCTCGTGCCCGTCACGTTCGCCCTCTACGGCGACACCATCGCCACGGCCGTCGACCACAAGCCGAAGACCACCACGAACCTGCGCCGGATCCGCGACATCCGGGAGAACCCGAACGTGTGCGTGCTGGCCGACCACTACGCCGACGACTGGGACGAGCTGTGGTGGGTCCGGGCGGACGGGTACGCCACGATCGTCGAGAACGACGGGGAGCGCGCCCCCGCGCTGGCCGCGCTGGCCGGGAAGTACGCCCAGTATCGGGAGCGGCCGCCCACCGGCCCCGTCATCCTGATTCAGGTCACCGCCTGGCGTTCCTGGTCGTCCTCCTGACCCGCTCCTGACCCACGCGGCCCCCATCCCGGAACGAGCGACACCCCGCTCCGGACGGCGGAGCGGGGTGTCGTGGCTAGCCCCTCCCGTCAATCTTTGCCCCGTCGCGTCGCCCAGGACGGCACCTCCGCCCCCGGCGGGATCGGCTGCTCCGCTACGAGCTCCTCCTCCGCCTTGCGATGCACCGCCCTGGACACCGCTCCTTCCGGGCAAACCTTGCCGGTCACGGCGCTAGGTCAGGCGCGGGCCGGGGCCACCGCGCGGGCCGTCCGCGAGAACTCGCGGCACGCGTCCGCGCACTTCTTCATCATGGGGTCACCGCCGCCCACGCTCGTGGCCATCTCGGCACACCTGTCCGCGGCCTGGGCGCACATCGCGGCCAGGTCCATGGCCATCGGCGACTGGCGCATCATCATGTCGCCGCACATGCGGGTCATGTCGGAGCAGTCCATCAGGGCGCCCATCATCGCCATGTCGGCGTGCTTGCCGCCCTGCTGGAGACAGTGCGTCATGGTCTGCTCGCAGATGCTGTGGACCTCCATGCACCTGTCGATGCATTTCTGCATCTCAGGCGTGATCTTCTTCTCCTGCTTCATGCTTCCCCCCGTGGTCGTGACCGCCCGGTCGCCGGGCCGCGTCGGATGGCGTGCAGGAGATTGGATTCCCCGTCTCAGGTGCCGAGATGTCCCTATTTCACTACTTTGATCACTGTTTGCGGTTGGTTTATAAATTTCGCGATCTTTGCGGAATAGCGCGCGAAGATCATCGGCCGATCGATCAGTCCTTGATCAGGAGCGCGACGCACTCCACGTGGTGGGTCATGGGGTACTGGTCGAACGCCCTCAGGTCCGCCAGGCGGTAGCCGTACGGGGCGAACCACGCGATGTCCCGCGACATGGTGGCGGGATCGCAGGAGACGTAGACGATCCGAGGCGCGTCCAGCGTGGCCACCCGGTCCACCACAGAGCGTCCGAGTCCGGCCCTCGGCGGGTCGACCACGACAAGGTCGGCCCGCTCGATCTCCAGCCGGTCGAGCGCCTCCTCGACCTTGCCCCGCTCGACGCCGGCCTGCGGCAGGTCCCGCAGATTCCACCGCGCGTCCTGCACAGCCTGCGGATCCGACTCGATGCCCAGCACCGCACCATCGGGGCCCACCGCCTCGGCGAGACCCGCGGCGAACAGGCCGACACCGCAGTAAAGGTCGAGCGCCCACTCCCCCGCCTTCGGCCGCGCGAAGTCGAGCACCGTGTCGAGCAGGGTCGCGGCCGCGCCTGGATGCACCTGCCAGAAGCCGCTGGCGGTGACCCGGAAGTCCCGGTCGCCGACGCGTTCGGTCATCGACGCCTGGCCTCGCACGGCGCGCGTGCCGCGCTTGCCCTCGTCGATCAGGATCGAGGCGTCCACGTCGGGCAGGGACACCCTCCTGCCGGGCTTCGGGGTGACGATGACGACCCGGTCACCGCCCGAAGACGCCACGACCTCGACGGCGGCGGCCCCCGGCCAGGTGAGCGCCTCCACGCCGACCTCCTCGACCGCGGGATGGGCGATCGGGCACCAGTCGACGTGCTCGATGTCGTGCGAGCGGTGGCGGCGCAGGCCGATGGAGCCGTCCCGGTCCGCGGCGAACTGCACCCGCGTCCGCCAGCCGAGCCCGCCCCCGGCGGAGCCGGGCACCTCCTCGACGGTCACCTCGCGTTCGACGCCGGCGAGGCGGCGCAGCTGCTCCTCGACGACGGACGCCTTCAGCCGGCGCTGGGCCTCGGGCGACGCGTGCTGCCAGTCGCAGCCGCCGCACCGCCCCGGGCCGCTGAACGGGCAGGGCGGCGTCACCCGGTCCGGCGACGCCTCCAGAATCTCGACCGCGTCCGCGCGCAGGAACCGCGCGGTCTCCTCGGTGATCTTCGCGAGCACGCGCTCACCGGGAAGCGCGTGCCGTACGAACACGACGCGTCCCTCGTGCCTGGCCACGCACCAGCCGCCGTTCGCGACCGGCCCCACCGTCAACTCGATCGCCATCGTGTTCCCCTCGCGGCTCTCGTTCTGCATCATGCTTTGATCTCGTCGTTCTTGACCTCGGCGTGTGACCGCCGGACCGCGCCGGGCGCGAACGCCTCCGGACGGCCCTTGAGCCGGTCGGACGAGGCGAGCTGCCACGGCACGCTGGTGACCATGACCCCGGGCTTGAACAGCAGACGCCCCTTGAGCCGCAGCGCGCTCTGGTTGTGGAGCAGATGCTCCCACCAGCGGCCGACGACGTACTCGGGGATGTACACGGTCACGACGTCACGCGGCGACCTACGGCGCAGCGACTTGACGTAGTCGAGCACCGGCCCGGTGATCTCCCGGTAGGGCGAGTCGAGGATCTTCAACGGCACCGGGATGCCCCGTTGGTCCCACTCCTCCTGGAGCTTGGCCGCCTCGTCGGCGTCCACACTCACCGTGACGGCCTCCAGGGTGGACGGCCGGGTGGCCCTGGCGTACGCGAGGGCGCGCAGCGTCGGCTTGTGGATCTTGGACACCAGCACGATGGAGTGGTTGCGCGCGGGCAGCATCGTCTCGTCGATCTCGCCCTCGGGCGCGGCGAGTTCCTCGGCGACCCGGTCGTAGTGGTGCCGGATGGCCTTCATCATCAGGAAGAGCACCGGCATGGCGATGCAGACGATGTACGCGCCGTGGGTGAACTTCGTGATCAGGACGACGACGAGGACGACGCCCGTCATCACGCCGCCGAAGCCGTTGATGACGCGGGAGCGCATCATGCGGAAGCGCGTCTTGGGATCGGTCTCGGTCTTCAGGTGCCGCGTCCAGTGCCGCACCATGCCGATCTGGCTGAGCGTGAACGACACGAACACGCCGAGGATGTAGAGGTTGAGCAGCTTGCTCACGTCGGCCTGGAACGTCCAGATGAGCAGGCAGGCGCCCGTTGCGAGCAGGATGATGCCGTTGCTGAACGCCAGCCGGTCGCCGCGGGTGTGGAGCTGGCGCGGCAGGTAGCGGTCCTGGGCCAGGATCGAGGCGAGCACGGGGAAGCCGTTGAACGCCGTGTTCGCGGCCAGGAACAGGATGAGCGCGGTCACCGCGGCGATCGCGACGAAGAAGATCGACCCGTCGCCGAACACGGCCGACGCGACCTGCGCGATGATCGGCTGCTGGTAGTAGTCCGACCCGGCCGGCTGTCCGTTGATGAGGACGTGCGTGGCGACGTTCGAGGGCTCGGTCAGCTTCACCCCGGACTTGAGGCCGAGGAAGATGATGCCGCTGAACATGACGACCGCGATGACACCCATCATGAGCAGCGTCGTCGCGGCGTTCTTGCTCTTGGGCTTCCGGAACGCCGGCACGCCGTTGCTGATCGCCTCGACGCCGGTCAGCGCGGCGCAGCCGGAGGAGAACGCGCGCAGCACCAGGAAGGCCATCGCGAACCCGGCGATGTCGGCCTGTTCCGCCACGATCTGATAGTCGGCCGTCGGGGCACGCAGCGTGTCGCCCAGCACGAGCAGCCGGAAGAGGCCCCACAGGACCATGCCGATCACGGCGAACATGAACGCGTACGTCGGAACCGCGAAGGCCGTACCCGACTCACGGATGCCGCGCAGGTTCATGATCGTCAGCAGCACGACGATCGCGACCGCCACCAGCGGCCGGTTCTCCGCGACGAACGGCACCGTGGCACCCACGTAGTCGGCGCCGTTGGCGACAGACACGGCCACCGTCAGCACATAGTCCACCAGGAGCGCACTCGCCACGGTGAGCCCGGCGCTCGGTCCCAGGTTGGTGGTCGCCACCTCGTAGTCGCCGCCGCCGCTCGGATAGGCGTGCACGTTCTGCCGGTAGGACGCGACCACGGTCAGCATGACCATGACGACGCCCAGGGCGACCCACGGGCTGTAGCTGTAGAACGCGGCGCCGCCCAGCGAGAGGATCACCAGGATTTCCTGCGGCGCGTACGCCACGGAGGAGAGTGCGTCGCTGGCGAAAACCGGAAGTGCGATGCGTTTGGGCAGCAGCTGATCGTGGAGTTGCGTGCTGCGAAGCGCACGCCCCACGAGGAGCCGCTTGACGAGGTCCGTCACCTTTGACACGACTGTCGATGCTAGTCCTTCACCTTGCCTCCCCGCTCACCCGGCATCCACGACGAGCGACATACTGTGCTCAGAGGAGACCGCCTCAACCCAACGGCGGGAGAGCATGCATATCGTGATCATGGGATGCGGGCGGGTCGGCTCGACGCTCGCCCACATCCTCGAGGACAGCGGCCACTCGGTCGCGATCATCGACCGTGACCCGCAGGCCTTCCGCAGGCTGCGCGCGGGGTTCCGCGGCCGGCGGGTCACCGGGGTCGGCTTCGACCGCGACGTCCTGGAGGAGGCAGGACTGGCGACGGCATCCGCCTTCGTCGCGGTGAGCAGCGGAGACAACTCCAACATCATCTCCGCCCGCGTGGCCCGCGAGACCTTCGGCGTGGACAACGTGGTGGCCCGCATCTACGACCCCCGACGGGCCGAGGTCTACCAGCGCCTCGGCATCCCGACCGTGGCGACGGTCCGCTGGACCGCCGACCAGGTCCTGCGCCGGGTGCTCCCGGAGGGGACGGAACCACTGTGGCGCGACCCCACGGGAACCGTGACCCTCGCCGAGATGGCGTTCCACCCCGGCTGGATCGGGACCCGGACCCGCAAGGTCGAGGAGGTGACGGGCGGCAAGGTCGCCTTCGTCAACCGGATGGGCGAGGCCCTCGTGCCCAAGGACGACACCGTCATCCAGGACGGCGACATCCTGCACGTCATCGCCGCGGACAACGACATGGACCGGATCAACAAGGTGCTGTCCGGCGCACCTTCCGAGGAGCACTGATGCGCGTCACCATCGCGGGCGCGGGCGCCGTGGGGCGCTCCATCGCCGTCGAACTCCTGGAGAACGGCCACGAGGTCCTTCTCATCGACGTCGATCCCCGAGCCATCAAGATCGACAGCGTTCCCCGTGCGGAGTGGCTCCTCGCCGACGCCTGCGAGATCTCCTCACTCGACGAGGCCGGGCTGAACAGCTGCCAGGTCGTGATCGCCGCCTCCGGAGACGACAAGGTCAACCTGGTGGTCTCCCTCCTGGCGAAGACCGAGTACGGTGTGCCCCGCGTCGTCGCCCGCATCAACCACCCCAAGAACGAGTGGTTGTTCAACGAATCGTGGGGCGTCGACGTGGCGGTCTCGACGCCGCGCCTGCTCTCGGCGCTGGTCGAGGAGGCCGTCAGTGTGGGCGATCTCGTCCGGCTGATGACCTTCCGGCAAGGCCAGGCGAACCTCGTCGAGCTCACTCTGGCCGAGGACGCGCCGGTGGTGGGCCAGCGGGCCGGTGCGGTGCCGTGGCCGGTGGACGCGGCGCTGGTCGCGATCCTGCGCGAGGGCCGGGTCCTGGTGCCGTCGGCCGACGACCCGCTCGAGGCCGGAGACGAACTGCTCTTCGTGGCCAACCAGGACGTGGAGCACGAGCTCGCCGAGCTGCTGTCGGGCCGCTGAGCCCCGGCGACGCCGCGACGCGGTCGCCCCCGCCCGGAGCGGGGCGACCGCCGCTCAGCCGGTGCTCGGGATCGCCGCCGCTCAGCCGGTGTTCTGGATCGCCGCCGCTCAGCCGGCGTTCTGGATCGGGGTGCGGCCGCGGGCGAGCATCCAGACCATGGCACCGAGAGCCGCGACCTGGAGCGGCCAGCCCAGCGCGATCTTGGTGAGGCCGAGCGTGACCACCTGGTCGAACATGTAGAGAGGCAGCTGCACCAGCACGCGCACCAGGCACGGCAGCATCAGCAGCCACGTGAGCCGGGAGCAGAGCCGGACCACGCCGGCGTCCTTGTGCCAGGCAGTGGGATCCCCTGTCACCGAGCCGATGAGGAAGCCCATCACCGGCCAACGGGTCACGATCGACAGCAGCATGGCCGCGGCGTACGCCGCGTTGTAGAGGATGCCCGGCAGGAAATAGTCCTTCGCGTCGCCGCTGCGGGTGGCGAAGAACGCGCCGATGGCGATGCCGATGAGGCTGTTGATCACGAACTGTGGCGTGCTGCGCTGTACGAGCCGCACCAG
The DNA here is from genome assembly GCF_030268965.1 of Microtetraspora sp. NBRC 16547. Taxonomy (GTDB): domain Bacteria; phylum Actinomycetota; class Actinomycetes; order Streptosporangiales; family Streptosporangiaceae; genus Microtetraspora. The sequence continues at coordinate 131,539 of NZ_BSSE01000002.1, read as the reverse complement.
CAGCAGCGCCACAGCGGTGGCGATGCTGACGATCAGCGAGAGCTTGAGCTCGCTGGTGCCCACCCACATGGCGGTGAAGGCGATCGTGGGCACCGCCGCCTCGACGATCCCCCGCGTGCCGCCCAGCGCCTTGCCGAGCTGGGCCCTGAGGGCGGCCTCGACGGTGTCGTGTGCGGCGTGCGTCGCCGTTACGTCCGCTGCACTCATGATTCCTCCTCGCGTCGCGACCGGCTCGCCCGGCCGCGTGGCGCGTCGCTCGCGCCGATCCGCCCGGCGAACGCACTCACGCGCGCTCCCCGACGATCACTGGCCACCGGCGGGGCGGAGCTCGTAACGTGGGTTGAACATGACCTTACGGCCGTCCTGGACGCTGACCAGGCCCTCGGCGCGGACCACGCGGCCCGGCTCGATGCCGACGATCTTTCGTCGGCCGAGCCACACCAGGTCGATCACATCGGAACCGTCGTAGAGCTCCGCCTCCAGGGCGGGCGCTCCGCCCCGAGGCCGGAGCGTCACGGTCCGTAGCGTGCCGGCCACGCAGGAGCGTTGCCGCTCCGCGCAGGAGGCGATGGGCGTGGCGCCGTGCCGCCCAAGGTCCTCGCGGAGTTCTTCGGCCTCCAACTCGGCCTGGGTGCTCGTCAGCCGCTGGAAGAAGCCGCGCAGACGGCCTTTCTTCACCGGCTCCGCCGTGCTCATCACTCGCTCACCGTCTCCTCGCGGGCCGTACGGGCCGCGTCGCCGCCGGCGACGCTCCCCGAGGAAGTGCCGGCCGACCACTCCGCGTGCTCACCGAGCCCGCTCCGTGTACATGCATCCCAAGCGTAGGCGATGGGGGGCGGCGGAGCGCAGGCCAGGCTTCACCGGATCTCGGAGATCTCCGGGCCCCGTTCGAACGGCTTGAACTCCTCGTGCTCGGGCTCCTGCTCCATCGCCTGCCTGGCCTCCGCGGGCAGGCGCAGCTCGATGGGCTCGCGCGGAGCCATCGGCTCGTCACCGCGGACGACGACGATGTCGCGGACGACCCCTTCGAGGGTCGCGGACGCGGCCGAGTCGAGCGCGGCCCGGCCGCTGAAGGCCGCCCGCAGGAGCCAGCGCGGGCCGTCCACCCCGATGTAGCGGACCGGCTGCGGCCCCTGCCCCTGCGCCGGGACCTTCGCGGCCAGCTCCGTCCCGAACGGGCCCTCCCGCTCCTCGGCGGTGCCGCCCAGGGCGGCCACCTCACGGGACAGCTCGGCACGGACCTCGTCCCAGATGCCGCCGCGTTTCGGCGCGGCGAACGCCTGCACCTGCAGGGCGCTTTCCTCGACGAGGACGACCGCGCCGACGATGCTGTCACCGGACATCGTCAGCTGGACCTCGAAACCGGGACCGACGGGCAGGAGCAGGCCTCCCAGATCCACCCGCTCGCCCTCGGGATAGCCCTCGTCCCCGTCCCATGGACCTGATTCGCGCGTAGGAGCGGCGGGCTCCCCCTCAGCAACGGCCTGCGGGGTCTCCTCATCCGCGCGCCGGCGGCGTCCGAACACGTCGTTCACACTCCTTAAGACCTGTGCTCGCCTATGATCATCGACCTGTGGAGCCGAACCCGTTCGCGCCGCGTACGGAGCCGGGCAGCCGGTCCACCTCGTGGAACGACGCCTTCTCCACTCGCTGGATGACCAGCTGGGCGATGCGGTCGCCACGCTTCAGCCGCGCGGCGTCCTTGGTGTCGGTGTTGAGGAGGGTCACCTTGATCTCGCCGCGGTAGCCCGCGTCGACCGTTCCCGGCGCGTTCACCAGGGTGACGCCGAACTTGGACGCGAGCCCCGACCGGGGGTGCACGAACGCGGCGTACCCGTCCGGAAGGGCGATGGCCACCCCGGTGCCGACCACGGCCCGCTCCCCCGGCAGCAACTCGACGTCCGTCACGGCGTACAGATCGGCCCCGGCGTCACCGGGATGCGCGTAGCCGGGGAGCGGAAGCCCCGTGTCGAGACGGTGGATCAGCACCTCAACATCCATGAGCCAAGACACTACCCGTTGCGCTGGGGAGATACCGCCTCTCAGGAGCCCGACGATGGCGGCGTGGACGAGTCCGCCGGCACCGCTTCCAGTTCGGGCGACGACGCCGGCGGAGGCGGAGGCTCCGGCGGCGGGGTGGAGGGCGGCGGCTCGACGGGCGGCGGGTTCCTCCGCAGCTCGGGCAGCGCGCGGTAGATGACCGCACTGATCGGCACCGCCACCGCGGCTCCGGCGATCCCCGCGATCACACCGCCCACGCCGAGCACGAGGATGATCGCCAGCGGGTGGAACTCCAGCGCCCTGCCGACGATGAGCGGCTGCAGGACGTGGTTCTCCAGCTGCTGCTCGACGATGAGGACACCGACGAAGATCACCGCGGGCAGCCAGCCCTGCGAGCCGAACGTCACGAGGGTCGCGACGGTTCCGGCGAAGAGGATGCCGACGATCGGGATGAAGCTCGCCATGAAGACCAGCACCGCGAGGGGCGCCCACAGCGGCACCTGCAGGACGGCGAGGGTGGCGCCGATCACCACACCGTGGATCGCGGCCACCGCGACGGTGCCCTGCACGTAGTGCGAGAGCGTCCGCCAGGCAGCGCGTCCCGCCCGGTCGACGCGGGGCGCCGCGCCGCCGAACGCGCGCAGGAACCAGGCCCAGATGCGGTCGCCGTCCTTGAGGAAGAAGAACGTCACGAAGAGCAGCAGCACGATGCCGGCGAGCACCTCGATGACCGCCGTCGCGCCGGTGAGGACCGTTCCAGTGATCTGCCCGCGCTGTTCGGAGAGCTGCTTCATCAGCTCGTCCATGGCACCGGTGATCTGGGACTCCTTCAGGTGGATCGGGCCGTTGATCAGCCAGTTCTGCACCTCGCGCGATGTCTTCTCGATCTGGTCGACGAGACGCGGGTACTCCGCGTTGGCCCTGACACCGATCAGGAATCCCATGCCGACGATGACCGCGAAGAAGAGCAGCATGGTGAGCCAGGTGGCGTAGATGGGCCGCATCCGTCTACGCAGCCTGCCGGTCACCGGATAGAGCAGGGCGGTCAGCAGGAACGCCACGGCGACCGGCAGCGCCACGATGGCGACGCGACCGATGATCTGCCAGAAGAAGTAGATCACCACACCGAGAACGATCAGACAGGCGCCCCACACGGCGAGTGTGAGCAGTGTGGGGGGCACGTTAAGCGTTCGACGTTGCTTTTCCGGGATCACAACGTCCAGCCTGGCACGTCGCCCCCCAACGTGCGCACCTGATTATTCATCCGGTGACGAACATCGCCCTATCACTCGGCGAGTGTGACGGACACCACCTGCTCATCGCCCGTGGGGTCGAGGACGAACTCCTCGACGTTGCCCGCCGCGCACAGGTCGTCCTGCGCCTGCCGTACGAGCCCGGTGTGGGGGCCGGACACGGTGAGCCGCGAGATCTCGGCCCGCATGGACAGCCTGGCCTCGGACTTGGCCTTGCGCACCTGGCGCAGAACCTCGGCCACCGCGCCGAGCACCGCCGGGTCGCCCTTATCGCCGCGCCGATCACCGCGACTGTCACCGGCGCCCGTACCGAGATCGGCGTCGAACTCGGCGGTGGACGGCCAGGCGGCGCGGTGCACCGAACCGGCGCGCCACCACGACCAGACCTCCTCGGTCACGAACGGCAGGAACGGCGCGAAGAGCCGCAGGAGCACGTCGAGCGCCCGGCGCAGCGCCGTGACGGCCGATGCGTTCCCGTCGTAGGCACGGGCCTTGACCAGCTCCAGGTAGTCGTCGCACAGCTCCCAGAAGAAGCGCTCCGTGCGTTCGAGCGCCCGGGTGTAGTCGTACTCCTCGAACGCCTCGGTGGCCTCGGCCACGACCGCGCGCAGCGCGGCCAGCATCGACAGGTCGAGGGCCTCGGTGACCCGCTCCTCGCCCGCCGGGACCTCGCCGAAGCCGAGCACGAAGCGGGAGGCGTTCAGGATCTTGATGGCCAGCCGGCGGCCGATCTTGATCTGCCCGGTGTCGAACGCCGTGTCCGTACCAGGCCGCCCGCTCGCCGCCCAGTAGCGCACGGCGTCGGAGCCGTACTGCTCCAGCAGGCCGAGGGGCGTGACCACGTTGCCCTTGGACTTGGACATCTTCTTGCGGTCCGGGTCGAGAATCCAACCGGAGATCGCGGCGTGCTTCCAGGGAAGGCCGCCGTGCTCCAGGTGCGCCCGGACGACCGTGGAGAACAGCCAGGTCCGGATGATCTCGTGGGCCTGCGGACGCAGGTCCATCGGGTAGACCCGGCGGAACAGGTCGTCGTCACGCTCCCAGCCGGCCGCGACCTGTGGCGTCAGGGACGACGTCGCCCAGGTGTCCATCACGTCGGGGTCACCGATGAAGCCCAGCGGCCTGCCGCGCATGTCCTCGGTGAAGCCCGGCGGCACGTCCGTGGACGGGTCGACCGGCAGGGACGACTCGTCGGCCGGGATCGGCGCGTCGTAGACCGGCCGGCCGTCGCTGTCCAGGGGGTACCAGACGGGGATCGGCACGCCGAAGAACCGCTGGCGGGAGATGAGCCAGTCGCCGGCCAGGCCCTCGACCCAGTTGTCGTACCTCACCCGCATGTGCGGCGGGTGCCAGCGCAGCTCGGTTCCCTGGTCGAGCAGGGCGAGGCGCAGCTCGACGTCACGGCCACCGTTGCGGATGTACCACTGGCGGGTGGTGACGATCTCCAGCGGCCGGTCGCCCTTCTCGTAGAACTTCACCGGTCGCTGGATCTTGCGCGGGTCGCCGTCCAGGTCGCCGGCCTCGGCGAGCATCTCCACGATCCGCTCGCGGGCGCCGTGCACGGTCTTGCCCGCCAGCTCCTTGTACGGCTCGGCGGGCACGCCGTCCGGCGGGTCGGTCAGCAGGCGGCCGTCCCAGCCGATCACCGGGCGGGTCGGCAGGTCCAGCTCGCGCCACCAGGTGACGTCGGTGACGTCGCCGAAGGTGCAGATCATGGCGATGCCCGAGCCCTTGTCCGGCTCGGCGAGGTGGTGGCCGAGGACCGGCACCTCAACGCCGAAGATCGGCGTGCGCACGGTCGTGCCGAACAGCGGGCGGTACCGCTCGTCGTCGGGATGGGCGACCAGGGCGACGCAGGCGGGGATCAGCTCGGGCCGGGTCGTCTCGATCCACACCCGGTCGCCGAAGCCCTGCTCGCGCTGCTCAGGGGACAGCTCGAACCCGATGCGGTGGAAGGCGCCGGGCCACTCCCGGTCCTCCAGCTCGGCCTGGGCCACGGCGGTGCGGAACGTCACGTCCCACAGCGTGGGCGCCTCGGACAGGTAGGCCTCGCCGCGGGCGAGGTTGCGCAGGAACGCCCGCTGGGAGGCGACCCGCGCCCGCTCGCCGATCGTGGCGTAGGTCAGGGACCAGTCCACGGACAGGCCGAGGCGGCGCCACAGCTCCTCGAACGCCTTCTCGTCCTCGGCGGTGAGCCGCTCGCACAGCTCGATGAAGTTCTTCCTGGACACCGGGACCTGTGCCTTGGCGGCCTTGCCCCCGCTCGCCGGCGGCTGGAAGTCCGGGTCGTACGGCAGCGAGGGGTCGCAGCGGACGCCGAAGTGGTTCTGCACGCGACGCTCGGTGGGGAGGCCGTTGTCGTCCCAGCCCATGGGGTAGAAGACCTCGCGCCCGCGCATCCGCTGGTAGCGGGCGACCGCGTCGGTGTGGGTGTAGGAGAAGACATGTCCGACGTGAAGCGAGCCGGAGACCGTGGGCGGCGGCGTGTCGATCGAGTAGATCTCGTCGCGGGTGCGGGACCGGTCGAAGCGGTAGGTGGCGTCCGACTCCCAGCGCGCTACCCATACCGCCTCAAGTCCATCCAGAGTGGGCTTCTCGGGCATGGCGGCGGTGCGCAGCGGCTGTTCGGTCATGCCGCCTAATGGTATGGCGTCGGCGGCTCTACCGTGCGAAGAGACTAGGGTCGTTACCGAGGAGGAATCATGGCGGAAATCACGCATGCCGGGCAGGAATCAGGCGCGGCGGACAAAACCGATATGACGTGGCGGATCGTTGGCGGCTTGGTGGGCCTCGGCGTGGGCTTCGCCTCGCGCAAGGTGCTCTCGTTCGCGTGGCAGAAGACGACCGGGAAGAAGCCCCCGGCCAGCGCGGACTCGCTGGAGATCAGCCTCGGCGAGGCCATCGCGTACGCCGTGGTGATGGGTTTGGGCATGGAGGTCGCCCGCATCGTCGCGGTCCGCGCGGCCGCCAAGAAGTGGCATTCGTGGAAGTCCGACGCCGAGGCCAAGCTCTGACTCTCAGCAGGCTCTGACTCTCAGCAGGCTCTGACTCTCGGCAGGCCCTGACCGTCAGCCGGCCTCAAGCGCGGTGAGGAAATCGCTGGCCCACTTGTCGACGTCGTGGGTGGCCACCCGGCGCCGCAGCGAGCGCATCCTCCGGGCGAGCTCGTGCGGCGTCGCGCGCATCGCGGCGAGCATGGCCCGCTTCATCCCGTCTATGTCGTACGGGTTGACCAGGTAGGACTGCCGCAGCTCGTCGGCGGCGCCGGCGAACTCGCTGAGCACGAGCGCCCCGCGCAGGTCATAGCGGCAGGCGACGTACTCCTTGGCCACCAGGTTCATGCCGTCGCGCAGCGGAGTGACCACCATGACGTCGGCGGCGCGGTAGAGCGCGGCCAGCTCGTTCTTGCCGTACGACTGGTGCAGGTAGCTGATGGGCTGTCGGCCGAGCATGCCGTACTCGCCGTTGATCCGGCCGACTCTCAGCTCGATGTCGTTGCGCAGCCGGATGTACTCCGCCACCCGCTCCCTGGTGGGGGTGGCGACCTGCACGAACGCCGCCTCCCCGGGCTGGATCGCGCCGTCGGCGAGCAGCTCGCCGAACGCCTTGAGCCGCTGGCCGATCCCCTTGGTGTAGTCGAGCCGGTCGACGCCGAGCAGGACGTGCTCGGGGTCGCCGAGCTCGGCCCGGATCTCCTTGGCCCGGGCGAGGATGTGCGGCTCGCGGACGAGCTGGTCCAGCTCGCCGAAGTCGACGGAGATCGGGAACGCCTCGGCCCGGACCGTCCTGCCCTCGACCTGGATCTCGTTCCTGTGGTACTGCAGGCCGAGGATTCGGCGGCAGAGCCGGATGAAGTTGGAGGCGCCGCCGGGGCGCTGGAATCCGACCAGGTCGGCGCCCAGGAGCCCCTCCAGGATCTCCTTGCGCCACGGGAGCTGCCAGAACAGCTCCCCCGGAGGGAACGGGATGTGCAGGAAGAAGCCGATCCGCAGGTCCGGGCGAAGCCGGCGCAGCATCGCGGGGACGAGCTGGAGCTGGTAGTCCTGCACCCAGACGACGGCGCCGGGAGCGGCGGCTTCGGCCGCGGCCCGGGCGAACCGGTCGTTGACCGCACGGTAGGCGTCCCACAGCACGCGCGAGTAGACGGGGGTCGCGACGACGTCGTGGTAGAGCGGCCAGAGGGTCGCGTTGGAGAAGCCCTCGTAGTAGAGCTCCACCTCCAGAGCGGAGAGCGGCACGGGGATCAGGTGCATCCCGTCGTTGTCGAACGGCTTGAGCTCCTCGCCCGCGGCGCCGGTCCAGCCGAGCCACGCTCCGTCGCGCCGCTGCATGACCGGCGCGATCGCCGTCACCAGTCCACCCGGACTGCGCCGCCACTCGGTCTCGCCGACGCGGTCGACGGGCAATCGGTTCGCGACGATCAAAAACGAACTGGTGCCATCCATGAGCCCCTCCGGAGATCGTCCCCACTACGCCGAGCCCCCGTAGGACAACCATACGGACGGGCAGTCATACCGCCCATACCCGCCATGAAGTGCACAATTCATTTGGGCAGGTGTGAGAATGATCTCGCCAGCTCACGGGCGGTGGCCAAGAGGTTTAGACCAATCGGTTACATTTCCGTACCGCCCGGTCACGCACCGCGCGCCGCGTCTCACACAGCGCGTCTCACACAGCGCGTCTCACACAGCGCGTCTCACGCAGGGGGAAGCGCGCGCGTGCGGAGGTCGGCGCGTACGGCGTCGGCGAGCTTCTTGGTGGCCACGCGGTTGAGCGTGCCGCCGGCGACGGCTCCCGTGAAGAAGGGGCCCATAGTGGTGAAATGCCGCCCGAGCGTCCTCATCAGGCGGTTGCGCAGCGCGGTCTTGGCCGCGACACCGAGCGCGATCGTGGCCGAGCCGGGGGCCAGTGGGTTGACCCCGCGCTGTCGGGCCCAGGCCGCCGCGTATACGGCGGCGCGCTGGGTGCCGGTCCCGGGAACCTCCACGCCGTACACCTCGTGCAGCTCGGCGAGGAGTTTGACCTCGATGGTCGCGACGACGAGCGTCTCCGCGACCAGCTGGGCGGGAGCGGAGAGCAGCAACGGAGGAGCGGCGAACTGGGCCGCGGCCAGGGCACCGCCCACCGCGCCGACCGCCATCGTGCCTTTCGCGGCGGTGCGGACCAGGTCATCGGCCAGCTGCTCGCCGGTCAGCCCGTAGTGATGCTCCTGAAGCGTCGCCACGTCCCTGATCGGGATCCGCGGCGCGATGTTCATGAAGACATCCGTGAGCCAGCGGCCACGATCGTGGCCGGAGGCCCTCGCCTTCTTGGCGGATTCGACGAGCACCCCGCTGAGGCGGCCGAGCAGGCGGCGCCGCTCGGCCCCGTCCGTTTCCTCAGGGGTCACGAGCTTGCCGACCAGCTCGGCGACCTCGTCTTGTGATCGATCCGCTTCCGAAGCCAACGGACTACTCCTAGCGTCTCCTAGGCGGCGCACTCGCGGCAGACCTGCTGGCCGTTCTTCTCAGAGGCCAACTGGCTGCGGTGATGCACCAGGAAGCAACGCGAGCAGGTGAACTCGTCGGCCTGGCGCGGGATCACGCGGAGCGAGAGCTCCTCGTTGGACAGGTCCGCCCCCGGCAGCTCCAGCGACTCGGCAAGATCGGTCTCGTCGATGTCGATGCTGCCCGACGACTTGTCGCTACGCCGCGCCTGGAGTTCCTGAAGGCTGTCCTCGTTCAGGTCGTCGTCGGTCTTGCGCGGGCTGTCGTAGTCGGTAGCCATGTGCGTACTCCATCCCCCTCATCTATCTTTCGCGCTCGTCGCGCGTCTTTAACGCTTGGAAGGCCGTTCTTGTGCCCGTTTCGCCCGGGAGATTTTGCAATCGGTACCCCGGTTCGCGGACCGCTGAACCTTCCGGCACGCGTGGGAATGCCGTGCAAGGCTCCAGTTAGCCAAATATGGCGAAAACCAGAGTATTGCTGGTATGACCCACCGCGTTCGACGGCACATCCAACCACATGTGCGGGGCGGTCGCTCTATCAGCGCGCCGACAGTGTGGTCCCGGCCGGGGCGCCGGGCCCCGTGAGGCGCACTGTCACCACGAGACCGCCTCCGTCCCGGGGGACGGCGTGCACCGTCCCTCCGTGCGCGCGGACGATCGCCCGCACGATGGACAGGCCGAGCCCCGCGCCCTTGGCGGACTCCACCCGGTCGGCGTTCAGCCTGCGGAACGGCTCGAAGATGGCGTCCACCTCGTACGCGGGAACGTGTTGTCCCGTGTTGGCGACCTGAACAACGGCACACCCGTCCACCATTCCCGTCCGTACCCAGACTTTTCCGGAGGGGCCGGTGTTGTGCTTGATGCCGTTCTCGACGAGGTTGGAAACGCAGCGTTCGAGCAGGACGGGATCGCCCGTGGCGGGCGCGGGATGGAGGTCGTGCTCCACCGTGACGTCGTGTTCGGCGGCGAAGGGGGCGAGCTGCTCCACGGCGGTGGTGGCGACCTCCTGGACGTCGACCGGCTTGCGCACGGACAGCTCCCGCTCGCTGCGGGCCAGCAGGAGGAGTCCCTCGATGAGACGTTCGTTACGCGCGTTGGTGCCGAGGAGGGTACGGCCGAGCACCTTGAGGTCCTCGGACGCGTCGGGGTCGGACAGCGCGACCTCCAGGACCGTCCGGTTGATCGCGAGCGGCGTGCGGAGCTCGTGGGAGGCGTTGTCCACGAACCGCCGCTGGGCGTCGAAGGCGGTGTTGAGCCGGGTGAGCATGTCGTCGAAGGTGTCCGCCAGCTCCTTGAGCTCGTCGTCCGGGCCCCGGAGGTCGATCCGCTCGTGGGCGAGGGATGTGCCGGAGAGCTTCCTGGCCGTTGCCGTCATCTTCTTCACCGGCCGCAGCGCCCGGTCCGCGACGAAGTAGCCGAGGACGAGGGCGAGGATCCCCACCCCGAGCAACGCCAGCAACGACCGCGTCAGCAGCTCGCCTCGCGCGGCGGCGATCATTTCCGCCTGCTGCTGCGCGACGTAGTCCTGCACCGCGCTGTAGTACTCCAGCGGCAGACCGTTCGGAACAAGGATCTTGTTCGGCCACCCGGCGGCGATGGCCTGTCCCACCAGCACGTACATGACCATGAGGAGCAGCGCCCCCGCGACGAAGACCAGGCCGCCGTACGTGAGGGTCAGCCGCCAGCGGATGCTCATCCGGCCGGGCAGCGCCCGTATCTGGTCGATCAGCCCGGGCTCCATCGGGTTGGCCTCCACAGGCGGGGGGCCGTCCCAGGCCGGCGGGCCGCTCGGCGGCGGCGGGACCTGGGCGCGGTAGGGCCCCGTCCCCATCGCCGACGTCATCCGCCCCAGGCGCGTACGCGGAGCGGGCTGGTCGGGGCGGCCCCACGCCCCCTGATCGCCAGGTCTCACCGAGGATCCCTGGGCGGCGGCGTTCCCTTGGGCGCCCTGGGCGGCGTGGTTCCCCTGGGGGCCCTGGGGGGCGGGCGCTCCGGCGGTGCCGTCCGAGCCCGCGGAGGACTCCCTGGGAACGTCCGCGTCGTTCTTCGCGGGCTCGTACGGCTCAGTCACAGTCGGTACCCAACTCCGGGAACGGTCTCGATGATCTGGGGCTCACCCAGCTTCTTGCGCAGCGTCATCATGGTCACGCGGACCACGTTGGTGAACGGGTCGATGTGCTCGTCCCACGCCTTGTCCAGCAGGTCCTCCTGGCTGACGACGGCGCCCTCGGCGCGCATCAGCTCCTCCAGGACGGCGAACTCCTTCTTGGTGAGCGCGATCTCCCTGCCGTCCCTGGTCACCAGGCGCTTGCCCGGGTCCAGCCGTACGCCGGCGCGTTCGAGCACGGGCGGCAGCGCCGGGGCCGAGCGGCGGCCGAGCGCGCGCACCCGCGCCACCAGCTCGACGAACACGAACGGCTTGGCGAGGTAGTCGTCGGCCCCCAGCTCCAGGCCCTCGACCTTGTCGTCGACCTCGCCCGAGGCGGTCAGCATGATGATCCTGGATGCGGACCGCTCGGCGACCAGGCGGCGGGCGACCTCGTCGCCGTGGACCTTGGGCAGGTCGCGGTCGAGCACGATGACGTCGTAGTCGATGTAGCTGGTCTTCTCCAGTGCGGCGGCGCCGTCGTACGCCACATCGACGGCCATCGCCTCGCGGCGGAGCCCGGTGGCGATCGCGTCCGCCATGACGCGTTCGTCCTCCACCACAAGCACGCGCATCAAGGTCCTCCTCAAAAGGTCTCAGACATCCATTCTGGCCCCGTTGGACGTAAGTCGACGGTAAGCGGTTCCCGCAGCTCTACGTGACGCAGAGCACAGGAATTCGCTGGTTTGAAAGTTCCGTCTGCGTGGGTACAGGCAGGTCTACACCCCGCTGCCGTGTGCCGGGGAAGGGCCATGCTCTCCCCAGGATCCGGTCACCGGGGTCAACCGGCACCTTTTCGCCCCCTGAGAAAGAAGGTGAGTATGGGCGAGTTCACGACCACGATCGAAACCCGGCTCAACCAGGCCTACAAAGGTCTCCAGGAAGCCACGGCGAACGGGGACGACTTCCTCGCCGACACCCTCACCGCCGAGATCGAGGACCTGCGCCGCCTGGCCGACGATCACGGCATCGCGATCTAGCGATAACCCCTCAACGACACGGGGACCCACCGCCTGCGGTGGGTCCCCGTGTCGCGTTCCGGGAGCACGGCGGATTCCGGAATCACGGCGGATTCGGGAATCACGGCGGATCGGAATCACGGCGGATCGGGATCACACGGCAGATCGCTCCCGGGCGATCGCTCCCCTCCCTGGGTGGTCACGCCCTGGGCGGTCACTCCTGGGCGGCGGGCGCGTCGCGTTCGGGGTCGAGCGGCACGAGCAGATCGTGCAGGTCCTCGAACAGACCAGGGGCCGCGCACACCAGCATCTCCGTGCCGTGCGGCCTGCCGCGCAGCCCACCGATCCGCGCGCCGGCCTCGGTGGCGATCAGCCCGGCGGCGGCGTGGTCCCAGTAGTTGGTGCCGCGCTCGTAGTAGGCGTCCACCCGCCCGGAGGCGACCGAGCAGAGATCGACGGCGCAGGAGCCGCCCCTGCGGATGTCGCGCACCCGGGGCAGCACGTGCGCCAGCACCTCGGCCTGGACGGCGCGGCGCCCGGAGTCGTAGCCGAATCCGGTCGCGACCAGCGCCAGGTCCAGCGCGACCCCGGTGTTGCAGCGCAGCCGCTCCCCGCCCAGCCAGGCGCCCTCGCCCGTCGACGCGGAGTAGAGCTCGCCGCGCTGCGGGACGCTGACCGCCCCCGCCACGATCTCGCCGTCCACCTCGACACCGATGCTGACCGCCCAGTCGGGCAGTCCGTACAGGAAGTTGACGGTGCCGTCGATGGGATCGACGACCCAGCGGGCCCCGCCTGTGCCGGGCGTGTCACCGCCCTCCTCGCCGAGCACCGCGTCGTACGGCCTGGCCTCGGCGATGCGGGCGCGGATCAGTTCCTCGGCGGCGCGGTCCAGCGCGGTGACGACGTCGGTGGGGCTGGACTTGGTCTCCACCACCTCGGGCCGGGCCGGGCGCTTGGCGACGAGCATCCTCCCGGCCTCCTCGGCGATGCTCACCGCCAGCGCCAGCAACTCCGCCCGGTCCGGCGACACCCGCACCTCGTCCATCCTGACCCGCCCCCTCTTCGGTCTGATCACATGATGTCCTGATATTTCGTGACTATCGGGTCACGTCAGGCATCCTCCCAGATCGGGGCGGGGGCGCCTGGCCCGGCCGCGCGGGCTCGCGGTCGACTGCGCGGTCGACTGCGTGGTCGACTGCGAGCGGCCGGGCCGGCCGGAGGGATCAGGCCAGCGCGGCCGGGTGGGTCCACTCCTCTTCGTGGACGTGCTGGGAGAGGAACGCCAGCACGGTCTGGTACCAGGCGACGGCGTTCCCCGGCTTGAGCACCCAGTGGTTCTCGTCCGGGAAGTAGAGGAACTTGGACTCGACGCCGGACCGCTGCAGGTCCCACCAGAGGCGCAGCCCCTCCCCGATCGGGACGCGGTAGTCCTTGTCGCCGTGGATGACCAGCATCGGCGTTCTGATCTCGGCGAGCGAATTGTGCGGCGACAGACGCGCGTACCGCTCGTTGCCCGGCCGGCCGAACTCGCGCTCCCAGTACATCGAGGCGTCCGTCGTGCCGGAGAACTGCTCCAGGTTCCACAGGGACGCGTGGGTGACGATCGCCCTGAACCGGTCGGTGTGCCCGGCGACCCAGTTGGCCATGTAGCCGCCGAACGAGCCGCCCATCGCCGCGATCCGCTGATCGTCGATCTCGGGCAGCTTGAGGCACTCGTCGGTGATCGCCATGAGGTCGGCGTGGGTGACCGGGCCCCACTTGGCCCAGCCCCGGTCGATCATGGCCTGGCCATAGCCGGTGGACAGGCACGGGTCCGGCAGCAGCACGGCATAGCCGTGCGCGGCCATGATCCACGGGTTCCAGCGCCAGGACCAGTCGTTCCAGCTCGACACCGGGCCGCCGTGGATCCACAGGAGGAACGGCGCGGGGTTCTCGGCGCTCGCCCCGGCCGGCAGGACCAGCCAGCCGCGGACCTCCGTGCCGTCGTCGGCCACGGCGCTCACTTCGGTCAGCGTGCCGGGCAGGTCCAGCGCGGGAACCGGCGACGGCAACGCGGTCACGGCACCGTCGGGGGCGACCCGCACCGGGGTGGGCGCCGCGTCCACGGCGCTCCGCAGCGCGTAGACCGACCCGTCGGCCGCGGGGCACAGCTCCAGGTAGGCACCGTCGTCCGGGGTGATCCGGACGGGCTCGCCGTCCTCCGCACCGGTCACCGGCACGCGGAAGATCGGGCGGCGGCCCTGGTGGTCGGCGGCAATGAAGATCACGTCAGATGTGGGCGCCCAGGCGATGTCCATCGGGAACAGCTCGCCGCCGAGCGCCCGTCCCTCGCCGGTCTCCAGGTCGATGACCCACAGGCCGTACGCGCTCGACAGCTCCTCGCTCGCGTGCCGCTCCCGTGTGCAGGCGACGAACCGGCCGTCGGGCGATACCGCGACCGGCCCGCCGAAGTCGTGGCTCTCGGAGGTGGCCAGCACCCGGTGGCCGGGCCCCGTCTGGCCCGTCCCCGCGAGTTCCGTCCCCTCGCCGTCTCCGCTCGCCGCGGCTCCTTCGCCCGCGGCCGGGCCCAGGTCGACGGCGACGAGCTCGGAACGCAGCGTGCCGCCCGGGAGAGGCACGTTCCAGGTGGTGATGACCGTGGCGCCGTCGGGCGTCACCGTGAACGACGCCTGGTCGAGCGCCCGGCCGGGCTGGGGCGTCAGGTCGCGCCCGTCGAGCCGGTCGGGCACGGCTCCCGCCACCGCCGCGAAGAGCCGGGTCTGCGCGGGACCGAGATCGTGGTCCCAGTAGCGGATGGGGTACGCCTCGTGGAGGATGGCGCTGACCCCGGCCTCCTTACGGGCCTTGCGCCGCTCCCCCTCGGTGGCGGCGTCGCCCGGCAGCACGTCCGCGGCGTACACGATCGTGCCGCCGGCCGCGCGGACGCCGGACACGCCCCCGGGACGCTCGGCGATCCGCCTCGGCTCGCCCCGCTCGGGCAGCAGCCACAGCGCCGGGACCTCCTCGGCTTCGTCCTTGACCGTCTCGTCCGGACGCCGCGAGACGAACAGCACCTCGCCGTCGGAGGTGAACTCGGCACCCGCCTCGCCCTTGGCCGACCGGGTCAGCCGCTGCGGGCGGCCCTCGGGGTCCAGAGGGATCTCCCAGAGCGCGGTGCCGTACGATTTCCTGTCGGGATTGAGGGACTGGACCACGGACACCAGCCGGGTCCCGTCCGGGGAAAGCCGCAGCGAGAGCACGCGCGGCAGGGCGATGTATTCACTCATGTCCCGGAAATGATTCACCGATCGAACCTACCTCGATCTTCAGATGTCACCAAGGCATATATCGCCCATCCAGCGCTTATGCCCCTGTCTCCACACGGGACCGGCGGGTGGGCCGAATAGGCTGTGAGACCGGGCCGGCGAACGGCCGAGGTACGGCCGGGGTACGACCGGGGCACGGCGAGCTGATCGGGCGGGGAGCGATGGGCGATCTGACACGCGAGGTCGAGGAGGCGCCGCGTTACGACGCGCTGCTCGTGGTGTCCTTCGGCGGGCCGGAGAAGCCCGACGACGTCATGCCGTTCCTGGAGAACGTCGTACGCGGGCGCGGGGTGCCGCGCGAGCGGCTGCTGGAAGTCGAGGCGCACTACCAGCGCTTCGGCGGGGTCAGCCCGATCAACCAGCAGTGCCGTGACCTGATCGCGGCGCTCGACGTGGACGTCCCCGTCTACTGGGGCAACCGCAACTGGCACCCGTTCCTGGAGGACACGGTCCGCCGGATGGCGGCCGACGGGGTGCGCCGGGCGGCCGCCTTCGCCACCTCCGCGTACAGCTCCTATTCGAGCTGCCGGCAGTACATCGAGGACATCGCGCGGGCGCGGGCGGCGGTGCCGGGGGCTCCGGAGATCGTGAAGCTGCGGCACTACTTCGACCACCCCGGCTTCGTCGCCGCGATGGCGGACCACACCCGCGAGGCCCTGGAGCGGCTGCCCGAGCGGCACCGGGAGGGCGCGCGGCTGGTGTTCACCGCGCACAGCATCCCGATCTCGATGGCGAAGACGGCCGGGCCGGCCGGAGGGGCCTACGAGGCGGAGCTGCGCAGGGCGGCATCGCTCGTCACGGCCGAGATCCCCGGAGACCTGCCCTGGGACCTCGCCTGGCAGAGCCGCAGCGGCCCTCCCCAGGTCCCGTGGCTGGAGCCCGACGTCTGCGACCACCTGGAGGAGCTGCACGCCGCCGGCGCGGAGGCGGTCGTCCTGGTGCCGATCGGCTTCGTCTCCGACCACATGGAGGTCGTCTACGACCTCGATGTGGAGGCAAAGGCGCTCGCGGAGCGGCTCGGCCTGCCTCTCTCCCGCGCGGCCACGGCGGGGACGCATCCCCGGTTCGTCTCGATGATCTCCGAGCTGATGGCCGAGCCGGAGCCGGCCGCGTGCCCGGCGACCTGCTGCCCGGCGCCGGCGCGCCGGCCTCACTGAGGTCCCGTCACCGCATCTCAGCGGGTCCACCGCGTCTTGGCGAGCCTCACCGCGTCTTAACTCTCACCGCGTCTTAGCCCTCACCGCGTCTTGGCGAGCCTCACACCGGACCCGCCCGGTCCGGCGGTCAGCGGTAGGCCTGCGCGTACGCCTCGGCGAGGCCGAGGACCCTGTTCACGTAGTCCCACGAGTGGTTGTAGAACCAGACGGCCTTCCTGAGCTTCTCCCCGCCACGGCCGGCGCCGTTGGCGCAGAGGTACTTCGCGGCCGACGGCACGGCATCGTAGGCGCTCCAGATGTCCGCCTTGCCGTCGCCGTCGCCGTCCACCCCGTAGGCCTTCCAGGTGGCGGGCATGAACTGCATCGGGCCGAGCGCGCCCGCGGAGGAGGGGCCGTTGTTGCGCCCGTGGCCGCTCTCCACCTGCCCGATCGCCGCCAGCACGGTCCAGGACAGACCGGGGCACACCTCGGCCGACCGCCGGTAAAGCTCCAGATAGCTCTCGGGCCGCCCCACCAGGCCCTGACCGGCCTTCGTGACAGTGCGGCCGTCACCGCCACCGGACCGCTGCCCGTCCCCACCGCTCCTGCCGCTCCCGCCGTTCCCGGCGCCCTTCGCGTCCTTGCCGTTCGTGCCGCTCTTGCCGCTCTTCCCGGTGGTCGTGGCGGCCGAGACGGTGAGGACGTGCGCCTTGGCACCGAGTACGCGCTTGACACCGCGCGCGTCGGGCGAGTCTCCGTGGATGAGGACGACCACGCCGGGAGAGAATCCCAGCCTCCGTCCGAGGTCCATGCCGATCAGCCCGTCCACGGCGGGCAGCCCGAGGGACGCGGAGGCGGCGAGGCGCAGCCGGGGGCCGCCGTCGACCTGGTATTGCGCGCCGAGGGTCATGCCGAGCCGCCGGACCGCCGCCGAGTCCGCCACCAGCTCGCCCCGGCTGAGCGCGCTCCACACCTCGGGGTGCTCCGCCACCGGCTGGGGAGTCCAGGAGCGGAACGCGGCCGGATCGACCGCGAGCAGTTGCAGGGGGTTGCCCGCGATATGGAGCGTCCCCCCGTCCGCCGCGGCGACCTTCCGTACGCGTTTGAGACCGGCGAGCCTCCGCAGCGTCTCGTCCGGCACCGTCGAGGTCGTGATCGCCATCAGCTCGGGCGGGGTCGCCCGGACCTCCGCCTCGGCCAGGACCGGCGCACCGGAGGGAAGCGTGGGATCGGGCCGCGCGGCCGTCCCGGCGCCGGTCGCGTCTCCCCCGGCGGTGCCTCCACCGCCCGGGCCTCCACCGGCCGGGTCTCCACCGGCCGGGTCTCCACCGGCCGGGTCTCCTCCTGTCTGCGAGCCCGCCGCGCGCCCGCCGCCCGCACCGCCGCTCACCGCGGCGTGCCGGCCGTTCCCGGCGTCCGCCCGACCGTCCGTGTACAGCAGCGCGCCGCCCACGGCACCGCCGACAGCCACCAATGCCACCAGTCCCACCACAAGCACGCGAAGTGATGCAAACCACGGAACAGGGGACACCTGGGTCAGGTTAGACCCTTTGGCGCGCCGATCGAGAAATCACTTGCCAAGCGAAGATCAGTACGCCATGGTCTGTGAGGTTAAGTGCACGTCCGCGTGCCACGAGCGGGGGAGCCGTGGCCGCATCCGATCACATCGCGGTGCCCGGACGCACAAGGTGCGAGGGGAATCGACATGGTTGGGCCGTACCGCGGGCTGTTCGGCATGCCTGGCGTCAAGGGCTTCGTCATCGCGGGATTCGTCGGGCGGATCCCGATGTCCATGCTCGGCATCGGCATCATCCTGCTGGTCTCCAAGTTGACCGGGTCCTACGCCACGGCGGGCGCCGTGTCCGCGGTCGAGTCGGTGGCCTTCGCGGTCGCCGCCCCGCTGTCGGGCCGGCTCGTGGACCGGTTCGGCCAGGCCAAGGTGCTCGTCCCGCTCGTCTTCCTGCACGGTGTGGCGCTCGTCGCCCTGATACTGTGCGCCCACGCCAAGCTGCCCCTCTGGACCCTGTACGCCACCGCCGCCGTCGTGGGCGGCGCCGCCACCTCGCTGGGGTCGATGGTCCGGGCCCGCTGGTCATACGTGCTCGACAACCCGGCGAAGCTGCACACGGCGTTCTCGTTCGAGTCCGTGGCCGACGAGGCGATCTTCGTGGCCGGCCCCGCCTTCGTCACTGTGTTGGCCACCGCCGTCAGCGTCTACGCGGGGCTCATCGTCGCCGCCGTGCTCGCCGTCGGCGGCACCCTCGCGTTCGCCGCGCTCCGCAGCACCGAGCCGCCCCCCGTACGGCACCGCGAGCACTCGGGGTCGCCGATCGCGATCCCGGGGATCGCGTTGCTGGCGTTGGTGTTCCTCGCCGTGGGCTCGGTCTTCGGATCTGTCGACCTCGTGACCGTGGCGTTCGCCGAACAGCATGGCTCCAAGGGCATGGCGGGCCTGATGCTCGCCGCGGTCGCGAGCGGCAGCATGATCTCCGGCCTCTGGTACGGCTCACGCCACTGGAAGATCACCCTGCGCGGCCGGCTCGTACGCGGGCTGGGCGTGTTCGCCGTGGGGCTGACGCCGCTCGTCCTGATGGGCAACATCCCGACGATGACGGTCGCGCTGTTCTTCGCCGGCCTGGCGATCTCCCCCACGCTGATCACCGGGTTCTCCCTCGTCGAGCGCCTGGTTCCCGCGTCGCAGCTCACCGAGGGCATGGCGTGGCTCTCGACGTCGCTCGGGCTCGGCGTGGCGATCGGCGCCTGGGCGGGCGGCCGGCTCACCGACCTCTACGGCGCGTCCAACGCCTACGGTTTCCCGCTCATCTGCGCGCTGCTGGCCGTCACCGTGGGGATCTCCGGGTCGGCCTTGCTGCGCACGCCGGAGGCCGCCGGGCCCGACGCAGCCTGACAGCGTGCCGTCGGCGGCGCCTTGCGTCCGTCAGGTCCGCGGACGTCCGGCTGGCCGGTTTTCCCAATTCGTTCCCGGTCTGCGCTCTATCCCGAGCCCACATTTCATGAGTATTGTTCATATTCTCCGAAACGTGGGCTTGGATGGTCATGAACGAGTTCCGCAACTGGGCTGGGAACCAGTCCGTCACCCCCGGCGAGATCAGGACGCCGGCGTCCGCGGCCGAGGTGGCGAAAGCCGTACAGGACGCCGCGGAGAGCGGCCGGCGGGTGCGCATGGTGGGCACCGGGCACTCCTTCACCGGCGTCGCGCTGGTCGACGGCATCATGCTGCGACCTCACGCGCTCACGGGCGTCATCGCGACCGGTGACGACTGGGCCAAGGTCGCCGCCGGCACACCGCTCCACGTGGTCAACGACGAGCTGCACCGGCGCGGCCTCGCCCTCGGCAACATGGGCGACATCACCGCGCAGACCATCGCGGGCGCGATCCAGACCGGCACCCACGGGACCGGCCGGGACATCGGGGGCCTCGCCGACCAGGTCATCGAGCTGGAGATCGTGCTCGCCGACGGCACCATCACCACCGTGAGCGAGGGCCCGCTGTTCGACGCCGCCCGCGTGGGTCTCGGCGCGCTCGGCATCCTCACCGCGATCACCTTCCGGGTGGAGCCGTCCTTCCTGCTGCGCAGCCGCCGCGAGCCGCTGGCGTTCAGCGGCATCCTGGAGACGCTGGACGAGCTGACCGCCGAGAACGAGCACCTCGACTTCTTCTGGCTGCCCCACACCGACACCTGCCTGGCCAAGCGGAACAACCGCTCCCCCGGCCCGGCCAGGCCCATCGGCCCGTTCAAGCACTGGCTGGACAACGTCTTCCTGGAGAACACGCTCTTCGGCGCCGCCTGCGCGGCGGGCGCGAAGATCCCCGGCGTGATCCCGCGCATCAACGGCATCTCCGCGAGCCTGCTCAGCGCGTCCGAGTCCGTCGACACCTCCTACAAGATCTTCAACTCGGTGCGGGAGGTGCGCTTCCTGGAGATGGAGTACGCGATTCCGCGCGAGAACCTCGCCCAGGCCCTCCGCGAGACGCGCGACCTCATCGAGCGGATGGACTGGAAGATCACCTTCCCGGTGGAGGTCCGGGTGACCCCGCCCTCGGACGCGTGGCTGTCCACGGCGTACGGGCGGCCCAGCGCGTACATCGCCTGCCACATCTACCGGCCGACACCGAATCCGGCGTACTTCGAGGGCGTCGAGGAGGTCATGACGAGGTTCGGCGGCCGCCCCCACTGGGGCAAGCTGCACACCCGGGACGCCGCCTACCTCGCGACCGTCTATCCGAAGTTCGCCGACTTCGTGGCACTGCGGGACGAGCTGGACCCGAAACGCGTGTTCACCAACGACTACCTTGACGTCGTCCTGGGCTGACGCTTCGACTACCTCGACGTCGTTTCGCCCCATTCCCCCGCTCTGTTCCCCCATCATGGCGGGGGCGCGACTCGCCGATGCCGCCAAGGACGAAGAACCGCTTGCTCAACCCCGCCGCCCTGTAGAAAGGTGAATGCGACAAATGTGACTGGCGTCACGTCGCCTGCCACGCCCCTCGGGAAGGCGATGTTCGGACATGCCGGGTACGGTGCTGGAAGGCAACCGGCTCACGCGAGAGACTCAAGGGTCCGGGGGAAGATTGAGCACGACGACGAAGGGACTCGCATGCAGGAGCTCCGTCTCGTCGCGGTAAGTGAGGACGGCACCTACCTCGTTCTGGCGACAGCCGGGCGTGGTACGCGGTTCACGCTTCCCGTCGACGACCGGCTCCGCGCTGCCGTCCGCGGCAACTTCTCCCGTCTCGGCCAGTACGAGATCGAAGTGGAGAGTCCGTTGCGTCCCAAGGAGATCCAGGCTCGCATCCGCGCCGGAGAGTCGGCGGAGGAGATCGCGGCCACCGCCGGCATCCCGGTGGAACGAGTCCGCTGGTTCGAGGGGCCTGTGCTCCAGGAGCGCGAGTACATGGCCCAGCAGGCGCAGCGCGTCGCCGTACGCCTTCCGGGCGAGACCACGCCCGGGCCCACGCTGGGCGATCTGGTCGCGGAGCGGCTGACCCGGCGCGGCGTTCCCGCCGACGAGATCGACTGGGACTCCTGCAAGCGTGACGACAACCTCTGGCGGGTGAAGCTCGGCTTCGTCTGGAACGGCCACACGCGGCACGCGGAGTGGCTGTTCGACCCGCGCCGCCGCCACATCACGCCCAACGACGACGAGGCGATGCGCCTTTCCGTCGCCGAGTACGTCGAGCCCGTCCCCCGCGAGGACACGACGGTGCGGCCGTTCCTGCCCCGCCTCGCGTCCAAGCTCGCGCCCGTGCCGCCGTTGCCTGACGACTCACTCTCGATCCGCGCCGGTCGCATCGAGCCCGACTTCCCGCCCGTACGGCCCGAGCCCGTGCGACGCGACGAGCCCGTGTACGACGAGCCCGCGGCACAGGCGGCGGCCGAGACGGCATACCAGCCCGAGCCCCCCATCGTCGCGGGCACGACCGTCTTCCGCCCTGAACCGGGCCGTGAGACGGCATTCCACCTGCGGGAGCCGGCTCAGGAGCAGGTCACCGCACGACCCGACGCCCAGGCACCGGCCCCGGCACCGGCCCCGGCGCGCGCGGCCGGGCCCGGACCGGTCCACGGGGCCGCTCCACCATGGGGCGCCACCCCTGAGGGCGCTGCCGCCGACGCGGCCTCCAGGCACGTCTCCGACGCGGGGATGGCCGCCTCTCCAGCCTTGACCGCCGATTCCGCGCACCAGTCCGCGATAGAAGCGACGCCGCGCGCCGAGGAGCGGCTCTCCGCCGTTCCGGAGAGCGTGGCTCCGGCGGCCGACACGCCACAGGTGGAGACGTCGCCCGTGGCCGAGGCGCCTCCGGCGCTTCAGGTGCCGCAGGACACTCCGCGGCCGCAAGCGGAGATCGCGCCTCAGGCGGCGGTCGCCGCCGATGTCGCGGAGACCGCGGCGCCGGACGGTGCCAAGAGCGCGGACATCGCCGCGGACAGAGCTGCAGACACGGCTCCGGACACGGCTCCGGACAGGGCCGCGGACACGCCTGGCGCGACGGCGCGGGAGCCGGTCCCCGCCACCGCACCGGACGCCGCGACGGGCAGCGCGCGGGAGGACACAGAGGCTGCTCTGACCGGCGAGACCCGCACGGACGCACCGGTCTCGGAGCCGGAGGCCCCGGCCTCTCCGGAGCCTGCCGTCGTGGCTCAGGACGAGGCGGCCGCCCCGGCCTCTGAGCTCACCAGCGCGCCCGCCGCCGGGTCCACCACTGGGCCCACTACTGGCTCGGCCACCGCGCCCACACCTGAGCCCCCCACTGGCCCGGCCACGAAGTCCACCACTGGGCCCGTCGCCGACCCGGCCACGAAGTCCACCGCTGAGCCCGCCCCTTCCACGCCCGTGGAGGCCGACCCCGAGAAAACCAAGGAGCCGGTCGCCGTACCCGCCGCGAGGATCAGCGAAGAGCGGGCCGCGCGACCGGCCGCTCCCGCTCCCGCTCCCGCATCCACGCCGGCACCCGCCGCGGCCGCCGCAGGCGGCAAGAGCACGGGCAAGGAGGGCGCGGCCGCGAAGGAGACCAAGCCTGAGCCACCGGCTCCGCCCACTCCCAAGCCCACCCCGGCCCGTCCCCGCAAGTCCCGCGGCCGCCGCGCCTCGGTGCCGACGTGGGACGAGATCATGTTCGGCGCCCGCAAGCAGGAATGATCCGCTCCGTACGCGAGCCCGCACCCACTGTCCGCGCATCCCGCGCGACGACCCGCTTCTGACAAGTTCCGACGAACCGCCAGCGCGGGAAAGGGGCGCGGTGCGCGACCGCGCCCCTTCCTCGGTCACCGATCGGGCCGATCCCGCCGGTTCCGCCGATCCAGCCGGTCCGGTCGGCACGGCCGACACGACTGCGGCGATCGGGCCCGCGCCGGCTCAGCCGGAGGCGTCAGGAACGTGAGGACGACCGATCAGCTCGTCGTGTGCATCCTCCCCCCGGGGGTCCGCTCTACGTGCATCCGCTCCTTGTGCATCCTGTCCCCGGAGATCTGCTCCTTGTGCATCCTCTCCCCGGGGGTCCGCTCCTTGTGCATCCGCTCCTTGTGCATCCGCTCCTTGTGCATCCGCGCGTAGCTGCGCATGCCCTCTTGGTACCCGTGGGTGAATCCGCGCTCGTAGTCGCTCTTGGCGCTGCGCATGGTCTTGTGCGTGTACTTCCTGTGCATGTACTTCTCGCGCATGTACTCCTCGCGCATGCGCCTCTCGCGCATGTGCCTCTCGCGCATCGACCGCTTGGCCTTGCAGTCCGCGAGCCCTTCCTTGTAGCCGTCGCGGAAGCCCTTCTTGTAGTCGTCCTGGTCGAACGCCGAGCTGTGCGACATGCTCATTGTCGCCAGGGTCGCCTCCGCGGGGGTGGCCGAAGCGTGGGAGACCCCGGCCGGACTGAGTGCGAGTGTGGTGAGGAGGGCCGAGCCAAGCAGCATCACACGTCCCGTGCGTCGCATGGCCGTCTCCTTTCTCCATCGGGCCACCCTGCCGATCGCTCGGCGAAAGGGTGGGCGCGATTTATGGTCACATCGCATCATCACCGCGACGGCGCGACGGCGCCGCGACGCTCGCGTGACGCCGCCGTGACCGCCGGAACGACCGGGCCGCTGATGGCCGCCTGCGGGGGCCTCACCACGACGTCACGGGGCGCAGCCCGGCGACCAGCTTGCTCAGCCTGGGCGAGGGCGGGATCCCCAGCTCGGCGCGCAGGAGCCCCGCACAGCGCTCGTAGTCGCGCAACGCCTCGGCCTGGTTGCCCTCCGCCAGATGGGCGCGGATCAGCGCGGCGTGGGCGCTCTCCCGCAACGGCTCGGCCCGTACGGCGAGGCAGGCGGTGGAGACCGCGTCGGCGAAGCGCCCGACGGTGACGAACTCGTCGACCAGCGCCTCCAGCGCGTGCACGCGGAGGCGATGCCATTCCTCCGCCTCGGGGATCACCCAGTCGTCGTACCAGCCCGGGAGCAGGTCGGCCGAGAGCGTCCCGACGGCCGCCGCGCTCAGGTCCCGCTCGCCGGTCGGCGTGGCCGGATCGAGGATGCGTCGGGCGAGAGCCCGGGCCTCGTCGATGTCCACGCGGGCGGCCGGGCTCAGGCGCACGTCGGTCGCGCCGATGTCGAGGATCCGCCGGCCGACGCCGTCCAGACGGGCCAGCGCCGACCGCAGGCTCGCGTACGCCCTCCGATCCGGCGCGTCAGGCCACAGGGTGCCCGCCATCAGCGTCCGGGGGACGGAGTGGCCGCAGAGGGCGATGAACGACAGGAGGCGCTCGGCTCCGCCGGACACGGCCACCTGATCGTCCCCGGCGAGGAGCCGGAAGCCGCCGAGAAGCGTGATCCTCATAGCGGGCCAGTCGTAGCTCTCCATAGTCCTCCCGCCTCACGTGGGAATCAGATGGAATCAGGATCCGACCGACGGTTCGCCGCGCTTTCCTCCCGTAGGTACCCGATATGCGGTAAATCGCTCTGATTCTCCAGCGAATGGGTGGCTAACGAGCTTCCAATCGGACGTTCCCCCAGGTCACGCGCCGACCCGCCGACGGCGCTCAGCGCGGCGTCAGCGATATGTCAGCACCGGGCCTGAACGATCAGCGAAATGTCAGCGCCGTCCTCCAGAGTGGAGCCGACACCGAAGAGAAGAGAGATCATGACATACGCGATTCAGGCCGAGGGACTGGCCAAGCGCTATGGCGAGACCAGGGCCCTCGACGGGGTGGATCTCGAGGTGCCGCGCGGCCGGCTGCTCGGCGTCCTGGGGCCGAACGGCGCGGGAAAGACCACGGCGGTGCGCGTCCTCGCCACACTGCTCCGGCCCGACGCGGGCCGCGCCGAGGTGGCGGGGTTCGACGTCGTCAGGCAGGCCCACCAGGTGCGGTCGCTGATCGGCCTGACCGGGCAGTACGCCGCGGTCGACGAGACGCTGACCGGCGTGGAGAACCTCGTGATGATCGGCCGCCTGCTCGACATGCCGCGGGCCGAGGCCAGGCGGCGCGCCGCCGAGCTGCTCGACCGGTTCAACCTGACCGAGGCGGGCGGCCGGGCCGCGAAGACGTACTCGGGCGGCATGCGCCGCCGGCTGGACCTCGCCGCGAGCCTGGTGGGCCGTCCCCAGCTGCTGTTCCTGGACGAGCCCACGACCGGCCTCGACCCGCGCAGCCGGGCGGACCTGTGGGCGGTCGTGCGCGGCCTGCGGAACGACGGCGTGACGGTTCTGCTCATCCTCGGCCTCGGCATGGTCCTCGGGTTCCGGGTCCACACCGGCGTGCTCGGCGTCGTGGGCGCGCTGGCGCTGCTGCTCGCGTTCGCCCTGGCCATGTCCTGGGCGGCGGTGCTCATCGGGCTGACCGCGGAGAACCAGGAGAAGGTGCAGATCATGGCGTTCTCCCTGATGATGCCGATCACCTTCACCAGCAACGCCTTCGTGCCGACCGACACCATGCCGAGCTGGCTGCAGAAGTGGGTGGAGATCAACCCCGTCACGCACCTGGCCGACGCGGTCCGCGGGCTCCTCAGCGGCGGCCCGGTCGCCTCCAGCGCGACCGTGTCCCTGCTCTGGGCGGCCGGTCTCGCGGCGGTGTTCGCCCCGCTGTCCATCCGCGCCTTCCGCAACCGCACCTGAGAAGCACCCGGCCGCAGTGCCCGGGAGACGTCCGGCGGGAAACCGGTCCCGGAACCCATGGGGAAAGAGCCGATGATCGGCATACCCGCCTCCGGCCGAGTCTCAGCCGGAGGCGGCGGCGACCATCTCCGCGAACGGCATCGCCCGGCCGCGCTCGTACGCCCGCGAGAACTCCTCGGGGCCGAGCGCGGCCTGCGCGTTCGCGGTGATGCGCGCGTGGTCGAAGGCGGCCACCTCCTCCATGCCGCGCATCGCGGCGGCGGCTCCGAGGAGGCGGGCGGCCAGCTCCGGTTCGCCGTCGAGCACCGCCAGCCCGGCCCGGGCGATCAGGACATGTCCGATGATCGGTCCGTCCTCCGAGGCGACGGCGGCCTCCAGGGCCTCGGCGTTCATGCGCCGGGAGCGGACCGCGTCGCCCTCCTGTTCGGCGAGCAGGCCGAGCGCGGCGCTCACGATCGCGCGGAACTGGGGTGGGTAGGCCCCCGGGCCGTCGATCAACCGGACGGCCTCCGCGTAGTTCCTCCGGGCGAGCTCCAGGTCACCGTCCTCCCTGGCGAACTCGCCCCTGACGACATGCACGCCCGCCACGCCGACCGGGTCGTCGCCCTCGGTGCAGATGCGCTCCGCCTCGCCGAGCACCGCGAGCGCCCCCGCGCGGTCGCCGGCCGCGTTGAGGGCCTGCGCCAGCCGGCTCCGCATGTACGGAGTGTCGTCGGAGGCGTCGATCTCCTCCGCGAACGCGATGGCCTCACGCATGACCGGAATCGCGGCGGCGTTGTTCCCGCGCATGGCGCTGACCTCCGCCAGCGCGGCCAGCGAGTTGGCGATGCCCCACCGGTCCCCCGTCACGCGGAAGCCGTCCAGCGCGGCCAGCGTGTCGGCCTCCCCATTGGCGACCCTGCCGCTGTTGAAGTGCAGGTTGCCGCGGAACAGGTGCGCTGAGGCGACGACCCACGGATCCGCGTCGGCGAACAGTTCGGCCAGGAGCTCGTCCATGGTGTCGGCCTGGCGGAGGAAGAGGCTCAGCACCGGCCGCGCGAGCGCGACGATCGGGTGCCGCGGACCCGGCACGAGGAACCCGGCCAGCGTGCCGACCTCTTCGAGCGCCTCTCGTGCCCGTTCCACGTCGGCGGACCCGCCCAAGGCGGTCATGCCGTAGACCGCGAAGAGGAGGGCCCGCTTGGCCGGGTCGGTGTCCTCGGGGACGATCCGGATCACCTCGACGGCCCGCGCCTCGCCCTCCGCGCGACGGCCGGCCAGCCACCAGTACCAGCCCAGCGCGCCGACCAGCCGGATCGCCAGGTCCGCGTGCCCGCCGTCGACCGCCCAGCGCAGCGCGGCTGACAGGTTGTCCTGCTCGGCCGACAGCCGCTCCAGCCACTCGACCTGGTCCCGGCCGCGCAGCCGGGCGTCGGCGGTCTCCGCCAGGTCGGTGAAGAACGTGGCGTGCGCCAGCCGTACGCGCTGCTCCTCGCCCGACTCGGCGAGCCGTTCGGCGGCGTACGCCCTGATCGTCTCCAGCATGAGGTAGCGGCCGTCGTCGTAGACGACGAGGGACTTGTCCACCAGGTGGCCGAGCAGATCGACGGCCCAGCCCGACATGCCCGTGGCCGCGCAGACCCGCTCGGCACCCTCCAGCGTCGCCCCGCCGGCGAACACCGACAGTCGCGCGGCGAGGCGCCGCTCGTCGTCGTCCAGCAACTCCCAGCTCCACTCCACCACGGCGCGGAGCGTCTGGTGCCTCGGCAGTGCGGTACGGCTCCCGCTGGTGAGCAGGCGGAACCGGTCGTCGAGCCGGTCGGCGATCTGCATGGCCGAGAGGGTCCGCAGCCGGGCGGCGGCCAGCTCGATCGCCAGGGGCATGCCGTCGAGCTCGCGGCAGATGCGCTCGACGGCGGGGCGCTCGCCGTCCACCGCGTAGCCGGACCGCGCGGCGGCGGCACGGTCGGCGAACAGCCGTACGGCGTGGTCGAGGCCGAGCGGGCGGACCGGCCACAGCATCTCGCCGGTGATGCCCAGCGGCTCGCGGCTGGTGGCGAGGACGCGGACGTCCGGGCAGTCGGCCAGCAGCCGGTCCACCAGGACCGCGGCGGGCTCGATCAGGTGCTCGCAGTTGTCCAGGACGATCAGCATGCGGCGGCCCGCGAGGAGGCCGGTCAGCCGCTCCACGGGATCTGTCTCGGCGTGCGGCGCCGTGCCCGGGCGCCTGGTCATCAGGCTCGCGTCCCGGAGACCGAGCGAGGTGAGCATGGTCTGCGCGATCTCCGCCGGGTCGCGCAGCGACGCGAGCTCGACCAGCCACGCGCCGTCCGGCACGCGGGCGGAGAGGACCTCGGCGGTCTCGACGGCGAGCCTCGTCTTGCCGGCCCCACCGGATCCGAGGAGGGTCACCAGCCGGTGGGTGTCCAGCAGGTCGCCCGCGCGTTCGACATCCGTCTCGCGCCCGACGAAGCTCGTCAGCCGGGCTCGCAGGTTGCCCTTGCGCGCGCCGGGCACGGGCCCAGGCGCGGACAGGGACGGGGACTGGGACGGGGACGGGGACGGGGACTCGGGCGACGGCCTCTCGGAGGAGGCGGGCGCGGTGGCACCGTCGAACGGGAGCGGGCCACGGCGGAGCATGGCGAGGTGCAACTCGGCGAGCCGGGGCGACGGATCGGCCCCAAGCAGGTCGGCGAAGGCGGAACGTGCCTCCTCGTAGGCGGCGAGCGCCTCGACCTGCCGCCCGGAGGAGTAGAGGGCGCGCATGAACTGGCCGCGCAGCCGCTCGCGTAGCGGGTGGTCCGCGATCAGGGCGCGGAGCTCCGGCAGCACCTCGGCGTGCCGTTCGAGCATGAGGTCGGCGTCGATCCGGTCCTCGGTCGCGGCGATCCGCAGGTCCTCCAGCCGGGCGACCTCGGGAGCGCCGTCCGGCAGATCGGGAAGCGCGGGTCCGCGCCAGAGAGCGAGGGCGTCCCGCAGGGTGCGCGCGGCGCCTGCGGCGTCCCGCTCGGCCAGCGCCCGACCGCCGTCCCGGCAGAGCCGGGTGAACAGGTGGACGTCCACCAGATCGGGCGAGACGGCCAATCGGTATCCGGACGGGTGGGCGACCACCACCTCGCGGTCGATCGCGGCGCGGAGCCGGGAGACCAGGGCCTGGAGCGCGTTTCCGACCCCGCTCGGCGGGTTGTTCTCCCACACTCCTGCGACGAGGGCGTCGACCGGGACGACACCGCCGGCGCTGAGCAGCAGCGTCGTCAGCAACGCGCGCAGCCGCTGCCCGCCGATCTCGATCTGCCGCCCGTCCTGGCGGACTTCAAGGGGACCGAGGACGGCGAATCGCAGGCC
Source organism: Microtetraspora sp. NBRC 16547 (assembly GCF_030268965.1). Lineage (GTDB taxonomy): Bacteria > Actinomycetota > Actinomycetes > Streptosporangiales > Streptosporangiaceae > Microtetraspora. The sequence goes on along the minus strand of NZ_BSSE01000002.1, from coordinate 102,327 downwards.
CGCGTCCCGTTCCGTCCCCTCCATGCCTCGATTATCCGGGTACGCGGGAGCCGGCGAGCCATCCGTCTGGAAGCGATCCCAGGCCGCTCCCGGGTACGGCGTGCGCGTCACTCCCGAACCACCCGTGACCACGGCGTCCGTCTCGCTGAGGTATCAGCGATGAGCGTGCGCACCACGCCATGTCGGAACCGTCCACGGAGGCAGCCGGGGGAACGGATCGGCGCGATCCGGTCAGCGCACCGTCCAGATCCGCGTAGCATCATCGGGCATGGGGTCGCCGAACAAGTCAGGACGCGCGCGGCGTGCCGCCGCCATCGTGGCGGTCGCGCTCACCGCATCGGGCTGCGGGATCCTGGGCGGTGGCTCGCCCAGGAACCTCGACGTGATCAGTGTGTCCAGCCCACGCTTCCGCGACGGCGCCCCCCTGCCGCACGGCTACTCCTGCAAGGGAGGGATGGGCAACCCTCCCCTTCGCTGGTCGGGTACGTCGGGCGCCAAGTCGGTGGCCCTGGTCGTCGACGACAACGGCCCTCGAAGCGAAGCGGAGGTGCACTGGGTGGTGTTCAACATCGACCCCAACACCACCGAGCTGGCCGAGAACGGCGTCCCCCGAGGCGCCAGGGAGGGCCAGACGACGACCGGGAAGGTCGGATACGCGCCGCCGTGCTCCACCGGCGGGAACTACCGTTTCACCGTTTACGCCTTGGACGCGAAGCTCGATCTCCAGCAGGGTGCCCCCCTCGCGGAGAGCCTGGCGCTCATCGCTGAGCACACCATCGCCCGCGGGCGTCTCACGGCCTCGAACATCGAGTGACATGCTGAACACCTCAGGTAGCGGTGCTTCGCCAATCTTCGCCAAGAGTGTGACAACGGTCATCGAGGTCGAGCAGAATCGGATCCAATTGCTGAGCGCAGGTGAAAAAAGGGGGCAGATCGCGTCGATGGCCGCGCGATCTCACCGGCGCCGCTGGAAGGCCATGGCCTTGAGGGTGGTGCTATGATCGCGGTCATTTCTGGTCTCGTCGCCGTCGTGCTCTTGGTGCTGGTGGTCGTGACCATGGGCATGCGGTCGATGAACCGCAGGGAGAGCGCGCTCTCTCCCGAGCGGATCAAGGCGATGGCCGAGAACAAGGGCCCCAAGCCCCGCCGCCCGGCTGAAGACACGTTCTTCGAGAGCTTTCCGAAGGATTTCGACGCGTTCGAGGAGCCCACGGACCGGGCCACGGCCAAGCAGCAGCGCGCGGCCGGCCCCCGTCCGGCACCCCGTCCCGGCGGCCGGCAGGCCTCCCGCCCGGCGCAGCGCGGCAGACAGCCCGCCGCGGCTCGTGGCCGGCGCGGCGTGAACGAGTGGGGCGAGCAGGACGACTACGACGACGACTACTGGACCCGCGTCCGCGCCGACGAGGGCGGTTTCGATGGCGCGGCCACGGGACAGCCGGGCGCGCCCCGCCCCGCCGCCTCGCCCGGACCCGACGCTGTCACGCTCCACCCCTCGTCCCCGCAGCACTCCGGCGCCCCCGGCCTGGCCGACCTGGTCGAGCCCCTACGCGCCACCCCCTCCTCGGCGCTCGCCGAGCAGAAGACCATGACCTTCTCCGCCCCGGCCGCCGACGCGCTGAGCGCGCTCGGTGTCCCGGCCCCCGCCTCACGACCCGACCCGCTCCTCGACCGCGGCACCCCGATGTCCACCGGCCCGTTCGCGTCCACTCCGCCGAGCGGCCCCTTCTCCGCCCCACCGCCGGGCGACCCGCTGGGCACCTCACGCGGCAGCGGCTCCTTCGAGGCCGTACGCGGAGCGACGCCGTCGGGCGCCCCGTCCACCGGCCCCTTCGACGGCGTGATCCCGGAGACCGGGATGTTCGAGGCCATCCGCGACACCGACCCCGCGCCGACCGCGGGGCTTTCCACCGGCCCCTTCGCGGACGTGATCCCGGAGACCGGGATGTTCGAGGCCATCCGCGACACCGGCCCCGCACCGACCGCATCCCCCGGCCCCTTCGAAGGCGCCGTCCCCGCCACCGGGATGTTCGAGCGGCCCGCGTCCTACGACATTCCCCCGGTCGATCCGTACGGGCCGACGGGGCGGTTCACCTCCGACACCGGCCCCTCCTACGCGGTTCCCCCGTCGCCGTCCGTGTCTCCGTCCGCGTCTCCGTCTGTGCCCCCGTCCGTGGATGAGCCCGTCTGGGGCCAGGCACCGCAGACGCCGGCCCCGCCCGCCACGCCGTCCTGGCCGGGCGTGCGGGACGTGCTCGACGACCCCGAGCCGCCGCACGGCTACCAGCCCGCCTCCTACGGCGGTTACGACTCGTACTCCCCCGACCAGACGACCTATCCGTCCTCTTCCTCCTCGTCCTCCTACGAGGTGAGCACCGGGTGGGCGACCATCGACGACTCCGACACGGTGACCGGGGCCAGCCCCGCCGCCGGGCTCCCCACCGGCCCCTCTCACGCGATCCCCCCCACCTCCCCCACCTCCCCTGCCACGCCGTACGACCAGGGCGACTATTACGGGCAGGACCAGCAGCAGGGATACCCCGCCACTCCCGAGCCGTCCGCGTGGCCGGAGCAGAAGCCCGCCAGCGGCAGCTGGCCCTCCTACGACGAGATGTACGGCAACACTCCCGAGCCGAGCGGGCGCCGAGGCAGCCACCGCACCCCCGAGAGCGACTATCCCGACTATTACCGCTGACTTTCCACCCACTGGCGTGACCTGCACGTGATCTCTGCCGTAAGGTCACGCCATGACGGAGAGTGTCTATTCGAATACAAATCGTGATTGGCGTTCCGTATTCCGGCACGACGTACCCGCCTCGCTGATGGTCTTCCTCGTCGCGGTCCCCCTCTCCCTCGGGATAGCCGTCGCGTCGGACGCGCCGATCGCCGCCGGACTGGTCGCGGCGGTCGTCGGCGGCGTGGTCGCCTCGCGCTCCGCCGCCTCACCTGGCTCTCGGTGCAGGTACGGCCCGACGCCGGCTGCTGGCGCGTCGTCGTAACCGGGTCGCTCACCTTTCTCGGCGTGCCCCGGCTGACCGAGTCGCTGCGGGCCATCCCCGCGGGGGCGGCGGTCGAGCTCGACCTGCACGTCGACTTCATGGACAACGCCGCCTTCGAGGCGCTGCACGCCTGGCGGCTGGAGCACGAACGGACCGGCGGCACGATCGACATCGACGAATTGCACGAGTGGTACTCGGCCGCCGTGAGCGGCACCCGGATGTTCCCGGCCACGAGCCCGTTCCGGAACGACCGCTGGTGGCTTCCCTGGGCGTACCGGCGCTCCGGAGCTCCGGCCGGCGACCTCTCCCCGGATCCGGTCCTTCCCGTGCCCTCCGCCGAGGCCGACGCCGTACCGGACCTGCTGAAGGGGACGCGGGAGTTCCAGCGGCGGACGGCCCCGCTGGTGCGGCCGCTGCTCACCCGGCTGGCGCGCGGGCAGGCGCCCTCGCATCTGTTCATCACGTGCGCGGACTCACGGATCGTGCCGAACATCATCACCGCGAGCGGGCCCGGTGACCTGTTCACCGTGCGCAACATCGGAAACCTGGTCCCCCGCCACCGCACCGCCCCGCACGACGACTCCGTCATGGCCGCGATCGAGTACGCCGTGGGAGTCCTGGAGGTGGGGACGATCACCGTGTGCGGGCATTCCGGCTGCGGCGCGATGGCGGCGTTGCTGGGCGAGGTCCCGGCGGCGCCTGCGGAGTTCGAGGCCGAGTTCCCGTCCCTGCGGGGCTGGCTCCGCCACGGACGGCACACGATGGCGCGGTTCGCGGCGACGGAGAGCACGGATGACGACGCGGGCCCGCTGGATCGGCTCTGCCGAGTGAACGTGATCCAGCAGCTGGACAACCTGCGTTCCCATCCCCGCGTGGACGCCCTGGTCCGGTTGGGGAAGCTGGAGCTCGCCGGCCTCTACTTCGACATCGGCTCGGCCAGCGTCCACGTGCTGCACCGGGAGCGCTTCACGCCCGTACCGGCGCTGTGCACCGGCTGAGGCCGTGGCCTGGGGGCCACGCCGCGGCTCCCGGCCGGATCGCGCCGTTCACTCTGAGCGCATGTCGTCCGCTCACCGTGAAATGACGGAGACACCCGCCGCGATCGGGCGAAGGATGGCGCCATGAGAATCTTGGTTATCGGCGGTTCCGTGTTCCTCGGACGGGCGATCGTGGCGGAGGCGCTCCGCCAGGGACACGAGGTCACGACGTTCAACCGCGGCAAGAGCGGGCCTGACGCGCCCGGAGTCGAGACGGTGCACGGCGACCGCGAGGTGTCCGCCGACCTGGACCGTCTCGTCGAGGGACGCCACTGGGATCTCGTGATCGACGTGTGCGGCTTCACCCCGCGGGTCGTCCTCGACTCGGTGCGCAGGCTGTCCGGGCACGCCGGGCACTACACGTTCATCTCCAGCATCTCCGCGTTCCCCGGCTTTCCGGCCGTGCCGGGTCTCGACGAGGACTCGCCCCGGCACGAGTGCCCGCCGGACGCGGACCGCGACTTCGGGGACTACGGCGTGCTCAAGGCGGGCTGCGAGCGTGCGGTCGAGGAGTACTTCGACGGGCAGACCCTGATCATCGAGCCGGGCCTCATCCTCGGGCCGTACGAGAACGTCGGGCGGCTGCCGTGGTGGCTCACCCGGATCGCCAAGGGAGGCCGAGTGCTCGCGCCGGGCGACCCGTCACGGCCCATGCAAGTGATCGACGCCCGGGACATCGCGGCCTTCACCGTGGACCAGGCGACCAAGCGCACGACGGGCCGGTTCCTCACCTCGGGCGTGCGAGGGAACACCACGTACGGCGACTGGCTGCGGGACTGCGTCGAGGTCACCGGCTCCGACGCCGAGCTGGTCTGGGTGGATGACGCCGTCCTACAGGAGCACGCTGTCCGGATGTGGACGGAGCTGCCGCTGTGGATGGCGGAGAGCCCCGAGACGGCGGGGACCTGGCTGCCGTCCTCGGCCAAGGCGCTCGCCGCCGGGCTCACCTGCCGTCCCGTCGCCGAGACGGTCCGGGACACCTGGGAGTGGCTGAAGGACATTCCGGAAGACCAGCGCAGCTTCGGGACCTCCATGCTCAGCCACGGCATCGCCCCAGAAAAGGAGGCCCGCATCCTCGCGGCGTGGGACGCCCACTCCTGATCTCCGTACGGCTTGCGCCCATGTTGCGGGCGAACTCCACGGCTTCCGCACCAGAAGGGCATGATCTGCTCCGGGATCCGCTTGCGGGTCAGGTCAGGGCGTTCCGCGCCCGGCGAGCGGGCCCCTAGGCTGGCGGCCATGCGGGATCTCCCTCCGACCTTCGTCGCCCTCGCCGCGCTGCTGGCCGCCGCCCTCGCCGTAGCGCGCGCCACCATCACGAAGCGGCGGGGCCGGGAGCGACCCTCGGCCAGGCCGGGCACCGGCCGAGGCGCCGCCGCGCCACCCCGACGGCCGGGAGCACGCCCCACGACCCGCCGGACCGGCGTACCCGCTCCGGAGCGCCGGTCCGGTCAGCCGTCCGGTGAGCGACGGCCGGGCGGGCAGCGGCCGAGCGGGCTGCCTCCGAGACAGGACGCGGGAGCGGCCGGCGCGGCGCAGCGCCCCGGGGAGATCTGGTGGGCGGACGTGCCGTTCGAGGACGGGCCCGGTTCCAAGATCCGGCCCTGTGTGGTGCTGCGGACGCACCGGGACGGCGCCGACGTCCTGAAGATCACGAGCCAGGACCAGCGCCATCGCAGCGACCACATCGAGATCCCGACGCGTACGTGGGATCACAACGCCGACCACAACAGCTTCCTCGATCTGAGCGATCCGATCCGGGTCGCCACCGCTGCCTTCCAGGACCGCGCCGGCGACCTGGACCCCGCCATCTGGCGGCACGTGTGCTCCCTGCACGGGATCGCCCGCTGACCTCGGCGCGCACCCCACTCCTCGCCGACCCGGCGAGGAGTGGGCACGAGCCCCAGGTGTTGGTGTCAGCGCGCCCGGAGTCCGTCCTGATCTCGCCGTACGAGGAAATCCGCTGGTCAGGTAGGTGCGGGCGGACGAGGAAGACGATTGAGGGGTCCCGCCGCACCCGCCCGGGTGGGCGGGTGCGGCGGAGATGTACGGCGGCCGTCTATGCGATGGAGCCGGTCCAGAGGTTCTTGGCCGCGCTGTAGACACCGTAGAGCTCGCCGTCGAAGTACGGGGAGACGCTGGTGTCGTAGCGCTTGTCGCCGTCGGTGTCGGAGACGCTGATCGTGATGCCGTTGAGGTAGCCGGAGCGGTTGCCATTGCCGTAGTTGAGCAGCCAGGAGGAGCCGAGGGAGCCTTCACCGGTGAATGGGGAGTCGGTGCCGATGAGATCGTCGCCCTTGATGGCCGGAGCCGCGGCGTTGAAGGTCTTGCCGTGGCTCCGTTCGAGGGTTTGGCCTGCGTAGGGCTGGGTTCCGTCCGGGTTTGGGCCGGCTGGGTAGCCGAACACGTCGATGGATGGGTTCGTCGGCTGGTTGTAGGTGAGGCCCTGCCCGCCGATGTTGTCGACCAGCCTCCCGCTGTCGGTCAGCACGCCGGAGGAAGACGGGACGACGCCGTTGTACACGTTCACGAAGGCGTAGTCGCGGTCGGAGTCCCTGTACACGGCGAAGTCGTGATGGGCGAAGGCCTGCTTTCCGACGTAGAGGCCCCACGGGGTGGTTCCCTCGGAGTAGCCGGGAACGAAGACCCACTTGTCGAGCGTGATGCTGTAGCCCTCGGTGTCGTACAGGCAGTGACCGGCAGTGGCCACGACGTTGCGGTAGACCGACTGCACGGCGGTGCCCGTACACCAGTGCGCTTGACCGTCGGCGCCGACGAAGAACACCTTGCCCGAGGTCGTGGGCAGTTTCCCGTTCGGCGAGGACGGGCCCGGCGCCGGCTCGACATAGCCGGGCTTGCCGCGCTGGGCGCCGCTGGGCACCCGTATCACGCGGACCGCGGTGTCCACGGCGTAGGGCGTGGCGTTCTTCAGGTTGGCGGCGCCGTCGGCGAGCCAGAACGCCGCGACCTGCTGAGCAGTCGCCACAGTGGAGGCCAGAGGGGCCGTCACGTCGTCCGCGGCCTGAGCCGGCGCGGAGACGGCAGTGGAGCCCAGCAGACCTAAGCCGGTGCCTAACGCGATCAGTGTGCGCCTCATAATCGATCTTCCCGTCCAGTCATGGGGGCGTGCTTGACGGTCCCCGTCAGCATGCGGAAATCGGCCCGGCTGATCAGCACGGCCGAGCAGAAAGATGATCTTACTGTTTGTGGAATATCTTGTGAAGACGCGGCTCTCACGGACGCGAATCTGCACGCAATGCCGCTCTACGGCGATGAGAACCCCACCGCGCGCAGCACCGAAGACGTACTCCTTTCAGGGACGGGTGCGATCGTCGAGGCGGAGAAAGTTCCCACGTCTCCCGCCCGCGCTGTCGCAGGTGCACGACAGAGGGACTGCCTGCCTGCAAACGGGAGGGTTGCCACGTAGACGGCTCCGGGCCCTGGCCAGATGGTGGATACCGATCGGTGGCGTGTATGGTCTCCACCCTCACATGAGGGGGTTGTGCTGTGCATCCGCTGAAAGTTCGCCGAGCAACTCGTGATGATGTAGCCCTGCTTGCAGAGTTGAACCGCTTTGTGCAAAACGTCCACGCGGCGCACCGACCGGACCTCTTCAAGGAACAGCCGCCGATCGACGAGCTCATTTCGGGGTTCGAAGACCAGCTCAACCGTGAATCCGTAAGGATCTTCATCGCCGAGCTCGCCGAGGGTCAGGCTGTTGGATATGCCATGGCAACACTCCATCAGCGTCTCGCCGGCGCTCTCATGCACGCGGGATCGTTTGTAGTTCTGGAACACGTGGCTGTGGACCCCGATGTGGCCCGTCGCGGGATCGGAACCGCCTTGCTGGATGCTGTTCGCGAGGCAGGCCGAGAGGCGGGGTGTACGCGCTTCATGACAGAGGTCTGGGACTTCAACTCCAGGGCGTTGGCCTTCTTTGAGGCGTCCGGGTTCGCTCCGGCATGGCGCCGTCTTGATCAACCGTTGTGAGCGGGGAGCGCTATGGGCGTCCTGGCGTGAAGCGCACCCCTCCTCCGGACTGATGTCACGTCGGGTAGCCGGAGCACATTGCGGCGCCCCGGCCCCCCCAGAACCGGACGTGCCCGTTTCCGAGCATCCGGCTCAAGCGTCTGCCTCGACCCACCGGGTAGCGGCAGCGGGACGGCGACGGCGCGACAAGTTCGGCCTTGAGATTGCGCCGTTCTCCTCCCTGCTCGCGGTAGCTGCCAGCTCCGGCACTGTCGCCCGAGGCCGCACGACTGGGGGCTGGAGTATTGAAGGGGCTCAGGAGCAGGCGGCCATGAGCTTCTTGGTAGCCGCGTCGACCTCCCTGCTGACGTCGGCCGCCGTGACGGAGTCGACGTCGAGCTGGGAGAACGCGTCGACCATCTCGGACAGGACCGCCTCGAGATCGCCGTCAGCCCGCTCGGAGATCTTCTTGAGTGTGCTGGCGTGGTCCGAGATCGCCTTGTTGATGCCCTTGTGGTCGGAGGCCGCCGCCATCACCTTGGTCATGAAGTCGCCCGACGCGGCGAGCGCCTCCGCGCAGAGCGCCGCGTTGTCCGCACCACCCGCGACACCTCCCGCGCCGCCGTCGGCACCACCACCGGCGACCTCGGTGACGCCGGCTGCCTTGTCGTCTCCGCTCCTGCCGCTGCCGCTGCCGCAGGCCGCTGCGAGTCCGTGTGCCCTGAATGTGCCCTGATCTTGGCCTCGCTGAGAAAGCTGCTGGTCAGAGGGGCGAGGGCGGACGAGTCGGTCTGTAGGCCGGGTTCTTATCGCAGCATTTCCCTGGCCTGCGGCTACTCCTCGAAATCGGGCCTGAGCTGCGATTTCATGTTCCAGCAGTTGCCAAAGGTTCTGGGCATCGCTGGCGCTCCGGCGGAACGGAGACGGAACAGAGTCGATCTGGGCGGTGTGCGCCTGGTCCAAGTTGCGGTGAATGATGAGGGCGTGGTCACCAAGGAACGCGCCGTCGAACTGGTTGAGGCCCTGCTGTCGCGTGAGCGGCAAGAGTCGCCGTGGATGGCACGACTGCCCGAACTCGCTGTCCTTGACGTGGAGGAACATTCTCTCGGCTGGCTGGTCTTCTGGCAGTTGGTGGATTACATCCGCAGCTGTGCACATGAGCAGATGCTGGTGGGCCACGGCCCTTACCTGGTGAACCGGCAGGACGAGAGCATCCACCACATCCCCGTCACCACATACGTACGCGAGGACTGGGAGGAGCTGTACCTCCGACAGGTCAAGGGCATCCGACCTCCCGATCCGCTGGTCGCGACCGTCCGAGAGCTCCTGCGCTCCGAGGGAACGATGGCCGCGATACGCCACCTACGCAAGCAGGCTCCGCAGCCAGGACTGCGGGAGGCAAAGGCCTATGTCATGGCCATACGGGACGGTGCTGAGCCTCCGGAGGAACTCGCGGACCTCACCCAGAAGCAGGAGACATGCCCGCCGCTGTCCATCGAGACGCTGGCCGGACCGACTCGTCAATGGTCCGGCTGAGCGTATAGCGTGCCGGATTGGCCGGCAGGCGTGGAGGTGGGAAGGTGAAACGCAGTCCCGAGGTGCGCCCTATCGGCCCCGGGGCCGGCGTAGCGAGGGCCCGCCTGCCGGTCACGGGTACACCAGGCCCAACCAGAGCATCGTCTTCGGCGAAGATCGCCTGGCGGTTGCCTTTGACAAGCGGAGTTCTTCGCCAGTCTCGCGGCGCCGGCGACGGGCACCCCATTGACAGCGTTGACGCGACGCGCGTTTGCACAGGCCCCCACGCATTTCTCGGGGATCTAGTGGCCCGTCTCTGAACGTTGGCCCGGTATTTGATCTCAGGCGGGTACGGTGAGCAATTGTCAAATCCTGTGGATCACGTGTTGTGGTCCAGCCGATAGGGTCGCCCGATATGCCCGTATTTCCTCCCCGCTGGCGACGGACAGGGATCACCACCGCCGTAGCCCTGGCTGCCATCCTCGGTCTAGGCACTGCCGTCTACCTGTCGGTGCGCACCAAAGGCTCGCCCCAGCAGACGGCGACCGCGTTCCTGATGGCCTGGCAACGCGGCGACCTGCCCGCCATGAAAGCCCAGGTGCTGGAACCGCCCCGAGACTTCGACGGCATCTATGACGCCTTCACCAAGGGCTCCCAGGCCAAGAAGATCACCATCCAGAGGATCCGCGTCCACCCCAAGGACAACCGGAATTTCGGGGAGACCGCCACCTACTACGCCACGTTCTCCGTCACCCTCGACGGCCCGGTCCCCTATACCTATGACGGACACCTGAAGATCATCGATTTTGACCGCGCCTGGAAAGTTCACTGGTCACCGACCGTGATCCACCCCGAGTTGCAGGAGATCGGCTCCAGCGAGGTACGGCAGATCCGAGTCGTACCCCAACGCGACGGCTCCTCCCGGCTGGTCTTCCTGGAAACGCGAGCCAAAGGAGAGCAGGCAGGACGACTCTTCGCCGACGAAGGCCTCAAACTGGCGGCAATCCTGGCCGACTCGGCCCAACCTGGGGTCACCGGTTAGGGCGGCGCTCTGCCGAGCTTGCCGCCGATGATGGGCCGCCCACGTCGCCCGCCAATGTGGCGCCATGTCCACATCCATGAGCAGATGCAGGCAACCAAGCTGGTGCCATTGAAGACCAGGGCTTCGAGGCGGACCGTCCCGGCGGATGACTCGGTGCTCGAACAGATCACAGCTCACATGCAGCATTACGCCCCAGGCGTGAACGAGGTGCTCGTGGCCAATCGCTCCGGCCGGCCCGTGCAGCGGTCGACATTCGGGACGTGTTGGCGTGCAGCTGTCGCCGCGGCAGACCTGCCTAAGGGGACGCGCTTGTTGAGCGACCTGAGGCACTTCTACGCGTCGAGTCTCATCAGGGCGAACTTGAACCCGAAGGTCATTCAAGCGCGCCTGGGGCATGCCACGATCGCCGAGACGATGGACACATACGGCCACCTGTTCCCGGACGATGAAGACCTCGGCAGAGGTGCGGTCGAAGTCATGATCGCTGCGGCACTGGCGGAACAGCACCGGAACAGCGGTACCTGACCCAGACATAAACCCAGGTCAGAGATGCAGGGGCGGACGAGTCGGCCTGTAGGCCGGGTTCAATTTCCGCATGCTCGCTACCTGCACGGATTCGCTCTCGACCGCAAGCGACATGCGAAAACGCTTCCGTTCGTTGTCATCGCTTGCCAGCGTTTTCCGAAGCCATGTGCCCCCAAAGCGCCCCCGGTCCGCCATTCGCGGGGACCATGGATGGATCTGAACTCCGGCCCAAGGAGTCGTGGTCAGACAACCAGACAGGGGCGCACATGAAGATCGTCACGGTGGGTCGGGGCCGAATCGGCGGCGGACTGGCCGAGATCTGGTCGAAGGCCGGGCACGAGGTCATCACGTTGGGCCGTGACGGCGGTGACGGATCGGCGGCCGACGTGGTCCTGGTCGCCGTGCCCGGGCCGGCAATCGCGGCGGCGTTGGCGAACGTGACCGGCATTGCTGGCAAGGTGACCATCGACGCGACCAACGCCTACGGGCAACGCTCCGCCCAGTTCACGTCGCAGGCGCACGAGATCAAGTCCATCATCGGTGGGCCGACCGCCAAGAGCTTCAACACCAACTGGGCGGTGATCTACGACCAGATCGGACAGCAGCGGGTCCGCCCGAGCAACCTATTCGCTGCCGACCCGGACGCTCGGCAGGTCGCCGAGCAACTAATCGTCGACGCCGGCTTTGACCCCGTCTATATCGGGGACTTGGAGCACGCCAGCATGTTGGAGGACCACCTTCCGCTCATCCAAGCCGTCGCCTCCGCCGGGCTCGGACCCTTCTTCTATCGCATGGCCAGCCCCGGACAACTCTGATCAAAGGGATGGGGCAAAACTCCGGGATCATATGCCCAGTTCGGGCGGGGGTGGGGCGGACGAGTCGGCCTGTAGGCCGGGTTCTGATTCCCCATGCCCGTAACCTGCGGCGGAATCAGAGGCATCGCTTCTGAGCTGCCAGGAACGCTGCCGTCAATTGACAGTGTTCGCCGCTGTCTTCCGACGCCATGTGCCCCCGATGTGCCCCCCTGCGCTTCCGCGGCGCGAACGCCTTCTCCGGACGAGCGAGCGCGACCCGTTCCGAAGCCACCGGATTCCGAAACCAATCAGCCACATCTGGACGGCCAGCACCGGAACCGCCAGCAGCGTCCCCTTGGTGAAAGCCTCCTCCATCGTGGGCGAGCCATCACAGTCCAGGCCCTCCCTGTCAAACTAGACAGAGGTAGCAAACAGGTACATAACTCTGTGTCGAGGGTGGGGAAGGAGATATCCCTTCGTGGGAGCACGACAGCCAGACCCGGAGACCCCTGACCCGCAGGTACGTGAGCGGGCAACAGCCCGCCGGTACTCCGCGGCGTACAAGGCCCGGATCCTGCAGGAGTACGAACAGCTCGACAAGGCCGGCAAAGGCGCGCTGCTACGCCGGGAAGGCCTGTACTCCTCGCTGATCTCCAGTTGGAAGACCGCCCGAGACCATGGCGCAGCCGAGGCGCCGGGCAGAAGGACGACGTTCTTCCCGATCGACGTCACCGCGCCTGAGCGAAGCGCGGCCGCCAACGCTTTGCCCGTCAGACCGAGCTCGTCCAGGCGCTCGGCGGTGGGGGCGTGGAAGGGACGCGCGGCGAGGTCGGCGACCAGCTCCGCGACCGCCTTGGCGATCGAGGGAAGCAGTGACCTGGCGGCGGGAAGGATCCGTCCGGCCTCGACCATCAGAGGCGGTGCGAGGAGCGCCTCGGCGAGTCGCCGATCGGGCAGGCCCAGCAGCTGGGCGGCGGCATCCACGGTGATCCCCAGATCGAGCGGGGGTCGTCGCGAGACGTGCTCTGTGAGACGACGTCCCAGCGACGACCAGTGCGAGGGGTCGGTGTACCAGTCGCCGACCACAGGCGAACCGCTGGGCAGGCATCCCATCGCGGTGAGCTCCCCTCCCGTCAGCAGGCCGTGCCAGCGCAGCAGGGTCGCGGAATCGGGCAGGTCCACCTCGTCAAGCGCGGCCGCCCTGGCGGCCGCGGCACCCCGGCGCCGCAGTGAGGCGGGACGGACGTCCAGCACTCGGAGTCCGGCGACGATCTCGTGCCGGCCAGGGTCGCGGAGCAGGCCCCGTCACCCGTCCTGAGCGGCAGAGGGCGGCTGAGGGTGAGCCTGGCGGTGCCGGCGCCTAGGGAGCGGAGCCCGACGGGAACGGCGGCCGACCCGAGATGGAGGACCGCATCCCCTCGATGGTTCATGCCCGAATCCAGCCGTACGTCGATGACCCGAGTCGCCATCCAGGCATCTGGTGTCACCAGCGCCATGCCGCGGGACAGGTCGTCACGGTCGACGCCCCGAAGGTTGACGGCGACGCGGGGGGTCGCGGAGACCCGCTCCACTTTCTCGCCGAGTGTCTGGAGAGCGCGGACCCTGACTCGATGCCCGCCCGTGTTCAGCTCGTCGCCGACGCGGAGAGTTCCCCTGGTCAGCGTTCCGGTGACGACGGTCCCGGCCCCGGTGATGGTGAACACCCGGTCGATCCGCAACCGGACCGCGTCCTCCGTGTCCGCCTCGGGAAGCGCGGCGACGAGCCGGGCCAGTGCGGCCTCCAGCTCAGGGAATCCCTGCCGGGTCCGCCCGCTGACGACGACGCTGTCGATCCCCGCCAGGCCGGTTTTTTCGAGGTGGCCGTGAGCCTGCCTCAGGGCATGCTCCGGATTCGCGAGGTCGGCCCGGGTGATGACCGCGAGGCCGTGCCGTACGCCCAGGGCGTCGAGTGCGGCCAGGTGTTCGGCCGACTGAGCTTGCCAGCCTTCGTCTGCGGCGACGACGATCATCACCGCCGGACACGGCCCCACGCTCCTGGCCCACGGCGATTCCCGCGCTAGGCAGCTCCACCCCTGGTGCGCCCCCGCCACCAACCCTCGCGATCGTCGGCACCGCCTCCGCGCGGCCGCTGAGCCGCCGCGCGAGGCGTTCCGCGCGTTCCCTGAGCTCGCCGGCATCCGATCCACCTCGCGCGGCCCACCTTTCGGCCATCCTCAAACCGGGCTACATACGCACAGCACAACCATAATTCAGATTATGTACGCGCCTTATAACTTCAGGCCAAGGGAATGCCCGAATAGTCCGATTCACAGAACCTTGATCCTCTTGACCTTTACGAAGCGCGCAGTGATCCTTAACCCGATATCAGTCAACCGACCGGACCAACTGAGAAAAAGGACGGTATGAGCTTACGATCGATAGTGACCACGATCTCGCTGGTCATGGTCGCACTGGTGGCGCCCGGTGCGTCCCCCGCGCAAGCCGCTGACTGCTCCGGCTCGCTCATCGAGCACATCGCGATTAAGACATACGGCCATCTGGACGTCTATTACGACTCCGCGACCAAGCGCAACTGCGTGAAAACGGTTTCGTCCAGTTCCACCTGGGGTGTCTCCAAACCCATGGCGGTTTACCTGATCGTCTGTGAGGAAACCAAGCCGGCCAGCTCCTGCCGGCAGCGCGCCATGGACTATGACGACGGCCGGTACCAGTACTACGCGGGACCTCGTTCGCTACCCGGCGGGGGCCGGTGCATCTACGCGATCGGCAGAATCTATTCGTGGGAAGTTTCCACATCTCCCACGGCTTCTCACTGCGGATAATTACCGAGAGGGTCTCTCATCATGACTGCTTTCCGTGCCTACGTTCGCGCTGCCGTGGTGACCGCGCTCGCCGCGGCCCTTGTGACACCTGCCCTACCCGCCAGTGCGGCAACGCCTGAGAGCATCTGCGGGTCTGGCTATCGGATCATCGACCGGATGACGAGCTCACCGTGGGGCACGTACTACCTGCTCTACAACAACAGCAACGGTCACAACTGCGTCGTTGCGATAAAGGACCGAGGGGCGGGCACTGCGACGTTCACCGAGGCACGCATCCAGGTGCAAGGCTCGTCCACCATCTACCGTGACGGCAACCAATACAAGATCTACGCCGGACCGGTGCGGGTGTACGCCAACAACAAGTGCGTCCAGTGGGGTGGCAGGTTCTCCGACTCGGCTGGCCAGACCTTCCAGACGTTGAGCGGCTGGGAGCACTGCGCCTGATCTGCCGGCAAGGGTGGGAGGGTCGCTCCTCCCACCCGGTGGAGCCTTTCGGCGGTCCGGCTCGCAGACCGTTCCACGCCTCGCGCGAGATGTTCCTGGCCTCGTGCCGCCACTCGACGAGATCCGGTTGGTCAGCGGTACACGGCGACGGCGGCCTCGTCGACCAGCGTGTCGACAGAACCCACTAGCTCCTTGACCAGGCCGGATTACTCATTGGCGACCAGGCGGGATTGCTCTGTCAGGGAACGAACAGTGCTCACGAGACGACGGGTCCTGTGGCTCGGAAGACGATGACGTGTGTGGCGTCGGCGGTGTCCGTCTGGAACGCGTAACAGCCGGGCTGCTTCAGGCGGACGTAACTCGGGCGGTCGCGCCAGTCCTTGGCCGACGGGTCGGGCGCAATGACGATCTCGTCGAGTAGGGGCTGGCCGTCCGTGCCGTCGAACTTGACCGGACCGTCGCCGTCCAGCTGCTTCCCCTTGATCACGAGGGGCATCTTCAGACCGGGGTCGGTCAGCCACAACACCTTCTCTCCGCCCCACCCACTGCCCGCGAACAGGGTGCCCGGATCATCGCCGATGTAGGGCAGCGTCGACTCGATGGCCGGTCTCGCCGGGCCGTCGCCCAGAAGGTCGCCGGCCAGCGAGGTGGGATGCGTCATGATCTTGGTGACCGGGCATTCGCCGCCCGGCGGGATCTGGGGAACCTTCAGCGGGCGTGCCAGCAGGTCGGCGGCCGTGGGCTCGACCTCGCTCGACGCGCAGGCGGCGGTGACCGCGATCAGCACAATCGCGGTCACCGCGTTCATCAGTCTCTTCACAGCACCATCCAGACGAATGTGGCCGTCAACGCCGCGGCGGACACAATCCGTGCGCCGCCGAAAAGCACGGCACGGCCGCCGATCGTGAAGTCGCCAATCGAGGACGCGTTACGCCCGATAGGCGCGATCAGATAAGGAACCGCGCGGGCCACAACGAATGCGATGACCACGACGAGACTTACGCCGACCTGGCCAAAGATAACAGGGACGACCAGCGCCACGTGGAAAACCGCATAGGGAGCGTCGGTCAGGAACCCGAAGCCGAGCGAGCGACCCCACCGAATCGCGGCCGTGGCATCGTTGCCGTTGACCAATGTCGTCGGTACCAGCCAGCGCAGCGACATTCTGCGATGTCCGACTCCGCCCAGAATCTCGCTCACCATGAAGGCTCCGACCACAATCGCGGCCACCGCCTGCCGTGCCTCCTGCCGCACTGGCAGCGACCACGAAAGAGCAGCGAGCACGAGGACGACGACCGCCAGCATGCCTGCTCCGCGGACGAGTCCGCGCGCGAAACTACGAGCCCAACCCGGAGGCGACGCATACAGCGTGCCGGCAGCGTTGAGGCCTCAAGAGGTGCCGAAGGAGAGCACTCCGGCTATCGCCGCCAGAACCACTGATACGTACGTCATGAGCAGCCTTCTCAGTAGTGGGTCGTGGACTTGCAGCCGCAGTGCCAGGTGGCACTACACCCGATGGGGCCGTAAATCGAAGAGATGCAGTCACGGCACTTGTGCCGGTTGGGGGACGTCCCCGTGTACCACCAGCCGCTGCTGTACGGGCATAGGCCACAGCCACGGTTGTAGCTGGGGGTGCAGGTGACGAAGCCAGTCGGGCACTCCGAGCTCGCGGCACACCCTCGGCAGTATGCGCCGTGGGGCGGGGAGCACGTGCCGTGCGCGAAGGCGGGGCCCGCGTCGACCCCGACGACGAACCCAGCGATGGCCGCCGCCACCGCACCCGACCTGCCCAGGAACTTACGCCGTCCGATGCGCCGGGTCAGCCGGGCGGCGCCCAGCTGGAATTTCTCATCGCGCGATAATTTCGATGTCATTCAAGGTCTCCTCAGGAAAGTCCACCTGCCGGATCGGAGCCAGCATCTCG
The DNA here is from genome assembly GCF_030268965.1 of Microtetraspora sp. NBRC 16547. Taxonomy (GTDB): domain Bacteria; phylum Actinomycetota; class Actinomycetes; order Streptosporangiales; family Streptosporangiaceae; genus Microtetraspora. Next base: position 85,259 of record NZ_BSSE01000002.1, on the reverse strand, counting down.
ATGAGTCGGCCGCGGTTGTTGAGCAGTCCCTTGGCCACGACGATTCCGCGGTCGTCCACGACGAACGCGAATGGGCTCACCTCGACGTCGTAGGCCTGCGCGATGTCCTCGGTCGCGAAGACGGTCGCCCCCTTGAGGTCGAGTTTCTCGACGTACTGCGACAGGTCGGCCACGTCCGAGCCGAAGAGGATGTTCACCACGGGAATGTCGTAACGACGCTCCACGTCCAGGATCTCCGGGTAGATCTGCGCGCATTCGCCACAGGTGGTCGACCCGAAGAACAGCAGCTTCCCCCGCCCGTCGTGCAGGTTCACCGGCTGGCCCGTGCGGATGTCGGGTAGCTCGGTCTTGGGCACTCTGCGGCCGATCGAGATGCCGCTGTCGTTGGCACCGCGCGAGGTCCCCAGAACGAACAGGCCCAGCTGCCGGAAGAGCACCGCTGTCATGATCATGTTAAGGATCGTGAACACGAGACAGACGGCGACAATCACCACGATGGCGATCGGCATTCTCGCGATCTCCTCTCTAAGGTCAGGCGATCAGGATCGAAGATGAGGGAACCCGGCGGCCCACAGCCGATACCTGTCGGCCAGTTCTCGATAACGCTTGATCAGCGGCCGGTAGGCGGGAACGATCACCATGAGGAAGAACAGGATGATCGCGACGGTGGCCAGCACGAAGAGCCGTAGTGCGAATTCCGGATTCACCGCTTCCAGCATCGTGACCGCCGCGGCCGCCGCCGCGAGGGCGAGGTTCGTGGCCGCGAGCCGGAAACTCAGCCGGCCCGGCCGGGAGCGCCCCCTGCAGCCGCAGTCCGCGGGCCCTCTGTGCACCCGAAGCCACAGGACCGCGATTCCCATCGTCGCGTAGAGAGCGGCTACGGCGAAAAGCGCCCAGGCTGCCGGAGCTAGGACGGACCAGGCGCAGAGCAGACCTTGGACGACGGTGAGCGAACGGTCCAGAGAGGTCGGCAGGATGGAGCGGGACTTGGCGTTCCAGGCCCAGTCCCACGCCTTCGCGATCGTGGAGGCCATCAGTGGCGTACACGCCAGTACACCGAGCACGTACTGCATCTGGTCCCTAGACGATGACGAGAGAGGTGGTGAGCTGCACGGTCAGCAGTTCGTTGGAGACCGGTTGCTTCGCGACGGCGTCGACCAGCCTCTGGATGGCGCCGAGGTTCTCGATCCTGCCGACGACCGCGTCCCTCGGCTGGATGCCGCTGACGTCGGCGAGGAACACCGCGAGCTGGAGCTTGGTGGGCACGCTGCCGTCGGGCTGCGAACACACGACGACGTCACCGGCCCGGTAGGAAGCGCTCGGCTGCGGTGGGTAGAGGCTCCGTTCGGGGGATCGCGTCGACTCTGAGGACAGGCCGGTCTTCACGGGCGCACCGGCCCGCGACTTGTCCGACGTCGCCTCCCCGTACGCTCGCAGGCTGTCCGCGAGAGGTGACGAGCCCACTTCGACCTGCAACACGAAACCCGGGGAGTACCGAGTGACGGCGCACACACTAGCCTCCGGGGAGGCCGCGAAGCCGGTTAACGCTTGTTCCTTGCGTATGCGCAACTCGCCAACGGGGTCAGAAGTCATGTGTTGTGAGGTGGGAGAGCTTGTCGAGATTGGTGACGGCGTAAATCTCCGCCATTTGATCTCCTTCTGCGTTGAGGTCGATGACCATGACGGCGAAGGGTGCGTCGCCGGCGAACAGCAGCGCGGACGGGTCGCCGTTGACGGTCCGGTAGCGGACGTCGAGGTTCCGGGGCGCGCGGGAGGCCACACCGGCGAGGAACCGCTGCGTCACCTGTTGCCGGACGTGGGGATCGGCCCGGTAGCGGGGGCGGCGGGCCTGAACGTGTTCGCGGGCGCGGTGGCGAGCGCGGGCGGACGAGTCGGCCTGTAGGCCGGGTTCTGTGGCCGGCTTTCACCGGCCGGCGGCCATCCATCTAGGACCGCCGTTGCCGGCGGCCTCAAGCGGTCTACCCGCGCGGCTCGGGCGGGCAGCCCTCGAACGTCGCGCGCGGGACGCTCCTCGCGAAGCGTCCCTTCTTGACCTTGCTCCAGGTGGGGTTTACCGAGCCGCCCACGTCACCGTGGGCGCTGGTGGTCTCTTACACCACCGTTTCACCCTTACCCCCGCGAAGGGGGCGGTCTGTTTTCTGTGGCACTGTCCCGCGGGTCGCCCCGGGTCGGCGTTACCGACCACCTCGCCCTGTGGAGCCCGGACCTTCCTCGGCGGGGTCCATGCAGAACACGAGACCCCGACGCGGCCGCCCGGCCGGCTCGTCCGCCGTGCGTCCCAGCCTAACGGCCTCCCAAGCACTGTCCAACCTGGCGGCGAGCGCCCGGACGCCGCGGATCGCCGGCATCACACGACGGCGAACGCGCCCTGTGAACGCCCGGTGCTGATCAGCCCAGGTGGGAGGTGTCGTTGAGCGCCCGCACGACGGCGGGGCCGTCGGCGTAGTAGTCGATCACCGAGAGGCAGGCCACATCGAGATGCATCCGGTAGAGGGCCTCCGGCGGCGCCATGAGCGCGAAGCGGAGCAGCAGCTTGATCGGGGTCACGTGCGAGACGACGAGCACGGTCTTGCCCTCGTGCTCGGCGATGATCCGGTCCCTGGCCAGCTCCACCCGCCGTCCCGCGGCGGCGAAGCTCTCGCCACCGGGCGGGGCGGCCGAGGGGTCACTGAGCCAGGCCGCCAGCTCAGCCGCCCAGCTCCGCTGAATCTCGGCGAACGTGTGCCCCTCCCAGGCGCCAAAGTCGGCCTCCCTGAGGTCCTGCTCGATCCGCACCGGCACGCCGGTACGCGAGGCGACCGCCTCAGCCGTCTGCCTGGCCCGCGCCAGCGGGGAGGTGACGATCACGTCGATCGCGTACGGCTCGCGCGAGAGCCGTAGCGCGGCGGCCTCGGCCTGGGCCAGCCCCCTGGGAGTGAGCGAGGGATCTCCCGTTCCAGAGAAGCGCTTCTCCACGGAGAGCGGCGTCTCCCCGTGCCGGAGCAGCAGGAACGACGTGGCAACGCGCGTGGGGCGCGCCATCCAACCGGTGCCCTCTCCTCGCTCCCGCCGGACGGCGGTAGAGGGGGCGGCCGGCGCGGGCGCGGCAAGAGAGGCGGCCGGCTCGGGGACGAGAGCGGGTGCGGTGGGCCCGGGCGCGAGGTCGGAGATCGGCGCGTGCTCACGCGCGGGCGCGGCGGGCCCGGCCGCAGGCGCAGTCCCGGAGGCGGGTGCGGACACGAAGTCGGCGACGCCCGTGGACTCCCACTTCAGGCCCTTGGCCGCGGCGTCCATGGCCTCGTTGGCGAGGCGGTCGGCGTGGCTGTTCTGCTCGCGCGGGATCCACTTCCAGGTGACCTGGAGCCGCCGGGCGAGCGCGCCCGCTTCGAGCGCGAGCGGCCGCAGGCCCTCGTTCTTGATCTTCCAGCGGCCGGCCATCTGCTCGATGACGAGCTTGGAGTCCATCCGCACCTCGGCGGACACCCCCTCGCCGCCGACGGTCAGCAGGGACTCCAGGCCCGCGATGAGGCCGCGGTATTCGGCGACGTTGTTGGTCGCGGTGCCGATCGCCTCGGCGGCCTCGACGAGCACTCGGCCGTCGATGTCCTTGACCACGGCGCCGTATCCCGCGGGGCCGGGATTGCCCCGGGATCCGCCGTCGGCCTCGACGACGAACCTCACAGGCCGGACTCCGCGGTGCGGACCAGGATCCGGCGGCACTCCTCACAGCGCACGACCTCGTCGTGCGCTGCCGCGCGGATGCGGTTGAGGTCGGCGATGGAGAGGCTGGTCCGGCAGCCGAGGCAGCGACCGCCGTGCAGCATGGCGGCGCCGACGCCGGACTGCTCCCGCAGCTTGCCGTACAGCGCCAGCAGGTCGTCGGGGATGTCGGCGGTGATCGCAGGGCGCCGGTCCTGCAGCTCGGCCGCCTCCTTGTCGATCTCCGTGAAGGCCGCGTCGCGCCGGTCCTCGGCGGCCGCCAGCGTCGCGGCCGCCTCCTCGCGCCGGCTCGTGAAGGTCGCGACCTGCGCGTCGGCCGCCTCACGACGCTCCATGATCTCCAGCACGACCTCTTCGAGGTCGCCCTGGCGGCGGTGCAGGGAGGTGAGCTCCGATTGCAGGCTCGCCAGGTCCTTCGGGGAGCTCACCTGACCGGAGTCGAGGCGCTTCTGGTCGCGGTCGACCCGGACGCGGACGGCCTCCACGTCCGCCTCGGCCTTGGACTGCTCTCTGGCGAGGTCACCGGCCTCGGTCTCGGCGGAGATGGCCTGCGTGGCGGCGCGAGCGAGGCTCTTGGACAGCTCATCGATCTCGGCGAGTTCGGGATGGGTGCGGCGGCGGTGCCGCAGCCGGTCGAGACCCGCGTCGAGCTCCGCCAGATCGAGCAGACGCTTCTGTGCTTCGGGTGCGGCCTTCATCGCAGATCCTCAAGGTGCTCGCGGGGGCGATTACGGTGTCGTCGACGTCCACGCGTCGGTGACGATGTGGGAGACGCGCGCCTCAACATTAATGCCCTTCACGGCAAGCGAGGACGTCAGACGCTCGGCGGCGTCGGCCAGCCAGGGCCACTCTGTCGCCCAGTGCGAGGCGTCGATCAGTGCCGGGCCTCCCTCGGCCTCCATGAACTCGCTCGCCGGGTGGTGGCGCAGGTCGGCGGTCAGGAACACGTCGGCTCCGGAGGCGCGTGCCGTACCGAGGAGGGAGTCGCCCGCTCCCCCGCTGACCGCCACGGTGACGATCGGCCGCTCGGGGTCACCGGCCACACGCAACGGCCCGGCCGTGGCCGGCAGGCCGGACGCGGCGCGCGCGGCGAACTCGCGCAGCGGCATGGGGGACGGCAGCGTCCCGATCCGGCCGAGGCCGCGGCGCGGATCCTCGGCGGAGGGCAGCAGCGGGCGCAGCTCTCCGAACAGGCCGACGGCCCGGGCCAGCGCGTCGGACACCCCGGGATCGGCGACGTCGGCGTTGGTGTGCGCGGCGTAGAGCGCGACGTCGTTCCTGATCAACCGGTGAATCACACGGCCCTTGAAGGTGGTGGCCGCGACGCTGGTCGTGCCCCGCAGATAGAGCGGATGGTGCGTTATGATCATGTCCGCACCCCACTCGATCGCTTCGTCCACGACGGCCGCGACGGGATCGACGGCGAAGAGGATCTTCCGCACCTCCTGCGCGGGATCACCGCAGACCAGCCCGACCGCGTCCCAGGACTCCGCCCAGGCGGGGTCGTACAGCGTCTCCATCTCGGCAACGACGTCCGCAAGCACAGGCGCAGACTACCGCCGGCGGGGACTTTCCGTGATCGAGGACTCCTCCGTGCCTCTCCTGGCGTGCCTCGCCGAGCGCCGAAGGTCAAGTGGGGGTAACGTCCGATAAGCGCCTTTCTAGAAGGGATTCCGGCATGCCCTTTCACGATCTGCACAACGACGCCGTCGTCGCAGACACCCACAACGATCTGCTCATGGCGGTCTCGGCCCGGCCGCCCCGGCAGTGGGCCTCGTTCTTCCAGCGCCAGTGGCTGCCGCAGCTTGTCGAGGGCGGGGTGGACGTTCAGGTCCTCCCGGTGTTCATCGACGACGAGTTCCGCCCGGAAGGGTCCCTCCGCCAGACCCTGCGCATGATCGAGTGCGCGCATGTGATCGCCGAGGGCAACCCCGAGGCCGTACGGCTGTGCCGGAGCGGGGACGAGATCGACGAGGCGCTCGCCCTCGGCAGGATCGCGCTGGTCCTGGCCATGGAGAGCATGCCCGGCATCGACGACAGCGTCGAGCTGATCCCGACCATTCATCGGCTCGGCGTGCGGGTGGCCTCGATCGCCCACTGGGGTCGTACGCCCCTCGCCGACGGCAGCGGCGAGGACGCCACCGGCTCCCGGCTGACCGGCGCCGGCGTCGAGGCCGTCCAGGAGATGGAACGGCTGGGCATGATCTTCGACGTGTCGCACCTCGGGGCGACCGGCGTGGAGCACGTCCTGGAAATCGCCACCCGGCCGGTCATGGCCACGCACTCCTCCGCCCGCGCGCTGCGCGACCACCACCGCAACCTCACCGACGAACAGCTCCGCGGCGTCGCCGCGACCGGCGGCGTGATCTGCGTGAACTTCCTCGCCGCCTTCCTCACCGAGGACGCGCGCTCGGCGACCATGGACCATCTGGTGGACCACATCGAGCACATCGCGAACGTGGCGGGGATCGACCACGTGGGCCTCGGCCCGGACTTCATCAAGGAGGTCTACGCCGACCTCACCCCGCCGTGCTGCGAGGACGTCAGCTTCAGCGGGCTCGACACCAACGCGGCCATCCCCGGTCTGGACGGTCCTCGCGGGATGCCGCTGGTCACCGAGGGGCTGCTCAAGCGCGGCCTCTCCGAGGACGAGATCACCAAGATCCTCGGCGGCAATGTGATGCGCCTGTTCCGCGCGGAGCTCGGGCACCCCCGGTGAACCTCGACGCGATGCTGGCGGACCTGGAGGAGCTCGTCTCGTGCGAGTCGTACTCCACCGACCACGCGGCGGTCGAGCGCAGCGCGAAGGCGGTCGCGGACCAGGGGCTCCGCCTCCTGGGCGCGGAGCCGGAGACGATCGTGATCGACGGCGTCACCCACCTGCGGTGGTCGTTCGGCACGCCGCGGGTGCTGCTGCTCGGCCACCACGACACCGTGTGGCCGATCGGTTCGCTGCTCGCGCATCCGTGGTCCGTGACCGACGGGGTGGCTCGCGGGCCGGGCGTCTTCGACATGAAGGCGGGGCTCGTGCAGCTGTTCCACGCGCTCGCCTCGCTGCCCTCGCCCGACGGGATCTGCGTGCTGGTCGTGGGTGACGAGGAGCTGGGGTCGCCGACGTCCCGGCCGCTCATCGAGTCGACCGCGGCGGGCTGCGCGGCCACGTTCGTGCTGGAGGCGAGCGCCGGCGGAGGCGCGCTCAAGACGGCGCGCAAGGGCGTCTCCCGCTACGAGCTGCTCGTGTACGGCAGGGCCGCGCACGCGGGTCTCGAACCCGAGCTCGGCGCCAACGCGGGCGTGGAGCTGGCACACCAGATCCTGGCGATCACGGAGATCGCGCACCGGGTGGACTCCTCGTCCGACGCGGGCATGGTGTCGGTGACCCCCACCGTGCTCTCGTCGGGGACCAGCACGAACACCGTCCCGGCGACGGGCCGGGTGGCCGTCGACGTCCGGGTGCCCGACCTCGCGTCGCAACGCCGGGTGGACGAGCTCATGCGCGGGCTCGCTCCGCGGCTCCCGGGCACGCGGCTGGAGCTCCGGGGCGGCCCCAACCGGCCTCCCCTCGATCCCGCCTCGTCGGCCGCGCTGTTCGCCCGTGCCGTACGCCTCGCGGACGATCTCGGGATGGGGCCGCTGGACGGTGTGGCCGTCGGGGGCGCCTCCGACGGCAACTTCACGGCCGGGGTGGGCTGCCCCACCCTGGACGGCCTGGGCGCGGTCGGCGGAGGGGCGCACGCCGCGGACGAGCATGTGATCGTCGGCGAGATGCCGGTCCGCGCGCGGCTCGTCGCGGCGCTGGTCGACTCGGTGCTCGCGGACACCGCCCCGTGACCGGGCACGACGTTTGCCCAGTTTTGATGTGGTATCTCCCTCTAACCCCCGCATGCTGACCTACTGTGATCATCTGATCGCGGGGGGATCGGGTGAGAGTTTGGCACGGATGGTCCGTCAGGACGCGCCTGACAGTGGTAGCGGGCGCGGTCATGGCGCTGCTCTGCGCCGTCGCGTCGGTCTTCATCCTGCTCGCCATCCACGGCAACGCCACGGACTACCGCCAGCAGCAGCTCGTCTCCGACGCCGTGCGGATCGTGCAGCAGGTGCGGCGCAAGGGCATCCCCACTGCCATACGCGATTCCGATGACTTCTCGGCCCAGCTGTACAACCCGGTCGGGACGCTGGTCGCCGCGACCCCGGACGTCAAGAACGCGCCGCCGCTCGGCGACTTCGGCACGCCGGACATCGACACCTACGCCATCAGGCACCTGTGCGACATGCCCTCGTTCCCCGGCGAGTGCCAGATCGTGCTCGCCTTCCCGATCGATCTGGCCAACGGGGTCTGGTGGCTCTACGCCGCCAGCCCCGGCGTGCCGTGGTACGTCAGCTCGCCGTTGCTGGGCACTATCGCCGGGGGCTCGCTCCTGCTGGTGCTGCTGACGATGCTCGGCGCCTACCGGACCGTCAACAGGACGCTCGAACCCGTGGACGCCATCACCGACAAACTCGCGAAGATCACCACAAGCGATTTGAGCCAGCGAGTGCCGGTCCCGCACTTCCAGGACGAGCTGAGACGGCTGGCCGAGACGGCGAACCAGACGCTGGACCGGGCGGAAGCGGCGGTGGAACACCAACGCCGGTTCGCCTCGGACGCCTCGCACGACCTGCGCAGCCCGCTGACCGCCATGCGCGCGGAGGTCGAGGAGGCGCTGCTCCACCCCGACGAAACCGACTGGCAGGAAACGGGCAAGGCACTGCTGGAAAGCCTGGAGCGGCTCCAGTACCTGGTCACCGACCTGCTGCAGATCGCCCGGCTCGACGCCGGCGCCCCTGGACGGCACGACCCGATCGACCTGGCCGAGTTGGTGGAGTCCGAGCTCGACCGGCGGCCGCGCGACGTCGCGGTCACCCGGCGCCTCACGCCCAGTGCGGTGATCAACGGGGATCGGTTCCGACTGGCCCGGCTACTGACCAACCTCCTCGACAACGCCGAACGCCACGCCGACTCCAACGTGACGGTCATCGTCGAGCGCCAAGGAAACACGGCCGTGCTCGAAGTGGTGGACGACGGTGGCGGGATCCCGCCCGACCAGCGCGAGATCGTGTTCCAGCGGTTCGCCCGGCTGGACGCGGCCCGCAGCCGGGACGCAGGGGGCACCGGTCTCGGCCTGTCGATCGCCCGGCAGATCGCGGAGACTCACGGCGGCTCGCTGACCCTCGAGGACTCTCCGAGAGGTGCGCGGTTCGTGCTGCGGATCCCCGCGGCCGGCTGACTCAGCGGGGTCCGGTGGCCGCTCAGCCTGGCGCCGCGGCCGGTCAGCGGGGTCCGGCGGCCGGACAGCGTGGCTCGGTGGCCGGCTGAGTCACCGTGGCTCGCGGAAGGCGATCACCGTGGGCAGCGGCGTCTTCAGCGCCTCCTCCACGGCCTCCCTCAGGTCCTCCGGGCGGTCGGCCTCCCGCCCGCGCGCGCCGTACGCCGAGGCCAGGGTCATGAGATCCGGCGCGTGGAGATCGACCCCCACCGGTGGCATGCCGCGCCGCTTCATCTCCTCCCTGATCTCACCGAAGCCGCCGTTGACCGCGACCACGATCGGCAGGCTGAGCCGCAGCTCGACGGCGGTCGCCAGCTCCTGGACGCTGAACTGCAGCGCGCCGTCGCCGGCCAGCACCACGACCGGCCGGTCCGGCCTGCCGACCTTCGCGCCGATGGCCGCCGGCAGCGCGAACCCGAGCGTGCCGTACCCGGCGGGGAACAGGAACCGCCCGGGCGGGTCCATGGGCATACCGACGATCGCGCCGTGGTAGCTGATCATCGAGTTGTCGCCGACCACGACCGTGTCCTTCGGCATGGCCTCGCGCAGCGCCGCCAGTTGCGGAGCCCACCTGCGGGTCATGTCGCGCAGCTCCTCGTCGCGCTCGCGCTCCACCGGGTCCTCCGGCGCGGGCACGTGCCGCTCCCCCGGCACGCGTACGGCGAGGCCCGCGAGGGCCAGGGCGGCGTCCGCGACGACCGGCACGTCGGCCAGGTGGTCGCCGTACATCTGCCCGGGATCGACGTCGACCCGGATGAGGGTGCCGGTCAGGACGAGGTCGTCCCACAAATCGGCGGGGCCCAGCTCGGTGCCGACCGCGAGGACGACGTCGCATGAGGCGAGCCACCGGCGGACGCCGGCGAGGTGGAGCGTGGCCCCCAGGCACAGGGGGTGGCTCTCCGGGACGGTGCCCTTGCCGTTCACCGTCGTGACCACGCGCGCGCCCGTGCGTTCGGCCAGCTCCATGGCGAGCCGCCCGGTGACCGGCTCATCGTCGCCGGGCCGCCGCGCCCCACCGCCGAGGACGATCGCCGGCCGCCGTGCCGCGCGCAGGAGTCCGGCGGCCTCGTCGAGCGCGTCCGGGTCGGGGACCCGCGGCGTCGACCGGAAGGGCGTGGCGAGATCGGCGGTCCCCTTGCGTTCCAAGAGGTCGGCGGGCACCTCGACGTGGACCGGGCGCGGGCGGCCCTCGGTGAACGAGACGAACGCGCGGGCGACCGCCGCCGGGATCTCCCGTATCGAGGTGACCCGGTGGCTCCACGCGCAGAGGGCGTCCAGGGCGCCCGACTGGTCCTTGCTCTCGTGCAGGTAGCCGCGTCCCAGCCGGGGGTGGTCACTCGGCACCCCCGGCGACACCAGCAGGACGGGCGAGGAGTCGGAGTACGCCTGGGCGAGCGCGGTCGCCGCGTTGACCACGCCGGGGCCCGTGGTGGTGACCGCGACGCCGGGCCGTCCGGTGACCCGGGCGTACCCGTCCGCGGCGTATCCGGCGCCCTGCTCGTGGCGCGGGGTCACGCAGGTGACGCCGGATCGGGCCAGCTCCGCGTAAACGGCCAGATTGTGCGTGCCGGGTATCCCGAAGATCGTGTCCACACCGTGTCCGCGCAACGCGGCGACGAGCACACCTGCCCCCGTGGCTTCCATATCCACCCCCACCGGAATTCGACCCTAGGGCTGGTACGTGCGCATCGTATCTTCGCGTCACCACAATGTGACAGAGGACCTCATTTCCGGCCCATCCGGATATAAAGGTATTAGAGGGGCTGAATTCTCAGCGAACCACGACGTTGGGGTCGGGAAGGCCGCTCAGCACGTTGACCACGGATCGGACCGCCTGACCAGCCATTCGCTCCATCGACTGTTTCGTGTGGGACGCGATGTGCCCGGTGACGTACATCCGGTCGCCGAAGTCGTTCAGCAGGTCCTTGGCGACGCTCGAATCCTGGTAATAGCCGTCGAACACGGCCATGCCCAGCCGTCCGGCGGCGAGCGCGTCACGCAGCGCCTCCGGATCGACGACGGACGGCCTGGCGGTGTTGACCAGGATCGTTCCAGGGCGGACCCTTCCCAGGATCCGGCGGTCGATCATGCCCGCGGTCTCGGCGTTGCCGCTGACCATGACGACGAGGATGTCGCTCCACTCGGCGAGCTCGGACAGCTGCCTGAACCGCACCCCGAGCGCCTGCTCCTGGTCCTCTCTCCGCGTGCGGTTGTAGTAGGAGACCCGGCAGCCGAAACCGCACCGCAGGATCTTGGCGATCTGGGTGCCGGTCCGGCCGAGACCGACGATGCCGATCTTCTTGCTGACGAGTTCGCCGGGCAGCTCCTCCGCGCCGGCCCAGTGGGGGTGGAGAGTGCCGAGATGCCGTGGGATCCGCCTGTTGGCGTTGATGATCTGGCCGACCGTGAACTCCGCCACCGCGTCCATGGCCGCCGCCGGCGTGTTCGTCACGAGGATCCCGCGCCTGCGCACCGCGGCCACGTCGACGAAGGTCTCGTAACCCACCCCGAGGAAGGCGATGACCTTGAGGTCGTCGGCGAGTTCGAGCGCCTCCTCGGACACGTGCTCATCACCGCCGTGGAGGTAGGCCACCGCGCCCGCGAGCTCGCGCCTCAGCGCCTGCGCCGTCAACGGCTCCTCGCGGCCGATCGGGACCACCTGGAAGCCCAGGTCGTACAGCGGGCGGAGCAGTCTCTCGTCGATGCCGGCACCGCTCACCAGAATCCTCGCCGCATCGACGACCGCCTCCATGCGCGCCGTCCCGTCACCAGCGACATCCACGGCAGATATGTACCCGGTCGTCCGCATTTGAGGCATGATCAGGTCTTTCGGAACTCAAAAGCAGGCATTTCGGATTCTCGATACGACTTCCCTTCTCGTCGAAGGGGTTCGGCACGGCCGGCAGCCGCTTACGCCGCGTCGGGAAACCCGAAATACCAGAACGGTGTTGGCGTTCCCAAGTGTAGGTCCGGCCGGGCAGGTGAGCCGCCGGCCGCAGCGGAATTTCTCCTTGACTTATTGTTGAAATCCAATTCAGCGGTAAGAATGACAGCAATCCGTGCCGACGACGCAGTCGGCCGGGTCACCGTGGCGAGGGGGATCCATGAAACTTCAGCCGCGCCAGCAGCTCCTGGAGCTCTGGGAAGCCACCGCCCGCACCTCCTATCAGGAGAAATCGTGGGTCTGGGGCGGGCGGGAAGGCTCGAACTCGATCTCGGACGCCGAGCAGCTGCTGTGCCTGATGTACCCCGCCGCGGAGCTTCCCGGCTTCCGGCTCGACACCCCGGACGAGACCGCGGACGACGTGCTGGACGCGCTGGCCACGCTGGGCGACAGCGTCGAGATCCCCCGGCTGCTGCTGCGCCTCTTCTCGCACTACCTGCGCACCTACACGGACGACGACGCCAGGGCGAACTTCTCCGGCGGCAGTTACTTCCAGCCCTCCATCGCCGGGGACGAGATCACCGCGGACCAGCGCGAGATCGACATCGTCGACTCGTACTCGATGTCGATCACCCTCATGCTCAGCATGCTCGGCTTCCTGAAAGTCTTCCGGCAGAGCGTGCGGCGCGAGAACGTCCGCAAGGAGATACGCGAGCTGGAAACCCTCGCCGGCGATCGGCTCTCGGCCGCCATGGTCGGCATGCTGCGCAGCTTCTCCGTCAACGCGTTCGAGCCCTCGTCGCCCCAGGGTGAGGCGCTGCTGCGCACCGCGAACCAGACGGGCGCCCCCCGGCGGCGGGTCCTCGACGACTTCCAGAAGCGGCTCGAGTCGGTCCGGGCCGGGCTGCGCGAGCTCACGATCGGATCCGGCGTCGTCGACCTCGACAACCCGAACCTCCTGTTCGAGTGCGGCTGGTCGTGGGGTGTCGTCAAGGACGCCCCGACCGTCGAGACCGAGCGCGAGGTGGGCCCGCAGCCCAAGGGCATCGCGGCCGACGCGCCCTACCTCTACTTCACGGTGAACGCCCTGGTCGGCCTCGTCGACCTGTGGTCCGAACGCACCAGAGTCCTCGGCCTGCTCGACGACTCCCAGCAGCAGCTCGCCTCCGCGCTCCAGCGCCGCTGGGACCTCACGCAGGCCTACTGGCGCACCGTGGCCACGTACGGCAAGGGCCGCTGGCCACTGGAGGACATCCCGTGGCGGACCACCGACGGCAAAGAGTCCGACTACTACAGCCTCGGCGTCACCGCCATGGTCGTGCAGTACCTCTCCCGCAGCAGAGCGGGCGACGTGGACCTCAACCGGGTCGCCGGCGTCCTGGAGGAGCTGGCGATGCGCGCGCGCATCACCCGCCGGGCGATCGCGGGCGACCCGCCGGTGACGCTGCACGCGCCGGGCGTCCGGGTGAACCTCTCCGGCACGGAGGAGCTCGGCCCTCCGATGATCTGGGTCGTCTCCGACTTCGCCATCACCCTGCTCAAACGGACGATCTGGGTGGCCAACGTCGCGCAGAGCTCGCGTACCAGGGAGCGGCTGCACAACCTGGCCGACCTCATCTGGCAGCACATCGTGAGCCGCCAGTTCACCGGGGGCGAGCACAAGGGGCTGTGGGACCAGCCCGTGAACGCCTTCCCCGACACCGGGATACGGCACGAGCAGCCCTCGTGGTACTTCACCGAGCGGGTCGTGGAGTTCCTCGTGTCCCTGGCCAATGCGTGGGACGAGGCGCCGCTGCGCAGCCCCCAGCTCTTCGAACTCGCCAGCGAGATGATGAGCGAGGCCGAGCACCTCCTCAGCAGGGAGCAGGTCCGCCGCCCTGTCCTTCCCGGGCAGAACATCAGGTCCAGCGTCAGCGGCGTCCAGGCGGGACTGCAGCGTGCCCGCTCCATCATGGGCGAACGGCCGGCCAGCGCGATCGCGCTGATCACCGACGCCCTGCTGGAGCTGGAACGCCAGGCGACCGCTCGCGAGAACGCCTCGGAGGCGATGTAGCGATGCTCGTGTTCGCCATATCCGACAAAGGCGGCACCGGCCGCTCGGTCACGAGTAGCAACATCGTGTACCGCCGCGCGCTCCAGGGCAGCGACGTGTGCTACCTCGACTTCGACTTCGGCTCTCCCACGGCGGGGGCCATCTTCAGCGTCAGCTCGGTGGCGCGGGGCACCACCCAGGGCGGCATGCACGGCTACCTGGAGGGAAGGCTCGCCGACCCGCACCGGATCGACATCTGGGCCGAGTCCGACCGCGAGGGCCTGCGCGCCAAGCCTCCTGGCGCCGGCCAGATGGTGCTCTTCCCCGGCGACGAGGGCGGCGGCGAGTTCTCCACGGTGAGCGAGGAGATGCTGCAGCGCTGCGTGCGGCTCTTCGCCCGGCTCGAGGAGGAGTTCGACCTGTGCCTGGTCGATCTGAGCGCCGGGCGCTCGTTCGCCGCGCAGATGGCGCTCGCGGCGACCGCGCGGTTGCCGGGCGTGCCCTTTCGCTGGCTCGTCTTCCACCGGTGGACCCGCCAGCACATCATCGCGGCCGACGGGCTCGTCAGAGGCAGGCAGGGCCTGCTCGCGGTGGGCGTGGAGCACGGGCACGACAAGGAGACCCTCGGGGACCGCATCCGTTTCGTCCGCACCGCCGTTCTCGAACCGGACGCCGCCGAACTGGAGGGGCTGCGCGAGACGCAGAAGGCGTGGCTGAACGAGTGCGACCGCGAGCTGCGCGAGCTGGCCGGGCGGCACCGGGTGGGGCGGACGTCGATGCTCGGCAAGATCCCGCTCGATCCGGTGCTCCAGTGGCGCGAGCAGCTCATCTCCGACGAGGACGTGCTGTCCAGCCAGATCGCGAACGCCGAGACCGTCGCGGCCTTCGACGACCTGGCCAAGAAGATCGTCGACGACAGCGCGTGGGAGGCTCTGTGACGCCCGCGTACGCCACGTTCGGTGAGGTCGCGGCGGAGCGCCGAATCGCCTCCGCCCCGCTGTCCCACGTGTCCATCGAGCTGGGACACCTCTACATGGAGGACTTCCAGGCCGGGCCGGACCGGCTCAGGGAGCAGTTCCGGCAGGTGGCGCCGTGGGCGGAGACCATGCGCAGGAGCTGGCAGTCCCGGGTGCCCGGCGGCCGGGCCCGGGTCAGCACCTGCTTCCTGATCGACGACTACTTCAGCAGGTTCAGCACCCCGGCCGAGCTGGTGCCGATGGTGCTGGAGGCGGCCGCCGAGTGCGACCTGACCATCGACTACCTCGCCCGCGAGTCCGCCTGCGCCGAGGCGGACGGGGTGATGCTGGCCCGGCTGGTGGAGGACCGGCTGGTCACCGACCCGCCCGCCGGTAGCGACGGCTCGCGCCCGCCGGTGACCGAGACCGGCTGGCTCTGCAACGGCACCAGGTCCCCGTACAGCGGTGCCGTACAGGCGATGGGGTCGGCGCGGAGGTGGGAGCCGCCCGCGCAGAACGCCAAGCGACGTCACTCGATCTTCGTCGACGTCGAGCTGTGGGACACCGACAGCCGTGGCCGCACCTGGTCGTGCCCGTTCCTCGCGGCGGTCTGGCAACTGCTCCGGCTGGGACTGATCCGCAACGAGGGCGAGCTGCCGGTACGGCCGAAGCCGCGCGGCGCGTCGTTCCCCTCGGAGTGGGACGACCTCCCGGCAATCGTCCAGCTCAACCCGGCCGCGGCCCCGTTCAGCGCGTACTCCACGCTGTCGGTGCTCTCCTCGCGCTTCCTGCCCGTCGAGCTGGCGGTACGGACGATCCTCAGCCAGGTATTCGTGGACGCCCAGGTCCTGGGGCAGGTGGCCGACCGGAGCGGCGGAGAGGGCATCCGCCTGCCGGATGAGCTCGTCGACCGAATCTCCTACGTCTTCCTGGGAGCGTGACCCGCCGGATCCGTGATCGGAGCGCACATGCTGGTGATGGGGGAAGTCCGTACCGGACTCCTGCAGAACTCGGGGGAAATCCCCGAGTCTCTGTGCCAGAGCGTTCTCGGGCTGCTCTCCGGTGAGCGGGTGCGGGTCTCGCGCCGCCCCATCGTGTACGCGGTGTCGCCGGACCAGCTGACGGGGGTGGACTGCCGGCTGGCGTCCGCCTCGCAGGCCAGGGTCAGGGGCGTCGGGACGGTGCTGTCCCGGGCCTCGGTGACCGGCGGACGGGTCCTGCAGGGGTCCTCGCACATCCAGGTGGTGCGCAGCGAGTCCGACCACCGGCTGTCGTGGTCGCACTACCTGGCCCGGCCGGGCGTCGTCGAGGTGTTCGGCAAGATACGCGTCCCCGATCTCTCCGAGGGCTTCGCCGAGAGCGCGCGGAACGACTGCCTGGACCTGGGCAGCGTGAGCGAACGGTTCATGGACGCCGTGCAGGCATCCCCGTTCCTGGACAGGAAGGCGCCGTTCAGGAGCGCGCGGACGCGGCTGCGTTGGGTCGCGGAGAGCGGACCCACGGGGAGTGGAGGCGCGGAGAGCGGACCCACGGGGAGTGGAGGCGCGGAGAGCGGACCCACGGGGAGTGGAGGCGCGGAAAGCGGACGCGCGGGGGGCGGCGCGAGAACGCCGGAGGGCACGGGCATCCGGTTCACGCTGGGCCGCGACCAGGTGCGGACGCTTCGTCTGGTCCTGCCGGGCGGGTTCAGCCCCGGCATCGTGGACTTCTGCGAGGACCTGGCGCTGCACGACTGGCTGCTGACCACCCTGCTTGTGATCGTCGAGAAGGCCCGCGTCGGCACCGCCTCGCGGGCTGAGGTCACGGCGAAGCTGGCTCCGGCGGTGGACCACCTGCTGCATCTGTGGATGCCGGCGGCCCGGCTGGACGACGCGTTCGCGCCGTTCTGGGAGACCCTGGAGCGCCGCCCGGGGTTCAGCCGTCAGTGGCACTCACTGGTGGAACGCGTACGCGACCAGGTCGCGATCAACACACTGGCTCTACTCAGAGAAACGGGTGGTTGGTAGATGTCGGTGCCAGGCAAGACGAGGGTCAGTTCGGAGATTCTCCCCCGCACTCTCCGGAAGATCCTCATCACCGCGGCGGTCGGCATCCCCACATTCTTCCTGACCAACAACACGAAGCTGCTCTCCGACGACACGTCGGAGATCCTCATCACCGCCTTCATCAGCGCCGTGGTCTTCCTGACGCAATACCTCATCGAGGTCGACAGGCAACTGGAGACGACCCGCCAGGAGATGGTGACCGGTCTTTCGCGGATCACCAAGGCGACCGAGCTGTTCAACCGGGTGGAGGCGTCGGCGGTGCAGACCGACGTGATCACACAGCTCGTGAGCAACGCGACCCGGGTGGACAAGGAGATGCCGGCGCTGGTCCAAGCGTTCGCGCAGTCGGAGATCGCGCGGATCTCCACGCTGCTGCGGGAGCTCAGCGAGGGCAACGTGATCTACGAGGGCGAGGACCGCGACTGGCTGCTCGGCCTGACCCGCAACACCCAGTGCAGCCTCGACGCTCTCAGCCTCAACGTGGTGGACCAGGGCCCGAGCGAGTTCGACGGCGGGTTCTGGACGACGGACGCGGGCCAGCGCTATCTGGAGGCCCAGCGGGACCGCCTCAGGGCCGGGGTGCGGATCCGCCGGATCTTCTTCGTTGACCGCACAGAACGCCTGGAAGCGGATCTGTTCCGGCAGATCTGCAACATGCACACCGAGATCGGGATCGAGGTGCGGATCCTGACAGCCGCCGATCTGTCCAGCCCGCTGGGGCTGCTCGACTTCATCGTCTTCGACGACAACGTGAGCTATGAGATAACGCCGTCCGCCCCGCAGGTGGGCCAGATCACCACGCACACGTTCGTCCAGACCCTGCTGGTGCTGGAACCGCCCCGGGTCAGGCAGCGGATCGAGCGGTTCAAGGAGCTGTGGGAGCTGGCGTCGGATCCGTCGTGACCGAGGTGAAGGACCGGTCGGGGCGGCAGAGCTCCAGCCTTTCCCGGGTGTGCTCGTCGGCGTGGCCGTTCAGCACAGCCGAGACGAGCTCGGCGGTGGCCGGGGCGAGGGTGATGCCGAGGCCGGCGTGCCCGGTCGCGGCCAGCAGGCTGCGGTGGTCGTCGACGTATCCGATGATCGGGATGTGGTCGGCGCTCGCCGGGCGAAGCCCCGCCCAGTGCCGCTCGACCGGCCAGTCCGCCACCGCCGGCATCAGGGCGGCCGCCCATCTGCTGATCTCGGCGCGGCCTTCGGCGGTCGGGGTCGGGTCGCCCACGCCCACCTCGTAGGTCACGCCGACGGCCAGCCTGCCATCGTGCCGCGGCACGAGGTACGGGTAGCCGGTGTGGCCATCCGAAGTGATCTCGGCGAAGACATGGTGGCGCAGCGGGTACGTCGTGAAGCCCGGGCGGCGCACGTTGAACGCCTCGCCCTTGATCGGCAGCATGACGGCGTCGAGAGCGGGCAGCAGCAGCCCGCTGAGGTGCCCGGCGGCCACGACGACCGTGCCGGCGTGGATCACGCCGCCGTCGCGCAGTTCGACGATGGCGCCCTCGGGGCCGGACTCCACGCGCAGGGCACGTGTTCCCACCCGGACGCCGACGCCCGCGCGCTCCATCGTCGCTCGCAGGACGGCCATCAGCTCGCGCGGGTCGAGGGCCAGCTCCTCGGGCAGCAGGAAACCGCCGACCACGGCCTCGCTGAGAAGGGGTTCGAGCGACCTGGCCTCGGCGGCGGTGAGCTGCTCGACCGCGAACGGCGAGGCCTCCCACTTCGGCAGGACCTCGGTCCGCAGCCGCGTCATCTCGTCGTCATCCAGGGCCACCTGGATGTCGCCGCCGTCCAGCACCGGGACCTCGACCCCGGTGAGCTCCGCCAGCTCGGCCAGCCAGTCGGGGTAGAGATCGCGGCTGTACTTGATCACCGGGCTCAGCCGGCCGAGGCAGGAACTCTCCGTCTGGGTGAGGATGCCGCCCATCGCGGCGTCCGAGGCCCCGAGGCCGAGCTGCGACGCGGCCTCGACGACGACGACGCTCCTGCCCTCCGACCTGAGCCTGTGCGCGATCGCGCATCCGATGACTCCGCCGCCGACGATCGCGACATCACAGGTCTCACGCACGCAAGCTCCCCATGCTTCGCCGTTTCCCGGCTTCCACAGTAGGTGAGATCAGGTCATTCCAGAAGGTCACACACGCGTGGCCCGTAGGAACTTTATCGCGAAAGAATCTTGAGAGTAGGGCGAACGCGCGAGATTGCTGGAGTGCCCTGTTTGCGTGCACCAGGTGCCGGGCGCGTCGTGGTGAGGGAACCATGGTCGGGGAGGTGGCCAGGGCTCGCACGCTGCGGAAGACGAGACCCCGGCCGTCTCCATTGGAACATGCCAATCCGCGAAGTTCACGGCGTTATCGCCGTATTCATGCACTGGTTACAGAGACAGGTTCTCGGAGAGGAGGTCGAGCAGGGGCTCCCGCCGTACGCACTGAGACAGGGCGAAGGAGCCGCGCGTGTCCTGACCCACCGGCCGCGTACGCGCTGACCTCTCCAAGGTCTACACGGGCCGCCCGGCGCGCTAGGGTTTCTCGCGATATGTCCGGGTGGGCATGTCCGGGTGGGCGAGACGGAGCGGACGGTTGCGGGGTTGGCGTAGAGCGGCCGTCACGGCGCTCATGGCGGCGATCGTTACGACTCTCATCGGGAGCCCCGCAGCGGCGCACGCCTCCGGGCGCGCGGCCACGGCGGAGACGCGGTCGGCGACGACCGAGACGCGGCCATGTCCGGCCGGCGTTCCCTCAGACACGACCTGCGGCTATCTGCTCGTCCCCGAACGGCGTGACGTGCCCCACAGCAGGACGATCCGGGTGGGCTACGCGGTGCGCACCTCCACCTCGCCGAACCGCCGGCCCGATCCGGTGGTGTACTCCAGCGGCGGCCCCGGATCCCCGTCACTTCAGCTCATCGGCTTCCTCTCGCGGATGCTGCCGGACCGGGACGTGGTCGTTGTCGAGCAGCGCGGAGGCCGCTATTCACAGCCTTCGCTGAACTGCCCCGAGGTGGTCCAGGGCCTGGTCGAGACGCTCAAGCAGCCCAAGACGTCCAGGGCGTCCAAGGCGCCCCAGACGCCCAAGGCGGACGAGACCGATCCGATCATCAAGGGCGCGCTGACCTGCCAGAGCCGCTTCCAGGCCGAGAAGATCGACCTGCGCGGATACCGCACGGACGAGATCGCCGCCGACGTGGTGGACCTGCGTGTGGCACTCGGCTACGAGAACTGGAACCTGATGGGGGTCAGCTACTCGACCCGCTCGATGCTCCAGGCCGCCGCCAGGGACCCGCGGGGCACTCGCGCCGTGGTGCTCGACTCGTTCCTCCCCGCCCAGGTCAACTGGTACGACGACGCGGCGCCGAACCTGCGGGCGACGCTGGCCAAGCTCGGGGCGGCCGCCCGCTTCGACGAGGTGCTCACCCGGTTCGACGCCCACCCCGCCGCGTACACGACGAAGGACCCGCTGACCGGTGAGCGGATCGTGGTGCGGCTCACCGGCGACGACATGGCGACGATCCTCGGGGAGGCGATGCGGGAGACGGAGTTCGTCCCGATCGTGCCGGCTCTCGTGGACGCGCTGGCCGATGGCCGGCAGGAGCTGCTCCAGCCGGTCGTCGACGCGGCCGGTGACGCGCTGGCCTCGCACGACTGGGGTCTGTACTACGCGGTCCAGTGCCAGGACGAGGTGCCGTTCAACGCGTACGGCGGCAAAGGCGCGCCACGGCTGTTCACCGGTGTCGCGGACGCCGCCGTCTGCGCGGCCTGGAACCTGCCCCGCAGCTCGGGCGAGTCCGCGACCACTGACGCGCCGACTCTGATCCTCGGCGGGCATTACGACCCGACCACTCCGCCCGAGAGCGCGAGCAAGGCCGCGAGCGCCTTCCGGAACGCCCGGTTCGCCGAGTTCGCCGGGGTGGGGCACGGGGTGTTCCTGTCCAGCGAGTGCGGACGCCGCACGATCGCCGCGTTCCTCGACGACCGGGCCACGACCGGCGCGGCGCCGTGCGACCCGGGCACGGGTGCCCCGACGCCGGTCCGGCCGGGCGACGTGCGTCTGACGGCGGCGCCGTACCGGATCTCGAAGTCGCCCGTGCTGCTCGCGCCGCTCGGGATCTTCGTGCTCACGGCGGCCGTGCAGTTCCTGGCCGGGCTCGTCTCCCTGGTCCGCCGCCGGGGCGGTGGCGCGGTGCGGACTCTGGCCGGTCTCGCCGGTCTCGCCTTCACCGGCCTGACCGCGCTCAGCCTCACCGGCGTGTCCGACGACATCGTCTTCGCCATCGGCCTTCCTCCGGCGATCGCCTGGTACGGCCTGCTCGCCGTGGCCTCGACGGTGCTGTCCATCGTCGCCGCCTTCCGGCTGCGCGCCGCCTCGGCCGACATCGTCCCCGTCATGACCGGCCTCGTCTTCGTCACCTGGCTGTACGGCTCGGTGCTCCCCTGATCTCCCGCCGCGGGCCGGGCCGGACGACGCCCTCTCTCACTTCGCTGGGCTTTCACGCCGAGGACCGGTGGGTCGGTCGCTGCGCCGGGACGGAAGCTCCGGTCCTCGTTCCGTCCCGCTCCGCTCCCTCGCCCCAAACGGAGAATCCGGGACTTATCCGGTGATTCTCGGACTGTAATCAATCGGCCGCGCGCGGTGCACGTCCACACGCGCGGCCCTGGGCCCTGCTCCTTCGGGCAAACGTGGGGCGTCGGCCGATCACGTCGGTGCACACTGTGCCGGTGAACGTCGACACGTCCGGAGCACGGGTGAGCCCGCGCCCCACAGGATGGTCAGGTCCTGACCGCGGCCGAGGCGGGCCCCGCCTTCTCGAACAGCGACTCCGTGTCGGCGCGGGCCTCGTTCGCCTCAGCCGTCGACCTCCCGCAGGAGCCGCTGCAGGACCTGCTCCTCGTCCGGTGACAGGCGGGAGACGAACTCGGCCAGCACGGCGGCGCGGTCGCTTCGCCGTACGAGCAGGTCCCGCATGGCGTCGGCCGTGTGCGAGGCCTCGTCCACGGTTGGGGCGTAGACGAAGCCGCGGCCCGCCCGCTCCCTCGTCGCGAGGCCCTTGCGGTGCAGGCGGGCGAGCGTCGTCATCACGGTCGTGTAGGCGAGCGATCCGCCCAGCTCGGCCTGCACGTCGGCCGGACTCATCGGGCCGGAGGCGGCCCACAGGGTGGCCAGCACCTCGTCTTCCAGCATCCCGGGAGATCGCCTGTCGGGCTGTCCCCGATCCCCGGCCATGTGCACGGCAGCTCCTCTTATCCCGTTCCTACTATCAGGAACGTACTATTGGAGTAGTAGTGACTATTGGGGTAGTAGGTCGAGCGTACAGCGTGAAGGGAGACCCGGGTGGAGCCGGCGCACGCGGAGATCGAACATGTGTGGCCGAGGGACGGCCGCATCCGCATCGTGGGAGCGGTCGTGGGCATGCCTCCGGCGGCCGCGACGCTGGCGCTCAGGAACCGCGACCGGTCGCGGACCGTCCTGCGCTGCCCGGCGACGGTGAACGGCCGGAGGTTCGATGGCTCCTTCGACATCGAGATCGTCACCGCCGCGACCACGAGCGCTCGGGACGTCTGGGACCTGCACCCGGATCTGCCCGGCCAGGCGGAGCTGCGGGTGGGTCGCCACCTCGACGACACCGCCGACAAGAAGAGAATCATGACCTTCCCGGCCCAGTCCCACGGGTTCTCCCGCATCCGGCCGTACTCCACCGTGAAGCGGAACCTCTCCCTGATCTGCGAGAGAGCCACCACATGAAGATCCGCTACCTCATCATGAACGCCTTCGGTGTCGGCGGCACCATCCGAACCGTGATCAACCAGGCGAACGCGATGGCCGCCGGGCACGACGTCGAGTTGATCAGCGTTTTCCGCACCCGGCGGATTCCCGCGTTCCCCATCGACCCGCGCGTCCGGGTGCGCGTACTGGCCGACCGGCGCGGGCCTCGGTGGCGCCACCCCTTCCGCGCCTGGCTGCTCCGTCAGCCGAGCCGCCTCATCCCGCAGGCCGAGGTACGGTACGCGACCTTCAACCGGTACAGCGACGCGCGAATCGCGAACTATCTGCGCTCTCTCCATGGCGGCGTACTGGTGACCACGCGGCCGGCGCTCAACCTGCTGGCCGCGCGCTTCGCCCCGGACAGTGTCGTACGGGTGGCCCAGGAGCACATGCACCTCGACTCGCACAAGCCCGCGCTCGCCGCCGAGATCGCCCGCTGGTATCCCCGGTTGGACGCCGTCGTCACGCTCACCTTGGCGGACACCGCCCGGTACGCGGCCGTCCTGGACGGGACGGGCACCGTGCTGACCACCATCCCGAACGCGCTCACCCCCGCGGAGCGGCGGCCCGCCGACCTGGCCGGCCGGATCGTGGTCGCGGCGGGCCGGCTGACCCGGCAGAAGGGATTCGACCTGCTCATCGAGGCGTTCGCCGTCGTCGCCGACGCGCACCCCGACTGGCAGCTGCGCATCTACGGCGACGGCAGGGAGCGGGCGCGGCTCGAACGCCTGATCCACCGGCTGCACCTGTACAACCACGTCTTCCTGATGGGTGGCACCACAGCGCTGGAGGAGGAGTTCGCCAAGGGAGCCGCCTTCGTGCTCAGCTCCCGGTACGAGGGATTCGGCATGGTCCTCATCGAGGCGATGGCCCACGGCCTGCCGGTCGTCAGCTTCGACTGCCCCCACGGCCCCGGCGAGATCGTCACCCACGGGACGGACGGCCTGCTCGTGCCGCCGCGCGACGTCTCCGAACTGGCCGCGGCGATCGGCCGCCTCGTCGCGGACGAGCCGCTCCGGCACCGGCTCGGCTCCGCCGCCCGCATCGCGGCGGCCCGCTACGAGATGGGCGAGATCCGCCTCCAGTGGGAGCGGCTCTTCACCCGGCTGGAGGCGGCGCGGAGCGGACGGAACGAGCGGAACGGGCGGAACGAGCGGAACGGCGGGCACCGGCGCTGCGGCAGGGCGTCGCCGAGCTCGGCTGATCGGCTGATCGGCTGATCACCAGGTGATCTTGACTCGGATCGCTCTTTCCTGACGGCAGGGGAAAGCCGGACGCGTGAACCGGTTCCACGGCGAGACCCTCCCCTGCCGATCTCCCTGCCGATCTCCCTGCCGATCACGCGTGGGCGGCAGCCGTACCGGTGCCGAACAGGTGGCACCATGTCTGGGTCAGGAAGCATCCAACGGAAGGTCATCATCGGTGAGGCGGCTACTCACGGTCCTGCTGCTCGCCTGCGCTCCGCTACTGGGCGTCGCGGCACCCGCACAGGCGCACAACGTGCTGGTCGGCAGCGACCCCGAGAACGGCGCCCAGGTGTCCACGGCACCGAAACGGATCACGCTGAACTTCGACCAGCCCGTACGCAAGGACTTCGCCCGGATCGCCGTCACCGGCCCCGACGGAGCCACCTACGAGCAGGGCGAGATCACGGCCAAGGGCGACAGCGTCTCGATCGGCCTGGCCCCGCTCGGACCGGCCGGCGCGTACGTGATCGGCTACCGCATCGTCTCGAACGACGGCCATCCGGTCACCGGAACGATCACCTTCACCCTGACCACCGCCGGGCAGGCGGCCGGGCAGCCCTCCCCCTCGGCGACCACGCCCGCGGACCCGTCGGCGTCC
Source organism: Microtetraspora sp. NBRC 16547 (assembly GCF_030268965.1). Lineage (GTDB taxonomy): Bacteria > Actinomycetota > Actinomycetes > Streptosporangiales > Streptosporangiaceae > Microtetraspora. The sequence goes on along the minus strand of NZ_BSSE01000002.1, from coordinate 60,718 downwards.
TCCTCCCCCACCACCTCGCCGACCTCCTCCGCGCAGGCGCCGAACGGCGGGGCGGAGCCTCCGGCCGCCGACGGGCAGCCGGGCCGCACCACGTCCGCCGTCGACCTCAGCGCGCAGAGCTCGTCCGGCGGCTGGGTGTGGGGCTTGCTCGTCGTGGCCGTCGCGCTGCTCGCCCTGTCCGCCTTCGTGCTCGTACGGCACGACCGTCGCGTGCGGGGCACGGCATGACCGCGACCGGCGTCACGAAGAAGGCGGACACGACGGGTCCCGGGGCGGACTCGGAGAACGCCCAGACGGAGAACATCCAGACGGGGAACGCCCAGACGAAGAACGCCCAGACGGAGAGCGTGCCCGCGGTGGCCCGTCCGCGGCTCGCGCTCGCCGCGATCGTCCTCGCCGGACTGCTCGCCGTGCTGGTCTCGACCTGGCTCACGCTGCCCACGGCCGCACAGGGCATCGTGATGCCCGGCCCGCTGGTGGAGTACGGCCTGCCCGTCATGCGGCTGGTCCTGGACGTGGCGGCGACGGCGACGGTCGGGCTCAGCCTGCTGCCCAAGCTGCTCGGCTTCGACGATCCGGAGCGGACCGAGCCGGTGGCGGCGCGGGCCAGGCACTGGGCGGTGCTGTCCGCGCTGGTGTGGGCGGCCTCGGCGCTCATCTCCACCGTGCTGAGCGCCGCTGAGCTCACCCCGGGCCAGGCGCCCGATGTGGCGGGGTACGTCGAGCGGATCGGCTCCGGCCAGGGCCTCATCGTCAGCGCCTCATGCGCGACGGTAAGCGCCGCCGTGGGCATGTTCGCGGTCAGGTTCGGCGAGAAGGTGCCAGCCGAGTTCCGCGTGCTGGTGGCGGCGTTCGGCCTGCTTCCGCTGCCGGTGACCGGTCACGCCTCCAACTGGTACTGGCACGACATGAGCATGGTCTCGATGGAGCTGCACGTCATCGGGTCGGCCGCCTGGGTCGGGGGCCTGCTCGCGCTGGCCGTGCTGCTCGCCGGGAACCGCGACCTGCTGGCGCTGACGCTGCCGCGGTTCTCCCGGCTGGCCACGGTGGCCCTGCTCGTCGTCGGGCTCACCGGCCTGTTCAACGGCGTGGTGGAGCTGCTGCTGACCCCTGGCGAGGAGTTCCCGCTCTCGCTGGTGACCACCGGCTACGGGCGGCTCGTCATCGCGAAGATCGTGTTCGTCGGTGCGGTGGCGCTGCTCGGAGGCAACATCCGCTGGCGGCTGCTGCCCGCGATCAGCCGGCAGGCCCCGACGGCGTTCGCCGCCTGGGTGGCGTTCGAACTGGCCGTCATGGGCCTCGCCTACGGCGTGGCGGTGGCGCTGACCCGCGCGCCCGTCTCCTGATCGCGGTCGCCGTCGCGCAGGCGGTACATCCGGGTGAGGATCTCCGCGCCGATCCAGACGGCCGCGAGCAGCCCAGCCGCCATCGGCCACGAGTCCTCCGGGTAGGGCGGCGCGGAGAGGAACTTGCTCTGCAGCGCGAGGCCGCCGTAGATCCCGGCGGTCACCAGGGCCGCGCCCAGCACGGGCCGTACCAGACGGGCGAGCGTCGAATCGCCGAGCAGCAGGCAGCCCATGAAAGCCAGGTCGACGCCGACGGCGCCGAGCACGAAGAAGAACGGGACGGCCGAGGCCGGGAAACCCATCCCGACGAAGAGCGGCCAGACCAGCGCGCGGTAACCGACGTACGCGGCGGCGACGGCCGTCGCCGTCCAGGCGCGGCCGACCATGAGGCGGGCGATGACCAGGACGAGCATGCCCGCCACACCGGCCCACAGCGGGTAGAGCAGGTCGGGCACCGGGAGCGAGAACTTGACGATCATCTCGCGGTCCACCGCCCGGCCGAGCTGGTTGGCCGCGAACTCCAGCAGGCTCGGCTCGGCGTACGGGTCGCCGCGGTCCCACGAGGCGATCTCCAGCACGCCGTACTCCTGCTGCTGGGCGGGGAAGTGCAGGTTCTCCAGGAAGAAGACGAACAGCGCGCCGAGGACGAGGGTGCGCCGCCGCTCGGCCCGCGCGTCGCCGCGCGGCGCGCCGAGCCACCAGCCCCGGGTCACCCCGGCGATCATCAGCCCGCTGCCGATGAACAGCAGCGCGTGCGAGGGGCTCCAGGCGGTGATGTCGAGACCGTTGACCCGGTGGTTGATCAGGTCGAGCGGGATGGCGATGAGGAAGACGCCCGTACCCCACACGATCAACCGGGAGGCCAGGCGGTCCACGCCGTAACCGGTGTACCAGTGGACGATGGTCAGGCCCACGGCGATGACCGTGCCGACGGTGTTGAGCAGGTGGGGCGGGGCCAGGTCGTCGCGCAGCCACCGGAAGTGCCAGGACACGTCCCAGGACGCCCCCAGCATCTTGAGTACGAACGCCGCCAGCCAGCCGAGGTAGAGCACCCGGAACAGTTCCGCCGGCGTCTCCCGGCCCGCCTCCCCCCGCGTCCAGTACGGGAGGGCCCAATCGAGGATTCGATGAGGTGTTTGCCTGAGCGTTCCAATCGTCACGCGACGCAATGATGCCGGTCACGTTGGGCGCAACGCAATCGGGGACAACCCCGATATAAACCAAATATCCAGCTAAGAAGCGGCAACCCCTGCCTTGAGGAGGGACACGAAAGCCCGGAAGAGAGCAGGCATGTCGATCTCGTCCGGCGCGAGCAACCACTGGAGCTGCAACCCGTCCATCACCGCGAAGATCAGCGGGGCGGCCTGCTCCGGCGTCACGCCCCCGGGAAGCTCGTCGCCGATCTCCGCCCGGACGACCTCGGCCATCCAGGCTCGCGCGCTTCCGTACCGCTCCTGGAAGAAGTCCTTGGCCGGATGGTCCTCGATGACGCTCTCCGCGGACAGCACCGTGAAGGATTGGACGATGCCGCGACGCTGGGCGTTGTACTCCACCAGGGCGGCGACGGTGTCCAGCGTCACGGCGCCCTCGTTCCCGGGCAGCATGATCACGTCGAGGTTGCGCTGGTCGCGCAGCATGAGGACCTCGGCCAGCAGCCGGTCCTTGCTCGGGAAATAGTGCAGGACACCCTGCTGGGTGAGCCCCACCCGCTCGGCGATGGACGCGATGGACGCCCCGGTGTACCCGCGCTCGGCGAACACCTCGAGCGCGGCCAGCAGGATCTCCTCACGCCGGTCCCCACGCCGGTCCCTCCGCCCCGCCATGGGCCACTCCCCTTCACGCTGTCACGTCGTCCTGTCACGTCGTCTTGTCGCGCGGTCCTGTCGCGCCGTCCGGCCAGGGCAGCGTAGCCGCCTGGAACGTCTATAACGTGTTCATCTCATAACCTACCGAGTACTCGGTAAGTTTGTTCATACTCCAAGAAGACGAACGCGTCGCCGGCGCCGTCCTGGTCACCCGCATCAAGGGAGTTCGCTGAAAGTGTCCGAGAACAACACCACACATAGCACCGGGGAGAACGCGGAGCGGCCGGAGCTCCAGCCGGTGGAGCGTGCGCTGAGCCGCCTCGGCCTGGACGACAAGGCCCGCATCCTCGCCGGGCGGGACATGTGGACGCTGCCGCCGTTGCCGGAGATCGGCCTCGCGCCGATCGTGATGTCCGACGGGCCGATCGGCGTGCGCGGCACGCAGTGGTCCGGGGGCGACCCGTCGATCGCGCTGCCCAGCCCCACCGCCCTCGCCGCGACCTGGGACGTCACGCTCGCCCGGCGGGTCGGCAACCTGCTGGCGCAGGAGGCCCGGCGCAAGGGCGTCCACGTCCTGCTGGCTCCCACGGTCAACCTGCACCGCTCCCCGCTCGGCGGGCGGCACTTCGAGTGTTACTCCGAGGACCCGCTCCTCACGGGCGAGATCGCCGCCGGGTACGTCACCGGGGTCCAGGAGGGCGGGGTCGCGGTCACCGTCAAGCACTTCGTGGCCAACGACTCCGAGACCGAGCGCATGACCGTCGACGTGCTGGTCGGCGAGCGCGCGCTCCGCGAGCTCTACCTCGCGCCGTTCGAGACCGTGGTCAGGAAGGCCGGACCGTTCGGGATCATGGCGGCGTACAACTCCGTCAACGGGCACACCATGACGGAGCACGCCGAACTGCAGAACCGGATCCTGCGCGACGAATGGGGTTTCGACGGCTTCATCGTCTCGGACTGGACCGCGGCACGCGACACGATCCGCGCCGCCCTCGGCGGGCTCGACGTCGCCATGCCCGGCCCCTCCACCGTGTACGGCGAAGCGCTGGCGGCGGCCGTACGCGCCGGGGAGGTGCCGGAGGAGGTCGTGGACGAGCACGCGCGCCGGGTGCTGACCCTGGCCGCCCGGGTCGGCGCGCTCGAGGGCTCGCCACTGCCCGCCGTCCCTCCTGTCGTCGACGGCGAGGCGCTGGCGCGGGAGGTGGCCGTCCGCTCCTTCACCCTCCTGCGCAACGACGATGTCCTGCCGCTCGCCGGGGATCCCTCCGTCGCGCTCATCGGCGGCGCGGCCAAGGATGCGCGCGTCATGGGAGGAGGCAGCGCCCAGGTCTCCCCCGAGCACACCGTCTCCCCGTTCGACGGCCTCACCGCCGCGGGGGCGCGGCTGACGTACGCCAGGGGCGCCGACCCCGGCGATCGGCTCGCCCCCGCGCGCTTCCCCGTCCGGGCGGTCTGCCGGGCGGAGGACGGCCGGGTCCTCAGCGAGTTCCCGCTGCCCGAAGGCGAGGTCCAGTGGCTCGGTGAGCTGCCAGAAGGCGTCGTGTTCGAGGAGCTGCGCAGCGTCGAGATCCGCGGCACGTTCGTCCCGGAGACCAGCGGCGCGCACCGGTTCTCGGCCATCGGCATGGGCCGGTTCCGGCTGACCGTCGGCGGCCGCTCGTACCTCGACGAGATGATCACGGGCGAGAGCGACGACCCCATCGCGCTCTTCCTCGCGCCACCGCAGGCCGTCGCCGACATCGATCTCTCCGCCGGAGAGCCGGTCGAGGTCAGTCTCGTTCACGAAACGCTCCCCTCCGAGCTGCTGCCGTTCCCGTTCGTGGGGTTCACGCTGGGCCACCGGGAGCCGTCGCCGGGGCCGGACGAGCTGATCGAGGAGGCGGTGCGCGCCGCCGCGGCGGCCGACGTGGCCGTCGTCGTCGTGGCCACCACCAAGGAGGTCGAGAGCGAGGGCTTCGACCGCACCTCGCTGAAGCTTCCTGGACGCCAGGACGAGCTGGTGTCGCGGGTGGCCGCCGCCAACCCCCGCACGGTCGTGGTGGTCAACTCCGGCTCCCCGGTCGAGATGCCGTGGCGGCACGAGGTCGCGGCGATCCTGCTCACCTGGTTCCCCGGCCAGGAGGGCGGGCACGCACTGGCCGACGTGCTGCTCGGTCATGCCGAGCCGGGCGGGCGGCTGCCCACCACCTGGCCGGCCACGCTGGAGGACTGCCCGGTCGTCGAGGTGACGCCCCGCGACGGCGCCCTGCCGTACGACGAGGGGGTGTTCATCGGCTACCGGGCCTGGGAGCGGTCGGGCACCGCGCCGGCCTTCGGCTTCGGCTCCGGCCTCGGTTACACGACCTGGGAGTACGAGTCGGCCGAGTACAGCGGCGAACACGGCGGCGGGACGCTGACGGTGAGAGTGCGCAACACGGGCGGGCGCGCGGGCCGCGAGGTCGTCCAGGTCTACCTGGCGCCGGTGGCATCAGACGGGCTGGACGAGACGGCGACGCAGGGCGGTCCGGTGACGCCGGACGGGACCGTGACGCCGGACGGGACGCGCCCGGCGCGCTGGCTCGCCGGGTTCGCCGTGGCGGAGGCCGGGCCGGGCGAGACCGCCGAGGTGGTGGTGGAGATCCCGCGCCGCGCGGCCGAGATCTGGGCCGACGGCGGCTGGCGGCTGGTCGAGGGCGCCTACACGCTCCAGACGGGTCACTCCCTCGACGACATCCGGCTCACCACGGCCATCACGTTCGACTGATCAGCCCCCCGATCCTCGTGCCCGGGCGCGGACGTACGCGCCCAGGCGCGCGGCCCCGCCGTCATCTCGTCTCAGCCGGTTCTCAGGAGATCTCAGTAGGCTCTCGGCATGACGTTTCGGGGTGGGCGGCGTGCCCTTGCCGCACTGGTGGCGCTCGCGCTGGTGGTCGTCGGCGGCCTCGCCTGGCTCCTGTGGCCGTCCGAACCGCGGGTGCACGGCCAGGACGTGGCCATTCCCGTGGTGGACGGCCCGGCCGACGACCAGCGCGTGACGCTGGACGCCACCTTCTACCCGCCCGCCTCCGGCGGCCGGGCCCCGGCGGTGCTGCTCGCCCACGGCTTCGGCGGCAGCAAGGACGACCTGCGGGACGAGGCGGCGCGGCTGGCCGGGCACGGCTATGCCGTACTGACCTGGTCGGCCCGGGGGTTCGGGCGGTCCACCGGCGAGATCGCGCTGAACTCGCCCGACTACGAGGTGAAGGACGTCCGCCAGCTCGTCGACTGGCTCGCCCGGCGGCCCGAGGTGCGGCTCGACGGGAACGGCGACCCGCGCGTGGGCGTCGCGGGCGGCTCGTACGGCGGGGCCATCGCCCTGATGGCCGCCGCCTACGACGACAGGATCGACGCCATCGCCCCCCAGATCACCTGGTACGACCTGGCCGACGCGCTGTTCCCGGAGTCCACCGGGCAGGGCCCCGAGCAGGGCGTGTTCAAGAAGATGTGGGCCGGTCTCTTCTTCGGCGCCGGCGGCAGCACGTCACCCTTCGGCGGCCCCATCGGTTCCGCCGCCGGTTTCGCTGGCGGTTCCACCGGCGGTTCCACCGGTCCGGCGCCGGGCGGCCCGGCGCCGACGGCGCGGCAGGTCCAGTGCGGCCGGTTCCTGCCCGAGATCTGCGAGATGTACCAGACCGTCGCCAAGACCGGCCGGGCCACCCCCGAGGCTGTGAAGCTGCTGCGTGCTTCCAGCCCGGTCTCCGTGCCCGGGCAAATCAGGATCCCGACGCTGCTGGTCCAGGGCCAGCGCGACTCGCTGTTCCCACTGGGCCAGGCCGACGCGAACGCTCGCGTCATCGCGGCGACGGGGGCGCCCGTCGAGGTGATGTGGATGGGCGGTGGGCACGACGGCGGCGGCGACGACGCCGACAGCGACTGGGTGCGCGAACGGGTCACGGCCTGGCTCGACCGCTGGCTCAAGGACTCTCCCGTGCCGGGCGTGGAGGCGGGCCGGGCATCCGACGCGGGCGCAGGGGCAGCGGCACCCGGCATCCGGGGTCCCGATGTCTTCACCGTTTCCCGGGACGGCGGGCGGGACGCAGGAACGCGGCGTCCCGTCGTCGTCCACGCGACCGGAACGGCCTATCCCGGCCTGTACGGCGCGACCCGGTCACAGCTCCGGATCTCCGGTCCCGACCAGGAGATCGCCAACCCTCCCGGCGGATCGCCAACCTCGGTCTCGGCGGTCCCCGGCCTCGGCAGCCTCCTCGGCGGTGCCGCCGCCGGCTCGGGCATGGCCATGGACGTGCCCGGCCAGAGCGCGGTCTTCGAGTCCGCGCCGCTCTCCCGGCCGCTGCACGTCACCGGCACGCCCATGGTCCGGATCAAGGTGTACGGCACCGGCGAGGTGACGCTTTTCGCCAAGCTCTACGACGCGGGCGGCGGGCGGCCCGTCCTGCCGTCGAATCTGGTGGCCCCGTTGCGCGTCGCCGCGACGGAGAAGGGCACGGAGGCGACGGTCACGCTGCCCGCCATCGACCGGAGTTTCGCCGCGGGCCACCGGCTGCGGCTCGTGCTGACCACCACCGACCTCGGATACGCCACGCCCACCGCGCCCGCCGTGTACCGCGTCGGCCTGGCCGAAGACGCCCTCACCATTCCCAGCGACGCGTCGCTCGCGACGCCCGCGACCGGGCCGGGCTGGTGGACGTGGGCCCTGCCGCTCGCCGCGATCGTCATCGCCACCGGGCTCCTCCTCACCGGCCGCCGCCGTACAGCAGCGGCCGAGGACGGCGCGCCGGACGGCATCCCGCTACGGGTGACCGGGTTGACCAAGCGCTACCGCAACGGCGAGAAGGCGGTCGACGACCTCTCGTTCCAGGTCGAGAAGGGCCAGGTGCTGGGCCTGCTCGGACCGAACGGCGCGGGCAAGACCACCACGCTGCGGATGATGATGGGACTGATCCATCCGGACGAGGGCGAGATCCACATCTTCGGCCGCCGCGTGGTCCCCGGCGCGCCGGTCCTGTCGCGGCTCGGGTCGTTCGTGGAGGGCCCGGGGTTCCTGCCGCACTTGACCGGCCGGGCCAACCTGGAGCTCTACTGGCAGGCCACCGGACGGCCCTCTCGCGACGCGCACCTTGAGGAGGCGCTGGAGATCGCCGGGCTGGGGTCCGCGCTGGACCGCGCGGTGCGCACCTACTCCCAGGGCATGCGCCAGCGCCTGGCCATCGCCCAGGCGATGCTCGGCCTGCCCGACCTGCTCGTGCTCGACGAACCCACCAACGGCCTGGACCCGCCCCAGATCGCCGAGATGCGCGAGGTGCTCAAGGCGTACGCCGAGGGCGGCCGTACCGTGATCGTCTCCAGCCATCTGCTCGGCGAGGTCGAGCAGACGTGCAGCCACGTGGTCGTGATGCGCCGCGGCCGACTCATGTTCCACGGCTCCGTCGGCGACCTGCTCGGTGTGCGGTCGCCCTCGGACGGACCGGGTCCCCGCCTGGAGGACGCCTTCCTCGACCTGATCGGAGAGAACCGTTGAGCGTGAACGGGAACCCCGCGGCCCCCGGCTACGCGCCCGGGTACGCGCCCGGACGGACGCTGTCACTCCGCGTGGAGTTCGTCCGCCAGTTGCGCCGCCGCAGGACGAAGGCGATGTTCGGGCTGCTGCTCGCCCTACCGTGGATCCTGGTGGTGGCGTTCCAGTTCGGCCCCGGACCCGCCGGCCAGGGCAACACCCTGCGGCTGTCGGATCTGGCCACCCAGGGAGGGCTGAACTTCGCCGCCTTCGCCTTGTCGGTGTCCGCGAGCTTCCTGCTGGTCGTCGCGGTGGCGCTGTTCTGCGGGGACACTGTCGCGAGCGAGGCCGACTGGTCGTCGCTGCGCTACCTGCTGGCCGCGCCCGTGCCACGGGACCGGCTGCTACGGCAGAAGCTGATCGTCGCGATGGGTTACTCCGCCGCGGCGGTGACCGTGCTGCCGCTCATGGCGCTGGTCGCGGGCACGCTGGCCTTCGGCTGGAACGACATCCAGGTGCCGGGCACCGGCGAGACGATCCCGGCCGCCGACGCGCTGCCGAGGTTCGCCGTCGTCGTGGGGTACGCCCTGGTGAGCCAGTTCGTCGTCGCCTCCATGGCGTTCCTGCTGTCGGTCAGCACGGACTCGCCCCTCGGCGCGGTCGGCGGCGCCGTCGGCCTGGTGATCGTGAGCAGCATCCTGCAGGCGGTGGAGGCGCTCGGCTCCATCCGCGAGTTCCTGCCCACGTTCTGGAACAACGCCTGGACCGACGCCCTCACCCCCGACCCGGACTACAGCGGGATGATCAAGGGCGTGGCCGTCTCGGTGACGTACTCGGTGATCCTCATCGCGGTCGCCTTCCGGCGCTTCCGCGCCAAAGACGTGGTGTCCTGACGCGCCGAGCAGGACGGCCCAGAGCGGCCCACACGACACCCAGCCGCGCGCCGGTCCGCACCATCCGCTTCTGGTTGCGACCTAGTCCCAGTGCGGTGGGCGCTCCTCGATCAGCCGGGCGTCGTCGGAATCGGCGTCGCCGCGCCACTCGCCCCACCCGAGGTCGGTGTCGTCGCTGGTCTGGTCGGGCAGCACCGGCAGTCCCTCGTCAAAGAGGTCCACCGGCCGCATGTCATCCGGGTGCCGCTCAGTCACACGACGATGGTAACCGGACCGGCGGCCGGCCGCGTGCCCCGTCGGCGCGTCGCGGCCGTCATCCCAGATGGCCGTAAATCACGGTGAATTACACCGGAATATGCCGCTAAAAGGTGATTCCTTACTAGAGGTGACAGTCGAAGATCTCAGACCCGAACATTCAACCGGCAGCAAAGGTACGATGCGGAAACAGGTAGCAGGCCGGACGCGACCCCCGTGAGGCGGCATGGCAACGCCAGCAGGATGGCGTCGAGAGGGCAACCTGCCCGCGGAGCTGACCAGCTTCGTGGGCCGAACCAGGCTTCTCGCCACCATCAGACAACGACTGCACGACTCCCGACTGGTCACCGTGACCGGGATCGGAGGCGTCGGCAAGTCTCGTACGGCTCTGCGCATCGCCCATCTGGTGCGTCAGCAGTTCAAGGACGGCGTCTGGTACGCCGACCTCGCGCGGCTGCAGGACGCCGGGATGGTCCACCACACGATCACGTCGGCGCTCGGCATCGCCGACCAGTCGCACCGGGCCGGTTCCGAGACCCTGGCCGAGTGGCTGGGCGACCGTGAGCTCCTGCTCATCCTGGACACCTGCGAGCATCTGGTGGACGCCTGCGCCGAGCTGATCCAGGAGCTGCTCCTCCGAGCGCCCAACCTGCGGATCATCGCGACGAGCCGCCGGTCGCTCAACGCCCCGGGCGAGTACACGATCGCGGTCCCGCCGCTCGCCGTGCCGGGAGACGATCCCTCGGAGAACCCGTACACCAACGAGGCGGTGCAGCTCTTCGCCGTGCGGGCCAGCGCGGTGGTGCCCGACTTCGTGGTGGACGAGAGCAACGTGTCGGCCGTGTCCGAGCTGTGCCGGCGACTTGACGGGATCCCGCTCGCCATCGAGCTCGCCGCCGTCCGGCTGCGCGCGTTGTCGGTCGAGCAGATCCTCGCGCTGCTCACCGATCGGTTCAGCCTGCTGGCCGGCGCCAGCCGTACGGCACTGCCGCGGCACCAGACGCTGCGCGCCGCGATCGGCTGGAGCCACGAGCTGTGCGAGCCGGCCGAGCGGCTGCTGTGGGCCCGCCTGTCGGTGTTCGCGGGCGACTTCGACCTGGACGCGGCCCGTTACGTCTGCGTGGGCGACAGCCTGGAGGCCGCGACCATCCTGGACGTGATCACTGGCCTGGTCGACAAGTCGATCCTGTTCAGCTTCACCACCCCGGTCGGTCAACGGTACCGACTGATCGACACGCTCCGGCAGTACGGCGCCGAGTGGCTGGAGAAGCTCGGCGAGACCGAGACGCTGCGGCGCCGCCACCGCGATCACTACCTCCAGCTCGCCAGGGACGGCGAGCACTCCTGGTCGGGTCCCCGGCAGGTCCAGTGGTACATCCGGATGGGGCAGGAGCACGACAACATCCGGGTCGCGCTCGACTACTGCCTGTCCGACCCGGTCGAGGCGCGCGTCGGGCTGGAACTGCTGTCGTCCCTGTGGTTCCTCTGGGTCGCGTGCGGGTTCGCCCGGGCGGGCGCGGTCTACCTGGAGCGGGCGCTCGCGGCGTCACGCGTGACGAGCAAGGAACGGTGCAAGGCCCTGTGGGTGCTCGCGTACATCCGCAGCGCTCAGGGCGACCTGCCGGGCGCGCTCGCGGCGGCCGAGGAGTGCAGCAGCGAGGCGGTGCGCGCGGGCGACTCCGGGGCCGTCATCCTGGCGACCAAGATGCAGGGCACCACCGCCATGCTGCAGGGCGATGCCAATAAGGCCACGGCCCTGCTCGGCGTGGCTATCGAGTTCCACCGGGGAGGGCGTGAGCTCAACCCCGGGTTACTGCCCGCGATCGTCGAGCTGTCCATGGTCCTGTTCGCACAGGGGGACCATGCCGAGGCCGCAGAGCTCCTCGGCGACTGCATCAAGGTGTGCACCGAGCGCGGGGAGCAGTGGCTGCGCTCGTACGCGTGGTATGCCACCGCACAGGTCCAGCGGGCCACCGGCCGTCGCGACGACGCGCTGGAGAGCTGCAAGTCCGCGCTGCGGATCAAGCGTCACTTCCACGACGTCCTGGGCATCGTGCTGTGCGTGGACGTGATGGCGGGGCTCTACCTCGAGATGGGGCGGCCGGAGTACACCGCCCACCTGCTCGGCGCGGCCCAGACCAACTGGCGGACCTTCGGGCTGCCGCAGTTCGGGTCGCCCTTCTTCACGAACGAGCACGAGCAGTGCGTCAAGGAGTGCGAGAAGCTCCTCGGCGACGCCGCCTACCAGGAGGCGTACAGCCGGGGCACGCGGCTCTCGCTCAGCGAGCTCATCGAGTACGCGCTGGACGACTTCGAGGAGCCGCACGCCCTGGACTGATCGGCCTCGTGCTCAGACGCCGGTGTTCATGTGCCGGTGTTCATGTGCCGGTGTTCATGTGCCGGTGTTCGTGTGCCGGTGTTCATGTGCCGATGTTCGTGTGCGGGCTTTCACGGGTCGGCGTTCAATCGTCGACGCCGGGCAGCGCCGGTGCCGGCCACGCCTGCGAGTAACGGGAACTGGTCAGCGAGTAGTCCACGCTCCCGCTGATCCAGCACTCCAGGCCCTTGACGTACGCCGCGACCCCGGGCGAGCCGAGGGCGTCGAGCCGGGGCTTCAGCGACACCATCCCGGCGACCGCCTCGTTGCGCATCCCTCCGATGAGGTCCATGGCCTCCTGGGTGGAGCACCCTTTGTGCCGGCGGAGCACGCTGACCAGGTTGTTGTTGATGTTCGGGCCAGAGCGCTCCTTGGCGTACGAGATGAGGTCGTTGTCCCAGACGACGACGTCGTTCGCGTGCTCGGTGATCGCCCGCACGTCGGGGAGCCGCCACTCGTCGGGGGTGAGGTAGCTGCCGGCGGCCACGTCGATCAGCGCGAAGACCGTGAGCATCGCGCCGGTCCTGCGCCGCATGACGATGTAGTCGTCGAAGGACGGGACGACGTCCTGCTCCCTGTTGGCGGCCTCCCAGACCTGGGCGAAGAGGTAGTCCTTGGTCATGGCCCGCCAACGGTCGAGTTGGTCGGCGTTCCCCGCCGCGGCGATCCTGGTCTTGATCTCCAGCAAGGACCGGGCGAAGACGTTGCCGACCTGGTCGCCGTCGTCGAGGTCGTCGATGACGGAGATGAACAGCGGGAGAGCGCTGGCGATCTCGGCCGCCGCCCGGTCCGACTCACAGAACACGTCGTCGAACGCGAACAGCCACACGCACCAGTCGGTGACGAGCCGGCACAACTCCCGGGTGGCGTACGGATAGGTTCTCGCGCCAAGCCAGCCGTACCTGGCCGCGCCGTAACGTCCGAGGTTTTCGGTCCCCTCGATCATTCCGGACGCGGCCAGCCAGGCCAGCGTGTCCCTGTCCACTTCCTCGACGTACGGATTGACCTCGCTGGGGAACGGGCAGGTCAGCGCGGGGATGCGCAACAGCGGTCTGCTTTGGGAAAGCGCGGAAGGATTAGACACGCCCAACAGCATGACTATCGCTTCAACAAATAGCTAGAGTCACAGCAAATACCCGAATTGCGGACTTAGTGGAAATACCACCCCGCGTGGGATATTCCTCTACCTCCGGATCACTCTTCTCGAACGGCCCGTCCAGCCCGAAACATGCAGGGGGTGCCGAGCCCGGGCGGCTTGGTCGCGAACTCCTCCAGTTCCGGGTCCGACTCCATGGGAGCCGTTGTCCACCCGGTAGGGTCCACCACACCGACGCGGAATCCACGGGACCTCTCGCTGGTTCACCAGAGAAGCGTTCATGAGGAAAGGCTGGGACTCAGGTGCTCGACCCGACGGATCTCTACAGGCTCGACGGCGACGCCCCCGAGCTGGCCGATCCGGTGCTGCTCTACCACTTCGAGGGCTTCGTGGACGCCGGTGGCGCGGGCAGACTGGCCCTCGGGCACCTGCTCTCCGAGCTGGACCACCGGCTGATCGCCACGTTCGATGTGGACAGACTCCTTGACTACCGCTCGCGGCGCCCCGTGATGACCTTCGACGGTGACCACTGGGCGGACTACGACACGCCCGAGCTGGCCGTCTACCTCGCCGACGACGTGACCGGCACGCCTTTCCTGATCATGACCGGTCCGGAGCCCGACCGCGAGTGGGAGCTGTTCACCGAGGCTGTGGGCATGCTCGTGACCCAGCTCGGCGTCGGCAAGCTGGTGACTGTGCACGGCATCCCGATGGGCGTCCCGCACACCCGCCCGCTCGGCCTCACCGCGCACGGCAGCCGGCCCGAGCTGGTCGCCGGGCCGCCCAGCCCGTTCGGCAAGGTCCAGGTGCCAGGCAGCATCGCCGCCCTGATCGAGCTGCGCCTCGGCGCGAAGGGGCACGACGCGCTCGGATACGCGGTGCATGTCCCGCACTATCTCGCTCAGGCGGAGTACCACCAGGCGGCGGTGGCGGCCCTGGAGGCGGTCACCAGGGGCACCGGCCTGGTCTTCCCCACTGAGGCCCTCCGGGACGCCGCCGAGAAGACCAACCGCGAGATCGAGGAGCAGATCCAGGCCTCCGACGAGCTGTCGAGCGCCATCCAAGGGCTGGAGCAGCAGTACGACGCGTTCCAGTCGGGCGCCGAACGGGAGAACCTCCTCGCGGAGGACACCCCCATGCCGACCGGCGACGAGCTGGCCGCCCAGTTCGAGGCGTTCCTGGCCGAGCGCGACGACCGGGACAACTGATCCGCCGCCCGGCGACGATCACTCCGTCAGGCCACATGGGTGGCCGGGTCGGCCCTTCAGAGGACGCGTCGCGGGGCCAATGGGGCTAATGGGGCTAATGCGGCTAATGGGGCTGATGGGGCCAATATCGTTGGGCCATGCCGTACGAGTCTGAGATCCGCGTCGGCCTCGCCGGGTACGGGACGGCCGGCGCGTTCTTCCACGCGCCGCTGATCGCGGCCACCCCCGGCCTCCGGCTGGCCGCGGTGGTCACCAGGGACCCCGAACGAGCCGGCCGGGTACGGCACGCGTATCCCGGCGCGGAGGTCGTGACGTCGGCCGAGGAGCTTCCCGGCCGATGCGACGTGATCGTGATCGCCTCGCCCAACCGCACGCACGTGCCGCTGGCGCGGGCGGCGCTCGGGGCGGGTCTGCCGGTCGTGGTGGACAAGCCGCTCGCCGGCACCGCGGCGGAGGCCCGTGGCCTCGTCCGGCTGGCCGGCGAGCGCGGCCTGATGCTGACGGTGTTCCAGAACCGGCGGTGGGACGGCGACTTCCTCACCATCCGTCGCCTGCTGCCGGAGCTCGGCCCGATCCACCGGCTGGAGTCCAGGTTCGAGCGCTGGCGTCCGGTGCCCAAGGGCGGCTGGCGCGAGCTGGGCGGCGTGGACGAGATCGGCGGCGTGCTCTACGACCTCGGCAGCCACCTCGTGGATCAGGCGATCCAGCTCCTCGGCCCCGTGTCCACCGTGTACGCGGAGACCGACGTGCGGCGGGCGGGCGTCCTGTGTGACGACGACGCCTTCGTGGCGCTGACCCACGCGAACGGAACGCGTTCCCACCTGTGGATGAGCGCGGTGGCGGGACGGCTCGGCCCCCGGTTCCGGGTCCTCGGATCGCGGAGCGCGTACGTGAAATGGGGCCTCGACCAGCAGGAGGACCGCCTGCGCGCGGGCGAGCGCCCGGGCGGCGAGGGCTGGGGTGTGGAGGCGCGGGAGCGCTGGGGTGAGCTCGGCGTCGAGGGCGACAACCGCACGGTCCCGACGGAGCCGGGCGCCTACCAGGAGTTCTACGCCGGTGTCGTGGCGTGCCTGCGGGACGGCGCCCCGCCGCCCGTCGATCCGCGCGACGCCGTCGAGTCACTCACCGTCCTGGAGGCGGCCAGGCACTCCGCGGCCACCCGTACGACCGTTGCCCTGGAGACGCGCTAGGCGGGTCCACCGCGCCGGGTGCCCGCGCGATCCTCAGCGGGCAGGCGGCGCGCCGTCCCCGGGTGGATCGGTGATGCGGTAACCCACGCCGGGTGTGGTGGTGATGATCGGGGGGTCGCCGAGCTTGCGGCGTAGCCGGCCGATGGTGACGGTCACGGTGTTGGTGAGCGGGTTGGCGTGTTCGTCCCAGACCTGTTCGAGCAGGTCTTCGCTGCTGAGGAAAGCGGGGCTGGCGCGCAGGAGGGTTTCGAGGAGGGCGAACTCCTTGACCGACAGATCGAGCAGCCGGCCGTCGCGGGTGACGGTGCGGCGTAGGGGGTCGAGTTCGATGCCCGCCGCGCGCAGGGTCCGGGGGCGGGCGGAGGGTTGGCGGCGGGCCAGGGAGCGGATGCGCAGGACCAGTTCGGGGAAGTGGAAGGGCTTGGCGAGGTAGTCGTCGGCGCCCAGGCTCAGGCCGGTGACCCGGTCGCCGGGTGAGCCGGCCGCGGTCAGCATCAGGACCATGACGCGGTCGTCGCGTTCGGTGATCATCCGGCAGAGGGTGTCCCCGTGGATGCCCGGCAGGTCGCGGTCGAGGACGACCACGTCGTAGGCGTTGAGGTCGAGCTTGGCCGCGGCTTCCAGGCCGTCGTACGCCACGTCCACGGCCATGCCCTGATCGCACAGCCCCTCGACCAGGACGGCGGCGAGGGCGCGCGCGTCCTCCACTACCAGGACCCTCACGCCGGGACACCCGCCTGTGCGCTCGTCAGAGGGAGCGAGACGGCGACCCGGAGGCCGCCCTCGGGCCGGGCACGCAGGTCCAGGGTGCCGCCGTGCGCGGCGGCGACGGCGGCGACGATTGACAGGCCGAGCCCCGAGCCGTTGCCGGAGCCGGTCCGGTCCGCGCCGAGCCGTTGGAACGGCTGCGCCAGCAGCGCGACCTGGCCCTGATCGAGAACGGGCCCGCCCGTCTCCACGATGAGGAACGCGCCCTCGCCCTCGGCCCCGGTCGCGCACCGGATCCAGCCGCCGTCGTGGTTGTGCTTGACGGCGTTGTCGATCACGTTGTCGATCATCCGGGCCAGTAGTGTCGGGTCCCCCCGCGTCCACGCGCGGTCGTCGACCGTACCGTCATGAACGGTCAGTCCCTTGGCCGCGATGTCGGCGGCGCGGGCGTCCAGGGCCGCGGACACCGCGCGGCCGAGGGAGAACGCCGTACTGTCGGACGACGCGCCGTGCTGGGCGCGGGCAAGGAGGAGGAAGCCCTCCAGAAGCCGGTCGACCTGGTCGAGTTCGGCGCGGAGCCGGTCGGCCAGCGCGGCCGTCTGGGCCGGCACCGGCTCCGGCTTTGCCATGGCCACGTCCAGCGAGGCCCGCATGGTCGTCAGCGGGGTGCGCAGCTCGTGGGAGGCGTTGGCGACGAACCGGCGTTGGGCGGCGAAGGACGCCTCCAGGCGCTCCAGCAGTCCGTCGATGGTGTCGGCGAGGTCCTTCACCTCGTCGGCCGGGCCCGCCACGGCCAGGCGTTTGTGCAGGTCGTCGGCGGAGATCTGGCGGGTGGCCGCGGTGATCGTGCGCAGCGGGCGCAGCACCCGGGCCGCGACGACACGGCCCAGCGCGACCGACACCACGGCCATGACGGCCAGCGCGACAATCGAGCCGACCAGGAGCTGACGCGATTGAGCGGCCTTCACCTGCGACAGCTCGGCCTGGAGGAGCTGGTTGAGCTCCATGGCGGCCTCGAGCGTGGCCGGCCGGCCCGGCGCGGCGCCGGGAGGCAGGGCGTGGCTGGTCTGCGTCCCCCACAGTCCCACCAGGTTGTTGATGACCAGCAGTCCGGCACCGGACATGAGGAACGTGGCACCGTACAGGGCGGTGAACCGCCACCGCACGGTGCGGGCCCGCATGGCCAGACGACGCGGCGTCCTCATCGGTCATCTCCTTGCTCGGTGCCGACCTTCAGGATGCCGTGCCCGACCTAACACCGATGTGACAGGACTCGTTCGGGCCGTGTTAGGTCCGGGTCCGTACAACCGGAGCCATGCACGCAACCATCGAAGTCCACGGCCTGCGCAAGCGGTTCGGCCAGACCGTGGCGCTGGACGGGATGTCCTTCACCGTGTCCCCGGGACACGTCACCGGCTTCGTCGGCCCCAACGGCGCGGGCAAGTCCACCACGATGCGGGTGATCCTCGGCCTGGACGCGGCCGACGAGGGCACCGCGTTGGTGGGCGGGCGGCCGTACCGGAGCCTGCGCACTCCGCTGCGCCACGTCGGCGCCCTGCTCGACGCCGCAGCGCTACAGCCCAGCCGTACCGCGCGCAACCACCTGCTGTGGCTGGCGCACTCCCAGGGTCTGCCCGCCGGGCGGGTCGACGAGGTGCTCGATCAGGTCGGCCTGCGATCGGCGGCCCGCCGCAGGGCCGGCGGCTTCTCCCTGGGCATGCGGCAGCGTCTCGGCATCGCCGCCGCACTGCTCGGCGACCCGCCGGTGCTCATGCTGGACGAGCCGGTCAACGGCCTCGATCCCGAGGGCATCGTGTGGATCCGCGGCTTCCTGCGCTCGCTGGCCGCGCAGGGCCGCGCCGTCCTGGTCTCCAGCCACCTGATGAGCGAGCTGCAGGACACCGCCGACCATCTCGTGGTGGTGGGCCGGGGGCGGGTCGTGGCCGACACCAGCGTGGCCGACCTGATCGCCGCCGCGTCCCGTGACCGGGTCAGGCTGCGTACGACGGCCCGGGAGCGGGCGACGACGGCGTTGTCGCAGGCCGGGGCCACCGTGGCCGTCGCCGACCGCGATGTGATCACCGTCTCGGGGCTGGCGGCCGAGCGTGTCGTGGCGGCACTCACCGCCGGCGCCGTGCCGTTCTCGGAGGTGGCCGCCGACCGGGCCACGCTGGAGGAGGCCTACCTGGAGCTCACCCGGAACGCGGTCGAGTTCCGCGCGGCGGACGCCGAGGCGGGCCGATGAGCGCCGGCACGGCCCCGCGACGCGGCGGCTTCGGGCGCCTGCTCCGCGCCGAGTGGACCAAGTTCAGGACGGTACGCGGCTGGGTGCTCGGCCTGGCGGTCGCGCCGCTCGTCATCGTGACGCTCGGGCTGGTCTCCGCGTCGGGCAGCCACACCTCGTGCGGCGGTCCGTACGATGTCTGCCCCGCCGTTCCGGTGGGGCCGGGCGGGGAGGCGGTGGACGACAAGTTCTACTTCGTGCACAAGCCGCTGACCGGCGACGGCAGCATCACGGCGCGGGTGAGCTCCATGACCGGCCACATCCGCAAACCCGACGTCACCCCGGGGGTGCGCAACGAGGTCGACGGCGTCGTGCCGTGGGCGAAGGCCGGAGTCATCGTCAAGGACGGCACCCGGCAAGGATCCACGTACGCGGCGACGATGGTCACCGGCGGCCACGGGGTGCGGATGCAGTACGACTTCACCGGGGACATGGCCGGCCGCCCGGGCGGCGTGTCGAAGGACTCCCCACGCTGGCTGCGGCTGACCCGCTCCGGGGAAGAGCTCACCGGCTACGAGTCAGCGGACGGCCGGCACTGGACCGTGGTCGGCACCGCCCGGCTGGCCGGACTGCCGGACACGGTGCAGGTCGGGCTCTTCGTCGCCTCTCCGGGCGACCTGACGGTCCAGCAGGCCGATTTCGGCGGGAGCATCCAGGCGGTCCGGTTCACCGAGGCCATCGCCGTCTTCGACCAGGTCGCCCTGGAGGGCAGGACGTCCGGCGGCGCATGGGAGCGGGACGACATCGGCGTGACCTTGGAGCCCGACGGGGCGCCCCACCATCCGGGCGGGTTCGCGCAGTCCGGTGACACCTACACCGTGACCGGGGTCGGCGACATCGGGCCGACCGGGGAGGGCCAGCGGATCGAAAGCACCCTCTCCGGCCTGCCGGCCGGACTCATCGTGGTGATCGTGGCGGCGGTGATGTTCGTGACCGCCGAATACCGGCGGGGCCTGATCCGCACCAGCCTCCTTGCCGGCCCGCGGCGCGGCCGAGTGCTGGCGGCCAAGGCCACGGTGATCGGCACGGTGACGTTCGTCGCCGGGCTGGCCGCGGCGGGCATCGCGGTCGTCGTCGGCACGCGGATCCTGCGCTCCAACGGCAACCCTGTCCTCCCGGTGAGCACACTCACCGAACTGCGCGTCATCGCCGGCGTCGCGGCGCTGCTGGCCGTCGCCGCCGTCCTCGCGTTCGCTCTCGGCGCCCTGTTCCGGAACAGCGCCGCGGCGGTCACCGTGGCCGTCGCCGTCATCGTCGTGCCGCACGTCCTCGCGACCACGTCCGTCCTGCCGCTCGGCGCGGCCCAGTGGCTGCTCCGGCTCACCCCGGCCGCCGGATTCGCCGTCCAGCAGAGCATCCCCGAGTACCCGCACGTCCTCGCGTACTACGCGCCGTCGGCCGGCTACTACCCGCTGGCCCCCTGGGCCGGCCTGTCCGTGCTCTGCGCCTACGCGGCGCTGGCCCTCGGGCTGGCGGTCGTCCGGATTCGCCGGAGGGACGCATGAGGCGGCATCTGTCGGCCGAGTGGACCAAACTGCGCACCCTGCCAGGAATCGGCTGGCTGCTGCTGGCCGTCGTCACCCTGACCCCCGCCGCGAGCGCCGCCGCGGCCGCGGTGGTCTCCTGCCCGCCCGCGGGATGCGCCTACGACGTCCCCAAGCTCAGCCTCATGGGGGTCCAGGCAGGCCAGGCCGTCGTCGCCATCCTGGCCGTGCTGGCGGTCACCGGCGAGTACGGCACCGGCCTGGTCCGCACCACCTTCACCGCCATGCCGCGCCGGGTCACCGTCCTGACCGCCAAGGCGGCCGTCCTGACCGGGGTGACGCTGTCCGCGGCGACCGGCGCCGTGCTCGCGTCCGTGCTGGCCGGGCGGCTCATCCTGGCCGGCAACGGCTTCGTCCCCGAACACGGCCAGCCGCTGCTGTCCCTGGCCGACGGGCCGACATTGCGGGCGGCCACGGGCTCGGTCCTCTATCTGGCGCTCATCGCCCTGCTCAGTCTCGGCGTCGCGGTCGCCGTACGGGACTCGGCGATCGCCATGGGGATCGTGTTCGGGCTGCTCTACATCCTGTCGGCCCTTCCCCTCATGGTGTCCGATCCGGGCTTGCAGAAGCTCCTGTGGCAGATCTCTCCGATGAACGCGGGGCTCGCCGTCCAGGCCACCACGCGTCTGTCGGCCCTGCCGCTCAGCCCGTGGGCGGGCCTGGCCGTGCTCGCGGCGTGGGCCGTCGCCGCGCTGCTGTGCGGCGGGCTGCTGCTACGGACGCGCGACGCGTGACCCCGCCCCACAGCCGGCACCCCGCGCTCTCGCGCTGGAGCCGGCTTACTGGCTAGGCGATGAGGCGGGAGCGGAGTGCCTCGGTGTCGCCGTCGGTCCAGCCGTTGCGCTCCAGCCAGCCGAACGGGCCGCCGAACCGCACGTCGAGCGTGTACAGGAACTGCTCCATGTACTCCGGACGCGGCAGATGGTGGTCGGCGGGCTTGCCGTCGAGGTCGGCCCGGTAGGTGTCGCTGGCCCGCAGGCGGGCGAGGACTCCCTCCAGCCGCTCACCCGTGACGGCGTAGTCCGCGATGATCGCCTCCCGGGTCACTCCGGCGACGGCGAGGGCGAGCGCGCTCACCACGCCGGTGCGGTCCTTGCCCGCGGCGCAGTGGACCAGCGCCATGCCGTCGTCGCGGGCGAGCACCCGCAGCGCCGCCACCACCGAATCGGGCCGCGCGCGGAGATATCCGTAGTAGTAGCCGGTGACCCGCAGTTCCTCGTCGACCTTGGGCGACCGTCCCCAGGGGAGGACCCGGTCACCGTCGATGGTGTCGGCCTCCACGTCGGTGAACCGGCCCGCCTCGGCGAACAGGCTGTGGTGGTGGTGTCCGACCTCGGGCATCCGGGTCAGCGGGCCCGGCCCCTCCAGCCGTACCTCGGCCTGGGAGCGGAGGTCGACCACGTGCCTGAGCTTGAACTCCCCGACCAGCCGGGCCAGGTCTCCGGCGGTCAGTCCCTGGAGGTTGTCGCCTCTGAGGATCCGTCCGAACCTGGTGGCCCCTCCGTCGGCGGTGGGGAGGCCGCCGAGATCTCTTACATTGACTGCGCCGTCGAGAGCTATCCAACGCTCATGTTCGTTCATCGCCTCGACCTTATCCGGCGCGCGCGTCGGCACCATGAGAGGAGAGTGAATGCTCGATGGCCGGGTCGCGTCCTCCGTACCGGCCAGAGGCCCCCGGGACGCACCTGCCAGAGGCCGCCGGGGCTCAGCGGATCACCGCGTGTGGCGACACCATGCGGCGTGTCAGAAGCCCGGGCCGAGTATGTCGGCACACGACGGAACCTGTCAGGGCGCGTTCGTCGCCCGCATGTCGGGGCGAGCGGCCACCCGACCGCCGATCACCTGCTGATCATCAACCGATCGCGTCACGGTCATCCGGAACACGCGTCGCGGTGGACCGATTTTTCCAGAGGATTCACCGCTGACTCATGCGTCTACTGTGACAAATGCCCGTAATGTAAGCCGTCGCAGAAGGCGATCAAACAGGAGGACGACGATGCGACGGCCGGTTCACCGGTTGGCCATGGCGGTATTGGTCATGACTGCGGTGATGGCGGGAGTGCTTCCCACGTCACCGGCCGGGGCGGAGTCCCGGCGCCTGGTGGGGACGTGGTCCGCCGCGAGTGACCGGCTGACCGCCGGCGACCGGTTGACCACCACGATCGGCGGCCAGACCATCCGCATGGTGGCGCGCACCAGCATCGGAGGCTCCGGCCTGCGCATCCGCCTGTCCAACGTGTTCGGCACGGAGCCGGTCACCTTCAAGAGCGTCCACATCGGCCTCCAGGCGTACGGAGCCGAGATCGTCACCAAGACCAACCAGGCGCTGACCTTCAACGGGCGCAAGTGGATCACAGTTCGGCCCGGCCAGGCCATCTGGAGCGACCCACTCCCCGGGAAGATCCCCGGCCGCCGGGATATGGTGATCAGCCTCTACGTCCCGACGACCGTGGAGGAGGTCACCGGCCACGATCGGGCCTACGCGACGACCTACCTGTCCACGCCCGGGAACTACGCGGCCGATGAGTCCGCGGAGGCGTTCGCCACCACCAGCACGCAGTGGTACTTCCTCGACCGGATCGCGGTGACCACCGCTGGCGGCACCGGCTCCGTCGTCGCGCTGGGCGACTCCATCACCGACGGCACCGGCCAGGGCAACGACGCCAACCGGCGGTGGACCGACTACCTCTACCAGCGGGTCGGACAGCTGCCCGCCGAGAAGCGGGTGGGTGTGCTCAACGTCGGCATAGCCGGAAACCGCATGCTGTCCTCGGGCGTCGGGCCGAGCGCGCTGACCCGGTTCACGAGGGACGCGCTCTCGCAGCCGGGCGTCCGCACGGTGGTGGTGCTCGAAGGGATCAATGACATCTCCCGCGGGGAGTACACGTCGGCGAAGCCGCTGATCGACGCGTACAAGAAGATGATCAAACAGGCGCATGCCAAAAAGCTGCGCATCCTGGGCGGCACGCTGACACCGTTCTACGGGTACTCGACCTGGACCGAGGAACGCGAGGAGATCCGCCAGCAGGTCAACGTGTGGATCCGGACCAGCAAGGCGTTCGACGGCGTGATCGATTTCGACCAGGCGGTGCGCGACCCCGGATTCCCCGCACAACTCGCCGCTGAGTACGACCACGGCGACCACCTACATCTCAGCGACGCCGGGCGCCGCAGGCTCGCGTACACAGTGCGGCTCTCGCATCTCTGACGTACACGGTGCGAACTCGCATCTCTGACGTACACGGTGCGAACTCGGGACTCCCCGGTCCACGGTTGTGAGCTCACGGCCCTGCGGTTGCGAGCTCACCGCCCTGGACGGTGCCGGGCGGCTCTGAGTGCACCGGTGCGACCGCGGCCCTGATGTGCAAGGCGCGACTCCCGGTTCATGTGCAAGGTGCGACCCACGGCCCTGATGCGCAAGGTGCGACCTCGCAGCTCTGACGGCAGGCAGCGCGCCGACCGTGCCAGGTCCCGGCAACTCCCACGGCTGGTGCCGGAGATCTTGTGGTCAGGCACCGGCGTTCCGGTCATGTGCGGCGTTCCGATCAGGTACCGGTGGTGGGGCGGGGGCCGAGGTAGGCGAAGGCCCAGCGGTCCTTTCCGGCGCGGTACAGCTGGTAGCGCTCAGGGTGCCGGTAGCGGTCGCGGTTGTGGAACTGGCAGGTGGGTCCAAGCTTGTCCAGGTCGGTGGCGCCGCCGTCGCTCCAGTTGTCGATGTGGTCGATCTGGCACAGGTGGGCGGGCAGGTGGCAGCCGTCGACCATGCAGGTGGCGTAGCGGGCGAGGATGGCCCGCCGCTGTGTTCTGGTGGCGCGCCGGACTTTGCGGCCCATGTCCAGGATCTGGCTGTCGGCGTCCATGACCAGCCGGGTGAGGGTGGAGGTGGATGCCAGGCGGTGGATGTCGGAGACGGGGAGGAACTGTCCGGTGGACAGCAGCAGTCCGGGCAGCCTGCGGCCCGACATCAGCCCGGCGGGCAACGCCCATCCGGCTATCTGCTCACCCCATGACGGCTCGCCCGACGGTGTTCCCATCAGTGGTGTCGTATCGGGTGGCGGCTCATGCGGCGCAGGCCCACCCCGCTCGGACTCACCGGTGTGCGGCCCGGCCGAGGACGGCGCTTCCGTGCCCTCAGGCGGCTGAGGCCCACGGCATGGGCTTTGGTCGGGTGCCGGGTCATCATCAGCTGACTCGCGAGGCGATCGCCGCGCCCGCGGCGCCTCACGGTGGGGGCCCGAACCTGGTGCACACGCCTCGGACTCGTCAGAGTCGGGCACGCCAGAGTCGGGCACGCCAGAGTCAGGCAGGTCAGAGTCGGGCACGTCAGAGCCGCGGGTGGCCACCTGAGACTCGCCCGACCGGTGTTCCTCTGACTGTGAACCTCCAGTCCCGGCTTCGCCGGTCCGTGAGCTGCTAGAGCCGGAGCCTGAGCGTGAGCTGGGGCGGGGGCCGGCAGGCCGGGAGCGGCTTGGCTGGGAGGTGCCGCACCTGGAGCCGGGGAAGCCGTCGGGCGGGAGGTCGCCGGAGCTGGAGTCACCACCGGTTCCGGCGTGGCCGGTACGTGAGCCTGAGCTGGGGCGGGATCCGGCAGGCCGGGAGCGGCTTGGCGTGGTCGTTTCAGGGTCGTCGGGCAGGGAAGCGGCGTTCACCAGCACGAGAAGCTCGGTGCTGACCTGCTGCTCCAAGAACGCGATCAACGTGTCGGCGTTACGCACCCGAAGCGGCCGGTCATCACCCTGCGCCCGAGGCTTGGCATAGGCGTCCAACAACGCGCGCAACCGGGCCCCCGCCTCACGGGGCAGCCGGAACTCGCCCTCCAGCCCGCCGGTGGAGCTTTCCCGCACCAGCAGGAAACGCTGCTCGTAATCGGCCTCCGCGTCATCCTCGGCGCCGTCGGGGTTGAGCACCTCGTGCAGATAACGACCCGCCCGCGCCACCTCCGCCGGGGTCGCCTGATCCGCCAGCGTGACCAGGATCGGCTCGGCCAGCTCCGCCTGCTCGTCGGTCAACCGGCCTGTGGCGGCACAGATCGCCGTCACCTGCCCCTCGGACAGGCTCCCCTGGGCGAACCGCTCACGCACCACCGGCAGCCGGGCCAGCTCCACCGCCAGCCCGACCAGCCTGCCCGCACCCGACGTCGTCATCCCCGCCGCGCCCCGCAGCCACGTCCTGGTCGAGGCGTGCCCATGGGTCCTGGCCTCACCCGCCGCGTGCACCCGCCGGATCCGGGCCGTGATCGCCGAGGTCAACCGATCCCGCGCGAACAGCAGATCCTGCGCCTCGGCCAGACACACCCCGGCCGAGTCCGGAACCGTCGCCACCGCCAGCGCGGACGCCGACTCCCGGATCGAGGCGACCAACGGCCACGACGCCCGCGGTGTCCGCGACGTCTGTGTTCGTCCTGCGTCCGGGTCGCCGTCACGGCCGCCATCGCCCAGGCCGGCGGCCACGCCCGCGCCTGCGCCTACGCGAGCGGGGCCTGCGGCGCCGCCGTCGATGCTGTCGGCGGTTCCGGCACCCGCCACGCCTGCCCCGACGCCGCCGTCACCGTCACCGCCGCCGGCAGCACGAGAACCGCTATCGAGGTCGTCGTTGGTGATGCCGGAGGCACCGACGTTGCCATTATCGGGAATGTGGCCGAAAAGACCGTCGAATGCATCATCGAGAACGAATGCCGAGCTGTCGCGTGACGCACGGGCGGCCGCTCCAGACTCCATGACCTTCGTCCACCACTCGTCGTCGCACGGCCCCGTGCGAGAACGGTGTGGCCGCTTTTTGGTAGAGAACTCGAAAGACCCGAATGACCGGTTCACGCCACCCCCTCAAGCCAGTATGCGAACGCCTACACGAATTATCGCACGAGAGTGCGGCGACTCTCATTGGTTTTCCACAGGAGATTCGATGAGAATATCGAGAAGATTGCCCATTTTGGGACTACCGCACAACAGGAAGGCGATCACGAGTGAACCTCGCCACCGAGGCCACGAAGCGTTACATTTCCCGCCATAGCGTCGACTTACTTAAATGCCCTCACATATCCTCACATGCTCGCTGGAAAAGAATTCACTGGACATCCCGCTATTGATGGTTCTAACCCGAGCAAAGGCTGACTTTTGAGCGATGAAGCAGGAATTACCCGGACTCCTCCTATCGGCCCCCGCAGGCCACTCCGCCGATCCCAGCACCGCCAGGGCAACGGCAAGGCGGCTGATCCACGAGTGGCCGTGCGAGCAAGACACGCCGCTCCAGGAACCGATGCGAGCGATCTCACACCACGCCGAGGAGGAGAGCGCGATCCTGTCCACTCTCGCCAAAGCACTGCCGCGCGAATGCCTGGCGGAGATGGGTGGCGCGTTCAGCGAGCGGAAGGCGCAGGTATTTGAGGCCCGACCAGGCTCGCCGCTCGATCGAAGAACGAACCGCACCCTGAGCGGCCTCTCAGTGTGGCTGCCGCTTCACATCACCCGTCTGCGGGCGGCCTCACCCCGCATGGCGCATGCGGCTCAGCCCCGGAAGCGACACGCCCGGTAAGCGCACGGCCCCGGAAGCGACACGCCCGGTAAGCGCACGGCCCCGGAAGCGACACGCCCGGTAAGTGCACGGCCCCGGTAGCGCACGGCTGCCAGCGTCGGCGGGGCCCGGCACCGCCGCAGGCCCGCGCTGGCCGCGCGTACGGGCCCGCGCGGCCACGCCGGTCGCCGCCAAGGCGCGCGCCAGGGCGCGTGCGCCGACCACAGAGCGACACGGAGTCACGAACCGTCAGACCAGATGGGCTACAAGATCGGCAAGGCTATCGACGACCACACCGGCTTCGGCGGCCTCCGGCCGGGCCGCGTGGAGGTAGCCCCATGGGCCCCGGCGCAGCAGTGCAGTGCGCATCCCCGCCCGCTTGGCCGGGAGAACATCGTTGTCGAGCCTGTCGCCGACGTAGAGGATCTCCTCCGGTCGTCGGCCTGCCACGGCGGCGACCTTGGCGAAGAACTCCGGAGCGGGCTTCTCGACCTCCCAGGCGGCCGAGGTGTGGATGGCGTCCACGGGCAGATCCATGGCGACCAGAGCGTCGTACGCCTGGCTCGGCTGGTTGCCCGCGATGATCAGCTCGTATCCGGCGGACCTGAGCACCGCGAGGCTGTCGCGCACATCCGGGTACAGGTCGTCTCCGTCGAAGTTCTCGCGCAGGCTGTACGGGTCGTCCCGCCGCCATGCCTCGATCTCGGCGTCGAGGTCGAGGCCGGGGCGGATCACCTGGAACGCGTCCGCGTGTGAGCGGTCGAGCGCTGCCATCCCGCCGAGGACGCCCATGAACGTCAGACACGGCACCCCGAGCCGGTCGGCCCACCGGGACCAGATCCGCGTCTCGTCGATCAGCGTCTCGCCGACGTCGAACACCAGTGACCGGATCACGGCCGCTTCCACGCTTCCCCCACGTTCTTCCATCACAGTTGGTCCATCGCCTTGCGGATGCGCTTCTCCGAGATCGGGGCCGGGGTGCCGAGCTGCTGGGCGAAGAAACTCACCCGCAGTTCCTCGATCATCCACCGGATCTCGCGTACGGCCGGCGCGTCCCGCTCGGCCGGTTTCAGCCGGTCGAGCAGGTCGCGGTAGTCGTCCTCGACGTCGTGGACGCGGTGCATCCACTCGCGGTCGCGATAGGGGTCGTCCGGTAGCTTCTGCAGGCGGCGCTCGACCGCCCGCAGGTAGCGGTGCAGGTCGGACAGCCGGGTGTACCCGGTCGTGGTGACGAACCCCGGGTGGATCAACCCGTCGAGCTGCTCCTTGATGTCGGCGACCGCGTCCGCCGGGCCGGCGATGGAGTTCTGCACGGCGTGCCAGGTCGCCAGGACGCGCTCCGCCTTGCCGACGACGTCCTCGGTGGTGTCGTACAGCCCGGCGCGCACGTGGTCGTGCAGCCGCGCGAAACCGGCGGCGTCCCACGCGGGACCGCCGGCCTGACTGATCAGCCGGTCGGCCGCGCAGGCCGTGCAATCGTCGAACAGCTCGGCGGCGCCTCCGTGCGGGCTGCGGCTGAGCGCCAGCTTCTGTGCCGTGGTGAGCCCGCGCAGGATGGCCTTGGCCGGGTTGACCGAGCCCAGCAGCAGCAGGCGGCGGGTGCCGGCCCACATGGCGCGCCGCTGTTCGGCCTGGGTCTCGAACATCCGGACGGCGACGCTGTCCTTCTCGTCGACGAGCGCGGGGTAGCCCTTCATCCTGCCCTGCTCGAACACCTGCGGCAGCGTGCCGATGGTCCACTCGCGCAGGCCGGTGCGTTCGAGATCGTCGGCCGCCTTGGACAGGGTCGCACGGAGCTTCGGCGCGAGCCGCCGCTTGAGCCCGTCGAGGTCCTTGTCCTCGGCGATCGCGTGCTTCCTGTCGTCGATCACGCGGTACGTGATGCGCAGGTGGTCGGGCACCTGGTCGAGGGCCCAGGCGTCGCGCGGGATCGTGACGCCGGTCATCCGGTGCAGCTCCCGCTCCAGGACGTCGAACAGCGCGTCCGCCGGTGCCCCGCTCTCCTGCCTCGCGGAGACCGCCTCGAGTACGGCCTTCGCGTAGTTGGGAGCGGGCACGAAGTTGCGGCGCAGCTGCTTGGGCAGCGACCTGATCAGCGCGGTGACGAGGTCCTCGCGCAGCCCCGGGATCTGCCAGTCGAACCCGGCCGGATCGACCTGGTTGAGCACCGCGAGGGGCACATGCACGGTGACGCCGTCGGCGTCGGTGCCCGGTTCGAACTGGTAGGTGAGACGCATCCGCTGGCCGCTCTGCCGCCAGGCGTCGGGGTAGTCCCGGGCGCTGACGCCGGCGCTCTCGTTGACCAGCATCTCGGGCGAGAACGTCAGCAGGTCGGGCTTGGCCGGGGCGGTCTTCTTCCACCAGCTGTCGAAGTGGCGTCCGGAGACGACGTCGGTGGGGATCCGCTGGTCGTAGAAGTCGAACAGCGTCTCGTCGTCGACCAGGATGTCGCGGCGGCGGGCCTTCTCCTCAAGCTGCTCCACCTCCTGGAGCAGCTTGCGGTTCTCGTGGAAGAACTTGTGGTGGGTCCGCCAGTCGCCTTCCACGAGCGCGTGCCGGATGAACAGCTCGCGGCTCAGCTCGGGGTCGATCCTGCCGTAGTTGACCTTGCGCTCGGTCACGATCGGCACGCCGTACAACGTGACCTTCTCGAAGGCCACGACGGCCGCCTGGTCCTTCTCCCAGTGCGGCTCGCTGTAAGTGCGCTTGACGAGGTGCTGGGCGAGCGGCTCGATCCAGCCCGGCTCGATCTTGGCGTTGACCCGGGCCCAGAGCCGCGAGGTCTCCACCAGCTCGGCCGACATGACCCACTGCGGCTGCGCCCTGGCCAGCGCCGACCCCGGGAAGATCGCGAAGCGGGCGTTCCTCGCGCCGATGTACTCGGTGATGGGACGGCGTGGGCCGTCCTGCTTCCGGGCTCCCTTCGACTCGACGTCCTTGACGCCGATGTGGGACAGCAGCCCGGACAGCAGCGAGACGTGCACCCGCTGGGGATCGGCGTCGACACTGTTGATGACGACGCCGAGGTTCTTGGCGACCTGGCGGAGCTGGCTGTCGATGTCCTGCCACTCGCGTACACGCAGGTAGTTGAGGAACTCGGTCCGGCACAACCGGCGGAACGCGCTGGAGGACAGCTCCCGCTGCTGCTCCTTGATGTGGTTCCACAGGTTCAGATAGGTGACGAAGTCGGATTCCTTGTCGGCGAACCTGCGGTGCTTCTCGTCGGCCGCCTGCTGCTTGTCCGCCGGGCGCTCGCGCGGGTCCTGGATGGACAGCGCGGCCGTGATGATCATGACCTCGCGTACGCAGCCGTTCTTGTCGGCCTCCAGGACCATGCGGGCCAGCCGCGGGTCCACGGGAAGCTGCGCGATCTTGCGGCCGACCGGGGTGAGCCCCTTGGCGTCCATGGCGCCGAGCTCGTGCAGCAGGTTGACGCCGTCCTTGATCTGCCGGCTGTCCGGCGGTTCGACGAAGGGGAAGGCCGCGATGTCGCCGAGGCCCAGCGAGGTCATCTGGAGGATGACCGACGCCAGGTTGGTGCGGAGGATCTCCGGATCGGTGAATTCGGGCCTGCTGAGGAAGTCCTCCTCCGAGTAGAGCCGGATGCAGATGCCGTCGGAGGTGCGGCCGCAGCGTCCCTTGCGCTGGTTGGCGCTCGCCTGGGAGACGGGCTCGATGGGCAGCCGCTGCACCTTGAGCCGGTGGCTGTACCGGGAGATACGCGCGGTGCCGGGATCGATGACGTACTTGATGCCGGGGACCGTGAGGGAGGTCTCCGCGACGTTGGTGGCGAGGACGATCCGGCGGCCGCGGTGCTGCTGGAACACCCGGTGCTGCTCGGCCGCGGACAGCCGGGCATACAGCGGGAGGACCTCCTCGGGGCGGCCCTTCAGCGCGTCGGCGGTGTCCCGGATCTCCCGTTCGCCGCTGAGGAAGACGAGGATGTCCCCCGGGCCCTCGGCGCACAGCTCGTCGACGGCGTTGACGATGGCCTGGGTCTGGTCGTCGTCCTCCTCGATCGGGCGGTGCCGTACCTCGACGGGGTAGGTGCGGCCGGAGACCTCGACGATCGGCGCGTCCCCGGCGGGCGAGGAGAAGTGCCGCGCGAACCGCTCGGGGTCGATCGTGGCGGAGGTGATGATCACCTTGAGGTCCGGCCGTTTCGGCAGCAACTGCCTGATGTAGCCGAGGATGAAGTCGATGTTGAGGCTGCGCTCGTGCGCCTCGTCGATGATGAGCGTGTCGTACCGCAGCAGCAGCGGGTCGGTCTGCATCTCCGCCAGCAGGATGCCGTCGGTCATCAGCTTGACCAGAGTGCCGTCGCTGGAGTGGTCGGTGAAGCGCACCTTGTAGCCGACCGCGTCACCGAGGGGGATCGACAGCTCTTCGGCGATGCGCTCCGCCACGGTGCGCGCCGCGATCCGCCGCGGCTGGGTGTGGCCGATCAGACCGTGCACGCCGCGGCCCAGCTCCAGGCAGATCTTCGGGAGCTGGGTGGTCTTGCCGGAGCCGGTCTCGCCCGCGACGATGACGACCTGGTTGTCGCGGATGGCCTCGAGCAGGTCGTCCTTGCGCCGGCTGACCGGGAGCTGCGGCGGATAGCTGATCACGGGTACGGCCTCACGCCTGGCCGCGACCCGGAGTTCGGCCGCCTCGATGTCGGCGGCGATCTCGGCGGCCACGGCCTGGCGTGCCTTGCCGTCCCGTATCTTGCGCATGCCGTCGATGCGCCGGCGGAGCCTGCGCTGGTCGCGCAGCATCAGATCAGGCAGGCTTTCCTGGAGATCGGCGAGCGAAGTTTTCATCCCGCCGTAAGCATAGGTAAGAGCGGGTACGTCTCCGCCACCGGATTACCTCCGGCGTGATCAACCTCGTGATCAACCTCGTGATCAGCGGCATGATCGGCCACTTCCGGGGCCGAAATCTATGGTGTCCGGGTAGGAATTCCGGCCATTGGTCCACAGTGACAGACCGCTGCCAGACTGCGAGGCGAGGACGGCTGGGGAGCCGACCGGGGCGACCAGCACCGACCGGGAGGAAGAATGATCATCGTGTGCGGCGAGGCCCTCATCGACCTCGTCCCTGCGGGCGCCGAGAACACCTGGCGCGCCGTTCCGGGAGGCGGCCCGGCGAACACGGCCGTCGCTGTCGCGCGCCTCGGCACCCCCGCGCGCCTACTGTGCCGGCTGTCGCGGGACGGGTTCGGATGGCGACTGCGCGACCACCTGACCGCGAACGGAGTCGACCTCGGCCTCGCGGTCGAGACGGCCGAGCCGACGACCCTCGCCGTGGTGGACCTCGACGAGCACGGCTCCGCCGACTTCCGGTTCTACATGGAGCGCACCGCCGACTGGCAGTGGACTCCCGGCGAGCTGCCCGCGTCGCTCCCGCCCGGCACGCGCGCGCTGCACGTCGGCTCGCTCGCCGCGGTCGTACGGCCGGGCGCCGCCGTCCTGCGATCATGGGCGGCCGGACACAGGGACGCGGTCACGGTGGTCTACGACGTCAACGTGCGGCCGGCCGTCCTCCCCGGGCGGGAGCCGTACCTGGAGCAGGTGGAGGCGTGGCTCCGGGTGGCGCACGTCGTCAAGGCGAGCGAGGAGGACCTCCGCTGGCTCCACCCCGAACGCGACCCGCTCGACACGGCCCGCGCGTGGCTCGCCGACCACGGCCTGGACCTCGTGCTCGTGACCAGGGGCGCCGCCGGGGCCGTGGCGCTGGGCGGCGACGGTCCCCCGGTGGAGGCGGACGGCGTCGCCGTACGCGTGGTGGACACGGTGGGGGCCGGAGACGCCTTCACCGGCGCGTTCCTGCACGCGTCGATGGACCGGGCCATGCCCCTCGCCGAATCCCTGCGCTACGCGGTCCGGGCCGCCGCGCTGACCTGCACGCGCGAGGGAGCGGCGCCGCCGGCACGCGCCGAGGTGGACGCCGGTATTTAACCATTTGTCCGTTACACACTGTTTGTACGCCATTGCGAAGGGTAGCGCTAACAAGGCAAACCACCACCAGGGGGGAACATGATCAGCACACTCCACAGGATGGGGCTGCGCTCCGGCATGATGTACACGGCCGGACTCGCCTCGATCGGCTTGGCCGCCGCGTCGTGGTTCGTGTCGAGGAACTACGAACCCGCGGGCCAGGAGCGGGCCGACCACTGGGGCCTCTTCCTCGGCGAGTGGGCACCCGCGTTCTTCGGCATGGGGATCGCGCTCCGCATCGAGGAGATGCGCGAGACGAGGCAGCAGGAGATGTCCGAGTGGCAGGAGGCGCAGCAGCAGGCCATGCGCACCCCTACACGCGCGGGCGTGTGACAGGCTGATCATTCCGCGCCCGGTTCCACTCCGCCGTACCCGGGCGCGGGTACGACCCCTGGCGGGCTACCGGCGAGAATGGGCCGGTGAGCACTGACCTCGGTTATCCCGATCCGGCCAGCCCGGCGTTCCTCTTCGACCTTGACGGCACTCTGATCGACAGTGTCTACCAGCACGTGATCGCGTGGCGATCCGCGCTGGCCGGGATCGGCATCGACCTGTCGGTCTGGCGGATCCACCGGCGCATCGGCATGAGCGGCGGCCTCTTCGTCACCGCGTTGCTGCGTGAGACCGGCCTGTCCCTGACCCAGGAGCAGATCGACGACCTGCAGCACGCGCACGCCGCCGCCTACACCGAGCAGCTGGACTCGGTGAAGCCGCTGCCGGGGGCGATCGAGCTGCTGTCCGAGCTCACCGAGCGCGGGGTGCCGTGGGCGATCGCGACCAGCGGATACGCCAAGACCGCCCGGCGGGCGCTCGACATGCTCCGGCTGCCGGAGGACACCCCCATGGTCACGCGTGACATGGTGCGCCGGGCCAAGCCCGACCCCGACCTCTTCCTCGCCGGCGCCGCCGCGCTCGACATCGACCCCCGCTCGGCGATGGTGGTCGGGGACAGCGTCTGGGACCTGCTCGCCGCACGCCGCGCCGGGGCGCTCGGGATCGGCCTGCTGTCCGGCGGGTACGGCAGGGACGAGCTGGAGCGCGCCGGAGCCTTCCGGGTCTACGCCGACCCGGCCGACATGCTCAACCGCCTCGACGAGCTCGGCGTACGGCAGAACCCGTGACGCCCTTCCCACGACCTCAAGCGATGCACGTGCCCGTGCGGGGAGTGCTTCAGGCCGAGAACGTGGGGTGAACGGGAGCCCGCGTGGGCTCCCGTTCAGCCGGTGACGATCGTCAGGTCGGCGCGGCCGCGGACGTCGTCGGCGGCGTAGAAACGCTCCTCCTGGTCCGCCCAGCGAGTCCAGTGGGGCAGGTAGAGGTCCCCGTCCCGGGTCAGGGCCCGGGACCTGCGGACGTCGTCGGGGGCCTCCACCCAGATCAGGCCGCTCAGGAACGGCGCGGCGCTCCTCGCGCCGCAGCCGACGCCCTCGACGAGGAGCGCCCCCGTTCTGGGCTCCTCGCGCCATTCGGCGTACTTCCCCGCGGCCCAGTCGTAGCGCCGCCAGCGCGCGGGGCGTCCCAGGCTGAGCGGCCGCAGGACCCATTCCACGAGCGCGTCGATGCCGCCGAGCAGGCCGTCCCATCCCGGATAGAGATCGTCCATCCGGACGACGGGCAGGTCCCGCCCGGCCGCGAGCACCGTGGCCAACGTGGACTTGCCCGCTCCTGACCGCCCCTCAATGGCCAGGACGCGTGTGCCGCCGGCCCGGGCTGGAAGGCCGCCGGCCCAGGCGGCGATGCCGGGCGCGTCCATGGTCATGCCCGGCGCCGTCCCCCCGCCGGGGACAATGCCTCGGCCCGGTGTCGTCCCCTGTACCGGGGCCATGCCTCGTGCCTGGGTCTCCCGCACTGCGTCACTTCCCTCGTACGGCCCGCGTCAGGGACCCATGATGCGTGGTCAGGCCCCGCAGAACCACTTCGAGGTCCAGATCCTGATCCACTCCCCTGGCGGGTAGACCCGGCCGTTGGTGACGATCCACTTGGTGCGGGACCGTCCGTCCCGCGTCTTCGGCCGGTTGCGCGCCCCTGTCCGTCCTCAGCCCGTACGGCGCCCGCGGGGCGTGTCGAGCACCATGCTGGTCTCGCCGAAGTCCGCCACGATCTTGAGCTGGCCGCCGAGCGCCGTCACGTACGCCGCCAGTGTCGCCACCTCACTGACCATCCCATTCTCGATCTGCGAGATACGCGCCTGGGACACCCCCATCGCCTGAGCGACCTCTTCTTGGCGCAGGCCACGCCTTCGCCGCGCCTCCGCCAGTTGGTGGGCACGTTGGCGGGCCATCAACTCGTCGCCGCGTTCGGCGATCTCCTGCTCGTCTTCAGGACGGATGAGTTCGGCTCGCAACTTCTCCCAGGTCACCGCCCGATCGCTCATAGTTCCCTCTCCTTGAGATACCGCGAGAAGCGCACTTCCGCCGTCTTGATCGCAACGTCGTACCACCCATGCCAGTCGGCGGACTTGTCCCCCGCGACCAGGAAGACGGCCTGACGCCATGGGTCGAAAGCGAAGATCAGCCGCACTTCGCTACGTCCGCTCGACCCGGGTCTGAGCTCCTTGAGATTCCGGATGGTAGAACCCGCGAGGGTGTCGACCAGCGGCCGCCCCAGCCCCGGACCCTCCTGCGCGACCCGATCCAAGGCGGCTGCGATCAACAGGAGCGTCTGCCGATCCACCTTCCTCAACTCGTGAAGCCAGTCACGAACCTCCGGAACGATCACTATCTGCCAACTCACGTCAGCATAATAAATTTCTTATGTCCACCCAAGAGGGCGGTTGGCAACTCTTCGTATTGGATGCGTCACAGGAACCAGGTGGTGAGACGGGGAACGACGGCGACAAGGGCGCGGGTGTACGGGTGCCGAGGCAGGAAGAAGACGTCGTCCACGTCGCCCCCTCGACGACCTCGTCTTTCATGAGCATTCCCCTGGCAGACCGCCGGCGGCGCGCGTAACCCGATCGTGGAGGCGGCGCTCGATCAGGCGTCGGCGAGCGGCGCGGTCGACCGGTACGTGCGCCAGATCGTTACGTCGTAGCAGATGGCGAGCGCGGCGCCGACGAGCAGGGGCGCACCGGCGAGGCCGAGCGGTCCGGCGAGCAACGCGGTCGCGACGAGGGGGCTGACGGAGACCGCGACACTGCGGGCGATGCTGGTCATGCTGGCGGCCACCGTCCGCTCGCTCGGCCGTACGATCACCGCCATGAACGCCTGACGCGCCGGTACGTCGATCTTCGAGAGGCTCTGCCGCAGCAGGAGCAGGACGACCGCACTGCCGAGGCCGGGGGCGAAGGCGACGCAGGCGAGGATCACATTGGACGCGAAGTGCGGCACCAGCATCGCGGCGAGCAGCCCGCGGCGGGCGGCCAGCAGGGGCGCGGCGAGCTGCGCGAGCGCGGGCAGCAGGTTGGCGGCGAAGAAGATCAGGCCCAGTTGCGCGGTGGTGGCGCCGAAGCGGTGCGCGAACCACCAGGCGAGGACCGCCTGCACGACGAGACCTCCCGCGAAGGCATCGACGGCGAACAG
The DNA here is from genome assembly GCF_030268965.1 of Microtetraspora sp. NBRC 16547. Taxonomy (GTDB): domain Bacteria; phylum Actinomycetota; class Actinomycetes; order Streptosporangiales; family Streptosporangiaceae; genus Microtetraspora. Next base: position 24,527 of record NZ_BSSE01000002.1, on the reverse strand, counting down.
TCCCACCAGCCGGCGTATCCGACGCGGCAGCCGTGACGTGGTCGCGGGAACCACGCCCTCGGGAACCGCGTCTCCGGGAACCGTGTCTCCGGGAACCGTGTCAGGCTCGGCTTCCAGTGGTGCGTGGGCTTCGGCGGCGGGCGAGAGCCGCAGGAACAGGAGCACGGTGGAGGCCGCCAGCAGCGCGTACAGCGCGAACGCGGCGTCGCCGGGGGACACGACGTGCTGCATCCCCAGCGCGGCGGCGGCCAGGCCGCCGAGCGCGCCCGCCGCGAGCGCCGTCACGTTGTAGACGGTGAACATCCGGGTGAGCCGGGCGGGCGCGCACGTCTGCGCGAGTATCGACTGCTCGACCCCGGAGAAGGGGGTGTTGTCGTTGGTCGACGGCGAGATAGTGCCGACGAAGGCCGCCGCGACCAGAGCCGGGAAGGACTCGCTGACGGCGAAGACGACACCCGCGACCGCCATCAGGCATCCGCACACGATCAACGCGCGCCGCCGGCCCCAGCGGTCGGCGAACAGCCCGAGCGCCAGGCTGGACGCCACGGAGCCCGCCGACGCGGTGGCCAGCAGCAGCCCCGTCTGCCATGGAGAGTCGCCGTCCTGGGCGAGCATCCCCGCCAGTAGAACGCTCGTACATCCGTAACCGAACGTACGCAACGCCCTCGCGGTGATGACCAGCCGCGTGTCATGCGCCATCCCGTTCGGCGATATCCGTCCGGACCGTGCAGCCATGGGTACACGGTGAGCGGCGGCCCACGCGACCGCCGCCCCGACACGCCGCCGCGACCTCCTGGAACCCCAGCGCCTCGGAAGACGTCACCCAGCTCGTACGGCTTCCGCCGGAACACCAACCGAACGAGAGGACGCCTCCTCGATCGGGCACTATTCTAAAAATCGTTAGAACATGAGAGGAGTTGTCGATGTCGTATCCCGAGGCGCGGTATCTGGGCGAGACCGGCGAGGCCAGCGGAGTCTTCCGGCCCGCCTCGGCGCCGCCGGACCTGGTGATCAGCGCGGCCACCGAGGAGCGGCCGCACAAGAGGACCGAGGTGCACTACCTGAGCACTGGCGCCTCGACCAACGGGCACTTCGGCCTCTACCGATGGGAGATGGGGCCGGGGCCGTCCGGTCCCAGCCCGCACTTCCACCGGACGATCACCGAGTCCTTCTACGTCCTGTCCGGCACCATCCGGCTGTACAACGGCGAGCGCTGGGTGGCGGGGAAGCCGGGCGACTTCCTCTACGTCCCCGAGGGCGGGGTGCACGCGTTCCGGAACGAGTCGGGCGAGCCCGCCTCGATGCTGCTGCTGTTCACACCGGGAGCGCCGCGCGAGGCGTACTTCGAGGAGCTCGCCGAGATCGCGATCACCGGGCGGCAGCTCAGCCCCGAGGAGTGGACTGAGCTCTACCGCCGGCACGACCAGTACATGGTCTGACATGGCGTCTGACATGGCCGGATTCCCCGAGGAGCCGATCTATCAGCAGCTCGCCCGCATCGGGAAGGCGTTCGCCAGTCCCGTGCGGCTGCGACTGCTGGACGTCCTGGGCGAGCGGGAGCGCACGGTCGAGGAGCTGGCCGAGGAGGCGGGGATCGCGCTGAAGAACACCTCGGCCCAGCTCCAGCAGCTCCGCGCGGCGCACCTCGTGACCAGCCGGAGGGCCGGGACCCGCGTCTACTACCGGCTGGCGGACGAGCGTGTCCCGCTGTTCCTCGGCCAGTTGCGCGACTTCGCGCACGAGCGCCTCGCCGATCTCAGGACCGCGCTGTCGGAGCACATCGACTCCCTGGAGGCGGCCCCGCCCCGGCGCGGAAACGTTCTGACCCGCCCGTACGGCCAACGGCGCGTGAAGTGACGGAGACCGGTCACTGCCGATCCGAATTTTCTTTCCCGGAATCTCGGCGGGATGTCGAGAATGGAACAGCGTGCTTCGACCTGTGGGTGAAGGCGTCGATGAACGTGAGGAGCGAGACCATGAAATACATGCTGCTGATGCAGTTCAGCGAGCAGACCGACCTTCCGCCGATCCACACCTGGCCCCCGGAGGACGTCAAGGCCCACATCGAGTTCATGCAGACCACGAACAACAAGCTCGTCGCGGACGGCGTGTTCGTGGACGCCCAGGGGCTGGCGGGCCCGGACCAGGCCAAGATCGTGCGGGCCGGCGACAGCGCCCCCGTGATCACGGACGGTCCGTTCCCCGAGACGAAGGAGTTCCTGATCGGCTACTGGATCGTCGACTGCGAGGGCCCGGAGCGGGCGGTCGAGCTCGCCGCGTACATCTCGGCCGCGCCCGGGCCCGGAGGCACGCCGCTGAACATGCCGATCGAGGTCCGTCAGGTGATGTCCGGGCCGCCGGAGGAGCTGTGACCGCTGGATAACCCGATCGTCGACGACCTGCTGCGCGAACTGGCGCCGCAGGTCGTCGGCGTGCTCACCCGCCGTTTCGGGGACTTCGACGCCGCCGAGGACGCGGTGCAGGAGTCGATGCTGGACGCCGTGGCCCAGTGGCCCGGGCAAGGCGTGCCCGGCAACCCCCGAGGCTGGCTCATCCAGGTCGCGCAGCGCCGGCTGACCGACCAGGTGCGCAACGAGCAGGCGCGGCGCCGCCGGGAGGAACTCGTGGCCGCTCAGGCGCCCCCGGAACGGCGGACGGCACCGCCGGCCGAGGACGCACGCGAGGCGGAGCGGGACGACACGCTGATCATGTTGTTCCTGTGCTGCCATCCCGCGCTGACCTCGGCATCGGCGATCGCGCTCACCCTTCGGTCCGTGGGCGGCCTCACCACGGCCGAGATCGCCAAGGCGTTCATGGTGCCCGAGGCGACGATGGCGCAGCGGATCAGCCGGGCCAAACAGCGCATCAAGGCGTCCGGCGTCCCGTTCCGGATGCCGGATCCCCACGAGCGGGCGACGCGGCTCGGCTCGGTGCTGCACGTGCTGTACCTCATCTTCAACGAGGGCTACGCCAGCAGCGTCGGCCCCGGCCTGCACCGCGTGGAGCTGTCCCGCGAAGCGGTCCGGCTGACCCGGATGGCCCACCGCCTGCTTCCGGACGACTGCGAGGTGGCCGGCCTACTCGCCCTGATGCTGCTCACCGACGCCAGGCGGCCCGCGCGGATCGACGCCAGGGGCACTCCGGTCCCGCTCGCCGAACAGGACCGGAGCCTGTGGGACGGACGGGCCATCGCCGACGGCGTCGCGCTCATCACCTGCACCCTCGCCAAGGGCTCCGTCGGGCCGTACCAGCTCCAGGCGGCGATCGCCGCCCTCCACGACGAGGCGACGACGGCCGAGGAGACCGACTGGCCGCAGATCCTGGCGCTGTACGGCCTGCTGGAGCGGATGACCGACAACCCCGTGGTCACACTCAACCGCGCCGTCGCCGCCGCCATGGTGCACGGCGCCGCGACCGGCCTCGCGATGCTCAAGGCGCTCGACGCCGACGGCCGCCTCGCCGGAAACCACCGCTTCTACGCCGCCCGGGCCCACCTGCTGGAGATGGCCGGCGACCGCCAGGCGGCGATCGACGACTACCGCAGAGCGGCGAGCCGGACGACCAGCATCCCCGAACGCGACTACCTCACCACCCGCGCCGCCCACCTCGCCCGCGATGCCTCCGGCAGGGTCTAATGCTTGGGTCTGGCCTACTTCCTGGCCTCGGCGGGCAGGAGCTCGGGGCGCGGGTGGCGGATGGGGGTCAAGGTCGCGCACAGGGCGATCGCCAGGCAGGTGATCCCGGCCGCCAGGCAGACGACCGCGACACCGAAACGGGCAGCCCCCCAGGTCAGCAAGGCCGCGCCGATCGGGCCGAGGGCCGCGTGGATGGTCCAGAACGCCGAGGTGACACGTCCCAGCAGGCGATCCGGGGTCACCTCCTGCCTCAGTGACATGGAGCAGATCCCGGCGGTGCCCCTGCAGAAGAGGAAGACGGTCGCCAGCACCGCCACCGTGGGAACGTTCGCGGACAGGCCGATGAACGAGATGGCGACACCGCACAGCGCGTACGACCCGATCCAGCAGGCGCCGAATCCGAGGGACCGGCGTGCGAAACCCGCGAAGACGGCGGCGGCCATCGACCCGACCGCGGCGGACGCCAGCACGTATCCGGCCGCACTGTCGGGCTGCCCGAGATCGTGCTTCAGGTGGAAGATGATCAGGTCGGTCAGGCCGAGGGTGAGGAATGTCAGGAACGACAGGAGGACCGTCAGCGACCGCAGCGCCGGATGCCCCCAGAGGAACCGCGCGCCCACCAGGACGTCCTTCCAGCCCGCCTGCGATATGGGCGGCGACGCATCCCCGACGGCGGTGGCGCTCCGCAACCGCGGGCGGACGAAACACAGGCCGGCGGCGGACACGGCGAAGCTTCCCGCGTCCGCCGCGATCGCGGCGGATGGGCCGTACATCGCCGAGACGAGACCGGCGAGCACGGGTCCCATGATGCTCGCGATGGAGTACGTCCCATAGAGACGGCTGTTGGCCTTCATGATCTGGCCCTCGTCGACGAGGCCGGGCACGACGGTGACGTATGCGACCTGGAAAACCATTCCAAGGGCGGCGCCAATCGGTACGACGACGTAGAGGAGCCAGATCTGCGGAGAGAAGAGCCAGACGAGCGGGATGAGCGCGTAGACAAGCGCCCGGACAAGGTCGCAGGCGATCAGCAGGGCCCGTCGGTTCACCCGGTCGGCCAGCACCCCGGCGAAGATCCCCGTGAAGATCGACGCGGCCCCCGCCAGGCCGGTCAGCAGGCCCATCTGGACGATGGAGCCCGTCGCGTGGAGAACCAGCAGCGGCATCGCCAGAGTGGAGAAGGAGTCCCCCACGACGGACAAGGTCTGCACGCTGAGAAAAACGTTGAAGTTCCGGTTCCTCCAAAGTGGTCGGGGCTGCTCCCCCGCCGCGTCCCTGGCCAACGGTTCTCCCTCAGCAGGTCTTCCCCTCGGCCCCCGGCGAATCCACACCCCCGGCCCGGCCCGCGGACCTCACAACATCTCTTCGCTACCAGGCGAGGCCGGAGACCGGGCGGTCCCCGATTACCGGCTTTCTGCCGTCATGGCCTGATTGACCGAGTGATCTCGACAGCCTAAGCAGATCCTTCCCCTCGGACCTGGTGCGACTCATGCTCGACGCCGCTCGCCACGCGCTCCACGCGACGTCACGCCAGTTGCGTCCTGGCGATCGCTTCGCGGAACTGCGCCGACGTACGGCCCGCTACTGCAACGGCGCGTTCACCCCGGCGGGAGCATCAGCGCAGCTGACGGCCCCGCACCCGAGTCGGCGGCGGACCAACCGATGTTCAGCCCCCCGCGCTGAGGGGGAGAAACCAGTACGTACCTGACTAACCTGGTGGAGAGGTGATCACGGGACAAGACCAACGATCGTTTCGGATGCGTCCCACCGGCCATACCGTACGGACCCATCCATCGAATTGGGCGGCTCAAGGCACCAGGCATTTCGACTGCTAGGACAACGGAGATCCGGAATGTCGTCGCTGAATTCCGCGCAGGACGGGCCCAGTTTCGAGCAGATGTTGTCCGAGGCCTTCAAGGTGGGGCTGGATCTGCCTGCCGAAACCGACGTGACCACGTTGGTCTTCGGGCAGCATCGACACTGGGATTCGCTGGGCCACATGTCGCTCGTCATCACTCTTGAGCAAACCTTCGGGGTATCGCTTGGGGAGAAGGACGTGCTGGAGATCGACAGTTACGCCTCCGCTGCCGCCGTCCTGAGGTCAAAGGATCGCGCCGGCTCATGAGACCAGCGCTTCTGGGGTGGTTGGACCGGCCACCGTCTGGTACGGCCATCGTGGATAGGCGGGCCGACCGGAGCTGGACCTACGCCGAGCTCGCGGCCGACGTCCTCCGGCGAGCCGCGGCCATCCCCAGCCGACGTAAGTCCCTGGTGGCCTGCCTGTGTCGTCCGGACGCGCAGTCAGCCATCGCCTATCTCGGCGCGATGGCGGCCGGCCACGCGGTCATGATGGTCGACGGCGCCGCTGACAGGGCCGCGATCGCCCGCCTCCTGGATCTCTACCAGGTCGAGTTCCTGCTGGACGGCGACCGCTGCGAACGGCTCCATATGTCGGACGGGCCCATAGACGATGAGCTGGCGGTCCTCCTCAGCACGTCAGGAAGCACGGGCAGCCCAAAGTACGTGAGGCTGAGCCGGCACAACATCGATGCCAATGCCGCACAGATCGTCCGGATCCTCGACATCGACGGTGACGAACGGGCTGTGCAAGCCCTTCCGTTGCATTACTCCTACGGGCTTTCGGTCCTCAATTCCCACCTGTTCGCCGGGGCGTCCGTGGTGTTCCCTGGTGCCAGCCTCGTGCGGCCACGGTTCTGGGAGGCCATGAGGGACAACGCGTGCACCTCCTTGGCCGGTGTGCCCTACACCTACGCGATCCTCACCCGGGTCGGCTTCGAGGACACCACCCTGCCGGACCTGCGGACCCTGAGCCAGGCCGGCGGCCGGATGGAGCCTGAGACGGTGCTCCGCTTCGGACATCACATGATCGAACGGGGCGGACGGCTCGTCGTGATGTACGGCCAGACCGAGGCGACCGCGCGGATCGCGTATGTACCGCCCGACCGGGTGCTGGACAAGCCGGACCGCGTGGGCGTGCCGGTTCCCCGTGGCCGCCTGTCGCTCGCCGACGACGGGGAACTGCTCTATGAGGGACCCAACGTCATGCTGGGGTACGCGCGACGGCGAGCGGATCTCGCCTCCGGCGACGTCAACCGCGGCCGGCTCGCGACGGGTGACCTCGCCAGCGTCGACGACGAGGGTTTCTACTCGATTGTCGGCCGTAAGCGCCGCATGGCGAAACTGAGCGGTCAGCGCGTGAACCTCGACGAGCTGGAGGTGCTGTTGGTGGCACATGGCCGGGTGGCCGCCCTGGAACTGTCGGGGCGGCTGGTCCTGGCGCGGGCGGCTGGTGACGCGACGACGTCGAGGCGTGAGCTGTCGCGGCACGCGGGCGAGCTCATCGGCATACCGACCCGTTTCATCCGCGTCCTCGACGTCGATCGGCTCCCGCTGACCAGCACCGGCAAGACCGACTATGGAAGGCTTGCGGACGAACTGGCGACCAGTGATGACTGATACCGGTATCCGCGTCGGTGCCTCTGCTGTGGGGCAGGACGACACTGTGGAACACGACGAGATCGAGCGACTGATCCAGTCGAGCAGAAGGGTCATCGGCTGCGTGGCCCCCGACGTCGAACCGGGTGTCGACGTGGCAAGTTGGATCAATGTCAGCCGGTTCGTCGACGCGTCGGGTGATGACAACCCGCTTTACCTCGATGTGCAGTACGGCGCGGGCTCGGTCCACCACACGATGCTCGCGCCCCCGACGTTCGTCCTGGCGGTCCGCGCGCCCGCCTCGACCGGGGTGCTCGACCTGACGGAGCACCGGCTGACCGGCACGCTGAGCTCGTTGCACCTCAGCTGGGACGACACCGTCCGGCTGGGTGACGCCCTCGCCGGGCGCGTCTGCGTGAGCGATGTAAGCCGACGCCTCGCCGCGGCCGACCGGGCCCGGGCCTGCGTCCGCTCCACCGTCGAATACCAGCGCAACGGAGTAGGGTTCGCGCGCGGCTGGGCGGAGGTTGAGGTTGCCCCGCTCGACGAGGACCCTTCGATGTTCCCGCACCGCTCGATCCACCGGTACGAGCCCGCCGACGTCGAGCAAATGGTGCGGGAGTTGGACACCGAACAGCCCTCCCGTGGCGCGGTCCCGCGCTTTTGGAGCGACGTCGCCGTGGGGGACACGACACCGACCCTCTTGAAGGGTCCGCTGACGCTGGCCGACCTCGAGCTGTGGGTCTTCGCCGAGGGCCGCCCGGTACGAGCCGGCAACCTGCACCACGCTCGGCTGGCCGAGCTCAAAGGACGGCGGACGACGAATCCGGTCACCGGGTGGCCGGCCTGGGACAGGGCCGAGACCTCGCTGGATTCGGCGGCCACGGCCCCCTCCGGGCCCAGCGCGCCCGGAGGTCTGCTGTTCACGCTCGCCGGCCAGCATGTGACGCACTGGATGGGTGACGACGCGTTCCTGCGGCAGTTGAGCGTGCGCATCATTCAGCCCTTCCGCTATGGCGATGCTCTGCGGCTGACCGGAGCGGTCATCGACCGCCACACAGCGACCGATGAGGCGAGGACCCGTTACCACGCGATCACTCTCCGGGTGGTGGGAAGGAACCAGCTCCGCGAGCCCGTCGTGGAGGCTTACGCCGTCGTGTTCTTGCCGGACCATGGAAAGCCGGTCAGGCTCCCCATACGGGGAGGACTGACCTGCGATGTACCGCTGGAGAACTGATGCAGACGTTCGACGAAGCCCTGGCAGAGTTCATCGAGCGAAGCAGGCAACTCCTCCACAAGGAAAGCCCTGAGGACCGCCCGCCGCCGCATCCCGCGCCGCCCTTGGATCCCAACGTCATCCCTGTGCCCAGCGCGCTGATCTTGACAGAGGATCTGATCCGGCGGTACGCCTACGCCATCGGCGAGGACAACCCGCTCTACACGGATCCGGCCTATGGGGAACGGTCCTGGCTGGGCAGTCAGGTCGCCCCTCCGACCATCCTCATCCACGTCCGTTTTCCGGCCGACCATGGTGTGCAGCGACCGCAAGGGTATCCCGTGGCGAACTTCCTGTCGGGGGTGGCATGGGAGTTCTACGACGTGCTGCGTCCCGGAATGCGTTTCACCTCGTCGAAGATCCCCCGCGAGCTCGTCGTCACCCGTGGACGGCAGGGGAAGGTCATCTTCCATCATTCCGAGAACTTCTACTGGACCAACTGCGGTGCGCTGAAAGCGAAGGCCTACGGACGCCTCATCCATCTGCCGGTGGAGCAGATGGGTGGGACCCGCGTGATGCCGGTCGAGCGGTTGGGCGAGCGGATGCTCTACAACCGCGAGCCCCATCACTACTCATCCGCTGAGATCGAGAAACTCAGCGAGGCGCTTGAGAAGGAGCAGCGCCGTGGTGCTCGCGTCTTGTCCTGGGAGGAGGTCGACGAGGGCGACGAGCTGCCGAACATCGTGCAGCCCCCGTACAGCATCCGCGACGCGTTGACCTATCAGTCGCTGGACCATGGGCTCCTCGCCGCCTTGGACGGCACGCGCCTGGTGCGTGCGTTCCGGCCTGCCTACCGGCGGTCTCGCCAGAACCCGGCCTTCGCCCGGACCCATCCCGTGACCGGATGGCCCTACACCCCCTACGACGAGCACGAGGACAGGCATCTCGCGCCCTATCGGTGCCAGCCGCTGCCCTTCGACTTCGGCATCCAGCGCGCGCAGGCACCGATCCGGCTGCTCACCAACTGGGCGGGCGACAACGCGTTCGTGCACCGCATGTACACCACCATGCGCAGGCCGATCTTCTACGGCGACGCGGCGATCTATAAGGGGAAGGTGATCCGCAAGTACGTCGCGGAGAAGACGGATACAGCGGGGCGGACCGTGTCATACGCGGCGGTGGCCATCGAGATCGTCGGCCTCAACCAGCGCGACGAGGTCCACTGCCTCGGTTACGCGACCGTATTTCTGCCGTCGGCGGCCATGGGCCAGCCGGTCCTGCCGGTTCCCCATGCCGACCGCCCGGAGTACGTGCCGTTCGACGTGCACCGTCGGGCTGGATGGTTCTAAGTCGCCTTGCCGGCGGTGCCGATCAAGCCCACGCAGGAGAGGGCCAGCCCCGGGTGCGGAGACATTCACGATTGCGGTAGGCCATGGGAAGTTCGCATACCCGCACCCTTCCTGCCGCGCCCGCCCCCGAGCCCACCAATATGGAGAACCAGGAGTCCTGGTGCTCCATATTGACGAAGATTTCTCTATATTTCCGACGATTCGGCTGCCAGGGGACGGCTCCCGCCCGGCCGCATTCGGGCCGACTCAGATGGCGCCGGACTGGAGGGCGGCCGCGGCCTGGTAGACCCGATACGTCGCGCTGTCGAAGTAGGACGAAGCGACGGTGTCGGTCCAGTGGTCGCCGTCGGTGTCGAAAACCCCGACGGTCAGGCCGTTCAGATAGCCGGTGCGGATCCCGGAGTTGTAGTCGAGCAGCCACGCCGCCCCCGAGAGGCCCCCGCCTGGGAGGTCGGAACTGACACCGACCAACTTCTTGGCCCTGAGAATGCTCGGGATTCCCCAGCGGTCTTTTTCCCAGTCCAAGGCGACCACGCCGAAACTCGGACCGTAGGTCCACTTCAGAGTCTTTCCGGTGAGGTCTCCGCCGGGAAGCGGTCCGCTCGCATAGCCGAACACCCGGACGTTGTCGCCGACCTTCTGGTTGTAGGCCAGGCCCTGGCCGCCGGCGTTGTCGCCGAGGCGGCCGACGTCGCTGAGGTTGCTGTCGACACCGTTGTGGACGGTGACGAACGAGTAGTCGCGGCGGCTGTCCCGGCGGGAGTTGAAGTCGCTGTGGGCGTACCCATGCTTGCCGACATAGATGCCCAACGGGGCCTTGCCCTCGTAATAGCAGGGGATGAACACCCAGTAGGAGTGGTACGTCTGGCTCGTGGGCTCGTACACGCAGTGCCCGGCCGTGGCGACGACGTTCTTGTACTGCGACAGCATCGCCGTGGCATTGCACCAGCGCGGGTTGCCGTCGATATCGAGGAAGAACACCTTTCCCACGCTCCTGGGAGGATTCCTGGTGTTCTGCGGCGATTTCGGCGTGATGTTTTCCCCTACCAGCCCGGGAGGACCGTCAGGAGTCGGCTCACTGCCGGTGGATGGCCTGACGGTGACCGTGGGCTTGTACGGCGTTGCCTTGATGAGGTTGGCCGCGCTGTTCTTCACCCAGTAGTCGACGATGCCGCGTGCGTAGGCACCCGCACCGGCGAGCGGTACGTAGGTGACGTCATCGGCGGCCTGCGCCGGGGCGGCGGCGGGCAAGCCGCCGGCAAGACCGACGGCGGCCAGGACGCACAGGGGGAGAGCCAGGTGCCGGGTCCGGGGGTGCATGAGGGCTCCCTTGGTCAAAGACGGAAACTGAGGTGAAGATAGGCAGCCTCTCTTACAGAGCACTTACAGGATGCTGGACACGCAGGAGTACGCGGAGAACTACCGCTTGACGGGCTGCGGGCTCCCATACCTCCGCATGCCCTTTCCCTGATCACCTGCCGGGTAGCCGGAGCGCATTGCTGCGCCCCGGCCCCCTCAGAACCGGACGTGCCCGTCGCCGGCCGTCACCAGTTAGCCGGCAGCCCCGGCGTGGTGGGAGGCAGTGGGTGACCCTTCGGGTGGATGACGTACACGATCCCGCCACTGCCGGTGCTGCGCAGCCAGACGTTCTCGAAGTTCGCCCGCGGGTAGACCCGGCGCACCGCGTCGTTGTCCCGCGAGGCGGGGTCGTTGGCGATCACGTCACCGGTGGCGGTGAAGCCGACGATGACCATGAGGTGGCCGTTGGTGCCGTACCCGGCGCCGGGCAGTTCCTCCGCCTTGAACGACTGGGAGGTGACGACCGGGATGCCGGCGCGGATCAGCCGCTCCAGCTCGGTCAGCGATCGGAGCCGCGTGACGAACCCCTCCAGCCCGTACCGTCCCGCGTAGGCCGCGTTGAACGGCCAGTTGCCCGCTCCCTCGTAGGCGTAGTCGTAGGTGTACCGGGCGGCGTAGTCGACCTCGGGGTTGGGATCGGAGACGTCCACCCAGGAGGTGTCCTGCTCGCTGGGCCACTTGCCCCAGTAGCCGAGAACCATGGTGGTCGAGGTCGGGCTGCACCACGCCTCTCCCCCGCCGTCCCACTCGGGGTAGTGGCCCTCGTGGACGTTCTGCGAACGGCGCGGCACGGGCAGCTCGACGCCCCAGGCGACGCCGCCGGGGCTGACCGGGACGGTCGCCCGGTTGGGCACAGCGGAGGCCATCGCGCCGAGCGTGCGCACGACAGGCGTCACGGACGAGCCCGGCGTACGGTACAGCGTGGCGCGCAACTGGTACGCGGTGATCGCCTTGCCCGCCGCGGCCACGAACGTGTCGACCGAGACCGTGCCGTCGGCGTCACGCTGCCCAGGCAGCGACGTGCGGCGGATGTCCTCATCGCCGTACGCCCAGCGGCCGAGCACGTACCACTTCGTCAGCCCGGCAGCGTTGCGGCCGCGCATCTCGACCTGCAGCCAGCTTCCGGCCGGCACGTCGGCGTTCCAGGAGGCCACCAGCTCGGTGGCCGCGAACCCGATCGGCCGCTCGGTGCCGGTCCACCGGGCGTACTCCCAGCTCTTCGTGCCCAGCGCGTCGGTGTAGGAGATCGTGCCTACGGGGGCGGCGAAGGACAGAGTGTTTCCCCCCTTGACGCCCTCGCGGGTGCCGGGGCCGAAGTTGGCCCGCTCGTAGACGACGTCGACGGCGGCGGGCGGGGGTTTGGTCTCGGCCTCGGCGGCAGCGGAGGTGAGGGCGGATGTCATCAGGACTGCGGACAGGAACACGGGAAGGAACACGCTCGGCACGCGCATGGCTCACCTCGGGGTGTCGTCGGCGTCCTCGACGGTAGAGATCTCCGCCCGCCCGCACATCGGCAGGAATACGTATTACGACCTCTCTGGGCATCCTTCGGGTATTTCGCGGCGCGCACCCGGCAGATCCGGCTGGTCACGCAGGTGCTGGTGCTCGGCTACCACCACCCGCTCACGATCGCGCCTGGGGCTGATGATCGCCGGTCCTCAACGCCACGGTCGGTTTAAGGGGATCCCTGTGCGCGACAGATCTGTGCCCTTGAGCTGCACGGATGAGATTTTCGGCAGCCGTATGATCGCCACAATCGGCGCCAAGATCCCCAAACGCCCCACTCAAGAATTGACTGAGGCTAAGATCAGAAAAAACCGCTTTCCTGGAGGCCGGCATGGCCAACAACACGCACTTCCCCCCGTCGTCTGAGACCCCAGAGTCGACCTCAGTGAAAATCGACACCTCGGTGCCGCATCCCGCTCGTGTGTACGACTACTGGCTCGGCGGCAAGGACAACTTCGAAGCCGACCGCAAGGTCGCCGAAGCCACCAGGGCCGCCTCCCCTGGAGTGGTCCAGGGAGCAAGGGACAACCGCGCCTTCCTTGGACGTGCGGTGCGCTTCCTCGCAGAACAGGGAATCAGCCAGTTCCTGGACATCGGCACCGGCATCCCCACGCAGGGCAACACGCACGAGGTCGCGCAGGGAGTGATCCCGGAGGCCAAGGTCGTCTACGTCGACAACGACCCCATCGTGATGAACCATGCCCGTGCGCTTCTGCGCGGCACACCCGAAGGCAGGACCAGGTACATTGAGGCCGATCTCCGCGACCCGGAGAGCATCCTGACGCATCCGGACGTTCTGACGACCCTCGACTTCGACGAGCCGATCGCCATCGTGATCGTGGGCACGCTGATGTTCATCAAGGACGAAGAGGACCCCTTCGGCATCGTCAAGCGGTTCACCAAGGCCGTGACAGCCGGGAGCTACCTGGCCATCTCTCACGTCACCGCCGACTTTGAACCCGAAGCCGTGGATGCCAGCGCGAAGGCGTACAACACCGGCCCCACGCCCTTCACCCCGCGCAGCAGCACCGAGATCACCCGGTTCTTCGACGGCTTCGAACTCGTGGAACCCGGCATGGTCGCGGTCTTCGACTGGCACCCGGACGACGATCCCACCCGCGCCACCCGCATGGCGGGCGCGTACGGAGCCGTCGGGAGGAAGCTCTGACGGAATTTCACGTGTGGGGTGCGGAAACTCAGCCGTAGTGGCTGACCTGGGGGTTCACGGCCCGAGCATGATGAGGTCTCGGGCATCCTGCTGACGGTGTCGTGGTCCCTCCTCTACCTCATCCTCGGACGTGTCTTTCAGCTCCTGGTCCTACTGGGGCGTGGTGATCGGGCCGAGGCGGCCGAGACCGTGGTGCTTCGTCATCAGGTCGCCGTATTGCGCCGTCAGGTGAGCCGGCCCGATCTCCAGCCGGGGGGTCGGGTCGTGCTGTCGCGGCTAGTTCCTCGCCCGTTCTCATCGCCCGGGGGTGGCAGTCACGAGGCATCATCAGGGGTTCACCCACGCGTGTACGCGAGCCGGTCGCCGTTCCTCGATCATCGGACGCCAACCGTCACAGACGGGCTTGAGCCGTAGGAGATGGTCTGCTGGGCTTGCCTGGGTCGTGGCAGGCGGGACGATCAGGCTCCCACCCCAGCCAGCTACAGACCGGCTCACGCTCGGGCGACCATCCCGGAGCCGAGGCCCCCGCCGGAGGCAGAACCGGCGAGGAGAAAGCAACCCGCATTTCGGCCATAAGGCCTCAAGAGCCCTCTCTAGAATGATCTGTGACTCTGCGGCGAGTGAGGCAGAATACCGGCGTATGAGGGATAGACCGGGGGGTCTGGCGGAGGCCGAACTGGTGGTGGCACTGGCCGAGGGCTGGGACATTGAGCCCCATTCGGTTGAGTACCTCCCGGTGGGCGCGGGCAGTTACCACTGGTCGGTGGTGGATCGGCGCGGGACGGCTTGGTTCGTCAAGGTTGACGATCTCGGCGTTGAGGTCGCTGAACGTGATGACGCATTCAACCGGCTCGGCCGGTCGTACGGTGCCGCCCTGGCACTGTGCCGGGACGCAGGGCTCGACTTCGTCCTCGCGCCGATCCCGACCGCGACTGACGCCGCGGTCTGGCGGCTAACCTCGCGGTACGCCCTGTCGGTGTTTCCAATGGTGGCGGGTGCCGCCGGGCAGTTTGGCGCGCACAGGCCCGAGGACCGCGTAGAGGTAATCGACCTGCTGGCCGAGCTGCACAAGGCAACCCCGATCGTGGCGGACACCGCATCACGGGCTGACCTGGTGTTGCCCGGTCGGGACAAGCTGGAGGAGGCGCTGCAGGACCTCGATCGGGAGTGGACCGACGGGCCTTATGCCGAGCCAGCCCGTAAGCTGCTGTCTGTCCATGCCGGGCAAGTCCAACGATTGCTCGCCGACTTCGACCGGCGAGTCGACCAAGTACAAAACACCGCGCCGGGCTGGGTGGTCACGCACGGCGAACCGCACCCCGGCAACGTCATGCGTACCCCGGCTGGACTGCTGCTCATCGACTGGGGCACCGTGCAGATCGCTCCGCCAGAGCGGGACCTGTGGATGCTCACCCCCGCCCTCTCCCGCATGCTCGGCGAGGACCCAGATGGCGACGTCGACGACGTACTCGCCCGCTACACCCGTGCCACCGGCCGAACCGTCGCACTGGCCGGCCTCGCTCTCTATCCTCTCTGGTGGCGGCTCGCCGACATCGCCATCTTCGTCGACGAACTGCGCCGACCACACGGCCTCGGTGAGGACATCGCCGCGTCGTTGACCTATCTAACCGGCTATCTCGAATCCAGCCGAGACTGACCTGCGGTCTGGATGGCGGTCCGGCGCCCTATGCGGCGGGACGCTTTGGGCCCGGCGGGGGCGTAACCGCGGTCGGCCCGAGCCGCTGCCGGCCGGGACCGGCCTCAGGCCGCATGCCCGGCCAGCGGGCGGGCGACGGGCCGCAATGCGGCGGCGCGCCGCGCTGCCGCCTTGATCCCTATGAGCACAATTCGGCAAGGCATGTGGTTGCCGTCAAGTTTCATGCTCAGGCTGATGCGCGCCGCTGGCGCCTGCGGGCCATTGCGCGTGCGATCAAGGGGGAGTCGATCAGGGCCGGGAGCAGCCAGTAGGCGACGGTTGGAAGTCTGTCCCATAGCGGCAGGTGTTGGCCGTCGTCGTGTAGAAGCCGGTCAGGAGTAGCACGTAGGACGCGCCCATTCCGAGGATGTGGATGTCGGGCCGGTCACTGGCGCGCGGGGCGGCATCCTCCGGCGAAGCAACTTCCGCCGGGCGGCCGACTGGACGAAGAACACGAAGAAGATCGGCTTCCCCGGCCTGCACTTCCATGCTCTCCGGCATACCGGTAACTGTCACGCAGTTGGTCACTCACCCGACCCCCTGCTTGCAACGGGAGCCAGTCACGACGTAGAGGGCTCCTCACCCTGCTGAAAAGGTGCCACCCTTCGTGCTCTCTACATGACTAGGTCGCGGAGAGAATATGAGTCCGCACGCAGTGTTGCTACGGGTTTGGCTAGTCCAACCTCACCACGCCATCGACAATCGGGCGTTGGCCGTTTCTTTTTCGTTGAGTTTGTGATCATCCGCGGTTAACCGCGAACTGGAAATGTTCCTTCTCGTTCGAGAAATCGATGCAACCAGCTTGGGAAAGGCTGGATATCTTGTCAGACAGAGTGCGAGCCAAGAACGCCATTCGCCTCATCCGTCCTTAGCTCTGAGGAAGACTTATGAAACGCGCACTTTCGTCCATCTTCGGCATCTTCTTTAGCCTCGCCCTACTGTTTTCTCAGGCGGCGCCCGCCTCGGCCGCGGTCACCTATACCAAAATTCAGGGCAGTCCGGTGCTCCTGACTTCAAACAACGGTGTGTGGTTCCACGCCAAGGCGGGCAGATGCGACTACCAGTCGAAGTTCGTCATCGCTTCAGGAGCTGTTGGGAGCAACGGCGGAATAGGCTCTCAACTTTCGGTGCTCGGCCAACTTCTGCCGGGTTATCCGAAGACCTCTTCCGGGAAGCCGAACTGTCACGTCGTTCTCAACATCGGCTTCTACAACTGGACCACCAACGCATGGAGTTCCGTGTCCCTGGTGATGGATCCGGTCAAGGCGGACGGGGGCTGGACAACGAACTTCGACCAGAATTTGAATAGGATCCTCGGTGACTACGTGCATTACAGCGGCCTCACCCTTGAGTCCCTCAGCCTGGGCGTGGAGGATCTGAGCCTGGGCAAGGCTAACGGGACGTATGCAGGAAAGCTCTACGACATCCGGATGTGCAGCCCGCTCGGTTCCAAGATGCGGTGGGACTGCGGCTACCTCACCAGCGGCACCATCTAGATCTGCTGACACCCGACTGTATGGAAGACCCGCAGTTGAAATCACACCCGAACTAGAGAGCACTGGAAAGCACCCGATGGGTCGGTGCCGCCCGCTCTACCCACGTTCGCATCGAAAGGGTCTGGGTTCAAATCCCCATAGCTCCACAGACGCAAGAGGCCGGTTCCGCCAAGTGGGGCCGGCCTCTCCGGTTTCTGACTGGCTAAGACGCTTACGAATGTGGCCAAGCGCGCCGCATCCGTGGCGTACGTCGATCTCGCAGTGGACCAAGAGACCGTCCTTTCTCAGTAAAATATCTCCGCGAATTTCAGAGCACAGCAAACCCTAGCATTCCGCGGTTTCGGGAGATTGACGCCGGGGATACCGCGAAGGTGGGACATAACTAAGGAAATAGTTCAACCATGCATATATCTCCGGCGATATAAGTGTCAACGTCGCATATCCAGTGGTTTCACGTTGATTGGGTCAGTTCAGGGTAAAAACGCTTCTGGATCGGGTTTCAGCACGTCGGCGTAGTCGAGTCCCAGCCACGGTCGGCGCTGGTGAACGTGCCGGAGCGGCCTGTCACCTTTCCTCCAAACTTGATCAGGCGGGTTCCGTGGGTAACCCGGCGTGCTATCTCACAGTGTCGATGTCGATTCGCGCTGAATGGATCGGCACTCCAGCCATCGAGAGGGACAGGAGCATGAGTCACGATATTCATCCCCGCATACCTCGCCTACCGGCCCTGATCGGCGCACTTGCTCTGATCGGCGCACTTGGTCTGGTCACCGCTTGCGGCGGCTCGCCGCAGCGCGGCCCGGCGTCCCGCGGGATCACCCCGGGCGCCGGCCAGAGCCTGCCCGGCAGGCCCGGCGGCACCGGCCCGGCATCTCCCATCCCGGTGCTGCCCAACACGGCCACAGCCGCACCCGCACGCAGCGCGCCGGCCACGCCGGTGGGCCCGAACTCCGTGACGATCAAGAATTTCGCCTTCCATCCCGCTGCGCTGACCGTCAAGGCAGGCACTACGGTGACCTGGACCAACCAGGACCCTGAACCGCACACCGTGACGAGCCAGGGCCAGGGTCCGCTCCGCTCCGCCGCGCTGGCGTCCGGTGCCCGCTACCCCTACAAGTTCACCACGCCGGGCACCTACAAGTACCTGTGCAGCATCCACCCGTTCATGACCGCCACTGTGACGGTGACCCAGTGACCGGCCCTATCGATCCGCGTGGAGCCGAGCCGACGCCGGAACACGGGATGTCTCGCCGCCAACTGCTGCGCCACGCCGGCTGGTTCGGCTCCGCCGTGGTCTTGATGGTGGCCGACGGCCAAGTGATCAGCAGCATCGCAGGCAGCCAGGACAGCGCCGCCGCACAGGCCGCCGCAAACTCTGGCGCGCTGCGGTTCGTGCAGATTTCCGACAGCCACATCGGCTTCACCGGCGCCGCCAACACCGACGTGAACCGAACGTTCACCGAAGCGCTCAATCAGGTCAACAGCCTGGGCTTCCAGCCCGACTTCGTCATGCACAGCGGAGACCTCACCCACCTGTCCACCCCGGGCCAGTTCGACCAGGCCAAGCAGATGATGACCGGCCTGCGTACCGGTCGCGTCTTCACGGTGCCCGGGGAACACGATTCGATCGGCGACGCCGGACGCGCGTACCGGCAGCGATTCGGCGCAAACACCCTCGGCGACGGCTGGTACAGCTTCGACACCCATGGCGTCCACTTCATCGCTCTGGTCAACACCCTGCACATGGAGCAACTCGGGCACCTTGGCACCGACCAGATCGACTTCGTCCGCAAAGACGTCGCTGATCTATCGGCTGGCACTCCCATCGTGGTGTTCAGCCATATCCCGCTGTTCGCCATGTACCCGGCCTGGGGCTGGGGCACCAATGACGCCATCAAGGTCCTAGGCCTGCTACGCCGCTTCTCCTCTGTGACCTGCCTGAACGGCCACGTGCACCAGCTGTTCACCAAGACCGAAGGCAACGTCACCTTTCACAGCGCCACCACCACCGCCTACCCGCTGCCCAAACCGGGCATCGGGCCGGGACCCCTCCCACAGGTGGTACCAGCCGGCCGCCTCAAGGACGCACTGGGCATCCGCACTGTCACCTACCGTAAGGGTGTAGGCGGCCTGGCCGTCACCAACCACAAGCTGGCATGAAGGCGTCCGCGGCCCTCGCCGCCCGCCTGAGCACGGCCGCCGCCATCGCCGTCAGCGGCTATATCCACGCCGACCTCTACCTCAACGGCGGCTACCGGCACATCCACATCATCGGCACGGCGTTCCTTGCTCCAGGCCTGCGGCGCCTTCGCCGTCACCCTACTGCTGCTCGTCAGCGACTCGGCCATCGTCAGGCTCGGCGCCGCCGCCGTGGCCCTGGGTACGCTGGGCGGCTTCACGCTCTCCCGCACCATCGGGATTTTCGGGTTCACCGAGCACGGATTCACCCCCTCCCCGCAGGCTGCGATCAGCGTGATCGTCGAAGTGGCCGCGCTGCTGCTGCTCGCGGCCTGGCAGCTGGCCATGCGCAAGCCGGCGGAGGGCCTCACGGGCGCCGAATAATCATCCACTCGATACTCGTGGCGCATGCCGCTGTCGATCTTGCCGGGTGAACTGATATCCCGCGCGAGTTTCTGGTACCGAATAGAGGCCACCTGCGGCTGGCTGGATCGCACCGTCGGCGCCTACGCATGAATTGACGGGCGACGAAACCCAGCGGGGCGATAACGCCAAGTATTTCTCAGTAACATAATCCCGCGAATTTCGGAGCACAGCAAAACCTGGCATTCCCCGGTTTTCGGGAGATTGACGCCGGGGACACCGCGAAGGCGGAACATAACTAGTTGAACTACGTTGAGCGGGCTGTTGCGGCGGCGCCGACAGCCGAGACCACGCAGGGATCGGAGGAACGTGGGAGCAAGCCACAGGATGTCACCACCCCGCCCGGCCGGGCTGCGGCTGACAGCAGCCGCCGGCCTCGCCCTCGCCGTGACGGCAGCCCTGTACGCGTTCGGCCGGATACACACACCCGACTACGCCAGCAGCCTGTTCGGACGCCGCGGCAACGACGCGAACCTTCTGAAGGCGCAAGTCGGCACCGCCCTGCTGGGCCTGGCCTTCTACCAGCTCATATTGGCGCTGTGGATCTACCAACGGCTCCCCGGGGCCGGTGCCGCCCCCCGCCCGGTACACCTCGCCCACCGCATCGGCGGAGCCGTGCTGTTCGTGCTCTCCCTGCCCATCGCCTACCACTGCATCACCGCCTACGGAGTGCAGACGGACAGCGCTCGGGTCGCCCTGCACTCCCTCGCCGGCTGCTTCTTCTACGGCGCATTCGCCGCGAAGGTACTCATCGTCCGCAGCCGGCACCTACCCGGCTGGGCGTTGCCACTCGCCGGCGGCACCCTGGTCACCCTCATCGCGATCCTGTGGTCCTCAGCGGCGCTCTGGCAGCTGGCCCGGCCGTAGCAGTCCCCCACAGAGCGCGAGGTACTCGACCGTGCATGGCAGGGTTTTCGGGGTTACACGACGTGGGAGGAGACGCCGGTGGACATGACAGCACTGGTCCTGACCAGGCAGAGCCTGCATGGAGTGGCCGAACTCGTACTGGCCGGGCCGCAGTACCGCCAAAGCGGCACCATCAGGCTCCGGGCCGTCCCCGGGGGCAGCTTCGCCACCACCAAGCACCCCGACGTGGCCGTCAACGGAGACCTGCTGCTCACCAGCGGCTGACCGCTCGGGAGCAGTTGGTCACTCACCCGATCTGTTCCGAGACTCCATACACCAGCACGAACGCTAGGAGCAGAAGACCGCTAATGGCCACGACCAGGGCGCGATACGGTGCACGGGGATTAGGCGGCCCTACCCAGCTTGTGGGCATACCCGCTGAAGCAGCGAAGATTACGCCCGAGGCGATGCCACCTGCACCGACCACTCCCACGACCGGAAACACCAGAAAGATCAAGCCGCCGAGAATAAGAACGCCAGCCACCGTGTAGAGCACAAGCCTGCGAACCACGCTTTTCTCCGTAGCCGCCTGCTTGGCCGCTCGGGCGCGTTGCCGTTTTGCTCGCCTGCCTGAGTGCTGCGCGTTGCTCACTTGCCGCCCTCGGCTCTTCGATCTAGTCAATCATGGAACGTTTACTGTTTCGCTCTGGTTCCAGGCTGCTCGGGCGCGAGCATGTTCTCTGCCCCCTCTGTCCCGCTTGCCATCGATCCACTGCGAAGCGGCAGCGCGCCGACCCGGGGCTCTCGGCACCTGGCACACCCCCTGACTTTCTGCTTGCAAACGGGAGCCAGTCACGACGTAGACCTTGATCAGTCACGGGTAAGGCGCGAGGGCACTTCTCGAGTGTGAAGCCGGTCTTCGGCCCCGAGTTCGATCATGTTGTCAAGCTACTGGGCAGCGGTCCGACCCGGCTGTCGCGTCGGGTGGGCGTCGGTTCCATGGGCCGACGTGGGGGGGTTCCTCCGGGGTCTGCGGTCAAGGGACATGAGTGGTGGCGTCAGCCGGGCGGGGCCAGGGCGAGCGCGAAGGTGAAGCAGGCGGCCAGTTCGCGGGCCCAGGGCCAGGTTTCTGGGATCTTGAGCTTGCGTTTGCGCTGGCCGCGCACGAGGCGTACGGCGGTGTGCAGGAGCCGGTAGCGCAGTGTTTTGGGTTCGGCGTGGGCCATGGTCCCGGTCAGGCAGAGCAGCCGTAGCCAGCACAGCAGGTCAGTGGCGATCGCGGCGGCGACACACCACGCGGTGTTGACCTGCATGGATGTGCTGGGCAGGTGAGCGAGCCCGGTGGATTTTCCATTCCGGATGCGGTCCTCGACGCGGGCGTGGACGCGGTGGCGGGCTTCGAGGAAGTCGAGTTGGCGGCCGTGCGTGTTGGTGACGAACAGGCTGTATCGCCATCCGTCGGCCTCCTCCAGCAGCGACAGTTGGGCGCCGCTGCCGGGGCGTTCGCGGCGGCAGATGACTCGCATGTCGGCGGGCCAGCCGGCGAGTTGGTCGCCGCCGACGCTGCGGCGGAGCAGTCCGGTGAGTTCGACGACACCGGCGTTGTCGAGGTCGCGCGGTTTGCCATCGGCGTCGATGACGTGCTGCCAGGCATCTTCGGGCAGCAGGGTGATCGCGTTGGTTTCGCGTTCACCCAACTCCCAGCCGATGGAGTAGTCCAGGTGCTGGCCGCGGCGGTGGGCCAGGTCGTGCAGGTGGTTGATGAAGTCGTGGGTGGCTCCCGCGCCGTCGGTGGTGATCAGCAGGTTGCGCCGGTACGGCCAGGGGACAGCGGCGATCGAGGTGTCGACCACGTCGATGTGGTCGCGGGCGGTGTTGCTGCCCGCGGTGCCGGGCCGGAGCTTGACCACCAAGGCCTCGCCGGTGTTGTCGCAGAACGACGCGAGGGGGTGGTGGCCGTAGCCTTTGAAGTTGGCCGCGGCGCCCTGCTTGTCGGAGTGACTGGGGATCATTGTTGCGTCCAGTCGGATGACGATCTGTTTGCCCAGGTCGCGGTCGGCGACGCGGGAGGCGGGGATGCCGCCGTGCCGGGCGGCGATCAACTGCCACACGTTCCGGCGGGTAGCGGCGCGGGCGGCGGCGATCCGATCGAGTTGCAGGGTGTCGATCTCGGTGAGTGCCCGTCGCAGGGTCGGGTCGGAGGCGACCGGCCCGAACAGTTCCCCTTGGTCGCGCAGGGTGGCTAGATCGGACAGCACTCGCCCGCCGTCAGCGATCATCACGGCGGTGTCGGTGAGCACGCGGCCGCGATCGTGGACCGGGGTGAAGCCGCGGCGGCGCAGTGCCCTGGACAGGCGTTCGGTCAGCCCGGTGCCGTCGGCGAACAGTCGAAGTACGGCGGATCCGGCGTGGTTGACCACGCCACGTCCGTCGACTTCGACTGTGAGATCGCGGGACCACGCGGTAGGGTCAGACACCTGGAAAGTGCTCCTCGAACTGTGGTTATCAAATGCTTGGTCGCTTTGATTTTCCCAGTTCAGGGGCACTTTCTGCATGTAAATGGGTTAGTCGATCAAGTCTGCCGTGATTACTTGAGGTAGAGGGCTCCCCGCCCTGCTCACGTGGCAGATACGGGCGGGTGGCGTGTGATCGTGCAAGGCGGCGTTGCTGCTTCCCCATCTCTGCGTGGAAGCGCTCCGGGCACTCCGGGAGAAGCATGAGCACCGCTCGGACGCGGTCACGCTCGGCGGTCGACAGCCACCGCGAAGCGGCAGCGGGCCAGCGACGGAGGGGCAAGCCCGTCTTCGTGTGTACCTTAACCGGTCGCCGTTCCTCGGCGATTGGACGCCAAGGGGCACAGACGGGCTTGAGTCGGAGGAGTTGGCCTGCTGGGCTCTGCCTGGGTCGATGGTAGGAGGGGTGCGCGGGCTCCACCTCAGCCATCTACGGCCTCCGGGCCTCGATTGGCGATCACCCCGGAGCCGGAGTGCCCTCGCCGGAGGCATGCACTCTTCAGCGCATATTGTTGGGCGCTTCCGTTGCCTGCCAACCATCACGAGCTGCCTGCTCTCGGAGAAGCGGAGGCCAGGTCCCGATGAAGTCACGAACAGCCGGATCCCACGGGCCCACGTTCTCCACGAAGGAAGTTCCAACCAGGTTCCGAACGTGGACGTCTGTCGACTGAAGAGCACGCTCAAGGAAGTCGAGACAGCGATCGACAATTTTTCGGTTTCCTCGCTCATGCGCGTCAAGGACGAACATTGTGACGTCCCAAAACAGCACGTGCTGTAGGACCTCTCCATTATCGGCTACGTGTTCTTGCCAAACCGGAGTGAACTCCGGAACCTCCTGCACGAACCGGTCCACCACATCCTCGTACATCATTGGCTCCATGTTCTGATCATTCTGCGTATGTGGGATCCGTGTCCAGGCGGGGGCAGGGCACAACGGCGCCGATGCGGCGCCTAAGGAGCCTCGAAGAGCAGGGCGCAGCGGCGCGGCGCTGTGGTCGTCGGTGCGTTGGATTACGGCGTCTGCTGCGGTGCGGAGGACGGCCCGAGCCGCTGCCGTCCGGGACCGGCCCCCAGGCCGCATGCCCGGACGGCGGGCGGGCGATGGGCCGCGGTGCGGGGGCGCGCAGCGCCGCCGCCTTGATACCTATGAGCACAATTCGGCAATGCTCGGACGGCTAAACGGCTAGCTCTACGGTTCATCAAGGGAGCCGCAGCGCGGTGGCTCTGGCTAAGTAGCCCTCTAAAGATGCCGTCTGTCAGTGTCTAGTCACGGTCACGGCTGACTCCTATCCGATGGCGCCAAGATGGCCTACTTTGTGAGGTATGCCTGAGCTGCTAGCAGAATAGCCTGAGATCTGGAGTTTAATAAAGGCGAACGTAACTGTTGAACGAGCTTCACTATTCGCATCTATTATCGCCTTGATTGTTTCAATGCGAGCCACCAGGCACGCCAAGCACAGCGCTTGGGCTGCCGAAAGTCAGGCAGAAGCCGCTAGGGAGCAAGTATTCGAGGCGCAATCAGCAGTTATAGAATCGCAGCGTTCAGCGGAAGCGGCCGAACTTGTCGGCGTACACCTCCATGTGCAAAGGCGCGTACGGATAGACGCGCATAGCATGATGGTGTTGTAGTGCCTCTGCCAGGAACGGCGAGGCGAGCTCGACGGTGAGGCTTCTGATCTGCGAGGG
>NZ_BSSE01000001.1:197795-610242 GCF_030268965.1 Microtetraspora sp. NBRC 16547 | reverse complement strand
GTAGCCAGCTGATCACGGCGACGAAGCACCCTCCGCAGCATCTGATCTGCAAACTTCTCAAGCCGCGGGCGTACCAGCGCCATCTCGTCAGGTGTCACGACAGCATGATCCCGAAGTAACTCATCAAAATGATCACGTTAAGTGATCATCGATCTAACGAAGTACTACTAGTCGGACCGCAAGTGAGTCCGCGCTGTCAGCTTGGGAATCGCATGGATCACGGCCGTTAGGGGCGCTGACCTGGGCGTGGGGCCGGTCAGGAGTGACCCTAGTTGCCCCCTCGTCACCCCGGTTAATGGCCCGACGATCAGGCGCACGACCTGCGGCGGTACGCAATGCGCGTGGCTCGGCCCCTGATCCGCCCCCGTCATCCTCGTAGCTGCCGACTCCCAGGATGGGACCGCCAGGTCAAGGGTCAGCGAAGCTGATCGCGAAGCGACGCCGCAGGCGCCCTTGACTCGGCGGGCACGGCCGGGACACTTGAGCAGCGAGGAGGACAAAGGGCCATCGGATTAGAAATGCAGATCCTTACCCGGTGTGAGATGGCCATTGAGAGGCTGAATCAGGAGTCAGGCGACGATTGGCAGCGGAGATATGCCGTATATTTTCCGCAGCCCGATCCGTTACCTTGATGACGTGTCGATAAGAATGCGGAGCAGGGCGAACCTTCGCCTCATCTCTCCAGGAATGAGGAATTCAGCCCTGGCCTGGATCGGTCACCCCCTGACCGTCATCGCTACGGTACTTCTGCTACTCAACGACCATCTTTTCAAGTCGCTGTGGCCGGGGCTGGTCACCGGCAAGCTCAGCGATGTCGCAGGGCTCATCGTCGCCCCGCCTCTGCTTAACCTGTTCATCCGCCGCCCCCGCGTATCCGTCTTGCTCACCGGCGCGGCTTTCACTCTCGTTAAGACCACCTCCATCGGCGCCGCCCTTGCCTCGGAAGCCTGGACCCTTGCCTGGGGTCCCTCCCAGGTCCTGGCCGACCCCACCGATCTCATGGCCCTCCCTGCCCTGTACGCCGCCTGGTGGACCTGGAACCACCCCGCCGCGCGAGCCGCACGGCTGGCACGGGCCGCGATCGTGATTCCCGTCACCGTGCTGGCCGTGGCGGCGACCGGCCAAACGGAAGTCTTCAGGCCGTACAGCGCCTATGCGGTCGACGTGGCGGACGGCATGATTGTCGTGGCCACCCGCGGGGGCTGGTCAATGGGGCCTCCAAGGACGGGCTTCGCTTCCAGCGACGGCGGAAATTCGTGGGTGAGCTGGGACGCCCCGATGCCGCCCCTTCCGAGGACATCGGCCTGCGTGCCCGACCAGCCAGACCGCTGTTACCGGATCGTCCCCACCAGGCTCAAAGTTGAGGAGCTTAGGAATGGCCAGTGGGTGACCGCCTGGGAAATCCCTCCCAGCGGCCAAGACCGGCTGGCGAGAGTTTACGCGCCTAAGCTCCCCGAGGACGCCGAGGTCGTCGCGTCTTTGGGGATCGCGATCCAGAAGCTCTCCGGCGGATATGTCGTGGTCGTCGCTAACGGCGCGGACGGGATTGCCCTGCGGGACATCTCCGGGATCTGGCACCGGCTGGGCTGGGCGGAAAAGGGGTTCGACTCATCGAGGGCGGTGTTACTGACAGAACCGGGGAGATACGAGGACTCTGTCCCCATGACGGCGCTCCTGGCGGGCCTTGCGGCGGGACTGGTGGCGCTCGGATGCGGTGTGCGAAGGCTTGGCTTCGCCGTGCCCGCACTGAGTCTGTGGGTGGGAGTCTGGTTGTTCTATTCGGGGTTGAATACGCCGATCCTGTTCAACCCGTTTGCCGTGCTCTTTGCCAGCGTGCTCGTGCCCATCGGTGCGTACGGCGTGATCGTGAGTGCTGTGCGGGGTGGTACACGGCTTCGCGTGTGGGCGATCGGTGCAGCCACCGCAGCCGTCGCCTACTACGCGATCATGATGCCCTTCTATGCATGGAGCGCCGGGTGGCTGAAGTACTACTCATTGGCGTCCGGTCTGTCGATCGCCTTGGGGATTGCTGCGGGCTCCGCGGGCGTCCTCGCGGTGATCAAACTGAAAGGTCCCCCGACGGGCCTTTCCTGAGAGCTACTTGATCGGTTCCAGGACGTGGCCGGCTGGCGGCCCGAGCTGCCGGCGGCCGGGACCGGCCCCCAGGCCGCACGCCCGGCCGGCGAGCGGACGTAGGGCCGCGAGGCGGCGCGGAGCGCCGCCGCTTGATCCCTATGAGAACAAATCGGCAGTGCAGCGAAATGTGTTTTCGATGCGATTGGGGGTGTCTGGCAAGTCGTCTCACTTGGTGAGGAGTGCTACGGCATCAGGGGCGAGCTGGCCGAGGGTTCCATCGGGGCGCAGGAGGTTGTGGCACCCGTCGAGCTCGACATATGCCTGCCGGTAGTGGCCGGGGTTCAGTACTGCGAACCGGGTGTGGTTGCTCGGGCAGTCGCTTGCCGGCGCGGCGTCCAGGGCGTTGAGCAGGGTGCGCAGTTTGGTGCCCTTGAGTATGCGTGAAGATTCGAGCCTGCCCGTGGCCATGGGCCCGGGCTCGACCGTGCTCGGGGTCTTCTTCGTGATGCGGAAGACGCATACCCGTAGGCCCTGCAGTGGGGGATTCCAGACTTGGTGGGCCACTCCTGGCCGTCCCCTGCGGCGGAGAATGTCGGAGTATTCGTCGCCACAGCCGGCCCGGAAGGCCTTTTCGCTCTCGACCCTCCGAATAGGTACCTGTTCATCGACGTGGTACGGCAGGCTGCGAATGGCGGCCAGAGTAGAAGAGAACGGTCCTCCGCATACACCGGTCGGTACGTCGGGTAGCACGGCCCTGCCGGAGGAGTCCGCCACGACGAAGTAATCGACCAAGATGCCTATGTCCAGGCAGTCCTGACCGAATAGCGACTTTTCGGATGGGCGGCGTAGCTCGGTCATCAGCTCGGTCGCGGGGCCGTCGGCGTGCTCCTGGATCATGACTTCCCAGCGCCCCTTGCCGGGCAGATAGCGGGACTCCCAACGGCAGCGGATGACCTGGACCGGAACGAAGCCGTCGGGCAGCGGCT
Organism: Microtetraspora sp. NBRC 16547; assembly: GCF_030268965.1. GTDB lineage: Bacteria > Actinomycetota > Actinomycetes > Streptosporangiales > Streptosporangiaceae > Microtetraspora. The sequence continues at coordinate 607,180 of NZ_BSSE01000001.1, read as the reverse complement.
GGCGTGGTGCGGCTGGCAGGTCCGGGTCCGGCCCCTTCGGGCATGAAGCGGTGACGACGTGATCCAATTTGGCCCTGTCTTCCTCGCGGTCGCATCCGGTGAGAGTGACGACAGCGAGCAGGGCGAGAACTACCCGAAGAGATCGCACTTCACTGGGACGTGTTGCCTGTCCTTTCTGGTTCGCCGAGGAAAGCGATCAAGGCAATGACGGCGGCCGAGGACGACCAGATCATCCCCACTCAACCCGTGCCAGGCGGGGCGGAGGGTCGTCGGCCTCCCACAGCCCATCGTCCAGGCGCTCAGGGAGCACATCGCGACCTACGTCCAGGGCGAGCCGGGCGCGGCTGCTGTTCCCAGGTACGAAGGGCGGGGCGCTGCGGGGGAGCGGCTTCAACACGCGTACGCGTTGGGTGGATGTGGTCAAGGAGATGGGGATGCCGGGACTCCACTTCCGTGACCTTCGTCACACCGGCAACATGCTCGCGGCCGAGTCTGGCGCGGGGCTCAAGGACCTGGTGGCCCGGATGGGGCACGACAACGTGCGGCCATGATCTATCAGCACGCTGTACGCGGGGCGGACAAGGCGATCACGGATGCGATCGAGCGTCAGATCATCGGACGCGATGAGGATGATGGCTCGGCGGCGGTTGGCGGGCTGATCACGAGCTAATGGACAGCACCTTGCGGGCTTGCTCGCGATCGACACCCATGCGGGTCTGGAAGTCCCACTCATCGAGGTGGACGCCGTTGCAGATCTCGGTGAGGGCGTTGTTGATGGCGAGAGCGTCGTCCGGCCCGAGGTTGACCGTGATCACATCGGACGTTGCTCTGGTGATCTCCACGGTCACATTCTGCAAAAGAGAGGGCACCCTGCGCAGACCTCGCGCCTGCCTGATCACCCCGTGTGCCGTCGGCCGGCCCGAAGGGGGAGCGGGCCAAGGCCACCGGGTCCAGGTGGAGCGCTCAACTGAACGAACGACCTGGACCCGGCGGCCTTGGTCTGCTCGGCTTGTCCCGGATCGATGGCGGGCGAGGTGGTCAGGCCCCTACCTCAGCCAGCTACGGCGCGGCCACTATGAGCAGGTCCTTGGCGATCACCCCGGAGCCGGAGTGCCCCCGCCGGAGGCCTGGGTTGGTGGTACCGGTGTGGGGCGTCCATGGACTCCGGGGCATCATGCAGGGATGCATGAGCCGCTTGTCGTTCCTGAGTTGATTGCCGGTAGCAACCTTGTCCTTCGCCCGTGGACATTAGATGATGTTGATCTGGTGCGTGAGGCTGCGACGGATGAACTCATCCCGTTGATCACAACCGTGCCCTCGATCTACTCTGACGCGGAAGGGATCGCGTTCATCGAGCGGCAATGGGCACGGGCAACGACTCGGCAGGGCTACTCCTTTGCGATTGCTCGAACGGTGGACGGTCGGGCGATAGGCCAGGTTGGCCTGTGGCCCCTTGCTCATGGGCGGGCGTCCCTGGGCTATTGGGTGGCCAAGTCGGCTCGGGGGCAGGCCATTGCCGTGGAAGCCTTACGCGCGGTCTCGTTCTGGGGCTCGTCGGTGTTGAAGATTCCCCGTCTCGAACTGTATGTGGAGCCATGGAACGTGGCCTCGTGGAAGACTGCCGAACGAGTCGGTTTCACGCGTGAAGGGCTGCTGCGAAGCTGGCAGGAAGTAGGGGCCGAGCGCCGGGACATGTACATGTACGCGATGCTCCTCGGCGAGCTTCCTGCCTGACCGGGAGCGGACTGGCCAGCGCCGATCCGAAGGGCACCGCAGCCGTCGCGTAGTGGCTGGGGCCGGCAGGCGGAACGGCCTGGCGGCGGTGTGCGGCGAGCGGCCCGAGCTGCCGGAGGCGCCTCACGCCTCATCTGCACATGGCGGTCCGGGGCCACCTGCCGCGTGCGGAGATCAAGCAGATAGCGGCGGCTACGTACCACCAGGTGTGGTGACCCTCCGTCGATCAAGTCGTCTTCGAGGGCGAGCACCTGCCCGTCTGGGAAGACGGCGTCGGCTACCTCGACCCCGCAACGGGTGAGGTCCTGCCCACCTGGGACGAAGCCCTCAACGACCTCGACCAGGACGACGACGCCAAACCCCTGCACGTGCTGACCTTCGGCCCGCAGCTCGACATTCAAGGCGTCCTCGCCGGGACCGCCGACGCCGACACCTGCATTCGCTACCACCAAGTCCATCGGGGACGCGATCGACCCGGAGGACGAGACTCAGCGGCTGCATGCCGAACGTCTCGGCGCGGCTCTTCGCTACGAGCCGTGCTCGCCGACCTGCCCGAACTGGCTCCGCTACGGCGTACAGCCCAAGGGCGCCAAGCCGGGCATGATCCCGGGCCGCTGTCGGGGCAAGGCGCACAAGCCCGAACACCTCGGCTACGCGGGACGCCGGGTCCTGGTCTCTAGGAAGTGGTCGAACAAGACCCTGACCGAGCACAAGCACGACCGCCGTACCTGGGTGCTGGAAGCCCTCGGCTTGCCCGACGAACCCGTCGATCCGCACCGCTACGTCTGGCGGCCGGTCAAGCCCGGTGATCCCGGCCTCGACCCCATCGGCGTCCGGCTCCTGCGCTCGGTTCACGAACGCCAGCGCTGGCGCAACCAGCTCCTGGAGCTCGAAGCCCGAGCATCCGGACAACCCGATCAAGATCTTTCAGTAACTCGGCCTGCGGCCTGAAGGGAGGGACATCCTTGGATCCACTGCTCACCGTCTCCGAAGCGGCCGACCGGTTGAACACCTCGGTCCGCTTCGTTCGTCGCCTGATCGCGGAGCGGCGCATCGAGTTCGTCAAGGTCGGTCGCCACGTCCGGATCTCAGAGTCAGCATTGATCGCCTTTGTCGTCGCGGGCACCGTCGCGCCCCTGACGGCTCACGACGTCTCAGGGAGGGCGGCCTGATGGCCAAAGGCAACAAGCCAAACCATCGCCGTTTCGGCAACATCCGTCAGCTTCCCTCTGGGCGTTACCAGGTGAGCTACCTGGGTCCGGACGGGCGCAGGCGAACGGGCTCCGAGACGTACGAGCGCAAGGGCGATGCAGAACGGGCGCTCACGCTGATCGAGGCCAAGATGATCTCGGGGGAGTGGACGGACCCGGATCGCGGCAAGATCAAACTCAAGGACTACGCCGAGACATGGATCTCCCAGCGTCCGGGGCTGCGTCCACGCACTGTCGACCTATATACGTGGCTGCTCAAGAAGCACATCACGCCGTATGTCGGCGGCGTCCAGCTCGGCAAGCTGTCTACGGCGATGATTCGGCAGTGGCGGGCCGACCTGCTCGGCAATGGCGTCTCGGTGTCGATGGCGGCGAAGGCGTATCGGCTGCTGCGGGCGGTGCTGATGACTGCGGTCGAGGACGATCAGATCGTCTCGGCCAACCCGTGCCGGATCCGCGGGGCCGGTGACGAGCACACGCAAGAGCGTCCGGTCCTCACCGTGCCCCAGGTCTTCGAGTTGGCCGACCTCGTGGGCCGTCGCCCGGTCGGCAACGTGCGCAAGGTCAAGAACGGTGCCTATCGGCTGCGCTTCCAGCGGCATGGCGAGATGCGCACCCATCCCGAGGTTTTCCACAGCCGTGTAGATGCCGAGCGGGCGCTGTGGAAGATGGGTATGGATGGCCGGGCCGACTCCACGCAGGATCGGCGGTTCCGCGCCCTGGTGTTACTGGCGACCTTCGCGAGTCTGCGGTGGGGGGAGGTGAGCGCGCTCCGCCGTAGTGACCTCGATCTGGAGGCCGCGACGGTTCGCGTTCGGGCGGCCTTCATCGAGCGGTCTACGGGTGAGCTGGTTCTCGGGCCTCCAAAATCCAAGGCGGGACGGCGGGTGATCGGCATCCCACAGGCGATCATCCCCGCGCTGCGTGAGCACCTGAGTACTTACGTCCTCGACGAACCGGGCGCGCTCCTCTTCCCCGGCGCAAAGGGCGGCGCACTGCGCCGGAGCGGCTTCAACACCCGTACACGTTGGGTAGATGTGGTCCGCGAGATGGGGATGCCGGGTCTTCACTTTCATGACCTTCGTCACACCGGCAACATGCTGGCGGCCGAGTCCGGCGCGGGGCTCAAGGACCTCATGGCCCGGTTGGGGCACGACAACGTCAGGGCGGCCATGATCTATCAACACGCTGTACGCGGGGCGGATAAGGCGATCACGGACGCGATCGACAAGCACATCGGCCGCGCAAGTGACGAGGGTGAGGACGGCTCAGCGGGTGCGCTCGTCCCCGTGGGCTAATTGCACGCTAATTGCACGGAAGATCGAACAAGTGCCAGCAATGATCAAGGCCCGGGTGGGGATCTACTCCCTGACCTGGGCCTTTGCTCGTGGAGCGGGTGACGGGAATCGAACCCGCGCTGTCAGCTTGGGAAGTCTCTCAACATCATGCGGTCTGAGCTGCGGACCACTGACCTGGGCGTATGCCGGTCGAGTGACCGTGAGTCCCCGTGATTCCCCGCTGCTTGCCGACCGTACGGGCACGCAGCGGGCACGCCGGCGTCTCGGCTGCCGCAGTAGAGCGCGAACTCTCACCTGCTACTTCCCCACCTGCGCCGATGACACCGAGTGGTGCTCTGACCAGGCAATACAGCTCTCAATGTCTCACGTCTTACTTCTGAGTTTTACGGCCTCGGACGGAACTGGAATGGAACTGGGGAGGGCGAGACTAGGCACCCCGGAAGTCACCCAGTTGGACACTCACCCACGAGTCGTCGGCCTGCCGCGTTCAGCTCGACGCTGCCGCCTCGCCGGCCCGCCACCAAGCGATGGCGATCGTGGTCCAGGTCCAGGTCCAGGTCCACAGGGTCGAAGGCAGACTTGGATCGCTACGATGCCGATCATGGAAAAACTGGATCCCCGCCGCACCGCATTGCTTCTTATCGACCTGATGACGCGCATCGTTGAGCAGCCCACGTCACCACATTCCGGACCTGCCGTGGTCGCCCGTTCCCTCGCTCTGGCCGACGCAGTGCGAAAGGCGGGCGGTCTCGTCGTCTCCGTGCGGGCCGAGCGGCCAGGCGTTGCAGAGCAGCCACCGGGCAGCGAGCTGGTGGAAGGGGTACTCGGCGACCTGGAGATCGTGAAGCGCACCTGGGGTGCATTCCACAACACCGGGCTGGAGGAGGCGCTGCGTAAGCACACCATCGACACCCTGATCATCACCGGGATCGCCACGAACTTCGGCGTCGAGCAGACCGCGCGTTTCGCCGACGAGCTCGGCTTCAAGGTGATCCTGCCCGAGGACGCGGTCACGGCACTCGACGCGCACGCCCATGAGTTCGCCTTCGGCTACATCTTCCCGCGTATCGCTACCGTCTGCACGACGGCCGAGATCGTGGCAGCGCTGGACTGAGATAACTCGCAGGCCTCACCGACGCCTGGCACGGTAGCGAAGTGGCGAACTTCACCGACCTCATCTACCAGCACACCGCCATGGAGCGCGACCGGGCCATCGCTGACGCGCTCGGCAGGCTCGCCACTGAGGCACTGAAAAAGATCAAGGCCCGATCGGGAATCATCCTCTGACCTGGGCCTTTGTGTGTGGAGCGGGTGACGGGAATCGAACCCGCGCTGTCAGCTTGGGAATTGCACCGATCATCGCTAAGTTGCCACGGGTTCCCTGGTCAGCGCCTGTCGGGCCGGTCGTGAGTGACCGTGGTTGACCCCTCGTTACTCCCCTTAACGGCACGCTAATGGCACGACGATCAGCCTGCGACCTGGTGTTTCTCGCGCGACGCGCGCACCCGCTCGCCTGATCATCCGCCGGGTAGCCGGAGCGCATTGCTGCGCCCCGGCCCCCTCAGAACCGGACGTGCCCGTTTCCGGGCATCCGGCTCAAGCAAGCCGCGAGGGCGAGCGGGTGTGCTGTGCTGGGTTGCGTTGGCGGGCGTGCAGCCCGCGTGCGCAGGCGGCGTGCACGAGGCGGGTGTGGTCATCGCCGGATGGGCCAGGTCGGCCGTGGTGGACGAGGTAGTCGGAGGCGATTGCCTTGCGGACGACCTGCAGCCACCAGCGTTCCCACTGGTGGGGGGACTGCGGCGGTTGGTCAGCTGTCAGCAGGTGGTCCCCGCAAAGGACACAGCGCCCGCCCTGCCTGGTCAGCAGGCGGAGCGTGTAGCCGTCGAGCGGGGGTTTGACCTTCTGGCGCCGTCTGGCCCAGTAGTCGGTCAGGTCGGGGTCGTCGGGGGATGCCGCGCCCTTGACCATGACGTGCCGGACGATGCCGGTCCAGGCGAATTTGATCACTGCGGCGTTGGTTTCGGGGTCGCCGAACACCCAGCGGTCGTTCCTGAACTTGTTGCGTCGGCCGAAGTACCGATCAACAATCCAGCGCTTCGGCTTTGCGGGGTGAGTCCAGGTGACCCACTTGTAGAGCAGTCTCCACATGTGGTCGTCCAGCGAGCTGAACGCCCGGGACGATACCCCTGTCCGGTAGTAGGCCGCCCACCCTCTGATGATCGGGTTGAGCGTGGCGAGGAGCGCCACCGCGTTCGAGCCGCGCAGGGTGCGCACCTCATCAGCGAGCCTTCTTCGGATTCGTCTCATGGCCGCCGTGCTCGGCTTGATCAGCAGCTTGAGGCCGTAGCGGCGGATGTTGAAACCCAGGAAGTCAAAGCCCTCGGTGAGGGACACGATGCGTGTCTTGTCCTCGTTGAAGACCAGCCCCCGGGGCTTCAGCCACTCGGCCAGCCGTGCCTTGATTTGTTGGGCCTGCTGCTGGCTGTAGCACAGCGCCACCATGTCGTCGGCGTACCTGATCAGCACCGGGCAGCCCCTGGTGGTCTCCCCGGCATGAGCACCTGAGGTCACGTAAGCGACCCCGGCGGCCTCCTCCAGTCCGTGCAGGGCGACGTTCAGTAGCAAAGGGCTGATCACACCGCCTTGAGGGGTCCCCTCCTCGGTCGGCGCGAAGCCCTTGCCCGGCTCGAACACTCCCGCCTTCAGCCAGTCTCGGATCATTGCCCGGGCGGGAAACGATCCGAGCGCGGTGAGAAGATGGTCGTGGTCGATCCGGTCGAACGCCGCGGCCAAGTCCGCGTCCAGCGCCCATACCCGTGAGGCCAGCGGCCCCCGGCATGTGACGTAGATCGACTGGATCGCGTCCTGGCAGCCGCGACCCGGACGAAACCCATGCGATTTGGGCTCGAACCGGGCTTCCCACTCCGGCTCCAGCGCGGCCCGGACCCGTGCCTGATGGCACCGGTCCATGATCACCGGGATGCCGAGCGGGCGCAGCTTGGTCCTGCTCCCGGTCTTGGGAATGTGCACGCGCTTGACCGCGACGGGCCGCCAGGTCCGGGCGCTGGCGTGCACGCGCACCGCCATCTCGGCCCTGGCCGGGGAGGTCAAAGCGACCTCCCCGTCGATCCCGGCGGTCGTGCGCCCAGTGTTGCGCTGCGTCACCTGCCGAACCGCCAGCAGCGTGTTCGACCTGCTCCGCAACATCAACTTCTGCAGGTTCCTGACCTTGGCCAGGTCACCTTCCCTGCTCGCCTTGAAGATCCGCTGCCGTAGCCGCCGTACCTCCCGCTCACAGACCCGCCAATCGACACGGTCCCACTCGACCGCGTCCAGGTCCACGCGTGGAAGGTCCTCCGGTCCGTTCACCATGAGGCGCCTAACTTGTCCTTCGGTTCCAGGGCTAACGCAGCTTGCTCGTCAAAGGCTCACCTGCCCACGTCAGCACGCTTTCGCGTCCCCGCACCCAGGCGGAGTATCCGGCCAGTTATGCCAGGCCATCGGCTTGAAGGGAGCCGATCATGACGGCCTGAGGCTTCCTGTCGCCTTTCGGCGCGCCGGCATTCGCTTCTTGGGCATCCTGTTCCCGCCCGGGACTTCGGCCTTCGTCGCCTCCGGCTTACCGGCCACCCGTTTCGCACGGTGTGCCGGACCCTGACGGGGTTTCCACGTTCCGCATGCACGAGATACGACCGGGGTGGGCGTCCCCTGTACCCCGGGGCCAGCGGTGTTCCCACGGCCGACCAGACGTCGACGGCCGCCGCTTGCCGCTCTTCTGCGGCCAGGCCCTGTACCCCGGTGTTCATCCCATCGTTCGGGGCTTCGACTGACGAGGCATCAGCGGGGATTCACGATTGTTCACCCGTCCGGTCTTCCCCTCGCCCGCCTTCGCCGGATGGAACGGCGAAGGCTCCGGCTTTTCCCTGAGCTTCGCACCCCGCAGTTACCCGCAACGCACGTCAGGGCGGGGACCAGCCATGAACACGAGCTGGGAGCTACACAACCGACATCACGTCGGCCCTCCAATCTGCGAGCTCACTCGCCGCAAGCGACTTCGTGTCGCAACGTCTGCCGTCGACCCGCCCGAAGGGGAAGCGGGCCAGGGCCACGGGTACCAGATGGAGCGCCCCGCCGGACGAACGATCTGGTACCCGTGGCCCTGGTCTGCTCGGCTTGTCCCGGGTCGATGGCGGGCGGGATGATCAGGTTCCACCTCAGCCGCCTACGGGCCGCCAGCGATGCGCCGCGATCATCCCGGAGCCGGAGCGCCCCCGCCGGAGGCATTCTCTATCTGGCCACTCGTGACATCCGGCGCTCTATTGCGCGATCATGTCTGCTCTTGGATCACGAGGCATCTCCCATAGAGGAGCCGGTAATGGTTGCGAGTATCCCAGCTGAGCGCATGGCGACACTCATGCGTGAACTCTTCGTCATACTCAGCGAGCACAGCGACGCCGTCCACAAGGACGTGGTCATCAAGGAACTGCGACGTCGCCACCCACCCCGTCCGGCGGAGTTGGAGCCGACCTCCGGCGATCGGGATGTCTACAGCCATCGCGTCGAGTGGGGCGTGACCGACGTATCCACGGGGTCGCTCGGGAACGAGAATGGCTGGGCGACGAAGATGCGTGGGCCTTGGGCGATCACGCAGAAGGGTCGTCAAGCTCTGGCGATGTACGTCGATGCCGAGGTCTTCTGGCATGAGGCGCGGGAACTTCGTCGGAGGTACAAGAGACATTCGTGACCGTCGCGGCTCGCGCGCGTCGCACGCGAGAACGGCCCCCAGGCCGCACGCGCAGCGTGCGGCCTGGGCGGGCCGCGTGGCGGCGCGCAGCGCCGCCCTTGATCCTCATAAGCGCTATTCGGCAGTATCGGTGGAGCGGTCTCATAATCCCACTTAGGACGCTCCGACGCTAACGAACTGGCGTTCTTGCGAGGCGCGAGATGTAATCTATGCATCTGTATAGCTAGTAACCCCCGCGCCAATTCTTCGTTGTGCTTTGGTGAAAGCCCGGTTCGGCGTAGGCTCGCTCTTGCTGACGATACTTTCATACTCTGCACGAAGGGCGCGGACAACGGAATTAAGTGCGTCAGTTGAGGGTTGACCGAAGCTTAGTTTCGACTCCACAAGCGGACCATGAGCTATTCGACGCTCGGGCGGACCTTCACCGGCTCGAACGGCAAGACGTTCCGGCCGTCGATGTTCATCACGCTCACCCTGCCCTCATACGGGCGGGTCAGGAAGAACGGTGCCCCTGTCGATCCGGGCACGTATGGCTACGCGCGGGCGGCTCGGGACGCGCTGCACTTCTCCAAGCTGGTGGACCGGTTCGTTCAGAACCTCCGCCGCGTGGCCGGGTTCGATGTCCAGTACTTCGCGTCTGTCGAACCGCAAAAGCGCCTGGCGCCGCATCTGCACATGGCCGTCCGGGGCCACCTTCCACGTGCGGAGATCAAGCAGATAGCCGCGGCCACTGTGGCCAAGGCGTACCGACTCCTCAAGGCGATCTTCAATACGGCGATCGGCGACGGGTTGATCAAGGCGAACCCCTGCACGATCAAGGGCGCGGGTAAGGAGGAGTCACCGGAACGGCCGGTGCTGGCCATGAAGCAGGTCTTCGTCCTGGCTGACGCGATCGATCCGCGGTATCGGATGCTGATCCTTCTGGCCACGTTCGCGAGCCTGCGATGGGGTGAGCTGGCCGCGCTGAAGAGGAAGAACGTCGATGCGGTGGCCGGGACGATCCGCGTCACCGGGACCACGACCGAACTCAAGGATGGCTCGGTGACCATCGGGCCGCCCAAGTCGGAGGCGGGGAAGCGGATCGTGTCCGTCCCGGAGTTGCTGCTGCCTGACCTCGCCGCTCATCTCAACTCGTACGCGGAGAAGGGTGACGAGGGCCTGGTGTTCATCGGCCCGAAGGGTGCCCAGCTCCGGCGAGCCAACTTCACTCGCACGTGGAATAGGGCGCTCAAGGACGCGAAGCTCGGCGGCTTCCATTTCCATGATCTGCGTCACACCGGGAACACCTTCGCGTCGCAGTCCGGGGCGACCCTGCGGGAGCTGATGAACCGCATGGGGCACTCGACCACGCGGGCCGCACTGATCTATCAGCACACCGCGATGGAGCGGGATCGGGCGATCGCCGACGCGCTCGGGAAGCTCGCGGAAGAAGCTCTGAGCGAACAAGATCCAGACGGATCGGGCACGTAACGGGCACGGAAGATCGAAATGACTCCGAAAACAACTAAGGCCCGAGTCGGGAATGTGTCCCTGACCTGGGCCTTCGCTCGTGGAGCGGGTGACGGGAATCGAACCCGCGCTGTCAGCTTGGGAAGCTGATGTTCTGCCATTGAACTACACCCGCATCGGCCGTTCCGAGGAGCCGACCGCGTCAATCACTCTAGCGGAAAGTCGGCCCGGTCTCGCCGTTGAGGTCGAGAAGTTGCGAAAGTTCTCCGGATTCTCCGGTTGAGCGATGTGTCCCTGGGTGTGCTGTCCGAGGTGTTCCACAGTGCGTTTTATGAGCGGTCCCCGAGCGCGCTGTCCGAGGTGTCCCGCGGTCCGCTGTCGATGGGTCGGGGCGCCGCGGGTGAAGTCTCTGGTCGAACGTGTCACGTCTCACGTTCCGGCCGTGTCGCGTCGTTGACCGGAGTCGGGATCATACGGCTCGCTGGGGAGATGAACACCCATGTCAGCCGTGTGGCGCCGGAATGCTGTGCTGCTTCCTGCCGATGCCCACCACTAGGTCGGAGTAGGGACGGTTACCCTTGCACGCGTGTTGCTTTCCGACCGTGACATCCGTGCCGAAATCGAGACCGGACGGGTCAAGATCGACCCGTACGAACCGGAGATGATCCAGCCGTCCAGCGTGGACGTACGGCTGGACCGGTTCTTCCGTGTGTTCGAAAACCATCGGTACCCGCACATCGACCCGGCCATGGAACAGCCTGACCTGACCCGCCTGGTCGAGCCGGAAGGCGACGAGCCGTTCATCCTGCATCCCGGCGAGTTCGTGCTGGCCAGCACGTACGAGGTGATCAGTCTTCCCGACGACATCGCGTCCAGGCTGGAGGGCAAGTCGAGCCTGGGCAGGCTCGGCCTGCTCACCCACTCGACGGCGGGCTTCATCGATCCGGGGTTCGACGGGCATGTCACCCTGGAGTTGTCGAACGTCGCCACTTTGCCGATAAAGCTCTGGCCGGGCATGAAGATCGGCCAGCTCTGCATGTTCCGGCTCAGCTCGCCGGCCGAGTTCCCGTACGGTTCGCGGAGGTACGGCTCCCGCTACCAGGGGCAGCGCGGGCCGACGCCGAGCCGGTCGTTCCTCAACTTCCACCGCTCGAAGATCTGAACACCAGCCTCACCAGGCTCGACAGCGTCGCTTCGCCTCGCAAACGCCCAGGTGTTAACACCTGACCTCAGGGCAGCCATAACGGGAAGAGATGGTTACAAGCGGTCATGCATACCCTTAAGTTCGCATCTCAACCGGTTACCCGTACTCTTCTCTGCGGACCATCCCCGCACCTCACCTCTGGAGAATGACGTGCGCCTGCGTCTCACGCCCCGTGAGGACAGCTATTACGACTTGTTCGCAGACTCCGCGAACAACCTCGTCACCGCATCCCGGCTACTGGTAGAGATCATCAGTGACGGATCGGACCGGGAGGCCCTGGCCGACAAGATGCGGGCCTGCGAACACGCGGGTGACGAGCGCACTCACGCGATCATGAAGCGGCTCAACGAGAGCTTCATTACGCCGTTCGATCGTGAGGACATCTATCGCCTCGCCTCGAACCTCGACGACGTCATGGACTACATGGAGGCCGCCGCCGACCTCATCGTCCTGTACCAGATCGACCACCTGCCCAAAGAGGTCGTGCGTCAGGTCGAGGTACTGGAGAGGGCCGCCGAGCTCACCGCCGACGCCATGCCGCGGCTGCGCTCGATGCAGAACCTCAACGAGTACTGGATCGAGATCAACCGGCTGGAGAACCAGGCCGACCAGATCTACCGGCGGCTCCTGGCCAAGCTCTTCAGCGGCGACTACGAGGCCCTCATGGTCATGAAGATGCGTGAGGTCATCGAGCAGCTCGAGCTCGCCGCCGACGCGTTCGAGCATGTGGCGAACACGATCGAGTCGATCGCGGTCAAGGAAAGCTAAGTGGAGCTCGCACTCGTCATCGGCGTCATCGTTATCGCCCTGGTGTTCGACTACACCAACGGCTTCCATGACGCCGCCAACGCGATCGCGACCTCCGTGTCCACGCGGGCGCTGACCCCGCGTGTCGCGTTGCTCCTCGCCGCCGTGATGAACTTCATCGGCGCACACCTCGGTACCTCGGTCGCCCAGACGGTGGGCAAAGGGATCATCGACGCTCCGAACGGCTCGCACGGCTTGATAGTCGTGGGCGGGGCGCTCATCGGAGCGATCGTCTGGAACCTCATCACCTGGTACTTCGGCCTGCCCTCGTCGAGCAGCCACGCCCTCATCGGCGGCCTGGTCGGCTCCGCCATCGCCGCGAGCGCCACCGTGCATTGGAGCGGCGTGGTGCAGAAGGTCGTCATCCCCATGGTGTTGTCGCCCGTCGTCGGGTTCCTCCTGGGCGGCATCATCATGATCATCATCCTCTGGATCTTCCGCAAGTCGAGCCCGAGGTCGACCAGCCGGGGCTTCCGGTACGCCCAGACCGTGTCGGCGGCGGCCATGGCGCTCGGTCACGGCCTGCAGGACGCGCAGAAGACGATGGGCGTCATCTTCCTGGCGCTCGTGGTGGGCGGCTACGTCTCGCCGGACGCGGGGATCCCCGAGTGGGTCATCACCGCCTCGGCCGCGGCCATCTCCCTCGGCACGTACGCCGGCGGCTGGCGCATCATGCGAACCCTGGGTCGGCGGATCATCCACCTGGACCCGCCGCGCGGCTTCGCGGCCGAGGCGGCGGCGGCGTCCGTCCTCTACACCGCCGCCATCGGCTTCGGCGCGCCGATCTCGACCACGCACACCGTCACCAGCGCGATCATGGGCGTGGGCGCGACCAAGCGCCTGTCGGCCGTGCGGTGGGGGATCGCGGGCAACATCGTGACCGCCTGGGTGCTCACGATCCCCGCCGCCGCCATCGTGGCCGCTCTGTCCTACCTCGGCCTGCACTGGATCCTGGAGTAGGAGCCTCAGCGGCGATACATCACATCCGTGTCCCAGCGGGTGAACCCGAGTGACTCGTACAGCCTGATCGCCGGCCTGTTCTCCTCGTCCACGTACAGCATCACCTGGGCGAGGCCGCGCGAGCGCAGGTAGTCGATTCCGGCCAGCGTCAGGGCGCGGCCGAGCCCCGAGCCCTGCTCGGCGGGGTCCACGCCGACCACGTAGACCTCGCCGACGGGCTCACGGTCCTGCCCCTCACCGGCTCCCTCGCCGCCGTGGACCTTCGTCCAGTGGAACCCGGCGAGGGTGTCGTCCCGTACGGCGAGGAAGAAGCCGTCCGGGTCGAACCACGGCTCCCGCTTCCGGAGCTCAAGGTCCGCAAGCGTCCACGCGCCCTGCTCGGGGTGCGTGGAGAACGCCAGGGCGTTGAGCGCGAGCCACGCCTCCTCGTCCTCGCCGGGGACGAACGTGCGCAGCCGTACGCCGTCGGGAACGGTCGCGGCGGGAACCGGGGCGTCCAGCGGGCGCCGCATCTGCCACAGCGACCTGGCGCGGGTCAGCCCCGCGGAGGCGGCCAGCGCCGCCGCGCCGGGGTGGTCGCCGTGCGCCCAGAGGCGGACCCGCCCGCCCGTCTCCGCCAGGACCGCGTCGAGCAGCCGCCGCCCGAGCCCGCGGCGGCGGAACGCCGGGCGGACCACCAGCTCTCCGCCGGTCCCCTCCACCGGATCGGCGGGGTCCAGGTGCGCGAACCCGGCGAGCGTCCCGCCCTCGTGGACGAGTACGGCTCTCGCCTCCGGGTCGCCGCCGTGGCGGACCTGCAACATCACGTGCTCGTTGAGCGGACGCACCCCGTCGGCCTCGGTGGCCTCACGGACCAGTTCCATGACGTCGGCGACCTGTCGGTCATCGAGTCTTCTCCTGGTCTCCACACGTACGTTCACGTCGCACACCTCAGTTCCGTCCAGTGGCAAAAGCCGCCATCTTCACGCGGGGCGAATCGTTGTCTCTTCGCCATCTCATGTAAAGGTCGCGGTCCTAGTGTCATGTTCCATGACCTCTCGTTCCCTTCTCCGTTTCGCGGTGGCGGGCATCGCCGCGGCGACGGGGCTGGCGATGGCCGTGCACCCCGCGTCCGCGTCGCCGGCCACCCCTCAGAAGCCTCAGCCTGCCTCGATCCGGCTGCTCACCGTGAACGACTTCCACGGCAACCTGGAGACCCCGACCGGGTCCAGCGGCCGCATCGTCAACGAGACCGGCGTGACCGTCCAGTCGGCGGGTGGCGCGGCCTACCTCGCTACCGCGATCAAGCAGAACTACATCCATGGCAAGACCGACGTCGTCGCGGCCGGCGACCTGATCGGCGCGTCGCCGCTGGTCTCGGCGGCATACCACGACGAGCCCACCGTGCAGGTGCTCGGCGAGCTCGGGCTCAACGTCTCCTCCGTCGGCAACCACGAGTTCGACGAGGGCCTGCAGGAGCTCCTCCGCATTCAGAACGGCGGCTGCCACCCCATCGACGGCTGCTCTCCCGCGGGCAAGTGGAAGGGCGCGAAGTACGACTACATCGCGGCCAACGTCGTCGACGACGACGGGAAGACCCCGCTGCCGCCCATCGCGATCCGTGTGGTGAACGGCGTCAAGATCGGTTACATCGGTCTGGTGACCAAGACCACTCCGTCCATCGTGACGCCGGCCGGCATCGCGGGCCTCACCTTCCAGGACGAGGTCCAGGCCGGCAACCGGGCGGCCGCCTGGCTGAAGAGGCACGGCGTCAACGCGATGGTGGCCCTGGTCCACGAGGGCGACTCGGTCGCCGCCAACCAGAGCCCGGACGCCTGCCCGGTCACCTCGGGTGCGGGTAAGACGATCGCCACCAACCTCAGCGCCGACGTGGACCTCGTGGTCATGGGCCACTCGCACCAGGCGTACATCTGCACGACGACCGACCCGGCGGGCAACACCCGCTACTTCACCCAGGGATCCTCCTTCGGCCGGGTGCTCACCCAGATCGACTTCCAGGTGGACAGGAAGACCGGGGACGTCATCCGTTCCTCGGTCACCGCCGACAACAAGGTCGTCGCCGTGAACGGCGAGCTCAACAAGGACCTCGACATCACCAAGTACGACGCCGACCGGAAGATCGAGAAGCTCGTCTCGTACTGGCAGGACGAGGTCTCCGCCAAGGCCAACGCGCCCGTCGGGAAGATCACCGCGGAGATCAGCAACGTCGCTCCGGCGGGTGGCAGCGGTGAGACCGCGCTCGGTGACGTCATCGCGGACGCCCAGCTCGCGGCGGCGAAGAAGGATGGCGGCAACGCCGACATCGCCCTGATGAACCCGGGCGGTGTCCGTGCCCTCCTCACCTACCCCAGCTCGCCGGCCAATGAGGGCGACGGCGTCGTCACGTACGGCGAGGCGTTCGCGGTGCAGCCGTTCAACAACCTGCTGCAGGCCGTCACGCTTACCGGCGCCCAGCTCAAGACCGTGCTGGAGCAGCAGTTCACGGGCGGTCCGAACAACCAGGCGTTCACCAAGATCCTGCAGCCGTCGTCCAACCTCACCTACAGCTACAACTCCGGCGCGCCATGGGGATCCAAGATCTCCGACCTCAAGATCGGCGGGGTGCCGGTGACCGACGGCCAGTCCGTCCGCGTCGCGGCCAACAACTTCCTGGTCTCGGGCGGCGACGCCTTCGCCGAGTTCACCAAGGGCACCGACCTGTGGACGTGGGACGGCGGCTTCGACGTCGACGCCTTCACGGCCTACCTCACGGCCAGCTCCCCGCTGGCGCCGCCCGCGCTGACCCGGATCACCAAGATCGGCTGATCGCGGCGACCCTCGTGAGGCCCGTCCCGCCCGGGGCGGGCCTCCGCCCCCATCCCGTACGGCAGGCCACGGGCCGGAAAGCAGGCCGGCGAACGAGCCCGGCTCCCGGATCGAGCCCGGCTCCCGGATCGAGCCCGGCTCCCGGATCGGGATCGGCTCCCGGATCGGGATCGGTGCCGGATCGGGATCAGTGGTGGGCGGGCTCCTGGTCTCCGGTCTCGGCGTGCTCGCCTCCGCGGTCGGGGACGAAGCGGTAGCCGACGTTCCGGACCGTTCCGATGAGCGACTCGTATTCGGCGCCGAGCTTGGCGCGGAGCCGCCGGACGTGGACATCCACGGTGCGGGTGCCGCCGAAATAGTCGTACCCCCACACCTCCTGCAGCAACTGGGCGCGGGTGAAGACCCGCCCCGGGTGCTGCGCGAGGTATTTGAGCAGCTCGAACTCCTTGAAGGTCAGATCGAGCGCGCTGCCGCGGAGCCGGGCGGTGTAGGTCGCCTCGTCGATCGCCAGATCGCCGCTGCGGATCTCGTCCGGAACCTCCTCGGCGGCGGCCAGCGAGAGCCGGCCGGTCGCCATGCGCAGCCGTGCTTCGACCTCGGCCGGGCCGGCGCGGTCCAGCAGCACGTCGTCGATGCCCCACTCGGCCGTCATCGCGGCCAGACCGCCCTCGGTCACGATGACCAGCAGCGGGCAGGCCAGCCCGGTGGTGCGCAGCAGCCGGCACAGGCTCTTGGCGTGGACGAGCTCGCGTCGCGCGTCGACCAGGACGGCGTCGGCGGGAGCAGCGTCGATCAGCGCGGACGCCTCCGCGGGCGCCACGCGTATGGAGTGCAACAGAAGACCGAGCGCCGGAAGTATTTCAGCGGAGGGTTCCAGCGCGTTCGTCAGCAGGAGCAGGTTGCTCACATCGGCCTCCTCGCCACGCCCGCGGCGGCGCGGGATTGTCGAGATCGCTCGCTCACATGCCCTCCTCGTCACAAGTGAAACGGCAGGGGGCGCCGGGAGAGCACCGCGCTGTGCACGTTCACAGGCTCGCCTCCTCCGCGTCATCACGGCTATAGCCGTACAAACACGTAAGGACCCGGGGGCAACGTCGCCCAGGTCCCGTCTTTCGTAGGGTAGCTCACAGGAATATTGCGTCCAATGTGAGTCGGGCGTGTAAACAGTTCTTCACATGGACAATCAGCGTAACCGCGCGGTCACGCGCGGGTGATCACTAGACTCTCGAAAAGTGTGCTAAATCGGGACAAATCGCGGGCGGTCGGGAAAGGAGAACCATGGCCACGGGCACGGTCCGTTACTGGGCGGCCGCGAAGGCCGCGGCGGGGATGGACGAGGAGCCGTTCGACGCGCCCACGCTCGGAGACCTGCTGGCGCGGATGTCGGCCAACCCGGATCTGGCGCAGGTCCTGCGGCGCTGTTCCTTCCTCGTGAACGGCGCGCCGGCGGGAACGCGGGATCCACACGCGATCGATCTGCCCGAGGGCGCGGTCGTCGAAGTTTTACCGCCCTTTGCCGGGGGATGAGGCGCTAGGGTGAGCCGACCCGCGTGCCCCCGTCAGACCGCATGCCCCCGGAGGAAGACGGATGCGCAAGCTCGTCGTGTTCTTGATCCTGCTTGTCGTCGTGCTCGCCGTCCTCGATCGGGTGGCGGTCGCGGGAGCGCAGCGAGAGATCGCCAGGCAGATTGAGGCGAAATACGATCTCTCCTCGACCCCCACCGTCCACATCGAGGGCATCCCCTTTCTGACCCAGGCGGTCGCCGGGCGCTATGAGGAGATCAGCATCGCCACCGGCTCGCTCACCCGTGAGGGCGTCACGATCTCGAAGATCGACGCTACGCTCTACGGCGTGTCCGCCCCGCTGGCCGATCTGATCCAGGACGTCTCCAAGGCCGATCTCCGCGCCGAGCGGGTGACCGGCACCATTGTGATCTCCCGCGAGACCCTCGACGCGCTGGCGCCCCGCGGCGTCAAGATCGAGGGCGGAGCCGGCGACAAGCTGCGGGTGTCCGGCAAGGTCACCGTGCTCGGTCAGAACATCCCCGTCACCGCCGACCTGAAGATCGAGACCGTCCAGGGCGGCATCCGGCTCGTCCCGACCAATGTCAAGATCGCCGACGGCATCACCGTGCCGAACGTGGAGAAGTTCATCGGATTCAACGTCCCCCTGAAGAACCTGCCGCTCAACCTCAAGATCAAAAAGGTGAGGTCGGTGCCCGAGGGGCTCGCGGTCGACGGCTCGGCAACCGATGTCCCCCTCCACTGAACCCGACGATCCGTCGCTACGTCATGAGGACGTGAGCCCAGCCGGAACCGCCGACGAAGAACTCGTCCGCGTGCTCTTCGACGACCACGCCGGGCCCCTGTACGGATACGTGCTGCGGCTGACAGGCGATCCCGGGCGCGCGGAGGACGTCGTCCAGGAGACGCTGCTCCGGGCCTGGAAGAACCCCTCGGCCCTGTCCGGACGGCCGGTGCGCGCCTGGCTGTTCACGGTGGCACGTAATCTCGTGGTCGACCAGCACCGGGCGCGCAAGTCGCGGCCGAAGGAGACCGGTGACGAGGCGCTGGCCGTGCTGCCCGCCGACGACGAGCTGGAGAAGGCCGTCGAGTCGTGGGCCGTCGCGGAGGCGCTGGCCTCGCTCAGGGCCGAGCACCGTGAGGTGCTCCTGGAGACGTACTACCGGGGGAGATCGGTGAAGGAGGCGTCGGAGATCCTCGGCATCCCGCAGGGAACGGTCAAGTCGCGCACCTTCTACGCACTCCGGGCGCTGAAGCTGGCTCTGGAGGAACGGGGGCTGGCGCCATGACCTGCGACGACGTCAGGATCTCGCTGGGCGTGTACGTCCTGGGCGCGCTCGACGCCGAGGAGACGGCCGTGGTCGAGGCGCACCTGGACGAGTGTCCCGACTGCCTGGCCGAGCTGGCGGAGCTGTCCGGGCTCCCGCCGTTCCTCGCCCGTGTGTCCGAGGAGGACATCAAGCACGCGACCGAACCGCCGCGCGAGGTGCTCGACCGCCTCCTCGCCGCGACCGTACGGCGCAGGCGCCGTACGGTGATCATGCTCGCGCTCGCCGCGTCCGTCGTGGTCGCCGCACTGGGCGGGACGACCTGGATCGCCACCGCGCAGCCCTCCACGGACAGCGCGGCGGGTGCTTCCGTCGCGTCCGGGCAGGCGCAGGAGAGCGCCGCTGACAGCTTGGCTGTCGCACCCAGAACGGAGAAGTCCTCTGGGGCGGCCGACGGATCGGCCGAGATGTTGAGGCAGCAGGACATTTCCACTGTCGAGGAATCCGGGCGGAGCGGGAGCGTCGAGATGCAGGTGCAGCTCACGGCGGGTGAGGGCGGCACCAAGGTCCAGGCGACCGTCACGGGCCTGCGCCCCGGCGTGGTGTGCCGCCTCACCGCCGTCGGCCGGGACGGCACACGCTCCGGAGTGGCGAGCTGGTCGAACACCGCCCAGGGGTACAGCGCGGCTTCGGTCACCTTCGAGGGGTCGACCGAGCTGGCGATCGAGAGCATCGGCCATTTCGAGCTGGCCACCGCGAACGGCCGCACGCTCGTCACCGTCCCGCTGAAGCACGGGGAATGATCCGTGCCGCGTGAGGGTTGTCCATCCCGATGGTAGGGATGGTCGTCCTGTGCGCGACGCTCGCCGCCGGCGTGGTCATCGGACTCGTCATGCGGCGCCGCGACGGGAGGCTGCGCGCCGTGCGGTCTGGGGTACGGTCGCGCACCCTGACGAGCCGGGGTACGGACCCGAGGACGAGCGAGGGGACGAGTGGCGTGACCGGTGAGGACATCGGCGCGGAGCTGGGGGAGCGCGCCACGCTGGTGCAGTTCTCCACCGCGTTCTGCCAGCCGTGCCGGGCCACTCGCAGGATCCTGGACGAGGTCGCCGCGATGGTGCCTGGAGTCCGGCACGTCGAGATCGACGCCGAGAGCCGCCTCGACCTGGTACGACGGTTCGACATCATGCGCACGCCGACCGTGCTGATTCTCGACGATTCAGGGAATATCGTGAAAAGGGCATCCGGGCAGCCCAGGAAGGCCGACGTGATCGCGGCACTCGGCGCGGCGGCCACGGTTGATCAGAGCTCGGACAAGTCGTCTCACCAGTCGGACACTGTGTGACAGATGTCGAGACGCCGGGTACTGTCGAGTCCATGACTCCCACGACAGAGCTGCTGACGAAGCGGCGCGCGGTTGATTTCTGCCGCGTCGCGACCGCGCTCTGTCGCATGGCCTGAGGGTGATTCCGCGCGGCTGACCAGCCGCATTCCGAATCCTTCAGGAGCATCTCACGATGCAAGCCGATCCCCGAAGCCCGCGTTTCGGCGCGGCGATCACGACTCTGGTTCTCGCACTCGTCCTCGTGACGGGCAGCGCATGGCTCCTCGCTCTACAGGCGATCGTGTTCGTGCTCGGCGCTCTCAACCTCTCTCCGTACGGCTACCTCTTCCGTAGGTTCGTGCGTCCGAGGCTGGGGCCGCCGCGAGAGTTGGAGGACGTGGCGCCGCTCCGGTTCGCGCAGGGCGTGGGCATCGTCTTCGCGGTTGTCGGCCTGATCGGGTTCACCGCCGGGATCACCCCCCTGGCTCTGGGTGCGACAGCAGCGGCACTGCTGGCCGCCTTCCTCAACGCCGCCTTCGGCTTCTGCCTGGGCTGCGAAATGTACTTGATCATCCGCCGTCTACAACCTGGGAGAACCACATGAGCCGCTCCGCCGTCCTGGTGGATGCCGACTGGGTCGAGGCCAATCTCGACACGCCGGGTGTCGTGCTCGTCGAGGTCGACGAGGACGTCAGCGCCTACGACAAGGGTCACATCCGTGGCGCCGTGAAGATCGACTGGAGGAAGGACCTCCAGGACCCCGTCCGCCGCGACTTCGTCGACCGGGCCGGTTTCGACGCCCTGCTGTCGTCCCGCGGCATCGCCAACGACGACACGGTCGTGCTTTACGGCGGCAACAACAACTGGTTCGCGTCCTACGCGTACTGGTACTTCAAGCTGTACGGCCACGAGAACGTCAAGCTGCTCGACGGTGGCCGCAAGAAGTGGGAGCTCGACTCCCGCGAGCTGGTCACCGAGGTGCCACAGCGTCCGGCCACCACCTACACGGCCAAGGAGCAGGATCTCTCGCTCCGCGCCTTCCGCGACGAGGTCGTGGCGGCGATCGGCAAGCAGAACCTGGTCGACGTGCGCTCCCCTGACGAGTTCACCGGCAAGCTGCTCGCTCCGGCGCACCTCCCGCAGGAGCAGTCGCAGGTCGCGGGCCACGTGCCCACCGCCCGCAACATCCCGTGGTCGAAGGCGGCCAACGACGACGGCACCTTCAAGTCGGACGACGAGCTGACGAAGCTCTACGCCGCCGCGGGAGTCGAATTCGGCAAGGACACCATCGCTTACTGCCGCATCGGGGAGCGTTCGGCGCACACCTGGTTCGTGCTGCACGAGCTCCTCGACCAGCCCAATGTGAAGAACTACGACGGTTCCTGGACCGAATACGGCTCGCTCGTGGGCGTGCCTGTGGAGCTTGGGGAGGCTCGCTGATGACTACCACTCAGGGTTGCGCTGCTCCGGAGCAGACCGTGGCGCTGCCGGCGGGCATCGACCTGTCGACGCAGGCCGTGATCCAGGGCGTCGTCTCCGGCGCCGGTACGGCCTACGCCCGCCTGCTCGACCACTCCGGCGAGTTCACTGGCGAGGTCGTCGTCTCCGACGAGGGCATCTTCCGGTTCTTCGCCGCTCCCGGCCAGTGGACGGTCCGCATCATCGCGGGCGGCGGCGTCACCAAGGACGTCGCGGTCGAGGCCAAGCTCGGCGAGGTCGCCCAGGTCGCCGTCGCTGTCTGAACTGCGTTCTCCCAGAAGGGCCGGTGCGTCTCCCGACGCACCGGCCCTTTCGGCTTCTTGTTCCGTTCCGCCGACCCCGCTTAGTGTTACGTGGTAGGTGTAATACGTGTCTGGAGTGAGCTCCATGCGGTTGAACAGCAAGGGACAGGTCACCATCCCCGCCGAGATTCGCGAGAAGTACGGCCTGCACGAAGGTGACGAGGTCGACGTGATAGAAGTCGGCAACACGCTGCAGATCGTCCGTCGTGAGGCGAGCGCCACTCGGGGACAGCGTGCGACGCGGCGGCTTCGCGGGACCGCGACGACGACCATGAGCACTGACGAGATCATGGGGCTGCTGCGTGGCGACTAGCCTGCGTGTCGTCGGCGATCGGGTCGCCATGGTCGACTCCTGCGTGCTTCTTGACATCGCCACCGATGACCCGAAGTGGGCCGACTGGTCGGACCAAGCCGTCGCCTGGGCGCGGGACAGGGGACGCGTGGTCATCAACCCGGTGATCTACGCGGAGGTGTCGGTTGGTTTCCCGGGCATCGAGGCCGTCGACGCGGCGCTGCCGTTCGACGATTTCGAGCGCGAAGACATTCCGTACGAAGCCGCGTTTCTGGCCGGCAGGGCGCACCTCGCCTATCGAAAGCGTGGCGGTGAGCGGAGATCTCCCCTGCCGGACTTTTTCATCGGCGCGCACGCGGCCGTGCGGAACTACACGTTGCTGACAAGGGACGGGGCGCGCTATCGAACCTACTTCCCGACCTTGGATCTCGTCACGCCGTGAGCGCCCGGATTCTCGGCATTCCAGGGCGCACATCGGGTCCATACGCCCGCACGCCGCTGTCGTGAAGGGGGCGCCGCAATTCACATCGAAAGGCGTTCCCGTCAGTGAGGAGCGCATCGAGCGGCTCGCCGCCGAGGCGGAGGAGGGATACGGCCTGTCCGTGATCCGCTCCAGGGCGACGATGAGCGCCGAGCACGATCACTCGTAAGGTCGGACCGCCGCGAACGTCCCGGGCGCATGTTGCAGATGGGGTGGGACTGGACCCGATACCATGCACCAGATGTCCGATACGTCCGCGCTTGTCGCCCCCCGCCAGGCCGCCGAACCCCGCACGCGGTCGTGGATGCTGTCGCCGTACTCGCTCCCCGTGCACATGCTGCGGATCGCCGGGTCGTGCGCGCTGCCGCTGATCATGTGGTTCTCCCTTGGTCGGGTGGTGCGCTGGGGGCTGCTCCTGCTCGCCGCGACCATCTCGCACGGCTCGTGGTACCAGGCGCGCCTCATCGCGACCGTGTTCCTGTTCACGCTGGTCGTGATGACGTCGCTCGCGACCACCGTGGGCATGCTCCACGTGATCCGCGGCGCGCTGATGGAGACCCAGGCGCGCCGGGCGGCCGGCGAAGGCCGCGAGGGCATCTTCGGGGCGCTCAACCGGACCGCCCTCCTGTTCGCCGGCATCTACATGACCTGGGGATTCGTCCTGCAGGACGTCCGGGATTTCATGGACATCGACCTGTTCCGCCAGCCGGACGTCATCTTCACTGACGCGTTCAGCGGTCAGGACAGCAAGGTGATGGAGGGGCTCACCAACCTCGACCTCACGATCTCACTCGTCGGGATGGTGCTGGCGTACGTCCTGAAGACCGTCTTCGGCCGCAAGCACGAGGCGAGCGAGGGACGCTTCTCCGGGATCGTCGCCACCTTCGGAGAGCTCGC
Organism: Microtetraspora sp. NBRC 16547; assembly: GCF_030268965.1. Taxonomy (GTDB): domain Bacteria; phylum Actinomycetota; class Actinomycetes; order Streptosporangiales; family Streptosporangiaceae; genus Microtetraspora. Next base: position 583,401 of record NZ_BSSE01000001.1, on the reverse strand, counting down.
GTTCGTGTTCTACGGCATCAACGTGGTCGCCACCGCCGTGGACACCCGCTCCGGATGGGTCGGGAGCCGCACGGCCTTGGTCGCGCTCAAGGAGTGGGTGACCGACGCGGAGGCGAACGTCCCCGGATTCGCGGCCTTCTGGGGGTTCATGGGCGACGCCTGGCCGTACGTTGTGGAGGCGCTGATCCTCCCGCTGGCCTGGCTCACGGTCGGCGTCCTGGTGTACGGGGCGTACGTGGACGACACCGAGACCACGATCAGAGGGACGCGGCTGGAGACGGTCGCGGCGCGGATGGAGCAGACGCACACGCTGACCCGCAGGGTGGCTGCGCGGCTGACCGCCGGCTGGACCGAGCGGTGGATCCCGCTGATCAACGCTTTCCGGTTGACGGTACGGGGAGGCGCCCCGCTCTTCGGGTTGTTCGCCCTGTGCTACGTCGGCCTCCAGGTGGGATCCGACTATCTCGGCAGGGCGGGCCGCTATCTCCTGGCCGGCGACCGGCCCTATTTCTGGTTCGTCACCGATGTCCCTGTGGAGTTCGTCACCGATCTCGTGACGACCACGCTGACGATGTGCCTGATCGCCGCCACCTTCGACCTGGCCGCCACCAGGAGCCGTCTCGGCCGGTGACGCCTCTCAGCGGAGGAACCTGAGCACCTGGTCCCTTTTCTCCGTCATTGTCACGGACTCCTTCATCATGTCCTCGACGGACTGCCCGGGCACGCTGCGACTGATGCTCGGGCGTAGCTCGACCATGACCTCGTCCGCGACCGCGGGCGGGACCACCCCGACGAACTCGAGCCGGTAGGGCGTGCCGACCTTGTTGTCCTCGGTGTCCGGCGGAGTCGCGTCGTTCAGCAACTCGGTCTTCCAGGTGCGCCCGGCCCGGTCCTTGAACTCGACGTCGGGCGCGCCGTGCCGGATCGCCCCTTCGCCGTCCAGCGCCGTCCTCGTCGCGATGATCTTCATCCACTGGCGGTCAGAGGTGTCCTTCTTCCCGGTCGGGTCCGGGATGGGCTGCACGGTGAGGCGCCAGGAGACGTGTTGCCAGGTGGCCGTCTGCCCGGGCTGGACCACCTGGATGTGGTCGCTCGGCCGGCCGTACTCGTAAACGCCGTAGGCGAACCAGCCAGGGGCGGCGACCGCGATCACGACGGACAGCAGCGCTCCGGTGCCCTGGAGCGCGATCCGCTTGCCCCGCGGCATGGGGGCGCGCCCGCCCGAGGCGGGTGGTTCCGGTGACGGCTCCTGAGCCGGAGGCAGAGGCGGCGGTGCTTGCTGTGGTGCCTGCTGCGGGGCGGGCGCGGGGGCGGCGGGAGAAGGCACCCTGGTTCCCGTGACGGCGGGGAAGGGCTGGGTGGACCTGTCCTTGTCCTCGTCCTCGGAGAGGGGCGGCCACACGCGCAGGTCCGTCAGGTCCCTGCGGAGCCGCCCGGGGATCGGGATCTGCGGGGCCTGTGGCGCCTGGTGCCGCGGTGGTGGCGAGAACCAGTCCCGCGCCCTCGTCCGCTCGCGATGACGGCGGCGCCGCCCCTCCATGGGGGTCTCACTCATCTCTTCTCCACCTCGGCTGACGGATCGGCCGGCCGTACGTCGCCGGAGCGTGCCGGGGGCGTGCCGCCCGGCACCTCGCGGGGCCCGCCGTGCCCGTGGGGTCGGTCGTCTCGTGCGCGCATCAGGTCTTGTTCACCAAGGAGTGCAACTCCTCCGCATGTGAGGTCAGGCGGGTCAGGGCGTCGCCGGAGAGGCCGAGGTCGATCTCCGCCTCGGGCGCGAACGTGTCGACGACGATGACCCCCTGCGGTGGGCTCACGACGAGGCCGGCCCCGGGCAGCGCCTCCTCCGGCACCTCGAAGACCAGCACGCCGCTCGACCAGAGCCCCGGTTGGATGATCTTGTTGAATATGGTGAGGCTGTCGTCGACCTTGTCCGTGGGCTTGTAGCGCCGGCCGTCCGCGGTCAGGAGGACGGGCGGCTGGAGCGTCCCCAGCTGCATCGGCTCCTTCGGCGTCGTGGCGGTGACGTTCACCACGAGGAACAGGTTGCTCGTCTCGACCTTGACGACCTCCCCGCGGGTGTCCTTGGTGTCCACCGCGTGCGCGGCCGTCACGGATGTGACCTTCACGCTGAAGCGGTTCGTCTCCACCAGCTCGCCCGCGGACCCCTTGACGGTGAGGGGCGAGCTGCGCTGCTCGTACGACAGGGTGAAGGTCTGGGCGTAGACCGCGGCCGCCGCCAACGCGAGGCCGACCACGATCCCGACGACACGCGAGATCACCCTGGCCCCGGTCCTGGTCTTGCCCGTGGACCGCCGGCGGGTGCCGGTTTCGGAAGACGTCGCCACCATCACGCCTCCTCCTGCCGTACGGGGAGAGTGACCTGGGTGGCCACCACGGGGACGGCGGGATCCGCGTCCTCCTCCATTTCGATTTGCCAGGCCCGCGACTGATCAAGCAGGCCGCCGACCTTCTCGTGGACGAAGCGCCCCACATCGAGGGTCACCGAGGTGGGAGCGGCGGCCGAGGGTTCGAGCTCGTACTGCACGACCACCGTCGTGGTGATCCCGGGGTGCAGTTGCGCGCTCTTGACGCCGTAGCTGAGGACATAGGCCTCGGGGCCGTACTTCTGCTTGATCTCGGGGGTCATGCGGACCAGCGCGCCCGCGAAGCCCGCGAAAGGGGACCACTTCTGTCCGGCTTGGTGCGCCATGCCGACGTTGGCGGTCCTGTCTCCCGTGTTGGTGACCTTGAGCACGAGGTTCAGGTAGCGCTTCGTCTGGCCGAACTCGCTCCGCTCGACGGTGTCGACGGCCTTGATGAACTGGGTGCGGAACTCGCCCTGGTCGACGACCTCACCTGGCCGCGCCTTCGGCGGGGGCTCGTCGGGCGCCTCCTTCAGACCGCCGAAGGCCGCCGTGACGCCGATTCCTGCCGTGATCACCGCGAGGGCGACCGGGACGAGTACCGGGCGTCGGCGGCGTGCGCCACGGGGGGAGGACGTCATGGCAATGGATGCTAGTACGACCACACTTGCACCATTGGCCGCATTCGTCCCGGCGGCCAAGGCCGCAAATATGTCCGAATGGCGAGAACGCCACCCTGATCGGCTTTCCAGCTCCTACGCTGTGATCCAGGCGGACATGGAGGGTCTGTGGGCGACCTGCACCCCGAGCATGCCCAGCTTCAGGCGGATCGGATCTACCTGGGCTGGCAGTACGCCCTGCTGCATCCGGACCCGGGACCGCCCCCGAAGCGCCCCGCGCGCGAGGACCTCGCGGAGCCCGAGATCGACCCCGACTGGGTCGTCAGGGAGCGGCTTCAGGAGCATCTGCTCAACCGCCCCGTCCGGATCTTCCGGATGTTCATGGCCGTACTGGCCGCCGGGATCCTCGTCCTCGGCCTGAGCGGGCTGATGGACTGGTCGTTCGTTCTCATCGGCCTGGTCGCGACGGGCGGCGTCGCGGGCATCTGCACGTACGCGATCCGGCAGGGGAACCGGGCCGTCAGTTTCCGGGTGGAGGAGCGCCACGCGCGGGCACGGCGCGAGCGGGAGCGCCGGGAGCGCGAGGTCGTCGCCGCCCAGGAGGAGCACGCCGCGAGATACCGGGAGTGGGCCGAGAAGAAGAGCACCTTCGACAAGCAGCTCACCTGGTACGCCGTCGCCGTCCCCGACGAGATCGACCGTGTGGACGTCGCCGGGGGCACGCTCCCCGGCTGGTCCGCCCTGGTCACGCTGATCGGCGCGACCCGGCTGTACAGCGGCGGCCACCTGACCGTGCTCGACCTGTCCGAGGGCGCGATCGCCAAGGACCTCATCGCGTTGGCCAGGAGAGGTGGCGACGACCCGCTCGTCTGGGTGCTGCCGGTCGATCTGCCCCGGCTCGATCTGGGGGCGACGCTCCCACCCGAGGCGTTCGCCGACGTGCTCGCCCACGTGGTCAGCGTCAGCGAGGAGACCAGCAGGGACGTCGGGTTCGACAACGCGATCCTGGAGCGCGTCCTGGAGGTCCTCGGCGAGAACGCGACGATCAACCAGGTCACCGCCGCGCTCAGGGCCCTCGCCCAGGTGGGCGACCCGCGTGACGACATGCGGTACGGCCTGCTCACCGCCACCCAGCTCGAACGCATCGGCACGCTGTTCGGCCGGGGCGTCGCCGACCGCGTCGTCATCGAGCGCGCCTGGGCGCTGGAGTCCCAGTTGCGCAAGCTGGAGACCCTCGGCTCCGAGGCCGTACGGCTCCCACCGGCGCGGCTGCGGGTGGTCAGCATGGACCGGCAGGCCGGCGTGTTCGGCAACCGGGTCCTCGGCACCTACGTCGCGACCGCGCTGACGCACATCCTGCGGCAGTCGCCGGCATCGGCGCGGCCCTGGTATCACACGATCATCGTCGCGGGGGCGGACAAGCTGCGCGGGGACGTGCTCGACCGGCTCATGGATGCCTGCGAGACCTCCCAGACCGGTCTCGTCCTGACCTACCGCAGCCTCACCCCCACGGTCAGGGAACGGCTGGGCCGGGGCCACGCCGCCGTCGCGTTCATGCGGCTGGGGAACGCCGAGGACGCCCGGGTGGCCAGCGAGCACGTCGGCACCGAGCACCGGCTGGAGTTGGCCCAGCTCACCGAGACGTTCAGCTCGGCGGTCAGCGGCGCCGGCGGCTTCTACACCTCGACCGTGGGCGAAGGCCGCAGCGACCCGGAGGAGAAGAGCGAGGGAGACCTCAAGGAGGACATCACCGAGTCCACCCAGTGGGGACGCAGCGCGACGAACGCCACGACGAACATGGCCGAGGGCGTCCTGCAGCGTTCCCGCGAGTTCCTGGTCGAGCCGTACCAGCTCCAGCAGCTCCCGACGACCTCGGTCATCGTCACGCACGCGACCGCGGATGGGCGGCAGGTCCGCCTCGCCGACGCCAACCCGGCGATCCTCACGTTCCCGAAGACGACGCTGGGCGACTTCGAGGAGGTGCGGAGGGCCGCGCTCGCCGCTCCCGAACAGGCCGGACAGCGGCCCGCCGCCGGATCCGAGCCCGCGTCCGAGCCCGCGTCCGAGCCCGCGGCCGCGGCCGGGTCCCAGTCTGGGCCCGAATCTGGGCCCGAGGACGCCCCGCCACCGAACCTCGGACCGCCACCGCCCCGTCTCGACTGGCGCAAGACACGGTAAGGGGATCGCCAATATGGATGTGTGAAGGTGATCGACGAAAGAGTCTCTCCCCTGATAACCGTCAACTGAGGGGTCTCATGCATCCGTTCCCCCTGAGCGGGCCCTGGTACCGGATCCAGGCCATCGCCGCGCCCTCACGGAGCTCGTCGGCGGAGTGGGACTTCGTCACGGTGCTTCCGGCCGTGCTGTCCGCCGCGCAGCGCAACCGGCCGTTCGTGATCGGCTGGCTGTCGCGAGGGGCGGGCGCGCCGCTCGAACTGATCACCAACGCCGGTCCGCTCACGCCGCCCCGCCCGCCGAAGCGGGCCGTCACCTCGATCGACGTCACGCCGACCGGGCCGCAGCCGCTGCTGTTCCCCGGCGGTGCCCGCGGCGTCGAGATCGGGGACGAGTGGCTCGCCGACCTCGCCGACCTGGTCTGGACGCCCTGTCCCGGCCGCCAGGCGCCGCCGCTCAACGACCGCAGGCAGTCCGAGCCGGACGAGCCGAAGCAGCCGACGTTGTTCGAGTCCACGTTGGTGACGCTGATGTCCCGGCCGTTCGGCTGGCTGGTGGTCGCCGAGCCCACCGACCTGCTCGACGCCGAGGTCGCCCACCTGCGGACCCAGCTCAACGTGCTGCGCCAGTACGGCGACGCCTCGGAACGGTCACGGTTCGACGCGGAGCGGGCCGAGCGCAGGATGCAGGAGCTCGACGCCTTCCGCGAGGCGGGGCTGTGGAACGTCAGGGTCCTCGCGGGCGCCGCCGGACCGGACGAGCTGCGGCAGATCGCCCCCGTCCTGGTGGGGTCGGTCGAGATGAGCCACCATCCGTACCGGCTGCGCAGCGCCATGTCCGGGCCCCTCTTGGCCGAGCCGGTCCGCTCCGGCCCTTCCCAGGGTTTCTCGCCCGAGTCCGTGTACGGCTTCGCCGAGGCGCTCCACGTCACCCTGCAGGATCCGGCGGACGGGGCGGCCGCGCCGTTCGCGGCCACGGCGGGGGCGCTGGCGGCGCTCGCGGGGCTGCCGCGCCGGGAGGTCCCCGGCGTACGCGTGCTCGACGCGGGGTTCTTCGACGTGACCAGCGAGGTGGACACCACCAGCGGCGAGACCATCGATCTCGGCGCGATCGTGGACGGGCAGGACCGCGCGGTCGGGACGTTCCGGGTGCCCCTCGCGACGCTCAACCGGCACGCCTTCATCACCGGGGCCACCGGATCGGGGAAGTCCCAGACGGTGCGGCACCTCCTGGAAGAGCTCACCAAGGCCGGCATCCCGTGGCTGGCCATCGAACCGGCCAAATCCGAGTACGCCGCGATGGCCGGCCGGGTCGAGCACCTGGCCCCGCTCACGGTCATCAACCCTTCGGCGCCGGACAACGTGCCGTTCAGCGTGAACCCGCTCGCGCCCGAGCCCGGCTATCCCGTACAGGCGCACATCGACATGGTGCGCGCCCTTTTCATGGCGGCGTTCGACGCCGAGGAGCCGTTCCCGCAGATCATGTCCCTCGCCCTGCAGCGGGTCTACGAGGCCAACGGCTGGGACGTGGTCACCGGCGGCGGCATTCCCGGCGCCGCGGTTCAGCCGACCGTCCCGACTCTGGAGCAGCTCCAGCAGCATGCTCTGGAAGTGATCCAGGAGATCGGGTATGGCAACGAGGTCCAAGCCGATGTCGAGGGCTTCATCAGCCTGCGGCTGCGGAGTCTCCGGGTCGGCAGCGCGGGCCGGTTCTTCGAGGGTGGCCACCCGGCGGACATCGGGGGGCTGCTCCAGCGGAACGTCGTGCTCGCGATCGAGGACGTGGCCAACGACGAGGACAAGGCGTTCCTGATGGGCACGCTGATCATCCGCATCGTCGAGCACCTGCGGATGCGGGCCCGCCAGGAGCTGTCCCACGAGGAGGGCACCGGCGGGCTCCGGCACGTCATCGTGATCGAGGAGGCGCACCGGCTGCTCCGCGACCGCGGCTCCCAGCGCGCCTCCACGCACGCCGTCGAGCTGCTGGCCGGCATGCTCGCCGAAATCCGGGCGTACGGCGAGGGCATCGTCGTGGCCGAGCAGATCCCGACCAAGCTGGTCTCCGATGTCGTGAAAAATACGGCTTTGAAGGTCGTGCATCGGCTGCCGGCCGAAGACGACAGGCAGCTCGTCGGCGCCGCGATGAACCTCAGCGAGGACCAGTCGCGCCAGGTCGTCTCGCTGCAGCCGGGATACGCCGCGGTGTTCGCCGACGGCATGGACCGCCCGCTGCGCGTCCAGGTCCCGCTGGGCGAAGGTCGTGAGCGCGCCATGCTCGGCCCCATCCCGCCCATCTGCGGCCGCCGCTCCGCCGCCTGCGGGCGCGAGTGCCGTACGGGCAAGGCATGCACGTTGTTCGAGCTCCGCGAGGCGGATCTGCTCGCGGACGCGCCGGAATGGGCCTGGCTGCGGATCTGGACCGACACCGTCGTCCTGGCGTTCGTGGCCAACCGGTCGCTGCCGGGCGTGCCGCGCATACTGGCCGACATCTGGGCCGAGCTGCCTCCCAAGCGTCGCGAATGCCTCCTCGCCACGCTGGTGGAGCGCTGCGTCGCCCGCCGCGCCTGGTCCCTGCGGACCTGGTTCGACCCTGCACTCCTCACGGAGAAGGCGGCCGAGGTCGCGGCGGCGCTGCTCGACTCGGCCGCCGCCGCGTCCCACGGTTTCGCCGGCCCGGTATCTCCCTGCCCGGCCGTGCGCACCTCGGGACACGGCTCGGGGCGGATCGGGTCCGAGCCGAGCGAAGTCGAGTTGGTCGGCTCCGTGGTGATAGCAGCGACGGCGACCGCCGCTGGATCGGTGAACGCGGCCGGGCCGGTCGCCGCCGAGGGGGCGAACGGCCGGGCCGGGCAGGCGATCGCATGCGAACTGGCAGAGGGGCCCTGCGGCGAGCCGTTCGAGGAGCCCGCGGACCGACCCGGTTCCGGAGTGGCGGACGCCGAGGCCCGGAAGCCGGTAGGCGGAAGCGACGACCACGCACGCGACCGGTCGAGCGCTCCGGAAGGTGACCGGTCGAGCGCTCCGGAAGGTGACCAGGCGAGCGCCCAGGAAGGTGACCGGGCGAGCGAGCGGGAGGGTGACGGGCCGACCGGCCGGGCGGTTCACGAGCCGGTCGGCGAGGCGGGGACAGCCGAGGGAGAGGGCGGCACGCGGCTCCGGGAGCCGTCGGCCCCTTCGCAGCCCTCGGGAAGGCCGGCCCCGGCCCAGGCGGGCGAACGCCCGGGAACCGCCTGGGTGATCCCCCAGGTGCGCTGGCTGCACGAGGTCGAGCGGCTGTTCCCCTTCGGGCATCCGGCGCCGGACCTGCGCAGCCCGGCCCCGGCCATGGAGTACGCGCTGTTCGGCATCGACCCCTCCGGCCGGCCGTACCCGCACCAGGGGGTCAACGGCTCCTGCGGCGGGCACGCCGACCAGGACGCGCGGGGCCCGGACGGCACCGGGGCTGCCGGCACCGCGACCGCCTGCTCTGCGGCCGCGGGTTCGGTGGCTGCGAGTTCGGCGGCTGCGGGTTCGGCGGTCGTCGGGGCGCGGACGGAGTTGCTCGGCCACCGGGCCAAGGCGCTGCGCCACCACCCGCTGTCCATGGAGGTGGACCGCAACCGCGCGCTCGCCTGGCGGGTCATCCTGGGCGATGACGAGCACGAGGGCATCCAGCGGGACATCACGACGGTCGCCATCGCGGTGGAGCCGCGCGAGCGCCTCCGGTACGTCGCCCAGACCATGGGAGCGGGCTGGCTGGAGACCGTGCTCTCCTGGCCCCGCCGGTTCGTCCTCCCCTTCGACGGCGACGCCCCGGCGGAGCTCTCGTTCACCGGCTAGCCGAGGCGGCGCGCACGGGCTGAATCCCCGGCCGTCAGGCTGGGGAGCGCGTCAACAACCGGAGCGTTTTCGGGTGCGCCCCCAACGATGTGGCAGTGCGGCGGTGGCCTCCACGAAGCCGAATAGGATCGAACGGCGCATTATGGTGAGCGAGATGAGGAGGAGCGCATGAGTCAACTTCCGTTGCGGGCGCAGCTCGCCAGTGCCCTGGGCCGCACGGCCGCGACCCTGTCCCGGGCCACCGGGCGCGGTGACGGCTCGGTGATCGGCGGCCGGGTCGGGCTGATGTTGGAGCCGGATCTGCTTCGCCAGCTCGCGGCGGACCGCAGGCTCGCCCTGGTGAGCGCCACCAACGGCAAGACCACGACCACGCGCCTGATCGCCTCGGCGTTGCGGCAACTGGGCGAGGTGGCCACCAACGCGTTCGGCGCGAACATGCCCGCCGGTCACGTCTCGGCGCTCTCCTCGGCGAAGGAGGCTCCGTACGCCGTGCTGGAGGTCGACGAGAAATACCTCCCCGAGGTGCTGGACACCACTCAGGCCGGGGTCGTCTGCCTCATGAACCTCAGCCGTGACCAGATGGACCGCGCGGGCGAGATCTGGCTGCTGGCCCAGAAGTGGCGCCGCGCCCTCGCCTCGCAGCCGACGCTCGTGATCGCCAACTGCGACGACCCGCTGGTCGCCTGGGCCGCGTCCGGCGCCGCCAGAGTCAGCTGGGTGGCCGCGGGCCAGCGCTGGCGCGAGGACTCCTGGTGCTGCCCCGAGTGCGGTGGCCCGCTGGACCGCAAGGGCGCCGACTGGGCCTGCCGGGAGTGCGCGTTCCGCCGTCCCACGCCGTCCTGGGTGCTCGACGGTGAAGACGTGATCGACCCGCGTGGCCAGCGCTGGCGGCTGGACCTGCAGCTTCCCGGCCAGGCCAACCGGGCGAACGGCGCGATCGCCCTCGCCACCGTGGCGGCGTTCGGTCTCGAACCCGGCCACGCGATCCTGGGGCTGCGCGAGGTGACCTCGGTCGCCGGGCGCTACACCACGGTCGAGCGGGACGGGCGGTCGCTGCGGCTGCTGCTCGCGAAGAACCCGGCGGGCTGGCTGGAGGCGTTCGACGTCGCCGATCCCACGCTTCCGATCATCCTTTCGGTCAACGCGCAGGGGCCCGACGGTCGTGACACGTCCTGGCTCTGGGACGTGGACTACCGCGTTCTCATGGGGCGTCCGGTCCTGGTCACCGGAGAGCGCCGCCGCGACCTCGCCCTCCGGCTGTACGTGGCGGGGGTGCCGTTCCAGCTCTGCGACTCGTTCGGGCAGGCGGCGGCCATGCTGCCGCCCGGCCGGATCGACGTGATCGCCAACTACACCGCTTTCCAGCAGATCCGTACGGAGTTCGGCCGTGCGGAGTGACCACGGCCGCCGCCCGACGAGTGGAGTCTCGGCATGACCTCTCACCTTCGCCTTGTCTGGATATATCCGGACTTGCTCAGCACGTACGGTGACCAGGGCAACGTCCTGGTCCTGGAGCAGCGGGCCCGCGCGCGTGGCATGTCGGTCGAGACGGTCCACGTGCGGTCCTCCGACCCGGTGCCGGAGCAAGGGGACATCTACCTCATCGGCGGCGGCGAGGACCGGCCGCAGATCCTGGGCGCGGAGCGGCTGCGCAGGGACGGCGGCCTGCAGCGCGCGATCGGCCGTGGGGCGGCGCTGCTGGCGGTCTGCGCGGGCTACCAGATCATGGGCACGGTCTTCGGTGGCGAGGAGGGCCAGCCGGTGCCCGGCATCGGCCTGCTCGACATCAGCTCCGGCCGTGGGGAGCGCCGCGCGGTCGGCGAGCTGGCCGCCGAGGTGGACCCGGCTCTGGGCGTCCCCATGCTGACCGGCTTCGAGAACCACATGGGCGTCACCCGGCTGGGGCCGGGCGTGCGGCCGCTGTCCCGGACGATCGTCGGCACGGGCAACGGCGACGGCACCGAGGGCTGCTACGCGGGGAAGGTGGTCGGCACCTACCTGCACGGGCCCGCCCTGGCCCGCAACCCCGCCCTCGCGGACCTGCTGCTCGTCTGGGCGGTCGGGCCGCTCGCCCCGCTCGACGACACGTGGTACCAGCACCTGCGCGAGGAGCGGCTCGCCGCCGTCCTGCCCAGCTGAACCCGTCATGCCACCAGGCTGAGCTGCTGTGCCGTCCGGCGAGCCGTCGCGCTACCGGCTGGGCCGTCGGGGCCCGGATCCGCGGGTCAGTAGACCAGGGCCTGGACGTCGTCCGTCATGATCTCCTCGACGAAGGTGGACGCGCCCGCGATCCGGACGCCGTCGATGACGTCGTCGATCGTGATGCCGCGCCGTGCCGCGCACTGGGTGCAGAGAGTCACCTTGCCCCCGGCGAGCACCGCGTCGAGGAGGTCCGCCAGCGGGGCGGCCTCCTCCAGATTGAACTCCTTGGCCCTGCCGGGCAGGGCGAACCAGGAGGACTCGCCGGTCAGCCACAGGGAGACCGGGACACCGCTGACCAGGGCGGCGACGGCGACCGTGAACGCCTGGTTGCACCGTTCCGGCGCGTCCGCTCCCGCCGTGACCTTGATGACCAGAGATCGTGCCATGCTCGCAGCCTACATCCGCCGCAAAGCCGTACAAGGGGGATATGCGGCGCGCGCTGGACGGCAGCGGCGGTAGTTGGGTACACACCCTAAGCTCGTGTCCCATGGACGTACACCCTGACCTTGAGCCGATCGCCTTCCTGCTCGGCCGCTGGGAGGGAGCCGGCGTAGTCGGCTACCCCACGATGGAGAGCGCGAACTTCGGGCAGGAAGTCGTTTTCGGGCACAACGGCAAGCCGTTCCTGACGTACAACAGCCGGACCTGGCTGCTCGACGACAAGGGCGACAAGGTGCGGCCGCTGTCGACCGAGTCGGGCTTCTGGCGGATCCAGCCCGGGCGCCAGATCGAGGTCTGCCTCGCGCACCCGACCGGCATCGTCGAGATCTACCTGGGCGAGGTCGTCTTCCACAAGATCGAGCTGCGCACCGACATGGTCGCCCGCACTGACACCGCGAAGGAGTACGCCGCGGGCCACCGGCTCTACGGCCTGGTCAACGGCAACCTCATGTACGCCTATGACATGGCGGCCATGGGGCACCCGCTGCAGTCGCACACCTCGGCGGAGCTGAAGAAGGTGGCCGACTTCACGCCGGACGAGTAGGCCCGCCGCACCGTCCGGCCACCCGGCAAAAAGAAAGAACCCCGGGCGCGCTCCGCCTCAGGATGAGGCGGGCCGGCTGGACCAAAGCGAGGGATGGGTCCCACGCCGCCGGCTGCCCGGGGTTCCGGTGTCTGTCGAGGATTCGCCGGACGTCGTACGACATCCGGACGGAGGTCCGAATGGACGGCGTCCTAGCGGACAGCCACCTCGCTAGTCCGATAATGATCGCTCATTGTTTGGACCACCTCCTTTCTGCGTGCCTCGTACGCTATGCGACGCTCCGGAGCGCGGCAAGCGAATTAATCGGCGGTGGATTTGTGCCGATCGGTGGGCCGGAGACTCGTACACTCGGTGCATGACCGACACTTGGCACGAGGAGTTGCGGGCACGCGGCTACCGGGTCACACCTCAGCGTCAACTGGTGCTGGAGGCGGTCACCGCGCTTGGTCACGCGACGCCCGAGGACATCTGCTCGCGGGTTCAGGAGACGGCGCGCGGCGTCAACATCTCGACGGTCTACCGCACGCTGGAGCTCCTGGAAGAGCTCGGCATGGTCACCCACACCCATCTGGGACACGGCGCGCCCACCTACCATCTGGCCTCCGAGGCGGACCACGTGCACCTCGTCTGTCGCGGCTGCGACCAGGTGACCGAGGTCCGGCCCGAGCTGGTGCAGGGTCTGGTCGGCGCTCTGGAGGAGGAGCTCGGGTTCGCCACCGACGTCCGCCACCTGACCGTCTTCGGCCGCTGCCGCGACTGCCGCTGATCCCGTACGGCTCCCGCGGCGCGCGACAGCGGCGGGCGGCAATAGCCTTGAGGCATGCGCAGCCCTTTGCTGGACACACCCGGAGCCGTCGCCGCGGACGCCCCTGACGCGACGGTCGCCGCTCATTACGGAGAGCCCTTCGCCGAGCAGCGTGCGCTCGCGATCGGTCAGGCCGTCGTGGACCGGAGCGACCGCGAGGTCGTCCGCATCTCGGGTCCCGACCGGCTGAGCTGGCTCAACAGCCTGACCTCGCAGAAGCTCGACAACCTCGCGCCCGGCAGCCCCGCCGAGACGCTGTTCCTCGACGCGCAGGGCCGGGTCGAGCACCATCTCGTCCTGGTTGACGACGGTGAGGCGGTCTGGGCGCACGTCGAACCGGGCACCGCCGCCGAACTGGTCGCCTTCCTGGAGAAGATGCGGTTCATGCTGCGGGTGGAGGTCGCCGATGTGACCTCCGACTACGCCGTCGTCTCCGTCGCCGCCCCGGGCGGTGCCGTACGCCTGCCGGACGGACTGCCCGAGGGGACCGTCGTGATCGGCGGCGACCTGCTGATCCCGCGCGTACGGCTGGCGACCGTGGCGGTGGACCTCGGGCTCCGCCCGGCCGGGCTGTGGGCCTACGAGGCGCTGCGCATCGAGGCGCACGCGCCCCGCCTCGGATTCGACACCGACCACAAGACGATCCCGCACGAGGTGGGCTGGATCGGGGAGGCGGTGCATCTCGGCAAGGGCTGCTACCGCGGCCAGGAGACGGTCGCCCGCGTCCACAACCTGGGCCATCCGCCGCGCCGGCTGGTCTTCCTGCACCTGGACGGCAGCGTGGACACCCTGCCGGCGCACGGCGACCCGGTGACGCCGCGCGCGGAGGCGGACGGGACGCCGGAGGCGGCGGGGCAGATCGGCTTCGTCGGCTCGGCCGCCCGCCACTACGAGCTGGGCCCGATCGCGCTGGCCGTCGTGAAGCGCACCGTCCCGGTGGACTCGGTCCTGCTCGCGGGCGGCGTGGCCGCGACGCAGGAGGTCGTCGTCCCACCGGACGCGGGACGCAACGTGCAGATCGACCCCGCCCTGCGCCGTCGCATCCGCTGACGCGTTGTTTTGTCCCGCCTCCGGCGGGACGGGCGAGGGGCGCCCTTGAGGCGATGACCTTCGGCGTCGCTCGGGACTCGTTCCTCGCCCGCTCGCTCCTTCTCACGTCACCGCCGCGCCCCTCTGCGTTGTTTTGTCCCGCCTCCGGCGCGAAAGGATCAGACCTCGATCAGTAGGGTGATCGGCCCGTCATTCGTCAACGACACTTTCATATCGGCTCCGAAGACTCCGGTCTCCACGTGTGCGCCCAGCGACCGGAGCTCGTCGACGACCATCTCGACCAGCGGCTCCGCCACCGGGCCGGGCGCGGCCGCCTGCCACGTCGGCCGCCGCCCCTTACGGGCGTCGCCGTACAGTGTGAACTGGCTCACGACGAGCAGTGGGGCGCCGATGTCCGAGCACGACTTCTCGCCGTGCAGGATGCGCAGCCCCCAGAGCTTGCCGGCGAGCCGGGCCGCCTCGGCGGGCCCGTCGGTGTGGGTCGCCGCGACCAGGACGAGCAGCCCGGGCTCGTCGATCGCCCCCACGACCTGACCGTCGACCACCACCGACGCGGAGCTGACCCGCTGCACTACCGCACGCATGGCCCCGCATTCTGCCATGTCCGCTTTCGTGTCCGCTTTCGCCCGGCGGACTCCGCGTGCGGCCGAGCGCATCGGGGGCGAGGGGTGGGAATCCGGAAGAGATCGGGCTTGCCGGATTAATCCTGAAGAATGCGTACACTCGCCGTATGTCCGAACTGATCGTCGAGGTAGTCCGCTCCGGGTTCGTGGAATCCGTCCACAGGGCACGCGTGCTCGCCGTGGACGCGTCCGGGTCCCCGGTCATGTGTCACGGCGAGACGGCCGCCCTGGTGTCGCCGCGTTCCTCGATGAAGCCGCTGCAGGCGCTCGGCATGGTCCGGTCGGGGCTCCCGCTGCACGACGAGTTGCTCGCGCTCGCCTGCGCCAGCCACGCGGGCGAGGACTTCCACGTCGAGGGGGTGCGGAAGATCCTGGCCGGGACGGGGCTGGACGAGAGCGCCCTCGGCTGTCCCGAGGCCCTGCCTGAGGACACCGCCGCGCGGCATCGGGCGATCCGGGCGGACGTCGAGCCCGGCAGGATCTTCATGAACTGCTCGGGCAAGCACGCGGCCATGCTGGCGACCTGCGTCGTGAACGGCTGGCCTGTCCAGAGTTACCTCGACCCCGGACATCCGCTGCAGAAGGCCATCCGCTCCACCGTCGAGGAGTTCACCGGCGAGCGGGTCGCGGCCACCGGCGTGGACGGCTGCGGCGCCCCGCTGTTCTTCGTCTCCATGGTGGGCGTGGTGCGTGCCTTCCGGCGGCTCACGCTCGCCGACGAGGGCACCCCCGAGCGCCGGATCGCCGATGCCATGCGCGCCCATCCCGAATGGACCAGCGGTACGGCACGGCCCGAGGCGGCGCTGATGCGCGCGGTGCCCGGCCTCATGGTGAAGGCCGGCGCGGAGGCTTTCGACGCGGTCGCCTTCACGGACGGCCGCGCCGCCGCCGTCAAGATCGAGGACGGCGGCGGCAGGGCGCGGGTGCCCGTGACCGTGGCCGCTCTCCGCGCCCTCGGCCTGGACGCCCCGGAGTTCGACGCGCTGGCCGTCTCGCCCCTGCTGGGAGGGGGCCGGGAGGTCGGCGAGGTCCGCGTCCGCCGTCCCTGAGCGTCCCTCGCCGACCCTGACTCCGGAGGACGACTCCGGGGGATGACTCCTAGAACGAGCGGAACAGGCGCGCGGCGGAGATCGCGCCGGAGGTCGTCATTGTGAAGGTCCGCATCGAGTCGGCGAACTTCGACAGGTCCCATTCCGCCGGGCCCTGGTACCAGTACAGGTTGTCCGCCGGGCGGCCGTCGCCGTGGATGGTGGCCACCACGCGGGCCCACCGGTCCACGCTGTCGAAGACCACCGCGTACGGCAGATAGCGGGAGAACAGCTCGATCCGCTGCGCCGGGGGGATGTCCCCGATCTCCCCGGTGGCGAGATGCTCGCGGAAGCCGAGCGTGCGGGCGAGCGCCCCCGCGCCCTTGGCAGTCTTCGCGGGCATGTACTGGCCTCCCACGGCCAGCGCGGCTCCCGCGATGATCAGCGCGAGGCCCAGCAGCGCGTACGTCGTGAACCAGGCGAGCGCCACCGTCGCCGCGACGCCCAGGAAGGTCGCCGCGACGCCCACGGTCGTCCAGTGGGTCCTGACCGAGTCGGGCCGCCGGGCGAACCAGCCCTGGGTCACCACGTCCCGGTAGAGCTCGTCCCGGACCTTGCTGAGCCCGGCGGTGAACGACCCGCGCAACTGCGACAGCAGTACGGCGTCCCGTCCGTCGAAGACGGAGTCGTAGAGCGCGCGCTCGTAGGGGAGCAGGGAGTCGACCGGGGCTGAGGGCAACCTGACCAGGAGCCAGTCAGGGGCGTCGTACGCCTGCCGGGGCTGCTCGTCGATCCTGAGGTAGCCGCGGACGGCGAGGTCCACGATGGTGGCGGTCACGTCGATCACGTCGGCCTGCTCGTCGATCAGTGTGCCGATCTGGCCCGGCCGCACGTCGTCCGGGGGCGTGAACTGGCCGTTCCGGTGCCCGATGACCACGCCGGACTGGGCCCCGACCACCCGGGCGTCCCGGCCGCGCGTCCAGTAGAGCAGCCCGACGCCCCCGCCGAGCAGGAGCAGCAGCAGCGCCAGCGCGCCGCCGGTCACGGCGTCCAGGGTGAACGCGTTGGCCAGCTCGAACCGGTGCTCGAGGATCGGCCCTGCGCCCGTCGCGCCCTTCGGGTAGCCGACGACGATCGTCAGCACCTCGTTGTCCCGCAACCCCTGCTGCTCGAACGTGACGGTCGCCCCGGTCTCGTCGATCGAGGCGCCGGTGCAGCCGACCGCCGAGGCCGGCTCGCCGGCGAAGCAGGAGAGGTTCTCCGCCCGGCCGGGGCCGCTCACCGACACCGTCACATGCTCGGCCGGTCCCGCCACCGCGGACCAGCGCAGCTCCTCGCCGCCGCTGAGGGGTGTGACGGCGCCGGTCACGTCGTACTCCACCGTGCCGCTGTCGAGGAAGGTGATCGTATCGCCGTCGAAGGAGGCGCCCCTGAGGTTGGAGATGCGGTAGACGCGGTCGTTGCCGTCGTCGTAGCGCGTCCGCGTAGGCAGCGTCCGGCGCAGCGGAGCGCCGGAGAGCGTGATCTTCTCCACGACGTGCAGCACGCCGTTCTTGCGCAGCTCCATGGTCACGTCGTCCTTGGTCACCGACACCCGGTCCGCGTGCGCGGGAGTGCCGAACGCGCCGAGCGCGAGGACCGCGAACAGGACTGCCAGACCGATCCGGCGAGCGAGATCCACCATGAGCCAGCACCTTATCGGTCCTCCTTTGTCCCGATGTCGGGCTCGCTAGTCTGTGACGTCATGGCGCGTACGCGGTTGTACCGGAACGGGGTGCTGGAGGAGGAGGACTTCCCGGTCGAGGAGGTCTCCGACCATATGGGCGATCCGTCGGCGGTCGTCTGGTTCGACATGTGCGCGCCGACGGAGGAGGACCTCGCCCAGATCAGCGAGGAGCTGGGCCTGCACGAGCTGGCCGTCGAGGACGCGCTGACGCACCGGCAGCGTCCCAAGCTCGACGTCTACGACAGCCACATGTTCCTCAGCGTCTACGCCGGGGCGTTCGACCAGGAGGCCGGCCGCCTGGACGTCGCCGAGGCGTCGGCGTTCGTCACGGGGAACGTCCTCGTCACTGTGCGCAAGTCCGAGGAGTTCGCGATCGACGAGGTCGTCCGGCGCTGGGACTCCTCGGCGGGCCTGGCCAGGTACGGCGTCGCCTACCTGCTCCACGGCCTGCTCGACTACGTGGTGGACAGCCACTTCGACGCCGTCGAGGCCATGGACGAGCAGGTCGAGGCGCTGGAGGAGACGCTGTTCGAGGAGCGTCCGATCGGTCCGGCCGAGCAGCGCCGCACCTACGAGATGCGCAAGAGCCTGGCGCTCCTCCGCCGGATCGTCATGCCGATGCGCGAGGTCGTGAACACGCTGCTGCGACGGAACGGCGAGTTCGTCGACGGCGCGATGCTCCCCTACTTCCAGGACGTGTACGACCACGTGTTGCGGGTCACCGAGTGGACCGACTCCCTTCGGGATCTCATCGCCAACATCCGTGAAGCGCATCTGACCATGCAGGGCAACCGGCTCAATCTGATCATGAAGAGGGTGACCGGCTGGGCCGCCATCATCGCCGTGCCGACCATGATCACTGGCTTCTACGGGCAGAACCTCCCGTTCCCCGGGTTCGAGCGGGCCTGGGGGTTCTGGGTGTCCACGTTCCTCATCGTGCTGGTGTCGGCCCTGCTGTACCGGTCGTTCCGCAGGCGCGACTGGCTCTGATGCTCCCCGCCGAATGGGCGGCCCGAAATCTGGTTTAGAGCACAGCCGAAACTCGGCCGAATCTGGCCGGGACGGCAGTGGATTTCCGGAGAAATCCACCCCATCCGGTACGGCGACAGCCCGCGACGGTCCCTGGCCCGGGAGCGGAATCCCCTGATCGGCGGGGCGGGTCGCACCCCGCTGGATAAACTTCGGGCCTGGTCGTTCCGCGACGGCCACGCGGGACGTGCCGGTCTCGTCCAGGCGCGGCAGGGCGTGCCGTCGCCCGCATGGGAGGGTTCGGGAACGCCCGGCCGGTGAACTCCCGACCGGCGGGCCCGACCGGAAGGCCGGCCGCTGGAATCGCTCGAATCGCTGAAATCCCCGCCTTCCCGGCCGCGGGAGGACGTCAAGCCCCAGAGGTGTCATGCGCGAGCCCAGGAAAGTCCGGCGCCCCCTGACGGCCTCCGCCGCCGCTGTTCTGGCGATCTGCCCCCTGATCACGGGATGTGCCGACGCGGTGAGCCACGCCGCGCAGAGCAGCGCGGTGGTCCCGGAGGGAAGGCCGCCGGTGGTGATGTTCCTCGGCGACAGCTTCACGGTCGGCTCCGGGCCGGTCGCCGAGTGGGACACGTACGCCGCGGGGACGGCCAGGGCCCTGGGCTGGCAGCTGATCACGGCGGGAGGCGCGGGCACCGGCTACGTCGCCAGAGGCCGGGTCGGCCGCACGTTCGAGCAGTCCTTCGCCCGGCAGCTCGCCTGGCGGCCCACCCCTGATCTGATCGTCGTCTCCGGCGGGCACAACGACCGGCGGGCACGGCCCTCAACCGTGCGCGAGGCCGTACTCCGCCTTGTGGGAGAGGTCAGGGAACGCTGGCCGCTGGCCAAGATCGTGCTTGTCGGCCCCATCTGGATCGACACCGCGCCGCAGGCGGCCTACCGCACCAGGGACGCCATCGCGGGCGCGGCCTGGTTGGCGGGGGTGCCCTTCCTCGACCCGCTGCCCCAGCAGTGGATCAAGGGCGACCGGTCCAGGGTGCTCCTGTCCGACGGCGTCCACCCCACGCTGTACGGGCACCTGAGGCTGGCGCACTGGCTCGCGGGGACCCTGCGGGCGCGGGGTCTCGCCGGTGACTCGGCGGCCCCTTCAGCCCTGACCGGCCCGGAGTGGTCCTGGGGCTCGCACTCGTCCTGAAGGCCGGGGCTATCCAGATCACCAGGGGCCGTACGGGCCCTGGTTGCCGCCACCGCGGTACTGGTTGACCGCGGGCTTCACGTCGGCGAGATACACGCCGGACGCGATGACCGAGAGGATGGTGAGGAGGCCCGGCATGCCCATCCCTATGCCCAAGTAGTTGACCGCGGCGGCGAACGTGAACAGTGTCGCCAGTCCCAGGATGATCATCCACAGCTGCTTGGTCTGCTTGCCCGCCGCCTGGAAGGCGCGCGAGGGGATGCGGACCGCGTGGATCAGCGCCGAGATCGACAGGATGAAGGCCCCGATGGACAGCAGCCAGAAGATGAGACTGAGGATGTTGTTGACGGGGCCGAACATGGACTCTCCCAGGCGGTCACGGTCTCTGTCGCCCCCAGACTAGTGGGGTACGGGACGTGCCGGGCGCCGCCCGCCCAACCGCCGATTCGACCGCAGATCAGCGTCGGCCCGGCCGCCGGTCGGGCCGCTGGTCGGGTTGCCGGTCGGGCCGCCGGTCCGGCCGGCGATCCCGGGGCGGGTCGAAGGCGGACATGGCGCGGGCCCGCACCCGGCCGGAGCCGGTGGCGGGCCTGCGTCGCGGCATCTCAGGCGGCGTCTCAGGCGGCGTCTCAGGCCTTGGGCGTGGCGCGAGGACGGCTGGGCTTCCGCTCGGTGGAGGCGGCCCCGGCGGACTTGGAGACCTCTTCGAGCTCCATCGCGGCCTCGCCGCTCACCTTGCTGACGATCTTGCGGCCGCGCACGGCGAGCTCCTCGTACAGCTCGGTGAACCGGCTGGCGGCCGTGTCGGCGTACTCGCGAGCCTTGCTCGGGAAGTCCTTGGCGACGGCCTCGGCCTTGTCCTGGAACGTCGTGGCGTACTCGCGGGCCTTCACCGGGATGTCCTTCGCGGTCTCGCGCAGCTCGCCCCTGCGGGCCTGCAGCTTCTGGAGCTGGTCGGGCAGCTCGCGCAGCTTCTCCACGGCGTAGTCGCCGGCGCCCGCGACCGCGTAGAACGGCTTGGATTCGGTGATCTTCTTGACTTCGGTGGTGAGAGTCATCGGTTAACCTTCCTTGGAATCCGGTGTGGCGGTGTTCTCCGTATGAACCGCGTCACCAGGCGGGGGCTCAGCCGGTTGCGACGGCTGGGCCTCCGGACTCCCTGCACGGTTCTCCTTGCGGAACGACTCGTAAATGTCGATCAACACCTGGCGTTGCCGCTCGGTGATGGTGACGTCGGCCCGGATCGCGGTCAGCACATCGCTGTCCGGCTCGCGATCCTCGATCAGCCCGGCCTGCACGTACAGCGCCTGCGCCGAGATGTGCAGACCCTTGGCGATCTGGTTCAGGATCTCCGCGCTCGGCTTGCGCAGGCCGCGCTCGACCTGGCTCAGATAAGGATTCGAGATCCCCGCCTGCGCGGCGAGCTGGCGCAGAGAGATCTTCGCCTGCTGCCGCTGCTGGCGGATGTACTCGCCGATGGAGCCGACCTTCGGTAGTTCCATACCCTCTAGTCTGCACACGAACTGCTTGCAATTGCAAACTCGACGAGAAACACCTGCAAGCAGGGGAGAGGTCAGGCGGGGAGCAACCAGAGCAACGGGGCCGAGACGGCCAGGGCCACGGACGCGGCCAGGATGCCGTACCGGACATGCGCGGGAAGGTCGAGATCCGGCTTGATGAGCCGGTTGACGCGCGCCATCACGTTCTGCCCCGACGTGGCCCCGAGCGCGCCGTGCGGCGTCGGGACGGCGGTGGCGGCGCCGAAGCGGAGGAGCGCTGTGGCCAGCCGCTTCGGAGAGCAGAAGCGGCGGGCGTGGTCGTCGGCGGCCATCTCGATCAGCAGCGCCACGGACGCCTGCGCGTCTCGGACCACGCCCGACCAGGGGAGGGCGTGGAGCAGTGCGCCGAACGGCAGCAGCACGAGGTCGTGCCGCTCGCGGGCGTGCGCGATCTCGTGCGCGAGCATCGCGTCGAGCTCGTCCTGGGAGAGCAGGTCGAGCGTGCCCGCGCTGATCACGACCTGCGATTTGAGCCCCGGCACGCAGTACGCGGCCGCGCCGGGGTGGTCGACCACGCGGACGCCCGGCACGGCGGGCTCGTCCCTCGCGATCAGCGAGAGCAGCATGCGGTGGCGGCGCTGGGCGCGGAGCGTCTGCACGCCGGCCGCGACGAGCACCGCCACGAGCACCGCGAGCAGGGTGAAGCCGCTGAGCAGCGCGCAGAGCCGGATCACGTCGTGCGGCTCGCGCACGTTGAACTCGGCGCGGGTGAGCATAATGGAGAGCCCGTGCACGACCCCGGCGCCGTAGGGGGCCAGGGCATACGCGAAGAGGGCTCCGGTGGTGGCGAGCCCCCACGTCACTCCGAGGGACTGCCACAGCAGGATGGCCGTGCGAGGGGCACGCCACGTCCAACGCGCGGAGGTCAGACGCCAGGCGCCGACCGCGCATGCCAGGGCGAGTGCCGCCAGGACAGCCGCCGCGATCACTGCTCCTCCAGCTCCGTGAGGGCTCTTCGCAGGATCTCGGCCTCCGACCCGGAAACCGCCTGGGCGAAGCGCGTCAGCGCGGCGCTGCGGTCTCCCGTCAGGTCCAGGGCCTCGAGCATGAGCTCGGTGACGTACGCGTCACGGCTCTCGGCGGGCTCGTAGCGCCAGGCGCGCCCGTCCCGGGTGCGATTGAGGAACCCCTTGCGGGAAAGACGGTCGAGTACGGTCATCACGGTGGTGGGCGCTAGGTCGCGGTCCGCGATCAGGCGGCCGACCTCGCGTGCGGTCAGGGGCGTGCTCTGCGCCCAAAGGATGTCCATGATGCTACGTTCAAGATCGCCAAGTCCTTTCACGCCAACAAGCCTACTCGGGGTAGTACTACGTGTCGTAGAGGGGCGCGTGTCATGAAGCTCACGCTGGTTCAAGGAGACATCACCGAGCAGCGCGTGGACGCGATCGTCAACGCGGCCAACTCCTCGCTGCTGGGCGGTGGCGGGGTGGACGGCGCGATCCATCGGAAGGGCGGTCCGGAGATCCTGGAGGAGTGCCGGGCGCTGCGCGCGTCCCGGTACGGCGGCGGCCTCCCGGTGGGCCAGGCCGTGTCGACCACGGCGGGACGGCTGCCCGCCCGCTGGGTCATCCACACCGTCGGGCCGGTGTACTCGCGAAATGAGGACCGATCTCACCTGCTGGCCTCCTGCTACCGGGAGTCGCTCAAGGTCGCCGACGCGCTCGGCGCGGCGACGATCGCGTTCCCCGCCGTCTCGACCGGTGTCTACCGCTGGCCGATGGACGACGCCGCCCGCATCTCGGTCACCACTGTGCTGCGATCCGGGTCGAATCTCGACGAGGCGCGTTTCGTGCTCTTCGACTTGGCAGCATATGAGGTCTTCGACCGCGTTCTACGAGAATTCGGGTGAATCGGCGGGAACCAGTCCGGGGGTTTGCCGCCCCATGCGGAAACTTTGGTGCGGAACGCCCGGGAAGCCGTCTCGGAAGACCCGGGAACCTCGGCGTGGAACGTCCGGGGAAGCTGTGGCGGAAGGCCCGGGAATCTCGGCGTGGAAGCGGCCGGGCGCTCAGCGGCTGAGGTGATCAGGCGATCGCGGACCAGGGGATCGTCAG
This sequence comes from Microtetraspora sp. NBRC 16547, assembly GCF_030268965.1. Classification (GTDB taxonomy): domain Bacteria; phylum Actinomycetota; class Actinomycetes; order Streptosporangiales; family Streptosporangiaceae; genus Microtetraspora. The sequence continues at coordinate 560,229 of NZ_BSSE01000001.1, read as the reverse complement.
CTCGCCGAGACGCCAGCGGGACGGCCCGCCCAGGGGAGGCGTGCGCACCACCGGCCAGTCTCGCGCCAGCAGCTCCGCCGTCCTGATCCAGCGCTGGCGGGAGCCGTACGGCGCGAAGGGGGCGCAGGTCGCCCAGGCGCGGTCCCACTGGCGGAGGAAGTCGTGGATGGGCTCGCCGGGGACGTTTCGATGGATCAGCGTCTTGGGCAGCCGCTCCGCCAGGTCCGACGGGCGCTCGAACCCGCCGAATCTGGCGGCGAACGTCAGCGTGCGCGGCCCCTCGGCCCCGAGCGCCGCCCACACCGCGCGGTGGCCGATCTCCGAGCAGGTGCCCTCGACGATCAGGCCGTCGGGGTCGATCCGTGACCGCAGCAGGTCCCAGTACGCCCAGGCGTCGGCCTCGGTGTACTGCCTGAGCACGTTGAAGGCCCGTACGATCCGCGGCGGCCGCGGCACCGGGAGCTCGAAGCCGCCCCTGACGAACGTGAGCCCGTCCCGTTCGTACGGCCGGGCCGCCGCGACCCGAGCGGGATCGATCTCGACGCCCGTGACCTCGACGCGCGGGCAGACGGCGCGGAGCCGTACGAACAGCTCCAGGGTGGTGGTGTGCGAGGCGCCGTAACCGAGGTCGACGATGAGCGGCGCCACCGGAGCCGAGCGGAGCAGCGGAGCGTGGACGGCGGCGATCCAGCGGTCGGACCGCCGGAGCCGGTTGTGCCCGGTGGTGCCGCGGGTGATCTCGCCGACGGGTCTGCGCACGTCAGACCGTACGTCAGGCCGGACAGCGAAGCGCACGTCAGACCCGGTGGACCTTGTGCTGGGCGGCCTGCGCGCGCGGCCGGATCACCAGTCGGTCGATGTTGACGTGCGCGGGGCGGGTGACGGCGAAGGCGATCACGTCGGCCACGTCGTCGGCGGTGAGCGGGTCGGGCACGCCGTCGTAGACCTTGGCGGCCTTCTCGGCGTCGCCCCGGAACCGCGTCAGGGAGAACTCCTCGGTGTGGACCATGCCGGGCGCGATCTCGACGACGCGGACCGGCTGGCCGCACAGCTCCAGCCGCAGCGTCTCCGTCATCGACGTCTGCGCGTGCTTGGCCGCGCAGTAGCCGCCGCCGCCCTCGTACGACACCAGGCCGGCGACCGAGGTGAGCATCAGCAGCACGCCGTCGCCGGACGCGATCAGCTTGGGCAGCAGGGCCCGGGTCATCCGCAGCGAGCCGATCACGTTGACGTCGTACATGCGCTGCCAGTCGTCCACCAGGCCCGAGGCCACCGGTTCGAGACCGAACGCGCCGCCCGCGTTGTTGACCAGCACGTCGCACCGCGCCAGCTCGGCGGCGAAGGCGTCGACGGACTCCTGCGAGGTGACGTCGAGCGTCGCCGGGCGGATGCCGGGCACCTCGGCGGCCAGCTCGTCCAGCCGGTCGCGCCGCCGGGCCGCGGCCACGACGTCGAAGCCCTCGGCCGCGAGCCGCCGGGCCGTCGCCGCGCCGATGCCGCTGCTGGCTCCGGTCACCACTGCCGTCTTCGTCATCGCTGCTCCAAACCGGGTTTCCAAACCTTGGGCGGAGTACTCATCTTTCCAGGCGCTCTGAAAGGCTGCGGAACCGGAGCGATTCGGGAATCTTGTCAGGTTTCTCAGGGTTGTTACCCATCTGGAGGTGGTTCGGGTGACGCTCAGACGGCGTCGGGTCAATCGGGTGGCGACGATCAGCATGCACACGTCGCCGCTGGACCAGCCCGGTACGGGCGACGCCGGCGGGATGAACGTGTACGTCGTCGAGGCGGCCAAGAGGCTCGCCGCCCTCGGGATCGAGGTCGAGATCTTCACCCGGCAGACCGCGCGGGACCTGCCGCCGACGGCCGAGATCGCTCCCGGCGTCCTGGTCCGGCACGTCACCGCCGGGCCGTACGAGGAGCTGGACCGCGCGGACCTTCCCGCCCAGCTCTGCGGCTTCCTGTCCGGCGTCCTGCGCACCGAGGCGATGTACGAGCCGGGCCGCTATGACGTCATCCACTCCCATTACTGGCTTTCCGGGCAGGTGGGCTGGCTCGCCAAGGAGCGCTGGGGCATCCCCCTCGTGCACACCATGCACACCATGGCCAAGGTGAAGAACCTGCTGCTCGCCGAAGGCGACCGGCCCGAGCCCACCGTCCGCGTCTTCGGCGAGGAGCAGGTCGTCGGCGTCGCCGACCGCCTGGTGGCCAACACCGCCGCCGAGGCGCGCGAGCTGATCGAGCTGTACGACGCGCCCGAAGACCGGGTCGCCGTCGTCAATCCCGGCGTCAACCTCGGCGTCTTCCAGCCCGCGTCCCAAGGGGCGGCCCGGCACCGCCTGGGCCTCCCGCAGGACGCCCACGTGCTGCTCTTCGTCGGCCGGATCCAGCCGCTGAAGGGGCCCGACGTGCTCATGAAGGCGGTCGCCCGCATGCTCGCGGAGGACCCGTCGCTCCGCTCCCGGCTCGTCGTGGCCTTCGTCGGCGGCCCGAGCGGCAACGGCCTGGCCCGTCCGTCCCTGCTCACCGATCTCGCCGGAGAGCTCGGCATCACCGACGTCGTACGGCTGTCGCCGCCCGCGCCGCAGCAGGAGCTGGCCGACTGGTACCGGGCGGCGGACGTGACCGTCGTCCCCTCGCACAACGAATCCTTCGGGCTCGTCGCCCTGGAGTCCCAGGCGTGCGGCACCCCGGTCGCGGCGGCGTCCGTCGGCGGCCTCCGCACGGCCGTGAAGGACGGCGTGTCCGGCATCCTCGTGGACGGGCACGACCCCCACGAATGGGCGGTGGCGCTGCGCCGCCTCCTCGGCCGTCCCACCTGGCTGGACCACCTCTCCGGCAACGCCGTACGGCACGCGGAGGCCTTCGGCTGGTCGGCGACGGCCGCCCGGCTCGCCGACGTGTACGCCGGAGCGATGTCCCGGCTGCACCGCGTCCCGATCGCCGTCAACTCCTGAGCCCCGGCGGGCTCGGCCTAATCTGGGGAAAACCGGCGACGCCGGGGTTCGCGCCCCGGACGGCGGGGCAGGGGAGCACGGCCCCGCCCGGCGAGGAGGAGACATGAGTGATCTGGAAGGCGTGATCGACGGAGCGCTGAAGGCCGCCGACCTCGCCTACGAGCGGCCGCGGCCGGGCGCGTTCCTGGTCAGGCTGCCCGGCCAGCACAAGCTCGCCACCATGACCTGGCTCGTCCTCGGCGACCAGGCGCTCAACGTGGAGGCGTTCTTCTGCCGTCAGCCGGACGAGAACCACGCCGAGTTCTACCGGTGGCTGCTGACCAAGAACGGCTCGATGTACGGCGTCCACTTCGCCCTCGATCCGGAGGGCGACGTCCATCTCGTCGGCCGGGTGCCCTTCGACGCGGTGACCGAGGCCGAGATCGACCGGGTGCTCGGATGCGTCCTCACCTACTCCGACGAGTCCTTCGACCGCGCGCTCGAACTCGGGTTCGCCTCCTCCATCCGCAAGGAGTGGGAGTGGCGGGTCAAGCGCGGTGAGTCCCTCGCCAACCTGCAGGCCTTCGCGAGGTTCGCCGATCCGGCGAGGGACCCCGCATAAGCCTTACGGACTAAGCTTTCGGGCTATGGCGACTTTGGTGCTGCTGCGGCATGGCGAGAGCGAGTGGAACGTCAAGGGCCTGTTCACCGGGTGGGTGGATGTCACGCTCTCCCCGGCGGGCGAGAAGGAGGCGCGGCACGGCGGGCAGCTCCTGCTCGACGCCGGCGTCCGCCCCGATGTGGTGCACACCTCGCTCCTGACCCGGGCCATCCGGACGGCCAACCTCGCGCTGGGAGTGGCCGACCTGCTCTGGCTGCCCGTGCATCGCTCGTGGCGGCTGAACGAGCGTCACTACGGAGCGCTCCAGGGCAAGGACAAGGCCCAGACCCGCGCGGAGTACGGCGACGAGCAGTTCATGCTCTGGCGCCGCTCCTACGACACGCCGCCGCCGCCGATCGCCGACGACGATGAGTACTCGCAGATCGGCGACCCGCGGTACGCCCTGCTCCCGCCGGAGATCATGCCGCGGACCGAGTGCCTCAAGGACGTCGTCGAGCGGATGCTTCCGTACTGGTACGACCGGATCGTCCCCGACCTGGCGGCGGGACGCACCGTGCTGGTCGTCGCGCACGGCAACTCCTTGCGGGCGCTGGTCAAGCACCTCGACGGCATCGACGACGCGTCCATCGCGAAGCTCAACATCCCGACCGGCATCCCGCTGCGGTACGAACTGGACGAGAACTTCCGTCCGCTGAACCCGGGCGGGGACTACCTCGACCCCACCGCGGCCGCGGCCGCCATCGAGGCCGTCGCCAACCAGGGCCGCTGATCCCCGTACCGCCCGCGGGCCGTACCGCCCCCGCGGGCGCCGGACGCGAAACGGCGCGGCAGGATGTCCTGCCGCGCCGTCACGGGATGAACGTCAGTCGGCGCTCCGCGAGCCGGTGACGAGGTAGACGACGTCGCGCGCGACGCTGACCGCGTGATCGGCGTACCGCTCGTAGTACCGCCCCACGAGGGTGATGTCGATCGCGGCCTCGACGCCGTGCGCCCACCCCTTGTCGAGCAGCACGCGGAAGAGCCGGCGGTGCAGCCGGTCCATCGCGTCGTCGTCGCTCTCCAGTTCCTTGGCCGTCTCGACGTCGCGGGAGACGATGCAGCTCCCGGTCTTGACGATCAGGCGTTCGGCGATCGCGCCCATCTCCACGAAGGAGTCGCGCAGCTCCGCCGGGATCGCCGACTCGGGGTGGCGCATCCGGGCCACCTTCGCGATGTGCTCGGCGTGGTCGCCCATGCGCTCCAGGTTGGAGGCCATCCGCAGCGCGGTGATGACGGTGCGCAGGTCGACGGCCACGGGCTGCTGGGTGGCCATCACTTCGTAGATGGAGGTCTCGATCTCGGCGTAGAGGCGGTTGACCTCCTCGTCGCGGGAGATCACGCTCTCCGCGAGCTGGAGATCGGCGTCCAGCAGTGCGGTGGTGCTCCGCGACATGGCGGAGCGAACAAGCCGGGTCATCTCCACCAGGCGGTCGGTCAGGGCTTCCAGCTCATCGTGGTAGGCGTCGCGCATGCGGATCACGCTACGCGGGATTTCGTGAACGAACCTCGACCGTCAGATGAACGTTTCCGGAAAAGCCATGGTCACGCCCTGTCTAGGAGGATACAGGGCGAGAAAGGCCGCCTACATTTGGAACCGTGAACGAGTTGCTGGCCAGCCTGGCGGCGATGGCGGGGTTCATCCTGGGGGCCGTCGTCATGCTGGCGATCAGCCGCCAGTCGGACCATGAACAGCGGAGCGAGACCCCCGACGACATGCTTTCGTCCGGTGTGGCCTCCGTCCTTGCGGTACTCCCCTCGTCGGCCGTGGTCCTCGACCGGGACGACAAGGTGCTGCGCGCGAGCTCGGCCGCCCGCGCGTTCGGCCTGGTGCGCGGTGAGTCCCTCATGGCCGCAGAACTGCTCGTCCTCGCCCGGAAGGTCCGCAGGGACGGAGAGATCCGCGAGAGCGAGATCGAGACGGCGGGACGCAGGTTCGGCCAGGAGTCGACGACCTTCGCCGTCCGGGTGGCCCCGCTGGGGTCGCACGGGCAGGTGCTCGTCCTGGCCGAGGACCAGACGGAGAGCCGCCGGGTCGAGGCGGTCCGGCGCGACTTCGTGGCGAACGTCAGCCACGAGCTCAAGACGCCGGTCGGCGCGCTCAGTCTGCTCGCCGAGACCATCCAGGACGCGGCGGACGACCCCGAGGCGGTGACCCGCTTCGCGGGGCGGATGCAGCACGAGGCGGCACGGCTGACCTACCTGGTGCAGGACCTGATCACGCTCTCCCGGATCCAGGGCGCCGACCCCATCCCGACGCCGGGTGCGGTGCTCGTCGACGACGTCGTCCACGAGGCGATCGACCGCTGCAACACCAAGGCGTCCTCCAAGAACATCACCCTCGTCGCCGGCGGCAGGGATGGGTTGCGCACATGGGGTGACGAGGACCTGCTGGTCACCGCTCTGCACAACCTCATCGACAACGCCGTGGCCTACAGCCCCGAGCACACCAGGGTCGTGGTCAGCGTCCGGCCGGCGAGTGACTCGGTAGAGGTGAGCGTCAGCGACCAGGGCATCGGCATCCCCGAGTTCGCCCAGGAGCGCATCTTCGAGCGCTTCTTCCGGGTGGACACCGCCCGATCGCGGGCCACCGGCGGGACCGGCCTCGGGCTCGCCATCGTCAAGCACGTCGCCGCCGCCCACGGCGGCGAGGTCACGGTCTGGAGCAAGGAAGGCTCCGGATCGACCTTCACCCTCCGCCTTCCCGCGTTCGGCGGCACGGCGGGGGCCGCAGAAAGCACATCGACCCCCATGGAGGCCGCGAAGTGACCCGAGTACTCGTTGTCGAGGACGAGGAGTCGTTCTCGGACGCCCTCTCCTACATGCTCCGCAAGGAAGGCTTCGAGGTGGCCGTCGCGGCCACCGGCCCGGAGGGGCTGGAGGCCTTCGACCGCAACGGCGCGGACATCGTCCTGCTCGACCTGATGCTTCCCGGCCTGCCGGGTACGGAGGTGTGCCGCACGCTCCGGCAGCGTTCCAAGGTCCCCGTCATCATGCTGACCGCCAAGGACAGCGAGATCGACAAGGTGGTGGGCCTGGAGCTGGGCGCCGACGACTACGTGACGAAGCCCTTCTCCTCGCGCGAGTTGGTGGCCCGCATCCGGGCGGTGCTCCGGCGCCAGGGCGATGTGGAGGAGCTGGAGTCGGCCATCCTCGCGGTCGGCCCCGTCCGGATGGACGTCGACCGGCACATCGTCGCCGTACGCGGGGAGCACGTGCAGCTCCCGCTGAAGGAGTTCGAGCTGCTGGAGGTGCTGCTCCGAAACGCCGGCAGGGTGCTCACCCGCGGCCAGCTCATCGACCGGGTCTGGGGCGCCGACTACGTGGGCGACACGAAGACCCTGGACGTCCATGTGAAGCGGCTGCGCGCCAAGGTCGAGTCCGACCCGTCCAACCCGCGCTGCATCCTCACCGTCCGCGGGCTGGGCTACAAGTTCGACCCCGCGGAGGCCTGACCCCGGATACGACGGAACCCCTTGCCTCGTACGAGGCAAGGGGTTCTTCGTCGTGTGAGCGCGTCTGCGCCGGCGCGCTTGCGTCAGTGCGCTTGCGTCAGTGGGAGCTCGTCGTCTCGGTGTCCGTGCCGGTCTCGGTCTCGGTGCCGGTCTCGGTGCCGGTGGCGGCGTCGGTCGCAGTGCCCGTCGCGGTGTCCGCTGCCGGGGGCTGCGCGTTCTCAGCGGGCGGCAGGGTGGCGAACTCGCGGCTGCGCGGGATCACCGGAACGGACATCGTCACGTCGCCCGCGTTCTTGAACTTGAGGGTCAGCTTCACGGTCTCGCCGCCGAGCAGCCGCTGCTTGAGCCCCTCGACGGTGGTGTTCGCGGACTTCGTCAGCGTGTCGGGCGTGAGCTGGAACGCGTTGGGGATCGCCACGGAGGTGGCCTGGCCACTGTCGGGCACGATCGCGGTGAGGGCGTCGGCGTCGGCGTTGGTGTTCACCATGGTCAGGTAGAGAGGCGCGGAGCCGCCGGCCGCGATCTGGCCGCCGGATTCCGGCCCGAGGATGAACGCCTGGCTGATCTTCACACCGTTGTGGCCGTATTCGCTGTCCACGCCGGTGCCGCTGATGTGGACACCCGCCTCGGTCGGGGCGTACGGGACGTTGACGTTGGCGTCGAACCCGGCGCCGCACGCGGCCAACGCAGGGGCGACGGCGAGGAGCGCGGCAACGGCGATCACCCTGCGGCGGCTGGTGCTGCTCACGGTTCGAATCTCCTTGGTAAGCACGTTTATGAGCAGAAAACACCATATCCGCGCCCGGCAGCGGTCACGGACCCGGCCTCGTTGTACTGGGCCCCCTGGTTTTGCAGGTCACCTAGTATGTCCCGCTTTGCCATTCACAGAGTCGACTGCTTGTCAAGTCCTAAAATGACGTCTTGACCTGCAGTTATGTTGATTTCACTGTTCCGGGGCCCTGTGAGCGCGTGGTACTCTGGAGTACAGCGGAAGGGGTACTTGTCACATGACTTTCCAGGTCGGCGACACTGTCGTCTACCCCCACCATGGGGCTGCTCGGATCGAGGCCATCACGACCCGAACCATCAAGGGTGAGGAAAAGACCTACCTGGTGTTGAAGGTCGACAAAGGCGACCTTACCGTCCAGGTGCCAGCGGAAAACGCCGAGCTCGTCGGTGTTCGTGATGTCGTCGGCCAGGAAGGGCTCGAGCGCGTCTTCGACGTGCTGCGGATGCCGCACACGGAGGAGCCGACCAACTGGTCCCGCCGCTACAAGGCCAACTTGGAGAAGCTGGCGTCCGGTGACGTCAACAAGGTGGCCGAGGTCGTTCGCGACCTGTGGCGACGCGACAAGGAGCGCGGGCTCTCCGCCGGTGAGAAGCGAATGCTCGCCAAGGCTCGGCAGATCCTTGTCAGCGAGCTGGCGCTGGCAGAGAAGACCAACGAGGACAAGGCTGAGGCACTGCTCGACGAGGTGCTGAACTCCTGAACACGACATCACCAAGGGTGGGCATCGGCGTCGATGTCCACCCTTTCGCATCCGGCCGTGAACTCCACCTCGCCGGCCTGCACTGGCCGGAGCAGACCGGGCTCGCCGGACACTCCGACGGGGACGCGGCGGCCCACGCGTGCTGCGACGCCCTCCTCTCCGCCGCCGGTCTCGGGGACCTCGGCGGCCTTTTCGGGACCGCCGATCCACGCTGGGCCGGAGCCTCGGGCGCCGTCCTGTTGGAGGAGGCGGCCCGCCAGGTGAGGGCCGCCGGCTTCGAGATCGGCAACGTGGCGGTCCAGATCATCGGAAACCGCCCCAAGCTCGCGCCTCGCCGTACGGAGGCGGAGAAGGCCCTCGGGGCCGCTGTGGGGGCTCCTGTGAGCGTCAGTGCCACCACCACGGACGGCCTGGGGCTCACCGGACGAGGAGAAGGCATCGCGGCGATCGCGACCGCGATCGTCTTCGGCTGACCCTCGCGGGCTCGGCTCGCGAGAAAGGGCGGCCCACTCCAAAGGGGCATGCAAACCCAGATGGGTGCAGCGGCGTCCTATTCAGCACGGGGGTGGCGACCCGGAATCCAGGCGCGGAAAGGGTCGCCGCCCCATTTTTGATGATTTGTCGGCCAGCCGGGTAAAACTCCAAGTCGAAAGTGAAATACGTCACTTCGACGGGGGGCTGGTAATGATCGGAGCGATCTTCGGTGCCATCATCATCGGCATCATCATCGGGGCGCTCGCGCGACTGATACTTCCGGGCCGCCAGAACATCAGCATCGGACTCACGATCATCGTCGGCATCGTGGCCGCTTTGATCGGCTCGCTGATCGCCAGTGTGCTCGGAGTCGCGAACACGAAGGGCATCGACTGGACCGAGCATCTCATTCAGCTGCTCCTCGCCATCGTCGGCGTGTACACGGTCACCCGGCTGAAGGGGACCAAGCAGTAAAGGGTGCCGGGTAACGGAATATCTCCGATAGGCGGGGTAGTGATCTCCCTTGAGACCCACTATGGCCGCTGGACGCCCTGTGCGCGGGCGACCGCCCCTCCAGCTGGAACAGCCCGCCCGACGTCTCAGAAGGGTCGGGCGGGCCGTTCCACGCATTCCGCGGCGTGCGCCCAAGGGGGCCGTTCCGTCCGCGGTGTCGCTTGTTCCGGGGTCGTGTTCCCGGGCGATGCACAGGCCTGCTTCCGGGCCTGTGCATCGGGCTTGAGCCGTGGCTTCGCGGCGATCTCGGTGGGAGCGGTCAGTCCGGCGGGAGCGGGGTGCTGCGCATGCGCCCGGAGGGCGGGTCCATCGGCACCGGCTCGTCCGCGGCCTCCTTCGCCGTGCCGTACGGCCGCCGCCTGGCCTCTGCGATCTCCTCGTCGTCGGCTGCGTCCGTTTCGTGGGCCGGATCAGGGATATCGGTAAGCCGGCGCATCGGCTGGGTGTCGACCTCCGCTTCGGACCCGCGTGGCTCGCTGTGCGGGTCGTCACGCCGTCCGGCAGGTCGATCCTCGTCCTGCTCGTGCTGCTCGTGCTGCTCGTCCTGCTCGGTCTCCTCGGTCCGGTCGGCGTCCGTCGGCGTGGCCTGCTCGGGCCGCTCCGCCGGTGTGTCGGGCTCCGCGCTCGCCTGCGCGGCGGCTTCCTGGACGGGCTGAGCGGGAGACTCGCTTAGCGGACGAGGGTGGACGAGGACGTCGCCGACGTGCGGCCGGACGAGGTCGCCCCACTGGATCGGCCGGTTGGGTCGCCCGCTCGCGGGTTCGGCGTCCGCGGTGGTGGAAGACGTCTCGGTGTCCGTGGGGGTCGTGTCGTCCTCCTGGGGCATCTCCGCGACCGCCGTGGGCGACGGCTCCTCGGCCGGATCCGGCGCGGGCGCCTGCCGTACGGGCCGGGCCGGCGCGTGGGTCGGAGTGGGCTCGGTGGCTGCCGGAGTGGCCTCCTCCTGCGTGGAGACGGCGGGGTCCGCAGCGATTTCGTCGTGAGCAGAGACGGCCGGGAGTTCCGCGGTCGTCGCGGCTCCGGGCGGAAGAGACCGTTCGTCGCGCTCGAAGGGGACGATCTCGGCCGCGTCCGTCAAAGAGTCCTGCTCCGACCAGTGCCCCTGCGCCTGCTTGGCGAGGAGGAGCAGTAGCCAGAGCCCGACGCTCAACATCACCCAGGGGAGCAGTGCCACCACGATGGCGGCCTGCCGTACGTCGGGGGTCGCGCCCACGGCGGTTGCGACGGTGGCGGTGGCGGCGGCCGCCATCAGCAGGGTCAGGATGAGGCCCGCCTGCAGCCGGAGCAGCGGTCGTCCGGTGCGGACCAGCGGCACGCTGATCAGCGCGACGACCAGCAGCGCGTCGAATGCGGCGGGGTACAGGTAGGCGAAGCGCGGCTCCGCCTGACCGGCGATCGCCAGAGCGCGCAGGTCGTCGAAGGAGAGCACGCAGGCCGCCGCGGCCAACAGGGCGACCGCGAGACCCGCGATGCCGACGGCGAGGCGGCGAAGCGCCGTTGGGAGTCTGGCGGATGGGGATTCTGGCGGGCGGGAGGCGGTGCCTGCCGCCGCGGGGGGAGAGGCGTCCATGGCGTTTCGAGCCTACAGAATGGGAGCAGCCCCGCCGATCGCGGACGAGAAGTAACATGAGCCGCGTATCGGACCAGGATCACCGGATGGCGCGATGTTGCCCGACGGAAGCCGCTAAAGGTATATCTCCGCTGAGTGATTTCTGGCCTTATGAGTGGTACGTGGGAGACGTGAGTTCACACGGACCGCGTTCACGGTCCCGCAAGTCGGCCTGTGGTGCGGCGTGAGGCATTAGCCTTGCCATCGTGAGCCTGAACCTCTACGACACCAGCACGCGTACGGTCCGTGATTTCGTACCGGTCGAGCCCGGCCGGGTCTCGATGTATTTGTGTGGTGCGACCGTCCAGGCTCCGCCACACATCGGTCACATCCGGTCCGGCCTCAACTTCGACGTGCTCCAGCGGTGGCTGATCCGTCTGGGATACGACGTCACGTTCTGCCGGAACGTCACCGACCTCGACGACAAGATCATCCGAGTGGCCGCCGAGGAAGGCGTGCCCTGGTTCGTCGTGGCCGAGCGGAACCAGCGCGCCTTCACCTGGGCGTACGACCAGCTCGGATGCCTGCCGCCGACCGTCGAGCCACGCGCCATGGGCCACGTCCCCGAGATGGTCGACCTGATGCGCCGGCTCATCGACAAGGGGCACGCCTACGCCGCGGGCGGCGACGTCTACTTCGACGTGGTGTCCTACGCCGACCGGTACGGCAAGCTCTCCAACCAGAAGCTGGAGAACATGCGGGCCGCGGGGGACACCGACACCGACTCGCTCAAGCGCGACCCGCGCGACTTCGCCCTGTGGAAGGGCGCCAAGCCGGGTGAGCCGACATGGCCCACTCCGTGGGGACGCGGGCGGCCGGGCTGGCACCTGGAGTGCTCGGCGATGGCGACGAAGTACCTCGGCGGCACGTTCGACATTCACGGCGGCGGGGTCGACCTGATCTTCCCGCACCACGAGAACGAGATCGCCCAGTCGCAGGCCGCGGGCGACGGCTTCGCCCGCTACTGGCTGCACAACGGCATGCTCAAGCTCGGCGGCGAGAAGATGAGCAAGTCGCTGGGCAACTCGCTGCTCATCCCGGACATGCTGCGCAAGGTGCGGGCGGTCGAGCTGCGGTACTACCTCGTCGCGGCGCACTACCGCTCGGAGATGGACTACTCCGAGGAGGCGTTGCTGGAGGCGGCCGCCGGATACCGGCGCATCGAGGGCTTCGTCACCCGGGCGGCCGAGGTGATCCACGACGTGGACGCCGTGGCCCCGCTGCCCCAGGCGTTCGTGGACGCGATGAACGACGACCTCAACGTCCCGCAGGCGCTCGCCGTGATCCACGAGGTCGTACGCGAGGGCAACGTCGCGCTGGCCCAGGGCAACAAGGAGCAGGTCGCGCGGCTGCTGGCCGAGACGCAGAACATGCTCGACGTGCTCGGCCTCGACCCGCGTTCGGAGCAGTGGCGCGGCACGGGCGACTCCGGGCTGCGCGAGGTGGTGGACGCCCTGGTCGCGGTCGCCCTGGAGCAGCGCCAGGCGGCGCGAGCCCGCAAGGACTACGCCGCGGCCGACGCCATCCGCGAGCAGCTCGCCGCCGCTGGCGTGGTGGTCGAGGACACCCCCCAGGGGCCACGCTGGGAGTTGGCACGCTAGCGGTGCCCCTACCCTAGAGACCATGGCGGGAAAGGCTTCAGGGAAGCCCTCACGGAAGCAGGGGTCCACCAGGGGAACCGGCGGCAAGGGCCGCAGTTCGCTCGCGGGCAGGGGCGCGACGCCCCCGGCCCACATGCGCCACTGGTTCAAGGACAAGGCGCGCACCGAGCGGATCGAACGCGAGGCCGCCGGCGTGGCGCGGCCCGCTCGCGCGCAGTCCAAGGCGCGCCGCGAGGACGCGCCGGAGGTCATCGGCGGCCGTAACCCGGTCCTTGAGGCGCTCCGCGCCGGTGTCCCCGCGAACGCCCTCTACGTCGCGCAGCGCATCGACAGCGACGACCGCGTCCGCGAGGCCATCAAGATCGCCGCTGATCGGGGCATCGCGCTGCTGGAGGTCTCGCGCGACAAGCTCGACCGGCTGACCGACGGTGGCGTTCACCAGGGGATCGGGCTTCAGCTGCCGGCGTACGAGTACGCTCACCCGTCCGAGCTCGTGGAGCGGGCACAGGATGCCGCCGAGGTGCCGCTGATCGTCGCCCTCGACGGCGTGACCGACCCGCGCAACCTCGGGGCCATCGCCAGGTCGGCCACCGCGTTCGGCGCCCACGGCCTGCTCGTCCCGTCCCGTCGTTCGGCGGGCGTCACGGCCGGGGCCTGGAAGACGTCGGCGGGCGCGCTGGCCAACCTGCCCGTCGCCCGTGCCGCCAACCTCACCCAGACGTTGCAGGCGTACCGCGAGAGCGGGCTGTTCGTTATCGGCCTCGACGGCGGCGCGTCCATCGATGTCGGCGATGTCGAGCTGGCGGCCGAGCCGCTCGTCGTGGTCGTCGGCTCCGAGGGCAAGGGGCTGTCCCGCCTGGTCCGCGAGTCCTGTGACCAGGTCGTTCGCATCCCCATGAACGCCGCGGCCGAGTCGCTCAACGCGGGCGTCGCCGCCGGCATCGCCCTCTACGAGATCGCCCGTCAGCGTCGCCGGTGAATCCTCGGTGACGGTACCGCCTCCGGCCCACTAAACTCGTGGGCGGTACGCCGCCTTAGCTCAATCGGCAGAGCATCTGTCTTGTAAACAGAAGGTCTGGGGTTCGATTCCCCAAGGCGGCTCGGATGTGTAAGGCCCCTGGCCAGCGGTTTCGCGGTCAGGGGCCTTGTCTTTGTCCGGACAAATCTGGGATCTTGCTAACACCCTTGCTAACAGCGGGCTTACGCGGCCTTGATCGCGTTGGCGAAGACGTCGGCCGCGCTCGCCATTTGCTCGTTGATCACGTGTGCGTAGACCCGGAGAGTGATCGCCGGGTCGGAGTGGCCCAGGCGGGCCGCGACGACGTGAACGGGGACACCAGCGAGCAGAAGTGTGGTCGCATGGATGTGCCGTAGGTCGTGTAGCCGGGCGTGGGGGAGCGGCTTGCTGGGCTTCGTGTCGTTGTACGCCTTGATCAGGGTGGGCATCAGAGAGCTGACCGTGTCGGGATAGATCGGCTCTCCCCATCCGGTGGTGAACACGTAGTCGTCCGCGCCCCTCCACGACTCCCCGAGGCGGAGCCGGTCAGCCTTCTGGCGCCTGCGATGCTCGCGGAGGACTTCGACGGTCTCGGCGTCCAGGCTGACGGCGCGGGACCGCCCGCCCTTGGTGGTGCCCTCGATCCTCTCGCCCTCGACCACGGCCGAGGAGCCCATCACGCGGATCTGGGGCGTGTCCAGGTCGACATCAGCCCACCGCAGGTTGCACAGCTCGCCACGACGGGCGCCCGTGTAAGCGGCGAGGTGGAAGAACGCGAACAGCCGGTGAGTCTTCGCGGCGGTGAGGAATCCGCGGAGCTGTGCCGGAGTCCACACGGTGCCCGGTTCAGTGACCTGGGCGCGCGGAAGCTTGGCGCGTTCGGCGGGGTTGCTGGGCAGGATCTCGTCAACGAGAACAGCGTCACTGAGCGCCTTGCGGAGCACGGTGTGCACGTTCTTGACCGTGTTCGGGGCGAGGCCCTTGCCGTTCCTACGGCCGGCCGTCAGCAGATCCCGGTAGAGCTTCGTGAGGGTGGCCGGGCGTACAGCCTGAAGCCGTACCCTGCCAATGTTCGGCTCGATGTAGAGGCGGATCATCACGCGATATCCGGCGAGCGTCTTCGGCTTGATCTCCACGGCGTGGCCCTCGATCCACTCGGCGAGGTATTCCGCGACTGTGATCGCGTTCCGGTCGATGTATTCGCCGCGCCGGGCCTTGACCCGCGCCTCGTCACGGGCCGCCTTGGCGCCATCTTCAGTGGCGAAGCCGCTCACCCATTTCGGCTTGCTCTCGCCGGTCTCCGGGTCCTTGACGCGCGGATGCCAGCCGCTCCCGTACAGGCAGACGCATGACAGCCGCGAGACGCAACCACCAGGACGGACACGACGCCAGTCACCGCGACCACGCGAGCGCGTCATAGCGGGCCGAGGTCCATTGTGCCTCCGGCGGGGGCACTCCGGCTCCGGGATGATCGCCGATCAAGAGCCAGGTCAGTTGGCGGCGGGGAGCCCTGATCGTCCCGAGCGCCATCGCCCCAGGCAAGCCCAGCAGATCGGCTCCTACGGCTCAAGCCTGGCCGTGACTGATGGCATTCAATGGCCGAGGAACCACGACCGGGTTGACGTACACGCGAGGCCGGGCTTGCGCCTCCGTCGCCGGCCCGCTGCCGCTCCGCGGTGGGACGACGGCAAACGGGAAGATCAGGGTGTGGGCGCTACATACGGATATGCGTCATGAATCCTTAGAAGTCCATGCGCTCACGACCGATTTTCGTTGTGTCATCCAGCAGATGCGCGTTTCGAACTGACTGAGTCTGACCAAGCGTGATATGGAGCCCTGTTTTGGCAAGGGGGGCCAAGTCGACGTTGACCGCCACATCGCGCAATTCAAGGTATTTGAGATTTGGGCAGTGCGCGAGCGGAGCAAGGTCAGCGACCTGGCGAGCCGAGTTGAGAACGAGGCTCTCAAGGTTAGATAGCTTGGCCAGTGGTGCGAGGTCACTCATTAGCAGATTAGCGAGTTTGAGAGATTTCAGATTCGGATTATCGCCTAGACCCTCGAAGGTTCTACAGGAGTCTATCTGCAGATCGGCCACCGGCAGTCTTGGTAAGGTCTGCAGATCCTGGAGTCTAGGGCTGCTGACGCTTAGGTAGGTCAGTGGAGCGGAGATTTCGGCGAGGACGTTTAGGATACCGCTAGTGTCGCATGTTCCAAAGAATGCAAGGGATTCTAGTTGGCGCATCTGGGCGAACGTCAGCGGATTAATCTTCTGCCCCGAAGTGCCTAGCGACAGGCGTACCAGCTCGTTCTGCCGAGATAGTGGCTCGTACCAAAGATCGTGATCCTCCCGCGGGAGCTCAAGCCCAAGGCCTTTCAGTCGAGGGAGCCGGTCGAGGAATGTGAGGTCGCTTTGCTCGACATTCCACAACCAGAGATCCTGTAGGTGGCCGAGGTTTTCAAGCGTGGCCATACTGACATGTCGCTCGGTACTCATGCTAATCCATAGCCGACGCAGGTTACGAAGCTGCCCCACCGGGTCTAGATTATTCGTGTCGAGACCATTTAAATCTAACCACAGCAGCCGGGAAAGGTTTCGCGCAAAGCTAATGTCCGTGATCTCGTTATCGGTATATATGGACAGGTAGGTCAAATTGTTCAGATGTCGAAGGCTGGGTAGTAGCCGGTGGTTATCGATAAAGACACGGGTATTCAGTGGCGCCTTGACCAAAACGTCCCGTGCGTATGTTTCTGTGTCGAAATAGAGCCATCCGGCGATAAGTTGATCCTGTACCTTTGAACGTGAATCGCTGGCGTAGGCGGCTAACTTCTCGATGGCGCCGGCCCCGTTGATTAGCCAGGCTACGCGCACGGTCATGCCAGCCTGTTTGGCGGTGAGTCCCGACAGGCTGTCGGGTAGCCGGTGTAGGACTTCTTCGCCTACCACTGCCAGCATCCTCGCCTCGTCCTCATTCCGAGGTGGTATGACCGTCGCGAGGCATGTCTCGATGCTGCCCCTCAATTCGACCGGGATCTCTTGAATGGTCTCCAGGCAAGCAGCGACCAGCATCCGGAGCTTTCGTGCATGTCGGTCCCCCGAGTCTGCCCGATTAAGCAATCCTTGCAGCAACTCCCGCCGTAGCCTTCCGGTTGCGTGCCCGGCCACCATCACTACTACCTCCCTCCATTGGTCTAAATGTGCCCGCTCGACCACTACCTCCATGTCCTCGTCTTCGACGAGCTGCTCAGCTGCCAGATACTCCTGCACCGTTCGATGTGCGAAATCAATTCGACCTGGTACCGGCTCCCGCAATGCGCCGCTCCGTCGTACCAAGTGTTCCAGCACCATCTCCGCCGTATACGGCATACGTGTCATAGAGGATAGCCTCTGCTCGATCCGCTTTAGAGCGGTGGCCCGAGACAGCTCCGAACGACCCATTGAGACTAGCCGCCACGCTAGATCTCTCAATATCCAGATTTTCTGTTCGGGATCGAGTATCACATCATCTCGAATTCCCCGCTCGGCGTCTCGCCGCTCTAGCAGCAACGCCAGAACCGCGTCGTATAGGCCCATACGGCTGCGGGGCAACTGGGTTCGTCGGTCGAGGTTTAGCGCACAGAGCATCGCTGCAAGCAAAGGTGTCGAGGCTAACGTCCGCAGGTGTCCGCTGCTCTCGAGGCGAGCCAGTAGCGCCCCCTCGTAGCTGGGCAGTTCGTCAGCTGCACAAGGCAGGCTGGGGCAGTCGCGCATAGCAATATGCCACTGCCGAACCAACTCTCGTAGATCCTCCGAAGTCATGGGCTCAAGTAGGGCGGCAGTGAAGCCCTCCTCTGCTAGCCATTTGGCGTCGGCCGCCGCTGGCCTCGATGTCACGATGACCCTCATCGACGGATATGCCGCGAGTAGCCGAGTCAGCCATTGGCGTACGGCTTGTCGATGCCGTACTACTAACTCGTCCACTCCATCCACCAGCAGTAGGCCGCGACCTGCATCAAGCACTCGCTCCACCCATCCGCGCGGCATGCGTCCTGCCAGCTCCTGGGCTACGTCGTTCAGAAAGTCGGGAGGAGCCGGGAAGCGGCCATCGGAGTGACTGCGGAGCTTAATTATCAGCGGCACGCATCCGTTCCACTCCGTCAGGTCGCCCGAAAAACCTTTAAACGCAGCCGTTACCGCCAACCAGCGAAGCAGCGTACTTTTGCCCGACCCAGCATCACCGCGCACGAGCGTCAGGCGTGAGCGGCCGAGCGCCGACTCGATGCGGAGCATGCCAGGCTCCGGCGCTACTGGGTCTGTGAGCGAAGCGATCGATAGTCGCTCGGCCATCGTTCGCGCCTTGCTTTCCTCGGTGCTAACGCTAAGGCTGATGTAGGCGACGCTCAGTGAGGTGCGCGGCCTAAAGCTCTCTACACGCACGCCGAACAATTCCACCTCATCCATCGTGCGGCTTACGAAGCTGAGATATTGCCGCTCGAAGGCCTCGTCGTTTTGGCTGCCCTCGGGTGCATCGAGAGTCCGTACTGGCATCCTTGCCAGTAGCCGCTCCACGCCCTCAGCCAATCCGGTAAGCCTGGCTAAGGTCTCGGTGGCCGCTCGGGGCAGGTACTGTGGAAGTTCCCGCATCATCCCAACCAAGCAATCCACACACTCGGCCAGTAGTACCATGTATAGCTGTTGTTCGGCGTCGCTAAGCTTAGGTGAGGGTAGGGTAGCCATAAGTTGCTCAGCTACTCGAGCCGAGTCCGCGTCCGCCTTGAATAGCGCGGCGTCAGATAAGTCGGCAGCCTGCAGAGTGGCTACTACCTCATGCAGGACGGCGGCACGGTCGTTGTCAGCAAGGCCTCGGTACTCCTGTTCCAGAAGCGCACTTAAGCGCGCCTCTATAGCCAGCGCTACACCCTCAATTTGGTTTTCGAACTTGCGTACAGCGAGGCGGTCGCGATAGCTATTTCTGATCAGGTCTTTAAGATCCGCCCCAAGATCTTTTGCAGACGCCCGGGCGAGGAGCCACTCACGTACCGCCTTCGTCGCCACTGCCTTGCCCGCCGCAGTTGCGGCAGCTTCCACAATTGCCATCGGGCTGCCCTCCGTCTGCCGTACAGGAGGCATCATCTCTCCACAGAGAGGACATTGTCGGCTTTTCCGTCAACATCTGCCCCGCCCCTTCCTCCTAGAGGTGCTGGGGCGAGGTGGTTTTACACGGGGCCTAGTACGACAGCAGTACTTTGTGATCTGGCCCTCCGCCTCGACGATCGTCGGCTGATGCCGTGAGCTGGGATTATGTGAGGGCCAGGCGTCTGCGGTAGCGGTGCCAGCGGGCGCGGGCCTGATGGCGGCGCCGCCAAGTGCTCCAGCGGAGCTCGAACTCACGCCGCAGGGCGGCGACACGTGGTGTCACTACGGTGCCGACGTGGGAGAACACGGTGAGCAGGCGGCGGATCTCGGGCACCGTCAGCGCGATGAGCCCGTAGTCGTCGGGCGGAGCGTCCTGGCTGGTACACGGCACGACGGGGGCGGGATGACGGCGGCGCTCGACGGCGACGACGACAGCCAGGATCGCGAGTGCGGCCATCGCCAAGATGACATGCCGCCGCCACGACCGGTACCGGCGGACCTGGGTGTGATCGAGCCCGACCTGCCCCTTGGACTGCTGGAAATCTTCCTCTACCGCCCACCTGACGCCCGCGACCCGGACCAGGACAGGTAGCGTCAACGCGCGGCCCTCGGGCACATGGCAGTAGAAGAACGCCAGCTCAGAAGGGGTGCTGACCGAACGCCGGATCAGTAGCACATGCCGCGGGCCGACGGTGGCGACCATCGCCCAGTCATAGACGCGCGGCCCCTTGGATCCCGCGCCGCACGAGCGCCGCTCCCAGGCGCGGGCGGGGACGAGCGCGGCCAGATGGTCGGCGCGGTGCGAGCTGGCCGCAGTGGGGACGGGGAAGTCCACCCCGACCGCCAGCACGTACCCGATCCGCTGTGCTTCGAGGAAGGCACGCAGCTTGGGATCGCGACCGTACACCTCATCACCCGCCGCCCACGCAACCTCGACGCCCGCCGCCAAGACGCGGGACGCGATCCGCTGCGCGAGCTGCGGTTTCGTCGCGAACCGCCAGTCGGCGGGCAGGCCCATAGCCTCCCGGGTCGCGGGCAGGTCGACGTATTTGCGCTGCACGTACAGTTCGGTGTCGATCAGGGCGTGGCCGAGCGGGCTGGCGTAGGTGGCATAGACGGCGACGATGCAGTTGGTGACCTTGCCGGCGGTGCCGGTGTACTGGCGACCCACCCCGCAGGTTGCGGTCCCCTTCTTCTCCTGGCCGGTCTCATCGAGAACCAGCACCGCATCAGTGCTGGCCAGGTGGCCGATCACGTAGCGGCGGACCGCGTCTCGGACGGTGTCCTCGTCCCAGACAGCGCGCGACAGCAGTCGCTGCATCACATCCGGGGTCATGTGCCCGGCGTATTTACTTAGGTCCCAGCAGGTTTTGCGGGGGATCTCCGACAGCAGCCCACGCAGGTAGCCGGTCGCTGCCTTGCGCGGCTCGACCCGGCCGAATGCGCCCGCGATCGCGCTGGTCAGCTCGGTGAACTTCCGTTCCAGCAGTTCGGGCTCTACGATGGCCGCTACGGCCGTCTCGGGATCTTGGTTTCTCACAAGATCGTGATCTTAGAGGCGGCCGTTCGCATGCGCGAGATCACTCAACGTGAACAATCTCGAAGTACTGCTGTCGTACTAGAAGGCCCCACGAAGCCCTCGAACGGGGATCTGCTCAGTCTGTTGTCAGGATCAGCGCTGATCAGGAGGCGAGGGATGCTGCTGTCGGCGAGCTCCCGCGGGTGTGCCCGGAGATAGCTCAGGTACTGATGCAAGGCATCAGCATGGGGCGAGTCGAGTCAGCGAAAAGTCAGCGAACCTGCTGATACCCGACTGTCTGGGGCGCCAGCAGTCGAGATCACACCCGCACGAGGGAGTGCTAGTCAGCACCCGCTGAGTCGGCACCGACCGCTTTTCCCGCGTTCGCATCGAAGGTGTCACGGGATCGACCTTGCTAACGCGGTTGCTAACAACGGCCATGGACGATCGTGGAAGCGGGTGGACTGGGTGCCTTCCCAGAGGTGCCGTTGACCAGGGCTCTGCGCCAGCTGTGGACGCCTGTGGACATCGCCGATTCTCCTTGTAAACAGAAGGTCTGGGGTTCGATTCCCCAACGCGGCTCTCACATGAAAGGCCCCTGGCCAGCGGTTTCGCGGTCAGGGGCCTTGTGATTGTGTGGGTCATCCGGTCTCTTCGCTGTCTTTGAGGGCCACCTTGGGAGCCGCCCGCTTCCGTTGCCCCAGCAGAGCGCCGGTAATGGCCTCTGTCGCCGCCCGCCGGTCGCCCTCCATGAGATGGCCGTAGACGTCTTTGGTGATCGCGACGCTGGCATGCCCGAGGACTTCGGAGACGGGCCGTACTCGCGCGGTGGTGCGCGCGGTTGGCCCGTCGCACAAGCCGCCGCCGTACCCATCGAACGCGCCGACCCAGCGCCACGCCCCCGCCGTACGTGGTTTCCTGCACCCGCCGCCCGAATGTCCGGGGCAGGCGGAACCTGTCAAGGATGGCTGTGCACGTAGGACAACCGCGCACGACGGAAGGTCACCGGCTGATGGAACACAGCGAAGCCATCCTTGACAGAACCCGCCTGACAGTCCCGGAAATGGGCGGCTAGCGGGAGCAGGGGAGGAGTGGCACAGCGATTTCAAAGAGCGAGAACTGGCCCCACCTCGGCGACGGTCAAGTGCTCATTACCGCCGCCCGCCGAACTCCCAATCGTGGACCTCGATGTCGGCGTACCGGTCCAGGGTCAGGACGGCGCGTGCCGCATGCGGGTCCGGCGCCCGGACCAGCAGCGCCGTACCCAGCCAGGTGGTGCCGTTGTCGGACAGCAGCGGCCCATACGCGATCAGCTCGTCCCGGTCGGGCGGCGGGACAAGGTCGGCAGCCTGCCCGGAGCCGAGGCCCAGCACCAGATACCGGTTGCCGCCGTCTCGGCCGCCAGGGAAATCCCACATGGTGCGCCCCAGCACGTTGCGCCATCGGCGCAACATCACGTCCCGGTATACACCGGCCTGGTAGTTGGGCTCTTCGAAGACGAACGCACGCGCAGTGGCGAGATCTGGTAGGTCGACGATGTGCACGCTGCCTGTGGCCGTGTCGCTGCAGCGGCCGAAGGTCGGGCCACGGGCGATCATCTCCGCCGCGTACCGGTCCATGTAGGACCAGTGCTCTTCCAGCAGTTCGTCGCGCAGTGCGGCGGAGTCAGGCCGATCGCGGTGATAGCAGAGGAACTCCATGCCGAGAGTACCTACCATGGACCGCAGCGGCAGCTCCATTAAAGGCGTGCTCAAGAGGCGCGCTGAGGATCAATCACATGACGACGCCGACGACGTCCGACAGGGCAATCGTTCCGTGGTCGGGATCGGCCCGGTGGGCGCGCGAGTCATGCGCTCTAACGATCATCCGCTGTGCCCGGAGACGATGCTCTCGATGGTGCTCAGCCAGAGGGCTCGGTCTGTTGCCTGGAAGTGATGGCCGCAGCCGAGACATTGCCAGCCCTCTTCGATGGCGTCCTCCCACACGACACATCCGCCGAGGAGCAGCTCGCCCGCTTCGGCTGCCTTAATGGCGGCGGGAGTAGGCAGGCCGAACAGGAACGGCACGGTTTTGCGGGAACAGTGGGGACACGGTGGGCTGGACATCCCTCACAGGATTGCAGAAAGCATGGGAATGACGACAGGCCCCCACTGGAGCGAGCTCCAGAGGTCGACGTTGTAGGTCTACTGATCACAATGGCTGTCGAGGCTCTGGCTTAGACGATCGAGGGCCTTGCGAGTGGCCCGCGACGGGATCTGCGTGTAGACGTTCATGGTCAGTGAGATCTGCGAGTGGCTCGGGATGCGCATCGCCACGCGTGGGTGCACGTCGAGCGCGGCCAGGAGTGAGGCGCAGGTGTGTCGGGTGTCGCCTACGGCAGCCCGCACGCGCGCCGGTCGGCAATTGAGGGCAATCGGGGTCGATGGAATCAGGGACGTGCTGCGAGGGTTCGCCGCATCCTGATGGTCCTGGCTATGCCGGAGCCGACGAGCGGGGTCGCCAGCCACAGGAAGGGGACCAGTTCGGCGGACCAGGCGCTCATGGCGGCTGTTAAGGCCCAGAAGATCCCGATCCCCAGGTAGACCCAGGCGTTGGTACCCAGGCGGTCCACGTCGGTGTCCGGTCGATATAGACGCTGCCTGAGCACCAGAACGATCATGATTCCCTGGCACAGCAGCAGAACGGCCTCGGTGGCGGCGAACATCGCCACCGCCAGTGCATGCTCCCCCGGGGAGTCTTCCGCCAGCGCGCTCGCCTGCCCGAAGACTGATGTCGCGTACGGCAGGAGAACCACCGAGAGCAGCATCGGGAGATGCAATGCGAGCACTGCCGGTGACAGTCGGTCGAGCTGGTCGAACAGGGAGTGGTGCACCCGCCAGACAGACCACAGCATCAAGAAAGCGACGGCGAACGCCACGAACGTGCTTATGTGGTCCCCGAGGAACCCGCTCAGATTCCGGAAGTTCGCGGCCTCAGGCCGGGGCAGCTCCAGCGCGAGAAGTGTGATCGCGATCGCCAGGATGGCGTCAGCGAAGGCACTGACACGCTCACGCGTGAGCCCGGGACGCACCTCTGGCGTCGTCATGACGATCTCCACATAAAGGGGGACAACCGCGGATCATTGTGGCAGATGACCCCAAGCAATTGGGGTCGTGTGTGGTCTTCTGGCCTGGCCTCGTCGGCGGTTCCAGGCTTTGACTGCCATTCGAACCCGACCGACAGGCCGACTCGACACGTGCCACGGGCGTGCCAGATGGGGTGGCCTACAACGGGCGCTCACGGGAGAGGCGGAGCCGGTCAGCCTTCCGGCGCTTACGGTTACACGCCCGAGCGATGACGCGCCGCCCGGCGAGTAGCGTGGTTCACATGCGGATCGAGGACTACGCCCTCATCGGGGACACGCAGTCAGCCGCCCTCGTCGGTCGCGACGGATCGATCGACTGGCTCTGCCTTCCCCGGTTTGACTCCCCCGCATGCTTCGCCAAGCTAGTCGGCGACGAGTCCAACGGGTTCTGGCGGCTGGCCCCCGCCGGGCATGAGATGGCCACGCGACGCGCGTACGCCAACGACACGCTGATCCTCGAGACCGTATGGGAGACCTCCACAGGGACCGTCAAGGTCATCGACTTCATGCCTCCCCGGCACGCCAACCCCGCCCTGGTCCGGATCGTGGAGGGCGTGTCCGGGACGGTGGACATGACCACAGAGATCAGCATCCGGTTCGACTACGGCAGGATCATCCCTTGGGCCCGCCGCTTCGACGGCCGCCTCCACGCCATCGGCGGGCCCGACTCGGTCTGGATCGACGCTCCCCTCCACCTGACGGGCAGCGGCGACCGGCACACCGGCACCTTCACGATCGCCGAAGGGCAACGCCGGTCGTTCGTGTTCACATGGCATCCCTCGCACCAGCCGGAACCCTGCGGCATCGATCCCAGCGAGCAACTCACCGAGACCAGCCGGTTCTGGGAGGAGTGGGTGTCCCGCTGCTGGCTCCCGGGCCGCTGCCGCGCCGCCGTGGTCCGCTCCCTCATCACGCTCAAGGCGCTCACCTACAGCCCGACCGGCGGCATCGTGGCGGCTCCCACCACGTCGCTGCCCGAGCATCTCGGCGGGGTGCGTAACTGGGACTACAGATATTGCTGGCTGCGCGACGCGGCGATGACACTCGACGCCCTGACCGAATCCGGATACATCACCGAGGCGGACGCCTGGCTTGACTGGCTGCTCCGCGCCATCGCGGGCCGCCCGGAGGACCTCCAGATCATGTATGGCGTGGCAGGCGAAAGGCGCCTGCCAGAGCAGACGCTCGACTGGCTTCCCGGCTACGAAGGCTCCCGGCCGGTGCGGATCGGCAACGGCGCGGCCAGCCAGCTTCAGCTCGACGTCTACGGCGAGGTGCTCAGCTGCTTCTACCGGGCCCGCAAGCTGGGGATGCCGCCCGACGAGTACGCCTGGTCCGCAGTTTCCAGGCTGATGAACTTCCTGGAGCGCATCTGGGCCCAGCCCGACGCGGGCCTGTGGGAGATCCGCGGCCCGCGGCGGCATTTCGTCCATTCCAAGGTCATGGCGTGGGTGGCGGCCGACCGGCAGGTACGGGTGATCGAAGAGCTCGGCCACACCGGTCCCCTCAAGCGCTGGCGGGCCATGCGGGACCGGATCCACGCCGAGGTCTGCGACAAGGGCTTCGACCCCGAGCGCGGCACCTTCACCCAGTCGTACGGCTCTCGCGAACTCGACGCGGCGCTGCTCCTCATCCCGATCGTCGGCTTCCTGCCCCCTGAGGACCCCCGGGTCATCGGCACGATCGACGCGATCGAACGCGAGCTGATGACCGACTGTTTCGTGCTGCGCTATCCGATCTCCGAGAGCAACGACATCGACGGCCTGCCCGGAACCGAAGGCGCCTTCCTCGCCTGCAGCTTCTGGCTGGCCGAAGCGCTCTTCCTCATCGGCCGCAAGGACGAGGCCATGGACCTGTTCGAGCGGCTGCTGACCCTCACCAACGACGTGGGCCTGCTTGCCGAGGAGTACGACCCCGTCCAGGCGCGCCATCTGGGCAACTTCCCTCAGGCGTTCACCCACCTCCATCTGATCCATACGGCCCTGGCGCTCAGCTAGTGCCCCTCCCGTCAATCTTTGCCCCGTCGCGTCGCCCAGGACGGCACCTCGCTGCGTTGTCGTCGTCGCTCGTAGGCTCCGCTACGAGCTCCTCCTCCGCCTTGCGATGCACCGCCCTGGACACCGCTCCTTCCGGGCAAACCTTGCCGGTCACGGCACTAGTGCCGGCCGTACTCACCGGCCAGGCAGCGTATAGAAGAGCAGCGATTAACCCAAGGTCGGCCTGGAGCCTGTCGGCCTCTGGGTGCCGAAAGTCGTGCGGTGATGTGGGTGGTGCGCCAAATTCCCTCGTCGTCGAGGTGCACGTTCTCGAACTCTGGAATCGCGGGGTCTCTGGCGGTGCTCCAGCAGCGCCCGGCGGCTGTCGCCAGCCGCAGCCGGGCCCGGCGGGGTGACATCCTCGGCGGGGCTCCCACGTCCGTCTGCTCCCTCCCACGATCCCGGCCGCCGGCGCGGTTGCGACAGCACGCTCGACGTTGTGCGTATGGCGGCTATCGTGGCCAGACACTCAGCGCTTTTCGATCTTGTTGCCCTTCGGGTCGAGCACGTACCACTTGGCACCAAAGGAGTCGTCACCCTGCCCGGTGATGTCGCCGGGCTTGACGTCGGTGACGAAGTAGTACAGCGGGTGGCCGTTGTAGGTGACCTGGGTGGTGTGGTCGGTCCTGGCGGTGGTGCCGAGCAAGGCGGGTGATGCGCCACTGCCGGCCTGCGGCTTGCCCGTGGTGGTCAGGGGCGGCCAGGCGGTCGCGCACGTGCTGTAGCAGGTCGAGCTGGTGCCCTTGTCCGCCTCGAACAGGTACAGCGTGCGTCCTCGGCCGTCGACAAGGATCTTGCCGAGCTTGGAGTCTCGGACCGCGACGGTGGCGTTCGCGACGGTGGCGTTCGCGACGGTGGCGTTCGCGACGGTGGCGCCGGCGGGGCTGGCGTGCCCGGCCGGAGTCTTTCCGGTCGGCGAACTCGGGACAGCTGGCGCGAGCTTCGACTGGCCGAGCGCGTAGCGGGCGATGGCGGTGCCGAGTTCGTTGCCGGACTTGTGGTCGAGCCGGGTGTGTATGCCCCCCCAGATGCGGCTGAGCCCGGCTTCGGTCGCGGTGGCGCTCAAGCTGGTATAGGGCTTGGTGTAGGGACTGGGGCCACCGGCGGCGGGTGAGGTGAGGGTGAAGGTGTTGCGGTCGCCGTAGAAGCGGGCGAGTACTGCCGCGGCGGCCGTGCTGATGTCGCTGTGCATGCCTGGGTAGGACGGGTCGGGAGGGGTGGTGACAAGCGGGGTCCATTTCGGATCTTGCTTGACGTCCGGGTTGCCGGCGGCCAGGCGGATGGCGGTGATCGGCCGCCAGAACCGGTAGGTGTACTTGGCGTCGTAGACGCCGATGGTTGCATCGGCGACGGTGAGGTTGAGCAGGGCGAACATGTCCGCCGACTGGTTGAGATCGCTGTGGCGCGCGAGGGCGACCTGTTGGGCGACGTCGTACCAGTAGTTCTGAGCGGGGCCGGTCCAGAGCTTGGCGAGCGTGGTCTGTTCCGCCGTACGCGTGGTGCTGTGGGCGGCGCCGATGACCTTGACCTCGTTGATGGCGGCCGCGTACGCAGGGCTGCTCAGCGCCGGAGGTGCGGCGGGACGGAACTGGTGGCCGGTACGGAGTAGGAATGGGGTGACGTGGCCCCAGTGGGTGAATTCCGGTGCCTTGAAGGCGGGCGGGGTCGGCCGGTAGTCGCCGGGTTTGCCGGTGGTGGCGTAGGGCGGCGGGGTGGCGTCGGCGCCGTCGTGCGCGCGCAGGGCGAGAATGGCGCGGGCCGCTTGGGTGCCGACCTTGACGCCCTCCTGCTTGGCGCGGCTGTCGGGAATGCCGGCGAGATCGGAGGACAACTGGCGGTCCAGGTCGGCCTTATGCGCTGGGTACAGGGCGGTGAGGGTGTCGTGGGCGGCCGCCGCGGCCGCGGCGGGGCGGGAGGCGTCCCGAGGTGCGGCGAGGTTGGAGCCGTAGAGGGGATGAGCGCGGCTGATCGCGTTGACCGCGTCATAGACGGCTGCGCTCATGATGGCGAAGTTACGGGTGGGATGGATGGTGCCCGGCTCTGCGTGCGGACTGCGCACGATGTCGAGCAGCGTCCGATTCCACTCGATCACCACGTTGCCCCGGGCCGGGGGCGCGACGACGTTCGCGGTCCCGAGCGGGGCGGCATGGGCGGCGGGTGCTGCGGCGTACTGGGGGCCGAGTGTCAAGAAGGCCACCGCGAGCGCGAGCACAGACCGCCGCCGGGTTCTCCGCGGTTCTGGAAGCGCGAAAATCCTCACGATTCTCCTCCTGTCAGATAGCGGAGAGAGGAAAGATGACAGGCCACTTCAGCGTCTCTACGACGACCAACGCCCACCGTGTCAGGGGCCGTCGCCCTCAACCCAGTCGGGACTCGGCCGTGCCGGTCGTTACCGTGCCGGCTCGTAGGGTTTACGTCGTCAGGACGTGCTCGGCGCACCGCTGGTTCGGTTGCGGAAGCCGCTCCAGTCATGGCGAAAAGCACCGCAACGAAAGGACGCGACTAAAAGCCGCAATCTCGTTGTTCTTTTCATGGAGAACAGCGCCTCTTCGTCAGTATTGCTCGCTGGTTCGAATTTTGAACGCAGAAGACTCTCTCTCCTGAACGAAGAATATTCCCGATAGGGTGGTCGGCGGCGAGAATTCTCTGCCCGCGGGCCGCTGCGACAGAGCATTCACAATGCCCTCGGCGCCGGATGTAATCAAACATCCCATACCGTCGCATTCACTACCATAGTCGACAGCAAGTGCGCGTAAACATTGCCGAGGCAAAGCCCTATGTAAGCTGTGCCGTCCACTCCGCGGCGCGGGTAAGCCTAAACTCGATCGTGAGTGTCAAGAAAAGGGTGCGGGCAAACCTGTGGTGACGCTGCGCCATGTGATGCAGATGACCGCCGTGCGACTGCTAGGGAGTGTCTGACAAACGCTGCCCGCGCGCAGCAGGGCGTGATTATCAGACACGACCTAAGCCGACCGCGCGACCATCGCGCGCCAGCCGAAGGCGATGCTGCCGATCAGGAGTGCCACCCAGGCCACGTTGGCCTGCTCAGGACGTCCCCAGGCGGCCAGCACCTATGGCTCGGGAGTGACGGTCGCCATGATGCTGCGGAGCCCGGCCACCACCTCGGCCGCGGAGGGAGCGCGGTCGGGGTCGATCAGCCACTGGGTCATGACCCCGCTCATCAGGGCCATCTGCACCGCGCCCAGAGTGCGTGCCGTGGCGTCCTGGACGGCGTCCTCCGGGATGCCCTGCAAGATCGCTGCCAGGCCCCGACGCCCCTCTGTCTGGCCGCGGGCCAGATGCTCCCGTAGTTCGGGGTAGTGCTCGGCCTGCAGCAGTGCTTCGAATGAGGCGATCCACAGGCGCCTGTGTGTGGTGAACGATTCGATCAGTCGTTCCCACATGGCCTCGAACTGCTCGGCGGGGTCGGCCCCCGGCTCTGCGTACTCCGCCAGGGTGCGGCCGGTTTCCGTGCCCCACTCGTCGATGGCTTCGATGAGTGCCGCGTTCAGCAACGCCTCCCGCGACCCGAAGTGGTAGCCGATGGCGGCCATGCTGACGCCGCCGGCGGCGGCCGTGATGTCGCGGATGGTCGTGCGCGTCCAGCCCTTCTCTTCCAGACAGCGCCGGGCTCCGGCAAGCAGATCTTCACGGTTTCCCATGTCAGGCATGCTAGCGGACCCTAGTTCGCGCGCTTTAGGCAAGCGCCTTAGGCGTACGTCTTGTTCAAGCGCCCAAATCGGCGTATGGTCATGGAGGCCGCAAGGAACGACCCCAAGGAGAATCACTGTGACCAGCCCCCTCCGCTCCGAGCTGCGGATCGACGGCCGCCGCCTGTCCTACCTCGACTTCGGCGGCACCGGGCGTCCCCTGCTCGCCCTGCACGGTCACATGTCCGAAGGCGCCAGCTTCACCGACCTGGCTCGCGAGCTGGCCCCCGACAGGCGTGTCATCGCCCTTGACCAGCGTGGCCACGGCGACTCCGACCGGGCCGCCGACTACTCGCGTGAGGGCTATCTGGCCGACATCCTCGCGTTGCTCGACCACCTCGGCATCGAGCGGATCGCGATCGTGGGCCACTCGCTGGGCGCCATCAACGCCTACCAATTCGCCGCCCGTCACCCCGATCGGGTCGAGGCCTTCGTCAACACCGACGGCCCGGTTTCGCTCGGCCTGCACGGTCCCAACCCGCTGGCCTTCGTCCTGGGCCTGCCCACCCAGGCCCCCACCCGCCAGGCGCTCATCGACGGGCTCGGCCCGGCGGGTCCCTTCCTCGCCGACACCCTGCGCCGCAATCCCGACGGCACATGGCGCCTGCCCTTCCATCCCCAGGACATCGTGGACTCCGAGGACTTGGTCCACGGCGACCACTGGAACGACTGGCTGGCCAGCTCCTGCCCCGCCCTCCTGATCAGGGGTGCCCGGGGCGCCATCCCCGCGGACCAGGCCCAGGCCATGGTGGGACGACGTCCTCGCACCAGCTTCGTCGAGCTGGACACCGACCACTTCGTCTACGCCGGCGACCCCGCCGGATTCGCCAAGGCCGTCCGCGAGTTCCTCGACTCGATCACCGCCTGATCCCGGGGTGCCCGCGGTTCCTTTGGCGAAGAAGTGCAGGGGGCCGACTTCGGATGCCTTCCAGGCGGGACTCCCGCATGGAGCCGGCGAAGACGTCGGCAGCTCGGCCACGCTTCGACGAGTGTGACCAAGGACACATTTCGGCTCCTGTGCGTCGGTCCTGAGGCGTTTCTGAGATCCCCGTAGCCGCCCCTCAGGGGAGAGCTGCCGAGTGGAGGCCGCGTGCCTAGGGGGAGTGGATCAACCGGTGTCGGAGTGTCCCCACAGCCGTCTCCGCCACTGCCGGAGGGGATGCGAAAACCGTGCCTGACCAGCACTGATATAGCGGATCCCAAATATGATCAGAAGTGCCTGCCGCGCGGCCCACCATCTCTTGAGGGACACCGAGTGAACCGAACCATTCGCACGATGGATGATGTCATGGACCTGCTCGACCAGCTCTTCGCACCGGGCGCGGACCGATGGAGCGGGAACGCGTCGCCATGGTGGGACGACTTCTATACCGACCGCTCAAAGCCGGTCCCCTTCTTCGTGGGCAAGCCGGACGAGAGCCTTGTGTCGTACATCGAGCGGGGGGTGCTCAAACCGGGGCGCGCTCTGGATCTGGGTTGCGGACCGGGTCGCAATGCCGTCTACCTGGCCTCGCTCGGCTTCGAGGTCGACGCCATCGATCTCTCCCCTACGGCTGTGGCCTGGGCCGAGGAGCGTGCCCGGGAGGCGGGCGCCGATGTCCGCTTCCACTGCGGCGACGCCTTCACCGCCGACCTCCAGCCCGGCCGGTACGACCTGGTCAACGACTCCGGCTGCCTGCACCACCTGCCGCCGCACCGCAGGGTGAGCTACTTGAATCTGCTGGACCGGCTGCTGGTCCCCGGCGGCCACCTCGCGCTCAGCTGCTTCGCCGCCGGGGCCATGGGCTCCGAATTGCCCGACAAGGAGTTCTACCGCGAAGGCCGCCTGCACGGCGGCCTGGCGTACACCTACGACGAACTGCGTTGGATCTTCGCCGACTACACAGAGGTCGAGATGCGCCAGATGGAGGAACAGTCGCCGGACGCGCCCGTCTTCGGCGCCCCCTTCCTCCTGGCCGCGCTGTTCCAACGCCCAGCAGGAGATTGACCTGCCTGCCTGGCACCCGCCGCGCACGGCCGGCCGGCGAGCACCACGACGGTAGGTGGCCGAGGGGACGCCGCTAGGCCGGTCACGGGGGCGGCTGATCGCGGCGGCGGAGGCGGCCGGGCATGTCAGTGCCGGGCACCGCCGGGAATGACGATCTCCGCCTCGCCCGGGAACTCGTGAAGGAGGCGGCCGGCGGACAACAGCCGCTGGCGTCCGGTCCGCTGGTCGGGGGGAAGCTGGATGACGGCATATCCCTCTGGCGTCGGGCCGAGGGCATACTCACCGTCCGCCAGTGGCGTGCGCGACACGAGTGTGCCCTTCTGGTCGAACTCCAGAACCGCGATCTTGTCTCCGGTGTATTCCAGTAGGAAGATGCGGCCACCGCTGACCTGGACTGACAGGCCGTGGTCGGCATCGGAGAAGACTCCGGCTCCGGTCGCCCGGAGCGTCACGGCCGAGCCGCCCGTGCGCAGGCTCACCTGCCTGCGTGCGCTCCCGTCGTACTGTGACTGGTCCAGGAGGAACAGGGCCCCCGAGGGCAGGATGCCGACGGGCTCGTATCCCTTGGGCAGGTGCGGCGTGGTGGCCCGCCCGGTGGTGAGGTCCACATCGGTGTACGCGCTGACATCCCCGCTCGCGTGGTATCCGAGGATCAACCGCCGCGAGTCGGCGGACCAGGCCCATGGGCTGTAGGCGCTGCCCGCTCCGCCGGTCGCCGGAGAGGCGATGCGGCGCGTTGTGTCACCCAGCAGATCCCTGAGCTCGTAACCGCTCGCGGTCGGCATGCCGAGCCAGCGGCCATCGGGGGACAGCGTGATGTTGCCCGGCGGGGTGATGGTGTGCGCGCCGAGCAGGTACTGCCGGCCGTCCGCGAGAGCCAGCAGCGTGGGGCAGGCGTATCTGCACGGCGTGTACACCGCGGCGCCCTGCCCGACCGGCCCGCGCGCGGGCAGCGCCGGGTAGGCCGACGACGGCGTCGCGGAGCCGGACGCCGCCGGAACCGCCGTGATGGTGTTGCCGGAGAGGCCGGTCAGGCTCTGCTGGAGGCCGACTCCACCGGCGATCACCAGCGCCGCGAAGGTCACTGTCGCCGCGGTTCGCACGGCCCTGCGCCGGCGCATTACGCGCAACACGCGGTCCGCGTCGGCGTAGTCGCGCGCTTCCTCTTCGAGCTGGTGGTAGGTGTCGCGGAGATTCACGGATGCATCCTCTCCAGCAGGTGTGGTGCCACTGTTCTCAGGCGTTTGAGCGCGTCGTGCGCGTGCCGCTTGACCGTCCCGACGGTGCAGTCCAACTGCGCGGCGACCTCCGCCTCCGGGAGGTCCTCGTAGAACCTCAGGTAGAGCACGATCCGCTGCTTGGGACTGAGGAGGCCGAGCGCGTTCCTCAGCATGATCTTGAGTTCGGTCTGCGTGGCCTGGTCCTCGTGGGCCGGGGATTCGGGCAGGTCGGCGGTCGGGAAGAAGGTCAGCCGCCTCGGGCGGCGCCAGGTACGCAACTGGTTGAGCATGATCTTGCGCACGTACGCCTCAGGATCGCCGACGGTCGCGACCTTGCGCCATTTGGCCGCCGCCTTGACCAGCGTCTCCTGTAGCAGGTCCTCGGCATGGCCGTGATCACCGGTGAGCAGAAAGGCCGTCCGCGACAGGGCCAGGCCGCGCGCCGCCACGAACTCTCGGAAACTCTCAGTGTCGGTCACCCGGTCCAGCCCCTCCGTTGGACGGCGTCATCATTGAAGACTCTGGCCGCCCGCGAAAGGTTGAGGGCCGCGCAAGGGGCGAGGCCGTGAAGGGGCGACGCCGCGCAAGGGTCGAGGCCGCGCAAGGGGCGAGGCCGTGAAGGGGCGACGCCGCGCAAGGCCGTGCGGCGAAAGGCTGTACGGCGGAGCGACGCGCTCAGACGGCCGCGCTGAGCAACGCCAAGCCCATCAGCAGGACCAGGGCCGCTCTGATCCAGGTCCACGCGGACACCGTCTCGCGTACGCCGAAACACTGGCAGGAGGCCGGGTTGCCCGCGGCCAGCAGGTAGGTCTGCGCTCCGGTGAACGCGACGCCCAGCAGGCTTCCCGCGACCCCCACGGCCAGGTCGGGCGCGGAGGTGAACACCGCCGCGGCCGTCAGCGCCTCCACGGCGACGATCGCGCCGGCCGCCGCCGACGCGATCCGAAGCCTGAGACCGAAGTTCGCCAGGCTGTCGCGGAAAGCCCCGAAGGAACGGAGCTTCCCGACGACGGCGAGAGCCAGGACGACCCCCAGGGCGTATCGCACGATGATCACGGGATCACCAGCAGTACGATCACCGGGATCGCCAGGATCGCGAACAGCGGCCTCAGCCGGGGCAACTCGAAGTGGAAGGCGGTGTCGGCCGCCATCTTGTTCCGGGCCGCGGCGAACGTCAGAAGCATCACTGCCCTGCCCAGCGCGAAACCGACGCCCGCCATGAGCGCTTGTGGCCACGAGGCGAGAAACACGATGGAAATCGCCATGATGTGCGGTAGCGCGGTCGGCGAGTAGGTTCGCATTCCCGTCCCCATTTCCATGCCGAACTGCACCGACCCCCAGAATGGAATCCGAGTGACGAACTGCGGGACCAGGCGCGCGTTCTGCAGTATGGGGAATTTGAGCACGCCGAGTTCCTGAAGCAGCAGGATGACCGCCGCGAGGGCGACCAGGATCTGGAGCGCGAGGAATGGGAATGGTGCTCGAATAATCGAGCCGACCACGACGAAAGCGAACGTGGTGGCCGTCGCCCCCACGAAAAGACCGAGGATGAAACCGGAAATGTCAGAGCCCCGCCGGACCGACGAGGACAGCACCCAGGCGCTGTTGAGGCTTCAAACAGAGCCCGACAGCGAGAACCCGGCGACCAGGGCCGCGACCAGCCAGGTGAAGCCGGTCGTGCCGGCGCCGAGCGCCCGCGCCGCGAGCACGGCCGCCTCCCCCGCCGCGATCAGGGCCAGGCCCGGTGCGAGCAGGCGGAGGGAGGCCGTCGTGGTACGCACCTAGATCGCGGTCCGGCAGATCGAGAACCGGGTGGTGCCCGTGCTGCCGCAGCTGATGTAGTAATACTCGCCGTCGGAGCATTTACGCTTCAGGCTGCTGGTGCTGCCGCCGTTCCAGCGCCATGCGTTGCGGCCGTCGCAGGTGGACGATTTCGAGGTGTATTTGGCGCTGTAACAGGTGCCGGTGTCGCCGTTGTCCCGGTGCCAGTTGCCGGTGGTGCAGTTGCCGGGACCGTAGAACGCGCTGGAAGGACTGCAGACCGAGCTCGCGTTGGCGTACCCGCGGCAGCTGTCGGTCCAGATGCTCGTGTAGACCACGGCAGCCGCGCTGCGCGGACGGGCTCCCGGCAGCAGGTCCAGGGCGCCGAGCCCGGCCGCCGTCACCGCGCCGAGCGCCATGCCGAACATCCGTCTGCGACTCCAACGTGGGTTGAGCGTGGCCATGCGGGACGGGAGCGCCTCTTCGGGCCTGTCCTGCGCGCTCGGGATCTGGTCGAAAATCGATTTCTCCTGACCGATGATCGTCACGCCTTTACTTCCCTTCGTATCGCCACTGTTCGTTCTACGACGTCCACCAGCGCGTCGCCGGACCCCACCGGGGTCGTGAACGCCACCAGCCCATCCGCTCCGACGACGAGGAGAGCGGGCGTGTAGGGCACGGTGATCGACCGCCAGATCGCGGGGTCCTTGATGACCCGGACCTCGCTGGGGAGGCTCTTGTCGAATCCCGGATCGTCGGAGACCACGGCGAAGGAGTGGTCGGCGGGGAGCCCGGGAGCCAGCTTGCCGATGGCGAGCAGGAGTTCGTCGCAGATCGGGCACTGCCGGTTGATCTTCACGACGAAAGTCGTGCCGTCCGGCGTCGTGACGGCGGACCGCGCCTGCTCATCCTGCCCCGCGCCGAAGCGGACGCCGACGCCGTTGTAGGTGGCCAGCTCCAGCTCACGCACCCGGCGATAGAGGCCCGCTCCGGCCGCGAACAGCAGGGCGACCAGGATGGCGAGCACGATCACCGCGGCCGACGTCGGATCCACCTCAGGCCCTCCAGTCGAGGCGCTTGACCTTGGTCAGGAAGGTGGCCGCGGCATCCTCCGGCGCGATCCCGGCCGCGCGGACCGAGACGCCCGGCCGTGCTTCCCGGGGTGCGTCCCAAGGGGTCAGGGTCACCACGGCGGAATCGGTGACCATGAGCAGCGGCTGCGCCTCGGCATCGGGCACGGCCTCGAGCCGCCAGATCTCGCCCGCGGTGGCCTCGTAACCGCGCCACTTCGGGATCAGTTCGGCGGCTGTCCGCTTGGACTGGACCTCCAAGGTCCCGACGCCCGCGACGGTCTGCATGTACATGGCCATCGACAGGTCGAATCGCTGCCCGGGGTCGGCGGTCATGCCCTCGGGCGTGTCGTTCCAGGCCACCCTGCTGAAGACCTCGACGATGTCGGCCGTCTCCCACGTGGGGGCGTAGAACATCCCGTGCGCCATGTGCCACGGGCCGAGCCATGCGGCCCATCGGGCGTCGTTGGGTTCGGTGCAGTCGTAGATGACGAGCTCGCCACCGGCCAGGGAGAAGCGTTCACGTTCCCGCCCGCCGACCGAGTGCACCCCCGAGCCGAGCGAGGACATGGGGGCGAGTTCGAGTGCCCACATGTCGGCCGTCGTGTTACGGCTCCCGTATTTCGGGATGTAGCGTACGTGGCCACACCATGAGTTCAGTATGTCTTTTTCGACACCTTCGACTTCGAGTTGGATGAGAGTGTCATCAATCGCGCGGACCGTTGATAAATGCGCCATGTGACTTTCCCCTAACGGATGGCCGGATTATAGGGATACGGGCACTGCCGCGCAGTTTGTCATGATCGAATTTCCGCCGTCAAGACCCATTTGTCGGGGGTTCGTAAAGTGCCTGGTCATGTGTCCGCGGTGTTTCGGTCGCACTCAAAACAGGGTTCTCGACGTCAATGCCGAATCAGGGGACCCGCGAAGTCGTCACCGCAGGTCAGCAGGGCGACACCGCGTACCGAGTTTCCCGGGTTGACCTGCTCGTAGAGACTCTTGGAGTTGCCGAGGTGGATCGCCATCTCGGAGTCGGCGGAGTACTCCTTGCCCGCGGCGTCGAGGAGTTTCTGCGCGTCTCCGGCGAACGGCCGGGCTTGGTCGCCGATGTTCTTCACCGTTACGTGGATGAGGACGAACTGTGGGCGCGACCCGCCGTACGGGATGCGGGGTGAGACTCGGGGTGAAAGGTCAAGAGCTGCCCATTGGCATCCCGTGAACCGGGCCGTCGTCACATAATGATTCACGATGGAAACGGAGAGCGAGTGCCCGGTCGACGTCAGCATCCTGGTGCCGACGTACAACTGCCGCGCGTACCTCGACCGTTGCCTCGTCACCCTGCTGATCCAGCGCGTCAGCAAGGAGATCATCGTCGTCGACGACGGATCCGCCGACGACACCCGATCGCTCCTGGACCTGTACGCCGCCCACCATCCGAACGTGATCAAGGTGATCTACCAGGATCACTCGGGAACCCCCGGCAGCCCTCGCAACCGCGCTCTCGCCCATGCTCGCGGCCGGTACGTCTTCTTCTGTGACGCGGACGACTACCTCGGGCCGGAGGCGCTGAGCCGGATGCTCGCGACGGCCGACCGCAACGGGGCCGACATCGTCCTCGGCAAGATCGTCGGCCACGGTCGCAGGGCGCCCGAGTCGATGTTCCGGGAGAACGCCGACCGGGTCACCCTGCTGGAGAGCACGGTCTACAACAGCCTGCTCTGCTTCAAGCTCTTCCGGCGCGACATGATCGACCGGCACGGCATCCGGTTCGACGAGACGCTGCGTGTGGGCGAGGACATGGTGTTCACGGCCCACGCCTACTGTCACGCTGACGTGATCTCGGTCGTCTCCGACCACGACTGCTATCACCTGGTCTCGCGGCCGGACGGCACCAGCGTCATGCAGGAGGTGGGGAGCCGCGACCCGCTCGCCTGGCTGCGGATGGCCCGCGTCCCCATCGGGACCATGGTCCGGCACATCCCGCCCGGCCCCCTTCGCGACCACCTGCTGTTGCGGCATTTCAGGCTCGACGTGTTCGGCCAGCTCGGAGCCCCCCTCCTGGCCGCCGACGCGGCCGACCGCGAGAAGATCGCCATCGAGGCCGCCGACATCTGCGCCGAATGGCTCACCGAGGGCGTGATCGAGCGCCTTGGGCCCACCGACCGGATGCGCGCCGAGTCCCTGCACGACCTCGACCGGCTCGTACGGCTGGCCCGCGTCGAGACCGCCGCCCTCCGCCACCGCCTGACCACGCTGGAATGGGACGGCGACCGCCTGGTGATCGGCGGGCACGTCGCTCTGGACGGGCTCCAGGGGGAGGCCGGCCTCCTGCTGCGGGAGCGCACCTCCCGCCGTGAGCGGCGCGTTCCGATCACCGGGGTGGCCGACCTGTTCAGCGTGTCGATCCCGGTGGCCGCGCTTCCGAGTGGGATGTGGGACGTCTACGCCACCGTGGACTGCGAGGGCGTGCGGAGGCTCGCCCGGCTCGGGGGCGAGCGGGTGCCCGGCCTGGACCGCCCGGAGCCGCGGTTCTCCTCCGGCGTCGTCGCCCTGCCGTACCTCACCCGGCAGTACGGCAACCTCAGCGTGGACATCGGGGGCCACACGGCCCGGGTCCCCGCGTCCGTAAGGCTGGCGGGAACGGGGTGGCTGCGCGACCGGCTCCGCGTGGACGGCGTCGTCGAGGTGGCGGGTGAGCCCGCCGCGATGACCGTGCGCCACCTGATCTGGCGCGAGCGGCGGTCGGGCCGGGAGTGGCGCACGACGGCCCTGGCGACAGGGCCGAGAACGTTTCGATCGGTGATCCGGTGGCCGGCTGCCGGGACCTGGGACGCCTACCTCGAACTCGACGTGGGTGGGCCGCCCGTCCGGTTCCCCGTCAAGATCGGCGATCTGGGGCATCTGCCGCCGCCGGTGACCTGGTGGAGCGGCCTGGCCCGGTGGAGCGCCCGGCCCTACGCCACGGCGGTCAACCGCAGACTCAGCACGTCTGTGCGCGTTGTGACGCCGTTCACCGTCCTTCGGAGGCTGTTCCGCCGCCGTTAATGCGAATTGCTTGCAACTGCTAGGCCATGTCCTAAAGTTGTGGCAGACGCGCATTTCGGAGGCTTGCCGTGCATGTACCCGATGGGTTCTTCAACGCTCCCGTTTCACTCGTGGCAGGGGTCTTCGCTGCCGCGGGCGTGGCTGTCTGCCTCAAGGGCGCACGAAACGAGCTGACCGACCGCACGGCCCCGATGGCGGGGCTCGTCGCGGCGTTCATCTTCGCCGTCCAGATGCTCAACTTCCCCGTCGCCGCCGGGACCAGCGGACACCTGCTCGGAGGAGCGCTGGCCGCGATACTCGTCGGGCCGTACACCGCGGTCCTATGCGTGGCGGTGGTCCTGCTGGTGCAGGGCTTCTTCTTCGCCGACGGCGGGCTGACCGCGCTCGGCATCAACATCACGCTGATGGCCATCGTGACGACGGTCGTCGGCTGGGCGGTCTTCCGCCTGATCACGCGGAGCGCGCCGCGCAGCCGCACCGCCGTGGTGGTCGGCTCGTTCGTCGCGGCGGCGGTGTCCGTGCCGGTGTCGGCGCTCGTCTTCACCGCGCTGTTCTGGATCGGCGGGACCGCGCCGATCGACCTCGCGGCGGTGGCCGCGGCGATGGGCGGCGTGCACGTCCTGATCGGCCTCGGCGAGGGCCTGATCACCGCGCTGACCATCAGCAGCGTCCTCGCCGTGCGGCCCGACCTGGTGTACGGCGCCGCCGGACTGGCCCGGCGCCTGGTGCTGCGGACCGCCGATGGCGAGGTCCCGGTCGAG
Organism: Microtetraspora sp. NBRC 16547; assembly: GCF_030268965.1. GTDB lineage: Bacteria > Actinomycetota > Actinomycetes > Streptosporangiales > Streptosporangiaceae > Microtetraspora. The sequence goes on along the minus strand of NZ_BSSE01000001.1, from coordinate 521,153 downwards.
GAGCCGGCTCCCGCGCCGAAGGGCGGCCTGCGGCCCATCCTGGTCGGCGGCGGTCTCATCGCCGTGCTGCTCGCCGGTGTGGTGTCCTTCTACGCCTCCAGCTCGCCCGACGGTCTGGAGCGGGTGGCCGCGGACAAGGGCTTCGACGTCCACGAGAAGGAGAGCGGCGTGGGGCACTGGCCGCTCGCGGACTACGGCGTCAAGGGCATGGAGAACGAGCGGCTGTCCCTCGGCATCGCCGGTGTCGCCGGGGTCGGGCTGACCGTCCTGGCCGGAGGCGCGGTCTTCTCCACGGTGCGGCGACGCAACCGGGAGAAGGCCGCCGCGTGAACACGCGCGTGAGCCGGGCAGCGCGTACGGCAGGGCGTACGGCAGGGCCGGCCCGGCCGTGAGCGCGGGCCACCATCACCAGCTCTACCGGCCCGGCGACACGGTGGTGCACCGGTTGCCGCCGCAGTGCAAGCTGCTGGCGGCGGCCGGATTCGCCGTCGCCGTGGTCGCCACGCCGAGGGAGAGCTTCTGGGCCTTCGGCGCGTACGCGCTCATGCTGGCGGCGGTCGCCGCCGCCGGGCGGGTGCCGCCGGGCTTCGTCCTGCGCCGCATGGTGATCGAGGTGCCGTTCGTGCTCTTCGCCGTCGCGATCCCGATCATCGGGCTGGGCGAGCGGGTCGAGGTCCTCGGCGTGTCGCTCAGCGCGGAGGGCCTGTGGGCGGCGTGGAACATCCTGGCCAAGGCCACCCTGGGCGTGGTCGCGTCGATCCTGCTCGCGGCCACCACCGAGCCGCGGATGATGTTGCTCGGCGCGCAGCGGCTTCGGCTGCCCCAGCTCCTGGTGCAGATCGCCATGTTCATGCTGCGCTACATGGACGTGATCATGGATGAGATGCGTCGCATGCGGGTCGCCCGCGAGTCGCGCGGGTTCGTGGCCAGGGACGTCCGGCAGATCCCGGTGCTGGCCAAGTCGGCGGGCGCGTTGTTCATCCGCTCCTACGAACGGGGCGAGCGCGTGCACCTCGCGATGCTGAGTCGCGGGTATACCGGTGAGATGCCGATGATTCGTGACCTGTCGGCATCGCTTCGGCAGTGGGGCGTCGCGGGGCTGCTCCCCGGTCTCGCCGCCGCGATGGCCGTACTCTCCTGGAGCCTTTCTTGACATCTCACCCCATTCCCTCGCTTGAGGTCAGCGGTCTGGCCTACGCGTACCCGGACGGCACCCAGGCGCTGTTCGGGGTGGACCTCACGATCGGGCGGGGGGAGCGGGTCGCCCTCCTCGGGCCCAACGGTGCGGGCAAGACGACCCTGGTCATGCACCTCAACGGCATTCTGACCGCCGGGCACGGCTCGGTCCGCGTGGCGGGGCTGGCCGTGCGGGCGGACACGATGAAGGAGATCCGGCGCAGGGTGGGCCTGGTCTTCCAGGATCCGGACGACCAGCTCTTCATGCCGACCGTCCGCGAGGACGTCGCGTTCGGCCCGGCCAACCTCGGGATGCGCGGCGCAGAGCTCGACCGGAGGGTGCGGGTCGCCCTCGAACGCGTCGGCATGCTGGACGCGATCGACCGGCCGCCGCATCACCTGTCGTTCGGCCAGCGGAGGCGGGTGGCGGTGGCCACGGTGCTCGCGATGGAGCCGGAGATCCTCGTGCTGGACGAGCCGTCGTCCAACCTCGACCCGGCCGCACGCCGCGAACTCGCCGAGATCCTGAAAAGTCTGGATGTGACGGTGCTGATGGTGACGCACGACCTCCCGTACGCGCTGGAGCTGTGCGAGCGGTCGCTCATCCTGTCCGGCGGCGTGATCGCCGCCGACAGCCCCACCCGGGCGCTGCTGTCCGATCCGGACCTGCTCGCCGCCCACCGGCTCGAGTTGCCGTACGGCTTCGCGGTTCCGGCCGTTTAGACCAGGCGTTCACATCAGCCGTTCAGATCAGCCGTTTAGATCAGGTTCGTGAACTTCACCCACGGTGATGTCGAAGTAAAGTGGCGTCGCTGAGGAGGTCCACCATGAAGTTGCGGCTCGCGCGTCGATCGCTCTCCGGCGCCGTCGTCGTGGCGGTCGCGGGAGAGCTCGACCTGTTCACCGCGCCGATACTGCGCGACGAGGTACGCGACGCGATCATGCAGGACGGCGCGACCATCGTCCTGGACCTCGCCGCCCTGTCCTTCATGGACTCCAGCGGGCTGAGCGTGCTGATCGAGGCGTGGCGGCTCGCCACGAGCGAGGGCGGGGGCGTCTGCCTCGCCGCGCCGCAGCCGCCGGTGGCACGCATCCTGCGGACGACCGGCCTCGATCGCCGGATAAAGGTCTACCCGGACGTGGACACGGCTATTTTGACCCACCCTGAGTAGAACTTCATTCGGTTGTCGCGTTAAGGTCCGGCTATGGATCTCAACGGAGCAGCAGCGATCATCTCGGGCGGTGCCAGCGGCCTCGGTGAGGCGACGGCACGCGAGCTGGCAGGCATCGGCGCGACCGTGGTCATCGCCGATCTCAACGTCGAGCGGGGCAAGGCGCTCGCCGACGAACTCGGCGGCGTGTTCGCGCAGACGGACGTGTCCGACGAGGCGTCGGTGCAGGCGGCGGTCGACGCCGCGGTGGCCACCGGCAAGCCGCTGCGCGCGGTGATCAACAGCGCCGGCATCGGCTGGGCCTGCCGTACGGTCAACCGGGACGGCTCGCCGCACGACCTCGCGTCCTACCGCAAGGTCATCGACGTCAACCTGATCGGCACCTTCAACCTCATGCGCATCGGCGCGGCGGCGATGGCGAAGACCGAGCCGGCGGACGCCGACGGCCAGCGCGGCGTGGTCGTCAACACCGCGTCCGTCGCGGGCATCGAGGGGCAGACCGGCCAGGTGGCCTACTCCGCCTCCAAGGGCGGCATCATCGGCATGACCCTGCCCGCCGCCCGTGACCTGGCCGCCATCGGGGTCCGCGTGCTCACCATCGCCCCCGGCATCATCGACACCCCGATCTACGGCAAGATCGGTGACAAGAACGCCGATGAGTTCAAGGCCAAGCTGGCCGCGCCCGTGCCGTTCCCCAAGCGCATGGGCCGGGCCTCGGAGTTCGGTCAGCTCGTCCGCAGCCTGATCGAGAACGACTACATGAACGGCGAGGTCATCCGCTTCGACGGCGGCATCCGCTTCCAGCCCAAGTAGCCAGGTGAGGTCACGTGTCTGACGAGGTTCTCGTAGAGGTCGACGGCGGTGTCGCCGTCGTCACGATCAACCGGCCGCAGGCCAGGAACGCGATCAACGGCCCGGTGGCGCGCGGCATCGCCGCCGCGATGGACGAGCTGGACGAGCGCAAGGACGTCTCGGCCATCGTGCTTACCGGCGCGGGCGGCACGTTCTGCGCCGGCATGGATCTGAAGGGATTTCTCAGCGGGGACATGCCGGTCGTCGAGGGCCGCGGGTTCGGCGGGCTCACCGAGAACCCGCCGAAGAAGCCCCTGGTCGCGGCGGTCGAGGGATACGCACTCGCCGGAGGTTTCGAGTTGGTGCTCTCGTGCGACGTCGTCGTCGCGTCCGAGGAGGCCAAGTTCGGGCTGCCCGAGCCCAAGCGCGGCCTGGTCGCCGCCGCGGGCGGGATCATGCGGCTGCCCCGGCGCATTCCGTACCACGTCGCCATGGAGATCGCCCTGACCGGTGATCACTACCCGACGGCCAGGCTGTACGAGCTGGGCCTGGTCAACCGCGTCACTCCGGCGGGCGGGGCGCTCGCCGGCGCTCTGGAACTGGCCCGCACGATCGCGGCCAACGCGCCCCTCGCGCTCGCCGCGACCAAGAGGGTCGTCGTCGAGTCGGCCGACTGGTCGAGGGACGAGATGTTCGCGAAGCAGGGGGAGATCGTCAACCCGGTCTTCAGCTCAGCCGACGCCATGGAGGGCGCCGCCGCGTTCGCCGAGAAGCGCGCGCCCAACTGGACGGGCGCCTGACCGCTTCCCCCGTCCCCTCGCAATGCTCACCGAGATGCTCACCGAGGGGACGGGGGAGCGCCGGCGCGGGGCGCACGCGCGGTCCGGAGTGCGTACCGTGAAGAAATGAACGACTTCGGCGCACCGGTTCCTCCTACCGGCCGGTCGGCCCGTGACCGCGTGGCCGGCCTCCTGAGCGGCGCTCTCGGCAGCGCGATCGTCATAGCCGTCCTCGTCTGCGCCATGTGGGCGGTCGAGGTCGTGGACTACATCCAGGGCGGCGCCCTGGACCGGTACGGCATCGTGGCGCACGATCCCGAGGCCCTGCCCGGGATCCTGCTCGCCCCGTTCCTGCACGACGGGTTCGGCCACCTGATGGCCAACTCGGTGCCCCTGATCATCCTGGGCTTCGTCGCGGCGATCCGCGGCGTCGGCCGCTTCCTGTGGGCGAGCCTCATCATCACGCTGGTCAGCGGCGCGGGGGTCTGGCTGACCAGCCCTCCGGGCACGCTCACGGTCGGCGCCAGCGGCCTCGTCTTCGGCTATTTCGGGTATGTCGTCGCCCGCGGCCTGTTCGACCGGCGCGCCCTGGACATCTTCCTCGGGGTCGTTGTGGCCGGTTTGTACTACTCGATCCTGTGGGGAGCCCTGCCCAGCCAGCCCGGGATCTCCTGGCAGGGGCATCTCTTCGGCCTCATCGGCGGCATCCTCGCCGCGTGGGTGCTCCGCCGCCGTGCCGTACCGGGACAGGTCTGACCGCACCTGGCACGCGCGGGCGTGCGGCGGCCGACCGGTCGCGGCCGGAGCGCCTGACGACGCACTGGAGCCCTCTCCGGCGTGTATCGCAGGGGCAAGGTCGGGTCCGGGCGTGCAGAGCCCGCTCCGGCGTTCCTGGCGCGCCGGTGCGGGCGTTCAGATCGGCTTGGGTCCCTCAGTCGTGCGCGTGCTCGCCGGAGGACGTGTTCAGCATCCGGTCGATGAGGGCCAGTCCGATAGCGGACAGGACGAACACCACGTGGATCACCGTCTGCCACAGCATCGTGTCGGTGCTCATTTCGCGGGCCCGGATGAAGGTCTGCAGCAGGTGGATGGAGGAGATGCCGATGATGGCGGTGGCGAGCTTGACCTTGAGCACGTTCGCGTTCACGTGGGACAGCCACTCGGGCTCATCGGGGTGGCCGTCGAGGTTGATCCGCGACACGAAGGTCTCGTAGCCGCCCACGATCACCATGATGAGCAGGTTGGAGATCATCACGACGTCGATGAGCCCGAGGACGCTGAGCATCACGGACTGCTCGACGTTCATGCCGCTGGCGGCGAAGTCACCGGTGAGCAGGTGCCACAGCTCGACCATGAACTGCCAGACGTAGACGCCCTGGGCCACGATCAGCCCGAGGTAGAGGGGCACCTGCAGCCATCTGCTGGCGAACATGACATAGCCCAGGCCGCGCTGCCGTGCCCGTAGAACCCCCGAGGTCGAAGTCACCGTTGCTCCTGTCGCAAATCGTCCGTAGCGGGAGAAACTTTACGGAGATCTTGCGACTTCTTTGGCATGCGAACTTCGCCTGCCTGAGCGGGCCCGGACACGCCGCGGGCCGGTACGCGTGCGGCGTACCGGCCCGGTGACGGCGTTGGATCGGCCCCGGATCGGCCTCGGATCGGCCTCGGACGAGCGTCGAATCAGAGGCGCTCGACCACGTAGTCGACGCAACCGGTCAGCGCCTCGACGTCGGCCGGGTCGATGGCCGGGAACATCGCGATGCGAAGCTGGTTGCGGCCGAGCTTGCGGTACGGCTCGGTGTCGACGATGCCGTTCGCGCGCAGCGCCTTGGCCACGGCGGCGGCGTCGACCGAGTCGTCGAAGTCGATCGTGCCGACGACGTTGGAGCGCTGGGCGGGGTTGGCGACGAACGGCGTGGTGTAGGACGTCTTCTCCGCCCAGGTGTACAGCCGGGACGCGGAGTCGGCCGTGCGCGCCGTCGTCCAGGCCAGGCCGCCCTGGGAGTTCATCCACTCGATCTGGTCGGCCAGCAGGAACAGCGTGGCGAGCGCCGGGGTGTTGTACGTCTGGTTCTTCGTGGAGTTGTCGATCGCGACCGGCAGGCTGAAGAACTCGGGGACGTAGCGCCCGGTGGCGGCGATCTCCTCGACCCGGGCCAGCGCCGCGGGCGAGAACAGGCCGATCCACAGGCCGCCGTCGGAGGCGAAGCTCTTCTGCGGGGCGAAGTAGTAGACGTCGAACTCCTCGGCGGACACGGGCAGGCCGCCGGCGCCGCTCGTCGCGTCGACCAGGACCAGCGAGTCGTCGTTCGCGACGCGCTTGATCGGCCGCTTGATCGGCATGGCCACGCCGGTCGAGGTCTCGTTGTGGGTGAGCGCGTAGACGTCCACGCCCTCCTCGGCGACCGCCACGGGGTGGCTGCCCACCTCGGACTTGATCACCGTCGGCTCGCCCAGCCAGGGCGCCTTCTTGACGACCGTGGCGAACTTGGACGAGAACTCGCCGAAGGTCAGGTGCTGCGACTTCTCGCGCACCAGCCCGAAGGCGGCGATGTCCCAGAACGCGGTGGTGCCGCCGTTGCCGAGGACGACCTCGTACCCCTCGGGGAGGGAGAACAGCTCGGACAGGCCCGCGCGCACCCGGCCGACCAGATCCTTGACCGGCTTCTGGCGGTGGGAGGTGCCCATGATGCTCGCGCCGGCTCCGGCGAGAGCCGAGAGCTGCTCAGGGCGTACCTTCGAGGGCCCGCAGCCGAAACGGCCGTCGGCGGGCTTCATGTCAGCGGGAATCACGATGTCAGCCACGTGTCCAGCGTAGTGAGCCGCGGCGATGGTCTAGCCCCAGGTCCGGAATGTGAGACGTCTTGGTGCGCCCTCGAAGGTGGAAAGCGAAACGGCCCGCACCTGATGTGCGGGCCGCTTCAAGAAACTTCAGGAAATGTCCGACGGATATCGGCGACGTACGATCAGATCTTGCCGACGACCTCGGCCGCGCCGGGGACGTCGTTGATCGAACGCTGGGAAGGGCCGACATAGTTGGCGCTGGGGCGGACCAGCCTGCCCGTGCGCTTCTGCTCGAGGATGTGCGCGGCCCAGCCGGCGGTGCGCGCGCAGGTGAACATCGAGGTGAACATGTGGGACGGAACCTCGGCGAAGTCGAGGACGACGGCGGCCCAGTACTCCACGTTGGTGGCGAGCACCCGGTCGGGCTTGCGGGCGTGCAGCTCCTCCAGAGCGGCCTGCTCCAGGGCGGCGGCGACCTCGTAGCGCGGGGCACCCAGCTCCTTGGCCGTACGGCGCAGCACCCGGGCGCGGGGGTCCTCCGCGCGGTAGACGCGGTGGCCGAAGCCCATGAGCCGCTGGCCCTTGTCCAGCTCGGCCTGGACGTACTTCTTGGCGTCGCCGACCTGCTCGACGCCCTCGATCATGTGCAGCACGCGGGCGGGGGCGCCACCGTGCAGCGGGCCGGACATGGCGCCGACCGCGCCCGACAGGGCGGCGGCGACGTCTGCACCGGTGGAGGCGATCACGCGGGCGGTGAACGTGGAGGCGTTCATCCCGTGCTCGGCGGCCGAGGTCCAGTACGCGTCAATGGCCTTGACGTGCTTGGGGTCGGGCTCGCCACGCCAGCGGATCATGAAGCGCTCGACGATGCTCTGGGCCTCGTCGACACGCTTCTGCGGGACCATCGGCAGGCCGAGGCCACGGGAGGACTGTGCCACGAACGACAGCGCGGTCACCGAGGCGCGGGCGAGATCGTCGCGGGCCTGGGCGTCGTCGATGTCGAGGAGCGGGCGGAAGCCGTAGGCGGGGGCGAGCATCGCGAGCGCGCTCTGCACGTCGACGCGGATGTCACCGGAGTGGACAGGAACGGGGTACGGCTCTGCCGGAGGCAGTCCCGGCTGGAACTCGTTGTCGACCAGCAGGCCCCAGACGTGTCCGTACGAGACACGGCCCACGAGTTCCTCGATGTCGACGCCCCGGTAGCGAAGGGCGCCCCCTTCTTTGTCCGGTTCCGCGATCTCGGTCTCGAAAGCCACCACACCTTCGAGTCCGGGTTTGAAGTCGGACACTTCGGCCGCCTCCCTCTCTTGTGAAGTCAAAAGCCTTGATGTCGAGATACCGGCGGGTCAATTTAACCCGCAGGGTTCCAGTGGGTTCCCGCCGGTCCCCAGGAAACGCCGTTGCCCCTGGTAGGGGGCAATGCGGACGTCCCCCGTCAAGCGCGCAACAATACCGTTCCGTGGACACCGCTTCTCATCTGCCCGGGCTCAGGCACAGCTACGAGGGCGAACCCCTGCTCGAATCGGGCCTCGCCGACGACCCTGTGACGCAGTTCGCGGTGTGGTTCGGCGACGCCGTCGAGGCCGGACTGCCCGAGCCCAACGCCATGATCGTCGCCACCGCCTCCGCCGGCGGCCGGCCGTCCGCGCGCACCGTTCTCCTCAAGGGATTCGACGAGCGCGGCTTCGTCTTCTTCACCAACTACGAGTCGCGGAAGGGGCGCGACCTCGGCGAGAACCCCCGGGCCTGCCTTCTCTTCCCGTGGCATCCCATCCGCCGTCAGGTCCGCGTCGAAGGCCGCGTCGTACGGGTGTCCCGCGAGGACTCCTCCGCCTACTTCCAGTCCCGTCCGTACGGCTCCCGCATCGCTGCGTGGGCCTCGCGCCAGTCGGCGGTCGTGCGGTCCCGGGAAGAACTGGACGAGAGGTTCGCGACGCTGGCCGAGCGCTGGCCGGAGGATCCGCCGACACCGGACTTCTGGGGCGGTTTCCGCGTCATCCCGACGGAGATGGAGTTCTGGCAGGGCCAGACGGACCGCATGCACGACCGGCTCCGCTACCGGCGGACCGGCGACGCGTGGGTCCTGGAGCGCCTGGCGCCCTGACTCGCTATACATGTCGTATATCCAGAAATATCCGGAACCGGTCAGGGCAGCGCGGCGGCGACCTTGAGATCGGAGAGGAAGCCGATGTAGGCCGCGTCCCTGTCCGGCGCGCGGAGGATCGCCGACGGGTGCAAAGTCGCGACGTAGTAACTGCCCTCCGCACGGGGGATGGGCTGCCCGCGCTGCCGGGTCACCCGGAAGGACGGTCCGAGCAGCGCGCGTCCGGCCGTGGCGCCGAGGATCACCGTCACCGCCGGGTCCACCAGGCGCATCTCGGCGTCGAGCCACGGATGGCAGGCGTCGATCTCCGCCGCGGTCGGCTTCTGGTGGATCCTGCGCTTGCCGCGCGGCTGGAACTTGAAGTGTTTGACGGCGTTGGTCACGTAGACGGCGTCGCGGTCGATGCCCGCCTCCTCCAGGGCCCGGTCCAACAGGCGGCCCGCCGGCCCCACGAACGGGGCTCCCTGGCGGTCCTCCTGATCTCCTGGCTCCTCGCCCACCAGCATGTAGCGCGCGTCGGGAACACCCTCCCCGAAGACGGTCTGCGTGGCGTTCACATAGAGATCGCAGCCCTGGCAGCGGCGGGCGGCCTCGCGGAGCGCGGGCAGGCTGATCTCCTCTGGAAGAAACCGTTCCGCACCGATGTTTGCCATCCCATGTCGCTTCCCCAATAGGGTCGGCTGCGAACACATCGGAAGCTCGTAGCATCGATTACAGGACGGGAGGAACGTTGACCGCACACGGCCTGATCGATACCACCGAGATGTACCTCCGCACGATCTTCGAGCTGGAGGAGGAGGGCATCGTTCCGTTGCGCGCCCGCATCGCGGAGCGGCTTCAGCAGAGCGGCCCCACTGTCAGCCAGACCGTGGCGCGGATGGAGCGCGACGGTCTGGTCAAGGTCGAGGGTGACCGGCATCTGAGCATGACCGACCTCGGACGCACCCTCGCCATCCGCGTCATGCGCAAGCACCGGCTCGCCGAGTGCCTGCTGACCCAGGTGATCGGCTTGCCCTGGGAAGAGGTCCACATCGAGGCGTGCCGCTGGGAGCACGTGATGTCCGAGGCGGTCGAGACACGCCTGGTCGGCCTCCTCGACAACCCGACCGCATGCCCACACGGAAACCCCATTCCGGGGCTCGGCGAGCTGGGCGTCGAGGAGTCCGCTCGGGTCAAGGATGAGCAGGTTCTCTCCTTGATCGATCTGGCCGGGCCCGGGGAGGTACCCGCTGTAGTGCGGCGAATTAGCGAACAAGTGCAAAGTGATCCCGCTGTGATGCTTAAACTCAAGCAAGTTGGGATACAACCCGGACGCAAGGTGACGCTCGCTACGAGCGACGACGGCGTACGGGTGACGGGTGACGGAGAAGCGGAGATCAATCTTGCGGAACTCCCGCGCGACGTCGCCGCGCACGTCTTCGTCACGAAACGATGATCGAATTCGTTTGTTGAGTCCCACCAGGGAGGCCCTCCTCTCCCGTCAGAACCCAGCCTCTGTTCAGGCAGGAGCGCCAGTGGTCCGCTTTGCGAACACCTTCGCCCAAGGGGTGGTCGTCGGATGAAACGTTGGGGGGACCTCTCGCAGGACAGCGCCGACCATCTCACCGCCGGTTCCGTGCTGGACCAGGCCGAGATGGCCGTCGTCGTCACCGACCGGTTCAGTAACGTCCTCTACTGGAACCCGTTCGCCGAGCGACTGTTCGGCCGGCCGGGCGGCGAAGAGGGGAAGGGGTCGCTCCTCTCCCTCGGGATCACCGAGAAGGACCACCCGCTGACCGCCGAGCTGGCCAAGAGCGTGCTCAAGGGAGGTGTCTGGGAGGGCACCTTCGACATCGTCCGCGCCGACGGCACGATGATCTACGTGCGGGCCCAGGCCGTCCCGCTCCGGCACCCGTCGGGCTCTGTCACCGGCATCGTGATCACCGCGCGCGAGGCCATGCGCAGCAACGAGCGTGAGAAGGACCGGTTCGGCCTTCTTGAGCGCATCGGCGAGCGGCTGGCCGGCTCGCTGTACGTCGAGGAGACGCTCAACCGGGTCGCCGAGATGCTGGTCCCGCAGTTCGCGGACCACTGCTTCATCGAGCTGGTCGAGGGCGACCGGCTGATCCGCAAGGTCTCCACCCACGTGAACGGCTGGGCACCGCCCCCGGAGTCGTGGCTGCCCGTCGGTGGCGAGATCAGGTACCCCGTCGGTCACTACGCCGAATCGGCCCTGCGCCGCCAGGAGACCATCCTCGTCGAGGACTTCTCCCAGGTCAGCTATCCCGTGCCGAGCGCGGGGTCGGCCCGCATCTGCGGTGAGATCGGGATGACCTCCGCCATCGTGGCCCCGCTGTGCGTTCGTGGCGAGACGCTTGGCCTGATGTACCTCGGCCTGTCGAACCTCACCGACCGGCGCTCGCCCCACTACGACACGTTCGACCGGGACTTCGTCGGCGCGATCGCCACCCGGGTGGCGATCGCGGTCGACAACGCACTGCTGTTCGAGGAGGAGCGGCACACCGCCGAGTCCTTCCAGAAGCACCTGCTGCCGCGTGAGCTGCCCAAGCTCGACGGGCTGGAGATCGCGGTCCGTTACTACCCGGCCGCCCCGCTCGTCTCGCACGGCCAGGGCATCCAGACCCAGGTCGGCGGCGACTGGTACGACGTGATCCCGCTGTCCGCGGGCCGGGTCGGCATCGTCATCGGCGACGTCGAGGGCCGTGGGGCCAAGGCCGCCGCCGTCATGGGGCAGCTCCGGGCCGCACTGCGTGCCTTCGCCCAGGACGACAAGCCGCCCGCCGACATCCTCGCCCGCCTCGACGAGTGGACCAGGATCGTCGCGGCGCCGGAACGCGACAACTTCGGCGAGGACATCACCAACCCGCCGATCGTCACCTGCCAGTACCTCGTCTACGATGCCTGGTCCCGCCAGCTCTCCTTCGCCAACGCCGGTCACGCCCCGCCGCTGCTGATCGTCGACGGCAACGTGACCGAGCTGGACATCACCGAGGTCGGCCAGCCGCTCGGGGTCCACACCAAGGGCATGCACGCCGACCTGCTCTACAAGGAGGAGATCCGCATCCTCCCGCCCGGCGCGACCCTGCTGCTCTACACCGACGGCCTGGTCGACCGGCGGCCGGCGCGCGACTCGGAAGAGCCGCCGCCGAGCGAGGACGAGACGCTGCGCCTCCTCTGCAACAAGATCGCCAAGCACGCCGGTGACACGGTCGAGCGGATCGCCGACGCGGCGACGGTCGCCATCCCCGGCGAGATCGACGACGACATGGCGATCCTCGTGATCCGCTCCGTCGGCGCCGAGCTCCAGTTCGAGGAGCAGACGTTCCCCGCCCAGCCGATCATGGTGGGCGAGGCGCGGCGCATGGCGTCCGACGCGTTCGAGCGCTGGCAGGTCCCCGAGGAGCGCGCCGAGCTGGCCTGTCTGCTGGTCTCCGAGGTCGTCACCAACGTGGTGCTGCATGCGGCCAGCGCCAGCGTGCCGCGTGGCGACCTGATCATGGGCGGCCCGCCGCTGCCGTTCGACGAATCGTGGGACGTGCCCGGCTTCGAGGACGAGGTCGTCAGCGACAAGGAGTTCACGCTCCGGCTGCGCCGCGGCGTGGAGTCCGTCTGGGTCGAGGTGTTCGACCAGGACCTGCGGCTGCCCCGCATCCGCAGCGCCGGGGAGAACGACGAGGGCGGTCGTGGCCTCTACCTCGTCGACCAGCTCGCCAAGCGCTGGGGATCCCGCCCGACCCGCGAGGGCAAGGCGGTCTGGTTCGAGATTCCGGTGAGCGGCCGCTGAAGCGACCTGTACGGCCCGTCTCCCGGGTGCTTGACTCGCAGATATGGAGTTGACGTATGAGCGCCGGGGGACGGGGCCGCCCCTCGTCCTGCTGCACGGCATAGGTCATCACTGGCAGGCGTGGTCGCCCGTCTTGGATCTGCTGGCGGACCGGCATGATGTGATCGCGGTTGATTTCCCGGGGTTCGGCGCCTCGCCGCCGTTCCCGCCGGACACGCCGTACAACGTGGAGACGGCCGCCTTCGCGGTCGAGGAGTTCTGGGAAGGGCTCGGCCTGTCGCAGCCGCACGTCGCGGGCAACTCGCTGGGCGGATATGTGGCACTCGACATGGCCTCCCGTGGTGTGGTCCGTACGGCCGTCGCGCTGTCCCCGGCCGGATTCTGGTCCCGGACCGAGTGTCTGTACGCGTGTACGGCGTTGCGCATGCTGCGGAAGGCGGCGGGCGTCACGTCCGAGGGGACGGCAGCCGCGTTGATGTCGTCGGCCGTGGGCCGCACGGCCTCGCTGGGACTGCTCGTGGCCGATCCCAACCGGATGGCCGATGAGGAAGTGCTGCTCGGCGCGCACGCGTTGCGGAACGCGGCGGGTTTCGACGAGATGCTGGACTCGTTCACCTGGCTGGCCCCTCCCGCGCCCCCGAAGGTGCCGATCACGATCGCCTGGGGTGATCACGACCGGCTCCTGCCGCGGCGCCAGGCCGTACGCGCCGGGCGCTGGGCGCAGCAGCGCGTCAAGCTCCTCACCGGTTGCGGTCACGTGCCGATGAGCGACGATCCGGCGCTGGTCGCCCGGATCATCCTGGAGACCACGAGCGGCTGAGCGGTGTCCTGGCCGGGGCCGCGTGACCTCAGTGTTCGGTCGTCACCCCGCGCTCGCGGAGAATCCACCGCATACTGGTCGGCATGGACCCCGGACTCATCCTGCTGGTCTTTCTGGCCTTCCTGTTCGCGTGGTTGCTCAACCGGGTGCGCAGGTTCTTCCGGCTCGGCACGATCGGATACGCCGGCGTGATGATCGTGTTCGTGATCGTGATGCTGCTCATCTGGGGCCAGCATCTCCGCTGACCATCCGGCGTCGTACGGCTGCGCGGAGATCGCAGGCGGTGGAAGACGGACGCCGGGCGGCTTCGCGGAGGCGGCGGGCGGCGGACGGCAGGTGGCTTGACGGGGGCCGGCGGATGGTGAAGGGCGGACGGCAGGTGGCTTGACGGGGGTCGGCGGATGGTGAAGGGCGGACGGGTCGGCGGCTAGAAACCGAAGGACCGGCCGATGATCTCCTTCATGATCTCGGTCGTGCCGCCGTAGATGGTCTGCACCCGGCTGTCGAGCCAGGCCTTGGCGACCGGATACTCCGTCATGTAGCCGTAACCGCCATGGAGTTGCAGGCAGCGGTCGATGACCTTGTTCTGCAGCTCGGTGGTCCACCACTTGGCCTTCGCCGCGTCCACCACCGTGAGCTCGCGGCGGTTCAGCGCGGTGATGCACTTGTCCACGTAGTGCCGGGCGATCTCGACCTCGGTAGCCAACTCCGCCAGGACGAACCGGGTGTTCTGGAACGAACCGATGCTCCGGCCGAACGCCGTCCGGTTCTTGCAGTACTCGATCGTCGTCTCCAGGACGGCCTCGGCGGACGCGACCGCGCCGACGGCGATGGACAGGCGCTCCTGCGGCAGGTTGTTCATGAGCTGGATGAAGCCCTGTCCGTCGGCGTCGCCGAGCCGGTTGGCCACGGGGACCCGGACGTTGTCGAAGAACAGCTCGGCGGTGTCCTGCGCGTGCATGCCGATCTTGTCCAGGTTGCGGCCCCGGGTGAAGCCCTCCATGCCGCGTTCGACCACGAGCAGCGTGGTGCCGCGCGCTCCGGCCGCCGGGTCCGTCTTGGTCACGACCACGACCAGGTCGGAGTTGATGCCATTGGTGATGAACGTCTTCTGCCCGTTGACCACGTAGTGGTCGCCGTCGCGTACGGCGGTGGTACGGATGCCCTGCAGGTCGCTGCCCGCGCCCGGTTCCGTCATGGCGACCGCCGTGATCAGCTCGCCGGACGCGAAGCCGGGCAGCCAGCGCGGCTTCTGCTCGTCGTTCGTCAGGTCGACGAAGTACGGCGCCATGACGTCGTTGTGGAGGGAGAAGCCGAGACCGCTCGCGCCGATCCTGATGATCTCCTCGACGACGACGGCGTTGTAGCGGAAGTCGGTGATCCCGGCTCCGCCGTACTCCTCGGGGACGGAGAAGCCGAACATGCCGATCTCGCCGGCTTTCTTCCAGACTTCGCGGGGGACGATGCCGTCCTTCTCCCACTGGGGGTGATGCGGCACCACCTCGCGGGCCAGGAACTCACGCACGGTCTCGCGGAAGAGAAGGTGCTCCTCCTCGAAGAGGTCTCGCTGCATCGGACACGCCTTCCGGGCCGGGGACATCTCGCCTGGCCAGAATACGATTCTGTTACTCGGAGGTATACCGGGCGGAGTGTCACGGTTTGCCCGACGAGCCGGGAACGGCAATGATCAAGTGCGCTGTCCGGTAGAACACTGGATTACAAGTCCGCCACCTTTCGGGTCTTCGGCCCCCTTGGGAACAGTTGAAACCCATAAGATCTACCTTCGGTTTGCTATGGGCTGGCTGAAGTGCCGCCTTTGTGATCGGAGCGTGTGGTGGCGAAGTCACGATCGGGTCGTCGACGAGCGGCGATGGCCCTTGTTTTGGGCGGGCTGGGCTGCGCGCTCCTCTCAAATCCCGGATCGGCTGCTGCGGAAGCCGTCGAAGTCGATCTTGACTACGTCTGTACGGATGGCGTCGCCCCCACGCCGGTAAATCTGAATGTCACGCTGACCCTGCAGACCGCTCTGACGGCTGGACAGGCACTCGACATCAAGTGGGGCATCAAGTACAAGGACCAGACGCGATTTCTGTCGCCTGGTCTGTTCGAGCCCGGCGCGCGCGTTGACGCGACCGGCGTGGTCGGCATCGGCGGGCTCTGGAGCGGTGAGCTGAAGTCGCTCGGCTCGCAGGATCAAGCGCTGCTTCCCAAGGGAGATGGGCTCGCCCTCCCCGAGCTGATCTCCGGTGCCGTGGCCACGACGAAACCCGGCACGATCGAGATCAAGCCTGGTCGGCTCTTCGTCGACTTCACCCCGTCCGCATCCGATGTCACCGTCAACGACGATGATCCAGCGGTCCACTATGACGGCAACTGGACGGACTACAACAACCGTGACACGAAGTTCCACGATGTCGACAGGGACGTCCACGCAACCGAGACGCAAGGCGCGCGAGTCGACTTCGTGTTCACCGGGACGGGTGTCGACTTCATTTCCGAGCAGGATAGCCGCGCGGGTGAGGTCGGATTCTCCCTCGGTTCGCAGGCGGGCATCCCCGCCACCGCGGACGCTTCCAAGGGGCGGGACGGCAAGCCAGTGGTGGTCCAAAACCAGGGCAACTACACGCTCTGGGGCATGCGCGGCCTGCCGTACGGACAGCACACGCTGACCGTGGAAAACCTCGAAAACAAGTGGGCGATGGTGGACGCCTTCCGGGTTGTCACGGAACCCCCTGCGGATCCGCCGGAGCAGTTCCGCGCGACCTGTGAGCCAGTGCGCAAGCCCACGGCTATTCGTGTTGTCGTGGGGAGCCCGGCACAAAGCCCCTCATCCGGTCCCTCGGGCGGCGTGTCTCCGTCGGGCGACCCCTCGTCGGATCCGTCGAAGTCGCAGACCCCGGGCGCGGGGAAGAGTTCGTCTCCGCCTGTGACGGGCAACGGGGCTTCCGCCAGTCCGTCGGAGAGCAAGCTGACGAGTGTGATCGTTCTCGGCAGTCCGACGCCGACGGCGACGACGACGATCACGTTGTCCGCCCCGCCGGCCTCGCCGCAGGTGAAGGTCACGCCGAAGGGCGGAGCCCGGACCGGAGAGGCCCCGGAGACATCGCATACCTCTGCGGCGCTGCTCATCGGCTCAGGCGGCGCGATGGTGTTCGGCGGCGTATTCAGCGGGATCGCACTCCTGCGCAGACGGGCGGCGCACGTCAATGACCGGTCGCGGACGGTTTGAGGGGACTGACGGCGATGAACACGACTCCTGACGCGCACGACGAGAAGCCTCAGGCCGACAGCGGCCCCGCCGGTACGGCGAAGCCCGAGGACGCCTCCACTCCCGCCGATGCCGGACAGCTCCCCGCCGGACAGGCCTCCGCGGGCCAGGCCCCCGCCGGACAGGCCGCGTCCGGCGCGGCCGTTCCGGGCGCTCCTACTCCGATCGCTCCGGCCGTTCCGGGCGCTTCCACTCCGGGCGCTTCTACTCCGGGCGCTTCCACTCCGGGCGCTCCGGTCGTGAAGACGCGCAAGCCGCTGCCGCAGCCTGTGCTGGCGACGCTGCTGGTGGGCGGCTCGTTCGGCGGCATCGCGGCCATCATGGCGGGTTTTCTGGCCGTGCTGTCGCCCGCTCAGGAGGACGTGCAGGACGCGCGACCGGTCCCGGGCGAACAGGTTGTGGCGCTCCAGGGCGCGGGGACGTTCCTGCCGCCGACCGTGGGCCCCGGCGGGCCCGGCACGCCCCTGACCGCCGCCGCGCCGACCGCGCCTCCGCCACTTCCGGCGCTCCAGCCGTTGCCGCCCCTGACGGTCACGACGGTCCCGGCGTCATCATCCTCGACCAAGGTCAAGAAGACGGCGTCGGCGAAGCCGGTCAGGATCCGCATTCCGGCCATCGGCGTTTCCGCCACGCTCGGCTCGATCGGCGTGCAGAAGTCGGGCGAGATCGGGACGCCGCCGCTGAGCCGTCCCAAGATCGCGGCATGGTACCGGCTCGGACCGGCGCCCGGTGAGCTGGGACCGGCTGTGATCCTCGGCCACGTGAACACCCGCACCGGCGCGGCGGTCTTCAACCGGCTCCACGAGCTCCGTCGCGGCAACAAGATCGAGATTCGCCGCGCCGACGGCCAGAGCGCGATCTTCACGGTGGACGGTATCGAGCAGGTGGGCAAGTCGGCCTTCCCGACGCAGCGGGTCTACGGCAACGTTTCCACCGCTGCGCTCCGACTTGTCACCTGTGGCGGCGTCTACAACGCGAAGAACCACAGCTACACGGACAACATCGTGGTGTACGCGACCATGACCGACACCCGGAACGCGAAATAGCGGTTGGCGGCTCGGTTCCACCGCCGCCCGCGCCGAGTCCTCCGTCGGTGGAACTACCGCCGCGGCGATCGCCGGTCCGAGGGCGGTCCTTCTCGGCAGCCGGACGGCGGTGGTCCTTTGCCGGCGGCTGGGCCTCTTCCGTGTCGGCGAGCCGTCATCGGTGTTCCGATCATGGACCTCGCAGCTACGGGCGGCGCCGGTGCTGCGGGTGTCGGTGAAAGTCGTCTCTGTGGCGAACCAGGGTTGGTTCTCGCAGGCGCGGGTCAGCCACGGTGCAACACCACATAGCCGTCGCTTTTGAAGACGACCTCGTAGCCGAGGCCGATCAGCTCGTCCACTCGCTCCTGCTGCCGCCCCGTGGAGCCCCACGGGAAAGCGGGCCGTACGGCGTCGGCCACGATCCATGCGGCCTTGGGGGGCTTGTCCTCCCACAGCAGGACCGTCGTCCGGGCGGACAGGTGCGGTCCGACGTGGTTGACGGCCTCGACGACCACCCCAGAGGGAACGGCCGCGACCGCTTGCTCCGCCGCGACCACGTCGGGGTGCTTTTCGTAGAAGTCGGGCCTGATGAGCTGGTCGAAGGGGAACCGGGGCACCAGCGTGAGCGCGATCGCGCAGGCGCCCGCCGCCCACATCAGTGACGCGGTCCGTTCGCTGAGGCCGGGCTGGAGTCGCCGTGACCAGCGGATCAGTCTGGAGGCCCCGTCGACCCCCGCGCACAGCAGAACGATCACCGTGAAGGCGCTGTGATGGAAGTCGGTGACCCACCAGTGCAGGCGGTCCGACAGCATGCGCTCCAGGAGGTGCGGCAGGGCCATCAGCATCAGCGGGGAGAACAGGCAGGTCAGCAGGGCGGGCCAAAGCAGGAACGCCAGCGTGTCGACCTTGATCTCAGGGCTGAACAGGGTGCCGAGGATGCTGAGCGGATCGGTGAGCGCCTTGACGGCCACGGCCGACACGCTGTCGCCGAGCTGACCGTAGGCCCAGTACATGCCGGGGTCGCCGCCGACGGACGGGATGAAGATGCTGCGGGCCAAGCCGGTGTAGAGCATCCCGATGCCCATGTACAAGATCCCGGTGTAGCGCTGCCCCCGTAGTGCGACGTATCCGCCGAAACCGATGACCATGAGCCCCATGTCCTCTTTGACCAGGAGCAGTGCCACTGCGGCAAGCGCGGTGGCTGTGTATCTGCCCGCGCTGAACCGTTCGATCATGAGGGCGGTGAGCAGTGGGGCGAAGGCGACCTCGTGGAAGTCGAAGTTCATCGCCTGGGCGACGGGCCAGGAGACGGCGTAGGCGACGACGACGAGATAGGCGGAGCCGGTGCCGAGCATGCGCCGGGTGAACAGCCACAGGGGCGGTATCGCCAGCGCGAACAGAACGGCCTGGGCCACGATGAGGGTCTCAGGTCCGTCATGCAGCCAGTACAGCGGGGCCAGGACCGCCAGGATGGGGGAGAAGTGCTCGCCCAGTTGGACGAAATCCATGCCCCGGTCGAGCGTCGCTCCGCGCAGCGGGCTCGTCGGGGCGCTGAACGAGGCGAATCCCCGCACCGTCTGGTCGAACAGCGTCAAGTCCAAGCTGGTCGCCCGGTACAGGTTGAACCTGACCAGCCCCAGAAGGCAGTAGATGCCTGTGGCGGCGAGGACGACGGCCGTCAGGGCGATCACGTGCTGCGAGCGCGTTGCCGACGGGAGTGCCCTGGCGATAGCGCGTAGGGCTCCCGCCCGGAGGTGCCGCGAGGTTCCGGCTTCCTGCGCCGTGCGCTTCGTGGCGCTGGGCGGTAAGCCCATGTGTGATCCTCTCCCTGAGGCGCTCGATCCAGAAAGGTGCCGCGGGTGGAGCAGGCGGCGGTGATGCACAACGGTCGAGCCCGACGGCACCCGTTCTGCGAGGCCGACCAAAGCTAGCACCCCGGATATCGGCTTCGATCAGTTGCCGCATCCCGACTTCTACCGGCGCGACGCGCGGTGGTTCAGCAGGGGTATCGGGTGGTTTTCGATCGTGAGGGATACGTCGTCCTGCGCCGGACCGGTCAGTGAACCGTGGTACCGGATGGCTTTCTTGACTCTGTTTCGCTACATATGAGGCAATTCCCAGGCAGAGTTCATAAGATCTCTACCTAACTGAGACGCAAGACCGGGATCCTGGTACGTCTGGTAAAGCCCCGCCCGAAACCGACCACAGGAGTGAAGGAAGTGCTGAAGTCAAAGGCACGGCGTCGTATCGCCACGAAGGCCGCCGCCGGAGCAGCCAGCGCAGCCGTCCTGATCGGAGCCTTCTCGGCCGTCGGGGCCCTCGCGGACAGCCAGTCCGTGACGTACAGCTGCACGCCTTATGTGGAGAACACGGCGGGAACCCCTGTCCCCCATGACTTCTCCGTGAACCTGCAGGCCGCGGTGGCGACCGCGACCGTCGGAACACAGTTCACGGCCACGCTGAGTATCACGGCGGCCACCCCATCGACCTTCGTGGCGCCGGACGTGATCCCGTCGGGTGCGTGGATTCAGGTGCACCCCTCGGTCGTGGCGTCGGTGAGCCCGGACACCGCGACGGCGGCGATGTCCACACCGTCCCCTTCTACGTCGTCGGTAACGGCGGAGATAACGAAGGGCGCGACCCTCCCACCGCTGCCTGCGGCGACGCTGACCATCACCCCGTCCGCCGGTGCCACCTCCATCGTCCTCACCGCCAAGGACTTCAAGCTGAACGTACTGAAGGCTGGCGAAGCGGGCGGTGCGGCTTCGCCCCAGGAGCTCTACAACTGCACGGTCGCGACGGAGGGTGCCAAGACGGTGCCGGCCATGGCGACCATTCCGGTGACGACCCCCGCGGCGTCCTCGTCGCCGTCATCGTCTCCGACGGCGTCGGACAGCCCGACGCCGCTTCCGACGCATACGGTCTACAAGACCGTGACGGCGAAGCCGTCCAAGGACAAGGACACCCAGGTCACCAAGACCCCGGGAGGCGGCGCCGCGACCGGAGGAGGCGCGGACGCGGGACCGGACGGACGGATGTTCGTGCTCACGGGAACGGCCCTGGTCCTCGCGGCGGCCATCGGCGGGTTGATGATGCGGGCCCGGCGCCGTACCGCGCAGCAGTGAGGCGCGGCAGTGACCACGCCGCCGCCGGGGCAGTATCCGCCAGGCCAGCCGGGACAGCCCTACGGCTCGCCCGTCCCTCCGCAGCCGGTGTATGGCCAGCCGGTGTTCCACGCTGGCCCGGTCGTGTACCCGCAGGCGTACCAGGAGCCCGAGCCGCAACCGCAGGGGGGCGGCACGCCGGCCATCCGCGCGGTGCTGATCCTGGCCGCGATCGCGGGCGTGGTCACCGTGGTCATCGGTGTGTTCTTCATCCTCGGCTCGCCTGGCGAGTACACGCCTCCGCCCCGGCAGGCCCTCAAGATCAACTCGGGTGAGCTGGCACCCACGGTCGGCCCGGGGGGTACGGACCAGCCGTTGACGCAGGCCGCCGCCACCGCGCCTCCGCCCGTGCCGACGCTTCCTCCGGCTTCGCCGATGCAGCCGTCCACGCCGCGGCGGCTGATCGTCCCCAAGCTCGGGATCAGCGCGCCGATCAAGTCCGTGGGCACGGACAAGAGCGGCGCCATCGAGACGCCGCCGATCAGCAACCACAACCTCGTCGGCTGGTACCGCGGCGGTCCCACGGCGGGCCAGCCCGGCCCCGCGGTGATGCTGGGGCACAAGGACACCATGACGCGCAGCGCCGTCTTCACCCGTCTGCACGAGCTCCAGAACGGCGACACGATCGAGGTCGTACGGATGGACGGCACAGTGGCGATCTTCACGGTCGGTGGCGTCGAGCAGGCGAACAAGCAGACCTTCCCGACCGAGCGGGTCTACGGCGAGCGGGACAACGCCGAGCTGCGGCTGATCACCTGCGGCGGGACGTACAACCGGAGCACGGGCCACTACGTGGACAACGTGATCGTGTACGCCACCATGACCGGCACTCGCCTCGCGGCGGAGAACTGAGCGCCCGCGGCGATGGCGATTCGGCGAGGGCGATTCACCGGAGGCGACGAGACCGCCGCGCTGAGACGCGGACCCGTCCGTCGCTGAACCGCCTGGATCTCCAGGACGAACGTGTTCCGGGCCGCCGAATTCGGGTTGTGCCGCTCCGGGTATGGCTCCGGTTAACTCTCATATGGGGACGAGCGCGGACGAACGTTCTGTTGTAGCCTCCTGATAACCGAACAATGCTCGGTTTTCTGTGGGAGGCACTGTGGCAGAGGCGTACATCGTCGGGGCGGTCCGCACCCCGGTCGGCAAGAAGAAGGGTGGGCTGTCGACGGTCCACCCCACCGACCTGGCCGCGCACACGCTCCAGGCGCTGGTCGAGCGGACCGGCGTCGACCCGTCCGCCGTCGACGACGTGATCATGGGCTGCGTGATGCAGTTCGGTCCCCAGTCGATGGACATCGCACGCAACGCCTGGCTGTCGGCCGGTCTGCCGGAGAACGTTGCCGGAGTCACCATCGACCGGCAGTGCGGCTCGTCGCAGCAGGCGATCCACTTCGCCGCGCAGGGCATCCTGTCGGGCACGCAGGACCTGGTCGTCGCCGCTGGTGTCGAGTCGATGTCGATCGTGCCCATGGGGTCGAGCATCACCGCCGCGCTGGAGAAGGGCATGCCGTTCCCCTTCGGCGACAAATGGGTCGAGCGGTACGGCAACCAGGAGATCTCGCAGTTCCGCGGCGCGGAGCTGATGTGCGAGAAGTGGGACCTGAGCCGCGATGAGCTGGAGCGGTTCGCCTACGAGAGCCACCAGCGGGCCGCGAAGGCGATCGCCAACGGTTACTTCAAGGACCAGATCGCCCCGGTCAACGGTGTCGAGAACGACGAGGGCCCCCGCCCGGACACCACCCTGGAGAAGATGGCCGAGCTCAAGACCCTGCGCGAGGGCGGCAGGATTACCGCGGCGACCTCGTCGCAGATCTCGGACGGCTCCGGCGCGGTGCTGATCGCGTCCGAGCAGGCGGTACGCGAGCACGGCCTGGTGCCCCGCGCCCGGATCGTCACCCTCACGCTCACCGGGGACGACCCCGTCTACATGCTGACCGCGCCGATCCCGGCAACCAGGAAGGCGCTCGCGAAGGCCGGCCTGAGCATCGACGACATCGACGTCATCGAGATCAACGAGGCGTTCGCCCCGGTGCCGCTCGCGTGGCTCAAGGAGATCGGCGCCGACCCCGCCAGGACCAACCCGAACGGCGGCGCCATCGCGCTCGGCCACCCTCTCGGCGGCACCGGCGCGATCCTGATGACGAAGCTGCTGCACGAGCTGGAGCGCACCGGCGGCCGATACGGCCTGCAGACGATGTGCGAAGGCGGCGGCCAGGCCAACGTGACGATCATCGAGCGTCTTTGAGGGCGAGCGCGTCCGACCGTGTAGAGACTTCGGCGGGCGGTCCGTCCGGGGAGTCGGCGGACTTCCCCGGCCGGCCGCCCGTCGAGGTCTCCGGTGGGAACCGTCGGCCCGGGCGGGGAGACCGCCCGGGCCGACGGCGTCACGGTGCGCAGACGAACTTCGCGTCGGCCCAGTCGGCGTGGTCGGCGCCATTGCCGTCCCCGGAGTCGTTGACCTCCAGGTCCACGATCCTGGCCCCGGTCACGTCCACGTCCAGCGTCTCCGGCGGAGTGGTGCCGGTAAGCCGTCCCGAGGTGTGCGCGACCTTGTCGTCGGCGATGACCTTGAACGTCACGGAGCCGTTGCCGCGGGTCTCGTCGTCCACGCCCACGACCGCGGTGAATCGGGTGCAGGCCTTGCCGAGGTGGTAGGTCACCTTGGAGTAGGCGTGCACGCCCAGCCCCTTGGCGTACGTCGTTCCAGCCAGGCTGATGATCCCGCCGTCACCGGCGCCGGCCTCGCCGTTCGACCGGTCCTTCTCCACCGGGCCCCAGCCGTTGACGGACTCGAGCGGGGTCAGGTCCGAGGCGTACACCGTGCCCTTGGGGGCCGGCGGCAGCGGCTTGTCGCCCAGAGCCATGGCGAAGATGTGGATGGCCCCGGCGTCCGGCAGCTTGACCGCGATCACCTCCTTATCCGGATTTATCCGGATCGAGTTGAAGAAGATCCGGTAGTCCGTGGTCGGATATTGGTTCGGACCGGCCGTGGTGTTCTTGCCCTTCACGGAGAAGGCCACCTTCGCCCCGAACGTGTCGGTCGCCGCGCAGCACCAGTTCGGGAAGCCGAGCGTGCCGGTGTCCGTACTGCCGTCGGCGTAGACCACGGTCACCGGGCGCGAGGTGTTCCCGGTCTCGGTGCCGAGGAACGCCAGCCCGCTGCTCTTGCCCGACAGGGCGATGGTCTGCCCTCCCGCGACCACGTTGTCCGACGTGCCCGGAGCCGACGAAGGCCAGGTGAACTCCACGCCCTCCACCGTCTGCTTGGAGCTCGGGGTGACCCCGATCGCGGCCAGTTTCTGCGCCGAGAAGCTCGATCCGCCGCCGTCGAGGTTCCCCGCGCCCGTGTTCGCGTCGTCGGAGATGCCGACGTTGTTGAACGCCGTCGCCAGCGAGCCGTACGGCACCTCGGTGGCGAACGCCGCCGAGGTCTCGTACCTGTCCGCATGAGCGGTATAGGAGGCGGACGCCGTCAGCGTGACCGGTCCGGGCACGGCCTTCTCGGGTACGGCGAGCCGTACCTTCGCGGTCGCGGTCGCGCCGGGCTCGATCTTCTGGGCCTTCCACGGGGCCACCGCGGCCCAGCCCTCGGGCGCCGCGACGGTGAGCTCAACGTTCTTCACCGGCACCTCGGCGCCGTTGGCGACGGTGAACGCCACCTCGGCCTCCTGGCCCGGCAGGATCATCCGCGGCGCCGACGCGGTGAGGGTGACGCCGGTGTCGGATGGGTGCCGCCCGCCCACCGCCGACGCGCCCGCCAGCTTGACCGCGATCTCCTCGCCGGTCGGCACGGCCGCGGTGCGGATCCGGGACACCCCGTTCTCGTGGTACCAGCCGGTCGCGCCGCCGGTGTAGGCGTCCTTGCCGACCTCTTCGGCGAGCGCGCCGCCCACGTGCACGCTGCCCGGCTTCTTCTCGCCGTGCACGACCAGCTCGTACGGCCGGGCCGCGGCCTTGCCGTCGTAGTCGCCGGCGAGCGCCCCGATCGTCACGGTCACCTCGCCGCGCCCACGCTCCGGAGCGGTCACGGTGAACTTCTGGGTGGCCGAGCGGCCCTGGGCGTACTGCCGGGTCACTCCGTCGTCCTCGTACAGCTCGAACGTGGAGTTCCCCTGGGGGTAGACGTCGAGCGTGACCGGGTCACCGGGCTTGACGTCGGCGTGGTTGTTGATCCCGTCCTTCCACATCGGCACGATCGCACCGCCGCGGACGAACAGCGGGAGCCGGTCGAGCGGCGCGTGGTACCCGTCGACCATGGTCGGGCCCTCGTAGGTCCGCCCGGTCCAGTAATCCACCCAGGTGCCCTTCGGCAGGTAGATCCCGTCGCGCACCTCGCCGGCGGTGTAGACCGGGGCGACCAGGAAGTCCTTCCCGGCCAGGAACTGGTAGCGGGCCGCGTCGCCCCAGGTGTTGGCGTCCTCGGGGTACTCCAGCACCAGCGGACGGGCGATCGGCGCCCCTGTCCGGTGCGCCTGCGCCGCATAGGTGTAGAAGTACGGCAGCAGCCGCTCGCGCAGCCGCAGGTAGTCGCGGTTGATCGAGGTGTACGGCTCGCCGCGCGCCCACGGCTGCTTGTCCTTGCCCGCCCAGCCCGACATGGACATCAGCGCCGGGGTGAACACCTTCCACTGCAGGTCGCGCACGTAGGAGGCGTCCGAGCCGCCGAAGATGCCGTCGATGTCGCCGGCGGTGTACGCGATACCCGACATGCCGGACCCGGCGAGCGCCGGGATCTGCCAGCGGATGGAGTCCAGGGTGCCGGAGTGGTCGCCGGTCCACTGCACCGCGCAGCGCTGCGCCCCGGCCCAGCCCTCGACCATCCACACGTAGCCGCGGGCGTCGGAGTTCTTCTCGATGCCCTGGTGTGCGTCCTCGCAGGCGGTCAGCGCGTGCCGGTAGCCCGGGCCGACCCAGGCCACGTCCAGCTTGCGCACCCGGACGCCGGCCTGCTTGACCTCGTACTCCTGGTTGGTCAGCGCCGCCTGGGTCCACAGGCCGAGTTGGATGTTCCGGTCCCGCAGTTCGTCGCCGACCCAGGGCAGCTTGTCGTAGCCGCAGCCGTAGCCGTCGTTCACCAGCATCCAGCCGCGCGGCATGTCGTGGTCCACGTAGCCCTGCGCCACCTTGACGGCGTCCTCGGGCTTGCGTTCACCCCGGTTGGCGTTGTGCAGGTAGCAGTCGGCGTCGCCCATCTCCAGGCCGTAGATCGGCGGCATGAACGGCCGGCCGGTCAGCTCGGTGTACCGGTCGATCGGCGTGTACAGGTCGGTCGGCTTCGGCGAGACGAAGTAGTACGCGTCGAAGCGCTGCTCCTTCTGGGTGGTGGTGACCTGCTCGCCGAAGGAGTAGGCGCCGGCCGTGAACGTGTTGCGCAGCGCGCCGTACCCGGCCGTCGTCAGGTAGAACGGCGAGGAGTTGGGGTAACCGCCGTCCTCCCAGTTGTAGTTGGCCCCCACGTTGATCGTCTGGTCGCGGTGCGAGAAGCGGCCGTTCTGCATGCCGCCGCCGAAGAACTGTTCG
This sequence comes from Microtetraspora sp. NBRC 16547, assembly GCF_030268965.1. Lineage (GTDB taxonomy): Bacteria > Actinomycetota > Actinomycetes > Streptosporangiales > Streptosporangiaceae > Microtetraspora. Next base: position 494,762 of record NZ_BSSE01000001.1, on the reverse strand, counting down.
GCGCCGCCCCGGGCCAGGGTCTGTGTGGTGCCGCTCGCGTTCCAGGAGAGCGGCCTGCTCTCCTTCCAGACGAGGCTGCCGTCGGCCCGCCGTACCTCGAAGAGCGCCGGGGCCTTGCCCACCCGGACGGTGATGTCGCCGGTGGCCACCTCATAGCCGTCGTCGGTCTCCCTGGCCGTGGTCGTGGGCGCCGGGAAGTCGTTCTTGACCACGATGGTGGCGTTCGGCTGTTTCGGATCGGACGGGGGAGTGCCGGCCGGGTCCGCGAAGTTTCCGTCCGGGGCCATCCAGATCCGGAACTCGTCGTTCTTGAGGAAGGCGAGTCTGACCTTCGCCCCACCCTCCGTCTCGATCGTGTAGGTGGCTTCGTCGGTCTTGGCGAAGGACGTCACCGTGCCGAGGCTGCTGTCCGCCGCGGCCTCCGCGCTGTGCGGCAGCCCGGCCAGGACGGCGGCGGCCAGCATGCTGACCAGCGCCCCGATCCTGGCGGTAGGCGTGAGCCGATGCGCGATTCTGCGCATAACTACTCCATTTCGCTCTAATTTGAGCTTATGGAGATCGGTATAGCGCAGAAAACGTCATACGTCACTACTTGTCCCATCCGCTGGACAGAGAGGGGCCTCCCGCTGTGGCACGCCAAGGGCCGCCCCGCGTCGCCGGGGCGGCCCTCATGTGGTCGAGCGGTTCCCACGAGTTCCCCGTGGGATCTCACGAGTTCGTGCGCTAGGGAATGGTGCGATGGACGTCCTTCGCGGTCGCCTTACCCGGAGTGGCCGACGCGATCCACGGACCGTCCGACGAGGGGTCGAGGACGCCCTCCTCGATGAACGCGTAGCGGCCGGCGAGGATCCGGCGCGCGAGCCGCACGTCAGCGGTGTCGGAGTTGACCCACAATCGCGCGAACAGCCCGTCCGCGCGGAGCCGTGCCTGCCGGCAGAACGTGTCCGCGATCTCCAGTACTTGCCCGTGCCGGGCGGCGTCCTCCTGGGCGCGCACGCAGACCGCGGTGATCGCGAACAGTTCCGCGCCGATGTCGACGATCCGGGACAGGAAGCCCTGGCGGTGCTCCAGCCTCCCCTGCCAGCGCGACATGCCGTAGAAGGTGGACCGGGCGAGCTTGCGGCTGGTCCGCTCGACGTAGCGCAGGTGGTGGGCCAGCGGCCCGAACTCGGCGTAGGCGGTCGGCAGCTGGCCGGCTCCCGCCACCAGGCCGGGCAGCCAGCGGGCGTAGAACGCGCCCGCCCTGGTCGCCGCGCGGCCCTTGGCCCGCAGGTCGGCCTTCGGGTCAATGAGGTCCCCGGCGACCGAGAGGTGCGCGTCCACCGCCTCGCGGGCGATGAGCAGGTGCATGATCTCGGTGGAGCCCTCGAAGATGCGGTTGATCCGCAGATCCCGCAGCACCTGCTCGGCCGGCACGCCCCGCTCGCCGCGGGCCTGCAGTGACTCGGCCGTCTCGTAGCCGCGCCCGCCCCTGATCTGGACCAGCTCGTCCGCGACCTGCCAGGCCATCTCCGACCCGTACAGCTTGGCCAGGGCGGCCTCGATCCTGATGTCGTTGCGCTCGTCGTCGGCGAGGCGGCTGGCCAGATCGACCACGGCCTCCACGGCGTACGCGGTCGCGGTGATGAAGGAGATCTTGCTGCCCACGGCCGCGTGCTCGCCGATCGGGCGGCCCCACTGGACCCGCTCCGCGCCCCATTCTCGGGCGATCTTCGCGGCCCACTTGGCCGCTCCGGCGCAGGTGGCCGGGAGTGACAGGCGGCCGGTGTTGAGCGTCGTCAGGGCGATCTTCAGGCCCTGTCCCTCGCGGCCGATGAGATTCTCCGCCGGGACTCTGACCTTGTGGAAGCGGGTCACGCCGTTCTCGATGCCGCGCAGGCCCATGAACGCGTTCCGGTGCTCGACGGTGATTCCCGGGGAGTCGGCCTCGACGACGAAAGCGGAGATCCGGGTGCCCGTCCTCGCCATGACGACGAGCAGGTCGGCCACGACACCATTGGTCGTCCACAGCTTGACCCCGTCAAGGACGTACGCGTCACCGTCGCGTACGGCGGTCGTCGCCAGCCGGGCCGGGTCCGACCCCACATCCGGCTCCGTCAGGAGAAAGGCTGAAATCTCACCCTGGGCGCATCGCGGCAGGAAGCGCTGCTTCTGCTCCGGCGTCCCGAAGAGCCGGAGCGGCTGGGGCACGCCGATGGACTGGTGCGCGGACAGCAGCGCCGCCAGTGCGGCGGAGTAGGACGTGACCAGCATCAGCGCCCGGCAGTAGTACAGGTGGCTCAACCCGAGCCCGCCGTACTGCTCGTCGATCGTCATCCCGAACGCTCCGAGCGCGCGGAGCCCCTTGATCACCTCGTCGGGGATGACCGCGGAACGCTCGATGGCCGCGGGATCGACGCTGTCGCGCAGGAACGTGGTGAGCGTCTGGAGGAACCGCTCGCCCTTGCTCTTCTGCTGCTCGCTGAGCTGCGGCGCGGGATGGACGAGATCCAGCCGGAAGTCCCCGAGGAACAGCTGTTTGCCGAAGCTCGGACGGGCCCACTCCGTCTCGCGGGCCTGCTCGGCCACCTCGCGAGCCTTGGCGTATTCGGTCATCACGACCTCCTGAGGCAGTGGATGCCGTGGTGCTACCCGCGAGTAGCCCCAGAAACCCCCAGGAAACGGACAAGCCCGAGGCGGTGATGGACCGGAGTCGTCACGAAACGCCAGATGGTACGGCCGGCCGCCCCGCTAGCCGGGTACGCGCGCGACGCAGAAGACGGTCTGGCCGAAGGGAGGCCGGATGAACCGCTCGATGAACCGCGTGGCGGGGACGATGGTCCGGTCGTAGATCTTGACCAGCCGGGGATCGGGGTAGCCCACCCCGCCACGCCGTACGGCGGCCCACCAGGCGATGCCGCCCAGGAAGTTGATCGGCTTGAGCACCTGGGGCCGGAGCCCGGCGGCGACGACCGTCCTGCCCAGCGTCGAGGGGGTGTACCGGGTGACGTGGCCGACCTTGCGGTCGAAGTCGCCGTACAGCTGCATGTAACCGGGCACCCAGATGACGATCCGCCCGCCCGGCTTGGTGACCTTGGCCAGCGAGCGCAGCGCCTCGACATCCTCCTCGATGTGCTCCAGGACGTTCATCATGATCACGGTGTCGACGGGATCATCCAGCGGGATGTCCGTCGGCAGGCCGAACTGGAGGACCGAGATGTCGTCGCGCTGGGCGAAGCGGTTGTTGAGCTGCTCCACGCAGTAGGGGTCGAAGTCGCTCACCACGAGCCGGTCGAGCCGGGGGAGGAACTGCTCCGCGAAATGCCCGAGACCCGATCCGATCTCCAGCATCGAGTGACCCACGTGCGGCGCGACCATGTCGAATTCGTACTGCCGGTAGTTCTTGGCCTCGTCCCCACCGAGGTGGTTCTCCAGTGCCTCGTCCCCAGCCGCCGGCTGGACTACTCGGTCATACCCAGACATAAAATCCTCGCTCGCGTGCTGGCAGTGGCGCCGAGTCTAATGCCCCGCCTCGTACGGCGGATTCCCGTTCCCGTATGGCAACCGGTGAAACGCCCGTTCCCGTGCGCGATGCCGGGGTTACCATTCGTGAACCGGAGCGCCGGGTGCAGTGAAGTCCCCCCACGATTCGAGGCTGCGATGGAGCGACGCGATCTTCCGGCCTTCGTCGGCCGCCGGGCCGAGATTGCGCAGATCAGACGGCTGCTCGGCCGTTCGCGACTGGTGACCCTGACCGGGCTCTCCGGTGCCGGGAAGTCGCGGCTGGCGGAGGAGGCCGCGTGGATCATGCGCAAGGCCTTCGCCGACGGAGTCCACAGGGTGGACGTCTCCCAGGTGAGGGATCCGGGCACGCTCACGCGTACGGTCGCCTCCGGAGCGCAGGACGGTGCCGAAGTGAAGGCCAGTCCTGGAGCGGCGGCAAGTCCCGGATCGTACGCGCGGGACAGTCGGCTCCTGCTCGTCCTCGACGGGATCGAGCACCTCGCCAGTCCCTGCGCGGTGCTCGCGGAGTCGCTGCTCAGGAGCGTGCCCGGCCTGCGGATCCTCGCGACGGGGCGGCGCTCGCTCGGCGTCGTGGGCGAGCACCTGCTTCCCCTCGGCCCGCTGCCCTCCGCCGACGCCGTCAGCCTGCTCGCCCGGCGCGCTCCCGGCCGCGCGATCACGGACCTGCACCGGAAGGCCGCGCTCCGGCTGTGCGAGCGTCTCGGGCGGATGCCCCTCGCGATCGAGCTGGCCGCGGAACGGCTGCGCGCCACGCCGGAGCAGGCGATCGAGGAGCTGCTCGACGACCCGTTCCACGAGATGCCCGCCAGGAGGGCCGTGGACCGCGCCCTTGAGCTGTGCTCGCCCGCCGAGCGGCTCGTGTGGGCCGCCCTGGCCGCGTTCCCCGGCCCGTTCCGCCTCGCGGACGCCGAACAGTACGCCGAACGGCACGCCGAACGGGCCTGCCCGGACGGGCCGCCGCACGCCGAGATCCTCGACGCCCTCATCGGCCTGATCGACAAGTCGGTCCTGCTGCGCGAGGAGAGCGGCGGTGAGGTCCGGTTCCGCGTGCCGGAGGCCGTACGCGCCCACACCGCCAGGCGTCCGCGCGGCCCCGGAGCCATGGAGGCCGAACGCCTCGCCGAACCACGCGACCGCGCACTCGACGGGAACCGCGGTGTTCTCGGTTGGAGCGGGGCCGCCCGGCCCATGGGCGGCGTGCGCCGTCTGGACGATCTGGAGCGCCCGCGGGTGCTGACCCGGCGCGAGCACGAGGTCGCCGAACTGGTCGCGGACGGCCTGTCCAACCGCGAGGTGGCCGAGAAGCTGGTGATCTCCAAGCGCACCGCGGAGGCGCACATGGAGCACATCCTGGCCAAGCTCAACTTCTCCTCCCGCACCCAGGTCGCCGCCTGGGTCGCCCAGCGGCGCGGTGACCGTTGATCGGCAACCTGCCCGCCGAGCCGGCCAGTTTCGTCGGCCGCGCGGACGAGCGGGAGCACGTCGCGGGACTGCTGGGCCGTACCCGCCTGGTCACTCTCACCGGCGCCGGAGGAGTGGGCAAGAGCAGGCTCGCGCACCGCGTCGCGGCCGACGCGCACCGGCGGTTCCCCGACGGCGTCTGGCTGGTGGAGCTCTCCTCGCTCCGCGACCCGCGCGATCTCGCCCCACTGATCGCCGAGACGCTCGGCGGCCCCGGCTCCGGCGCCTCGCACAACGCCGGCGGTTCCGACGGGCCGGGCACCGGCGCGCTCGCCGAACACATCGGCGGCCGGCGGATGCTTCTCCTCCTCGACACCTGCGAGCACCTGCTGGGCGCGTGCGCCGAGCTGGTCGGCGGGCTGCTGGAGCGCTGCCCGGGGCTCCGCGTCCTGACCACAGGCAGGGAGCCCCTGGACGTGCCGGGCGAGCACGTCGTGACCGTTCTCCCGCTCGGGGACGACGCGGTGACGCTGTTCGCCGATCGGGCCGTGGCCACGGTGCCCGACTTCGTGGTCGACGGGACCAACCGTGACCAGGTCGTACGGCTCTGCGAGGGTCTCGACGGCGTCCCGCTCGCGATCGAGCTGGCCGCCACCCGGCTGCGCGCGCTGTCCGTCACGGACATCACGGCCCGGCTCCCTGACCGGTTCCGGCTGCTACGGCGACCCGATTGCGACACGGGGGAGAGCAGGCATCGGACGCTGCGCACCGCGATCGGTTGGAGCCACGAGCTGTGCGAACCCCGCGAGAGGCTGCTGTGGGCCCGGCTGTCGGTGTTCTCGCACGGCTTCGACCGCGAGACGGCCGAGGAGGTGTGCGCGGGGGGCGCGCTCTCGCGCGGTGATGTGTTCGCCCTGCTGGCCCGGCTCGTCGAGAAGTCCGTCCTGTCGCGCGAGGGCGACCGCTATCGCCTGCTGCACGCCGTTCGCGCCTACGGGGCGGAGCGCCTGCGGGAGCTGGGTGAGGAGGAGGCGGCGCGCGACCGTCACCGGGACGCCTACCTGCGGCTCGCCCGCAGGGCGGAGGCGGAGTGGGCGGGGCCGGCGCAGCTCGCGTGGGCCCGGCGGATGACCGAGGACCTGCCCAACTTCCTCGCCGCCCTCGACCACTCCCTCGCCGGGGATCCCCGGGCCGCGATCGAGCTCGCCGGGACGCTGTGGCCGCTCTGGATCGCCTGCGGAGGCCACCGCGAGGGCCGCCACTACCTCGAAAGGGCGCTCGCGGCGAGCGGACGGCCCACCCCCCACCGCGTCAAGGCCCTCTGGGCCGCCGCCTGGGTGGAGGCCCGGCACTTCGACGTAGGGCGGGCCCGCACTCGCATGGAGGAGTGCCGCCGCAGCCTGGGGACCGCCGTATGGGGGATCCACGCGGCGGCCGTGGTCGCGTTCGCCGCGGGCGACGACGAGAACGCGGTCCGGGGCTTCGACGCGGTGCTCGCCGCACGGGGAGGCGCCGGCCCGGTGTGGCTCCTCGGCCAGAGTCCCGCGTGCGTTCTCGGCCAGGCGGGCCTCTCCCTGGCCAGATCCGGCGGCGAGCGCGCCCGCGAGGTCCTGGACGACGCCATGTGGCGAAGCGCGCTCACCGGGGACTGCTGGAGCCGCTCCGTCGCGCACCAGGGCCTGGCCGTCCTCGGCTGGGAGAACGGCGACCTGGTCGGCGCCGAGGAGCAGAATCGGGAGTCGATCCGGCTCAGCCGGGACCTCGGCGACCTGGCCGGCGCGCTCGCCGGGTTCGAGCTCCAGTCCTGGATCGCCGCCGCCACCGGCAGGGGAGGGCTCGCCGCGACGCTGCTGGGAGCCGTTGAGGGCCTCGGCGGCTCGACCGGCATCCGGCTGGACGAGGCGCCCTACTGGGGAGCCCGCCACTCCACGTGCGCGGACATCGCGCGCGGCCTCGTCGGCGGACCCACGTTCCGTACGGCTTTCGCCGAGGGGGCCGCCCTCGACCTGGACGCCGTCTACCGCCGGGCGCTCGGGGATCCGCCGAAGGAGGGCGCCTGCCTCACCCCGAGGGAGTCACAGGTGGCCGAGCTGATCGCGGACGGGCTGTCGAACCGCGAGCTGGCGGAACGGCTCATGATCGCTGAGCGGACGGCCGACACCCACGTGGAGAACATCCTGGCCAAACTCCGCATGTCGTCCCGCGTGCAGATCGCAGCCTGGGTCGCGGTCCGCCGCTCCGCGCGGTCCTGACAGACCACACCCGGGCGGTGCGGTGGTCGCCGGCGCGCCGACCGGACGGTGTGGGGATGCCCGGCGCGCATCCGGCGCCACCGGCATCGGTCATCGTCCCGATGTCACGGATCGCATCCTTCTCGATACTTTTCGTATCCGGCCGGCCCGTTGAGGGGAAGCCGTCCGGTCGATGCCGCGCGGCGGGGGACGACGTCGCGGCAGGGTTCGGCGGCGGGGTTGGGCCGAGGGGGACCGTCTCGCCGCCGAACCTCCCACTCCGGAGGGGGATTGTTCATCGGGGTGGGGCAATCCTCCACCCAGAGTAGTCGTACGGTTACGCACTCATGATTGGCTGGGCGGCCATGCATGAGAGGGCGGATCTGGTGACCGACGCGCTGGGACGGCGAGGAAACCTGCCCGCGGAGACGAGTACCTTCCTGGGGCGGGACGCGGATCTCGCCGAGGTGGAGCGGCTCCTGCGGCAGGAATCCCTGGTCACGCTGACCGGCGTGGCGGGGGTGGGCAAGACCAGGCTCGCGCTGAAGGCGGCGGGACGGCTGCACGGCGGCGCCTGGCTGGCCGAACTGTCCGGGGAGCGCAACGGCGCCCTGCTGGCCCACACGATCGGCGCCGCGATCGGCCTGAGAGAGCAGGCGGCGCGCCCCCAGGGGGACGTCCTCGCCGAACACCTCGCCGACCGGCGGATGCTGCTGATCCTCGACACGTGCGAGCACCTCATCGGCCCCTGCCGGGCGCTGGTCGGCCAGATCCTGCGGGCCGCCCCCGGCGTGCGCGTCCTGGCGACCAGCAGGGAACCCCTGGGCCTCCCCGGCGAGCGCGTCCACGCCGTCCGGCCGCTCCCGGTGACCGAGGAGGACTGCGACGCCGTACGGCTGTTCCGTGAGCGGGCCCTCGCGGTGCGGCCCGGGTTCGAGTGCTCCGACGCCGTCGTACGGCTCTGCCGGCGGCTGGACGGCGTCCCCCTGGCGCTGGAACTCGCCGCCAGGCGGCTGCGCGCCCTGACGGCGGGCGAACTGCTCGACCGCATCGATGACCGGTTCTCGCTGCTCGCCGGCGGCGGCCGTACCGGCCGGCACCGGACGCTGCGCACGGCGGTGGGGTGGAGCCACGAGCTGTGCACCCCGGAGGAACGCCTGCTGTGGGCCAGGCTCTCGGTGTTCGGCGGGACGTTCGACGCCGAGGCCGCGGCGGACGTGTGCGCCGACGACCGCCTGGCGGGCGTGCCCTACCTCCTGGCCCGGCTCGCGGACAAGTCCGTGGTGATCCGGAACGGCCAGCGGTTCCGCATGCTCGGCATGATGCGGGACTACGGCAGGGAGTGGCTTCACGAGATCGGCGAGGATCGCGTTCTCGCGCACCGCCACCGAGAGCACTCACTCGCGCTACGACGCGGGATGCGCCACCCCAGGCGGCGCGACTCCGGCGATCCCGCGCGGCGGCCCGAGTCCAGCCGCCCGCATCCCGGCCCCGGACACTGAGCGGGCGCTCTCGACGGCTACTGCGGCTGGGTGAGCCAGACGTCGATCTCTCCGAGGAGCTCCTTCTTGAACGAGTCCGGAGCCATTGACGACCGGATCGACTGCCGGGCCACCTCGGCGACCTCCGCGTCCGTGAAGCCGTACACATCCCGCGCGAGCTCGTACTGCGGAAGCAGGCGGGCGCCGAACAGCAGCGGGTCGTCCGCGCCGAACGCGATCGGGACCCCCGCGTCGAACAGCTTCCGCACCGGCACGTTCTCCGGGTTCGCGGCCACGCCGAGTCCCACGTTCGACAGCGGGCACACCTCGCAGGCGATCTGCCGGTCGGCGAGGCGCTCGAGCAGACGGTCGTCCTCGGCCGCGCGGATGCCGTGCCCGATCCGGTCGGCGTCCAGGTCGTCGACGCACTCCGCGACGCTGGCCGCGCCCATCAGCTCCCCACCGTGAGGTACGGCCAGCAGCCCGGCCCGCTTGGCGATGCGGAACGCGGCGTCGAAGTCGCGGGCGCGGCCGCGACGCTCGTCGTTCGACAGGCCGAAGCCCACCACGCCCCGCCCCGCGTACTGCGCGGCCAGCCGGGCGAGCGTCCGCGCGTCGAGGGGATGCCGGGTGCGGTTCGCCGCCACGATCACCGCGATGCCCACGCCCGTCGAGCTCGCGGCCCGCGCCACGGCGTCGAGCGTCAACTCCAGCATCGAGGTCAGTCCGCCGAAACGGGCTGCGTACCCGGACGGGTCCACCTGGATCTCCAGCCAGCGCGAGCCCTCGGCGGCCTCGTCCTCCGCCGCTTCCCTGAGCAGGCGGTAGATGTCCTCGGGACGCCTGAGCACCGATCGCGCGATGTCGTACAGCCGCTGGAACCTGAACCAGCCGCGCTCGTCCGTCGCGCGCAGCTTCGGCGGCCAGTCCTGAACCAGCGCGTCAGGCAGGTGGACCCCATGCTCCCCGGCGAGCTCGATCAGCGTCGTATGCCGCATCGAGCCTGTGAAGTGCAGATGCAGGTGGGCTTTGGGGAGTTTGTCGAGTGAGCGCGGCATTTCCATATCCTGCCGCATCGTGTCTCAACCTCGTACGCCCTTCACGCGTTGTGGACGGGCGAAAGGGGAGCTCATGACGGAAGAAGACGAGGCGGCCTTCGACGAGTTCCTGGCCGCGCGAAGCACCGCCCTGCTCCGCACCGCGATCCTGGTCTGCGGCGCGTCCCCACACGACGCCGAAGACCTGGTCCAGGGCGCGCTGGAGAAGGTGTACCGGCACTGGCCGCGCATCCGACGCGACAACCCCGAGGCGTACGCGCGCCGGGTCGTGGTGAACGCCGCGATCACGAAAGCGCGCAGGAGGCGGGTGATCCAGGAGATCACCTTCGCGAGCCCTCCCGACACGCCCGTGGAATCGCCCGACCCCGGCCTGCGGGACCTCCTGCTGGCCGAACTGGGGAAGCTTCCGGCGCGGATGCGCGCCGTACTGGTCCTGCGGTACTGGGAGGACATGTCCGAGGCCGAGACGGCGGCCTCGCTCGGCTGCTCGGTCGGGACCGTGAAGAGCCAGGCCGCGCGTGGTCTGGCGAGAATCCGCACACGCCTGGGAACGCTGGAAGGAGCGTCGGCATGAACGTGGACGTGAACGTGGAAGACACGCTGAAGGAGGCCATGGCCTCCCGGGTGGCCGGCGTCCAGGCCCCGCCGTCGATGGGGCAGCGGATCCGGCGGCGCAACCGTCGCCAGGTCGTCCGGTTTCGTACGGCGGGAGCCGCGCTGCTGACGGCCGCGGTGGCGGGAGCCATACCGGTCTACCTGGCCTCGACGGCGGCTCCGGCGGCGGCACCGGTGGGGACGCCTGCGATCGGAACGTCCGAGCCCGCGGGTGACGATCGCGCCATCTCCGGAAATGTCGTGCCGAACGTCGTCGGGGTCACCAACGAGGGCGTCAGGGAGATCCTGGAGACCGCCGGTTTCGTGGTGGGCTGGAAGAAGGTCGTCACCGAAGGGCAGCAGCCGGGAACGATCATCGCGCAGCAGCCGGTCGGCGGGACCGTGGCCCCGGAAGGCTCCACCGTGGAGGTCACCATCGCGACGGCCCCCGCGCCGACGTCGGCACCGTCGGCCGTGCCCGCCGGGGACAATCCGCTGCAGGACCTCGGTGACCTGGGTGACGGCCGAACCTTCGGCGGTGTTCATCTGGATTACCTGCCCGACGGCCTCGAATGGGGCAAGTGGTCGGGCAAGGACGGCTTCGGCAAGACCAGCTTTACCACCACGTGGGTCGAGCCGAGCCTGGCGAGCACCGGGCAGTACTCGGTGCAGGCGGTGGTCTTCAAGGGGAAGGCCGCCCGTGACCGGCGTGGCTACGCCAAGGGCGCCCCAGTGAAGATCCACGGCAAGCGGGGATATATCGGCTCGCTCACCGAGGGCGGCGACGTCGCGGCGAGCACTCCCGAGACCACCCTCACGCTGGTTTGGTTCCCGCGTGACGACTTCGCGGTGGAGATCATGCTCAGCCCGGCGTTCGTCCAGAAGCTCGGGGACGACGCCGCCAACGCGGAGATCAAGAAGATCGCCGAGGGAGTGGTCGTCGAGAGCTGAAGATCCGCACGGGTCTCGCGCCGCCGCGTACGGTAGCCACGCGGACGGCGAACGGCGCTCTCAGCGGGTGCCGCAAGATACCGGAAAGGCCCGGACCATGGCGGTCCGGGCCTTTCGTACGATTCGTGCGGTTTGTGCGATTATGCGGCTCAGTGTGCTTCCGTGAGCAGCTTGGCCACGCGGCTGACGCCCTCGACGAGGTCGTCGTCGCCCAACGCGTACGACAGGCGGAAGTAGCCGGGGGTGCCGAACGCCTCGCCGGGCACCAGGGCTACCTCGGCCTCTTCGAGGATCAGCTCGGCCAGCTCGGCGGAGGAGGCCGGCCGCCGGCCGCGGATCTCCTTGCCCAGCAGTGCCTTGACGGTCGGGTACGCGTAGAACGCGCCGAACGGTTCAGGGCACGCCACGCCCGGGATCTCGTTGAGCATCCGGACCATGGTCTGCCGGCGGCGGTCGAACGCCTCACGCATCTTCGCGACGGCCGACAGGTCGCCGGAGACGGCGGCGAGGGCGGCGGCCTGGGCCACGTTCGACACGTTGGAGGTGGCGTGCGACTGCAGGTTCGTCGCGGCCTTCACGACGTCGGACGGCCCGATCAGCCAGCCCACCCGCCAGCCGGTCATCGCGTACGTCTTGGCCACGCCGTTGAGGACGACCACGCGCTCGCGCAACTCGGGCACGGCCGTCGCGATGCTGGAGAACGTCGCGCCGCCGTACACGAGGTGCTCGTAGATCTCGTCGGTGACGACCCAGAGACCCTTGTCCAGCGCCCAGCGGCCGATCTCCTCGACCTGCGCGGGCGAGTAGACGGCTCCGGTCGGGTTGGACGGTGAGACGAACAGCAGCACCTTGGTCCGCTCGGTGAGCTTCTCCTCCAGCTGCTCGACCGACGCGAGGTATCCCGTCGTCTCGTCGGTCACGACGTCGACCTGGACGCCGCCGGCGAGCTTGATCGCCTCCGGATAGGTCGTCCAGTAGGGCGCGACGACCAGGACCTCGTCACCCGGGTCGAGCAGGGTCGCGAAGGCCTCGTAGACGGCCTGCTTGCCGCCGTTGGTCACCAGCACCTGCGAGGCGTCGACCTGGAACCCGGAGTCGCGCAGCGTCTTCTCGGCGATCGCCTGCTTGAGCTCGGGCAGACCCCCGGCCGGCGTGTACTTGTGGAACCTGGGGTTCCGGCACGCCTCGATGGCCGCCTCGACGATGTAGTCGGGCGTCGGGAAGTCGGGCTCGCCGGCGCCGAAGCCGATGACCGGCCGACCGGCCGCCTTCATCGCCTTCGCCTTGGCGTCCACGGCCAGCGTCGCGGACTCTGAGATCGCGGAGATACGCGCGGAGATGCGGGGTCGGGTCATGCCTCCATCGTTTCAGACCTGCGGGAATCCTTCTCCGCTTATCCAGCATCCGGACGGTCGCTCAAGGTAGCTTTGAGCAGCGCGGACGATCTGGTTCGACGAAGTCGCCATTCCCACGTACACTTCAGCGTCTAGTGGGCCACGACGGAAACGTTCGGCGGTGTCGATCCGTTTCTCGGGTATCGTGGTGCACGGCTTAGGGCACTAGCGCAATTGGTAGCGCACCGGTCTCCAAAACCGGCGGTTGGGGGTTCGAGTCCCTCGTGCCCTGCGGAGTGCGGTCCGCGCACCAAAGGCGTGAAAGCGCGCCGCAAGTTGCGATGGACACGACGAATCAGGTGAGGATTGTGGCGATCGACACCCGCGGCGAGACCGCTGGAAAGCCAGGCAAGCCGAGCGGTGAGAAGAAGGCCAAGCGGACCTCTCCCGCGCTTTTCTATCGGCAGGTCGTCGCCGAACTGCATAAGGTCATCTGGCCGAGGCGCAAGGATCTGATCACTTACACTTCTGTGGTCCTCGGCTTTGTTGTGATCATGGTTGCGATCGTGGCCGGGCTAGACTTCCTGCTGACGAAGGGTGTGCTGGTGGTCTTCGGCGGATCCTGATCCGACCCTGGTCGTCGCACGTCATGTCACCGACGAAAGAGGAAGAGTCACCGTGTCCGAGTCCCCGCTGCCGGTCGATGGCTCCCGCGATGAGTGGGAGACCGAGCCGGACGAGGCCGTAGAGAAGGTCGACGACACCGCTGCCGCCGGCGAGGACGGCGCTGACGTTGATGTTGACGCCGACTCGGGCGAGGCCGTGGCAGAGGTCGACGAAGACGGCGATGTCGTCCCGGAGATCGACCCCGTCGAGGAGTTCAAGCGCCAGCTCCGCGGCCAGTTCGGCGAGTGGTACGTGATCCACTCCTACGCCGGCTATGAGAACCGCGTGAAGCAGAACATCGAGAGCCGTACCGGGTCCCTCAACATGGAGGACTACATCTTCCAGGTCGAGGTCCCGACCCACACGATCACGGAGTTCAAGGGCGGCAAGAAGACTCCGATCAAGGAGCGTGTGCTTCCGGGGTACGTCCTGGTTCGGATGGACCTCACCGACGAGTCCTGGGCCGCGGTGCGCAACACGCCCGGCGTCACCGGCTTCGTCGGCCTCTCGAACAAGCCGAGCCCGCTGAACCTCGACGAGGTCGCCAAGCTGCTGGCGCCCGAGCCGACGGAGGAAGTGAAGAAGGCGGCCTCCAAGGCGGCCGCCGCGACCGTCGAGTTCGAGGTCGGCGAGTCCGTCACCGTCATGGACGGCCCGTTCGCCACGCTTCCCGCCACGGTCAGCGAGATCAGCATCGAGTCGCAGAAGCTCAAGGTGCTCGTGTCGATCTTCGGCCGCGAGACCCCTGTCGAGCTGTCGTTCAACCAGGTCTCGAAGATCTGACGGCCTGGAATAGACTCGTTAGTCGTCCTCACGGTCGTGAGGGTGAGCCCGGGCGGCGGCACCGATCACGGTGTCGCCGTGTCCTCACGTGGTGAGGGCTCGGGCTGAGAGATTCAAGTAGTCAAGGACCCGGAGAGAGCATGCCTCCCAAGAAGAAGATCGCGGCACTGGTCAAGGTCCAGCTTCCCGCTGGCCAGGCCACGCCCGCGCCGCCGGTCGGTACCGCGCTCGGTCCGCACGGCGTCAACATCATGGAATTCGTCAAGCAGTACAACGCTGCGACGGAGGCCCAGCGGGGGAACATCATCCCCGTCGAGATCACCATCTTCGAAGACCGCACCTTCACCTTCGTCACGAAGACGCCGCCGGCGCCCGAGCTGATCAAGAAGGCCGCCGGTCTGCAGAAGGGCAGCGCGAACCCGCACAAGGACAAGGTGGGCAAGCTCACCAAGGACCAGCTGCGTCAGATCGCCGAGACCAAGATGCAGGACCTCAACGCCAACGACGTCGAGGCCGCTGAGAAGATCATCGCCGGCACTGCCCGGTCGATGGGCATCACGATCGCCGAGTAGTACCCGCCGACGCAGACAAGCACTGTGGCAGGGCCAGCGCCGGCCCGGACCACGAACTCCATGAGGAGCCTGAAGTGAAGCGCAGCAAGAACTGGAAGAACGCGGCCGGCCAGGTCGACCGCGACCACTTCTACAGCCCGCTGGACGGCGTCCGGCTGGCGAAGAAGACCGCGACCACCAAGTTCGACGCCACCGTCGAGGTCGCCCTGCGTCTGGGCGTCGACCCGCGCAAGGCGGACCAGATGGTCCGTGGCACCGTCAACCTCCCGCACGGCACCGGTAAGACCGCCCGGGTCCTGGTCTTCGCGACCGGCGACCGTGCCGAGGAGGCGCGCGCCGCGGGCGCCGACATCGTGGGCGCCGACGACCTGATCGAGGAAGTGGCCAAGGGCCGTCTCGACTTCGACGCCGTCGTCGCGACCCCGGACCTGATGGGCAAGGTCGGCCGCCTCGGCCGCGTGCTCGGTCCGCGCGGTCTCATGCCCAACCCGAAGACCGGGACCGTCACCCCGGCCGTCGGCAAGGCCGTCACCGACATCAAGGGCGGCAAGATCGAGTTCCGTGTCGACCGGCACGCGAACCTGCACTTCATCATCGGCAAGGCGTCCTTCGAGGAGCGTCAGCTCGTCGAGAACTACGCCGCCGCCCTCGACGAGGTGCTGCGTCTCAAGCCGTCGGCCGCCAAGGGCCGTTACCTCAAGAAGGTCACCTTCACCACGTCCATGGGCCCGGGCATCCCGGTCGACCCGAACGTGACGCGGGCGCTGACCGCCGAGATCGACGCCTGATCTCACACACCTGAGAGAACCCCTGTCCGGATGTCCGGGCAGGGGTTTTCTCGTGTACGGAATGTCGGGATGCCGCGCAGATCGCGCGTCGGCGAGGCGGGCACCATAGGGTCAAGGGCAGTCATCCGGACTTGAAGGGACTCAAGACATGCGCCGACTTCTGCTGGCCGCCGGGGCGGTCGCCGTGATCGGGGTCGCGGGATGCGCCCCTGCCGCGACCTCGCTGGGGAACGTGAGGCTGTCCGCGTCCGAGGTGCTGCAGCAGGCCTCCGAGAAGGCTCAGAACGTCACCTCCTACACCGCGGACCTCGTCGTGGACTTCTCGGCCCCCACGGAACGCACCGGCACCATCCAGGGCAAGATGCGCTTCCAACAGAAGCCCACGCTGGCCACGGACCTCACGCTCGACCAGATCACCGTGGACGGCCAGAACGTTCCCGGCGGGATCCGGCTGATCCTCCAGGGCGACACCGTTTACGTGAAGTACGACATGCTCAAGACCCTAGTGGGCGCGAGCAAGCCGTGGATCAAGCTTGATCTCCGGAAGCTCGGCGCCTCCGGAGGCGTCAACGTGGACGAGATCCTCAGCCGGGCCCAGCAGATCGACCTCAAGACCAGCGTGGCGCTCCTGACGGCCTCCAAGGACGTCAAGGCGGTCGGCGGCGAGCAGGTCGGCGGGGTGGACACCACGCACTACTCGGGCACCTTCCCGGTGGCGGAGGCCGTGAAGCAGCTCGCCCCAGAGGTACGCGCCAAGGCGGAGGCCGGTATGGCCAAGATCGACGACATGAAGTTCGACGCGTGGATCGACGCCGACGGCCTGCCCCGGAAGATCACGCTGAACGGCACCCCCGGCCGGGGCTCGTTCAACGCCACCGTCGCCTTCACGTCGTTCAACGAGTCCGTGGCGATCGAGACGCCGCCCGCGGACGAGGTCGGGGAGCTGCCGCAAAGCGTCCACGGCAACTGATTTGGCGTCCAGGGGGTCGGGGCTCTATTCTGGCGTTTGCCAAAGACCGCCGGTCGTCGTCGGACTGCCAAGTCCGGTGACCGAAGGATCCGCTCAGTGGGCGACCAGCGTAGGTGTGATGTGAGCTTCGGGCGCGTTCGCGCCTGTGTCAGCCCCGTGCGCCTGCGCCGGGGCTCCTCCTTTTTCTGGACGCCTTCGCCGGTGGCACATCTGGAAGGAGGCCCATGGCGAGGGCGGATAAGGTGACCGCGGTTGCCGAACTCGAGAATGAGTTCGAAGGCTCCAGCGGCGCCGTTCTGACCGAATACCGCGGTCTCACCGTCGCTCAGCTCAAGGAGCTGCGCGTTTCTCTCGGTGGGAATGCGAAGTTCGCCGTGGCGAAGAACACGCTGGCTAAGATCGCGGCGAACAACGCCGGGATCACCGCTCTGGACGACCTGTTCCAGGGCCCGACCGCGATCGCGTTCGTCAAGGGCGACGTGGTCGAGACGGCCAAGGGCCTGCGTGATTTCGCCAAGGCCAACCCCCTTCTGGTGATCAAGGGTGGTGTCGTCGACGGCAAGTCGATGACCCCGACCGAGATCTCCAAGCTTGCCGACCTTGAGTCCCGCGAGATCCTCCTCGCGAAGCTGGCCGGTGCGCTGAAGGCGAAGCAGTCCCAGGCTGCCGCCACCTTCGCCGCGCTGCCGACCAACATGGCTCGACTGGCCGAGGCCCTGCGCGCCAAGCGCGAAGAGGCCGGCGAGTAGGTCCGTCCACCACGGACCTGGGGGGAAGCGCACACCGCGGTCCCTGCACGTTTTTGCTAGATCCACACGGAGGAACACACCATGGCGAAGCTCAGCACCGACGAGCTGCTCGAGTCCTTCAAGGAGATGACCCTCCTTGAGCTGTCCGACTTCGTGAAGCTCTTCGAGGAGACCTTCGACGTCAAGGCCGCCGCTCCGGTCGCCGTCGCCGCGGCTGCCGCCCCGGGCGCGCCCGCCGCCGAGGAGGCCGAGGAGCAGGACGAGTTCGAGGTCATCCTCGAGTCGGCCGGCGACAAGAAGATCCAGGTCATCAAGGAGATCCGCGCTCTGACCAGCCTGGGCCTCAAGGAGGCCAAGGACCTCGTGGACGGCGCTCCCAAGCCCGTCTTCGACGGCAAGGTCAACAAGGAGCAGGCGGAGAAGGCCAAGGCTGCCCTGGAGGGCGCCGGCGCCAGCGTCACCGTCAAGTAACTCTGACGTTTCCCGCGAAAGGGCGGTCACCTTCGGGTGGCCGCCCTTTCCGCTTTCGTACGGCCCCGCCGTATCGGCGGACTCTGATATGTCGATCTATGTAGCGGGAAACCCTCCCGGGCCCGATGACATGTTCAGGGGGTGAGCCCACCGGTGGGACGCGCGCTGATCGCAGGGCTGGCGGTGCTCGTGGCCGGGCTGGCCGCGGCCGCGGTGTGGGCCGGGACGAGCCGGAACGCGGCGCAGGCGGACGAGCGGGACCGCCGGGCGGCCGTCCAGGCCGCCACCGTGCACGCGGCCGCCCTGCTCGCGCTCGACCACCGTACGGTCGACCAGGACGTGAAGCGGCTCATCGACACCTCGACCGGTCAGGCCCGTGACGGGTACGTGAAGGCCCGGGCCGCGCTGAGGCAGGCCACTCTGGAGCGCGAGGTGTCGCAAACCGGAGTGCTCCGCGCGGCAGGCCTGGTGTCGATGGCGGGGGAGGGGCGCACCGCCGAGGTCCTGGTCGTGGGCGACGCGCTGATCCGCTGGGAGGCGGACGACAAGCACCGGCCGGAGGAACGCCTCTACCGATGGCGGATGGAGGTCACCAAGGCCGGTGGCCGATGGCTGGTCTCCAGGTCGGAGCTGGTGCAGTGAGACGGATTCTCATCGCGGTCCTCGCGGCGCTGACGGTCGGGCTCGCCGCCACGGTCGCCTGGCTGTACACGGACCTGAGCCGCATCCAGAGCGGTGTCGCGGCGGGGCGCGAGGCGATGACCGCGGCTCGCTCGTACGCGGCCGACATGTTGTCCTACGACTACCGGACGACGGGGGAGGACCTCGCCCGGGCCAGGAGCCACACCACGGGTGCGCTCGCCGGCCGTTATGCCCGGCTCGCCCGGACCCTGCCGCCGCTCGCCCGGCAGCGACAGGAGGTACGACAGGCGGTCGTGGCCGCCGCCGCGGTCGAGTCGGCCACCCCAGAGGAGGTCCGGATCCTGGTGTTCCTGAACATGGTCACCAGCAGCCGCGAACCGGGGCAGGACCGGCCGCGGCAGGAGGTGAGCCAGAACCGGCTACGCCTCGTGATGACCAGGGAGAATGGTCGCTGGCTGGTTTCCGATCTCTCCACGCTCTTGGGCGACACGCCCGTTCCGTAGGCCGGATTATTCAATTGTTGGCAAAGACTATGTTTGGCCAGAGTTACGCAAGGACATACCGACCACAGGCAGTGTCGACCGTTGGTCAGCGTTCGACTCGCCGTGTGACAGAGCGTTAGCCGGACGGGCTCGCGGGTATCGTCTGGGTCCGGTGACGTTCGACGGTCATGCGAGCGGGAAAACCCAGCGTGCTGGGCATCAGTCGGCCGAAATGTCGCCCCTCGGGCTTGACGTTTCGGCGCTGACGGGTGATGCTGCCACCAACGTGGAGCGCAGAGCGAGAGCGAAGTGGACAGGTGTATGCCCATCGGCTACACTGCCCCTTTGCGCTGCCCTTTGACGACCCGCTTCTCTGAGTAACTCTGTAGCATGGTCGTCTGGCGTGCGTGTAGTCAGTCCGCGAGCCCTCGGAAGGACATCTGTTGGCAGCCTCGCGCAACGCCTCCGCCGTACCCGCCGGTCCCCGTACCGTGTCATTCTCACGCATCGAGGAGCCGCTCGAAGTTCCCGACCTTCTGGCCCTGCAGACCGAGTCCTTCGACTGGCTGCTCGGCAACGAGAAGTGGAAGGGTCGGGTCGAG
This sequence comes from Microtetraspora sp. NBRC 16547, assembly GCF_030268965.1. Taxonomy (GTDB): domain Bacteria; phylum Actinomycetota; class Actinomycetes; order Streptosporangiales; family Streptosporangiaceae; genus Microtetraspora. Next base: position 475,483 of record NZ_BSSE01000001.1, on the reverse strand, counting down.
GCGGCTCGCCAGGCCGGGCGCAAGGACGTTCCGGCCCAGTCAGGTCTCGAAGAGATCTTTGAGGAGATCAGTCCCATCGAGGACTTCTCCGGAACCATGTCCCTGTCGTTCCGGGACCACCGGTTCGAGCCGCCCAAGTACTCAGTCGATGAGTGCAAAGACAAGGACATGACCTTCTCCGCCCCGATGTTCGTCACGGCGGAGTTCATCAATAACACCACCGGTGAGATCAAGAGCCAGACGGTGTTCATGGGCGACTTCCCGCTCATGACTCCGAAGGGCACTTTCATCATCAACGGCACCGAGCGTGTCGTGGTCTCCCAGCTGGTGCGGTCCCCGGGCGTCTACTTCGACCGGTCGGTCGACAAGACCTCCGACAAGGACCTGTTCGGCTGCAAGGTGATCCCTTCCCGCGGCGCCTGGCTCGAGTTCGAGATCGACAAGCGTGACAGCGTCGGCGTCCGCATCGACCGCAAGCGCAAGCAGCCCGTCACGGTGCTGCTGAAGGCGCTCGGTTGGACGACCGACCAGATCCTGGAGCGTTTCGGCCAGTACGAGTCGATGCGGGCCACCCTGGAGAAGGACCACACCTCCGGCCAGGACGACGCCCTGCTCGACATCTACCGCAAGCTGCGTCCGGGCGAGCCTCCGACCAAGGAGTCCGCGCAGACGCTGCTGGAGAACCTCTATTTCAACCCCAAGCGTTACGACCTCGCGAAGGTCGGGCGTTACAAGATTAACAAGAAGCTCGGCGTCGACGCCGACATCACCCAGGGCACGCTGACCGACGAGGACATCGTCGCCACGATCGAGTACATCGTGCGCCTGCACGCCGGCGAGGAGACCATGGGTCCCGACGGCTCGGTGATCGTCGAGACGGACGACATCGACCACTTCGGCAACCGCCGTCTGCGCACGGTGGGCGAGCTCATCCAGAACCAGGTCCGCCTGGGCCTGGCCCGCATGGAGCGAGTCGTCCGCGAGCGCATGACGACCCAGGACGTCGAGGCGATCACGCCGCAGACCCTGATCAACATCCGCCCGGTCGTGGCGTCGATCAAGGAGTTCTTCGGCACCTCCCAGCTGTCCCAGTTCATGGACCAGACGAACCCGCTGGCCGGCCTGACGCACAAGCGTCGCCTCTCGGCCCTGGGTCCGGGTGGTCTGTCCCGTGAGCGAGCCGGCTTCGAGGTCCGTGACGTCCACCCGTCCCACTACGGCCGGATGTGCCCGATCGAGACGCCGGAAGGCCCGAACATCGGTCTGATCGGCTCGCTGTCGTCCTTCGGCCGGGTCAACTCCTTCGGCTTCGTGGAGACCCCGTACCGCCGCGTCGTCGACGGCCGGGTCACCGACGAGATCGACTACCTGACCGCGGACGTGGAGGACCGGCACGTCGTCGCCCAGGCCAACACGGCCCTGAACCCCGACGGCACCTTCGCCGACACCCGCGTGCTCGCCCGCCGGAAGGGCGGCGAGTTCGAGGCCGTCCACCCGTCCGAGGTCGACTACATGGACGTCTCGCCGCGCCAGATGGTGTCGGTCGCGACCGCCATGATCCCGTTCCTCGAGCACGACGACGCCAACCGCGCGCTCATGGGCTCGAACATGCAGCGCCAGTCGGTGCCCCTGCTCAAGAGCGAGGCTCCGCTGGTCGGCACCGGCATGGAGTACCGCGCCGCCACCGACGCCGGCGACGTCATCAGCGCCGAGAAGGCCGGTGTGGTCGAGGAGGTCTCGGCCGACTACGTCACCGTGATGAACGACGACGGCACGCGCACCACTTACCGTGTCGCGAAGTTCAAGCGTTCCAACCAGGGCACCTGCTTCAACCAGAAGCCGATCGTCCACGAGGGCGACCGGGTCGAGGTCGGCCAGGTCGTCGCCGACGGTCCCTGCACCGACACCGGCGAGATGGCGCTCGGCAAGAACCTGCTCGTCGCGTTCATGCCGTGGGAGGGCCACAACTACGAGGACGCGATCATCCTGTCCCAGCGCCTGGTGCAGGACGACGTGCTCTCCTCGATCCACATCGAGGAGCACGAGGTCGACGCCCGTGACACCAAGCTCGGCCCCGAGGAGATCACCCGGGACATCCCGAACGTCTCCGAGGAGGTCCTCGCCGACCTCGACGAGCGCGGCATCATCCGCATCGGCGCCGAGGTCACGACCGGCGACATCCTCGTCGGCAAGGTCACGCCCAAGGGTGAGACCGAGCTGACCCCGGAGGAGCGGCTGCTGCGCGCGATCTTCGGTGAGAAGGCGCGCGAGGTCCGCGACACCTCCCTGAAGGTGCCGCACGGCGAGTCCGGCAAGGTCATCGGCGTTCGCGTGTTCAGCCGCGAGGAGGGCGACGAGCTCCCGCCCGGCGTGAACGAGCTGGTCCGCGTGTACGTGGCCCAGAAGCGTAAGATCACCGACGGCGACAAGCTCGCTGGCCGTCACGGCAACAAGGGTGTCATCTCCAAGATCCTCCCCGTGGAGGACATGCCGTTCCTCGAGGACGGCACGCCGGTCGACATCGTCCTGAACCCGCTGGGCGTTCCGGGACGAATGAACGTCGGCCAGGTGCTGGAGACCCACCTCGGCTGGATCGCGGCCCGAGGGTGGGACGTCTCCGGCATCGAGGAGGCCTGGGCGGAGCGCCTGCGCGAGAAGGGTCTCGCCAAGGTCGAGCCGCGCACCAACGTGGCCACCCCGGTGTTCGACGGCGCCCACGAGGAGGAGATCGTCGGCCTGCTGAACAACACCCTGGTCAACAGGGACGGTTCGCGCATGGTCGGCGAGAACGGCAAGGCGCGGCTGTTCGACGGCCGTTCCGGCGAGCCGTTCCCGCACCCGATCTCGGTCGGCTACATCTACATCCTGAAGCTGCTCCACCTGGTCGACGACAAGATCCACGCGCGTTCGACCGGTCCGTACTCCATGATCACCCAGCAGCCGCTCGGCGGTAAGGCCCAGTTCGGTGGCCAGCGCTTCGGTGAGATGGAGGTGTGGGCCCTCGAGGCCTACGGCGCCGCGTACGCGCTGCAGGAGCTGCTGACGATCAAGTCGGACGACGTTCTCGGTCGCGTGAAGGTCTACGAGGCCATCGTCAAGGGCGAGAACATCCCCGAGCCGGGCATCCCCGAGTCGTTCAAGGTCCTCATCAAGGAAATGCAGTCGCTCTGCCTCAACGTCGAGGTCCTGTCGAGCGATGGCATGTCCATCGAGATGCGGGACACCGACGAGGACGTCTTCCGTGCCGCTGAAGAACTCGGCATCGACCTGTCCCGGCGCGAGCCGAGCAGTGTCGAAGAGGTCTGATCTAGAAGCTGAGGGGATCAAAAGTGCTAGACGTCAACTTCTTCGACGAACTGCGCATCGGCCTTGCGACGGCTGACGATATCCGTCAGTGGTCGCACGGCGAGGTGAAGAAGCCAGAGACGATCAACTACCGGACGCTCAAGCCGGAGAAGGACGGACTCTTCTGCGAGAAGATCTTCGGTCCGACCCGGGACTGGGAGTGCTACTGCGGTAAGTACAAGCGAGTCCGGTTCAAGGGCATCATCTGTGAGCGCTGTGGCGTCGAGGTGACCCGGGCCAAGGTGCGCCGTGAGCGGATGGGCCACATCGAGCTGGCCGCTCCGGTCACGCACATCTGGTACTTCAAGGGTGTTCCTTCGCGCCTGGGCTACCTGCTCGACCTGGCGCCGAAGGACCTCGAGAAGGTCATCTACTTCGCGGCGTACATGATCACGCACGTCGACACGGAGATGCGCGACCGCGACCTGCCGTCGCTGGAGGCGAAGATCTCCGTCGAGCGGCAGCACATCGAGCAGCGCCGTGACGCGGACATCGAGGCCAGGCAGAAGAAGCTCGAGGCCGACCTGGCCGAGCTCGAGGCCGCCGGTGCCAAGGGCGACGCGCGGCGCAAGGTGCGTGAGGGCGCCGACCGCGAGATGCGGCAGCTGCGCGACCGCGCCCAGCGTGAGCTGGACCGCCTCGACGAGGTGTGGAGCCGGTTCAAGAGCCTCAAGGTCCAGGACCTGGAGGGCGACGAGCTGCTCTACCGCGAGATGCGCGACCGGTTCGGCCGGTACTTCCGCGGCGGCATGGGCGCCCAGGCGATCCAGGAGCGGCTGAACAGCTTCGACCTGGAGGCCGAGGCCGAGAACCTGCGCGAGACCATCCGCAGCGGCAAGGGCCAGAAGAAGGCCCGCGCCCTCAAGCGGCTCAAGGTCGTCGCGGCGTTCCTCAACACGCGGAACTCGCCGAGCGGCATGGTCCTGGACTGCATCCCGGTCATTCCGCCGGACCTGCGCCCCATGGTGCAGCTCGACGGTGGCCGGTTCGCGACCTCGGACCTGAACGACCTGTACCGCCGGGTCATCAACCGGAACAACCGCCTCAAGCGTCTGCTCGACCTCGGCGCGCCCGAGATCATCGTGAACAACGAGAAGCGGATGCTCCAGGAGGCCGTCGACGCGCTGTTCGACAACGGCCGCCGCGGTCGTCCGGTCACGGGTCCCGGCAACCGTCCGCTGAAGTCCCTCAGCGACATGCTGAAGGGCAAGCAGGGACGCTTCCGCCAGAACCTGCTGGGCAAGCGTGTCGACTACTCCGGCCGTTCGGTCATCGTCGTCGGCCCGCAGCTGAAGCTGCACCAGTGCGGCCTGCCCAAGCAGATGGCGCTGGAGCTGTTCAAGCCGTTCGTGATGAAGCGCCTGGTCGACCTGAACCACGCGCAGAACATCAAGTCGGCCAAGCGCATGGTCGAGCGGGCCCGCCCGGTCGTGTGGGACGTGCTCGAAGAGGTCATCACCGAGCACCCGGTGCTGCTCAACCGTGCGCCGACGCTGCACCGCCTGGGCATCCAGGCTTTCGAGCCGCAGCTCGTCGAGGGCAAGGCCATCCAGATCCACCCGCTCGTCTGCACCGCGTTCAACGCGGACTTCGACGGTGACCAGATGGCCGTGCACCTGCCGCTGTCGGCCGAGGCCCAGGCCGAGGCGCGCATCCTGATGTTGTCGACCAACAACATCCTCAAGCCGGCCGACGGCAAGCCGGTGACGATGCCCACCCAGGACATGGTCATCGGTCTGTACTGGCTGACCACCCAGAAGGAGGGCGCCCCGGGTGAGGGTCGCGTGTTCGCCTCCGTGGCGGAGGCGCTCATGGCGTTCGACCGCCGCGAGCTCGACACGCAGGCCAAGATCCAGGTGCGGCTCAAGGACGTCCCGCCGCCGCGCGGTTGGGAGGCTCCGGAGGGATGGGAGGCCGGTCAGCCGATCCGGCTGGAGACCACGCTCGGCCGGTGCCTGTTCAACCAGACGCTGCCCGACAACTACCCCTTCGTGAACTACCAGGTCGGCAAGAAGCAGCTCTCGGCGATCGTCAACGAGCTGGCCGAGCGGTACCCGAAGGTCGAGGTCGCGCAGGCGCTGGACGCGCTGAAGGACGCGGGCTTCTACTGGGCCACGCGCGCCGGTGTCACGATCTCGATCGAGGACGTCGTCGCCCCGCCGAACAAGGCCGAGATCATGGAGGCGTACGAGAAGCGCGCGGACAAGGTCCAGCGCGAGTACGACCGCGGTCTGATCACGGACGAGGAGCGCCGTCAGGAGCTCATCGAGATCTGGACCCACGCCACCGCGGACGTGGAGACCGACATGGTCAACGCGTTCCCGGCGACGAACCCGGTCTGGATGATGGTCAACTCCGGCGCCCGCGGTAACAAGATGCAGGTCCGGCAGATCGCGGGCATCCGCGGTCTGGTGTCCAACACCAAGGGTGAGACCATCCCGCGGCCGATCAAGTCCTCGTTCCGCGAGGGCCTGTCGGTGCTGGAGTACTTCATCTCCACGCACGGCCAGCGGAAGGGTCTGGCGGACACCGCGCTGCGGACCGCTGACTCGGGTTACCTGACCCGTCGTCTGGTCGACGTCGCCCAGGACGTCATCGTCCGCGAGATCGACTGCGGCACCGACCGCGCGGTTCCGCTGCACGTCGGCGAGCGGGACGCTCAGGGCAACCTGGCCAAGGCCGAGAACGCCGAGAGCAACGTGCACGGCCGCATCCTGGCCGAGGACGTCGAGGTGGACGGCAAGCTCGTCGCCTCGGCGGGCACGGACATCAACGACGCCGTGGTCACCGCGCTCATCGCGGCGGGCGTGGAGACGGTCAGGACCCGCAGCACCCTGGTGTGCGAGGCCAAGATCGGTGTCTGCGCCACCTGCTACGGCCGCTCGCTGGCCACAGGCAAGCTGGTCGACGTCGGCGAGGCCGTCGGCATCATCGCGGCCCAGTCGATCGGTGAGCCCGGCACCCAGCTGACGATGCGTACCTTCCACACCGGTGGTGTGGCCGGTGCGGACATCACGCACGGTCTGCCGCGTGTCCAGGAGCTGTTCGAGGCCCGCGTCCCCAAGGGTGTGGCCCCGATCAGCGAGGTCACCGGCCGGGTCAGGATCGACGAGACCGACAAGACCCGCAAGATCGTCATCACTCCGGACGACGGCTCCGAGGAGATCGCCTACCCGGTGTCGATGCGGTCGCGGCTGCTGGTCACCGAGGGGCAGCGCGTCGACGTCGGCCAGCTGCTGATCGCGGGTGCGCGCAACCCGAACGAGGTGCTGCGCATCCTCGGCCCGCGCGCGGTGCAGCTCCACCTGGTGGACGAGGTCCAGCAGGTGTACCGCTCGCAGGGTGTGTCGATCCACGACAAGCACATCGAGGTCATCGTCCGGCAGATGCTCAAGCGCGTGAACGTGCTGGAGTCGGGCGACACCGAGCTGCTGCCCGGTGAGCTCGTCGAGCGGCCGCGCTTCGAGCAGATGAACCGCCAGACCGTGGCGGAGGGCGGCCAGCCGGCCTCCGGACGTCCGGTCCTGATGGGCATCACGAAGGCCTCGCTGGCGACCGAGTCCTGGCTGTCGGCGGCGTCCTTCCAGGAGACGACACGGGTGCTCACCGACGCGGCGATCCACGCCAAGTCGGACTCGCTGCTCGGTCTCAAGGAGAACGTCATCATCGGTAAGCTCATCCCGGCCGGTACGGGCATGCCCCAGTACCGCAACATCCGGGTCGAGCCGACCGAGGAGGCCAAGGCCGCGATGTACACGGTCGGCGGCTACGACGGCTCCGCCGCGGAGTACACCTTCGGCTCCGGCAGCGGCGAGGCCGTGCCGCTGGAGGAGTACGACTTCGGCCAGTACGGCCGCTAGTCCACAACGGAAGCGTCCGGCACCTGGAAGCTCAGGTGCCGGACGCTTCCTTGCGCGTCGGCGGAAATGGCCGAGAAGGTTCCGCTGTCCGGGTATAATCGCTCCGAGCTTGTAGTGGTCCGCATCAGAGTGGGCCACGCGAACCATGGCACGGATCACGACGAACCACGCCGCATCCGTTTTGACGTGTTGCGATGCGCTGGGTACTCTTTTCCTTCGTGCCCATGGTTCATGGGCTCGCATGCGCGTGCTTGGAGAGCCGTTCCCGGCTTCGGGGAGGGTGGCGAGCGCCGCAGGACTCCTCCAAATCGACCGGGTTCGACCGGGTGTGGTGCGGCGAGTGCGCGACACGCCCGAGCGCGGGGGTCGGAGGAGTTCCAAAACCAGCAGGTCATGACACCGGCAGTACCTGCGAAAGCATCACCTGGAATGGTTGCCGAGCCGGGCACTGAGAGGTTCGCGTCAGCGGATCGCGAGCGTGCCGGGGGCGGTTGTCCGATCCGGGGTCCACGTATCACCGGCAAGGCACGAAACGGAGACGCGGTGCCCACGATTCAGCAGTTGGTCCGCAAGGGCCGGCAGGACAAGGTCAGTAAGACCAAGACTCCTGCCCTCAAGGGGAGCCCGCAGCGGCGCGGCGTTTGCACCCGCGTTTACACCACGACCCCCAAGAAGCCCAACTCGGCGCTGCGCAAGGTCGCGCGTGTTCGGCTCACCAACGGCATCGAGGTCACGGCTTACATCCCGGGTGTGGGCCACAACCTTCAGGAGCACTCGATCGTGCTCGTGCGTGGCGGTCGTGTGAAGGACCTGCCGGGTGTTCGCTACAAGATCATCCGCGGCTCGCTGGACACCCAGGGTGTCCGCAACCGCAAGCAGGCCCGCAGCCGCTACGGCGCTAAGAAGGAGAAGAGCTGACATGCCGCGCAAGGGTTCCCCTGGTCGCCGCCAGCTGGTCGCTGACCCGGTGCACAACTCGCCGCTGGTGACCGCCTTGATCAACAAGGTCCTCCTGGACGGCAAGCGTTCCATCGCGCAGTCGATCGTCTACGGCGCCCTCGAGGGCTGCAAGGACAAGACCGGCAACGACCCGGTCGTCACCCTCAAGCGTGCGCTCGACAACGTCAAGCCCACTCTGGAGGTGCGCAGCCGCCGGGTGGGTGGCGCCACCTACCAGGTCCCGGTCGAGGTGCGCGCCGCGCGTAGCACTACTCTGGCCCTCCGCTGGCTCGTTCAGTACTCTCGGGCGCGCCGCGAGAAGACCATGACCGAGCGGCTCATGAACGAGCTTCTCGACGCCAGCAACGGTCTTGGAGCCAGCGTCAAGCGGCGTGAGGACACGCACAAGATGGCCGAGTCCAACAAGGCCTTCGCCCACTACCGCTGGTAGTCGGCACCTACGACGAGTTAAGGACGCAAAGCAGTGGCCACCACGACCGCTCTTGAACTGGCCAAGGTCCGCAACATCGGGATCATGGCCCACATCGATGCGGGCAAGACCACCACGACTGAGCGCATCCTGTTCTACACCGGCATCAACTACAAGATTGGCGAGACCCACGAGGGTGCCGCCACGATGGACTGGATGGAGCAGGAGCAGGAGCGCGGCATCACGATCACGTCTGCCGCGACGACCTGTAGCTGGCTTGATCACACGATCAACATCATCGACACGCCTGGTCACGTGGACTTCACCGTCGAGGTGGAGCGCTCACTGCGTGTCCTTGACGGTGCCGTAGCTGTTTTCGACGCCGTCGCCGGTGTCGAGCCGCAGTCCGAGACCGTGTGGCGTCAGGCCGACCGGTACGGCGTGCCCCGTATTTGCTTTGTCAACAAGATGGACCGGGTCGGCGCCGAGTTCCACCGTTGCGTCGACATGATCGTGTCGCGCCTCGGTGCGACTCCGCTGGTCGTCCAGCTTCCCTGGGGTGTTGAGGCCGACTTCAAGGGCGTCATCGACCTGGTGAAGATGAAGGGCCTGATCTGGAGCGCCGAGACGGCCAAGGGCGAGATGTACGACGTCGTCGACATCCCGGCCGACCACGCCGACGCGGCGCGCGAGTGGCGCGACAAGCTGGTCGAGACCGTCGCCGAGAACGACGACGAGCTCATGGAGCTCTTCCTCGAGGGCGTCGAGCCCACCGAGGAGCAGCTCGTCGCGGCCATCCGCCGCGCCACGCTGAGCAGCGCCGTCAACCCGGTCCTGTGCGGCACCGCGTTCAAGAACAAGGGCGTGCAGCCCCTGCTCGACGCGATCGTCGCCTACCTGCCGGCGCCGACCGACATCCCGGCCTTCCAGGGTCACGCGGTCGGCAACGAGGACCAGGTCATCGAGCGCCACGCGGACCTGGACGAGCCGTTCGCCGCTCTGGCCTTCAAGATCATGAGCGACCAGCACCTGGGTAAGCTCACCTACATCCGCATCTACTCGGGCACGCTCGAGACTGGCACCGGGGTCATCAACTCGACCAAGGGCAAGAAGGAGCGGATCGGCAAGATCTACCAGATGCACGCGAACAAGCGCGAGGAGCGCTCGTCCGCGTCCGCCGGTCAGATCGTCGCCGTCATGGGTCTGAAGGACACCACCACCGGTGACACCCTCAGTGACGTGGCGAACCAGGTCGTCCTGGAGTCGATGAACTTCCCGGCGCCGGTCATCAACGTGGCCATCGAGCCCAAGACCAAGGGCGACCAGGAGAAGCTCGGCACCGCCATCCAGCGACTGGCCGAGGAGGACCCGTCCTTCCAGGTCCGTCGTGACGAGGAGACCGGGCAGACGGTCATCTGGGGCATGGGCGAGCTTCACCTGGAGATCCTCGTCGACCGCATGCGGCGCGAGTTCAAGGTCGAGGCGAACGTCGGCCGTCCGCAGGTCGCCTACCGCGAGACCATCCGCCGCAAGGTGGAGAAGGTCGAGTACACGCACAAGAAGCAGACCGGTGGTTCCGGCCAGTTCGCGCGCGTCATCATCGACCTCGAGCCGCTGGGCGACGGCAACGACGGTTACGAGTTCGAGAACAAGGTCACCGGTGGCCGCATCCCGCGGGAGTACATCCCCTCGGTCGACGCGGGCGCCCAGGAGGCCGCGGAGTTCGGCGTCCTCGCCGGCTACCCGATGGTCGGCGTTAAGGTGACCCTGCGGGACGGCGCCTTCCACGAGGTCGACTCGTCCGAAATGGCTTTCAAGATTGCCGGTTCGATGGCCTTCAAGGAGGCCGCTCGTAAGGCTGACGCCGTAATCCTCGAGCCGATGATGGCCGTTGAGGTCACCACGCCCGAGGACTACATGGGTGACGTCATCGGCGACCTCAACGGTCGCCGGGGACAGATCCAGGCGATGGAAGACCGGACCGGGGCCAAGGTCATCAAGGCCCTCGTCCCGCTGTCGGAGATGTTCGGTTACGTGGGTGACTTGCGCAGCAAGACCCAGGGCCGGGCCGTGTACAGCATGCAGTTCGACTCCTACGCGGAGGTGCCCCCGGGCATCGCCAAGGAGATCGTCGCGAAGGTTCGGGGCGAGTAGCAGTACGCTCAACGCCCGCGTACGGAGGGGCGCACTCGTGGCGCCCCGCCGTACAGAGCCTGAATTAGAAGACGAAAGTCAAGTCAGAATCTCTAAGGAGACAGAGCAGTGGCCAAGGCCAAGTTCGAGCGGAGCAAGCCGCACGTGAACATCGGCACCATTGGGCACATCGACCACGGCAAGACCACTCTGACCGCGGCGATCACCAAGGTGCTTCACGACCGTTTCCCGCACCTCAACGAGGCGACCCCGTTCGACAAGATCGACAAGGCGCCCGAGGAGAAGGCTCGCGGAATCACCATCTCCATCTCGCACGTCGAGTACCAGACCGAGAAGCGCCACTACGCCCACGTGGACTGCCCCGGTCACGCCGACTACGTGAAGAACATGATCACCGGTGCGGCCCAGATGGACGGCGCGATCCTCGTGGTCGCCGCCACCGACGGCCCGATGCCGCAGACCAAGGAGCACGTCCTCCTGGCCCGCCAGGTCGGCGTACCCTACATCGTCGTCGCCCTGAACAAGGCTGACATGGTCGACGACGAGGAGATCCTGGAGCTCGTCGAGCTCGAGGTTCGCGAGCTGCTCTCCGCCCAGGAGTTCCCGGGCGACGACCTGCCGGTCGTTCGCGTCTCGGCGCTGAAGGCGCTCGAGGGCGACGAGAAGTGGGGCGACTCCATCGTCGAGCTCATGACCGCCGTGGACGACAACGTTCCCGAGCCGGTTCGTGACACCGACAAGCCGTTCCTGATGCCGATCGAGGACGTGTTCTCGATCACCGGTCGTGGCACCGTCGTCACCGGCCGTATCGAGCGCGGCATCGTCAAGGTCAACGAGACCGTCGACATCATCGGCATCAAGGAGAAGAGCACCACGACGACCGTCACCGGCGTCGAGATGTTCCGCAAGCTCCTTGACGAGGGCCAGGCCGGTGACAACGTCGGTCTGCTCCTGCGCGGCATCAAGCGCGAGGACGTCGAGCGCGGCCAGTGCATCATCAAGCCGGGCACCACGACCCCGCACACCGAGTTCGAGGGCCAGGTCTACATCCTGTCCAAGGACGAGGGCGGCCGCCACACGCCGTTCTTCAACAACTACCGTCCGCAGTTCTACTTCCGGACCACTGACGTGACCGGTGTCGTGAACCTGCCGGAGGGCACCGAGATGGTCATGCCCGGTGACAACACCGAGATGAGCGTCCAGCTGATCCAGCCGATCGCGATGGAGGAAGGCCTCAAGTTCGCGATCCGCGAGGGCGGCCGCACCGTCGGCGCCGGTCGCGTGACGAAGATCATCAAGTAGTACGATCGCGGGGCGGCGGTCGGGCCCCCACCGGGCCTGACCGCCGAACCACGAGGGAAGCCGTTCGCTTCCCCGCACCCACGGGAGACCCCGACCGTGATCTCGCAGCCGTTTCGGCCGGAATGTGACCGAAACGACTGCCGGATCACGGAAGACCGGACCTGGTCCGGACTGTCTGTTACGTGGGATCACAAGCGGCAGTAGGCCGCACGAAGCTTAATAGGACGACAGCGAAGGACACCGAGGCCATTATGGCGGGACAGAAGATCCGCATCCGGCTTAAGGCGTATGACCACGAGGTCATCGACAGCTCGGCCAAGAAGATCGTCGAGACGGTGACGCGGACCGGTGCCAAGGTCGCTGGCCCGGTGCCGCTGCCGACCGAGAAGAACGTGTACTGCGTCATCCGGTCGCCGCACAAGTACAAGGACAGCCGCGAGCACTTTGAGATGCGTACGCACAAGCGGCTGATTGACATCATCGACCCGACGCCGAAGACCGTCGACTCGCTCATGCGTCTCGACCTCCCCGCCGGCGTTGACATCTCGATCAAGCTCTGAGGGAACGCACTGACATGGCTAAGCAGATCAAGGGCGTCCTGGGCAAGAAGCTCGGCATGACCCAGGTCTTCGATGAGGCGAACCGGATCGTCCCGGTGACCGTGGTCGAGGCCGGTCCGTGCGTGGTGACCAGGGTCCGCACGCCGGAGAAGGACGGCTACTCCGCCATCCAGCTCGGTTACGGGCAGGTCGACCCGCGCAAGGTCAACAAGCCGCTCGGCGACTACCTGCGCAAGCACGACATCACGCCGCGCCGGTACTTCACCGAGGTCCGCACCGAGGACGCCTCCGAGTACACCATCGGCCAGGAGGTCCTCGCGGACACCTTCGAGGCCGGGCAGCACGTCGACGTGACGGGCAAGAGCAAGGGCAAGGGCTTCGCGGGCGTCATGAAGCGCCACAACTTCGGTGGTCTGAGCGCTTCGCACGGTACGCAGCGCAAGCACCGCTCGCCGGGCTCCATCGGCGGCTGCGCCACTCCGGGCCGCGTCTTCAAGGGCCTGCGTATGGCCGGTCGTATGGGTAACGCCCGCACCACCATCCAGAGCCTGAAGGTCCACGCCGTGGACGCTGAGAAGGGCCTCATCCTGATCAAGGGTGCGATCCCCGGCGCCAACGGCAGCCTGGTCCTCATCCGCACCGCTGCCAAGAAGGGGGCTGCGAAGTGACGAGCATTGACGTCCTCGACGCCAGCGGTGCCAAGGCGGGCACCGTCGACCTGCCGGAGGACATCTTCGGCGCCAAGGTCAACATTCCGCTGATCCACCAGGTCGTCGTCGCGCAGCTCGCCGCTCGCCGGCAGGGCACCCACGCGACCAAGACCCGTGGTGACGTCCGCGGTGGCGGCAAGAAGCCGTACCGCCAGAAGGGCACCGGCCGCGCCCGCCAGGGTTCGACCCGTGCTCCGCAGTTCGCGGGCGGTGGCGTCGTCCACGGTCCGCAGCCGCGCTCGTACGAGCAGCGGACGCCCAAGAAGATGAAGGCCGCCGCGCTGCGCGGTGCCCTCTCCGACCGGGCGAGCGGCGGCCGCGTGCACGTCGTGAGCACGCTGGTCACGGGTGAGACGCCCAAGACCAAGGCCGCTCTCGAGTCGCTCCGCAAGATCACGCAGGCCCGCAGCGTCCTCGTCGTCGTCGACGAGAACGACGAGCTGACCTGGCTCAGCCTGCGCAACGCGCCCGAGGTCCACCTGCTGGACGCCGGGCAGCTGAACACCTACGACGTTCTGTGCTACGACGACGTGGTCTTCACTCAGGAGGCCTACGACCAGGTCGTGGCGCGGCTCGCGAAGAGCGGGAAGGAAGAGGTCTGATGGAGAAGATCGCCGACCCGCGCGACATCATCCTCAAGCCGATCGTCTCTGAGAAGAGCTACGGCCTGATCGATGAGAACAACAAGTACACCTTCCTGGTGCGCAAGGGTGCCAACAAGACGCAGGTGAAGATCGCCGTCGAGCAGATCTTCGGCGTCAAGGTCACCAGCGTGAACACGATCAACCGCCAGGGCAAGCGCAAGCGGACCCGGACGGGATTCGGTCAGCGCCCCGACACCAAGCGCGCGATTGTGAGCCTGGCCGAGGGCGAGCGGATCGACATCTTCGGCCAGATCGGCTGAGGGTCTGCCGCGTAAGGGAAGGGTGCCCTGCCGTACCGATTGAGGTTCGGCACCGGGCCCCCGACCCACGTAGTTAGCACCGGGGGGACCGCCGTGAGGCGGACTCCGACCGGTATGAACCGACGAAGGATGAACGAAAAAGATGGGCATCCGTAAGTACAAGCCGACGACCCCGGGTCGCCGCGGCGCGAGCGTCTCGGACTTTGCCGAGATCACGCGCAGCACGCCCGAGAAGTCGCTGCTTGCTCCCCTGCACAGCAAGGGCGGCCGTAACGTCCACGGCCGGGTCACCGCCCGACACCAGGGCGGCGGGCACAAGCGCGCCTACCGGATCATCGACTTCCGCCGCCACGACAAGGACGGGATCCCCGCCAAGGTCGCTCACATCGAGTACGACCCGAACCGGACCTCCCGTATCGCGCTGCTGCACTACGCCGACGGCGAGAAGCGCTACATTCTCGCGCCGACCGGCCTCAAGCAGGGTGACCGTATCGAGAACGGCCCTGGCGCCGACATCAAGCCGGGCAACTGCCTGCCCCTGCGCAACATCCCGACCGGTACCTTCATCCACGCGGTGGAGCTCCGTCCGGGCGGTGGCGCGAAGCTCGGCCGTAGCGCCGGCGCGCAGATCCAGCTGCTCGCGAAGGAGGGCACGTACGCCACGCTGCGTATGCCGTCCGGAGAAATGCGCCAGGTCGACGTCCGCTGCCGGGCCAGTGTCGGCCAGGTGGGCAACGCCGAGCAGGCCAACATCAACATCGGCAAGGCCGGCCGTAACCGCTGGAAGGGCAAGCGCCCCACGGTCCGCGGTGTCGCCATGAACCCGGTCGACCACCCGCACGGTGGTGGTGAGGGCAAGACCTCCGGCGGTCGTCACCCGGTGAACCCGAAGGGCAAGCCCGAGGGCCGCACCCGACAGGCGAACAAGGCCAGCGACCGGCTGATCATCCGTCGTCGGAGCAAGAGGAAGAAGCGGTAGGAGCAGCCGAAATGCCACGTAGCCTTAAGAAGGGTCCTTTTGTGGACGACCACCTTCAGAAGAAGGTGGACGCCCAGAACGAGAAGGGCACCAAGAACGTCATCAAGACGTGGTCGCGGCGCTCCATGATCGTGCCCGACATGCTGGGTCACACGATCGCCGTGCACGACGGCCGCAAGCACGTCCCGGTGTTCGTCACCGAGTCGATGATCGGTCACAAGCTCGGTGAGTTCGCTCCCACGCGGACGTTCCGCAGCCACGTCAAGGAAGACCGCCGCAGCCGGCGGTAAGCGCCTTCAAGTAAGCATCAGAGGAGACAGCGATGGAAGCCAGGGCACAGGCGCGGTATGCGCGCCACACGCCCCGGAAGGCCCGCCGTGTGGTGGACCTCATTCGCGGGCTGCCCGCTTCGGAGGCGCAGGCCGTGCTGCAGTTCGCTCCCCAGGCGGCGAGCGAGACCGTTTACAAGGTGCTCTCGAGCGCGATCGCGAACGCTGAGCACAACTTCAAGCTCGACCGTGAGACGCTCATTGTGAGCCGCGCGTGGGTCGACGAGGGACCGACGCTGAAGCGGTTCCGTCCGCGTGCCCAGGGTCGTGCCTATCGGATCAACAAGCGGACCAGCCACATCACTGTGATTGTGGAGTCCCGCGAGCCGAAGGGAAGGACCCGCTAGTGGGCCAGAAGGTTAACCCGCACGGGTTCCGCCTCGGCATCACGACCGACTTCAAGAGCCGGTGGTACGCCGACAAGCTCTACAAGTCGTACGTTGCCGAGGACGTGTCGATCCGTCGCATGCTGCAGAAGGGCATGGAGCGGGCCGGTATCTCCAAGGTCGAGATCGAGCGCACCACCGATCGCGTCCAGGTCGACATCCACACCGCCCGGCCGGGCATCGTCATCGGCCGTCGCGGCGCCGAGGCCGACCGCATCCGCGGCGACCTGGAGAAGCTGACCAAGAAGCAGGTCCAGCTGAACATCCTCGAGGTGAAGAACCCCGAGATCGACGCGCAGCTCGTCGCGCAGGGCGTGGCCGAGCAGCTCTCCAGCCGCGTCTCGTTCCGCCGGGCCATGCGCAAGGCCATGCAGTCCGCCATGAAGAGCGGCGCCAAGGGCATCCGTGTCCAGTGCTCCGGTCGTCTGGGCGGCGCCGAGATGTCGCGCTCGGAGTTCTACCGCGAGGGCCGCGTGCCCCTGCACACGCTCCGTGCCGACATCGACTACGGCTTCTACGAGGCCCGCACCACCTTCGGCCGCATCGGCGTGAAGGTGTGGATCTACAAGGGTGAGGCCCCGACCAGCCGCGCCGAGCGCGAGGCGGCCGCGGCAGGTGCCCGCGCCGGTCAGCGTCGCGAGCGCGACGACCGTCGTGGTGGCGCCGGCGAGCGTCCGCGTCGTGGCGGTGGCGACCGTCCGCGTCGTGGCGCCGGTGGCCGTTCGGACCGCGCCCCCAGAACCGAGGCCGCCGCACAGGCTGCCCCTGAGACCGGCCCGGCGGAGCAGCCGGGTGCTGAAGGGAGCTGACCATGCTGATCCCACGCAGGGTCAAGCACCGTAAGCAGCACCGGCCCGACCGCAGCGGCGCCGCCAAGGGCGGCACCAGGGTCGTGTTCGGCGAGTTCGGCATTCAGGCGCTTGAGCACTCCTATGTGACCAACCGCCAGATCGAGTCGGCTCGTATCGCCATGACCCGGCACATCCGCCGTGGCGGCAAGGTGTGGATCAACATCTACCCGGACCGTCCCCTCACCAAGAAGCCGGCCGAGACCCGCATGGGTTCCGGTAAGGGTTCGCCGGAGTGGTGGATCGCCAATGTCAAGCCCGGTCGCGTCATGTTCGAGCTCTCGGGTGTCGCCGAGCCGGTGGCGCGTGAGGCCATGCGGCGCGCGATGCACAAGCTCCCCATGAAGTGCCGGTTCGTTAAGCGTGAAGTGGGTGAGGCGTGATGGCTAAGGGCCTGACCGCCGGTGAGCTGCGTGTGGAGGACCAGGACGCCCTGGTCCAGAAGCTGAAGGAAGCCAAGGAGGAGCTGTTCAACCTCCGCTTCCAGGCGGCGACCGGACAGTTGGAGAGCCACGGGCGGCTGCGGGCCGTCCGCCGCGAGATCGCCCGTATCTACACCGTGATGCGCGAGCGCGAGCTGGGCATCGTCACGGTCGAGAAGGAGTCGAGCGATGGCTGAGGCAACTGAGACAACCGAGAAGTCGGTGCGGAACTACCGCAAGACCCGTGAGGGTCTCGTGGTGAGCGACAAGATGGACAAGACCGTCGTCGTCGCCGTCGAGGACCGCGTCAAGCACCCGCTGTACGGCAAGATCATTCGCCGTACGACGAAGTACAAGGCACACGACGAGCAGAACTCCTGCGGCGTCGGCGACCGCGTCCTCCTGATGGAGACCCGGCCGCTGTCCGCCAGCAAGCGCTGGCGGATCGTGGAGATCCTCGAGAAGGCCAAGTAGGCCAGGGAGGGGACGGCGGGCCCGCGCCCGGGCGGTCGGCGAGAGCCGTACCGGCCGGGAAGGCCCCCGGACCACCCGCACAGAACGCGCCTCGTGGGGGGTGGGAGACCGCCCCCCATGACGGTGTCCAAGGGGTCGGGCCCACACGGGCCCGGTCCGCCTGCGGCGGCGGTGCGCGGGAGAGACGACCGAGCCGGGCACGGCCGGACGGCGTGAGCCGTACGGAATGGTGCGCGGCGAGGGGAACTCGACCGGACGGCGCTGTCGCCGGGGGAACAAGACCACATCAGGTTCCGCCAGGCTCACCTCCCAGGTGAGAACCGGCGCGACAAACAGGAGTTGACGTGATCCAGCAGGAGTCGCGACTCAAGGTCGCCGACAACACGGGTGCCAAGGAGATTCTCTGCATCCGCGTGCTCGGCGGCTCGGGCCGGCGCTACGCGGGCATCGGCGACATCATCGTTGCGACGGTGAAGGACGCCATTCCCGGTGGCGGCGTGAAAAAGGGCGACGTTGTCAAGGCTGTCGTGGTGCGCACCGTCAAGGAGCGCCGCCGCCCCGATGGCTCCTACATCCGCTTCGACGAGAACGCCGCCGTCATCATCAAGGACAGCGGTGACCCCCGGGGCACGCGTATCTTCGGCCCCGTCGGCCGTGAGCTGCGCGACAAGAAGTTCATGCGCATCATCTCGCTCGCTCCGGAGGTGTTGTAAATGTCGAAGCTGCATGTGAAGAAGGGTGACCTCGTCCAGGTCATCGCCGGCAAGGACAAGGGTGCCAAGGGCCGCATCATCGCCGCCTTCCCGCGCGAGGATCGCGTGGTGGTCGAGGGCGTGAACCTGGTCAAGAAGCACTCCAAGGTGACCCACCAGGGCCCGCGTGGCGCCAAGGAAGGCGGCGTGCAGACCATGGAGGCTCCCATCCACGTGAGCAACGTCAAGAAGCTCAAGGATGACGAGAAGCCCGAGAAGAAGGCCGACGAGAAGGCCGACAAGACGGGTGAGGACAACTGATGACCGCCACGACTGAAGAGCGCACGATCCCGCGCCTCAAGCAGCGCTACCGCGAGGAGATCATCGCGAAGCTGCGCGAGGAGTTCGGCATCGAGAACATCATGCTGGTGCCCACCATCACCAAGATCAAGGTGAACATGGGCGTCGGCGAGGCCGCTCGCGACTCCAAGCTCATCGAGGGCGCCGTCCGCGACCTCACCGTGATCACCGGTCAGAAGCCGGCCGTCGCCCGCGCCCGCAAGTCCATCGCGCAGTTCAAGCTGCGTGAGGGCATGCCGATCGGCGCGCACGTGACGCTGCGCGGTGACCGCATGTGGGAGTTCCTGGACCGGCTGCTGTCGCTGGCGCTCCCGCGTATCCGGGACTTCCGCGGCCTGTCGCCGAAGCAGTTCGACGGCAACGGCAACTACACGTTCGGGCTCACCGAGCAGGTCATGTTCCACGAGGTCGACCAGGACAAGGTCGACCGGCAGCGGGGCATGGACATCACGGTCGTGACCACCGCAACGAACGACGACCAGGGCCGGGCGCTGCTGAAGCTCCTCGGATTCCCGTTCAAGGAGGCCTGATCATGGCGAAGACGTCGCTCAAGGTCAAGGCAGCGCGTAAGGCGAAGTTCGAGGTCCGGGCGTACACTCGGTGCTCGCGCTGTGGCCGTCCCCGCGCTGTGTACCGCAAGTTCGGGCTCTGCCGCGTGTGCTTCCGCGAGATGGCGCACCGGGGCGAGCTGCCCGGCATCACCAAGTCGAGCTGGTAGACCTGTCGCGGGGCCGGGACCATGGCCCCGCGTGGCGCCAGCCGCACCAAGAAGTCATATCAACCGGACGCCTTCAGGCGTCCACGACCGCACCGTAGGTCCACCAGGTGTCGGAGACACGGATCAAGGGTGGAAACCACGGTGAGGAAGGCCACCGGCCATGACGATGACCGACCCGATCGCAGACATGCTGACGCGTCTGCGTAACGCGAACTCGGCGTATCACGACACCGTGACCATGCCGTACTCGAAGATCAAGGCGCACATCGCCGAGATCCTCCAGCAGGAGGGCTACATCCAGGCCTGGAGCGTCGAGGACGCCAAGGTCGGCAAGAACCTCGTGGTGGAGCTCAAGTTCGGGCCGAGCCGTGAGCGTTCGCTCGCGGGCCTGCGCCGGGTATCCAAGCCCGGTCTGCGGGTCTATGCAAAGAAGGACAACCTGCCCCGCGTTCTGGGCGGCCTGGGCGTCGCGATCATTTCGACGTCCGGCGGCCTCATGACCGACAAGCAGGCCGGCAAGCGTGGAGTGGGCGGGGAAGTCCTCGCCTACGTCTGGTAACGAGGGGAGGAATCCAGCATGTCGAGAATCGGACGGCTGCCCATCCCCGTACCGAGTGGTGTTGACATCACCATCAACGGCCGGGATGTCCAGGTCAAGGGCCCGAAGGGCACGCTCTCTCACACGGTCGCCGAGCCCATCGAGGTGGCTCGGGCCGAGGACGGCAACATCGCCGTCACCCGCCCCAACGACGAGAACAAGGTTCGTGCGCTGCACGGCCTGTCTCGCACGCTGATCGCCAACATGGTGTCCGGTGTGACGCAGGGCTACAGCAAGACGCTCGAGATCGTCGGTGTCGGTTACCGCGTCCAGGCCAAGGGCCCGACGCAGCTGGAGTTCTCTCTCGGCTTCAGCCACCCGGTGATCGTGGACGCCCCCGAGGGCGTCACCTTCCGCGTCGAGAAGCCGACACTGTTCCACGTGGACGGCATCGACAAGCAGAAGGTCGGCGAGGTCGCCGCGAACATCCGCAAGTTGCGGAAGCCTGACCCCTACAAGGGCAAGGGCGTCCGCTACCAGGGCGAAGTTATCCGCCGCAAGGTCGGAAAGGCTGGTAAGTAGTAATGGCCGCGAAGTACGGCAAGCACACCGCCGCTCGCGCCCTTTCGCGAGCCCGCCGGCACGGCCGTGTGCGCAAGAACGTCTTCGGCACCCAGGATCGTCCGCGTCTGGTCGTCAACCGGTCGGCGCGGCACCTGTTCGTGCAGATCGTCGACGACACCCAGGGGCACACGCTGGTGAGCGCGTCCACCATGGACGTCTCGCTCCGCAGCGCCGAGGGTGACAAGACCGACAAGGCGAAGAAGGTCGGCGAGCTTCTCGCTCAGCGGGCCAAGACCGCCGGGATCACCGCTGTCGTGTTCGACCGCGGTGGCAACCGTTACGCGGGACGCATCGCGGCCCTCGCGGACAGCGCCCGCGAAAGCGGGCTGGAGTTCTGATGACTCCGTTCCGAGGGTGCGAAATGCACCGAATGGCCCGTCTGATGAGCAATGAGAAGAGGAACCACTGATGGCTGCAGCTCCGCGTCGCGGCGCCGGCGGCGGTGGCGAGCGGCGGGACCGTCGTGACGATCGCCGCGGTGGCGCCGCTGACAAGGGCGTCTCGTACATCGAGCGCGTAGTTAAGATCAACCGAGTCGCCAAGGTCGTCAAGGGTGGTCGGCGCTTCAGCTTCACCGCGCTGGTCATCGTCGGCGACGGCAACGGCATGGTCGGTGTCGGATACGGCAAGGCCAAGGAGGTGCCCGCGGCGATCGCCAAGGGCGTCGAGGAGGCCAAGAAGCACTTCTTCAAGGTGCCGCGCATCCTGGGCACCATCCCGCACACCGTGCAGGGCGAGGAGGCCGCGGGCGTCGTCTTCCTGCGTCCGGCCTCACCCGGTACCGGTGTCATCGCGGGTGGTCCGGTGCGCGCGGTCCTGGAGTGCGCCGGGATCCACGACGTGCTGTCCAAGTCGCTCGGCTCGGACAACCCGATCAACATCGTGCACGCCACCGTGGCGGCTCTGAAGGGCCTCAGCCGGCCCGAGGAGATCGCCGCCCGCCGTGGCCTGCCGATCGAGGACGTCGCTCCCAAGGCGATGCTGAAGGCGCGAGCCGAGGGTCTCGCCGAAGCCGCTGCCGCGGCGAAGGCGGTGAGCTAGTCCATGGCGCGTCTGAAGATCACCCAGGTCCGCTCCAAGATCGGTGGCAAGCAGAACCAGCGTGACTCGCTGCGCTCGCTGGGCCTGAAGCGAATCGGCGATGTCGTCGTCAAGGAGGACCGCCCGGAGATCCGGGGCATGGTCGCCGTGGTGACGCACCTCGTCGAGGTGGAAGAGGTCGACTAGTCATGCCTGAGAACGCTCCGCTCAAGCTCCACGACCTGCGTCCGGCTCCCGGCGCCAACAAGTCCAAGACCCGCAAGGGTCGTGGCGAGGCGTCCAAGGGAAAGACCGCCGGTCGCGGTACGAAGGGCACCAAGTCGCGTACGACTGTCCCGCTCGGCTTCGAGGGTGGCCAGATCCCGCTCCAGCGGCGGCTGCCGAAGCTGAAGGGCTTCACCAACGCGCTGTTCAAGACGACCTACCAGGTCGTCAACCTGGACAAGCTCGGCGAGCTGTACCCCGAGGGTGGCGAGGTCACCGTCGAGGGTCTGATCGCGAAGGGCGCGGTCCGCAAGAACCAGCTCGTCAAGGTGCTGGGAACCGGTGAGATCTCCGTGGCGGTGAACGTGAAGGCGCACGCCTTCTCTGCTTCTGCCAAGGAGAAGATCGCCGCGGCCGGTGGCTCGGTTTCCGAGCTTTAGGCACGTAATGCGAGGCGCGGAGGTTCGTTATGAGCCTCCGCGCCCGTAGTGCGTTAGAGTTCGCTGAGCGCGGGCTCCGTCCCGCCGATCACTCGCAAGTAGACATGCCGATGCACGCCTTCGCGTCATCGCCGACCTTTACCGCGTCACAGGCGCGCAGGAGGTACCGTGCTATCCGCGATTACCCGGGCATTCCGGACGCCGGACCTGCGCAAGAAGCTGCTCTTCACATTGGGCATCATCGCGCTGTTCCGGCTCGGCTCGGTGCTGCCGACCCCGGGTGTCAACTCCGAGAACGTCGCCAAAGCGCTGCAGCAGGCGCAGGCGGGCGACAGCGGCAACATCTACGGAATGGTCCAGCTGTTCAGCGGTGGCGCGCTGCTGAAACTTTCAGTGTTCGCCCTGGGCATCATGCCGTACATCACGGCGAGCATCATCCTGCAGCTGCTGACCGTCGTCATTCCGCGCCTGGAGGCCCTGAAGAAGGAGGGCCAGTCCGGCACGGCGAAGATCACGCAGTACACGCGTTATCTGACGATCGGCCTCTCCGTACTCCAGTCGACCGCTTTCGTCGCTCTGGCGCGTTCGGGACAGCTCTTCCCGAACAGCAACCTGCCCATCCTGCTGAACGAGGACATCTTCACGCTCGTCACCATGGTCGTCACGATGACCGCGGGAACCGCTGTGATCATGTGGCTCGGCGAGCTCGTGACCGACCGCGGTGTCGGCAACGGCATGTCGATCCTGATCTTCACCCAGGTCGTCGCGGTCTTCCCGTCCGAGCTGATGAACATCTTCCGGCAGAGCGCCTTCAAGTTCGTCGTGGTGATGCTGGTCGGCATCGTCATGATCGCCGTCGTCGTCTTCATCGAGCAGGCGCAGCGGCGCGTTCCGGTGCAGTACGCGAAGCGAATGGTGGGCCGCCGCATGTACGGCGGGACCTCGACCTACATCCCGCTGAAGGTCAACCAGGCGGGCATCATCCCGGTCATCTTCGCCTCCTCGCTGCTGTACCTGCCGCAGTTGCTGGTCACCATCTTCGGCAACAGGGAGAAGCCGGGGCCGATCATCGAGTGGCTGGCACAGAACCTGGTCCGGGGCGATCACCCGGTCTACATGGCCACGTTCTTCGCGCTGATCCTCTTCTTCACGTACTTCTACGTGTCCATTACCTTCAACCCCGTTGAAGTCGCCGACAACATGAAGAAGTACGGTGGATTCATCCCGGGCATCCGTCCGGGCCGGCCGACCGCTGAGTATCTCAACTACGTGCTCACGCGGCTCACGGCCGCCGGTGCTCCGTATCTGGGTGTCATCTCGCTGATCCCGATCCTCGCACTGGCGGTGGCCGGGGCGAGCCAGAACTTCCCGTTCGGAGGGACCAGCATTCTCATCATGGTTGGTGTCGGCCTGGACACGGTCAAGCAGATCGAAAGCCAGCTTCAGCAGCGCAACTACGAGGGTTTCCTGAGATAGTGCGCGTCGTCTTGGTCGGGCCCCCCGGAGCGGGCAAGGGGACGCAGGCCCAGTTCATCGCATCACATCTGTCGATCCCGAAAATCTCGACAGGTGACATCTTCCGCGCCAACGTCTCCGGCGGCACGGAACTCGGCAAGCTTGCCAAGGAGTACATGGACCGCGGCGACCTCGTCCCCGACGAGGTGACGGTCGCCATGGTCCGCGATCGTCTGGGCGAGAAGGACGCGCAGCAGGGCTTCCTGCTGGACGGCTTCCCGCGCAACGTGCCGCAGGCGCAAATCTTGCAGAAGATGCTGGCCGAGTTCGGCACCGGGCTGGACATCGTCCTGGAACTGGTCGTTGACGACGAGGAGGTCGTACGGCGGCTCGCCGGACGGCGGACCTGCCGTCAGTGCGGCAAGGTTTGGCACGTCGACTTCGACCCCCCTTCTGTGGCGGGTGTCTGCGACGCGTGCGGCGGCGAGCTGTTCCAGCGCGACGACGACCGCGAGGAGACCATCAGGCGGCGCCTGGAGGTCTACCAGGAGCAGACGTCCCCGCTGATCAACTTCTATTCGGACGAAGGCATCCTCGTACAGGTGAACGCGACCGGACCGGTCGACGAGGTCACCCGGCGGGCGATGGCGGCATTGCGCACGTCCGGCAACTGAAGGTTCCTCCATTCGAACGCCATCCCATACGTGGGGTGGCGTTCGATGCTTTAGGGCAGAATCGGGGGAATTGGCCTGAAAGTCCTGCCGTTAGAACACCCCAGGGGGTGCCAGAGTGTTCAAGAAGCACAAACACGGAATCCAGGTGAAGACGCCTGAGCAGTTGGAGAAGATGCGCGCGGCCGGTCTGGTCGTCGGCAGGACGCTCGAACTGCTTCGCTCGTCGGTCGAGCCCGGCCTGACTCCGCTCGATCTCGATGTCATCGCGGAGAAGGCGATCAGGGACGCGGGCGCCGTTCCGTCGTTCAAGGGCTACCAGGGCTTCCCCGCCAGCATCTGCGCCTCTGTGAACGACGAGGTCGTGCACGGCATCCCGACGGACCGGCGCAAGCTGCGTGAGGGCGACATCATCTCCATCGACTGCGGCGCGATCCTGGACGGATGGCACGGCGACTCCGCCATCACCGTCCCGGTCGGCGAGGTCGATCCCGCACTGACCGAGCTGTTGCGGGTGACAGAGGAGTCCATGTGGCGCGGGATCGCCGCCCTCCGGGTCGGCGGCCACCTGTCGGACATCGGGTTCCAGGTCGAGAAGTACGTCCGGTCCCAGGGTCGCTACGGCATCCCTCAGGAGTACGGCGGGCACGGCATCGGCACCGAGATGCACATGGACCCGTGGGTGGCCAACCACGGCCGTCCGGGCCGTGGGCCCCGCTTCGAGCCCGGCATGTGCTTCGCGATCGAGCCCATGGTCAACCTGGGGACCGACCGCACCCGCGTGCTGGCCGACGACTGGACGGTCGTAACGGTGGACGGGAAGGCCTCGGCACACTTCGAGCACAGCGTGGCGGTCACGGAGAACGGCCCGTGGGTCCTCACGGCGATCGACGGGGGCGAGTCCCGCTTCAGCGAGATCGCCGCGGGGTCCGGCGAACGAGCCTGATTCGAGCGGCCCTGCCCGCCCACTCGTGCCACATAATGGGGCTAATCATGCGGAGCGGCGGGAGTAGATGGTGATGGCGGCAACTCCGGAGATGCGAGCCTCCGACGGCGACCGGGATCGGGTCGCCGCCGCGTTGCGAGAGCATGTCGCCGAGGGCAGGCTCACCGTCGACGAGTTCAACGAGCGGCTGGCGCAGCTCTACCAGAGCCGGACGTACGGCGAGCTGGCCACCCTGACCGCGGATCTGCCGGACATCGATCTGCACCGGCTCCCCGCGACCGTCTCCACAGGGTCGCGGCCGCGGCCGAAGCGCGGTGGCCAGCCGGGGTTGAAGGCCGCCTGGGCCGCGTGGGCGACCGCGAGCGCGATCAACTGGGTCATCTGGCTGATCGTCGTGGTCACCTCAGTCGAATGGGTCTACCCCTGGCCGCTGTGGGTGATGGGGCCCTGGGGTGCCGTCCTGCTGGTCGGCACGGTGTTCGGCCGGGAGCACAGGCGGCCGTGAGCTGGGCCGCCCGCCGCCTGCCCGCGGCGAGCACGGACGGACTCTTTATCGTCCGCGTGTGATCGGTTCGTTCGGCGCCGGGTAGGTGATCTCCATCGGCAGGCCGGTTCGGGGTGCCGTGTCCACCACTCCCGGCACAGCGGCGGCGCCGGCCGGCGGACCCGGTGACCGGAACAGCCCCGTCGCCATCGCGTACGGCGGTGTGTGACTAGACGGTGATCTGGGGTAGCCTGGCTGCCTGTGTGGAGAGACTGCGGCCCGTTTCGCATTTCTGGGCGGGTTGTCGTAGACTCCTTTGTCGGCTCACTATGACCTTTTGCGCATAGGTGGCCTTGCCGGTCACCGCTCTCTGGAAGCGCCAGGAAGGTCGCGGCTGCTTAGTGATCCGAAGCCTCAGACGACCGATCAGTGAAACGCGAGGGACATGGCCAAGAAAGACGGCGCCATCGAGATCGAGGGCACTGTGGTTGAGTCGCTCCCGAACGCGATGTTCCGGGTGCAACTCGACAACGGCCATAAGGTCCTGGCCCACATCAGCGGACGGATGCGGATGCACTACATCCGGATTCTCCCCGACGACCGGGTGGTCGTGGAACTGAGCCCCTACGACCTGAGTCGCGGGCGGATCGTCTACCGGTACAAGTAAGCCCCCCTCCAAGCAGGGCGGGCCGTCTGAGGAACGAATTAAGGACTATGAAGGTCAAGCCGAGCGTCAAGAAGATCTGCGACAAGTGCAAGGTGATTCGCCGGCACGGTCGCGTCATGGTGATCTGCGACAACCTGCGCCACAAGCAGCGCCAGGGCTAGGAGAGGAAGCCGAGCCGGGCACCGAGGGTTCGTGAGAACGGGCCGAAGGTGTGCAAGGCGAGGCGGACTCGACCAGTTGGTACGTGAGGAAGCCGAGCCGGGCACCGAGGGTTCGTGAGAACGGGCCGAAGGTGTGCAAGGCGAGGCGGATCCGGCCCTGACGGTCGCAGAGAAGGTCCCATGAGAGAGTCCGCTCCAGTAGCGGGCTCGCGCCATGTGGGACCGTTGAAAAGTAATCGCGCGTCACACCTGTGAAGGCGGTTTCCCGTTGCGGGAGCCGGACCACACGGGAGACCCCCGGTCGGAGGCCGGGGCCCTCGCCCCGGGCATGGGGAGGGGACGTGAGGCGCAGGACCTCCGCCACCACGAAGGAGAATGCCCGACCATGGCTCGCCTGGTTGGCGTCGACCTCCCCCGCGACAAGCGGCTGGAGATCGCTCTCACCTACATTTTCGGAATCGGTCGTACTCGCGCCCAGGAGATCCTGGAGGCGACGGGCATCAGCCCGGACCTGCGCGTCCACCAGCTCACCGACGCTGAGCTCGTGCCGATGCGTGACTTCATCGAGGCGAACTTCAAGATCGAGGGTGACCTCCGTCGCGAGGTTCAGGCCGACATTCGCCGCAAGATCGAGATCGGCTGCTACCAGGGCATCCGGCACCGCAAGGGGCTGCCTGTCCACGGTCAGCGGACGCAGACGAACGCGCGTACCCGCAAGGGCAAGAAGAAGACCGTGGCCGGCAAGAAGAAGCCGGGCAAGAAGTAGTCCTAGCAGCCACATTCCAGGAGATAGCGCTTAAATGCCGCCGAAGAGCCGCCAGGGCGCACCGAAGAAGGTGCGCCGCAAGGAAAAGAAGAACGTCGCTCACGGGCACGCCCACATCAAGAGCACGTTCAACAACACGATCGTTTCGATCACCGACCCGAACGGGAACGTGATCTCCTGGGCCAGCGCCGGCCACGTCGGGTTCAAGGGCTCCCGCAAGTCCACCCCGTTCGCTGCGCAGATGGCCGCTGAGAACGCCGCCCGCCGCGCCATGGAGCACGGCATGCGCAAGGTCGACGTCTTCGTCAAGGGCCCCGGCTCCGGCCGTGAGACCGCGATCCGCTCGCTGCAGGCGACCGGGCTCGAGGTCGGGTCCATCCAGGACGTGACTCCGGTCCCGCACAACGGTTGCCGCCCGCCGAAGCGCCGCCGCGTCTGAGCTCCAGGAGATAGAGAGAAATGGCTCGTTACACGGGTGCGGACTGCAAGCTCTGCCGCCGCGAGAAGACCAAGCTCTTCCTCAAGGGCAAGAAGTGCGAGTCCGCGAAGTGCCCCATCGAGATCCGTCCTTACCCGCCGGGTGAGCACGGTCGCGGCCGTCCGAAGGAGTCTGAGTACCAGCTCCAGCTTCGTGAGAAGCAGAAGACCCGCCGCATCTACGGCGTCCTCGAGAAGCAGTTCCGGAACTACTACGAGGAAGCCAACCGCAAGGCCGGCAAGACTGGTGAGAACCTCCTCCAGATTCTGGAGAGCCGTCTCGACAACGTGGTCTACCGCGCCGGGTTCGCCGAGTCGCGCGACGCCGCCCGCCAGCAGGTGCGCCACGGGCACATCCTGGTGAACGGCAAGAAGGTCGACATTCCGTCGTACCGCGTCCGCGAGCACGACATCATCGAGGTTCGCGAGAAGTCGCGGAACCTGCTTCCGTACGAGGTGGCCCGCGCCACCGCCGGCGACAAGACCGTCCCGGCGTGGCTGGGTGTCGCCCCGGACAGCATGCGCATCCTCGTGCACCAGCTCCCGGTCCGCCAGCAGATCGACACGCTGGTCCAGGAGCAGCTCATCGTCGAGCTCTACTCCAAGTAAGAGTTCTCGACCAAACGATGGCCGTACGGCTCGCCAGGCGCGAGCCGTACGGCATCATGGTTGTAAGCGAGTGGCGTCAAATAGCGGGCGCCGCCGTACAGGGAGAGGAAGCCGGTCCCGGCACGACCGGGTCGCGAGCAGCGGCCGACGGTGGTGCGGGGCGCGGTGGAATCGTCCCGGAAACAGGGGAGATCCCACATGCTCATCGCACAGCGCCCGAGCCTCCTGGAGGAGTCGCTCGAGGAGCACCGGTCCAAGTTCGTCATCGAGCCGCTGGAGCCGGGCTTCGGTTACACCATCGGCAACTCGCTGCGGCGCACGCTGCTGTCCTCGATCCCGGGGGCGGCGGTCACCAGCATCCGCATCGAGGGCGTGCTGCACGAGTTCTCGACCGTGCCGGGGGTCAAGGAAGACGTCACCGACATCATCCTGAACCTCAAGTCGCTGGTCGTCTCGTCCGAGCACGACGAGCCGGTTGTGATGTACCTGCGCAAGCAGGGTCCGGGTGAGGTCACCGCCGCCGACATCGCGCCTCCGGCCGGTGTCGAGGTGCACAACCCCGACCTGCATATCGCCACGCTGAACGGCAAGGCGAAGCTGGAGATGGAGCTGACCGTCGAGCGCGGTCGCGGCTACGTCTCCGCAGCCCAGAACAAGCAGCCGGGCCAGGAGATCGGCCGGATTCCGATCGACTCCATCTACTCCCCGGTCCTCAAGGTCACCTACAAGGTCGAGGCGACCCGTGTCGAGCAGCGCACGGACTTCGACCGGCTGATCCTGGACGTCGAGACCAAGCCGTCGATGAAGCCGCGCGACGCGGTCGCCTCGGCGGGCAAGACCCTGGTCGAGCTGTTCGGCCTGGCTCGCGAGCTGAACGTCGAGGCCGAGGGCATCGACATCGGCCCGTCGCCGACCGACGCCGCTCTGGCCGCGGACCTGGCGCTGCCGATCGAGGAGCTGAACCTCACCGTCCGCTCCTACAACTGCCTCAAGCGCGAGGGCATCCACACCGTGGGTGAGCTCGTCGCCCGCAGCGAGCAGGACCTGCTCGACATCCGGAACTTCGGCGCGAAGTCGATCGAAGAGGTCAAGCAGAAGCTGCACGAGATGGGCCTCGCCCTCAAGGACTCCCCGCCCGGATTCGACCCCAGCGCGGTCGCCGGCGGCGGGTACGACGACGAGGACGGCGGCTTCATCGAGACCGAGCAGTACTAGATCGTGTCTCGGCCGTTCCGGCACTGAGACAGCGGGCGCACCGCTGTCTCAGCGGCCGGGAGGCACCCCGGGCGACCGGGTGAAGCGGCGGAACCACTGATTTGCCGAAGGCGGGCTCCACGGGCCCGCCGCCCCGACTCCGGTACCTGATACGGCCGGAGCGGGTTGTCTCTCAAGGAGAAACGAAATGCCCAAGCCCACCAAGGGCGCCCGTCTCGGCGGCGGCCCGGCGCACGAGCGGCTGATCCTGGCGAACCTCGCCACCCAGCTGTTCCAGCACGGCCGGATCCGCACCACCGAGGCCAAGGCCAAGCGTCTTCGCCCGCTCGCGGAGAAGCTGATCACCAAGGCGAAGAAGGGCGACATGCACAACCGTCGCCAGGTGCTGACCGTCGTCCGCGACAAGGGCGTCGTCCACCACCTCTTCACCGAGATCGCGCCGACTTTCGCCGAGCGTCCCGGTGGCTACACCCGTATCACCAAGCTCGGTCCGCGTAAGGGCGACGCCGCTCCCATGGCGGTCATCGAGCTGGTCACCGAGCAGCTGAGCCCGGTCACCGTCTCGCGTCCGGCCGCCGAGGCCCCGGCCGCTCCGGCCGCTCCGGCCGAGGAGGTCACCGAGACCCCGGCCGCCGAGGCTCCGGCTGCTGAGGCCCCCGCCGCCGAGGCGGAGGCCGAGGCCAAGAAGGACGAGGCCTGATCAAGGGCCTGTGCTGATTAAAGGCCTGTGCTGACTTAAGGCCTTTGAGCGGGTCCAGTGTCCCCTTCCGGGATCGCTGGGCCCGCTCTTCGTTTGGGCAGGGCTGTCGCCTGCCGCACGGGAGGATGGACGTGGACCGAGAAGTTCGGCTGAGGCTCGACCTGGGCTATGACGGCACCGACTTCTCCGGCTGGGCGCGACAGCCGGGGCGGCGAACCGTCCAGGGAGAGCTGGAAGGCGCGCTGAGCCGCATCCTCCGGCTCGACCCCGCCCCTCAACTGACTGTGGCCGGCCGTACGGACGCGGGGGTGCATGCCCGGGGGCAGGTGGCGCACGTGGATCTCGCGCTTTCGCGGCTCGCGGTCGCCGACACCGTCCGCGCCCGGCAGCGGGACCCGGAGACCGACCCCGAGGACGCCTGGCGCGCTGAAGGCGCTCATTGGCTCGCTGCGCTCACCAGACGGCTGGCGGGTGTACTGGCGCAGGATGTACGCGTTTATACCGTCTCAGTGGCTCCTGAGGGGTTTGACGCGCGTTTTTCGGCCCTCTTCCGGCGATACGTCTACCGCGTGTGCGACGCCCCTGGCGGGACCGACCCGCTGCGGCGGCGCGAGGTGCTGTGGCACAACCGGCCGCTCGACGTCGATCTGCTCAACGCGGCCGCCGCGCGACTGATCGGTGAGCACGACTTCGCGGCGTTCTGCAAGAAGCGCGAGGGCGCCACGACGATACGCGAGCTTCAGCGGCTCGACTGGACGCGCGGCGAGGACGGGATCATCCAGGTGACCGTCGTCGCGGACGCGTTCTGCCATTCCATGGTCCGCGCCCTGGTGGGGTCCCTGCTCGCGGTGGGCGAGGGCAGGCAGGCCGTCGAGTGGCCGGGGCAGGTGCTGTCGAGAGCCGTACGCGCGCCCGGGGTGCATGTGGCCCCGGCGCACGGGCTGACCTTGGAGGAGGTCCGCTACCCCGTGGGCGATGAGCTGGCCCGGCGCGCCGTGGTGACGCGCCGGGTGCGCACGCTCAGTTCGTGACGCGCTTCCCGATCACTTCGGCGGTGTGGTCGCGGAAGGCGCCACTGACGGGGCCGAGATCCTGCTCCTTCGCGCTCGGCGTGTGGCCGTCGGCGTAGGTCGCGTAGCTGAACACGATGTAGCGGCCCCAAACCATGCCCGCGGCGTAACCGCCGGAGATCGCGACCCGTTCGGCTCCGCTACCCACGTCGCCGTTGAGCCCGCGGAACCAGAGGTTGCCGCTGAGGTTCTTGGTCTTGTCGACCGCGAGGGCCGCGTCCTTGGTGGGCAGCACCGCGATGCCGGTGGTCACGGCGTAGCGTTGCTTCGCGTCCACGTAGGTGGCCCTGAGGACCCGGCGACACTCCTGCTGCTTGAGCGCGTCGGCGAAGGCGCCCGCCGCCGCCTGCTCGCAGCTGTCGGTGACGTGGACCTTGACCCGCTTGAAGCTCTTCCCGGCGAGGGTGATCCGGGTGTCCGGGAACGTCTCGGTCAGGGTGAGCTTCCGCGGGTCTGTCTCCTCAGCGTCGAGAGGAGCCGCGTTCGCGTTCGTGCCGGTGCTCGCGCTGGCGCTCGTGCTGGGCTGCGCCGCGGGCGTGGTTGCCGCGGGGGCGGCGCTGGTCGCCGATGATCCGCCAGTGAGCGCGGAGTTCTCTGGTTGCTCGGTGTACGCCAGGTAGGCGGCGGCGCCGATGGCCACCACCACGACACCGGTCCCGGCGCCGAGCAGGACCCTCTTGCCCATGCCCGAGGCCCGCTTCGCCGGCGGTGCCGCCGGGGGAGCGAGCGGGACCGGGAGGCCGCCGGGCGGCTGGATTTGTTCTGGCGCGAGCAGTACGGGGCCGTGCGCGGAGGTGACCTGCGCGGAGGCGACCTGCGCAGACGCGGTGCCCGCACGGACCGGAACGTGCTCCTGCCCCGCCGCTCCGCCCGGGAAGCCGGTCGGCTGGTGCGGCTCGGCCGTCCCGTCGTCACGGCCCTGGCGAGCCGGAGTGCCGGGTGCCCGATCGGGGGCGCTGGGCAGGGGTTGGGTCACCGTCCCCTCACCAGGAGCGACCGGAGGCCGTCCCGTGAAAGGAAGGCCGCCCGAGGCCGCCGGTGCGTGGTTCGGCGGCCCGGAGGCGTCGGCGTCCCCCTCGGAAGCGGGCCGGGAGCCCGTCCCGCGGGGATCAGCGGACGGCGTGTCGGCGGAGCCCTCCGCGTCTTCGCCGCGCACGGCGGTGTCCGCGTGCCCAGTGGTGTCCGCGTGCCCGGTGGTGTCTTCGCGTCCGGTGGTGTCCTCGCGTGCGGTGGCGTCCTGCGCGGCGGCGGGGGTGCCCGGAGCGGAGGACTCGGTCGGGGGCCAGGCCGTCCTGGTGTCGCGCAGGGGCGCGTCAGGCGCTGGAGCAGTCTCGCCGGGAAGCCTGGGCGGCCACACGGGGACGTCGCCGGGCTCCGCCGGGATCCTGGGACGGACGGGGGTCTCCTGGGCCGCGGGCGGCTTGAGCGGGGCGGTCGGCCCCTGTTCATGGGCCACCGGCGAATCTTGCTCCGGAGAGGAGTCGGCCTCCTCCCGCGCGGTCGGCTGATCGTCCGCCGTGGGCCGCGGGTGCCCAGGGGCATTCGCCTCCGCGGCTGTCTCGGGGGCCGACTCGGTAACCGGCTCCGTGGCTGACTCTGTGGCCGACTCCGGAGTGGGTTCGGGGGCCGACTCCGGAGTCCCTTCCGAGGATGGAACGGGGACCGCGGAAGCAGACGGTTCCTGGTTTGAGGCGGGTGCTGTGCCAGGCCCAGCCGCGGGGTCGGCCTCGGACTCCACGTGTAGAGGCCCTGAGGGCTCCGCGTGTAGGGGCGCCGCGGGGTTGGCCTCGGGCGCCGCGGGGGCGCCACCGGACTGGGCGTCCCGTAGCGCCGCGGCCGACCAGGTCGCCATGGCCGGGGCCTGCTCGGGCGCGTCGGACTCTCCGGGCTCTTCTGGCCAACCGGGAGAGCCGACCTCCTCGAACTCAGTTGGAGCAGGCGGTGTGCCATGGGACGTGGTGGGTGGTGCGGAGGGCTCGCCGGCACCGGCCGCCGGTCGCGGGTCGCCCTGCGTGCCGTACGCGCTCTCCCCGGCGTGGCCGGGCGCCGGGCGGGTGCCCGGCTGCGCGGTCTCGGCGTTCCACGCGCCGGGACGCCCCTGGCCACTGAGGGGAACCCACGGCTTGGTGACGTCGATCGCGGGGAAGTCGATGGTCTCGAACTGGTCGCCCTCGGAGATCTCCCTGAACGCCTTGCGGGGACGGTCGCGCTCCTGAGGCGATGGCGCCTCCGGCGGTGTGGGGGAGGGCCGGGTCCAGCCTGCGGGCGGGGCCGCCTGCGCCCGGGGCGCAGAGGCCTGGTCGCCCGCCGGGGAGGGGCGGTCCTCGGCAGGGGAGGTGCGGTCGTCGGGCGGGGACACGCGGTCATCCGGTTGAGCGGTGGAAGCGGTGGCGTCGGCCGCGCCGAAAGCGGGCGGCGGACCCCACTGCGGGGGATCGGTCGGGGCCGGTGCCCGCTCCGCTGGCCACTCCCTGGTGGACTGGCTCGCTGCCGGCCAAGAGGACCAGGGCTGCTCTTCGGCCGTGCTGCCTTCGGCCGTGCTGCCTTCGGCCGTGCTGTCCCCGGCGTCGCCGTTCCCGGGCACGTCCTGGGCCGCGTCGTCTCGGGCCGCGCTCTCCGCGAGGGCGGCTCCGGCGGCCGCGGGGGCGGCGTTCGGTGGTTCGCCGGGCGACAGCGGCTTGCCCGCCTCGTACTGAGGGCGGGCGAACCAGTCGTAGCCCGGCGACATCTCGCCGGGAATCTCGTGCGATGTCTCGTCGGGGTGGCCGAAGCTCGGCGGTGGCACAGCCGGTGCCGCCGAGCCGTCGGCGCCGTGTTCGTGATCGGAAACGGGATCCTGGCCACGCATATGCGGAAGCGTATCGGCGCAGACGAGATCGTCGTGCCGCTATGGGCGTTTGTGCGCAGCCCCTGAGCGGCGTTTGTCCAGAAAGATCGGCGGAAAGATGGTTCGCGGATCAGCCGTGTCCTCCGGTCAGGGACCTCGTGTCGAGAGCAGGGAAGACGGTCTTCTCCGTGATGTCCATGGCCGCCCGGTAGAGCTGTTTGAGTTCGGTCTTGTTCGGGTTGTGGCCGTCCTTGAACTGGAACCACAGGAGGACGGTGTAGTGGCCGTGGACCCAGCCACCCGCGTACGCGTCACCCGTCCCGAGGAGCTTGCTGACGTCGTCGGTGCCGGGCAGCGGCTTGAGGAAGTCCTGTCGCTCCTTGCCGCCGCCGGCGGACGCCACCTTCGTGGCGGCGGTGGTGGTCTTGAGGTTGGCGACGCCGATCGTGCCGATGATCGTGCCCTTGGAGTCCTTGTAACTGGCGCGGATGAGCTGTGTGCAGCCGCCCGCCTTCAGAGCCTTGGTGATCTTCTCGCCGGAGACGCCGTCGTTGCACGTCTTCTCTTTGTTCACCTTGGTCCGCAGGTATGAGCGGGTGCCGTTGGTGACCTTCTTCTGCCCGAAGAGTTCCGTGGCGGTGAGCGGGGTCTTGTCGGTCGTCCGCGAGCCCGCGTAGCCGTACTTGCCTCCGGGGCCGGGGGTGGTCACGGGCGTCGGCGTCGGCGTCGAAACAGCGCGGACCGGTTTCTCGCGGCTCGCCGCGACCCACAGACCGGCGAAGAGCGCGCCGATCAGCGCGAGACCGGCCAGGCCGAGCACGATGGGGTGTCGCCAGAGGGGGACCGGGCCGTAGGGGTCCCACGGCGGTTGCGACGGCTCGGCTGCGCGCCGTTCGGCCCGTGGCGGCTCGCTGGAAGCGGACGCCCGCCGACCCTGCGAATCCCCGGAAAGGGAGCCTCCGGCCTCCGGGCTACCCGGCTGTGAGTGTTCGGCGGTGTGGCCGCCCGGAGGGCGCTGGTTCCCCGCGCCATCCGGCTGGGCCCCCGGCGGGAAACCGCCGGACGTGTAGCCGCCCCCCTGTGAACCACCGGATGCGTAGCCGCCGGGCTGCGAACCGCCGGACGCGTAGCCGCTCGGCTGTCCGGTCGCGCCGGGAGCGGTTCCGTACGGGGAGCCTCCGGGCTCCCGGTTCCCGCTCAAGGGGCTTCCCGGTTGCGGGTCTCCGATGCTCCAGGGTGCCGTGCCGCCCGGTTGCGAGCCTCCGGCGTCAAGGTTCCCCGGTGAGGCGCCTCCCGGACCCCAGCTCCCGGTCGAGGAACTGCTCGGTTGCGACGCCGCCTGCGCCCAGGTCCCGGCCTGCGGGTTTCCCGGGCGCCCGCCCGGCTCCCAGCTCCCTGTCTGCGGTCCTGCCTGCGGCCCTGCCTGCTGGGCGGCGTCCCGCTGCGGCCGGCGCCACGGATCGAACGCCGGAGCCTCCTGCCCTGACTGCGCTGACTGGTCGGCCTGGCCAGACTGGCCAGGCTGTCCGAACGCGGATCCGTACGGCCGCGCCTCCGGACGCCGTTGGTCGGCGGTCGGCGGCACGCCCTGCGGGAGGTACGGCTGGCGGTGTGGTTGCTGCTGGTCGCCGGGATAACCCATGCGCTGAGATTAGCCGCGTATCCCAGCAGATGAGGAAAGTCAGGAATAACCGAAGTCCTGGGTCCACCACGGGCCACCAGGCCCCATGTCGACCCCCACACCGGTCGCGACCAGGCTGCAGTTGAGGATGTTGCGCCGGTGGCCGCTGCTGGCCATCCAGCCCTGAATCGCCTCGCGGGCGGTCTGGTAACCCCGGGCGATGTTCTCCGCGCCGCCGTCCCGGTAGCCGGCGGCGTCCATGCGTTCCCACGGCGAACGGCCGTTGGGCGAGGCGTGCTCGAAGACGTTGCTCGCGGCCATCTCCCGCGAGTGGAGACGCGCGGAGCGGACAAGGCGCTTGTCGACCCGCATGGGGGCGCAGCCCCGCCTGAGGCGTTCGGCGTTCGCCAGCCGGACGACCTCGGACTCCAGGGCGCTGAGGCTCGCGCCGCCACCGGTGTCGCCACCGCCCGTGTAGCCGGGCTCGTCGCCGTATCCAGGGGTGAAGGTGTTCCACTGGGTCCCGCCGTCCGACGGGTCGATCATGTTGGACGGGTTCCTGACGGGTGGGCGGGCCATCGGGGTGGCCTGGCTGAGGGGCGGGTCACCGGCCCGCGCCACGTGGTCGAGCGGCGGCCGGTGCCGCGACGAGGGGCCCGACGTCTTCGAAGGGGAATTCGAAGGGGAAGAGGAGGGCTCGGAGTTGCGGAGGTAGACCTCGTCGACACCGTTCCTGGTGGTGACCCTGCCGATGACGACGCCGGCGAGCAGGAGCGCGACAGCGCACGCGAGCAGGCCCACGTGAGTCCCGCGCCGGGGCGTACGTTGGGGGTGCCGGGTGTGAGGGGTCTGCCACATACCGCAGTCAAATATAGGGATGTGCGGCTATGAGGATGAAGGGGACCGCGGGATTGGATTTCCGTGTCCCGCCGTTCCGACCCCGCGTTGGGCAGCGCGTTTTGACCCCGGACACAGGGAAGGGTAATCTGCTGATTCGTTGTGTGCGCTGGTCCTCTCGTGACCCGTGCACGGCGCGTCCGGCGTCTTCTCCCATGCATGTGGAGACGGAAGGTTGCCGTCGTGCCTGCGCAACCTACCGTGAGTTCACATTTCCGACAGAAGGCACTGCCGTGCGCACGTTCTCACCCAAGCCCAACGACGTCGAACGTCAGTGGTACGTCATCGACGCCACCGACGTCGTGCTCGGCCGGCTGGCCAGCCACGTCGCGACCCTGCTCCGCGGCAAGCACAAGCCGATCTTCGCCCCGCACGTCGACACCGGCGACTTCGTCATCGTCATCAACGCCGACAAGGTGGCCCTGACCGGCAACAAGCTCGAGCAGAAGAAGGCCTACCGTCACTCGGGTTACCCCGGCGGTCTGCGTTCCGTGACCTACAGCGAGCTCATGGAGAAGCGCCCGGACCGCGCCGTGGAGAAGGCGGTCAAGGGGATGCTCCCCAAGAACGCCCTTGGCCGGAAGATGGCGAAGAAGCTCAAGGTCTACGCCGGTTCCGAGCACCCGCACCAGGCGCAGCAGCCGGTGCCCTTCCAGATCAGCCAGATCGCCCAGTAATCGCCGAGCCAGGAAAGTAAGAGGAGAACCGTGGCCGAGTCCAACGGTATCGAGACGCTCGTCGAGGGCGAGCAGCAGGGCGAGTTCTCGTCCGAGGAGTTCCCTTCCGAGTACACCACCGAGTCCGCGCCCAGCGCTGAGGCCCCCGTGCGCCGCCCCATCACCACGGGCAACTCGTACGGCACCGGCCGCCGCAAGGAGGCCGTGGCCCGCGTCCGCATCGTGCCGGGCACCGGCAAGTGGACCATCAACGGCCGCTCGCTGGACGCCTACTTCCCGAACAAGGTCCACCAGCAGATCGTCAACGAGCCCTTCGTGACGCTCGGCGCCGAGGACCAGTTCGACGTCATCGCCCGCATCGGCGGCGGCGGCGTGACCGGCCAGGCCGGCGCCCTGCGCATGGGTCTGTCCCGCGCGCTCGCCATCCTGGACGCCGAGACCAACCGGCCTCCGCTGAAGAAGGCCGGCTTCCTGACCCGTGACGCCCGGGCCACGGAGCGGAAGAAGTACGGCCTCAAGAAGGCCCGCAAGGCTCCGCAGTACAGCAAGCGTTAAGTTGGGGCGCCTTTTCGGCACCGACGGGGTACGTGGGGTCGCGGGTCGCGACCTCACGGCCGAGCTGGCCATGGATCTGTCCGTGGCGGCGGCTCATGTCCTCGGCGATGCCGGGGCGTTCCACGCGAGCGTCGGGCGGCGTGGCCGCCCGATCGCCGTCGTAGGCCGGGACCCGCGAGCTTCAGGAGAGTTCCTGGAAGCCGCGGTCGTCGCCGGCCTCGCGTCGTCTGGCGTGGATGTGCTCCGGCTCGGCGTGCTGCCCACCCCGGCGGTCGCGTACCTGACTTCGGCTCTGGGGGCCGACCTCGGGGTGATGCTCTCCGCATCGCACAACCCCGCCCCGGACAACGGCATCAAGTTCTTCGCGCGAGGCGGCTTCAAGCTGGCCGACGCCGTGGAGAACGAGATCGAGGAGCGGCTGGGCGAGAAGTGGGACCGGCCCGTCGGCGCGTCCGTCGGCCGGGTTCGGGAGGCGTTCGGCGAGGCCGACCGGTACGTCTCGCACCTGCTCGACACCCTGCCGCATCCCCTTGACGGCCTGCGGGTCGTCGTCGACTGCGCGCACGGCGCGGCCCACATGGTCGCTCCCGAGGCGCTGCTGCGGGCGGGGGCCGTGGTGGAGACCATCGGCGCCTCTCCTGACGGGCTGAACATCAACGATGGCGTCGGCTCGACCCACCCGGACGAGCTGAAGAGGGCCGTCGTCGAGCGGGGGGCCGACGTCGGCATCGCCTACGACGGGGACGCCGACCGCTGTCTCGCCGTCACCGCCGGGGGCGAGGAGATCGACGGCGACCAGATCATGGCGATCCTCGCGGTGGCCATGCACGCCGAGAGGCGACTGGCCGAGAACACCATCGTGGCGACCGTGATGTCCAACCTGGGTTTCAAGATCGCTATGCGCGAGGCCGGGCTCACCATGGTGGAGACCGCGGTGGGCGACCGTTACGTCCTCGAGGCGATGCAGAGCGGCGGTTTCACCCTCGGCGGCGAGCAGTCCGGGCATGTGATCATGCTCGACCACGCCACCACCGGTGACGGCGTGCTCACCTCGCTGCACCTGCTCGCGACGGTCGCGAAGTCGGGCGCCTCGCTGGCCGAGCTCGCCTCCGTCATGACGAAGCTGCCGCAGGTGCTCGTCAATGTGCGGGACGTCTCCAAGGCGAAGGCGCGCTCCTCGGCCGAGTTGGCCGCCGCCGTCGCGGAGGCGGAGGCGGCGCTGGGCGACGGGGGCCGGGTCCTGATCCGCCCGAGCGGGACCGAACCCATGGTCCGGGTCATGGTCGAGGCCGCGTCGCACGACCAGGCCGAGGCCGTCGCCAACCACCTGGCCGAGGTCGTCCGCACCTGCTGTGGATGAGTCCGCTACGGGAGAGTCCGTACGGGTGAGTCCGCTACAGATGAGTTCGTGAAAGCGTGTGGCCTCCGCCGTCCGGCGGAGGCCACACGCTTTTCATGTCGATGTCACTCGTCGCCGGTCAGGGACAGGCCGCGCAGGCGCTGTCCGGCGATCAGCAGGGCGGCGACGGTCACGATGACGATCGCCGGTACGGCGAAGCCGATCGGCACGTCCGACTTGAAGAACGCGGACGTCGACACCTGGTCGGCGATCGACTGGGCCCACTGCTGGATCGAGAACTTCCGCGCCCCGGGCACGTAGCCGCCCACGAGGCCCTCCCACACCAGCGCGTAGATGACCCCGACCGTCACCGCGTGCCGGGTCAGCACGCCGAGCAGCAGGAACACCGCCGCGTACGCGACGCCGGCGAGGAGCGCGCCGAGGGCGAAGCCGTACGCGACCCCGGACTCGGTCTGCACGAGCAGGTACGCCGCGATGAACGTGGGCACGGCGGCGAACAGCGCCAGCAGCGACGCGGCCACGACGAACTTCGTGAAGGTGATCACCGGCCGGGAGATCGGCTTGGACAGCAGATGCATGATCGTGCCGTCCTCGATCTCGGGCGCGATCACGCCGGTCCCGGCGATGAGCCCGAGGAGCGGCAGGATCGTGCCGATCGCGAACGTCTTCATCAGTGTCACGGCCGTGCCCTCGCTGGGCCCCCCGATCAGCCGGAGCAGCCCGGCCACGGCGATCAGGGCCAGCGGCAGCAGGACGAGCAGCAGGATCCGCTTGCGGCCGAGCATCGCCCGGTACGTGATGTCAGCTACGACGGTGTTCATTGGGTCTCGCTCCGCTCGACTGCTCCGGCGGTCCTTCGCGTGGTCATCGGTGGAGTCACTGATGGAGCCGCGAACGGAGTCCGGTGAGATACGGTTCCGCGTGATCGTCCGGGTGGTCCCGGCCTGTGGTCACGCACGGGGCTGGATGAGGTAGGAGAAGACGCTTTCCAGGTCCTCGTCGGTGGGGGACACCTGCCAGAGGCGGACCCCGGCGTCGCGGGCGACCCTCGGCAGCAGCCGCGTGAAGCGGCCGAAGTCGAGCGCCTGCACCTCCAGCCCGCTCTCCGTCAGGGAGACCGCCCCGGACGAGGCGTCGGCGATCAGCGCGGAGGCCAGCCTCCGGTCGTCGCTGGAGCGGACCCGGAACAGGTGCGGGCGGTCGGTCATCCGCCTGCGGATCTCCCGGTAGTCGCCGGAGGCGGCGTGCCGGCCCGCGACCATGACCTCGATCTGCTCGGCGACCCGCTCGACCTCCTCCAGGATGTGCGAGCTGAACAGGATGGTCCGGCCCTCGGCGCCCATCCGCCGGACGAGCTCCATCAGGTGGAGCCGCTGGCGCGGGTCCATGCCGTTGAAGGGCTCGTCGAGCAGCAGCACCTGGGGATCGTGGACCAGCGCGGCGGCGACCTTGACCCGCTGGCGCATGCCCTTGGAGTAGGTCTCGATCCTGCGGTCCTTGGCGTGGCTCATGTCGACGAGGTCGAGGGCGCGCGTGGCGGCCTGCGCCGGATCCGGCAGCCGGTGCAGGCGGGCGGCGGACAGCACGAACTGCCATCCGGTCAGGAAGCCGTAGACGCCCTCCCTCTCCGGGACCAGGCCGATGTGGCGGTAGATGTCGTGGCTGCGCCAGATCCGCTGCCCGTTCAGCGTGGCGGTGCCGTTCGACGGGGCGAGGAAGCCGGCCATGATGTGCAGCAGCGTGGACTTGCCCGCGCCGTTCGGGCCGAGCAGGCCGGTGACGCCCGGGCCGATCGTCATGGTGACGTCGTTGACGGCGACGACGTTGCCGTACCAGCGGGAGACCCGGGCCAGCTCCATGAGCCCCGGCCGGGCGGCGACGGCGGGAACGGTGGTGACCGTCATGAGGAGGCCGCCTTCCGGTAGCGCGTGAAAAGTGCCGTCAGCGCGAGAGCG
Source organism: Microtetraspora sp. NBRC 16547 (assembly GCF_030268965.1). GTDB lineage: Bacteria > Actinomycetota > Actinomycetes > Streptosporangiales > Streptosporangiaceae > Microtetraspora. The sequence continues at coordinate 434,111 of NZ_BSSE01000001.1, read as the reverse complement.
ATCACAGCCAGCAGGATCAGTGCGGGCCACGGCCCCGTGGGGTAGCCCTCGCCGTCGGAGGGCGCGGTGCCGAACAGGGCCACCTGAACGGAGTCGACGAGGAAGAACGGGTTGATCAGCAGCGCCCACTTGGCGGCGGCGTCCTGGCCGACCGACAGGAGCACGCCGAAGAACACCGCGGACACCGCCGAGGTGAACAGGTAGAACGCGATCACCGACGCGACCCCGAGCCCGCGCCTCGGCGTGAAGGATGCGAGGGCCAGGCCGATCGAGGCGAGCAGCAGGGCGAGGAGGACGGCGGACACCATCGAGGCGATGTAGTCGCGGGTGTGCGGAGGACCGGGGAGGTCCACCAGCAGCTCCCCGGCGTACAGGACCGTCAGCGGCACGGCCAGCAGCAGGAGCAGCGCGGCCGTCATGGCGGCCAGCTTCGCGCCGACGTAGTCGACCACGGTCACCGGCCGGGACAGGTAGAGCGGCAGGACGCGGAAGCGCAGGTCCGGAGCCACCAGGTACGGCGACTGCGACGCGAGGAAGATGGCGAGCACCGCCTGCATGGTCACGGCGTACGCCGGATAACCCATGGCGCTCTGCTTCAGCAGGGCCATGACGGCGATCGACACCACCACCGGCAGCAGCATGATCGCCACGAGCAGGAACGGGATGATTTTCGCGCGGGTGGTCCGGCCGAGGCCGAAGACGCCGCGCAGGCTGTGCACGGCGAGGGCGCGGGTGGCGCTCCCGCGGCCGAGCCGGGGACCCTCGTAGTGCCGGTAGCCGATGTCATGGATGATCGCGGTCTGCTCGGTCATGCCGCCGGCTCCCTGAAGACGTCCTCGATGCGGCCGCGACGCTGTTCGAGCCGGACGAGGTTGAGGTCGAGTTCGCAGACGGCGTCGCGCACGGCGTCGAAGGTGTCCTCCGAGCGGACCTGGACGGTCAGGACGCGTCCCTGCACCGCCACCGCCTCGCCCAGCTCGGCCAGCCGCGCGGCGAGGGGTTCGAGACCCTCCTCGACCTCCACGGCGATGGCCTGCGTGGCCTGGGTGAACTCGCTGATCGCGGACGACCGGAGTAGGGCGCCGCCGTCGATCACGATGACGTGGTCGCAGACCCGCTCCAGCTCGCCGAGCAGGTGCGAGGTGACCAGGACGCTGATGCCGAACTCGGTGCCGATCCGCCGGATCAGCGCGAGCATGTCATCGCGGCCCTGAGGGTCGAGGCCGTTGGTGGGCTCGTCGAGGAAGACCAGCCGGGGATCGTGGACGAGCGCCTGAGCCAGCTTGACCCGCTGCCGCATGCCCGTGGAGTAGCCGCCGATCGGGCGGTACCGCTCCTCGTGCAGGCCGACGTGCCGGAGGATGTCGGCCGCGCGCTCGCGGGCGGCGGCGCGCGGCAGGCCGGACATCTGCGCCATGTGTACCACGAACTCGGTGGCGGACACGTCGGGCGGCAGGCACTCGTGTTCGGGCATGTAGCCCACGACGCGGCGGATCTCCGGCCCGTGTGTGGCGGCGTCCATGCCGAGCACCTCGGCCCGGCCGGACGTCGGCGGGAGCAGGCCGAGCAGAATCTTGATCAGCGTGGACTTCCCGGCGCCGTTCGCGCCGACGAGCCCGGTGACGCCGGTTCCGGCCGTGACCGTGAGCCGGTCGAGCGCCGTCACGCGGGGAAACCGCTTGGTCAGACCCTCGGTTGCGAGGATTGTCATGATCCGGAGACTACCCCCGGGGTGACGGGCGCGACCTCCATCAGGAGGAGGAACCGCGCGTCATACCGTGGCGGGTCCGCCTCATCTCGAGGTGCCGGTGCGCAGCCCCCGGCCTTGCCCGCGCCGCGTCCGTACGGCGGGGACGGCGGGGATGCTCCGGCCGTACCGCTGCCAGAGGAACCGCTGGACGAACAGGGTGGCCGTGCCCGCGGCCACCATGCCCGCGATGTTGACGGCGAGCTGGGTGAGCGAGTGGCCGACCTCGTCCCAGCGGCCCAGGGCCATCGCGACCGCCATGTATCCGGCGGCGGGCACCGTGGTGACCGAGATGAAGACGCCGACCAGGGCGGAGGACTTGCCGGCGGTGATCGAGAGCACGCCCGCCGCGCCCGCGAGCACGGCGACGATGAGCGACCACTTGTCCGGCGCGACGATGAACCGCACCTCGTCGTTGTGCCGCAGCATCTCGGGGAAGACCCAGCCGAGGCCGCGCGCCGCGACCGCGCAGGCGAACGTGATCGCGATGGCGACGGCGAAGCCGACGGCCAGCGTCCGGGCCGCGACGGCGATCAGCCGCGGGTTCCCGCGCAGCAGTCCGAAGCAGATCGCGGCCACCGCGCCGAACTCGGGGCCGAGGACCATCGCGCCGACGATCAGGATCTGCGAGGGGATGAGCACGCCGATGCCGGCGATCTGCGTGGCGATCGTGAGGAAGGCCAGGAACGCCCACGTGATCCGGCAGTCCGCGGTGACCCGGTGGGCGAGCTGATCCCAGATGACCGCGTCGTCGCCGTCACCGGGGGCCTGCTCCTCCGCCTGCTCGGCGGCGCGTGAGATCGACAGCTCGATGTTCTCGATCGCGATCGAGCCGTCTTCCTCCAGGCCGAGGTTCTTCAGCTCCTCGATCAGGTCGTTCGCCGCCTCGCGGGCGACGTCGAGCAGCAGCACGTCACCCTTGGGCCGGCGCGCGGCCTTCGGCATCAGGACCACGTTGGCGACGCCGGTCGCCCGGTCGACCGTCTTCAGCACCCGGCCGGTCCGATCGGCCGGGCTGATCACGCGCAGATGCAGCACGACGACGATTATGTACGGCGCAGTCGGATGCGGCTGACGGAGTGTTCGGGCCCCTTGCGCAGGATCAGCCCGGCCCTTCCCCGCGTGGGGGCGATGTTGTCGATGAGGTTGCGCTCGTTGATGTCACGCCACACGTTCTGGGCGAACTCGGTGGCCTCGTCGTAGGACAGCTCGGCGATGTGCGCGAAGTACGACTTGGGGTCGGCGAAGGCCGTACGGCGCAGCTTGTGGAAGCGATCGACGTACCAGGACCTGATGTCCTCGACGCGGGCGTCCACATAGATGGAGAAGTCGAAGTAGTCGCACACGGCCAGGGACGTGGGCGGCGCCGGCTGCAGCACGTTGAGGCCCTCGACGATGAGGATGTCGGGCCGCTGCACCGTCTGCGCCGCCCCGGGCACGATGTCGTACTCCAGGTGGCTGTAGACGGGGGCGGTCACCGACGGGTTGCCCGCCTTGACGTCGGCGACGAACTTCACCAGCGCCCGCCGGTCGTAGCTCTCTGGGAAGCCCTTGCGGTGCGTGATCCCGCGCTCTTCCAGAACCTTGTTGGGGTAGAGGAAGCTGTCGGTGGTGATCAGATCGACCCGTGGGTGTTCGGGCCACCGGGCCAGCAGGGCGTGCAGGACCCTCGCCGTGGTCGATTTGCCGACCGCCACGCTTCCCGCGATGCCCAGCACGTACGGCACGCGCTCGTCGCGCTCGCCCAGGAAGGCGCCGACGGCGGCGCTGCGCTGGCGCGACCCGGTGAAGTGCAGGTTGAGCAGCCGGGTGAGAGGCAGGTAGATGTCGGTGACCTCCGCGAGGTCGATCGGATCGTCGACACCGCGCAGATCCGAAAGCTCTGCCTCGGTGAGGGTCAGCGGCGTGCTCTTGCGGAGACCCCTCCACTGGGCACGGCTGAGCTCGACGTACGCGTCTCCATCTGCCACGTCGGCCAAGCCTACTCAGCCGGGCGAAAACGTCTTCGGGCGGGAGCGGTGCACAGCCTGTGGATGAAACCGGTGGATTGCGGCCACGGATTTCGGGGAAAGAGGTGGGGTTCCAAGCCGACCACCGCGGGAGGGCGGCGGGTAGCCTCGCCCTGTGATCGTGGGAATCGGAGTGGACGTCGTCGACGTGGCGAGGTTCGCCGCCACGCTGGAGCGCACCCCCTCCCTCCGGGAGCGGCTGTTCACGGAGGCGGAGCGCGAGCTGCGGACCGAGTCGCTGGCCGTCAGGTTCGCCGCGAAGGAGGCGGTGGCCAAGGCGCTCGGCTGTCCGCCGGGCCTGAGCCACGTCGAGGCGGAGATCGTCAAGAACGAGGTCGGCAGGCCGTCGGTCCGGGTCACCGGCGCGGCCGCGGAGGTGGCCCGCGCCCTCGGCGTCAAGAGATGGCACGTCTCCCTGACCCATGACGGAGGCGTCGCCATCGCCTACGTGCTCGCGGAGTCGTGACACCCCTCCTGGCGATCTTCGTACGGGCGAACCTCACCGGGCCGCGGCCGGTCGTCGCGCCCGTGATCGTCTCCGGGATACGGTCGGACGCATGCGGACCGCGTACACCTCTGACCAGATCCGGGCCGCCGAGCTGGCGCTGATGGCGCGGCTGCCGGAAGGGACCCTCATGGGCCGGGCCGCCGCCGGGCTCGCCGCCGCCTGCGCGTGCGTCCTCATCGCCAGGCGCGGCCGCGTGTACGGCTCCCGCGTCGTCCTCATGGTCGGAAGCGGCGACAACGGGGGAGACGCGCTGTACGCCGGGGCCCGGCTGGCCAGGCGGGGTGCCCGGGTGGACGCGATCCTCGCCGGGGCGCGCTCCCATCAGGGAGGACTGGCCGCGCTGCGCGCCGCGGACGGCAGGGCGATGGAGTTCGCCCCTGAACCGGCTCGCGAGCTGATCGACGCCGCCGACCTCGTCATGGACGGCCTGGTCGGGATCGGGAGCTCGGGAGCGCTGCGCGAGCCGTACGGCACGCTGGCCGCCTTCACCGAAGACGCCCCCGGCGTGGTGATCGCGGTGGACGTGCCGAGCGGGGTGGACGCGAGCAGCGGCCGCGTGGACGGGCCGGTGGTCAGGGCGCACGCGACCGTGACGTTCGGCGCGTACAAGAACGGCCTGCTCGTCGATCCCGGCGCGTCGTGCTGTGGGGCGGTGGAGTTGGTGGACATCGGGCTCGGGCCGTACCTCCCGGACCCGGACGTGGCCGCGCTGATCGGTGACGACGTCGCCGACCTGCTGCCGAAGCCCGCCCCGGAGTCGGACAAGTACCGCAGGGGCGTCGTCGGGATCGCCGCGGGAAGCGACACGTTCACCGGCGCCGCCGTGCTCGCCGCGGGCGGAGCCGTACGCGCGGGCGCGGGCATGGTGCGCTTCGCGAGCTTCGAGGAGCCGGTCCGGCAGGTCAGGGCCCGCTGGCCCGAGGCCGTGACGACGGTGCTCAGCCCCGGAGCGGGGGGCGTGCTCGACGGCGTCGGGCGGGTGCAGGCGTGGGTGGTCGGACCCGGCCTCGGCACCGGGCCGGAGGCGCACGCGGTCGTCAGGGAGATCCTGGCGACCGACCTCCCCGTCCTCGTGGACGCCGACGGGCTGACCCACGTCGCCGGGGACAGGTCGCTGCTGCGCCGGACGGGGCCGACGCTGCTCACCCCGCACGCCGGGGAGCTGTCGCGGCTGCTCGGCGTGCCGCGGGAGCGGATCGAGGCCGGCCGGATCGAGCACGCGCGCCGCGCGGCGACCGAGCTGGGGGCGACCGTGCTGCTGAAAGGGTCCACCACGCTGGTCGCCGAGGAGGATCGGCCGGTGCGGGTCAACTCCACGGGGACGCCGTGGCTCGCCACGGGCGGCACGGGAGACGTGCTCTCCGGCATCGCGGGCGCCCTGCTCGCCGGTGGGCTGAGCTGTTACGACGCCGCGTCCTGCGCCGCCTACCTGCACGGGCTGGCCGCGCGGATCGCGGCGGCCGGACCGGGCCGCGCCGCCGGACGCGGCCGGGCGGGCGAGGCGCCCATCGCGGCCCTCGACGTGGCCGAGGCCCTTCCCGAGGCCGTCCGCGCTCTGTGACGCGGGCAGGCGACCGGTCTGACCAATCCGGATCACCTGACAAACTGGAACGATGAGTTTCCCGATCGCCGTGGACGCGAAAGCCCAGGTCCGGACCCCTGCCGAGGCGAGAGTGGACCTCGCCGCGGTCCGGCACAACGTCGGACTTCTCACCGGGCAGGCCTCCGGAGCCGAGGTCATGATCGCGGTCAAGGCCGACGCGTACGGCCACGGCCTGGTCCCCTGCGCGCAGGCCTCCCTGGAGGCCGGGGCGACGCGGCTGGGCACCGCCGTCATCCGCGAGGCGCTGGCCCTGCGCGCGGGAGGAATCACCGCGCCGATCCTGTCCTGGCTCATCACGCCGGGCGAACCGCTGGACGAGGCGGCGCTCCAGGGCATTGAGCTGTCCGCGAACGCCCCCTGGCTGCTGGACGACATCGTGGCCGCCGCCGGGCGCACCGGCCGCACCGTCCGGGTGCACCTGAAGGTGGACACCGGGATGTCCCGCGGCGGGGCGTCGCTCGCCGCCTGGTCCACGCTGATCGAGGCGGCGCTGGCCGCGCGGGCCGAGGGCGCGATCGAGATCGCCGGCATGTGGTCGCACTTCGCCTGCGCCGACATCCCGGGCCACCCGTCCATCGACGCGCAACTCGCCGTGTTCGACGAGGCGCTGCGGATCGCCGACGGGATGGGTGTGCCGAGCGACGCCATCCGCCACATCGCCAACTCCGCGGCCACCTTCACCCTGCCCAAGGCGCGGTACGACATGGTCCGGCCGGGCATCGCGTCGTACGGGCTGAGCCCCATCCCGGAGATGGGGGACTTCGGGCTGCGCCCGGCCATGACGCTCGTGGCGCGCCTCGCGCATGCCAAGCGGGTCGCGGCCGGTTCCGGCGTCTCCTACGGCCACCTGTACGTCACGGAGCGCGAGACCACGCTGGCGCTGGTCCCCCTCGGATACGCCGACGGCATCATGCGGACCGCCACGAACCGGGCGGAGGTTCTGGTCGCGGGCAAGCGGCGGCGGATCGCCGGGCGGGTCTGCATGGACCAGTTCGTCATCGACGCGGGCGACGACCGGCTCAGCGAGGGCGACGAGGTGATCCTCTTCGGCCCCGGTACGCGCGGCGAGGCCACCTGCCAGGAATGGGCGGATTCCCTGGGCACGATCACTCATGAGATCGTGACCAGGATTGGATCCCGCGTTCCGCGCGTTTACGCAGACGAGCGAGGGGTCGGGTAGAGCCGGGCGGCATCGCGCCGCCGTCACAAGGAGAGCACGTATGACCACACGCCGCAAGGTCGGGATCGCCGGGGCCGTGGTGGGCGCCGCGTCGGCGGGCGCGGCGGCGGCGGCCATGGCCAAGAGGTACGCCGTCGGCCGGATTCGGCTGCGCCCCGACCTGGAGGCGAGCGAGCCCTTCGGCGAGATGCACGGCCGCGAGGCGGTGTTGACCACGTCGGACGGCGTGATGATCCACGCCGAGATCGACGGTCCCGAGGACGCTCCGCTGACCGTGGTGCTGTGCCACGGCTACTGCCTCGCCTCGGACTCCTGGCACTACCAGCGGCGTGACCTGCGTGAGACGTACCGGCTGGTGACGTGGGACCAGCGCTGCCACGGGTTGTCCGCGCGGGCGGAACCGGCCGACTGCACGATCGACCGTCTGGGCGAGGACCTCGCACTGGTGGTGGAGGAGCTGGTCCCCGGCCCGTGCGTGCTCGTCGGCCACTCCATGGGCGGCATGACGATCATGGCGTTGGCCGAGCGGCGGCCGGAGCTGTTCGGCGAGAAGATCCGAGGCGTGGCGCTGATCTCCACGTCGGCGGGAAAGTTGGCCGAGCTCACGCTCGGCCTGCCCGCGCTGGTGTCGAAGGTCGTGCACAAGGCGGTCCCGTCGGCGGTGTCGCTGATGCGCAAACGCGGGGCGCTGGTCGACCGGGGCCGCGAGGTGGGCAACGACGTCGCCTTCCTCGCGGTTCGTCATCTCGGGTTCGGCGACTCCAGGAACGTCAGCCCGACCGTGGTTGACTTCGTCGAGTCCATGATCAGGACGACCCCGTCCGAGGTGATCGCCGACTTCTACCCGGCGCTCATGTCTCACGACAAGCTGACCGCGCTCGACGTGCTCAACAAGATCCCCACCTCGATCATCGTCGGCGAGCGCGACTGGCTGACCCCGCTCGACCACAGCCGGGCGATCGCGGCGGCCGTCCCGACCGCGCGGCTGACCACCGTCCCCACCGCGTCGCACCTGGTGCAGTTGGAGAGCCCCGCCGTCGTCAACGACGCGCTGCGCGAGCTGCTCAAGCGCAGCGAGCGCGGCGAGGCGTGAGCGGCGAGAAGCACGCGCGGCGGCCGTACAGTGACCGATGGGAAGTGTCGGGTGCGCGGCCGGTGAGCCCGGACGAACGGAGGAGCGATCAGTGAGAACCGTGCGTACCACCGAGGAGATGCGGGCGCTGGGCGCGGAGATCGCGGAACTGCTGCGTCCCGGTGACCTGATGGTGCTGACCGGTCCGCTCGGCGCGGGGAAGACCACGCTGGTGCAGGGCATCGGCGAGGGGCTCAAGGTGCGCGGCCCGATCACGTCGCCGACGTTCGTGATCGCGCGGGTCCACCCCTCGCTGTCCGGCGGTCCGGCGCTGGTGCACGCCGACGCGTACCGCATCGGCGGTTCGCTGGAGGTCGACGACCTCGACCTGGACGCCTCGCTGGAGGACTCGGTCACCGTCGTCGAGTGGGGCGAGGGACTCGTCGAGGGCCTCGCCGACGACCGCCTGGAGATCGTCATCGAGCGCGACCCCGAGGGCGAGGACCGGCGCGTACGGCTGCGCGGGGCCGGCGACCGCTGGGCCGCGATCCCCGCCTCGCTGATCTAGCGCCCCTCCCGTCAATCTTTGGGGTTCACGGCGGGCGGCGTTTGCCGGAGCACCCTTGGCCCGAAACGCCGGACAGATTTAGCCCGAAACGCCGGAAATATCAGGACGTGCGGGAAGACCGGCACGATGATCGGCGTGGTGGTCGGCGCGGTCGCCTGAGCGTCGCCTGAGCGTTCCCGGCGTGCCACGGATTCATTCCGAATCCTCCAAGAAGGAAGATCCTTAGCCCTGGATTGGCATAGATTTTCTGGGTATACAGGGGTCCGGAGGGGTGGTCAGATGATCAAGGTCAGGCATCTCGCCGTCACGGGAGTGATCCTGGTCGGCGGGCTCGGCTGCACTGCCGAGGCACAGACGGCCGGAGCTACCCCCACGATCGCCCTCACGCCGGGACAACCCTCGCCGTCGGTCACCCTGCCCCGGCAGGACATCCGGGTCACGGTCGAGCCGTCCAAGGTCGAGGGCGGGTCCACCAGGTCTGTGCACATCACGGCCTTCTGCCCGCTGCCCCAGGGCGGCACCGACTATCGCGCCACCGCCCGGTCGGAGGCGTTCACCGGCCTGGTGACGCTGGTCGCCCCGACGAGCACGCCCTCGCCCGACGGAACCCCGGGCGTTCCCCTGGTCCGCGGCGGCGCCAACGTCAGGGCCGACGCGAAACCGGGCGGCTACAAGGTCGAGGTGCGCTGCGAGGCCACCAACGACATCGGCGGCGCCTCCCTCAAGGTCACCCCCGGGTCCGCGCCCAGGCACACGCCCACGAAGATCCCCACCCGCGCTCCGCACGCCGGCGGCGGCGGCACGGCGGCGGGCGCGCCGGAGGAGGACTCCGGCCTGCCCGTCGGCGCGACCTCGGTCGCCCTGCTGGCGGCCGTCGGCGTCGCCATCGGGGTGGCCCGCAGGCGCGCGGGACGCTGAGATTGGCCGGTTCGTCCCGGTGGGTGGTCATAGCCGGGATCGCCACCGGGCTGGTGTTGTTCGCGATGAGTCCGCGGGAGCAGGAGCGGCAGCCTGCCACCCCTTCCTCCACGGTCGTGCCCAGGCGCATCGACATCCCCGCGCTGAAGCTCACGGCCCCGCTGATGAAGCTCGGCCTCTCCGCCGAGGGTGACGTCGAGCTCCCGCCGTACGACAAGCCGGGGACCGCCGGGTGGTACACCGGCAGCTCTGTTCCCGGCGACGACGGAGCCTCGGTGATCATCGGGCATGTGGACACGAAGACCGCGCCCGCCGTCTTCTATCGGCTGCGTGAGCTGCGCAAGGGCCAGCTCGTCAAGGTGCTGCGCAGCGACGGCGAGACCGCCGAATATCGCGTCGACTCGGTCGAGCGGGTGCCCAAGACCGACTTCCCCGCCGAGCGGGTCTACGCCGAGGACGGCCTGCGCCTGATCACCTGCGGTGGCAGCTTCGACTGGGCCCACCACGAATACCGCGACAACGTCATCGTCTACGCCTCCCGGGCCGGGAACGACCCCCGGACGTAAAGCCCCAGGGCACGGCGTGAGGGGCCTGAGGGGGCCGGACAGCGGCTAGGCTTGGCCTTTGTGCTGGTCTTGGCCCTGGATACCGCTACCCCCGCAGTCACGGCCGCGTTGCATGACGGCAGCCGCGTGCTGGCCGAGTCGACGACGGTCGACGCCCGCCGCCATGGCGAGCTGCTCGCGCCCGCGGTCGAACGCGTACTCCGCGAGTGCGACGCCTCCCTCCGTGACGTGACCGCGATCGTCGCCGGGTCCGGCCCCGGGCCGTACACCGGGCTCAGAGTCGGGCTGATGACCGCGAGCGCGCTGGCCGCGACCGTGGGCGTCCACGCGTACGGCGTCTGCACGCTGGACGCGATCGCCTTCGCCTCCGGTCGCACCGAACCGTTCCTGGTCGCGACGGACGCGCGGCGCAAGGAGGTCTTCTGGGCGAGGTACGGCGACGCCCGCACCCGCCTGGACGGGCCGCGCGTGGACCGGCCGCACGACCTGCCGGGAGAGCTGCCGGTGATCGGCGCGGGCGCCCGGCTGTACGCCGAGACGATCGGGCCGGACCGGATCGCCGACCCGGAGTACCCGTCGGCGGGGGCGCTGGCCGCGCTCGCCGCCGAGCACCTGGCCGCGCTGACCCCCGAGCGGGCGGCCGAGCTCGCCCGGGTGCCCGACGGGCGGATCGACTCCGTCGAGCAGGCGGGGGAGCTGGCCGTGCTCGGACCGGCGCGGCCGATCTACCTGCGCAGGCCGGACGCCCAGATTCCGGGGGCGCCCAAGAAGGTGAGCACCGCGTGACCGCCGTCCTGCGCCAGATGACCATGGCGGACCTTTCCGCCGTGGTCGAGATCGAGCGGATCACCTTCCCGCTCGACGCCTGGAGCGAGGCCATGCTGCGTGGCGAGATCGACGACCAGCCCCGCACGCGGCACTACGTGGTCGCCGTGGAGGGTGACGAGATCGTGGGATACGCCGGGCTCGCGGCCGCGGCCGACCAGGCCGACGTGCAGACGATCGCCGTCCTCGCGGACCACCGCAGGTCCGGTGTCGGCGCCGCCCTGCTGACCGAGCTACTGGCCGAGGCGGTGCGGCGCGGCGCGAACGAGGTGTTCCTGGAGGTCCGCTCGGACAACGCGCCCGCTCGGGCGATGTACGAGCGGTTCGGGTTCGAACGGCTGGGCGTGCGCCGCAACTATTACGACGACGGAGCCGACGCCATCACGATGGTGCGGGATCTCAGAGGAGGGGCGCATGAGCGGGCGTGACGAACCGATCGTCCTGGGGATCGAGACGTCCTGCGACGAGACGGGGGTCGGCCTGGTCCGCGGCCACACGCTGCTGGCGAACACGATCGCCTCCAGCATGGAGGAGCACGCCCGCTTCGGCGGTGTGGTGCCCGAGGTGGCCTCCCGCGCGCATCTGGAGGCGATGGCCCCGACCGTGGAGAGCGCGCTGGACAAGGCCGGTCTGCGCTTCTCCGACATCGACGCCGTCGCGGTCACCGCGGGTCCCGGCCTGGCCGGTGCGCTGCTCGTGGGCGTCGCGGCGGCCAAGGCGTACGCGCTGGGGCTGGGCGTGCCGCTCTACGGGGTCAACCACCTCGCCGCGCACGTCGCGGTCGACCAGCTCGAACACGGGCCGCTGCCCAAGCCGTGCATCGCGCTGCTGGTGTCCGGTGGCCACTCGTCGCTGCTGCTGGTCCCCGACGTCGCGCAGGACGTGATCTCGCTCGGCTCCACCGTGGACGACGCCGCCGGCGAGGCGTTCGACAAGGTGGCCAGGGTGCTCGGCCTGCCGTTCCCCGGCGGTCCGCACATCGACCGTTCCGCGACGTCCGGCTCGGGCACGGCCATCGCCTTCCCACGCGGCAAGTACGACGACGGCACGCTGGACTTCTCGTTCTCCGGGCTGAAGACGGCAGTCGCCCGCTGGGTCGAGGCGCGTACGGCGTCGGGAGAGACGGTTCCGGTGGCCGACGTGGCCGCGTCCTTCCAGGAGGCGGTCGTGGACGTGCTGACCCGCAAGGCACTCCAGGCGTGCCGCCGCTACGACGTCAAGGACCTGCTCATCGGCGGTGGCGTGGCGGCCAACTCGCGGCTGCGCGCCCTCGCGCAGGAGCGCTGCGACGCCGCGGGCGTACGGCTCCGCGTGCCCCGGCCCGGCCTGTGCACCGACAACGGCGCCATGGTCGCCGCGCTCGGCTCCGAGCTGGTCGCGGCGGGCATCCGGCCCTCAGCGCTGGACATCCCGGCCGACTCGTCGCTGCCCGTCACGGCCGTCCACGTCTGAGGCGCCGCCGACCTCCGGGCGGCACCCGGCCTCCTGGACACGGCGCCCGACCTCGTCCACGCGCTGGCGGACGGCGTCCACGCGGCCGGTGAGGCGGGTCTCGGTCGAGATCAGGCGCTCGTCGAGCGTGGTGAACCGGCCGTCGATCCGGCCGTCCACCACGTCGAAGCGGTCGTCATGGCGGCTCAGATGCGTGTCGATCGTCACCAGCCTCGCGTCGACCACGCCGAGCGTGGCCGCCATGCCGGTCATCCGGGCCCCCAGGTCGGCCAGGTGGTCCTCGGTGGCCTCGACGCGGTCCTCGACTCCGTCGAGCTGCTCGCGCAGCCGCTCGGCCGAGCGCGCCAGCTCGCCGACGGCGGTGTCGATCCGGGTGAAGCGGCCGGCCGCGGCCTCCATGCTCGCCTGGAGCCGGTCCACGCCCTCGCCGACGGCCTCGATCTGGTCACGGACCACCTCGACGTGCCGGGCGAGGCTCTCCGCCCAGGTCGGCGGCTTCGCGGTGAGGCCGTCGAGTCGATCGTCGACCGCCTCGATCATGCCGAACAGACCACCGAAACCGCGCTCGCGAAGCTCGCGGAGCAGCCATTCCATGCCTTCGAGGCGCTGGCGGATCTCGTCGAGCACGGCGCCCTGGGTCCGCTGCTCGTAGACGTGGTCCTGGGCCGCGCGGGCCAGCAGCTCGCGCATCCGCTCGGAGACGGCGGTCTGGCTGCCAGACGGGAGGAGGCCGTGGCTGGAGTGGTCCACCGAAAGCTCCTTCGCCCGCCGATGCGTAAGCGGCGGGTTGATCCGGTTTCGAGGGATTGGTGATCGGGCGGGCCACGCCCGACCGCCCACTGTAGCCGCGCGCGGCGATGCTTTCCGGCTGGACGGTAAAAGACCGCGATTATCGCTGGATTGCCCTAGTTTGTCGTAACGCCAGGTCAGCGGTATATAGCGAGGAACCCTAGGCGTTCACGCCCGGGAGGAATCGCTTCCCTCGCCTCGCCCGGACGCCAGTCCAGGCGCTTCTGGTTCTCGATGTACTCCTTGATGATCGACAGTGGACCGTCGCCGCAAGACGCCGCGAAGGGCGACGGTGACCAGAAATGGCAGCCTCCGGTACTTGGTAGGGAAGACCGAATGCGCGTGGAGGCTGTAAACCACACCGCGACCTTGGCGGATAGATTCGGGTTTCCATCACGGCGACATGAACCAACCGATAATGTGTTCGATGTGAAGCTGGTGGTGCAGGTGAGGCTCCGGCCGACGCCCGAGCAGGCGGCGGCGTTGGAGGCGACCTTGCGCGCCTGCAACGATGCCGCGAACTTCGCCTCGGTGACGGCGTTCACGACCGGGGACCGGCGTGAGTACGCGTTGCGCAAGCACACCTATCGCGAGGTGAAAGCGCGCGGGTTGGGGGCGCAGGCCGCCCAGCATGTGATCAAGAAGGTCGCCGACGCCTACACCACACTGAAGGCCAACATCCGGGCCGGGAACCTGGGGCCGGAAGGCTCGGCGCGCCGTGCGCGGGCCGAGAGTAAACCGATCGTCTTCCGCGCCGATGCCGCGCAGCCGTTCGATGACCGCTGCCTGTCCTGGGATCACACCGCCCACACGGTGTCGATCTGGACCACGACCGGCAGGGTGAAGAACGTCGCGTTCGTCGGCTCGGCCGACCAGCTCAAGACGCTCGCCTTGTATCGGAAGGGCGAATCCGACCTGGTCTGCCGGGATGGCATGTGGTTTCTGTACGCGACCTGTGAGATCCCGGATGTTCCGGTCACCGAACCGGACGGGTTCGTGGGGGTGGATCTGGGCATTGCCAACATTGCCACCACCAGTGACGGCGCTCGCCACTGCGGTAAGGGCCTGAACGCGGTCCGCCACCGCAACCGGGAGCTGCGCCGCCGGTTGCAGGCTAAGGCCACCAGGTCCGCCAAACGGCTGCTGAAGAAGCGCCGCCGCAAGGAGGCGCGGTTCGCCGCCGACGCCAATCACCGCATCGCCAAACGCATCGTGGCCGAGGCAGAACGCACCGGACGCGGGATCGCCCTGGAAGACCTGGGCGGTATCCGTGACCGGGTACGGCTCCGCAAGCCCCAGCGGGTCACGCTGCACTCGTGGAGTTTCCACCAGTTGGGGAGCTTCATCGCCTACAAGGCGGCCCGGCACGGGGTCGCCGTGATCCACATCGATCCGGCCTACACCTCTCAGACCTGCTCGGCCTGCGGGCACGTGGACAAGGCCAACCGACCCGACCAGGCAACTTTCTCCTGTACGTCGTGCGGCTTCGCTGAGCACGCCGACGTCAACGCAGCCCGCAACATCGCCTCGCGCGGTGCTGCGGGTTGGGCAGTGAGTCACGCTGCCGACGACGCGGCCTGACTCGTACCCGCCAGGTACGGCGAGGAGCTGCAAGCTTGGCCCTTCAGGGCCGAGAAGCTGACATGGTCTGGCAAATCAACGCGTACGGCCGCTCGGCGATCCGAGTAAGGACGATTACCGCTGAATTATCGCCGGAAAGTCGCAAATTGCGTGACAATTGGTCGATATCGACCGCGGAGCCGCGCTTCTTGATCGTGACGTTTCCGACACCGCGTTTCCGGAGGGCCGCGCGCAGCGCCTTCAACGAGAACGGCATGACCTCGTGCACCTCGTAGGCCGCGGCCCACGGGGTGCGCACCAGCTCGTCGCTCGTGATGTAGGCGATCCGCGGGTCGAGGAGATGCCCCTTCACCATGTCCGCGACCTCCGCGACCAGGTGGGCCCGGACCGCCGCCCCGTCGGGCTCGTACAGGTAGCGCGCGACCGGGCCGGTGCCCGCCTCCGCCCCCGACGGGACGAGGGTCTCGCCGGACGGCAGGAGGGTCGCCCGCCGGGCGAAACCCCCACTCTCATCGCCTGCGGAGCGTGCGAGGCCGCCGAGCCAGATCGCCGCCTCCTTCACCTCGCCCTTGTACGAGACCCACTCGGCCTCGGCGCCCTCGGGGATCAGCTCGTACGGGATGCCGGGCGCGACCTTGAGGCAGGCCGCCGGAGCCCGGGACGCGAGGTCCAGCGTGGCCGGCCACGAGGGTGAGTAGGCCATCGGGTCGAAGACCCGCCCGCGCGCGCCACGCCTGGCCGGGTCGGCGAACAGCACGTCGTACGCCGAAGGGTCGGTGTCCGCGGCGTCGGCCGTACGGATCTCGGCCAAATCGGCGAGGCCGAGGGCGGCGGTGTTGGCCCGGGCGACCTCGGCGGTGAGCGGATCGAGGTCCACCGCGTCCACGGCACAGCCCGCGCGGGCGAGGGCGATCAGGTCGCCGCCGATCCCGCAGCACACGTCGAGCACGCGCGGCCCCGCGGCTGCCGCGGCCCGCGCGAATCCCGCAGTTTCCGCCGTTCCCGCAGCTCTCGCCGGTACGGCGCCGGCGACGCGGCGGGCGCGGTGCGCGGCCACCTCGGCCCGAGTCGCCTGTTCGAGGCCGTGGGGCGTGAAATACATCACCGCGGCGTCCGCGCCGAACTTGGCCTCTCCCCGGCGGCGGAGGGCGGCCTGGGTCAGCGCGGCCGACGTGAGCGCCGGATCGTAGGCGCGCCGCAGCCTGGTCGCCGCCGCCACGGGGTCGAGCCCCTCGGCCACCACGCGGACGGCCTCGGCCAGCGCCGTCCGCCCCTCCGATGTCAGCAGCTCACGGAACGCCTCAAGGTCCACGCCTCCCGACGCTATCGCCTCGCCGGAGCCGTACGGTCTGCACGGTCCGGTCTGCACGGGCCGGTCTGCATGGTCGCAGCGAGGTCCGCGAAGGACGCCCTGAGCGAAATCGATGCCGGTGGGAAGCTGTAGCTGACCTGCGGCGGGGGTTCGTGTTGACTGTCACGGCCCCCTTGCATACTGTTTCGTGTTGGCACTCGCCTAGCGAGAGTGCCAACAGCGACGAGGCAGGTCTGACACCCGCGACGGCAGGCCGCTGGTCGCCTCTTCAGCTCATTCATCGCAATCTGAAGGGGAGGTCCGATCGTGACGACCGCCACTAAGGTTCCCGTTAAGCCGCTTGGTGACCGCATTGTGGTCCAGCCGCTTGAGGCCGAGCAGACCACCGCTTCCGGTCTGGTCATCCCGGACACCGCCAAGGAGAAGCCGCAGGAGGGCAAGGTCCTCGCGGTGGGCCCGGGCAACTGGGACGAGGACGGCGAGAAGCGGATTCCGCTCGACGTCAAGGAGGGCGACATCGTCCTCTACAGCAAGTACGGCGGCACCGAGGTCAAGTACGGCGGCGAGGAGTACCTGGTGCTCTCGGCCCGCGACGTGCTCGCCATCATCGAGAAGTAAGCCGCGCAAAGCATGAGGAGCCCCGGGACGTACGTGCCCGGGGCTCCGACGCGCTCATAAGGAGACGTGAATGCCCAAGATCCTGCAGTTCGAGGAGGACGCGCGGCGCGCACTTGAGCGTGGCGTGAACGCCCTCGCGGACGCCGTGAAGGTTACGCTCGGCCCCCGCGGCCGGAACGTGGTCATCGACAAGAAGTTCGGTGCGCCCACGATCACCAACGACGGCGTCACCATCGCTCGCGAGGTCGAGCTGGAGAAGCCGTACGAGAACCTCGGCGCCCAGCTCGCCAAGGAAGTCGCGACCAAGACCAACGACATCGCCGGTGACGGTACGACCACCGCCACCGTGCTGGCCCAGGCCATGGTCCGCGAGGGCCTGCGCAACGTGGCCGCCGGCGCCCAGCCGCTGGCTCTCAAGCGCGGCATCGACATCGCGGCCAAGGCCGTCAGCGAGAAGCTGCTCGACGGCGCCCGTCCCGTCGCCGACAAGCAGGAGATCGCGAACGTCGCGACGATCTCGGCCCAGGACGCCAAGATCGGCGAGCTGATCGCCGAGGCGTTCGACAAGGTGGGCAAGGACGGTGTCATCACCGTCGAGGAGTCCAACTCCATGGGTCTGGAGCTGGACTTCGCCGAGGGCCTCCAGTTCGACAAGGGGTACCTCTCGCCATACATGGCGACCGACCTGGAGCGGATGGAAGCGGTCCTGGAGGACGCCTACATCCTGATCAGCCAGGGCAAGATCTCGTCGATCGCGGACTTCCTCCCGATCCTGGAGAAGGTCGTCCAGACCAAGAAGCCGCTGCTGGTCATCGCCGAGGACGTCGAGGGCGAGGCCCTGGCCGTCCTGGTGACGAACAAGATCCGCGGCACCTTCACCTCCGTGGCCGTCAAGGCCCCGGGCTTCGGTGACCGCCGCAAGGCCATGCTGCAGGACATCGCCATCCTCACCGGCGGCGAGGTCGTCAGCGAGGAGGTCGGCCTCAAGCTCGACAACGTCGGCCTCGAGGTTCTGGGCACCGCCCGGCGCATCGTCGTCACCAAGGACGCCACGACCGTCGTCGACGGCGCCGGCGACGCCAAGGCGATCGACGACCGCGTCAAGGAGATCAAGCTCGCCATCGAGCAGTCCGACTCCGACTGGGACCGCGAGAAGCTCCAGGAGCGTCTCGCGAAGCTCGCGGGCGGTGTCTGCGTGCTCAAGGTCGGCGCGGCCACCGAGGTCGAGCTCAAGGAGAAGAAGCACCGCCTTGAGGACGCGATCTCCGCGACCCGCGCCGCGATCGAGGAGGGCATCGTCTCCGGCGGTGGCTCCGCGCTCGTGCACGTGGCCAAGGAACTGGACGACCTCGGTCTGTCCGGCGACGAGGCCACCGGTGTGGCGGTCGTCCGCAGGGCTCTCGTCGAGCCGGCCCGCTGGATCGCCGAGAACGCCGGCCTCGAGGGGTACGTCGTGACCTCCAAGGTCGCCGAGATGGCCGTCGGCCACGGCCTCAACGCCGCCACCGGCGAGTACGGCGACCTGATCGGCCAGGGCGTCATCGACCCGGTCAAGGTCACCCGTTCGGCCGTGCAGAACGCCGCGTCCATCGCCGGCATGCTGCTCACGACCGAGGCCCTCGTGGTCGACAAGCCCGAGGAGGAGGCCCCGGCGGCCGCCGGCGGTCACGGCCACGGTCACGGCCACGGCCACTGACAGGTCGCGCGCGTCGTGCCGAAGGCGCGACAGTGTGACCAGCGTGGGGCGCGGCGGTGACCTGAGTAGGAGCGAGTGGGCGAGGAACGAGTCCCGAGTGACGCCGAAGGTCATCGCCTCTAGGGCGCCCCGCGCCCGTCGTGCCGGAGGCGCGACAATGTGACACAGTACGGCTCTCGCTGAGGCGGGGGCCGTACGTCTTTTTGCGGTAAACCGAAGTGCGGTGCCGGGCGTCGTAGCTGGTCGAACATCTGACATGTAATAGCCAATTGGGCTATTTATGTGAAATATTCAAACCCTCCTGTGTTCAATCGATTACGTACGGTTATCGACGCGTCAATGTGACCAATCCGTAGCCGTTAACCATGACGACATGCGCGATCGTGGCGGGCATCATGCCTAACGTGACCGAGGGACGCGTCGCCGACGCCGCAACTGGGGTAAGGCTTGCGACGAGATCGGATGAGTCCGACCTCAGGGAACTGACCAGCCTTGCCGTACAAGGAGATCGCACCGCGATCGAATCGCTTCTCGGGCATCTGCGCCCGATGGTGGTGCGCTATTGCCGTGCGCGACTGGGCAGGGTTTCTGGCCACTATCACATCGCCGACGACGTGGCTCAGGAAGTGTGCATCGCGGTGCTGTCCGCCTTGCCGCGTTATCGGGACATGGGTCGTCCGTTCGCGTCGTTCGTGTTCGGGATCGCCTCGCACAAGGTGGCCGACGCCCTGCGCAGTTCGGTGCGGTCTGCGGTGCCGACCCAGGACCTTCCGGACGGGCCGGACGACGGCCCCGGGCCGGAGGAGACGGTGGTGCGTTACATCGAGGCGGAGCACGCGCGGGCGCTGCTGTCGCGGCTGCCGGACAACCAGCGCGAGCTGTTGATCCTGCGGGTCGTGTCCGGGTTGTCGGCGGAGGAGACCGGTAACGTGCTCGGCATGTCACCAGGCGCCGTGCGGGTCGCCCAGCATCGGGCGCTGGCCAGGCTCAGGCAGATGGCCGATCTGGAGTCGATTGCTTGATCATCGCGCTCCTCGTGCGCCGCGCCCACCCTGGGCGTGCGACGATTCAGCGGTGGATGCGGATGTGGCGCGGACTGACGCCGTTCTGGACGCGCTGGCACGGCGGGAGTCCGTCACCTTCGGTGTGGAGGCGGGCGACGTCGCCGTGCGCCTGCTCGGCGCGCTGATCGCCGATGTGGACAGTCACCGGCTCTCTTCGGTGTCGATCACGCCGTCGACGTAGCCCCGGGCGTACTCCCAGCTGACGTAGTCGCTGGGGTCGGGCTGGAAGGCCGGTTCGTGGACCTGCGGCCGGCCGTGTTCGATCATCTGCCGCAGGTTGCCCCGGAGCAGGTCCCAGCTGAAGTAGTGCTGCTCGCCGCACTCGGGGCAGTCGAGGACCAGCCCGAGCACGCCCTGCGGCTCCAGCAGGGAACGGAAGACCTCGACGTCGGCGAGGTCGGTCAGGGCCTCGTCGCGCTCGGCGAGGGTCAGCGGCTCCTGATCGTCGGGTTCGCCCAGCTCTGTCGACGGGTCGTTGGGGTCGTCCGCGAAAGGATCGCGGGGGACGTCTTCCAGCACCATCCCACCCTATGACCCGGCCCGCCCCGAGGAGTGGAAGTGGGCCCACTCGGGTCCGGTCCACGTGTTTTGACCGGCTCGTGCGGGAACCAGGTTCTCGGCGGCCATCGGTAGGCGGCCGGCCAGATCCACGATCGGCAGCCGGTCAGAGCCAGGATCGGCGGAGCGCGATCAACGGCCGGTCAGGGCCAGGATCGGTAGAGCTGGATCAACAGCCGGTCAGAGCCAGGCCCGGCGGCTGGCCTCCACGCCCGCCTGGAACCGCGAGTTGGCGCCCAGTTCGGCGATGGCCTCGGCGAACCTGGCGCGTACGGTGCGGACGGAGAGGCCGAGGTGCCGGGCGATCGTCTCGTCGGAGAGACCCTGGGCGGCGAGCCGGAGCACCTGGATGGCGCCTCCGGGGCGTGTGACGGGCACGGCCCTGCCCCACAGCTCCGTGAACAGGGCGCGCAGCGCGGCGACGATGACGGGCGACTGGACCAGGGAGCAGTTGTAGGCGTGTTCGGGGGGCGAAGCGCCCCACTGGACGGGCAGCCCGGCCGCGTCGTCGCCGAGCGCGAAGAACCAGCTCGGCACCTGGTCGAGGGAGCGGACCTCGGTGCCGGCCCGGTTGAGGAGGCCGGCGGCCTCGCGGAAGGCGGGAGCGCCGAGCGCGGAGACCGGGACGATCAGGCGCGAGGTGAGGTTTCCTTCCTTGATCGCGCGAATCCACATGTCGGCGTGTTTGTCGCAGAAGTCGGCGGCCGTGCGCCGGTCGGGGAGCGCGGCCACCAGGTCCTTCCTGGCGGCGCGCCCGGCCAGCAGGATCACGGCCTCGTAGAGATCGTCGGCGCCGGTCACGGACCGCACCCGCAGCTCGCCGGTGCGGTAGTCGCGCCCGGAGTCGTAGTGATGGGCGAGATCGCCGACCGCGGCGAGCATCTCGTCGATCTGGCGGCTCTGCAGGGCCAGCAGGGCGAGTCGTTCCGCGACCATCCGGCCGACGGGCGCCGCGGGATGGCGGGCGAGGTACTCCCCGGAGGTCTCGTCGACGGCGCCGAGCCTGATGAGCGTGGACAGGAGGGCGGCCACCCGGTCCACGGGCTCCTCCACGGCCTGGGCGATCTCGTCGAGCGTCGCGCGGTGCAGCCGGAGCACCGTGGTGTACACGGCGGTCTCCGCCTCGCCGAGGCCGAGGGCCTGGAGGGGATCGGCGTTTCGCGTCGTGTTCATGGCTCGCTCCGCGCGCTCGGGTCGCCAGGCGCGGCGGGTCGCGCGGGATCGGCTCCCGAGTGCGCCGCCTCGCGAGGATATCCCCGTGGTCCTGGCCTGTCCGGAAGTTCCGGCATTCCGCGGAACGCATGTGCAGCTTTGTGCAATTGCAGGGTGAGACATTGCACATCAACGGAATGTGACGCAGTCTTAACACAGCGTCGGCAAGTCGCCGCGATCCGGCGTCACCGGGCGCGGAGGGGGGCTCGGGTCGCGGGATCGCGATTGTTGCCGATGGTGGGGGGACCGGTCAGCCGGTCCCCCCACTTCCTTTTGCGCCCTGATGCCTTGACAAGGAGGTTTGAGCCGGGCCACTACACTTGCTCCGGGGGCTGGCGAAGGGCTCCGCCGAGGCGAAGGAGGGGTCACGGATGGCCAAATTCACCGCACAGGGATTCACGTTCGACGACGTGCTGCTGGTTCCGGCCTATTCGGATCTACAGCCCGGCGAGGCCGACACCACGACCCGCCTCTCGCGCAACGTGGTCCTGCGCATCCCGCTGGTCTCGGCCGCGATGGACACGGTGACCGAGGCGCGCATGGCGGTGGCGATGGCCCGCCAGGGTGGCATCGGCATCCTGCACCGCAACCTGTCCATCGAGGAGCAGGCGACCCAGGTCGATCTGGTGAAGCGCTCCGAAGCGGGCATGGTCACCGACCCCGTGACCTGCTCTCCGGATGACACCCTCGCCGACGTCGAACGGCTCTGCGCCACCTATCGCATCTCCGGCGTGCCGGTCACCGACTCCAGAGGCGTCCTCGTGGGCATCGTGACGAACCGCGACATGCGCTTCGAGGCCGACGAGAACCGGCCGGTCCGGGAAGTGATGACGCGGATGCCGCTGGTCACGGCGCCCGTCGGGGTCTCCCGCGAAGAGGCGTTCCGGCTGCTCCGTAAGAACAAGGTCGAGAAGCTGCCGCTGGTCGACGAGGCCGGTCGCCTCCAGGGCCTCATGACCGTCAAGGACTTCACCAAGAGCGAGCAGTACCCACTGGCCACGAAGGACCCGCGCGGCCGGCTCATGGTCGGCGCCGCGGTCGGTGTCGGCGACGAGGCCGAACGGCGCGCCAAGGCACTGGTCGAGGCGGGCGTCGATGTGATCACCGTGGATGTCGCCCACGGCCACTCCAAGGGCCTGGCCGACATGATCGCGAAGATGAAGGCCAACAGCACCGTCGATGTCATAGGCGGCAACATCGCCACACGGGCCGGCGCCCAGACGCTGATCGACGCGGGCGCCGACGCCGTGAAGGTCGGTGTGGGCCCCGGCTCGATCTGCACCACCCGCGTGGTCGCGGGCGTGGGCGCGCCGCAGCTCACCGCCATCTACGAGGCGTCGCTCGCCTGCGCCCCCGCCGGCATCCCGGTCATCGGCGACGGCGGCCTGCAGTACTCCGGGGACATCGCCAAGGCGCTGGCCGTCGGCGCGGACACGGTCATGCTGGGCTCGCTGCTCGCCGGATGCGAGGAGTCGCCCGGTGAGCTGATCTTCATCAACGGCAAGCAGTTCAAGTCGTACCGCGGGATGGGCTCGCTCGGCGCGGTGCGCAACCGTGAGCGCGGCGGCACGTCCTTCAGCAAGGACCGGTACGCCCAGGCCGACGTGAGCGGCGAGGACAAGTACATCCCCGAGGGCATCGAGGGGCAGGTCCCCTATCGCGGTCAGGTCGCCGCGGTCGCCCACCAGCTCGTCGGCGGGCTGCGCCAGGGCATGTGGTACACCGGCTCGCGCACGATCACCGAGATGCACGAGAAGGCGCAGCTCATGCCGATCACGGCGGCGGGTCTGAAGGAGAGCCACCCGCACGACATCCAGATGACCGTCGAGGCGCCCAACTACCACCGCCGATAAGTTCTGTCACGAACGGCGAGCCACTGCGACGCCGGTACGGCTGCCGCTCTTCGGCGGGAGCCGTACACGTATGGATGGGAAAGAGTAGGACGATATGACTCAGGTGGAGATCGGGCGCGGCAAGAGCGGGCGGCGCGCGTACTCGCTGGACGAGATCGGCATCGTGCCGTCCCGGCGCACCCGCGACCCCGAGGAGGTCTCGATCTCCTGGCAGATCGACGCCTACCGGTTCGACCTGCCCATGGTGGTCAGCCCCATGGACAGTGTCGTGTCCCCGCGGACGGCGATCCAGATCGGACGGCTGGGCGGCCTCGCCGTACTGGACCTCGAAGGCCTGTGGACGCGGTACGAGGACCCGACGCCGCTGCTGGAGGAGGTGGCGAGCCTCGACAGCGACGCCGCGACCCGGCGGCTGCAGGAGATCTACACGGCGCCGATCGACGACGAGCTGATCGGCCGGCGGATCGAGGAGATCCGCGCCGCGGGCGTCACCACGGCGGTACGGCTCTCGCCCCAGAAGACGGCGCGGCACCACAAGGCCGTGATCGACGCCGGTGTGGACATCTTCGTCATCCGCGGGACGACGGTCTCGGCCGAGCACGTGTCGGGCCGGGCCGAGCCGCTGAACCTCAAGCAGTTCATCTACGAGCTCGACGTCCCGGTGATCGTGGGCGGCTGCGCCACCTACACGGCCGCGCTGCACCTCATGCGGACCGGCGCCGCGGGCGTGCTGGTCGGTTTCGGCGGCGGCGCCTCGCACACCACGCGGAACGTGCTCGGCGTGGTCGTGCCGATGGCCACCGCGATCTCGGACGTGGCCGCGGCGCGCCGTGACTACATGGACGAGTCGGGCGGGCGCTACGTTCACGTGATCGCCGACGGCGGCATGGGCGGCTCCGGTGACATCGCCAAGGCCATCGCCTGCGGCGCCGACGCCGTCATGGTGGGCTCGCCGCTCGCCCGCGCGACGGAGGCACCGGGCCGGGGCTTCCACTGGGGCTCCGAGGCGCACCACCCCGAGTTGCCGCGCGGCAAGCGCGTCGAGTTCGGCACCATCGGCACGATGCAGGAGATCCTGCACGGGCCGTCGTCGCTCGCCGACGGTTCCATGAACCTCATGGGCGCGTTGCGGCGGACCATGGCGACCGCGGGCTACTCCGACCTCAAGGAGTTCCAGCGGGTGGAGGTCGTCGTCGCCCCGCCCCAGCGCTGACGCGCACACGCGTTGACGATCCGCGGGCCCCTCTGCCGAGGGGCCCGCGCCGTTTTCCGGGCCGACGCTCCAGGCGGGCCCCAGATCACGCTTCGGCCGGGCGGCGCACCCAGGTGCCGCGGCGCATGACGCCCTCGACCTCCAGGGTGTCGCCGAGGACCACCAGGTCGGCGTACTTCCCGACGGTGATCGAACCGATCTCGTGGTCGAGGCCGAGCACGCGTGCGGGGGTGAGTGACGCCATCCTGGCCACCTCGGCGGGGGCCACCCCGACCTGCTCGACCGTCCGCTTGAACGCGACGTCCATGGTGAGCGTGCTGCCCGCGATGGAGCCGCCGTCGGCGATGCGGGCCACACCGTTCGTCACGTCCACGGTCATCGGGCCGAGTGGGTAGCGCCCGTCGCCCATCCCGGCCGCCGCCATCGCGTCGGTGATCAGTGCCGTACGGCCGGCCCCGGCGACCCGCATGGCCAGCCCGAGCATCGCCGGATGGACGTGGACGCCGTCGTTGATCAGCTCCACCGTGACCCGGTCGTCCTGCAGCAGGGCGGCGATCGGGCCGGGGGTGCGATGGCCCAGCTGCGGCATCGCGTTGTAGAGGTGGGTCGCCACACTGCAGCCCGCCTCGATGCCCGCGATCGTCTGGTCGTAGTCGGCCTCGCTGTGCCCGAGGGCGGCGATCACGCCCTCGGCGGCGGCGTCCCTGATGACGTCGAGCGCGTTCGGCAACTCGGCGGCGATCGTCAGCATCCGGACGTGCCCCCGGCCCGCCTTCAGCAGGTGGCGGAACTCCTCGCGCGACGGCTCGCGCAGGAGTGCCGGGTCGTGCGCGCCGCACCTGCTCCTGGAGATGTACGGGCCTTCGAAGTGAATGCCCGCGAGGAGACCCTGCTCGCAGAGGTCGGCCAGGGCGGACGCGGCGCGCGCGAGCCGGTCCGGCGGGGCGGTGACGAGGCTGGCGACCATGGTGGTCGTCCCCTTGCCCAGGTGGAACGCCGCGACGTCGGCGGCGGTGCCGGGGTCGCCGTCGGGGAACGAGCCGCCGGCACCACCGTGGCTGTGGACATCGACGAAGCCGGGGACGACCAGGCGGCCGCCCAGGCTGTGGCCGTTCCCCGGCGCGGGGCCGTGCCCGATGTGGGTGATACGGCCGTCCTCGATGGTGAGCCAGCCGTGGTGCTCGCCGTCGAGGGTGACGACGCGGGCGTCGGAAAGAGTGATGCTCATGCCGCACTCCTCGCTCGCGGCGGCCGCGGTGATCGGTTCCCGGAGTCCTCGTTCATAGGTCCATCCTGCCGCGACCGGACGCGGGTCACGAGTCGAGGATCACCGAGCGGGTGAGGTGCATCGGCTCGTCCGGGTCGAGGCCGCGGGCCCTGGCCCTCTCGACCGCGACACGCTGGATCTTCACCAGTTCGGCCATGGCGTCCCTGCCGCTGGCCAGGAAGGTGCCGCCGGTGGTCGTGACCTGGTCCGCCAATCCCACGGGGACGTCCTGTCCCAGCATCCAGGTGATCCGGCCCGGGCCCGCGATGCTGATCGGGCCGTGGCGGTACTCCATCGCCGGGTAGCTCTCGGTCCAGGAGCGGGCGGCCTCGCGCATCTTCAGCGCGGCCTCGGTGGCCAGGCCGCAGGTCCAGCCCCGGCCCAGGAACGTGAACTGCTCGGCGTCGATCAGCTCGGCGGCCACCGGCTCGGCCACGGCCTCCTCCGCGTCGGCGATGGCCCGGGTGAGGTCCTCGCCGAGGTGGGCGCGGAGCAGGGCGAGCTGCGTGGTGGCGAACCGGGTCTGGACGACCGACCGCTCGTCGGCGAAGTCCAGCACGGTCACCTCCCCGGCCAGCGACATGACGGGTGTGCCGGGGTCCGCGGTGATGGCACTGGTCGCCGTCGTGGCGTCGCGGAGCAGGTCGAGCACCTCGGTGGTGGTCCCGGAGCGGGTCAGCGCGAGGATCCGGTCGTACCTCCGGCCGGAGGGCATCTCCGAGGCGGCGAAGGCGTCGGTCTCGCCGTGGCCGGCCCGCTCCCGCAGTACGGCGTACGCCTGGGCGACGAACCACGAGGTGCCGCACCCGACGACGGCCACCCGCTCGCCCTCGCGCGGCAGCGCTCCGCCGGCCTCGCGGGCGAGCTCCACCGCCCTGCGCCAGCAGGCCGGTTGCGATGCGATCTCCGCCTCGGTGTGAGTGGTCAAAATATGCTCCTCTTTGTGTTTTTCTGCATCATCTATAGCAGAAACGCGCACGATTGTGCATAGCCGCGAGGCATGTGAGGGGCGCCCCGAGCCCGCCGTGCCGTAGGCGCGGCGAATAAGCATGTGCCCGTCATGTCGGCGCCACGTGCCCGTCATGTCGGAGGCGTGAGAATGTGACCAGCGTCGCGGGGGCGGGGCTGCCGGCGGGCAGTGTCCCCGGACAAAACGGGGTAGGACACCCGTAACGTAAGGCGACAGCTGTACCTCAAAAGGAGCCCTATGACGGCGCGAACAGGCGCGGCACGCCTCGGCCCGGCCGAGCGCGCGGGCGCACTGGCCCAGATGGCGGCACAGGAACTCGACGTCGTCGTGGTCGGAGGCGGAGTGGTGGGCGCGGGCGTCGCGCTGGACGCCGCGACCCGCGGGCTGTCGGTGGGGCTGGTGGAGGCGCGGGACTTCGCCTCCGGTACCTCCTCGCGCTCGTCCAAGCTCATCCACGGCGGCCTGCGATATCTCGAACAGCTCAACTTCGACCTGGTCAGGGAGGCATTGCGTGAGCGGAGCCTGCTGCTCCAGCGGATCGCCCCGCACCTGGTCAGGCCGATCCCCTTCCTGTTCCCGCTGACCCACGCGGGCTGGGAACGTCCGTACATCGGGGCGGGCCTGGTGCTGTACGACACGCTCGGCCTCTCGTTCGGCATCACCCGCGGCGTGCCCGGCCACCGCCACCTGTCCCGGCGGCGGGCGCTGCGGATCGCGCCGTCGTTGCGCAGGTCGGCCTTCACCGGCGCGGTGCAGTACTGGGACGCCCAGGTGGACGACGCCCGCTATGTGATGACCCTGCTGCGTACGGCCGCGACCTACGGGGCGCACGTGGCCTCGCGCAGCCAGGTCGTCGGCTTCCTGCGCGAGGGGGAGCGCGTCACCGGGGTGCGGGTCCGCGACCTGGAGACCGGGGCTGAGTTCGACGTGCGCGCCCGGCAGGTGGTCAACGCCACCGGCGTGTGGACCGACGACATCCAGGAACTCGTCGGGGGACGCGGCCAGATCCACGTCAGGTCGTCCAAGGGCGTGCACCTCCTGGTGCCCCGGGACCGGATCCACTCGCTCACCGGGATCATCCTGCGCACCGAGAAGTCGGTGCTGTTCGTGATCCCGTGGGGCCGGCACTGGATCATCGGGACCACGGACACCGACTGGACGCTGGACAAGGCGCACCCGGCCGCCTCGCGCACGGACATCGACTACGTGCTCGACCACGTCAACGAGGTGCTGTCGGTCCCGCTGTCCCGGGACGACGTCGAGGGCGTCTACGCGGGACT
This sequence comes from Microtetraspora sp. NBRC 16547, assembly GCF_030268965.1. Classification (GTDB taxonomy): domain Bacteria; phylum Actinomycetota; class Actinomycetes; order Streptosporangiales; family Streptosporangiaceae; genus Microtetraspora. The sequence goes on along the minus strand of NZ_BSSE01000001.1, from coordinate 406,250 downwards.
GCGGCCGCTGCTGGCGGGGGAGTCCGAACAGACCTCGCAGCTGTCGCGCGAGCACGTCGTCACCCATCCGGTGCCCGGACTCGTCATGATCGCCGGGGGGAAGTTCACGACGTACCGCGTCATGGCGAGCGACGCGGTGGACGCCGTCGCCCACGGCCTGGACCAGCGGGTGCCGCCGTCCTGCACGGACCAGGTGCCGCTCGTCGGCGCCGAGGGCTACCAGGCGCTGTGGAACTCCCGGTACCGGCTGGCCCAGTCCTCCGGCCTGCACGTGGCGCGGATCGAGCACCTGCTCCAGCGGTACGGCTCGCTGATCGACGAGCTGCTGGTGCTCATCGAGGGCGACCCGTCGCTCGCCCGGCCGCTGGCCGGTGCGGACGACTACCTCCGCGCCGAGGTCGTCTACGCGGCCACCCACGAGGGCGCGCGACACCTCAACGATGTGCTGACCCGCCGTACGCGCATCTCGATCGAGACCTTCCACCGGGGCGTCGCGAGCGCCCAGGAGGCGGCCGAGCTCATGGCCGGCCCGCTCGGCTGGGACGCCGACCAGGTAAGGCGCGAGGTCGAGTACTACACCAAGCGGGTCGAGGCCGAGCGGGCCTCCCAGGAGCAGGACAACGACCGGGAGGCCGATGCCATCAGGCTCGGCGCTCCCGAGATCGTGCCGGTCGCCGTCCCGGAGGCCATCCGGCCTGAGCCGTGGTGACCGTCGTGACGACGACGACCGGGTCGTGACGCTCGTGACGCTCGTGACGCTCATGGCGGCCGGGATGGACGGGATGGCCGGTGTCCTCAGGTGAACGGGATCCAGGCACGGTCGGCGAGGGTGGCGGCGTCGTTCACCTTGAGACCGAGCTCGGACACCGTCCAGACCGCGTCACCGATGATGACGCAGCGGCGGATGCCGGGATCGGCCACCGTGGCGCCGTCCTTGCCCGCGATGCCCGGGTGCCTGATCGTGCCGGTCTTCGTGATCTCGCCGTCGCCGACCTTGAGAACGAGCGCGGAGCTGCCCTTCCTCCAGTCTGCGTTGTAGTTCTGCAGGGGCAGCATCGCCAGCCCGCTCTGCGGCCAGTAGAGGAACGCGTGGGGATCCCACTCGGCGTCGGAGCCGGAGTTCCGCTGGTGGAACCGGGAGAGCAGCCGCGGGTTCGCGGGGTCGGCGACGTCGAACAGCGAGATCTGGGTGCCGAGGACCCGGCCCTGCGCGCTCGCCTCCTGGCCGACGCCGAGCAGCCGCCCGTCGCCCGCCGGGTGCAGGTACGACGAGTACCCCGAGATTTTCAGCTCGCCGGTGACCTTGGGGGCCGCCGGGTCGCGCAGGTCGAGCGTGTAGAGCGGGTCCACCTGGCGGAAGGTGACGACGTAGCCGACGTCGCCGATGAAGCGGACGGAGTAGATGCGCTCGCTCTTCCCGAGGCCGGTCACCGCGCCGACCTGGGCCAGCGTGTCGGCCTTGAGTATGTAGACCCCGCTCGAACTCCTGTCCGCCGGACCGCCGAAGACCTCGGCGTTGGACGTGGTCGCCACCCGCAGGTGGCCCGCGTGCTCCGACAGCGAGTACTGGTTCAGCAGCCGTCCGGGCACGACCCCGGAGCTGACATAGCGCGGCATTCCCGTACCGGTGATGTCGAACCGGTGCATCTCGGTCTGCTCCGGCGGGCTCGTCGGCGTGGGTGAGGCGGTCGGCTCCTCGGCGGGTGAGGCGGTCGGGAGCGACGACGGGCTGACCGTCTCGGGCGTCGGCTCCGGCGGCGGGGCGATGTCGTCGAGCGGCATGGGACGGAACCACCAGTTGGGGTTGCTGGTCACGTAGAGGCTGTCGCCCGTGCCGTACACCGTGTCGCCGTCGGCTGCCACGCTGATCGGCGGGACCGAGCTGAGCGTGCCGCCGAGGTCCACGGTGAAAACGGTCAGCATCGACGTGCCGGTGAACTCCTCCGGGTGGCTGACCTGCTCGCACTTCACCCGGTCCGTACGGCTCTCGCCCCCCGAGGTGATCTCGAACCGCGGCAGCCAGGCGTCGATGGACGCGGTGCGCACGGCCTCGCGGTTGGCCTGGAGCATCTGCTGGGGGGTCGCGTCGGGCTTCTGCTGCGGGAATGCGATCTCCGGCTGGGACCTGACGACGATCCGTACGGTCGAGCCGACCTGGCGGGCGTCGATGTGCGAGCCGTGGGCGCTGAGCGTGCCGAGAAGCTTCGGCGGGCCGGACAGGTCGACGAGCATGTACCTCGGGCCGTCGGCCCCCGGCCTGATCTTGGCCATCGCGCCGAACGGGATGATCCCCCCACTCTGCACCAGCACCAGCGCGCGGTCGCCGGAGACCAGCAGGTCGGCCGGCGCCCAGGCGTCATCCTCCGGGAGGAGCCGGAGCGTCCCGGTGACCTCTCGGGTCGCGGCGTCGACCACCCGCAGCACGCCCCGGTTGACGGTGACCACGCGCTTGCCGTCGGTCTTGACCAGGTCGGGCTCATCGACCCCGGCCTCCTGCACGTTCGTGGTGGAGTGTGCCTGCTCCGGGGTGGCCTGATCGGCCTGCTCCACGGTGGCCTGCTTGCTCATCATGGCGTCCCTGGCCATGAACGCCATGACGTTGCCGAAGCCCCACTCGCTCACGTTCTTCAGGGTCGCCTGACGCAGCCCGGCCAGCATGTCGTCGCAACTCGTATAGGAGACCAGGCGGACCTTGCCGCTCAGGTCGACGGGGGTGGGGGCGGACGCCGCACGGCTCCCGGAACACGCCGTGGCCAGCAGCCCGGCGAGCGCGACGGCACCCGCCGTACGAATCGATGTCCTCATGCCCGTAGTACGGATCACCCTTCGCCGTGGTTCAGCGCTGCTCGCACCGGGCCGACGGTCAGCCTGTGCGCGCGTAGAAAGGACCGAGAACGTCCGACTGGGTGGTCTCCAGGAGGGTCCGCGCGGTGGTTCCGTCGAGGTCGACGACGATCACGCTCGCCTTGCCGGCCTGCGGGGTGGTCCAGCAGAACATGTGCGCCTGGTCCCACCAGCCGAGCACCTTGGAGCAGTCGGAGCCGAACCTGGTCGTCTCGGTCCCCGAGGTGGAGTCCCAGACGCACACCTTGCCGCGCGCGTCCGGGCAGTCCGTGACCATCGATTCGCCCGACGGCGAGAACAGCCCGGAGGACGTGTTGTACGGCGTGCCGACGCCGTCGAGGGTCCTGACGATCTGTCCGTCGAGGTCGTAGAAGCGGATCCCGGCGGTCTTGCCGCTCCGGAAGTACGTCGCGACCATGGTCTCGTCGCCGGTCTCGTCGCCGCTCCAGTAGAACCGGCCCTCCTTGATCGCCGGATCGTTGATCTGCTTCACCCGCGCCTTTCCCGTGGCGACGTCGATGACGATGAACCCCTTGGTGGTCCAGGTGCTGCCGCCCGGGTTCCTGATGCTGAGCAGCAGGCGGTCGCCCTCCCGGCTCCATTCGGCGTACTCGTAGGTCAGCGGGCGCCGCACGGTCTTGATCGTGCGGACCTTCCCGGTAGCCCTGGTGATGATGTCGACGCCGTGGAAGTCGTCCTCGGTGTAGTTCTTGTTCCGCCCGGCGACGAGCGTCCCGTCGGGGGAGATCGACTGCTGCCAGTACTTCGTGCTCTTGGTGAACGACCCGTTCGTGGAGGTTCTGGGGTAGTTGATCCAGGAGTTCTTGGCGGTGTCCTCGATCTCGTAGTAGGTCAGCGTTATCGGGTCGTTGGGGTGCTCGTAGATCGTGGCCCGTACGCCCGGCAGCTTCGTGCTGGTCAGCCCGGTGGTGGGCACGGCGGACGGCGTCGGGCTCGGCGACGGCGGCGGTGTGGGAGCCGGCGTGCTCGCGCTTCCCGTCGCCACGGGCGGGAGGGTCGTGTCGCTGGTCCGCACCACGAGCCACGTCGCCACGGCGACGACGGCCAGCGCCGCCACCACGGCGACCGCCGCGAGCCCCGCCCTGCCGCCGGACCGCGTACGGCCCTGCCCGCCGGGCGCCGTGGGGTACGACACCGCCGGGCGGGACGGCGAGGGATAGGGCGACGGCGGCGGTGGAGGGTAGGGCGAAGCGGCGTACGGCTGCGGGGCCTGGGGCGGCTGCGCGGGAACGCCGGGCGGTGTCATCGGCCCGCTCACGGCCGGTGGGGGAGTCGCTCCGCCTGGCATCGATCCGTCTGGGGCCGCCGGCACCGGTCCGGCGGGAGCGGTGGCCGCCGCGGCCTCGCTCAGGATGGCCGGGTTGCCGGGAGCGGAGTGCTGCAGCAGGCCGAGCAGCACCTGCTCGGCGGTCGGCCGGGCCCGCGCATCCTTGGCCAGGCACGCGGTCACCGTGTCGCGCAGTGGCGCCCCGAGGTTCCCCAGGTCGGGCGGCGCGTTGAGGATCCGGTTGATCACGGCGGGCATCGTGTCGTTGCCGAACGGCGCCCGCCCGGTGGCCGCGCTGACGATCGTGCAGCCCCACGCGAACAGGTCGGCGGGCGGCCCGGCGGGGTGGCCCATGATCTGCTCGGGCGACATGTACGACGGCGTGCCGACCGGCTCGGAGGTGAGCGTGTGCGAGGAGTCCACCGCCCGCGCGATGCCGAAGTCGATCACCCGCGGGCCGTCGGGACCCATGATGACGTTGGCCGGTTTCAGGTCGCGGTGGACGACCCCGGCCTGGTGGATGGCCGCGAGGGCGGTGGCCGTGCCCACCGCGAGGCGGTGCAGGGCGGGACCCGTGATGGGGCCGGAGGACTGCACGCGCTGCTGGAGGGAGGGGCCCTCGATGTACTCGCTGACGATGTACGGACGTTCCTGCTCGACGCCGGTGTCCATGACCTGGGCGGTGCAGAACGGCGCCACGCGCTTCGCGGAGATCGCCTCGCGCAGGAAGCGCTCCCGCATGGTCGGGTCACCCGCGAGGTCGGATCGGAGCCACTTGATCGCGACCTGCTCGCCGGAGGGTCCGGTGCCGAGGTAGACGACTCCCTGGCCGCCTTCCCCCAGCCGTCCGGTGAGGTCGTAGGAGCCCAGGCGGGCCGGATCGGCCGGCCCTAACGGGGCGACGTCGGGACCCGCCATCAGCCGGCGGGCTTCGGTGACGGCGCGAGATTCCCGTGAAGCTCGGCATTTCCTGGCATATATGGATTGTGGCGTCTGATCGGGACCGCCGGAACTCTCGTGTCCCGATGGTTGCCTACCGGCCAGTAGCCGTGAGGGCTCGGGCCCATCCTTCGGAGCGTCACCCCCGGAGCTTGAGTGTGTCGTCCGGTATGCCGCGTCGGCGGGAAGGGCCGTGGCGGTTCACGGGCACCAGGATCATGGTTGTGCCGCCGACGTCTCAGCCGGTGACGCCCTCCAGGTGGCAGGGGTAGGCGGACACTCGGCTCACGAGAACCGGAATCTCAGCGAGACCATCAGCTTTTCCGCCACCTCGTCGGTGGAGCGAAGAAATGTGCGCACCACGTCGCCGTTGAAATTGATGATCATGATCCCGCTCTGGTGGCCGCCACCCAGCTGCCAGCAGAGGATGTGCTCCTCGTCGTACCAGCCGAGAAACTGCGAGCAGTCCGGCTCGAACCGCAGCCTCTCCTTCCCCGTCTCGGTGTCCCAGACGCACCGCTTCTGCTTCTCGTCCACGCACATGGTGATGAACGACTTCCCCGAAGGTGCGAACCGGAACTGGGCGTCGTCCCACTGGTCGGCTATATCGGTGATGTCGCGGAGCACTTTCCCCTTCAGATCGAAGAACCGAATTCCCTTGGTCTTCCCGGTTCTGAAGAGCGCGACCACTCCCTTCTCCGTTCCGTCCCACCCGAACGTGCTGGTTTTGATCGTCGGATCGTCGACTTCGACGACCTTCACCGTGCGCTTGATCGCGTCGACGATGATGAATCCCGTGCTCAGGGGCTTTCCGGTGAAATCGGTGATGGTCAGCAGGGCGCGCCTGCCGTCCCGGGACCATTGGGGGTCGGTTCCATGTTTCGGAATACGTGTCGTCCTCATCTTGTGCACGGCGCCGGTCTTGAGATCGACGATGTCGATACTGCCGAAATCTCCCTCGTAGAAGGCCGGTACCCCCAGCGCGTGCTTTCCGTTGGGTGACACGTCGACGCGAAGGTATCCGGGCCATTTCTTGAAGCGGCCGGAGCGTGACTTCCTCGCGTAGGCGTATTCCGCGCCGACCTCCCAGTACGACGCGACCGTGACCGGGTCGTCGGGGTGCTCGCGCAGGGTGGCGGCGAACCCAGGGAGTTTCGTCTCCTTCAGACCTGTCGTGGGCACGGTGTGGGTGGGGATCGGGCTCGGCCCCTGCGTCGAGGGCGACGGTGAAGCCGAGGCGACCGCCTTGGTGGTACCGGTGTTCGCGTCCGGGCGCTCACCGGAGACGAGCATGAACACGCTCGCACCGATGGTCAGGGCGGCGACGGAGACCGCGGAAGCAGTCTTGACGTAGGGCCGGCGTGCCCGGGTTCCGGACTCGGCAGACCGTCCGGCTTCCGGCGCGCGGGGCGGGCCGGTGTCAGGAGGTGAGATCAGGTGGCTCGGCGGCACCAGGTCGGGGGGTGGCCACAGGAGAGTGGGGGACGGCGGTGCCGGAGACTCCCGCAGCGGCGACACGTCGGCCGCTTTGTCCTCCACCTCGCCCGGAGGCTGTGGCGCCTCGCCCTCCTGGCCCGGGCCGGGCAGGGTCGCCGGTTCGAAGGCCGGCCGCTCCAGCAGCGCGTCGATGACCTCCTGTGCCGTCGGCCGGGTGGCCGGATCCTTGGAAAGGCACGACGTCACCAGGTCACGTAGCACGCCCTCGATGTCCCCCACTTCGGGCGAGGCGTTCAGGATCCGGTTGATCATGACGGGCAGGGAGTCGTTGCCGAACGGAGAGTCGCCCGTCGCCGCGAAGACCATCGTGCCCGCCCACGAGAACATGTCGGCCTCCGGCCCGATGTCCCGGGTGAGGAACTGCTCCGGCGCCATATAGGCCGGGGTCCCGATGGGCGCCGAGGTCAGGGACATGGTGGCGTCCAGAGTTCGGGAGATGCCGAAGTCGATGAGTCTGGGGCCGTCGGAACCCATCAGCACGTTCGGCGGCTTCAGATCGCGGTGGACGATTCCGGCTTTGTGAATGGCCGCGAGGGCGGTGGCGGTACCGACGGCGAGGCGATGGAGCGGGTTTCCCCGGATCGGGCCGGAAGTGACGACGGCCTGCTGGAGTGAGGGGCCGTCGATGTACTCGCTCACGATGTACGGCCGGCTCAATTCCGCGCCGGTATCGAGAATCTGAGCTGTACAGAAAGTCGCCACCCGCTTGGCCGCCGCGACCTCCCGGAGGAAACGCGAGGGGGTGAGCGTGGCTCCGGTGAGGTCCGGGTGGATCCATTTGACGGCGACCGGTTCGCCGGAGCGGCCGGTGGCAAGGTAGACGACGCCCTGCCCACCGACCCCCAGACGGCCTTTGAGCCTGTACCGTCCGATTCGCTTCGGATCCCCCGGCTGCAATGGTGCAATTTCCGGCATCCGCAAATTCTTACTTATTGCTGCACCGTGAACCAGTGTGTGAGGTCGCGTTATATCAGCCATGCCCAGATTGAGTTTCGGTCTGACCGGATATAAGTACTCGCGCGAAGGGCGAGGCTCGTTCCGCCGGACGGCCATCTCGGCGGAGGGGGCGGCTCCGCGCGCACATCCTGTCCTGGCTCGCGACGGTTCTCACGTGCCGACGGCATGGTGTGAAGGTGTCGCGCCTCGATGGTTGCCTACCGGCCAGTAGCCGTGAGGCGGGCTCGTGAATATCCTTCGGGCATGGATCCCCTGATGCTTGAGCGCATAGTCCGGCACGTCACCTCGGAAGGGAAGACCGTGACGGTCCCCGCGCCGTTCACCGGTGAGACCCTCGTCGAGCTCCCCATCTCGACCGCCGAGGACGTCCGCAGGGCGTACGCCACGGCCAGGGCGGCCCAGGACGCGTGGGCGGCGAAGCCCGTCACGGAACGGGTCGCCCCCTTCCTCCGGCTGCACGACGCCATCCTCAACCGCCGAGAGGAGATCCTCGACGTGGTCCAGATGGAGACGGGCAAGGCCAGGCGGCACGCGTTCGAGGAGGTCCTCGACGTGGCCGGGTGCGCGCTCCACTACGTACGGCAGGCGCCGAAGCTGCTCGCCCCCAAGCGGCGCAAGGGGATCTTCCCGATCGCCACCCAGGCGGTCGAGCTGCGGCACCCGAAGGGCACGGTCGCGCTGATCAGCCCCTGGAACTACCCGCTCTCCATGGGGGTCACCGACGCGGTCCCGGCGCTGATCGCGGGCAACGCCGTGGTGCACAAGCCCGACACCCAGACCGCGCTCTCGACGCTGTGGACGATCGACCTCCTCGTGGAGCTCGGGATGCCCCGGGAGATCTGGCAGGTCGTCACGGGCGACCCCGCGGAGATCGGCGACCCCCTGATCGACGGCGCCGACTACGTCGCCTTCACCGGATCGACCCGCAGCGGCCGGAAGATCGCCGAGGAGGCCGCCAAGCGGCTCATCGGCTGCTCCCTCGAACTCGGCGGCAAGAACCCGATGATCGTGCTGGAGGACGCCGACCTCGATCGGGCCGCGCACGGCGCGCTCCGGGCCTGCTTCACCAACGCCGGGCAGCTCTGCATCTCGATCGAGCGGCTCTACGTGCACGACTCGATCTACGACGCGTTCACCGACCGGTTCGTCCGGGCGACCAGGAACATGAAGATCGGCTCCGGCCTCGAGTGGTCGGTCCAGATGGGCTCGCTCACCTTCCAGCGCCAGCTCGACGCCGTGACGGCGCACGTCGCCGACGCCGTCGAGAAGGGCGCGTCGGTGCTCACGGGCGGCAAGGCGCGGCCCGACATCGGACCGCTGTTCTACGAGCCGACCGTCCTCTCGGGCGTCACCGACGAGATGGACCTGTGCAGGAACGAGACGTTCGGCCCGGTCGTGGCGCTCTACCGATTCCACACCGAGGACGAGGTCGTGGCCAAGGCCAACGACACGGTGTTCGGCCTCAACGCCTCCGTCTGGACGCGTGACCTCGCCCGGGGCCGCGCCCTCGCCTCCCGGATCAAGGCGGGCACGGTCAACATCAACGAGGGGTACGCCGCCACGTTCGCCTCCTACGACGCCCCGATGGGTGGCATGAAGTCATCGGGCCTCGGCCGCAGGCACGGGGCCGAGGGCCTGCTGAGATACACCGAGGTGCAGACCGTCGCCAGCCAGGCATCCTGGCTCGGGTTCGACCCCGTGTTCGGCATGGCGTACGACAAGTACGCCGACACCCTGGCCGGGCTGTTGAAGACGATGCGCAAGCTCCACCTGAAGTGACGGAGGGCCCACGCTCATGCGGTCGGGAGGGAACGGGGAACTGATGGACTACGACGTCGTCGTCATCGGCTCAGGGTTCGGCGGCAGCGTCTCCGCGCTCCGGCTGACCGAGAAGGGATACGCGGTCGCGGTCCTGGAGGCGGGCCGCCGGTTCGACGAGAGCACGCTGCCGAAGACCTCGTGGCGGGCGCGGGACTTCCTGTGGGCGCCCGCCCTCGGCCTGAAGGGCATCCAGCGCATCCACGTGCTCGGCGGAAAGAACGGCGTGATGGTCCTCGCCGGGGCCGGCGTGGGCGGGGGCTCGCTCGTCTACGCGAACACGCTGTACGAGCCGCTCGGCCCGTTCTTCCAGGACCCGCAGTGGAGTCACATCACCGACTGGAAGGCCGAGCTCGCGCCGTACTACGACCAGGCCGGGCGGATGCTCGGCGTGGTGCGGAACCCGACCGTCACCCCGGCCGACGAGGTGATGCGGACCGTGGCCGGGCGGATGGGCGTCGGCGACACCTTCCGTCTCGCCCCGGTGGGGGTGTTCTTCGGCACGCCCGGCGTGGAGGTGGACGATCCGTACTTCGGCGGCGCCGGGCCGCGCCGCAGCGGCTGCACGGAGTGCGGCGAGTGCATGACCGGCTGCCGCCACGGCGCCAAGAACATGCTGATCAAGAACTATCTCTACCTGGCCGAGAAGGCGGGCGCGGAGGTCCACGCCGAGACCACGGTCACCGACGTCCGTCCGGTGGCGGGCGGCTACGCGGTCTCCGTCAAGCGGGCCGGCTCGCTGGGCGGGCGGCGCACGCTCACGGCGCGCCAGGTCGTCTTCGCCGCCGGGACGTACGGCACGCAGCGGCTGCTGCACCGGCTCAGGAAGGGCCCGCTGCCCCGGATCTCACCCCGGCTGGGCATGCTGACCAGGACGAACTCCGAGGCGCTGCTCGGCTTCGAACGGCTGTCCGTCAAGGGCGACAAGCTCAATCACGGAGTGGCGATCACGTCCTCGTTCCACCCCGACCCGCACACGCACATCGAGCCGGTCCGGTACGGCGACGGCTCGAACGCGATGGCCCTGCTGCGCACGCTCCTGATCGACGGCGGCGGAGCGCCCCGCTGGCTGAGGTTCCTCGGCCAGGTGCTGCGCCGGCCGTACCTCGTGCCGCGCCTGGTCAACAGCCGCAGGTGGTCGGAGCGGGCGGTCATCGCCCTGGTGATGCAGGCGAAGGACAACTCGATCACGCTCTCGATGAGGCGGAACAGGCTGCGCGCCGGGCCCGGCCACGGCGAGCCGAACCCGACGTGGATCCCGGCCGGGCACGAGGCGGCCCGGATCGCGGCCGAGGAGATCGGCGGCATGCCCGGAGGGTCCTGGTTGGACCTGTTCGACATCCCCGCGACCGCGCACTTCCTCGGCGGCTGCGCGATCGGGGACTCGCCGGAGACCGGCGTGATCGACCCCTATCACCGGCTCTACGGATACGAGGGCCTGCATGTGGTGGACGGGTCGACGATCTCCGCCAATCCGGGCGTCAACCCCTCGCTCACGATCACAGCCCAGGCCGAGCGGGCCATGGCGTTCTGGCCCAACAAGGGCGACGCCGACCAGCGTCCCGCGCTGGGGGCGGGCTACGCGCGGATCGCGCCCGTCGCGCCGCGCGGGCCGGTCGTCCCCGTCGCCGCCCCGGGAGCGCTGCGCCTGCCCATCGTGGACATCACCTAAGCCGAGCGGCAAGCCGGCTCGGTCGTGCTGCGCCTCCTGGGTCAACTCAACCCCAGCACTCACGCGACGGCGCGCCAGTGCCAGCTTTCACGAACATGCCGGATGGTGGCTCGCGGAACTTCCTCCGTGGATGGACGGAGCGAGGATGCTCAGGAGTGGGCGAGGACAGCCGTGGGGCGGGTACGGCGCTGGTAGGAGCGGGTGCAGAGGGCGAGTGAGAGGCCGAGGCCGGCGAAGGCGAGTCCGCCCACGTAGCCGACCCAAGGAGACCAGCCTTCGGCATCGCCGACCGTGAAGCCGACGGCCGAGGCGATCAAGGTGGCGAAACCGTAGGGCGTGAGGAACAGCGCGCCCGCCCAGCCCGGGACGAGCAGCGCCCAGCGCGGCAGCCGCTCGCCCCAGGGCCGGGCCAGCGCCGTCAGCAGCAGCACCCCGCCGAGGGCGCCGAGCACGGTGAAGTCGATCCCGTGCTGCTCCATCCACACCAGCGCCTCGGGCGCGCCATTGGCGCGCATCCCGTCGCCGAGATCACCGGCTGGCCGGCCGGCGTTCCCGCCGAACGCCCAGTAGGTCTTCATCAGGATGTAGGGAGCCAGTGCAGCGATCCCGAACCACACGGCCTTGGGGGACTCCATCGAGGTCATGTTGCTGAGCCTGACGCGGCCCCGGGCCCGGAACCTCCCCCAGGGGCGCCAAACCGGCTCCCCCGTGTGGGGGATCAACAACGGCCGGGCGGACTGGGGCATGCCCTTTGGGGCATTTGACGGGGCGGTCCGCAGCCTCGCGCCCGCCACATGATCTGAACTCAAAACAGGCCGTTCTCCCCGTGACGCCGCTCCGCGACTCCGGGGTCACTGGACGCAGGAGCCGAGCTCGCCGCAAAGGTTGTCCCGGACCACGTCGAGCAGCGAGCACAGCGTCGCGACCTGCTCCGGCGTCAGCCCCTGGACCATGCGCCGGTGGACCTCCGCCATGACGCGGTAGACGTCGGGCCGCAGGGCGTCGCCCTTCGGCGTCGTGCTCACTATGCTGATGCGCCGGTTGGAGGGGCACGGCATTCGGCTCACGAACCCGCTCCGTTCCAGACGCTGCAGGCTTCTCGTCATCGTGGAGACGTCGATGCCGAGCAGTGTGGCCAGCTTGTTCTGCGACTGCGGGCCGTGTTCCCAGAGGGCGATCAGCGCCCGATCCTGGCCGGGGTAGAGATCGATCTCGGCCAGGAGGCCGGCGAGCAGGACCCGATGGCCCAGCGCCGCCTTGGCCATCCGGCAGCTCAGCCCGTCGAGATCCTCGTCGTGTGACTCAGACCACGTGGTCGCGTCGTCAATCACCGGCTCCGCCATGTCGGCCTCCTCTGGTGATCAGCCTACATCTTGCATATTGGTCGGCCAAGATGTAGAAGTATTTCTTGGTTGCACAAGTTGGTCAGCCAAGAAAGGAATGCCGCCCATGCTGTTCTCGTCGTACGAACTCGCCGGCCTGCCGCTGCCGAACCGTCTCGCCATGGCGCCCATGACGCGCTCACGCTCCGACGTGGACGGGATCCCCTCCTCCCTGAACGCGCTCTACTACGCCCAGCGCGCCTCGGCTGGGCTGATCATCACCGAGGGTGTCCAGCCGAGCCAGGCCGGCAAGGGGTACGTGAACACCCCTGGACTGCACACCGACGAACAGGTGGCCGGATGGCGCGAGGTGACCGGCGCCGTCCACGCGGCGGGCGGCCGGATCTTCGCCCAGCTCATGCACGCCGGCCGGGTCGGCCACCCCGACAACACCGGCGCGCTGCCCGTCGCCCCCTCCGCCGTACGGCCCGCCGGGCAGATCTTCACGCCCAACGGCATGCAGGACTATCCGCTCCCCGTGGAGCTGTCCACCGCCGAGGTGGAGGCGACCGTCCAGGACTTCGCGGACGCCGCGCGCAGGGCCGTGGACGCCGGGTTCGACGGGGTCGAGCTGCACGGTGCCAACGGCTATCTCATCCACCAGTTCCTGTCCCAGAACGCCAACCTGCGCGACGACCGTTTCGGCAAGTCCGTGGACGGCCGGATCCGGCTCGCCGTGGAGACCGCCCAGGCGGCCGTGGAGGCGATCGGCGCGTCCCGGGTCGGCATCCGGCTCTCGCCCGCCAACGGTGCCCAGGACCTGGTCGAGGAGGACGCGAACGAGGTGTACCCGGCGCTGGTCTCCGCGCTCGCCGAGCTGGATCTGGCCTACCTGCACGTGATGGCGACCGGCGGCGACGACCTCACCCGGCGGATCCGCGAGCTGTGGCCGAACACCCTCATCGTCAACGACCCGGGGGCCGGTGACCCCGCCGCCACCGCCGCCCGCTGGCTGGAGTGGGGCGCCGACCTGGTCGCGATCGGCTCGGCGTTCCTGGCCAACCCCGACCTCCCGCTCCGCCTCCGGCTCGGCGCACCGCTCAACGAGCCCGACTTCACCACGGCCTTCGGCGGCGACCACCGGGGTTACACCGACTACCCGGCCCTGGCCGTACACCCCGCGTAGAACGCTGGACACCCGTATCCAGCAGGGACGATCCTCCGCTGGCGGCGAACGGCGGATGGGCGGTGCTCCGGAAGGCCGCCGATAGACTGGGCATACCGCTCGCAGCCTTTGGGGGTCCTTCCGGTGTCTGAGTTCGACACGGTGCTTGTCGTCGACTTCGGCGCGCAGTACGCGCAGCTGATCGCACGGCGGGTGCGTGAGTGCCATGTCTACTCCGAGATCGTGCCGTGCACGATGCCGGTCTCGGAGATGATGGCCAAGAAGCCGAAGGCGATCATCCTGTCCGGCGGCCCCTCGTCGGTGTACGCCGAGGGCGCCCCGGCGGTCCCGGACGGGCTGTTCGAGACCGGGGTGCCGACCTTCGGCATCTGCTACGGCTTCCAGGCGATGGCGCGGGCGCTGGGCGGCGAGGTCGCCAAGACCGGCTCGGCCGAGTTCGGCGGCACCGAGCTCAACGTCCTCAAGGAGGGCGCGCTCTTCGCCGGCCTCCCGCCGGTCCAGCAGGTCTGGATGTCGCACGGCGACTCGGTCGTGGCCGCGCCCGAGGGGTTCATGGTGACCGCCTCGACCGCCGACACCCCGGTCGCGGGCTTCGAGCACGCCGAGCGCGGTTTCTACGGCGTGCAGTTCCACCCCGAGGTGCTCCACTCCCAGCACGGCCAGGTCGTCCTTCAGCACTTCCTGGACGCGGCGGGCTGCCGCCCCTCGTGGACCATGCTCAACATCGTCGACGACGCCATCGCCGCCGTCCGTGAGCAGGTCGGCGACGGCCGGGCCATCTGCGCGCTGTCCGGCGGGGTGGACTCCGCGGTCGCCGCCGCGATCGTCCAGCGGGCCATCGGCGACCGGCTGACCTGCGTGTTCGTCGACCACGGCCTGCTGCGCAAGGGGGAGGCCGAGCAGGTCGAGCGTGACTTCGTCGCCGCGACCGGCGTGAAGCTTCGCGTCGTGGACGCCGAGGAGCGGTTCCTCAAGGCGCTGTCCGGGGTCGTCGACCCCGAGGAGAAGCGCAAGATCATCGGCCGCGAGTTCATCCGGGTCTTCGAGGACGAGCAGCGCGCGATCCTCGCCGACGGCCCGGTCGACTTCCTCGTCCAGGGCACGCTCTACCCCGACGTCGTCGAGTCCGGCGGCGGCACGGGCACGGCCAACATCAAGTCCCACCACAACGTCGGCGGCCTGCCCGACGACCTGCGGTTCGACCTGGTCGAGCCGTTGCGCACCCTGTTCAAGGACGAGGTCAGGCGGGCCGGCGAGGAGCTCGGCCTGCCCGCCGCGATGGTGTGGCGGCAGCCGTTCCCCGGCCCCGGCCTTGGCATCCGGATCATCGGCGAGGTCACCCGCGAGCGGCTCGACATCCTGCGCGAGGCCGACGCGATCGCCCGCGAGGAGATGTCCCGCGCCGGTCTCGACCGCGAGATCTGGCAGTGCCCGGTGGTGCTGCTCGCCGACGTCCGGTCGGTCGGCGTCCAGGGCGACGGCCGCACCTACGGCCACCCGGTCGTCCTCCGGCCGGTCACCTCCGAGGACGCGATGACCGCCGACTGGGCACGCGTGCCGTACGACGTGCTCGGGCGGATCTCCACCCGCATCACCAACGAGGTCCGCGAGATCAACCGCGTCGTCGTCGACGTCACCAGCAAGCCGCCCGGCACCATCGAGTGGGAGTGATCCCGGGCTCACCGTGCGGGCGCAATGTGAAACTCACGGTGGGCGCGCTGTCGCGCAGATCTCCCCGACCGCAGGATATTGACCTGTTGCGGCAGTAGTCCGGATTCGTCCTCGAAGTAGAAATCGGGCTATTTCGCGGCGATTCGGGCGGTATTTTGGCGCGGGTGACCGTCACCCCGTCTCTCGTCGTCCCGCAGGCCGTCTCCAACCGCATGGCGTGGTTGGACGCCCTGCGCGGTCTCGGCGCGATGGCGGTGGTGGCGGAGCACATGCTGCCGTGGCTGCTGCCCGCTCTCCGGCCGTACTGGTTCAACCTCGGCATGTACGGCGTGCTGGTGTTCTTCCTCGTCAGCGGATACATCATCCCGGCGTCGCTGGAGCGCAGGGGCGACGTGCGCGCCTTCTGGATCAGCAGGCTGTTCCGGCTGTACCCGCTCTACCTGCTGGTGATCGCGCTGGTCCTGGTGGCCGCGATCTGGGTGCCGGTCCGCGAGCAGGTGCCGCGCCATGCCTCGGCGGTGGCGGCGCACGTCTCGATGCTGCTCGACGTCGTCCACACCGGCGGCCTGGCCGACCCCATGTGGACCCTGTCGTACGAGATGGTGTTCTACCTGATCGTCACCGCGCTCTTCGTGCGCGGAGCGCACCGGCGCAGCGGTGTCGTGGCCGTCGCGTTCGGTCTCGTGGCCGTCGGCGCCGGCCTCATGCTGTCCGCGCCGCTGCTGCCCGGTCCCTGGCCCGCACTCGTCTCGGGCGTCGCCTTCGTCGTGGGCCTGGTCTGCCTGATCTCGGGCCGGTTCCGAACCACCGCGGCGTACGCGCTGGGGGCGATGGCGCTTGTCCTGCTGGTCTTCGGCAGCTACGTTCCGTGGTTCGGTCTGGCGATCCTTGCCGTCATGTTCACCGGGACGGCGCTCCATCGCTGGGAGAACGGGTCGGGCGGCCTCGCGCCGGTGATCACAGCGACGGTGCTGGTGGCGGTCGCCCCGGTGTGGTCGATCCAGGCGGGCTGGTGGTGGGTCCAGCCGGACGTGTGGATCACCACGATGGCACTCGCCGGCGCGACGTTCGCGGCGGGGATGGCGCTGCGCGGCCGCTCCCTGCCGCGGGCGCTGACCTGGCTGGGCCTGGTCAGCTACCCGGTCTATCTCCTGCACCATCCGCTGCTGCGGTGGCTCAACGCCGCCGTGCACGACCTGACCCGGCTACGGATCGGAGAGCAGGTGGCGCTGGCCGTGGGCTACGTCGGGGCGGTGCTCGGCCTGAGCTGGCTGACGCACCGTTTCGTGGAGTCCCCGACGCAGCGCCTCGGCAGAAGGATCAGTCGCCGCTCAGCGGAAGCTGTTCAGGGTAGCTCCCTCCCGGGGTGAGCTCCTGGCCTTCGAGCAGCTTGGAGACCGTCACGAACGAGTAGCCCTGGCTGGTCAGGTCCTCCAGCACCGCGGACATGGACTCGATGGTCTGCTTGACGGTCTCGTGCATCAGCACGACCTCGTCCTGGTTCGCGATGTCGAGCGCCCGCCCGGTCAAGAACTCGACGTCGCGGTAGTCCTTGATGTAGTCCTGCGTGGATACCGTGCCCGGGATCTGGATCATGCCGAACTTCGCGATGATCGTGCGCGCGCCCTCGTTGATCAGTCCGCCGGGGGCGCGGAAGAGAACCGGCGCCTTGCCGGTCGTCTTCTTGATGATGTCCTGGGTCTTCTTCACCTCGTCGTAAATGGCCTTGTACTCGAGGTCAGTCAGATACTTGTGGTCCCAGGTGTGGTTGCCCAGCTCGTGGCCGTCCTTGGCGATGTTCTTGGTCAGCTTGGGGTGCTTCTTCACCCGATTGCCGATCAGGAAGAACGTCGCCTTCGCCTTGTATTTCTTGAGTACCTTCAACAGGTCGTTCGTGTACTCGGCCGGACCGTCGTCGAAGGTGAGCGCGATGCATTTGTGCGTCACGCAGTACGGATCCGCGGCCCGCTGCGCCTGCGCCTGCGCCTGTGCCCGGCTCTGGGTCTGAACCTGGGCCTGGGCGGGGGAGGCGAGGGACGCGGACAGCGTCAGCGCACATATGGCGGCAAGAGGGATGCCAAATCGATGCGATGCCATGGTGGTGCTCCTCGGGGGTTTGTAAGGCGGCATCGTAACGTGTCCAGCTGAGAATTCCCTTGAAGGGCACCAAGCGCGCGAAGGACGGGAACCCCGTACAACCCCGGTTCACATGCGAAATCTCCCCCTGATCCAGGGCGAATCCGAGTGGTGAGATTCCATCGCGGGCCGGCCGGAACGCGACCATTAGGCAGCTATGCCGCGAGCATGGCTGTATCCGTCGACAGCATCCGTCGACAGCGCCCATCGACGACATCCTCGGTGATGCTTACGGCCCTACCGGCGCTCCCGGGCAAGGCCCGGCGACCCGCGGAACCCGGGACGCCCGGCCCCGCCGTCGCATCGCCCGGTCCCGCTGTCGCGGTCGCGTCCAGCTTTGTCGCCGTGGGCGGAAACGCCGCCGTGTGCCCGTTTTCGCCGCCCCCTGAACGCCGCCGCCTGAACGCCGCACATCCTGATCGCATTCGCCGTAGGTGCGGCGCCTCGCATTCATCCGTGCCGCCCGCCGCATTAGGCCGTGACGCGCCGTTTCTCACTCGCGAATATCCGGGTATTTCCCGCGCCCGCCGGGAGGCGCGCGTAATCACTCGGTTATTCGCCACCTCCAGCAGCGGTAAATGTTGCCCCAAGGTTGGGAGGTAAACAGTCGATCCCGGAGTTCGCTTCGCGATGCTGGCTCGGGTGTCACGACGACGAAAAGCGGCACTCCTGGAGGTGGTGGACACCCGTGGTCCTGAATCGACGGTGCACGGTGGTCGAGCTCGCCCCCACCCGCCTGAGGGCGCGGAACGGCGTCACCCCGCTCTGGAGAGCCGGGTGAGCGCGACCTGGGGAGGCTGTGTCGGGTTCGGATCCCACCCGGCCCTGCTCGGCCGCGTGTGCGAGGACTTCGACGGTCCCTGGACCGTCCTGGACGGCGCCGACCCCGGCGAGTCTCCGCCCCAGGAGGCTGTCGAGCGCGCCGTCATCGCGGCCAGGACTCCGGCGGACCTGCGCCGGGCGATGCCGTTCGGCGCGCTGGTCCCGGACGCCACGCGGGTGTGCGTCCTCATCGCGGAGGCGCCGCCGTGGGCCGCCCAGCCGCTCCCTGTCGCGGGGCAGAGCGCCGCCTGGCACCTCCTGGCCGACCTGCGGATCGTGCGGCGGAGGCGCGGCTGGCACATCGAGGCGGCGTTCTCCGGGCCGGTTCCCGGAGGTGAGGTCCTCGCCCACATCCTGTACGGCATGCTCGGGGGGCGGCGGCACATGGCGCAGCCGGTGGTCGGACTGGCGGGCGAGGGCGCCTTCGGCTGGCGGCCCGGCGACCCGAACGTGGTCCTGACCGGCGTCGGAGGGCCGGTGGCCGACCGGCGGGACGCGCCGGGCTGTGATCTCGTGCTTCGCGTCACCGAACACCCGGCTCGGCCGTGGCCCGACGGGCGTATTCCGGTGGCGGACCGGACGCCGCTGACGTCCGCGCTGGACGGTCCCGCCCACCCCGACCTGCTCCCGCCGGTGGACGAGACCGTCGTCAACCCCATCGGCTTCCGGCAGAACGCCAGGGGACCGGTCGCAACGCTGGCCGGCCGGGCGGGCGGCTTCTCGATCACCAGCGGGCTCGACGAACTCGTCCGGCTGCCCGCTTCCGGCGAGCTGACGGACGTCGACGTCGCCCGGCTCCGCGACGTCGTCGGCGTGGCGGTCCAGGGCGTGGAGGCGGCCGGCCTGGTCCGGGCGAGGATCGTGGCGGGGCTCGCCGCCGCCGGCATCCCCGTGATCATGGGAGGCGACGGGATCGGTGACCCGGCCCTCGGCGCGGAGCTCTCCGACGTACTCGCGACCGTGGGCGAGGACGAGCTGACGTCCGAGCTGCGGCGCGAGGAGATCAGTGTGCGCCTGCGCCGGGCCGCGCTGAGGACGCACGGCGCGATCCCCCGCTGGCGGAACATCGCCGTCTCCGCCGGCCTGTCCCTGCCCCACGAGCCGCCCGTCTCCGTCCTGCTGTGCACTCGCCGCAAGGACATGGTCCCCTTCGCCCTGGAGCAGATGGAACGGCAGCGCGGGGTACGCGCCGAGGTCATCCTGGGGCTGCACGGGTTCTCCGCCAGGGAGGCGGGCGTCCAGGGGGCCATCGCCGACTCGTCGCTGCGGATCACCCTCGTCGAGGCGGCGGCCGGGGTGCCGTTCGGAGAGCTGCTGAACCGCATGGCCGCCGTCGCCTCCGGGTCCTTCCTCGCCAAGGTGGACGACGACGACTGGTACGGCCCGGACCATCTCGCCGATCTCCTGCTCGCCCAGTTGTACTCGGGAGCCGAGCTGGTCGGAGCCGCCGCGGAGTTCGTCTACCTGGAGCCGATCAACACCACCGTCCGCCGCCGTCTCGGCACCGAACGGTTCACGTCGCTGGTCGCGGGCGGGACCATCCTGGTCACCCGCGAGATGTTCGAGACCGTCGGCGGCTTCCGCCCCATCGCGACCACGGAGGACGGGCAGCTCCTGGAGTCGGTGGAGGCCGCCGGAGGGCGGATCTACCGGACCCACGGCCTCAACTATGTACTGCGCCGGCGCCACTCCCGGGCGCACACCTGGAGACACCCCGTCCAGGCGTTTCTGAAGTCGTACCAGGAGCAGTGGCGCGGGCTCCATTTCAACCACCTGATGGAAAGCGCTTCGACGCCCCATGTGGGCTACTGGAGGCAGGAACCGTGACATCCCCGACCCGGCAGCCGCGCATCCCGGCCAACGACCACGGAGTCATCGAGGACGTTCCCGAGCTGGGCGAGTGGACGCCCCGCCTCTCGGTGAGCGTGGTGATCCCGACCAGCGGCTCCGGCGAGACCCTTCCCCTGACACTGGCCAGCCTGGCCGCCCAGACCTACCCCCGCCACCTGCTCGAAGTGATCGTCGTGGACGACGGCGAGCGGCCGATGGCCTGGCTCCCCGTGATCCGGCCCGAGCGCACCCGGCTGATCCGCCCGGAGGCGGGGCGCTGGGGCAAGGCGTACGCCTGCAACCTGGGCGCGGCCGCGGCCGAGGGCGACGTTGTCCACTGGCTCGACGACGACCTGGTGCTCTTCCACGAGCACATCGAGGCGCACATGCGCTGGCACCATCTCGCCGGATACCTCGTGGTGCTCGGCCACCCGAGGTCCGTCGAGACCGACCCGTCCGAGCTGTCGGCCAGCGAGGTCCTGGTCGCCGCCGAGGCGGGGGCGGTGGCCAAGCTGGTCCACGAGGAGGACAGCACGCCGCAGTGGACGGAGAAACGCTGGAGCCGGACCTCCGATCTGCGGACCGCCGGGGTGGACGCCTTCTCGGTCCACGTCGGCGCCACCTCGTCGCTCCCGGCCGAGCTGCTCCGGGCGGTCGGCGGCATGGACGAGTCGCTGCCGCTGGGTGAGGACACCGAGCTGGGCTACCGGCTCGCCCAGGCAGGCGCCGTCTTCGTCCCGGACCGCGCCGCGCGCGCCTGGCATCTCGGCGGCTCCACCGTCATGCGCCGCGAGCCGGAGGTGAAGCGGCACAACTGGCCCTACCTCGGCGAGCGCGTGCCGAGCTTCCGCTGGCTGCGCAGGAGTCCCGGCCGCGGCTACCGAGTGCCGTACGTCGAGGCCGTCGTGGACGCGCGGGACGCGTCCCTCGAAGAGGTCAGGGCGACGGTCGACGGCCTGCTGGCGAGCTGGACCCCCGACGTGTCCGTACGGATAACCGGGCCGTGGAGTCGGCTCGGCGACGGCCGCCGCGCGCCGCTCGACGACTCCGACCTGGATCTGCGGCTGATCGGCGCGGGGTACGAGGGAGATCCCAGGGTCACGCTCACCGAGGACCTGCCCGAGTCCTGCTTCCCGACCCCGTTCCGGTTTCACTGCCCGGCGGGGTGGGTGCCCGGGCAGGCTGCGCTGGGCCGCCTGGTCGCGTTCGCCGACAGGAACACCCTGGGCGTGCTCTCGCTCGCCCTCGACGAGCGGGACGAGGTCGTTCACGCGCGGCTGGAGCGCACGGCGGCGCTGAGCCGGGCGCGCCTGGTGGCCGAGCCCGGCGAGGACCTCGACGACGTGATCCATGAAGTGTTCGGCACGCTCTGGGACGTCGGCGAGAAGTGGGGCATCGTGCGGTCCGAGTCCGCCACGACGGTCAGCCCCGAGCGGCTCCAGGCCGAGCTGGAGAAGTGCCGGGCGAGGTCGCTGGTGCTGCAGGACCGCGCGAACCGGTGGCGCAGGCAGGCGACGCGCGGCCAGGCGACGCGCAGGAGATGGCGGCACGCGAGCCGCCGCGTCACGCGGATCCTGATGCGACGCGTGGCGCGGCCGGTGATGCGCCGGGTCGCCCGCCCGGTCGAGCTTCGGATGCCGTGGGCCGCGTCGGGGCGGGGGCGGTCGTGACCGCCCCCGAGATCACCGCCTCCCCGATGAGCGACTCCCGGATCGGTGCCCGCGAGGTAGGCCTCCCCGCGGTCGGTGTTCCCGAGATCAGTGTCATCGTGCCGGTACACGACACCGCCAGATGGCTGCCGGACGCCCTCGCCTCACTCGACGCCCAGGAATGCCGCGGCCGGATCGAGGTCGTCATCGTCGACGACGGGTCGGCCGACGGCTCGGGCGCGATCGCCGAGGCGTACGCAGGGAGCCGTCCCTCCGTCCGCCTCGTCCGGCAGGAGAACGCGGGGCTCGGCGCGGCGCGCAACCGCGGGATGGCACTGGCCTCCGGCCGCTACCTCGCCTTCCTCGACTCCGACGACCTGTACGCCGAAGGCGGCCTGGACGCGTTGCTCGCCTTGGCCGTACGGCACGACGCGGACGTGGTGATCGGCGACATGCGGGGCATGCCGCCCGGGCCGAGCCCGGCGTGGCGGCGCGAGCTGGTCGCCGGCGAGCGGGTCGTCGGCTCGGTGGCCGAGGCCCCGGACATCGTCGGGAACCCGTCCGCGTGCAACAAGATCTTCCGCCGGGAGCTGGTGACCGCCAAGGGGGCGAGGTTCTCCGAGGGAACGGCGTTCGAGGACGTGCTGTTCACGCTCTCGCTGCTGCTCGGGGCACGGCGCCTGGTCCTGACCGATCGGCTCTGTTACCGCTACCGCAGCAGGGACGACGGTTCCTCGAGCATGGACTCGCGGGGCCGTCCCGAACGGATCGAGCAGCATCTCGCGGTCATCGAGCGGCTCGTCGGCGGTCTGGCCGATCAGCCGCCCGCCGTGCGCCGGGCCGTCGTGCGCTGGACGGGCTACATGCAGCTCCATTACACGCGGAGGGCGGCCTCCGCGCTCGGTGACGAGGAGCTGGCCGGGTTCGCCCACCGGATGTCGGTCCTGCTCAAGGAGATCGCGCCCGAGGTGGTGGCCGAGTTCGTGACCAGCCTCGGTGGCGGGCTGCGCGCGGTCGGCGCCTACCGCGGCGACCCGGAACTGATCAGGAGGCCGGTGTCGTCCGCCGCGCTGCGCGTCCTTTCCGGGCGCGTCTACCTCGACGTCCCGGAGCTGGACCGGTTCGGCGACCTGCTCATGGTCCGGCCGCTCTCCGCGGTGATCTCCAGGATCGGGGTGGCGGGGGAAGGCGCACTGATCAGGGTGGACGGGCACGTCAACGCCCCGGGCCTGCTCGCCGTACCCGGAGAGGAGCGGCCCGACCTGCTGCTCCAGCTCGGCGACACGGTCCTGCGGCGGCGGATCCGGGTCACCAGGGCCAAGCCCGGGCGCTTCGCCTGGTCGTGCGACTTCGTGGGCGACGACCTGCCGCCGGGAGACAGCGTCCTGCGCCTGATCGCCCGCGACCGGTTCGGCTCCGAGACGGCGCTCCCGCTGACGGTGGCGGAGAACGCGACGGCCGCCGTGCGGCTCTCGGTGACGACCGGCCGGGGGACCGTCTTGCGGCGGCTCGGCAGCGTCGTGCGCAGGAGGGCGCGCATCGGCTGAGCGGCCGCCGAAGGCAGCCACCCGCCGACACCTATCCCGATATTTCCGGTCATCGTCCGGCGATTCCCGACGACCTCGAAGGATCCGCCCGTGCCTCGCGTGAGCGTCATCATCCCGATCTACGACGTGGAACAGTACCTCGCGGCCTGCCTGGAGTCGGTCGCCGCGCAGACGTGGCACGACCTGGAGGCCGTCATGGTGGACGACGGCTCGACCGACGGCGGCCTCGGCGTCGCCCGGCGCTTCGCCGAGCGCGACCCCCGGTTCCGGCTGGTACGGCAGGCCAACGCGGGGCTGGGCGCGGCGCGCAACACCGGACTGCGGCACGCGACCGGCGAGTTCGTCTGCTTCTTGGATGGCGACGACCTGCTGCCGCTCCACGCCGTGGAGTACCTGCTGGCCGGGCTCCGGAGGACCGGCTCCGACCTGGCCACCGGAAACGTCCGGCGGTTCAACGCGCGCGGGGCCCGGCCGTCCGCGATGCACCGGGAGGTCTTCGCCGAGCCCGCGTCCGCGACCCACGTCAGCGCGCGGCCCGCGCTCCTGAAGGACCGGCTGGTCACCAACAAGCTGTGGCGCCGCTCGTTCTGGGACGCGCACGGCTTCGGCTTCCCCGAGGGCGTGCTGTACGAGGACACCTCGGTGGCGCTGACCGGCCACTTCCTGGCCCGCTCGGTGGACGTGCTGCCCGCGCCGGTCTACCTGTGGCGCGAGCGTGACGGCGACCGGCCCTCGATCACCCAGGAGAAGACCCACGTCAAGGGCGTCGAGGACCGGTTCAGCGCGGTGGCGTCGGTCCGCCGCTTCCTGGCGGAGCACGGCCTTGAGGAGCACATCCCCGCCTGGGACCACGTGGTGCTCGACCACGACCTGGTCAACTTCCTGGACATCATGGACACGGCGCCGGACACCTTCCGGGACCGGTTCCTCGATCTCGCCGGGGCGTACCTGGAGGGCGTCGCGCCGTCCGTCGTCGCCGGACTGCCCACCGCCCGGCGGCTCAAGTGGCACCTGGTCGGCGAACGGCGGCTCGCCGACCTGCTGGAGGTCATGGCCTGGGAGAAGCGGGTACGGCCCGGCGATCAGGTGGTGCGGCGGCTGCGCGGCCACTACCTCGACACTCCGCTCCTGAACCGGCGTGACATCCCGGCCGAGATCTCGCGGCTGCGCGGCGAGCTGTCGCCGGTGACCAGGATCGACCAGGTCCGGTGGGAGGACGGCAGGCTGGCCGTCGAGGGGCGGGCGACGCTCCGCCACCTCCGGCCGACCAGGCGCTTCCACCAGCAGGTCTTCGCGACCCTCGTCCAGGAGCGGACCGGCCGCCGGGTCCGCGTCCCCGCCACCGTCATCCGTACGGCCGTCTCCACGAAGCAGGGCAGGCCGCGCGGGCGGCGCGACTGGGGCGGGTTCCGGCTCGTCATCGACCCCCGGCGTCTCGGCGACGCGAGCGACGGCGGCACGCGGTGGCGGATCGAGCTGCATCTGATCCACCGTGGCCTCATGCGGCGCGGGCCGCTGGCCGACCCCGACGCCGCCTTCGTCGAGCAGGCGGGGGCCCGGAGCCTGGGATCTCGCGGATACGTCACGCCGTCGCTGACCGAGGGGGGCGTGCTCGCCCTGCGGGTGGAGACCGAGGTGGCCCGCGTGACCGGCCAGGCCGTACGCGACGGTCGCCTCCTCCTGCACGGCGAGGTGGTGGGGGAGCTGGGCCCGCAGCCGGTGCTGCGCCTGACGCGCGAGCCCGGCGGGGTCCCGCTGGCCCGGCCCGTCACCACGGACGGCCGGACCTTCGAGGTCGAGGTGGACCTGGCCGACCTTCGCCCGGCGCGCCGGCTCCGCTTCGACGGCCCCGAGGCCGGGCTGCTGGACCAGCCCGTGGAGTGGCGGGCCACGATGGACCGGGCGGGCGGGGCGGTGACGCCGGTGACCGTCGCCGACGGTCTGGCCCCGCAGCGGTTCGGCTGCGCCGACCGGGAGATCGTCGTGCTGCGCGAACCTTCCGGCGAGCTCGTGCTCAGGGACCAGGCCGCCGCCGCCTTCGCCGAGTACGCCGAGTGGCTGGCCGGGGGCGAACTCCTGGTCGAGGGCGAGTTCGCCGAGCCGTACGACGGGGCGCGAACCCTCGTGATCACCTCTTCGGACCGGTCCGTCGAGCGGCTGGTCCCGATGGACGGGGCGGGCACCCGGTTCGGCGGCCTGCTCGCGCCCGAGGGCGTGGACACCCCGGCCGGCCCGCTGCCCCTGCCCAAGGGCCGGTACGGCCTGGCCGTACGAGCAGGAGGGCGCGACCTACCGGTGGAGTTCGAACCGGACTTCCCGATGGTGCTGGAGACCGCGCGGCGCAGGTTCGAGCTCGCCGCCGACGGCACAGGACGCGCGGTGCTGACGGTGGGCGCCGACCTGGCGGCGAGCGAGCGGGGCAAGAAGGCGCAGCGCACCCTGCGCCAGGAGGTGTATCCCGCGATGCGGGACCGCCCGCTGCGCCCCGAGGTGTTCTTCAGCAGCCACGGCGGGAGGCGGTTCTCCGGCAGCCCTCGGGCCGTCTACGAGGAGCTCAGGGACCGGGGCGCGGACCTCGGGTTCCTCTGGAACGTCCGGGACGGACAGGTCGCGCTGCCCGCCGGTGTCGAGCCGGTCCGGACGGCCGGGCGGGAGTACTACGAGGCGCTGGCGCGCTGCCGGTACATCGTCGTGGACGACCACCTGCCCTCGTGGTTCGAACGGCGTCCCGGTCAGACGGTGCTGCAGACCCGGCACGGCTGCGTCCCCGTCCGCGGCGAGCACGAGGCGGGCCGGTGGAGCCACCTGCTCTCGCCCGGCCCGAGCTGTACGCCCCTGCTGCGGGCCGCCCTCGGCTTCGGCGGGGAGATCCTGGAGACCGGCCTGCCGCGCGGCGACTTCCTCAGGAGCCCCGGCCGGGACGTGGCCGCCGCCGAGGCCGCCCGCAGGCTCGGCCTGCCCGAGGGACGGAAGGTGATCCTTTACGCCCCGGCCCGGCGAACCGCTCGGGAGAAGCCGCGACTCGACCTGGAACGGATGCGGGCGGCCCTGGGGGACGACCACGTCGTGCTCGTGCGCAGGCATCCCTCGCTCGCCGCCCAGGCTCCGGTGGTCGCCCCCGGGGACCCCGTCGGCGACTTCGCCTACGACGTGTCCGCCCATCCCGACGTGCGGGAGCTCTATCCGCTCGCGGACGTCCTCGTCACGGACTACTCCTCGGCCATGTTCGACTTCGCGTCGACCGGCCGTCCCATGCTGTTCTTCGCGTACGACGTCGAGGAGTGGGCGGACCGGTTCCCCTTCGACTACGAGGCGGAGGTGCCCGGCCCGCTGCTGACCACCACGGACGAGGTCGTCGAGGCGATCGAGCACGTCGGCGAGGTCTCCGCGAAGTACGCCGGGCTGTACCACGACTTCGTGGCGAAGTTCTGCCCGCTGGACGACGGCCTGGCCGCCCGCCGGGTGGTCGACCAGATCTTCGGGGCGACGGCGGAGCGGGCACAGGAGCAGGAACAAGAACGAGCACAGGAGCCCGCACAGTCAGGTCAAGGATGACCCAAGCCACGGTAAGGCGGACGACGTCTGCGCGGCCCCGCCGGATGGTCACGGGCATTCTGGCCGCGTGCGTACGGCTCCCAGACTCTCGGTGATCGTTCCGTTCCACGACGTGGAGGAGCACTTCGAGCAGTGCCTCGCCTCGCTGCGCGCGCAGACGCTCACGGACGTCGAGTACATCCTCGTGGACGACGGATCCACGGACGGCGGGCCGTCCATCGCCAGGGCGGTCGCCGCCGCCGACCCCAGGTTCACGCTGATCAGCGGGCCGAAGAGGGGAGCCGGGCCGGCCCGCGACGCCGGGATCGCCCGCGCCGCCGGCGCCTACCTCGCGTTCGCGGACGGCGACGACATGGTCCCCGCGGACGCGTACCGGACCATGGTGGAGACGCTCGACGAGACCGGATCCGACCTGGCCTGCGGAGCGGTGACCCGGGTGCGGCGGGACGGGACGGTCAAGTCGCGCGTCGTCGCCCCCGGGTTCCGCACGACCGTGCCGCGCACCCACGTCAGGGCCAACCGCGACCTGCTCCGGGACCGGCACGTCACGAACAAGGTGTTCCGCCGGTCGTTCTGGGACGCGCACGGCTTCACCTTCCCCGTGGGGCTGTACCAGGACGCGCCGGTAGCGATCCTCGCGCACGTCCTGTCGGCCGCGACCGACGTGCTCAGCGACGTCGTCTACCTGTGGCGCTCGCGGCCGGGTTCGGCGCGCGACCGCCGGGGTGACCCCGAGCGCGTCGCCCGGTCGCTCGCGTCGGCCGCGACGGTGTCGGCGTTCCTGGCCACACGCGCGCGCAAGCTGCGGCGGCGGCACGACCAGCACATCGCCGAGACGGAGTTCCCGCTCCTCCTCGACATGCTCGCCACGGCGCGGGCGGGGGTCGCGAGGAGGCTGTTCGAGAGCGCGCGGACGTCCATCGACGCGCTTCACCCCGCCGTGGCCGACGAGCTGCCCGCGATCCAGCGGCTCCAGATCCACCTCGTACGCGGCGGCATGGCCAAGGAGCTGGCGGTCGTCCAGCGGTTCGCGCGCACGGAGATCGACGATCACGGCGTCGTACGGCGCGGCCTGCGCGACCCGCGCTGGTACTTCGACTACCCCTTCCGCGGCGATCCCCGCGTCCCCGACGAGATCTACGAGGCCGGGCGGGAGCTGCGGGTCCACGCCATGGTCGACGACGTACGCCCGACCGGCGGGCTCCTGCGGATCACCGGGCACGCGTACCTCTCCCGCGTGGACAGCGGTCTCTGCGAAACCGAGGTCTGGCTCGGATCCGACGACCGGCGGGTCCCGCTCAAGGCGCACCGCGCCGAGCGGCCCGACGTGACCGCCGACTCCCGCCAGTCCGCCGTCTCCCACGACAGGTCCGGGTTCGTCGCCGAGGTCGATCCGGCCTGGATCACCGAGGGGTCGTGGACGCTGCACGCCCGCGTGTCCACGCGCGGCGTCACGCGCGCCGAGCGCGCGGCCGTGCACCAGGACGCGGGGGAGCGCGCCTTCCGGGTGGGGCACCTCCAGGTGTCCCTCACCCGGGAGGGCGGCCTCGTCCTCACCACCGGCTCGGCCGGTTCCGCGTCCGGCGGCGCTGACGGTCCCATGATCACCAGCGTCCGGTGGACGGACGCGCACGAGCTGGTCCTGACCGGGGAGGGCGACGGCCGTACGAACCCGGCCGCCCTCCTGCTCGCGGACTGGGGCTCGGGCGAGCGGCACGCGTGGCACGTCGCGTGGTCGGGCCGGCGCTTCGCCGCGACGATCGGAGCAACCGCGGACGGCCTTCCCGTGCGCAGCGGGCGATGGCGCGTCCTCCTCGGCGACGAGCCGCTCGTGCTCGGCCCGGAGCTGCTCGCCGCGCCGCCGGAGCCGCATACGACGCCGGTGCACCGGATCTCCTTCCTGCCCGGTCTCGGCGGGGAGCTGAGACTGCTGGTCCGGCCGGCGCTGCGCCCGGACGAGCGCGGCAGGTACGCCCTGCGGAGGCTCCGCGGCACGCGGCGCCACCATCGCGCCCGGATCAGGGACGTGGTGCTGTTCGACAGCTACGGCGGCGGCCAGTACTCCTGCAACCCCCGGGCGATCTCGGAGGAGTTCCAGCGGCGCGACCTCGGCCTGGACCTGATCTGGGTCACCAGGGACGGTCAGTTCGCCGTCCCCGAGGGGGTCCGTACGGTCCTGTACGGCTCCCGCGAGCACGAGGAGGCGCTCGGGACCAGCCGCTTCGTCGTCGCCAACCGGCGGACGCAGCCGTCCTGGTACGCCGCCCGGCCGGACCAGATGTTCGTGCAGACCTGGCACGGCACCCCGCTCAAGCGCCTGGGCCGCGACGTCAAGGGAAAGCCGCTGGCCAGCCGCGACATCTACGAGGGGCTCGACCGCTACGCCGCGATGTGGGACCTGCTCGTGTCGCCGAACCCGTTCTCCACGCCGATCCTGCGCCAGGCCTTCGGGTACGAGGGCGAGGTCCTGGAGTCGGGTTACCCGCGCAACGACGTGCTGCTGCGGCCGAGCCACGGCCGCCGGGTGCGCCGGGACCTCGGTATCCCCGACGGCACGCGCGTGGTCCTCTACGCGCCGACCTGGCGCGACGACGAGCACGCGCGCCGGGGGCGCGCCCGCCTGACGCTGGACGCCGGGCGGGTCGCCGAGGCGCTCGGCGAGGACAGCGTCCTGCTGGTCCGGTCCCACTACCTGATGGCCGGGCGGATGGCGATGCCCACGCCGCTCCTGGATGCCGGCAGGGGACCGCTCGGAGGCCCGGCGAGCCCGGAGGCCGCCGGAGAAGCGCTCGGCGGGCGCGCTGTCGATGTCTCCAGATTTCCCGACATGGCGGACCTGCTGGCCGCCACGGACGTGCTCGTCACCGACTACTCGTCGGCGATGTTCGATTTCGCCTGCACCGGAAGGCCGATGGTCTTCTTCGCCTACGACCTGGAGCGATACCGCGACCAGGTCCGGGGTTTCTACCTCGACTTCGAGCAGGAGGCCCCCGGCCCGATCGTCCGCACGTCGGACGAGGTCGCCGACGTGGTCGGCGAGGCGCTGCGGCACGTGCAGCCCGCAGAGCCCGTGGAACCTGCGGAGTACGCGCAGTACGCGCAGTACGCGCAGTACGCGCAGTACGGGCAGCACGGGCAGCACGGGCAGCGCGGAGGTCGCCACGGCCTCGCGGCGGCGGCCTACCGGGACTTCGCGGTGCGGTTCTGCCCCTACGACGACGGACACGCCTCGGAACGCGTCGTCGACCGGATGCTGTCCTGATGTCCTCCCACGGTCCCAAGGCCGGGGGCCGAACGACGGCTCCCCGCCGGCCGAGGTTCCGGGTCTTCCTGCTTAAGGAGTCGTGATGAGCCTGTCACCGACCGGCGCGCTCGCGCGCCCCCTCCCGCTTCCGCGCCTCCGCGGCGGCGCCGGCCGCCTGCTCCCCGGCCTGCCCGGCCTGGTGGCCCTGGCCGTGGGGCTGTGGCGCCTGGACGGCCCGCCGATCTGGCGGGACGAGGCGGCCACCATCAGCGCGGTCACCCGTACGCCGTCCGAGATGCTGGACCTGCTGGCCAGGGTGGACGCGGTCCACAGCGCCTACTACGCGCTCATGCACGTCGTGGTCGGGCTCTTCGGCACCGGCGATGTCGCCCTGCGCCTGCCCTCGGTCCTCGGCGGCGTGCTGGCCGCGAGCGGGCTCGCCGTCCTCGGCCGCTCCCTGGGCAACCCCCGCGCCGGCCTGTACGGCGGGCTGCTTCTGGCGGTGATGCCGATCTTCTCCCGCTACGTCCAGGAAGGCCGGCCGTACGGGATCACGATGGCCGGGACCGTCGGGGTGACCCTGCTGCTCGTGCGCGCGGTCCGCGCGCCCTCCTGGCGCTGCTTCCTCCTGTACGGCACGGCCCTGGCCGGGCTGGCCTACCTGAACCTGTTCGCCTTCCTGGTCGCCGGCGGGCACGGCGTGTACGTCCTCGCGGAGGCGTGGCGGGGACGCCGCCGGTCCGCGCTGCCGGACGCGCGGGGAGTGATCGGGCGCTGGCTCGGGGCGGCGGCACTGGCGCTGGCGGCCGTCCTGCCGCTGGCGTGGTTCTCCTCGGAGCAGAGCGCACAGGTCGGCTGGATCCGGCCTCCCGCCCCGGAGGACCTGCGGCTGCTCGCCATCGGGATCTTCGGTGACGTGGGCGTCACGGACTCGGCATGGCCGGGGATCGCGCCGCTGGTCCTCCTGCTCGCGCTGTACGGGCTCACCCGGTGCGGCGCGATCGCCCGGCTGGCGCTGCCCTGGCTGCTGGTGGCCCCGCTCACGCTGCTGGCCGTGTCGTGGGCGGTCCACCCGCTCTTCGTCTTCCGCTATGTGCTGTGCTGCGTCCCCGCCGCCGCCCTGCTGGCCGGAGCCGGGCTCGCCGCGCTGCCGCGCCGGTTCGCGGTGCCGCTGCTCGCGGCCGGGATCGCGCTGGCGGTCCCCGGTCACCTCACGACCCGGGGGCCGGACGGGCGGCAGGACAACCCCGACCCCCTCATGGCGGTGCTGAAAAGCGCGGCGCGGCCCGGCGACGCGGTCGCCTTCGCCCCCGGCCTGGCGCGCAAATACACCCTCGTCTATCCCGGGATCTTCGACCGCCTGGACGACGTGCTGCTGCGCAGGTCACCCGAGCATGACGGCAGCTTCTCCGGACAGGATGTGGGCCGCCGCGCCCAGGCCGCGCGCCTGGACGGCGTAGGGACGCTATGGGTGGTCGGCTACGCCACGAAGATGCAGGCCACCGGCTGGGGGGACGACCTGTTCCCCGCGTCCTTCGAATGCACCGGACACTGGGTCTCCGGCGGACTCGCGGTGGCCCGCTTCCGGAATCAGGACAGCTCGAACGAGTTCGGCGTCGGGTAGTACGCCTCCAGGAAGCGCATCAGCAGCGCGTCCTGCTCCTCGGTGGTCGGCGCGGTGTCGTTGAGGCAGAAGGCGTCGTGCTTGCGCTTGGCCAGCATGCGGCGCAGCTTGGCCGGGGTCTCCTCCAGCGCCAGATCGACGTAGGTGTACTCGATCATGCCGGGCGCCGCCCGCCCGGTCAGGTAGCCGTAGTAATGAATGAGTGACGACACGACCGAGATATCACTGGACTTGCGGAACGCGCCGCGCGCCGTCGCCGTGAAGTCCTCGGCGAAGCGTTCCTCGACCTCGTACATGAGGGAGCGGCGCAGGGCGTAGGGGACGTGCTTCATCTTCTGGGTGAGCGTCCGTCCGGACAGGTCTTCCAGGATCCGCCGGTTGTTCATGCCGGCCGCGTGGACCGGGGATTCCTCGTCCGCCGGAGAGCCGAACGGCACGTGCACGATGCTCGGGAAGAAGTGCGGCATCCCGTTCCCCTCGAAGAACGTGTGCGCCGGCAGCGGCCGCCCAAGGAAGAAGTCGTCGTTCAGGTAAAGGAACTGCTCGGACAGCCCGTCGATGTGGTGCAGCTGCGTCTCGATCGCGTGCGAGTTGAACACCGGCAGCACGGACGGGTCGCTGAAGATCTCCTTGTGGTCCACGACCGAGATGAGCGGGTCCGAGGTGTTCAGCCAGGGAGGCCGCTGCCCGTCGGTGACCACCCACACCCGGTTCACCCAGGGCGCGTACGTCAGGAGCGAGCGCAGCGAGTAGCGCAGCTCGTCCCTGCTGACGAAACGGGCGTCGGTCGTGGCGAGCTCGCTGAGCCCGCCGGTCAGCGCCAGGTCCCTGCGGGCGCGCCAGGCCGGATCGGAACCGTCCACCCACGTGTAGACCGCGTCGATCGGGAAGTCGATGTCGTCGACCAGACGGCGGGTGAACTCCGGCCGCGTGGGATAGCCGCCGATGCTCCGTGACGGCGAGACGAGGTTGTTGAACAGCTCCTCGCCGCCCTGGACCGTCTCCCCGTGCAGGGGCACGACGTCGCACGACCGATTGGGACGCGGCGCCACCAGCGTGTCGCCCTCGGGCGACCAGAACTCCAGGTCGCAGCCGTACTCGGCGCCCAGCGTGAGGGTGTGCGACGGGCTGGTGAAGTAGAGCGCGAGCCGCACGACCCGGGCGTTCTCCAGCGTCCCGGCGCGGCGGAGCGGGCGCATCTCGCCCACCTCCGCCGACCGCTCGCCCCGCCTGCCGTACGGCTGCCGCCCGGCGAGGAGCGGCCGGCCGCAGCGGGCCAGAGCTGACAGCGCCTCTGACCGGTGGGTCTCGGGGACCGCCACCGCGGGCGGCCTTCCCCGCGGCGGGCGCACGCAGAAGTACGGCACGCCGGCGCCCGCGAGCGCCGAGCACACCAGCCCGAAGGTCTCCCGCTGAGCCTGTAGCGGGCTCGCGTCCTCCCTGATCAGCGCGGTGTCCGGTGTGGTTCCCCCGGCGACCAGGCGCTTTCGTAGCCGTTGATACAGCGTTCCAACCGGCATGATCTCCCCCCGGATACAGGACTGTAACCGATGTCACTCGCGCTCGCCGGACGCTTTGACGAGGTCGGTGGGAGAGTCAAGAACTGGCAACGAGTTGACCTCCCTAGCACCGAGTCGCATGTGCCTGGCTACTCCCCGTAGTCATGCTTGCGTGCATGGGACGCTTCACGCTGGACGATGTGCTGGCAGTGCGTAAGCCCAGGGACTCGTGGTGGACCGTCTTCCTGGTCGATCCGATCGCCTGCCGGCTCGCGCTGCTGGTGGCCAATCACACCTCGATCACGCCGAACGGGCTGACCCGCCTGTCCATGGTGCTCGGCCTCACCTCGGCCGTCTGCTTCGCGCAGGAGTTGCTGATCGCGGGTGCGGTTCTGTTCTTCGTGAGCTTCACCGTCGACTGCATGGACGGCAAGATCGCTCGGCTGAAGGGCACCGGGACACCGTTCGGGCTCTGGCTGGACTACGTAGGCGACCGCATCAGAGTCCTCTGCTGCTCGTTCGGCATCGCGTCCGCCCTGTACGCGCGGACCGGTGACATTGTCTACGTACTGGCCGGCGCCGCGGTGGTCGTTCTCGACCTGTTCCGCTACATCAACGGCCCGCAGCTCAAGCGGGTCCGGGACAGCACGCGGGCGGCCGCCAGAGAGAGCGCGGGCGCCGAGTGCGTCTTCATGGACGAGCTGCTCGGCGCCGCCCCCGGAAGCAGCACCGAGCAGGTGCGGCGCGACTTCGAGCGGACCGGCGACGAGGACGGCCGGGAGCTGGTCGACCTGCAGAGAGGTTTCCGCGCGCAGTTCCCCTGGTACGACCGCGTCCGCAGGTTCCTCGTGGCGCATCGCGTCCGCTCGCACCTGATCAGCGGCATCGAGTTCCACGCCGCGGTCTTCGTGATCGGTCCGGTCCTCGGCGCCGTGGCCTGGCTGTGGACGTCCGCGCTGGTCGGCGCGTTGCTGCTGGCGTTCGAGTGCATCCTCATCTACCGAGCCTGGCTGGCGAGCAGAGAGGTGCCCCGCGCTGTGTCGGTAAGGGAAAGGGAGAAGGTTCTTGTCTGAACGGCCGATCTTCGTTGTAGGGTGCCCGCGCTCGGGTACCACCCTCCTCCAACTGATGTTGCACGCCCATCCGCGGCTGGCCGTGCCGCCGGAGACCCGCATCGTCGTCCACGCCTACAACAGGCGCCACAAGTACGGCGACATGCGGCAGGCCGCCAACAGGCGCAAGCTCGCCGAGTGGATCGTCGACGGGAACCGCACCCAGTTCGAAGACCTGGGCGTCGACCGCGACACGTACATCACACGGGCCATTGAGGGGCCGGGCAGCCTCGGCTCGGTCGTCGGCCTTGTCTACCAAATGTTCGCCGAGCGGTTCGACAAGCCCCGCTGGGGCGACAAGCGGCCGCCGTACATCCGCCATCTCGACGAGATCCTGGCCATGTTCCCCGACGCCCAGATCATCCACCTGATCAGGGACGGCCGGGACTGCGTGGCCTCGCTCAAGGAGATGCCGTGGTTCGGCGAGGACGTCTACCACGCGGCGCACCGCTGGGCCGAGGCGATCGACCTCGGGCGGCGGGCGGCGCGGAAGTTCGCACCCGACAGCTACCACGAGCTGCGGTACGAGGAGCTGACCGCCGATCCGGAGCACGCGCTGACCCGGCTGTGCGCCTTCATCGGCGAGGAGTACCACCCCGCGATGCGAGAGCCGTACCGGGTCGCGGACGTCGTGCCGGATCGCAAGACCTGGCATGTCAACACCCGCTCGGAGGTGACCACGGAACGGTCGGGCACCTGGGCCGAGCGGCTGGAGCCGTGGGAGATCGGGCTGTGCGAGTCGGTGCTGGGGGAGCGCCTGCTCGACCAGGGCTACACGCTCAGCGGAGCGCCGCAGCCGGCCCGGGAGCACCTGGCGGCCTACCGGAAGGTGGAGTCGCGCTTTCGCTGGAGGAACTGGCGGAAGGGCATCACCGAGCGGATCGACCGGCTACGTGAGCCCGGCCCGGTGGCGGCGCTGCTGACCGAGGGACAGCGCGCGCTCGCGGGACTTCCGGAGCGGACAAGCCATCGGCCGCCGCACCGCGTCGGCGCACGTTAGTCGCCGCACGCTGAGTTTCCAACACAGGGGGATTGATTTCCATGCAGTCGGACAGGCCGATCTTCGTCGTCGGCTGCCCGCGCTCGGGCACGACGATGCTGCAGCTCATGCTGCATTCCCACCCGCGCATCGCGGTTCCGCCGGAGACACGGTTCCTGGTCCCGGCCTACTTCTCGCGCAAGTCGTACGGAGACATGCGGCAGGCGGAGAACCGCCGCAGGCTCGCGGAGTGGATTGCCAACGGCAGGAACACCAAGTTCCGCGAGCTGGGTCTCGACAAGGCCGAGTTCGTCCAGACGGCGATGATGGGGCCGGGCAGCTTCGGCTCGGTCATCGGGACGGTCTTCAAGAGCTACGCCGAGCGGTTCGGCAAGCCGCGCTGGGGCGACAAGCGGCCCAGCTACTTCA
Organism: Microtetraspora sp. NBRC 16547; assembly: GCF_030268965.1. Taxonomy (GTDB): domain Bacteria; phylum Actinomycetota; class Actinomycetes; order Streptosporangiales; family Streptosporangiaceae; genus Microtetraspora. Next base: position 370,630 of record NZ_BSSE01000001.1, on the reverse strand, counting down.
AGCACGTGGACATGCTGATGCGCATGTTCCCCGACGCCCAGTTCATCCACCTGATCAGGGACGGCCGTGACTGCGTCGCCTCCCTGAAGGAGATGCCCTGGTACACGCTGGACAGCTTCCACGCCGTGGCCAACTGGGCCGAGGCCATCGACTTCGGCCGCCGTAACGCCCGCCGGCTCTCCGAGGACACCTTCTACCAGCTCCGGTACGAGGACCTGACGGCCGAGCCCGAGCGGGAGCTCAGGAAGCTGTGCGCGTTCATCGGCGAGGACTACGACCCGGGGATGTGCGAGCCCAGGCACGTGGCCCGCGTCGCGGTGCCCGCGCACAAGGTCTGGCACCGCAACACGCACGGCGACGTCACCACCTCGCGCGCGGGCAGCTGGTCCGCCCGGCTGGAGCCGTGGGAGATCGCGCTTTGCGAGGACGTGCTCGGCGAGCGGCTGGCGGAGTGCGGGTACGAGCTGAGCGGAGCGCCCAAGGCGGAGCGCCAGCACATCTCGGCGTACAAGGCCGCCGCGGGCAAGCGGAAGGCCGCGCGCTGGCGCAAGCGCAACCGCGACCTGCTGGTCCGCCTGCGCGAACCCGGCCCGCTGGCCGCCCTCCTGACCGACGGCCAGCGCACCCTCGCCGGCGTCCCCGCGACGCGTCCCCGTGAGCTCGTCAACGGCTGACGTGCTCCAGCAGCGACGTCCATCGGTCGAGTACGTGTTCCAGCCGGAACCGCTCCGCGTGCAGGCGGGCGGCGGCACCCAGCCGCCGCCGCTCGTCCGCGGAGCCCATCAGCCGGGACAGCGCGGCGGCGAGAGCCGGGACGTCCGCCGGGGGGACGAGCAGGCCGGTCCGTTCCGGCAGCACCAGCGCGCGGACGCCCCCGGACACGTCGAACGCCGCGCACGGCACCCCGTACGACGCCGCCTCCCCGATGACCAGCGGCAGTCCCTCGTGCTCGCTCGACAGCCCCACCGCTGAGGCCTTGAGGTACTCGGCCGGCATCCCCGCCGCCGGTATCCGCCCCCGGAAGATCACAGTGCTCGCGACGCCCTCGGCCGCCGCGTGTAACCGGAGCCGCTCCACTTCCGGCCCGTCCCCGATCAGGTGCAGCTCCCAGCCCGGGTCCCCTCCCGAACGGCATGCCCGGGCGAACGCCGAGATCAGCCGGTCGAACCGCTTGACCCCGGACAGCCGCCCCACACCCAGGATCCGCCGGCCGCCGACGGACGACACCGTCGGCGGCCAGCCGGGGAGCGGGTTCGGCAGATGGCAGGCGTTGGGCAGCAGGGCCGCCTCGGAGAACCGCCTGGCGTCGTCGGCGCTGAGGAACACCGCCTGGTCGAGCTCGCCGTAGTGCGCCCGCACCGAGCGGAAGTGCCACGAGCCGACGGCGTGGTCGAACGACCCGTGATACTGCCCGATGCCGAGATCGCGGTGCGGCGTCAGCAGGTCCCGCATCCTGGTCACCACCCCGGGTGAGGTCATCACGACATAGCAGGGGCCGACGTCGGCGAGCAGTCGCGTGATCGCCCGGCGCTCGGCCCGGCTCCGGGACCGTCCGGCTGGTTCCGTGCTGAGGACGTGGTGCTCGTACGCGGGGTGCTCGACGTAGCGGACGGGGTCGGCGGACCGGTGCAGGCCGGCCACGTGGACCTCGTAGCCGCGTCCGGCGAGGCCCTGCGCGACGGTGTGCGTAACGCGCTGGATCCCGCCGAGGGTGTCGGCGTCCACGCAGGCGAACAGAACGGTCCTCATCAGGCCGGCCGCTTCCGGACGAACCCGGCGAAGAACACGTCGACGACGCGGGCCGCCGCCTCTCCCTTCTCCCGGGCGCACCACATGCGGCGGAAGGCCGCGTATCTCTCCGCGTATCTCTCCGCGTCTCGTGCCGCGTCTCGTGCCGCGTCTCGTGCCGCGTGTCGCGGCGGGCGGAGGTCGCGGAGCACGCGGATCAGCTCCTCCGTGGTGGTGACGCACGGGCCGGGGGCGATCTCGGTCAGGTCGTGGTGGAAGCCGCGCTCGACCCGGCGGTACTCCTCCCAGTCGTCGGTGAACAGCACGATCGGCTTGCCGGTGACCGCGAAGTCGCACATCACCGATGAGTAGTCGGTCAGCAGCACGTCCGCGGTCAGCATCAGGTCGTTGATCTCGGGATAGCCTCCCGCGGGCCGGACGAAGTGCCGCAGCCGCTCGGGCACCGCGTACCGCTCCACCGGGTGGGTGCGCAGGACCAGGACCCATTCGGGGAACAGCTCGGCCGCCAGCCGGTCGAGGTCCACCCGGACCGACCGGCCGGAGAGCTTCGCGCTGTCCCGGTAGGTCGGCGCGTACAGCAGGACCCGGGCGCCCTCCTCGATCTCCAGACGCTCCCTGGCCCGCGCCGCCGCCGTGGCGTCCCCGCGCACCAGCACGTCGCAGCGCGGTGAGCCGTACCGCAGCAGCGGGCCGACGTACTCGTTGGCGGGCAGGAAGATCCGCTCGAACTCCGCGCTGGGGGCGACCAGGGCGTCCCAGCGGGCCACGTTCGCGCGCCACTCCTCGCGCGGGCCGGGGAAGTCCCCGCGCAGGTCCGGCGAGTTGAGCCCGACCGGCTTGGAGCCCTGACCGTGCCACGTCTGCAGGTAGCGGGTGCCGGGCGGTTTGGGGAAGCCCAGCGGCATGCCGTGGCTGTCCACCCACCACCCGGCCCGCGCCATCGTCCACAGATAACGCCAGCTCATCCGCCGGACCTTGGTCACGTCGCGGGGGAAGTTCCGCCGGTTCGCCGACACCGACCAGACCGACCTGAGCGGCAGCTTCCTGCGGTGGATCTCCTCGTGGATGTACCGGGGATGCCCGGTGTAGCCCCTGCCGCAGTCGGCCTCGAACAGCACGAGGTCGCGCCGCCGGGGAACGACCCGGATCAGGCGCTTGTAGATCCTGAGCTTGAGGTTCCGGTCACTGGTGCGCCTGATGACCGCCCGGCGCAGGGCGAGCAGCCGCGGCACCACCTGCCGGAACGGCCCGCGCCGCTCCCACACCGTGCGCAGGAGGGCGCTGTCGCCCTCCGGGCGTACGGTCACCCGGTGCGTCGGCGTGGACGCCGTGAGCGGCGGCAGCGAGGGATCGGCGAGCAGGCGGTCACTGGTGCTGTGCCCGTCCGCGCGGGTGAAGACGAGCTTGGGGTCGTGGAAGCCGGCCCACCAGAAGGGGCCGGGATTCGCCTTCGTCAGATCCACGCGGGCCCGGATCAGGTAGCCGCCCTCCGGGTGCTCCCGCGGCGAGAGTCGTACGCGATGGGCGCCGACGACGAGGTGGGCCGTCGTCGGGTGGCGGTCGAGCACGGAGAACGGGTCGTAGGTGCGGATCGTGAGGGACAGGACGGAGCGGGTCAGCGACGCCTGGGTGACCTCGTGCCTGATCCGGGTCGCGGAGAACGGCAGCTCGGCGAGCCGCATGGCCGTGATGTCGAGGTCGGGGTCCGCGTCGGCGCCCCAGTAGGTCCGCCCGTCCCGCGTGACCGCCTCGCGGGGAGCCGCCCTGCCCCCGGTCAGCGACCGCGCCGCCACACGCAGGTCCTCGATCCGGTCGGCGAGTATGAGCCGCGCGCACACCCTGATCATCGGTTCCGCCCGGTCCAGCACGCCGGGTTCGAGCGCCGCGAGGTACGGCCGGACCACCGCGGCGAAGTCCTTGGCCCACACCGCGTCGAACCTCGGCAGCGCGTTGAGGTAGACCCGGAGGTCCTGGGCGACGAACCGGTGCTGTCGCTCCGGTACGAGGCCGGCCAGGCCGCCGCGCCGGAGTATCCGGTCGGCGGCCTCCGCCGCGACCACCCGGTGCCGCACGTTGTCGATCGCGCCGAGGCGGAGCGAGATCGACACGTCATCGCCGGGCGCCCGATGCCACAGGTAGACCGGCCACGGCACGACCGCGAACCGCTTCGCGGCGCGGTAGAGGGCGGCCGTGAAGATGTGGTCCTCGTAGAGCACGTCCTCGCGGAACCGCAGGCCGTGCTCACGCAGGAAGCCGAGCCGGTAGAGCTTGTTGGTCGAGAACCCGTCGAAGAACATCGCGGGGTCGGCGGCGATCCCCGGGACGACCCGCCGTCTGCGGAAGAGCGAGGGGTAGTAGGGCGTCGTCTTGCCGGTCTCCTCGATCAGCCGCGAGATCTGGCCGGTCACGAAGTCGGCGCCGGTCCGCTCGATCTCGGTCAGCAGGCTCTTGCAGGCGTGCCGCGGCAGTTCGTCGTCGCTGTCGAGGAACATGATGTACGGCGCGCGGGCCGCGTTCATCCCGGCGTTGCGCGGCGCTCCGCAGCCGCCGCTGTTGGATCTCCGGCGGATGTACCGGACCCGGGGCAGGTCGCGGACGACCTGGGCGGTGCCGTCGGTGCTCGCGTCGTCCACGACGATGATCTCGATGTTGCGCAGCGACTGGTGGAGGAGCGAGCCGACCGCCCTGGGGAGCCGGGCGGCGTCGTTGTAGGTGATCACGACTATGGTCACGTCCGGCCGCACCGCCATGCGAACCCCCCGAATGCCGGTTTCGACACTCGGGGTGTTCCCCTACGCTCAGGTGGCTTGTCCCGGTTCGGGAGAAGATGACGGGATTTTTGCTGGTTTAGCGGGAGAGTCGTCGCCGGATCAGATAGACCACCACGGCGATCCCGGCCAGCGCGCCCAGGAGCGGGGCCAGCCGCTTGAGCACCGGCACTCCGGCGATGCGCAGCAGGTCCAGGGCCTCCTCGTCCGCGGTCCGCGACGCCTTGGAACCCCGCTCCGGGCGTCTCTCCGCCACCGGTTCCGGCGGAGACGGCACCGCGGTCAGGTGTCGGTGCGGCGTGGGTCCGGCGGGCTGCGCCGCTTGTGCGGGCACGGCGGGCTGCGCGGGTGGCGCCGGCGGTACCGGCTGCAGGGGCGCGGTGATCTCCTCGAGCCGCGCCTCTTCAGGGCCGACGGCCTTCTCGGGCTCTCTCCTTTCCGCTCCCTCTTCCAGGAGGGCGGCGAGATTGCCGGCGAAGCGGTCGATCAGTTTGGAGCCGACCTCGGCCATGACGCCCCGGCCGAACTGCGCGGGCCGTCCGGTGACGTGGAAGGACGTCTCGACCCGCACCCTGGTGTGGTCGCCCTCGGGGATCAGCCGGGCGTGCACGGTGGCGCCGGCCGTTCCCGAGCCGCGCGCCTCCTTGCCCGACGCCTTGAGCGTCAGCGTGCACGCCTTCTCGTCGACGTCCTCGAACGACGCATGGCCCTGGTAAATCACGGTTATGGGGCCCACCTTGACCCGCATGCCGCCGGTGAAAGTGTCGCCCTCGACGGACTGGAGCGTCGCTCCCGGCAGGCACGGCGCGACCCGCTCGACGTCCAGCAGCACCGGCCATGCCCGCTCCACCGGGACCGGCACCGTGAACTCGTGCTCGAACCGCATTGCCATGGGACGACTCCGTTCCGTCGGCTGCGCCGGTCTTCCAACTGCGACAGTACGACCCGGGTCCCCGTCGCCGCCACCGGGCGGGGCGGATCGGGTGAAGCCGGGATGGGCCGGCCGGACCAGGTGGTGCCCGCCCATCCCTGACGGGACGGGCGGGCGGCCGGATCAGGTGGTGCCCGCCGCGGCGAGGAGCGCGCGGTGGGTGAGGACCCGGGCCAGGTGTCTGCGATAGTCCGGCCGGGCGTGCAGATCGGCCGGGGGATGGGTGTCCTCGTCCGCACGCGAGGCGGCCGCGCGCAGTACTCCACCCGCGCCCAGCTCGGCGCCGCGTACCGCCTCCTCGACCGCGGTCGCGCGGACCGGCGTCGGCCCCATGTTGGTCAGCGCGACCCGCGCCTCCTCGATGGTCCCGTTCGACCGGCGGACCGCCGCCGCGACGCCGACGATCGCCCACGCCTGGGCCGTACGGTGGAACTTCTCGTAGTGGAAGCCCCAGCCCGGGCCGAGCTTGGGCACCCGGATCCCGGTGAGGATCTCCCCGGGGTCGAGCGCGGTCTCCAGATAGTCGAGGAAGAAGTCCGCCGCGGGGATCACACGCTCCCCATCGGCCGACCTGACCACGAACTCCATGTCCAGCGCGCGGGCCACGGCGGGGAGGTCCCCGGCCGGGTCGGCGTGGGCGAGGGAGCCGCCGAGCGTGCCGCGATGCCGTACGGCGGGGTCGGCGACGGTCGCCGTCGCGAGGGCGACCAGGGGGCAGTGCTCCCGCACGATCGGAGAGGTGACGATGTCGTAGTGCGTCGTCATCGCGCCGATCAGGATGTGGTCGCCCCGGTCAGCGACGCCGCGCAACTCCTTGACGCGGCCCACGTCGACGAGCGTTCCGGGATAGGCGAGCCGCAGCCGCAGCAGCGGCAGCAACGACTGGCCTCCGGCGAGGACCTTGGCGTCCTCGCCCTGGTCGCGGAGCGTCTCCAGGGCCTCGTCCAGCGACGACGGGCGGACGTAATCGAACGACGCGGGGATCATCACAGACCTCCGTCCGTGCTCTGGGCGGTCGTACGGGCCTGGTCGAGCACCCGCCAGACGCGCTCCGGGGTGCAGGGCATCGGCACGTCGTGCACGCCGTGCGGGCGCAGCGCGTCGACGATCGCGTTGACGACGGCGGGGGTCGAGGCGATCGTGCCCGCCTCACCGACGCCCTTGACGCCGAGCGGGTTGGTCGTGGCCGGGGTCTCGGTGCGGTCGGTCGTGTAGTCGGGCAGGTCGGCCGCCGACGGCAGCAGGTAGTCGGCCATGGTCGTGGTCAGCAGGTTGCCGTCCGCGTCGTGGACCGCCTCCTCGAACAGCGCCTGGGCGATGCCCTGCGCGATGCCGCCGTGGACCTGGCCCTCGACGATGAGCGGGTTGACCACGCTGCCGACGTCGTCCACCGCGACGTACGATCTGATCTTGGTCGCGCCGGTCTCAGTGTCCACCTCGACCGCGCACAGATGCGTCCCGTGCGGGAACGAGAAGTTGTCCGGATCGAAGGTCGCCTCGGCGTCCAGGCGCGGCTCGAAGCCGTCCGGGAGGTCGTGCGCCGCGAACGTGGCGAGCGCGATCTCCTGGATCGTCCGCGAGGTGCCCGTGCCCCGCACCCGGAACTCGCCCCGGGTGAACTCGATGTCGTCGGGCGACGCCTCCATCAGGTGCGCGGCGACCTGCCTGGCCTTCTCCTTCACCTTCTCGCACGCCTGGACGACGGCGACGCCGCCCACGACGAGCGAGCGGGAGCCGTAGGTGTCCATGCCCTTGTGCGACGAGGACGTGTCGCCGTGGATCACCGCGACGTCCTCGAACGGCACGCCCAGGGCGTCGGCGACGATCTGGCTCCACGCCGTCTCGTGGCCCTGCCCGTGCGGGCTGGTGCCGGTGACCACCTCGACCTTGCCGGTGGGCAGCACGCGGACGCCCGCGTGCTCCCAGCCGCCCGCGCCGTACGAGAGGCTGCCGAGGACGCGGCTCGGCGCGAGGCCGCACATCTCGGTGTACGTCGATACGCCGATGCCGAGCTGGACGGGATCGTCGCGCTCCCTCCGGTCGGCCTGCTCGGCGCGTAGCTTGTCGTAGCCGAACAGAGCGAGCGCCCGGTCGGTCGCCGCCTCGTAGTTGCCGGAGTCGTACGTCAGGCCGCAGACGGTGGTGTACGGGAACTCGGCGTGCTGGATCCAGTTGCGCCGCCTGAGCTCGATCGGGTCCATGCCGAGCTCGGCCGCGAGCTCGTCCACGATCCGCTCGATCGCGAACGTGGCCTCCGGCCGGCCCGCACCGCGGTACGCGTCGGTCGGCATCTTGGTGGTGAAGACGCCCGTGCAGGTGAAGTCGTAGGCGTCCATCTTGTAGATCCCGGAGTACATGAACGCGCCGAGCAGCGGGACGCCAGGCGTGACCAGCATGAGGTACGCGCCCATGCCGGCCAGCAGGTCCACCTTGACGCCCCTGATCCGGCCGTCGGCGTCGGCGGCGACGCTGATCCGCTGGAGCTGGTCACGGCCGTGGTGGACGGTCAGGTTGCCCTCGGAACGCGACTCCGTCCACTTGACCGGCTTGCCGAGGCGGCGGGTGATCAGCAGGCAGAGCACCTCCTCCGCGGTCACCTGGAGCTTGGAGCCGAACCCGCCGCCCACGTCGGGGGCGACGACGCGCAGCTTGTGCTCGGGGATCCCGGTGGTCAGCGCCAGCATCACCCGCAGGATGTGCGGGATCTGCGTCGAGGAATGCAGGGTGAAGGAGTCGCCGTCCGTCTGCGCCACGACCGCGCGCGGCTCCATCGCCGACGGGATCAGCCGCTGCTGGACGTAGGTGCGGTCGATGCGCACGGCCGCGTCGCGGAACGCCGCGTCGATGTCGCCCTGGGCGAACTTCCAGGTGAACGCCTTGTTGCCGGCCTCGTGGACCTTGGGACTGCCCTCTTCGAGCGCCGCGGTCATGTCGGTCACCGCGTCGAGGGGCTCGTAGTCGACCTCGATGGCGTCCAGCGCGTCGGCGGCCTTGTAGCGGTCGGTGGCGACCACGCAGGCCACCGCCTCGCCGACGTAGCGGACCTCCGTCACCGCCATCGGCGGGTGGTCGGGGAGCACGATGTCCTCGGTCACCGGCCACGCGCAGGGCAGGCTGCCCTGTTCGGCGGCGAAGTCCTGGCCGCTGAAGACCGCCACGACGCCGGGCTGGGTGCGCGCCACCGACGTGTCGACCCGGGTGATCCGCGCGTGCGCCATCGGGCTGCGCAGGAACGCCACGTGGAGCAGGCCGGGGAGCTGGATGTTGTCGGTCCACTGGGTGCGGCCCGTGACCAGGCGGGCGTCCTCTTTGCGCCGCCGGGCCCGGCCGACCTCCCGGCCGTCGCCGGCGCCGCTGAGGACGTCACTCTCCTTGATCTGCCGGGCCGCCACGCCGGCGTCGAGCTGCTCGGTCATGACGTAGCCGCCCCTTCCTGCTTCTGCGACATCTCCCGCGCGCCCCGCCGTACGGCGCGGACGATGGTGCAGTAGCCGGTGCAGCGGCAGAGGTTGCCCTCCAGCCCCTCGCGAACGGACTCCTCGGAGGGGTCGGGGTCGTCGTGCAGCAGGTCGATCGCCGCCATGATCATCCCCGGGGTGCAGTAGCCGCACTGGAGCGCGTGCTCCTCGTGAAACGCCCGCTGCATGGGATGCCACGTACCACCTGTGGACAGGCCCTCGATCGTGACGATGTCGCACCCGTCCGCCTGTACGGCGAGGACCGAGCAGCTCTTGGCGCTCCTGCCGTCGAGGAGCACCGTGCAGGCGCCGCAGTTGCTCGTGTCGCAGCCGATCGGCGTGCCCGTCTTCCCCAGTCGATCTCTCAGGAGATGGACGAGGAGAAGGCGCGGTTCCACCTCCTCGTCGTATCGGATGCCGTCGACGGTGACGGAGATTCGGGGCATGCAATCCCTCCCGGACAAGAGGCGAGACCGGATAGTTGCGAACGTACGCCCCTGTTTCGGTCGGTCAACCCCCAAAAGTCAGGCCAGGGGGAAAGATAGGCCCCGCTCCTCGGCGGGCCGCGGGCCGAATATCCGCCGCTCGCCCTCGTCGATGCGCAGGTCGTTGATGCTCGCCTCCCTGCGGCGCATCAGCCCGTCGGCGTCGAACTCCCACAGCTCGTTGCCGTAACTGCGCCACCACTGACCGTCGGCGTCGCGGCACTCGTACTGGAAGCGCACCGCGATGCGGTCGCCGGTGAAGGCCCACAGGTCCTTGCGGAGCGCGTAGTCGAGCTCCAGCTCCCACTTGCGGGTGAGGAACCACTCGATCTCCTCGCGTCCCGTGACGAACTCGTCGCGGTTGCGCCAGACCGAGTCGGGTGTGTACGCCTGAGCGACGATCTTGGGATCGCGGGTGTTCCAGGCGTCCTCGGCGGCCTGCACCTTCTGACGCGCGGTCTCCTCGGTGAAGGGAGGAACCGGTGGTTTCATGGTGGATGTCCTTCCTGTGGCGCCGTTCTCGGTCCAGGTAAGTCCCGGATGGAGATCGCCTGCACCGGGCAGAGCAGGGCGGCCTCCTCGACGGCCGGGAACAGCGATTCGTCCGGCTCGGCGACGTAGTGCAGCTCGTCGTTCTCGTCGAGCTCGAACACGTCGGGTGCCGCGAAGACGCACTGGGCGTGTATCTGGCAGCGTTCCCTGTCGACGTAGACGCGCATCATCGGCTTCTTAGCTGTGGGTTGAAACGGGAGTAATTTCCGAAGGTCCAGCGCAGCGGGCTCGCGCCGCCGACCTGCACCACCTCGTCGATGTCGAACTCGACCAGGCGCTGCGCGCCGGGGACGTCGCCCGGGTCCCAGTCGACCCGGGCCCGGCCGGTCAGGTGCAGCGCGTCGCCGGTGGTCCAGTCGAGGAACAGCAGGCCGGCGGCCGGGTTCAGCTCCAGGTTGCCGAGCGTCATGTACATCGAGTTGCCGACGTAGTCGGGCCAGACCAGCCGATGTTCGTCGACGACGCGGACGAACCCGGGGTTGCCGCCCCGGTGGGAAACGTCCGAGCCGAACCCGTCCGCGTGCGTGGCGACGAAGAAGGTGTCCGCCTTCTCAATCCACTCCCGGTGCTCGGGGGCGAGCAGCCCTGTTCTGTACGTGACCGCCGTTGAGTGGGCCGGTTCCTCCGCGACATCACGGGTCTGGAGGTATTTGGGGCAGTTCGCGTAGACCTGCTCGGTGGTGACGACGAGACCGTCGCCCTCCCGCCGGGCGCGGCCGTTGATCCGCATCCGCCGCCGGGTCCGGGGCTCGATGGCCAGCAGGCCGATGTCGTGCCCGGTGTCGCGCACGGTGTCCTGCCCGGTGTCCGCGCCGGCCGCGGGTCCGGTGCCCTTTCCGGTGTCGCGTCCGGTGCTGTGCCAGGTGCTCCGGTCACCGTCGAACACGCCCGCGAGCGGGTCGTACGGGCCGGGCAGCGCGTCGATCACCACCGTGCGCGGTCCTCGTGCGGTGGCGAACCCGGCGGGCCCGGTCAGCGGGCCGGCCCAGACGCGTCCGCCGGGGCCGGCCGTACCGATGACGAGCATGCGTTGGGCGGCCAGGAAGTCGGCCGCCACCTCGGGGATCTCCGGTTTCGTGCCCGCCGATCCCCAGTTCTCCGCGCGCACGCCCGCACGGAGTTGGACCGCGACCTCTCCGGTGTGTCGCATCCTCGTCTCCTTCCCCCGGGGGCCGTTCGATGTCGTGCGATCCGATTAGGTCGTGTTTCGTGGATCTTTTTGGCCTACTGCGGTCGCCCAGATGGCGCCTCGCTTCGTTGTCGCCCCACCCACGAAAACTCCTCGCAAGCTCGGACTTTCCGCGGGGCCCGGGAATGTCGGCCGGAGGCTCCGCTCCGACCTCCTCCTCCGCCTTGCGACGCATCCATCTGGCCGATCCTCGCTACGGCAAAGATCCACGCAACACTCCCTAGAAGAAGCCGCAGGTCGGAGCGCCGGGCGTGGGCGCGGGACGCTCGTCGGCGCCGCCGGCGGCGTAGATCTCCAGGCGGATGCCGTCGGGGTCCGCGAAGAACACGCCACCCGAGGGCGCGCCCTCGCCGTGCGGCACGACGCCGTCGTGGAAGACGGTGGCGCCGGTCTCCCGTATGACGGCCTCGGCCCGGCGAACCGCCTCGATGTCCGGCACCTGGAAGGCCAGGTGGTGGAGGCCGGGCGTCCCGGCGTCGAACGTGCCCTCGCTCTGCTCCCAGAGGGTCAGCACGGGGGCGCCGTCGAACCCGAGGAAGGCGAAGCGGCACCCCTCCTCCTTGGACTCGCCGACGACGTCGAAGCCGAACACGGTCGTGTAGAAGATCTTGGACCTGTCGAGGTTCGAGACGTTGAGTCCGACGTGGCCGGTCGTGAAGGTCATGGGGGTTCTCCTCACCATGTCTAATGGAGGCTTCCGTTAGACGATATAACGGGAATGGTGGATTGATTCCGTTATAAGGGAGTGGCGTACATCACACAATCGATGGATGCGGGTGTTCTTCGCCCGTTGTCGGCGGTGATCGAGCATGGCGACGGCGTGATCGGCGACGCGTCATGGCGGGTGGTCGTGGCGGCCGGAGAGGGGCTACGGGGATGTCAGGGGCGGTGTGTCAGCGCGCCTTGTGCTGGCGGTAGTGGCGCGCGGCACGCGCGCGGTTGCCGCACGCGACGGAGCACCACTCCTGCCGGACGTGCTCCTTGAGGAAGTAGAGCACGCAGCGTGGCGCGTGGCAGGTCCGCAGCCGCTCGCGGCCGGGACCGGCGAGCAACTCGATGGCGGAGGCGGCGAGGGCGGCGCGGATGCGCGCGGACTCGCTCACCGGCTCCGCGGGAACGGTCGTGAGGCGCGGGAGGCCGTCGGCGGGCCAGTCGAGCCGCAGCGCGAGCGGCACCGCCATCGCCGTCGCGTTCACCAGTCCGAGCGACTCGGCGAACCCGGGCAGCCGGTGCGCGTCCGCGTCGCTCGGCGCTCCGGGGGAGACGGCGCGGGCGAACAGGGCGCGCACCGCCTGGCGCAGCTCGATCACCTCGTCCCGCAGGGCCTCGGTGGCGACGAACGCGGTCGGGTCGAGTCCGAGCGGGTCGGCGTGTGCCCGCCCCCATGCCGTCAGGTCCGCGGCGTCGGCCAGGTCGTCCGTCAGGCCGGTACGACTGGCGTGGATGGTGCTGACGAACTCCAGGGCCAACATCGTTCCAGTCTAATGGGAAACCGCAGGTCGTTCCGTGAGACATGTGCGGCACGTCAGGTGCGATCCACACTCGACGGAGTTCGGCGACGGCCCTGGGCCACCTCAGTGCTTGCGGGCGGCTTTCGCGAGGATGGCGACGAACGCGGAGAATCCGAGGCCGACGATGAGGATCAGCAAGATCAGCGCCGGGTCGGGGCTGGGCGGGATCAGATAGCGGATGCCGACTCCGACGAACAGCAGGCCGCACAGCAGGGCCAGCCAGTCGGTCCGATGCGTCTGACCGGGCCGCTTCTCAGGGTCACGCGCCACGGCGCACCGCCACGTCGCCGATGCCGGCCTGCACGTGCAGCTCGATCGTCGGGGCGTCACCCGTGCCGGGGACCTCGGGGTCGAGCACCTTGTCGAACCGCACGTCCATGCCGTCCTCCACCTTGTGGTCGATCTTCACCTCGCCCACCCGGGCGTACCCGTGGACCTCGACCCGCGCGGTGGGCGGCACGATGACCGTGATCTGCCCGATCGACACCGACGCGTCGAAACGGGTGCGTGAGCCGGGGGCCAGCATGACGTCACTCAGGTCGAGCTTGCCATCGCCGATCCCCACGGTGTACTCGCTGCGCGTCTGGGAGAGGTCGCTCGGATGCCAGGCGTAGCTGCCCACGTTCTTGGGGATGCCGTTCAACGTCGATCCCGCGACGAGGGCGAGCGACACGATGACCCCGGCGGCGACCAGCCCCGCGCCCCGTCCGAACCACGTCGCGATGAGCAGACCGGTCCCGATCGTGACGAGTACCGCCCCGCCGATCACCGGCATGCTGACAGAACCGGTGCTCTGCTGCACCGCGACCATGATCCCTCCAACGATCAGGGCGAGGCAGATGGTCAATCCGCCGATGAACGACTTGGGGCGCCTGGCCGGTTTCCGGGCCTTCGGTTGCTCCGCGTCATGGAAGTACGGGTCCTCCACGGGCGGGTAGGGCGTGCCGCCGTACCGGGCGTAGGGGCCGCGCGGGGCGAACGGCTCGCCCGACGCGTAGTCGTGCGTGCTCAGGCGGGCTTCCCTGGCCAGGTCGGACAGCCGCCGGAAACCGGGCTCGGCGGACTCGGCCGACGCGGCGGACACGCGGTCGTCGGGTGCCGTGAAACTCCTGGCCTCGCCGGAGGTTCCGGCGGGCGCCGACGGCGCTGAGGGAGCCGGGGGAGCCGGGGGAGCAAGCGGCGCTTCCAGCGTGGGCGAGACCGGGGGAGCCGGTGGCGTCAGCGGCATCGTGACCCCTGCGCGATCGGTCGCGGCCGTTTCGCCGGCGGTCGTCTCGCTTCGGAGCGTCCCGGCGGGCCCGGCCGGTCCACTTCCGGTTGTCCCGGTCGTCCCGGGCGCGGCGGAGCCGTGCGGTGGCTGGGCGAACTGCGCCTGCTCGTACGGCGCCTGCTCGTACGGCGCCTGCGGGGCCTGGCCGTGGGGAGCCTGTCCATAGGGCGCCTGTCCATAGGGGGTCTGCCCATAGGGTGCCTGTCCGTACGGCCCCTGCGCGTACGGCGTGTGCGGCGGCTGGGCGTGCGGACCCGGGTACGGGCCGCCCCCGTACGGCCCCTGCGGCGGCATGCCGTGCGGGCTCGACGGAGTGGAGCGGGTGCCGGGCCAGGGGAAGGCGCTGTCCTGGGCCGGGGTCATGCCGCGGCGGCCGATGATCCGCTCGGGGAGCGACTTGGCCAGCGCGATCAGGTCTACCCCGCGGGCGTGGGCGGCGAGCAGTGCGATCGCCAGGAGCGTGCCGACGACGATCGTGCCCATGCCGATCCCGCCCGACGCGACGTTGATGATCAGGCCGAACGCGAAGACCGCGGCCAGCAGCGCCAGCACCGTCTCGGTGTCGAAGATGCGACGGGTCCACTGCTCCACGTATCCGGGCCGGCCCTCGGTGTCCTTCATCAGCAGGAAGGCCGCGATGTACAGCATGATGCCGATGCCGGATCCGAGGATGAGCACGCCGAAACCCACGCGGAACAGGACGGGGTCCATGCCGGTGTAGCGTCCGAGGCCCGCGCACACACCGGTGATCATCCGGCCGTCGCCGGATCGCTGCAGCACCCGCTCGTCGGTGGGGGCGGGCTCTTCGGTGGAGGTGGGCGGTGCTTCGGTCATGGTCCCATCGTCGCGGCTCGCCGGCGCGGCGGCCATCGGGGGAACCCCTGACTCGCCCCCGAACCCTCAGGGGTCGCATCAGGGCACGCCCTGATGCGACCATGACGCGTGTCGTGTGACGATGCTGCGCGAGATGTCTGAAACGCCTACTGTCTCCAATGCCGCCCCCGCCGCCGAGCCCCGCCTCGTCCGGCCCGCCTCCGGCCGCGTCATCGCCGGGGTCGCGCAGGGTGCCGCCGCTCAGCTGCGGCTCGATCCCGTCGTGCTGCGCCTGGGTTTCGTGCTGCTCACCGTCGTCAACGGCCTGGGCGTCGTCGCCTACGCGGCCCTGTGGATCTTCACGCCGAAAGAGCAGGTCAAGGGCCCGGAACCGGCCCGCGACTGGGGGCAGTTCGCCGCGTACGGCGTGCTGTGGACGGCCATCGCCGGGCTCTGGTGGATCACCGGGGCATCCGACGGGAGCATCGGCACGTGGCCGATCGTCGTGGGCGGCATCGGCGCGCTGATCCTCTGGCAGCAGGCCGACCCCGGCAGGCGGCAGCGCTGGATGTCCGGCGCGGTCAGCAAGGTCAGCGCGAGCTGGGTCAGGACCATCGTCGGCGCGTTGCTGATCGTCGTCGGCGCCATCGGATTCCTCGCCGCGAGCGGCGAGCTGGCCAAGGCGAAGACCGGCCTGGTGTTCACCGCCGTCGTCGTGGGCGGCATGTTGATGATCGCCGCCCCCTGGCTGGCCTCCCTGGTCAAGGAGCTCCAGCGGGAACGCACCGAGCGCATCCGCCAGGAGGAGCGGGCCGAGGTCGCCGCGCACGTCCACGACTCCGTGCTGCATACGCTGACGCTGATCCAGCGCAACGCGCACGACTCGCGTGAGGTGACGCGGCTGGCCCGCGCCCAGGAGCGTGATCTACGCAACTGGCTCTACCAGCCCAAGCAGGACGCCGACGCCACGCTGGCCGCCGCCGTACGCAGGGTCGCCGCCGAGGAGGAGGACGCCCACGGCGTGCCGATCGAGATCGTCTGCGTGGGCGACTGCGACCTGGACGAGAGGCTGGGGGCGCTGCTGCAGGCGGCCCGGCAGGCGATGGTGAACGCGGCCAAATATTCTGGGGCTCCGGTGATCTCGGTGTACGCCGAGGTGGAGCCCGACGAGGTCACCGTGTTCGTCCGGGACCGGGGCCAGGGCTTCGACCTCGACGCCGTCCCCGCCGACCGCATGGGCATCCGCCAGTCGATCATCGGCAGGATGGAGCGCAACGGCGGCAGCGCGCGGGTCAGGACCGAGCCCGGCGACGGGACGGAGGTCATGCTGACCATGAAGAGGGCGTCGTGACGAGGCCGCCGGGAGCGGCGAACGAACCCGCGCGGTGGCCGGCCGCCCGGAACAAGCGAGGAATGGTGAAGATCTGATGAAGACCGTACGCGTACTGATCGTCGACGACCATCGGTTGTTCCGGTCCGGCGTCCGCGCGGAACTGGGGCCGTCCATCCAGGTGATCGGGGAAGCCGAGGACGTCGACAGCGCGGTCGCGTCGATCGCCGAGCTGCAGCCGGATGTCGTGCTGCTCGACGTGCACATGCCCGGCGGCGGCGGTCAGGAGGTCCTCAGGCGGGTCCTGGGATCCGGCTCGCAGGTGCGGTTCCTCGCGCTGTCGGTGTCCGACGCGGCGGAGGACGTCATCGGCGTCATCCGGGGCGGCGCCCGCGGTTACGTCACCAAGACGATCAGCGGCGCGGAGCTCACCGACGCGATCGTCCGGGTGGCGGACGGCGACGCGGTCTTCTCGCCGCGGCTCGCCGGGTTCGTGCTGGACGCGTTCGCCTCGACCGAGGCTCCGCCCATCGACCCTGAGCTCGACTCGCTCACCCAGCGGGAGCGCGAGGTGCTGCGGCTGATCGCGCGCGGATACGCGTACAAGGAGATCGCCAAGGAGCTGTTCATCTCGGTGAAGACCGTGGAGACGCACGTGTCGAGCGTGCTGCGCAAGCTCCAGCTCTCCAACCGGCACGAGCTGTCCCGCTGGGCCACCGCCCGCAGACTGGTGTGAGCCGTTCCAGGGTGCGTACGCTGGATTTGTGGGGCGTGACGTACCCGCCATGGCGTTCACCCGGGACGATCGCCGCCGGTACCGCGACAAGATCCGGCGGTCGCTCGACGTCCTCGCACAGATGTTGCGCGAGTCGGGGTTCGAGCTGCACCGGCCGCGCGCGGGCATGGAGATAGAGCTCAACCTGGTCGACTCCAGGGCAGAGCCGGTGATGAAGAACGCCGAGGTGCTCGCCGCCATCGCCGAGCCCGACTGGGGCACCGAGCTGGGCCGGTTCAACATCGAGATGAACATCCAGCCGCAGGGCCTGCACCGGGACGGGTCGCTCCGGCTGGAGGAGACGATCCAGGAGCGCCTCAACCGGGCGGAGGAGCGGGCGAGGAGCGTCGGCGGGCACCTGGTGCTCATCGGCATCCTGCCCACATTGCGGGAGAGCGACGTCGGCGAGGGGGCCCTGTCGTCGAACGTCCGCTATCGGCTGCTCAACGAGCAGATCTTCGCCGCGCGCAGCGAGGACCTGCACATCGAGATCGAGGGTGTCGACCGGCTCGACATGTACGCCGAAAGCATCACGCTGGAGGCCGCCTGTACCAGCCTGCAGCTCCACCTGCAGGTCAGCCCGTCCGCGTTCGCGGATCACTGGAACGCGGCGCAGGCCATCGCCGGGCCGCAGGTCGCCGTCGCGGCCAACTCGCCGTTCCTTTTCGGCAAGGAGCTCTGGCGCGAGACGCGGATCAGCCTGTTCGAGCAGGCGACGGACACCCGGTCCGAGGAGCTGAAAGCCCAGGGCGTACGGCCCCGGGTGTGGTTCGGCGAGCGGTGGATCACCTCGGTCTTCGATCTGTTCGAGGAGAACGTCCGCTACTTTCCCGCGTTGCTGCCGATCTGCGACGAGGAGGATCCGCGTGACATGCTCGACAGGGGAGGCGTGCCCCAGCTGGGCGAGCTGACCCTGCACAACGGCACGATCTACCGCTGGAACCGGCCCGTCTACGCCGTCGTGGACGGCACGCCGCACCTGCGCGTGGAGAACAGGGTGCTGCCCGCCGGGCCGACGGTCGCGGACATCACGGCCAACGCCGCCTTCTTCTACGGGCTCATGCGGGTGCTGACCGTGGCGGAGCGGCCCGTCTGGACGCGGATGTCCTTCGCCGCGGCCGAGGAGAACTTCCGCAACGCGGCACGGTACGGCCTCGACGCCCGCCTGTACTGGCCGGGGCTCGGAGAGGTGCCGGCCGCCGAGCTCATCTGCCGACGGTTGCTGCCGCTCGCCCACCAGGGGCTCGAACTCTGGGGCGTCAGCGCGCCGTACCGCGACCGGCTCCTCGGGATCATCGAGCAGCGCTGCCTCGCCGCGCAGAACGGAGCGACCTGGCAGGTGGAGACCGCGCGGGCGCTCGGAGGGGACTACGAGGCGCTGCGCAAGATGACCCTGCGGTACATCGAGCACATGCATGACAACGAGCCGGTCCATCTCTGGGACCGCTGACCAGGTGAGGGGACGGAAACTCGGGTCGGGCTTCGCGGCCATATCGGCGCCCACATCGTACGGCGGTCACGCAGGCCGCATCGATCTGCGACCGTTGACCAGGAAACAATAGGATCTTTCGCCGTGCACCCCAATAAAGCCGTCTTCGTCGACCACAGCGGACGGCGGCGCAAGATCTTGACGGTGATGGGCATCGGGGCGTCCGCCCTCACCTTGACGCTCTTCGTCACCCTCGTCCGCGGGATGGTGAGCGAAACCGAGCTGCCCGGGATCGGATGGCCGGGCCGGCAGGCGGGCACCCCGGCCGGGGCGGCCAGCCCCGAGCGGAGCCCCACCGCCACGCCCTCCATGGCTTCTCCGGGCTCCACGCCGCCCAGGCGGGCGACACCGGCCGCCTCCGCCTTGCCCAGCCCCACGCCGCGCGTGTCGTTCACGCGGTCGGCCCGCCCCACGCCGCGCATCACCTACACCGGCCCGGCCGGCTCCACGCCGCATGAGCCCTCCACGGACTCGGCCGGCCCCACGTCCGAGCCGTCCTCGGCCCCGGCACTCGACCCTGAACCGACGGCCGGCGAGGTGCCGAACCCCGGCCACGGTGGCACGCCGCCGGGCCAGGTCGGCAAGACCAAGGAGCCGAAGTGAGCCGCCGCACGAGCGCGCGCGTACGCACGCGGGTGACGCGACGCCCGGCCGACCCACGCGGTCACTGGTTCCTCGTCGCGGTAGGCGCCCTGCTGATGACAGGCGCGCTGGTGCTCAACGGGTTCGCCGAAAACGGCCTGGGCCAGAGCTACACGCCCGTCCAGGCCGCCACGGACACCGCCCCGGGCATCGAGGCCGTACGGCGCGGCGGTCCGGTGGTCAACATGGCCGGGCAGCGGCCGCAGAGCCTCCGGGTACCCGCGAAGACGGTGGCGCTCACCTTCGACGACGGCCCCGACCCGCGCTGGACCCCCGAGCTGCTCGACATCCTGAAGCGGCACGGTGCCAAGGCGACCTTCTTCGTCGTCGGCGGGCGGGCCGCGCAGCAGCCCGAGCTGATCCGGCGGATGGTCGCCGAAGGGCACGAGATCGGCAACCACACCTACACGCACGCGGACCTGACGGCCACCCCGCTCTGGCGCACGCGGATGGAGCTCTCGCTGACCCAGCGGGCGCTCGCCGGCGCGGCCGGGATCCACACCCTGCTCGTGCGCATGCCGTACTCGTCGTCGGCGAAAGGGGTGAGCGTCGCGCAGCTGGAGACGATGCGCGCGCTCGGCCAGGAGGGCTACCTGGTGGCGCTCACCGATCTCGACACGCGGGACTGGAGCAAGCCGGGCACCGCGGAGATCATGCGGGCGGCGACGCCGAGGAACGGCGGCGGAGCGGTCGTCATGTTCCACGACTCCGGCGGCGACCGCGAGCAGACCGTGGGGGCGGTGGACGCGCTGCTGACGTCGCTCGCACGCAAGGGGTACGCCGCGAAGACCCTCACGGACGCCGTGGGGCTGCCCTCCGCTCACACCACCGCGGACGCGGGCGAGCGGTTCACGGGAACGGTGCTGGGTCTGGCCCAGCGCGCCTCCGCGGCGGTCACCGGCGCGTTGAGCTGGATTCTCGCCGTGGCGGGGGCGCTGACCCTCATCCGGTTGCTGTTCTTCCTCTCGCTCGCCTGGGCGCATGCCAGACGGGCCAGGAGGGCCCGCGGGGAGGCGCCGGGCAAGCGGCGCCGCGGCCTTGCCCCGTCCTGGGCGGCTCCGCCGCCGGTGACCGTCATCGTCCCGGCCTACAACGAGGAGGCCGGCATCGAGGCCACGGTCCTCTCGCTGGTGCGCACTGACTACCAGGGCGAGGTCGAGATCCTCGTGATCGACGATGGGTCGTCCGACCGCACGGCCGAGATCACCGAGTCGCTGCGGCTCCCAGGCGTGCGGGTGATCCGCAAGGAGAACGGGGGCAAGCCCTCGGCGCTCAACGTCGGCATCGCCCAGGCCAGGCACGACATTCTGATCATGGTGGACGGCGACACGGTCTTCGAGCCGGCCACCATCGGCACGCTGGTCAGGCAGCTCGCGGACCCGTCCGTCGGCGCCGTCAGCGGCAACACCAAGGTCGGCAACCGCAGGGGCATGATCGGCCGCTGGCAGCACATCGAGTACGTCATCGGTTTCAACCTCGACCGCCGGGCCTTCGAGCTACTCGGGTGCATGGCCACGGTGCCGGGCGCGATCGGCGCTTTCCGTCGCGCCGCGCTCGACTCCGTCGGCGGGCTGAGCGACGACACCCTGGCCGAGGACACCGACCTGACCATGGCGATCTGCCGCGCGGGCTGGCGAGTGGTGTACGAGGAGCGGGCGCTGGCCTGGACCGAGGCGCCCTCGTCGCTCGGCCAGCTCTGGCGGCAGCGCTACCGCTGGTGCTACGGCACCCTGCAGGCGATGTGGAAGCATCGCGGCGCCGTCGTGGAGCCGGGCCCGTTCGGTCGCCGCTGCCTCGGTTACCTCATGACCTTCCAGGTCCTGCTGCCACTGCTCGCTCCCACCGTGGACATCATGGCGATCTACAGCACCCTGGTCGGCGATCCGCTGCCTGTGGTCGCGGTGTGGGCGGGTTTCGTCACCGTCCAGGCGCTGACCGGCTGGTACGCGCTCCGCCTCGACGGGGAGAAGGCGTCGGCCCTGTGGGTGCTCCCGCTCCAGCAATTCGTGTATCGCCAGCTGATGTACCTCGTGGTCATCCAGTCCGTGGCGACCGCGGTGCTGGGCGCGCGCCTGCGCTGGCACAGCATCCGCAGGGAGGGCACGTTCAGCGCGGCGACGAATCCTGAGACGGTGCAGGAAACTGTGGAACCGGCATTCGTCGAGAGCGCGTACAAGGGCTGAGGGGGCGCCGTGGTGGGACGTGGGGACGCCCGGGTCGACCGAGTCGGGCCGCTGGTGTGCGCGCTGGGCGTCCTGGCTGTGGCGAACGTGTCGAACAACCGGATCGCTCGGCGCTGGGCACCTGTGACGTCGGTCGCGGCCACCGTCGCCCTGCTCGCGATCGCCCGCCGCGACGGCCTGACCTGGGCCGATCTGGGCTTCCAGCACGCCGATCGCGGAGCGCGCCTCGGAGGGGCGCTCGCCGCGGGGGTGGTCATCGGCTACGCCGCCGGGGTCGCGTCACCCCGCACCCGCCCGCTGTTCCTCGACGAGCGCGCGCTCGCCCTGTCCCGTACCCGGCTCCTGGAAGAGATCATGGTGCAGGTGCCGCTGGGAACGGTCCTGCTGGAGGAGGTCGCCTTCCGCGGGGTCCTTCCCGCGCTGTTCGGCCGCCCGTTCCCGTCCCGTACGGCCGCCGCGGCGGCGGCGGTGAGCTTCGGGCTCTGGCACGTCCTCCCGGCCATGGACATGGCCAGGGCCAACCCGGCACTCGGTCACCTGACGGCCGGAGACAGCACACAGGCCGGCGGTGCGGGCGCCGAGGACGGTGCCGGGGCCGAGGCGCCCCCTGCGGGATCGACGGGCCGCCTGGTGGCGGGAACCGTCCTCTCGACGGCGCTGGCCGGGACGGCCTTCCAGGAGTTGCGTCGCCGCGGAGGGTTGCTCGCCCCTTCGCTGACACATCTGGCTACGAACTCCTTCGGCTATCTCGCCGCGCGGGTCGCACGGAAGCTCGACGCCCGGTCCGCCTCTCGCGTGCGGAGCGCAGGCCCCGCCGCCGGATCGGCGCACAGGTGGAGTCGGTGATCTCCACCCTCGGGTGGAGAACGGACGATCAGAGCGTGCGGCGGGTCGGATCGTCACGTACGTGGAAGCGGTCAGAGCGGGAACCGGCCGCGCGGCGGGTCGGACAGAAGCGGTCAGAGCGGGAACCGGCCGCGAGCGGCGAGCTCGATCGTCACGACGACGGCCAGGGACTCCGCGGCGAGGAGCGCGATCAGCACGGCCAGTTGGACGGCTCCCGCCTGGACGGGCCCTGAGCCCGCGAGCATCATGCCGACGAACGCGCCGGGCAGGGTCACCAAGCCCACCGTCCTCGTCTGGTCCAGCGCCGGAACGAGCGCCTGGGCGGCGGACGGACGGCAGATCTCCATCGCCGCGTCGCGGGCGGAGAAACCGAGGGAGAGCGCGGCCTCCACCTCGCCGCGCCGCTGTCGCAGCTCGTCGAGCGCCCTGCGCCCGGCCAGGGACGTCGCGGTGAGGCAGCCGCCGAGCAGGATCCCGGTGATCGGCACGAGCACGATCCCCCGCACCGGAAGCACGCCGGCGGCGATCATCAGGACGAGCACCGGCGCCGTCCCCGCCGCGACGGGCAGCGCGGCCCACCAGGCGGCCGCGCTCTTCGTGATCCGCCGCCCGGCGGTGACGCTCGCCACCAGGTACATCACCATGAGGAACCCCGCCACGGCGGGCAGGTACGTGATCGCCCACACGATGGCGGTGGACACCACGGCGAGCTGGACCGCCGCGCGGACGGACGCGGTCAGGATCGCCGCCGAGTGCCCGAGGCGGCCGAGTGCGGCGACCCCGGCGGCGGCGAGGGCGAGCAGCACCATCACGACACCGAGCTGGGGAGTGACCGGCAGGAGCGTGTTCACCCGTCCGATCCTGCTCCTCGCCGGTCCCGCGCCGACACACGGGAGGCGGGCATGAGGGGGAGGCGCAGGCGGCGCGTGATCGGGGTGCTGGATGTCGGTGGACGGTCATACGCTAGGGACGTGTCCACCCGAGCCATCACTCATCCTTTGCTCGACGGTCTCAACCCGCACCAGCGGGAGGCCGTCGTCCACCAGGGAAGCCCCCTGCTCATCGTCGCCGGGGCCGGCTCGGGAAAGACCCGGGTGCTCACCCATCGCATCGCGTACCTGCTGTCCGAGCGGGGGGTCCAGCCGGGCGAGATCCTGGCGATCACGTTCACCAACAAGGCCGCCAAGGAGATGAAGGAGCGGGTCGACCGGCTCATCGGTCCCCGGTCCAAGGCCATGTGGGTGATGACCTTCCACAGCGCGTGCGTGCGCATCCTGCGCCGGGAGGCCAAGCGGCTCGGCTTCACGAGCAGCTTCTCGATCTATGACCAGGCCGACGCGCAGCGGCTCATGGCGATGGTCTGCCGCGAGCTGGACCTCGATCCGAAGCGTTACCCGCCCAAGGCGTTCTCCGCCCAGGTCAGCAACTTCAAGAACGAGCTGATCGACTACGAAACGGCGGCGGACAACGCGAAGACGCATCTGGAGCGCACGCTCGCCCAGGCGTACCGCACCTATCAGGCGCGGCTCACCGAGGCCGGCGCGATGGACTTCGACGACCTGATCATGCTCACGGTCACGCTGTTCCAGCTCTTCCCCGACGTGGCCGAGCACTACCGGCGGCGCTTCCGCCACGTGATGGTCGACGAATACCAGGACACCAACCATGCGCAGTACGTCCTCGTTCGCGAGCTGGTCGGGCGGCCCGAGCTCAGGACGGCCGACGGCGACCTGGTCCGCCCGTCGGAGCCGGGCGAGGAGCGGGTCGCGCCCGCCGAGTTGGTCGTGGTGGGCGACGCGGACCAGTCGATCTACGCCTTCCGCGGCGCCTCGATCCGCAACATCCTGGAGTTCGAGCGGGACTATCCGGACGCCAAGACGATCCTGCTGGAGCAGAACTACCGCTCCACCCAGACCATCCTCAACGCCGCGAACGCGGTGATCGCCCGCAACGAGAGCCGCAAGCCCAAGAACCTCTGGTCCGACCAGGGCGCCGGTCCCAAGATCATCGGATATGTCGCGGACAACGAGCACGACGAGGCCATGTTCGTCGCCCAGGAGGTGGACCGGCTCTCCGACGAGGAGGACGTCACCCCGGGCCAGGTGGCCATCTTCTACCGGACCAACGCCGCCTCGCGCGTCTTCGAGGAGGTCTTCATTCGGACCGGCCTGCCGTACAAGGTGGTCGGCGGGGTGCGCTTCTACGAGCGCAAGGAGGTCAAGGACCTGCTCGCCTACCTGCGCGTCCTGGCCAACCCGTACGACACGGTCTCCCTGCGCCGGGTGCTGAACGTCCCCAAGCGCGGCATCGGCGACCGGGCCGAGGCGATGATCGAGGCGTTCGCGAGCCGCGAGCGGATCAGCTTCTGGGAGGGCCTGCGGCGGGCCGACGAGGCACACGGGCTGGCCACCCGCTCGCTGAACTCGATCAGGGAGTTCACCGCCCTGCTCGACGATCTCCGGGCCAAGGAGCTGCCGCTGTCCGAGCTGGCGGAGGAGGTGCTCAACGCCACCGGCTACCGCACCGATCTGGAGACGTCGGGCGACCCGCAGGACGAGAGCCGCCTGGAGAACCTCAACGAGCTGATCGCCGTGGCCGCGGAGTTCGAGGAGAGCAACCCGGACGGCACGCTGGTCGACTTCCTGGAGCAGGTCTCGCTGGTCGCCGACGCCGACCAGATCCCCGAGGGCGAGGAGCACGGCGGCGTCGTCACGCTGATGACCCTGCACACCGCGAAGGGCCTGGAGTTCCCCGTGGTGTTCCTCACCGCGATGGAGGACGGCGTCTTCCCGCACATGCGCTCCATGAGCGACCCCAAGGAGCTGGAGGAGGAGCGCCGCCTGGCCTACGTCGGCATCACCCGGGCGCAGCGCCGGCTCTACCTGTCCCGCGCGGCGGTGCGCTCGTCGTGGGGGGCGCCGTCGTTCAACCCGGCGTCGCGGTTCCTGTCGGAGGTGCCGAACGACCTCGTCGAGTGGCGCAGCGATCCGTCCAAGACCGCCTGGGGCGCCGCCTCACGCGAGTCCCGTACGGCTCCCGCGCCCGCGCGCGGCGGCGGGCGGGCCATCCCGAACCTGGCCGCCGGCGACCGGGTGACCCATGACAGCTTCGGCCTGGGCACGGTCGTGGCGGTGGAGGGGCAGGCCGAGAAGACCCGAGTCAAGATCGACTTCGGCTCCGGGGGCGAGAAGACCCTGATGCTGGCTTACGCCAAGGTCGAAAAGCTCTGACGCCGGTCTCGCACCGGTAGCCGCCGGCAGCGGGTGACCTCATGCCGCTGTGCCCGGCCGTGTGCCGGTTCCAGCGGCGGGCTTCTTACTCGGATGCGGATCTCACGGGCGTTCTGGACGCGAGAGGGCCCCGCGGAACGGGCGGTTCCGCGGGGCCCTCGTCTACTGCCGTGCGCTCACGTACTGCCGTGGGCTCACTTCCGTGTGCTCACGGTCACAGCTTCCCCGCCATCATGCCGGGCGTGATGACGGTCGGCATCTCGGGCATGGGGCCCTCGATCTCCGACGCCGTGGCGACCTCGCTCGCCGGGGGAGCGGTGATGGACACCTTCGACCCCCACTTGGTGAACTTGGTGTCGCTGGTCATGTCCATGTCGATGGACATCTTCTTGCTCTTTATCGTGAAGGTCGCCGCCGCCGTCACGCGGCGGATCAGCTGGTCCGAGCCGACCCAGAGCTTCCAGTTGAGCACGGTCTTGCCGGTCTTGGCGTCCATGCCCTTGAGCTGCTGCTTCATCGCCGGGGACGACGCGGAGAGCTGCTTGAGCGTGATGGCGCCGCGGTAGACGGTGGTCCGCGTCCCGTCGACCGTGCCGCCGTTGCCCTTGGCCTTGGTGGTCGCGAGCACGGCGCGCAGGCTGCTCGTGTCGAACACGTCGATGAACTGGCCGCCGCCGAACGACGTCGGAGAGCTCCCGGGCGCGCGGAGCCAGCTCTTGCCCGAGGGGATGAGCTCGTCGTAGATGCCGCCGGAGACGTAGGCGGTCTTGTTGATCGTGATGGTCCGTGTGGGCTTGTTGATCCCCTTGAGCGACTCGTCTTCCTCGAAGAGGTCGCCGAAATCGTTCTTGGTCGTGATGTCGGAGGCCACGACGCCCGAGCGGCCGAACTGGAGGTCTCCCTCCGACCTGACCTTGAACGCGACGCTCCCGCCGATGTTGATCTTCGCGGCGGATGTCGCGTGCACGCCGCGCTTGACCTGGAACTGCTTGGTGAGCGCCGTGACCGGATCGGTCGGGCGCGCCTGCGCCTGGGCCTGGGCGGGAGCGGCGATCACAGGGGCCAGGAGTGCGGCGGTGCCCACGGAAGCCAAAGTGGCGATAATTCGCCTCATAAGGGGGGTTCCTCCCGTTGAGTGCCTTCCCCTCTCGCGGAGAAGGTGATCAAGATAAGGTGATCATGGAGCATCCTGCCGGGTAATGATTACGGCAAAGTCACGAAATTCCACATTTCCTGTGGATTCCCTCAGTACTTTCGGGGATCCGATGGACCGTTCCCCGGCCGCCGCGTCGGACCGCCGTCCGCGGTCGCCAGGCCGGACCGCCGTCCCCTCATGGCGTCGCCGCGCGGGAGCCGTACGGGCGACCCTCGTGGTGCTCCGCGGCGGCGTCCGGCTGCGGACGAGAGCGCCGCCCGCGTTCCGAGCCCTCGGCTCTTGGACGGAGGGGCAGAGTCGGCGAGGATGTGAAACCGGGCGCGTTGCGGGGAGGTCACGTGGGTGCGATTCGGATCGTTCTTGCCAAGCCGGGGCTGGACGGGCATGACCGTGGCATCAAGGTGGTCGCGCGTGCGCTGCGCGACGCGGGCATGGAGGTCGTCTACACCGGCCTGCACCAGACGCCTGAGCAGATCGTGCAGACCGCGATCCAGGAGGACGCGGGGGCGATCGGCCTGTCGATCCTGTCGGGTGCGCACATGACCCTCTTCGCCCGGCTCATGGAGCTCCTCAAGGAGCAGGACGCCGAGGACATCGTGGTTTTCGGCGGAGGGATCATCCCGGAGGCCGACATCCCCGAGCTCACGAGGATGGGCGTGGCCGGGATTTTCACCCCCGGCGCGACGACCGAGCAGATCGTCGATTGGGTACGCTCCACGGTCCCCACAGGGATTTAGGATCTTTTGCGTAACTTTGCCCTATCCATCTGTCCTTTGCAAGGGCTTAACGGGACCCCATGACGTATTCACGTCCTCGCTAGGGCTAGGCTTCATGCGCGGAAATGCCAGGCAGGTCAACCGGCCTGGCCCTCGACATTTAGAAGATCAGCCGAAGGACGGACCCTCGTGGACCTGTTCGAACATCAGGCGAAGGAGCTCTTCGCGGAGTACGGCATCCCGGTGCCGCGCGGCATCGTCGCGCACACCGTGGACGAGGCGCGCGCGGCTGCCGAGCAGCTCACCGGCCGTGTCGTGGTCAAGGCCCAGGTCAAGACCGGGGGCCGCGGCAAGGCCGGTGGCGTCAAGGTGGCGGATGACGCGGGCGACGCTCACGACAAGGCGACGCAGATCCTCGGGATGGACATCAAGGGCCACACGGTCCACAAGGTCCTGATCGAGGAGGCCAGCCAGATCGCCGAGGAGTACTACTTCTCCTTCCTCCTCGACCGCGCGAACCGCACGTTCCTGGCCATCTGCTCGGCTGCGGGCGGCATGGACATCGAAGAAGTCGCGCACACCGCACCCGAGAAGGTGGCCAAGGTTCCGGTCAACCCCATCGAGGGTATCGATCTCGCCAAGGCGCGCGCGATCGCGCAGGCCGGTGGCCTGCCCGAGCAGTCGCTGGACGGCGCCGCCGCCCTCATCGAGAAGCTCTGGGCCGTTTTCGTCGACGAGGACGCCACTCTCGTCGAGGTCAACCCCATGATCCTTTCCGCCGACGGCCAGGTGAAGGCACTCGACGGCAAGGTCACCCTCGACGAGAACGCCAACTTCCGCCAGGCGGAGCACGCGGCGTACGTCGACAAGGCCGCCGAGGACCCCCTTGAGGCGCGGGCCAAGGAGAAGCACCTCAATTACGTCAAGCTCGACGGCACCGTCGGCATCATCGGCAACGGCGCGGGGCTGGTCATGTCCACGCTCGACGTGGTCGCCTACGCCGGCGAGGCGTTCCCCGGCCAGCCGAAGCCGGCCAACTTCCTCGACATCGGCGGAGGCGCCTCGGCCGAGGTCATGGCCAACGGCCTGGAGATCATCCTCTCCGACCCGTCCGTGAAGTCGGTCTTCGTGAACGTCTTCGGCGGCATCACCGCGTGTGACGCGGTCGCCAACGGCATCGTCTCCGCGTTCCAGCTGCTGGAGAGCCGCGGCGAGGCCGTGACCCACCCGCTGGTGGTGCGCCTGGACGGCAACAACGCCGCTCTGGGGCGGCAGATCCTGGCCGACGCCGCGCTGCCGCGCGTCGAGCTGGTGGACACCATGGACGACGCGGCCAAGCGCGCCGCCGAGCTTGCTGCGGTAGGTGCGTAATGGCTATCTGGCTGACCGAGAACAGCAAGATCATCGTGCAGGGCATGACCGGCGCGGAGGGTACCAAGCACACCCGCCGCATGCTCGCCGCCGGTGCCAAGGTCGTCGGCGGCGTCAACGCCCGCAAGGCCGGCACCGTTCACGAGGGCCTGCCCGTGTTCGGCACGGTCAAGGAGGCCATGGAGCAGACCGGCGCCGACGTGTCGGTCGTCTTCGTGCCGCCGGCGTTCACCAAGGACGCCGTCAAGGAGGCCGTCGACGCCGAGATCCCGCTCTGCGTGGTCATCACCGAGGGCGTCCCGGTCCACGACACCACCGAGTTCTGGGCCTACGCCGGCGCCAAGGGCAACAAGACCCGCATCATCGGGCCGAACTGCCCCGGTATCGCCTCGCCCGGCGCGTCCAACGCGGGCATCATCCCGGCCGACATCACCACCCCCGGCCGCATCGGCCTGGTCTCGAAGTCGGGCACGCTGACCTACCAGCTCATGTACGAGCTGCGTGACTTCGGCTTCTCCAGCTGCGTCGGCATCGGTGGCGACCCCGTCATCGGCACCACGCACATCGACGCCCTCCAGGCGTTCCAGGAGGACCCCGGCACCGACGCGATCGTCATGATCGGCGAGATCGGCGGCGACGCCGAGGAGCGGGCCGCCGCCTACATCGAGGCGAACGTCACCAAGCCGGTCGTCGCCTACGTCGCGGGCTTCACCGCTCCCGAGGGCAAGACCATGGGCCACGCGGGCGCCATCGTGTCCGGTTCCGCCGGTACGGCCCAGGCCAAGAAGGAAGCGCTGGAGAAGGTCGGCGTCCGCGTCGGCAAGACCCCCAGCGAGACCGCTCGCCTCATGCGCGAGATCATGCAGTCCCGCTGATCCTTCCGGCCGATCGGCAGATCGCTCGATCTCGTGATCGCCTGATCGCCTGATCGCCCGCGCGTCCCGCGCGGACCGATCATCGGCTCGTGAACCGTGACCTCGCACTCCACCGTGAGTGCGAGGTCACGGTCGTTTCGCGCCCGAGCGGGCCGGTAGCCACGTGGATCAGGGCCCAAGCGCCCGGCACCCGATCACGTCCCGGCTTCCGGCGGGTCATGGAGCACCCGGGGATGATCATGGCAAATCGGGCGGGACTGGGCGTGGCGACGTGGCGAAAGCCGTACCGGCTGGGACCATGGGGTAGCGTGACGGCCTTTCTCGACCAGCTACGGACAGCCCCCCGTGCCGTCCTCAGCCGCTTCCCCAAAGGCGACGACGACGAGACCCGCAGGCCGCTCCCCGTGTCGGGCATGCTCGCCGGAGCGGGCACGCTCGGCGTCGGCCTCGCGGTGCTGACCACCCTCACCCTCATCGGCTGGGCCGCCGCTCCTCGCGGCGCGTTCGGCCAGGGACTGCCCGGTGTCTTCCGCGCCGCGTGCCAGCTCTGGCTGGCCGCCCACCACGCCGGGTTCGCGATCCCCGGGGGACGGGTCGGGCTGCTGCCGCTCGGGCTGACCATCCTGCCGGGTGCCCTGCTGTACCGCGCGGGCCTGTGGATGGCCCGTGACGCCGACCTCCGGCTGCGCATGCCGGCCCGGCTGCCCAAGGGGACGCCGCGCGACGTCGAGAACGCCAGGCGCCGGGCGCAGCTCGTGCTCGTCGCCCAGGCCGGGATCTCGCTGGCCGCGCCGTACGCGCTGCTCGCCGGGATGATCGCCCTCGTCGCCCAGAACGAGCTCACCCAGCCGTTCCTCGGAGAGGCGCTGGCCAGCCACCTCGTGTTGGCCTTCCTGGCGGGATCGCTGGCCACCGCCCGCACGATCGGGCCGTGGAAGTCGATGCTGCGACTGCTCCCGGACCGCACCCGTTCGGTCGTCGTCGGCACGGCCGTCGCTTTGTCCATCATGCTCGTGGCCGGGCTGCTGCTGGTCCTCGGGGCGATCGCGGTGAAGTTCCCGGAGATCCGGCGGCTGTCCGAGATGCTCAGCCCCGGGTTCGTCGGCGGGCTGCTGCTGGTACTGGTTCAGGCGCTCTACCTCGTCAACGCCGCGATCTGGGGCCTGTCGTACATCGCGGGGCCGGGGTTCGCCATCGGCACGGGCACCCTCGTCGCGCCGACGGGAGTGAAGCTGAGCGCGATCCCCACCGTGCCGCTGCTCGGCGCACTGCCGGAGTCGGGCGTCGCCCCTTCATGGATCATGGGAGTGATCGCGCTGCCGTTCCTGGCCGGGGCGGTCGCCGGGGTCGTCATGGCCCGCGTCGCCCCGACGCCGACCATCGAGGCCGCTCCGCTCTGGGGGTTCGGCTGCGGTCTGACCTCGGGCGCGATGGCGGGGCTGCTCGCCGCGCTCTCGGGCGGTCCGCTCGGCGGCGCCCGCCTGTCCGCCGTCGGGCCGTCACCGTGGGAGGTGGCGCTGTCGGTGGCGCTGGAGGTCGGCGTGGCCGCGGGCATCTCCGCCGGCATCGCCAACTGGTGTCTGATCTCGCGCCGACCGGCCACCCCCGAGCCGGTGCGCAAGGCGGGCGCCGTGATCGCCAAGGCCGCGGGCCGGGTCCGCCTGACGGAGAAGGGCTCCCGGGCGCTTCCTGGGCACTGGCTGGACGCGACCGAGGCCGACACCCAGCCCATCCCGGTGATCAAGGACGACTGGACGGACGAGCACGCGGCGGCCGCCGCCGAGACGTTCGCCGCGATGCGGGCCGCCCGCTCGGAGCCCGTACGGCCGCCGCGCAGCGACATCGTGGACGAGACCGACGACCGCGGCGGCCATGTGATCTATCTCGACCCGTACGCCTGGGAGCGCGACTCCTGACGACCCCGAGTGCGGCTCCGCGTCACCAACCCGCCTGCTCAGTACACCCTGGTCTAGTTGGGGAACGGCAGGTCCGCCGGCCAGGCGACGCCGAGCCGCCGCTCCACGGCGCTCTTGAACTCGTTCACGCAGTCGTGCGCCGCCGTGACGGTCCCGGCGCCCTTCCCGCACTCCACGTACGCGTTGAGCTCGGTGGAGAAGAAGAGCTGGGTGGCCAGCAGGAGGCCGCCGAACATGAACGAGACGGCCGACACGACGAGCGCCGCGGCCGCCGCGCCCACGGGACGGCGCGTCCGGCTCAGCGTCTTGACGTCACGGAACGCGACCACGAGGCCGAACAGCGACAGCGCCAGCCCGGCGGCGGGCAGCATGAACGTGAAGATCAGCGCCGAGAGGGCGAGCAACAACGCCCGGCGTCCTCCCAGCTCGGAGGCCGGCGTCTGCAGTGGTGCCGTCACGATCTCCACCTTTGCTTTCCGCGCTTTTCCCTTGCGCGACGTCCTGGCTTTCGCCGGGCCGCCTTCGAATCCGGTGGCCGGAGCCCGATAACCTTTCTACCGGCGAGGGCGTGCTGCCTGCGCCCTCCTCACCAGCCTTCCCGAAGGAGTCCGCCCGGTGCCATCCGGACCTCATCATCCAGCAGAGGCCGCCCGGCTCGTGGTTCTCGTCTCCGGATCCGGGACCAACCTACAAGCCCTTCTCGACGCCGTGTCGGCCTCGTCGTTCGGCGCTGCGATCGTCGCGGTCGGCGCGGACCGCGACGGCATCGAGGGACTGGCCCGGGCCGAGCGCGCCGGGATCCCCGTTTTCGTCGAGCGGGTGGCCGACCATGCCACGCGTGACGAGTGGGACGAGGCGCTCGCCGGGAAGATCGCCGCGTACAATCCGGACCTCGTGGTGTCCGCCGGCTTCATGAAGATCCTCGGCCATCGCGTCCTCGGCTCCTTCCCGGTGGTCAACACGCATCCGGCGCTGCTGCCCGCCTTCCCCGGTGCCCACGCCGTTCGGGACGCCCTGGCGTACGGCGTCCGGGTCACCGGCTGCACGGTCCACCTGGTCGACTCCGGGGTCGACACCGGGCCGGTGATCGCGCAGGAGGCGGTGGCCGTGCGCGAGGGTGACGACGAGGAGACGCTGCACGAGCGGATCAAGACCGTTGAGCGCAGGCTGCTCGTCGAGATCGTCGGGCGCATGGCACGCGAAGGCTGGACGGTCTCCGGCCGGCGGGTACGCCTGGGGAGTGCCTGACCCGGTTCCCGGGCACGACGACCCAGCGGATGAGCTGGGCGAAAACGGAACAGAGAGGATCACGAAGTGACCCGCATCGCCATCCGGCGCGCGCTGATCGCGGTATACGACAAGTCCGGGCTCGAAGAGCTGGCCCGGGGGCTTGAGGCGGCGGGCGTCGAGATCGTCTCAACGGGCGGCACCGCCGCCGCCATCGCGTCCTACGGTGTGCCCGTGACGAAGGTCGAGTCGCTGACCGGCTTCCCCGAGTGCCTGGACGGCCGGGTCAAGACGCTGCACCCGAGGGTCCACGCGGGGCTGCTCGCCGACGGCGCGAACCCGTCGCACGTCAAGCAGCTCGACGAGCTGGAGATCGAGCCGTTCCAGCTCGCGGTGGTCAACCTCTACCCGTTCGCCGAGACGGTCGCCTCCGGCGCGTCCGACGCCGACTGCGTCGAGCAGATCGACATCGGCGGCCCGGCCATGATCCGCGCCGCGGCCAAGAACCACGGCACGGTCGCGGTCGTCGTCGACCCCCGCGCCTACGACAGCGTGCTCGCGGCGGTGGCCGAGGGCGGCTTCACGGTCACCGAGCGGCGGCGGCTCGCCGCCACGGCGTACGCCCACACGGCCGCCTACGACGTCGCGGTGGCCTCCTGGTTCGCGGGCGTGTACGCCCCCGAGGGCGAGTGGCCGTCCTTCATGGGCGCCGCCTGGAAGCTCCAGACGCCGCTGCGCTACGGCGAGAACCCGCACCAGGGGGCCGCGCTCTACTCTGGCCAGGAGGCCGGCCTGGCGAACGCCGAGCAGCTGCACGGCAAGGAGATGTCCTACAACAACTACGTGGACGCCGATGCGGCGTGGCGCGCCGCGTGGGACTTCGCCGAGCCCTGCGTGGCGATCATCAAGCACGCCAACCCCTGCGGTGTCGCGATCGGCGCCGACGTCGCCGAGGCCCACCGCAAGGCCCACGCGTGCGACCCCGTCTCGGCGTACGGGGGCGTGATCGCGGTGAACGGCGAGGTCACGCGGGAGCTCGCCGAGCAGATCGCCCCGATCTTCACCGAGGTCGTGGTCGCGCCGTCGTTCGCTCCCGAGGCGCTCGACATCCTCAAGGGGAAGAAGAACATCCGGCTGCTGGCCTGCCCGTCCGGCCCGGACAACGCGACGGAGTTCCGCCGGATCGACGGCGGCCTGCTCGTGCAGGCCGTGGACCGGGTGGACGCGCCCGGCGACGACCCGGCGACGTGGGAGCTCAAGGCCGGCACAGCCGTACCGGATGAGGTGCTGGCGGACCTCGCCTTCGCCTGGAAGGCGTGCCGTTCGGTGAAGTCCAACGCGATCCTGCTGGCCGCGGACGGGGCCACTGTGGGCGTCGGCATGGGCCAGGTCAACCGGGTCGACTCGGCCCGCCTCGCGGTGTCCCGCGCCGGTGAGCGCGCGGCGGGATCGGTCGGCGCGTCCGACGCGTTCTTCCCGTTCGCCGACGGCCTCCAGGTGCTGGCGGAGGCGGGGGTGAAGGCGATCGTCGAGCCGGGCGGCTCGATCCGGGACGAGGAGGTCATCGCCGCCGCGGAGGCGGCCGGGATCAGCCTCTACTTCACCGGTACCCGGCACTTCTTCCACTGATCGGCACGGTCGATCAAGACGGCAAATCGGCACGGTAAATCGGCACGGTTAGGAGACCAATGAGCGCGCAGATTCTGGACGGCAAGGCGACCGCCGCGAAGATCAAGGCCGATCTCACCGAGCGCGTGTCGGCGCTGGCCGCCAAGGGGATCAGGCCCGGGCTGGGCACGATCCTCGTCGGCGACGACCCCGGCAGCCAGATCTATGTCGCGGGCAAGCACCGGGACTGCGCCGAGGTCGGCATCGCCTCGATCCGCGTGGACCTTCCCGAGACGGCGACCCAGGCCGAGGTCGAGGCCGCGATCGACGAGCTCAACGCGTCCGCGGAGTGCACCGGCTACATCGTGCAGCTGCCCCTGCCGCGCCACCTCGACACGATGGCGCTGCTGGAGCGGATGGACCCGGCCAAGGACGCCGACGGCCTGCACCCGGTCAACCTCGGCCGTCTCGTCCACATGGTCGACGCCCCGCTGCCGTGCACGCCGCGTGGCATCGTGCACCTGCTGCAGGCGTACGGCGTGCCGCTCAAGGGCGCGGAGGTCGTCGTGGTCGGGCGCGGCATCACGGTCGGCCGCTCGCTCGGCCTGCTCATGACCCGCCGCTCGGAGAACGCCACGGTGACCACCTGCCACACCGGCACGCAGGACCTCGCCTGGCACACCCGCAAGGCGGACGTGATCGTGGCCGCGGCCGGCGTGCCGAACCTGATCACGGCGGACATGGTCAAGCCCGGCGCGGCGGTGCTGGACGTGGGCGTCTCCCGGGTGGACGGCAAGATCGCCGGCGATGTCGCGCTCGATGTGCGGGACGTCGCCGGGTTCGTCGCGCCCAACCCGGGCGGCGTCGGCCCGATGACCCGCGCGATGCTGCTCACCAACGTGGTCGAGGCGGCCGAGCGCGCGGCCCGCTGAGCCGGTTCAGGCCTGCCCTGGGTCGTGCAGTTGCTGCGCGAGCCAGGGCAGGGCCTGAGGCAGCTCCCGGTTCCAGGTGGCGAAGTTGTGGCCGCCGCTCGGCAGGATGAGTGACGACGCCTGCATCGGCGGTTTCACCGCGGCGACGAAGGCCTTGGTCGCCTTGTAGTTCGACTCGCCCTGCTTGCTGCTCGTCACGAGCACCGAGACCGGCGGGGCGGGCAGGTGGGCGAGGCGCCACATCAGGTCGTGCTCGTCCCGCAGCCGGGTGTTCCCGCCGAACAGATCGCCCGTGGTGACGTCGACCAGGGCGTGATAGTAGCCCGACAGGGAAACCGCGGCGGAGAACACCGTCGGGTGCCGCATGGTCAGCTTCAGCGCGCAGTAGCCGCCGGTCGACCCCCCGAGTACGCCCCAGCTCTGGGCGTCCGTGCCGACCCTGAAGGTGGCGGCGATGGCATGCCGCAGATCCTCGCTGAGGAAGGTCTCCGCCTGGGGCCCTCCGGGGACGTCCACACACTCGGTGTCACGCGGCGGCGCGACGGTGGGCCGCATGAGCACCATGATCGTCGGGCGCATCTGGTGCGAGCTGATCAGGGTCGCGGCGCGCTCCGGCAGGTTCATCCGCGTGACCAGGTTCTTGGCGTCGCCCGGATATCCGGTCAGGGCGACGATCACCGGGAAGCGGGCGGTGGTGAACTTCTTCTGGAAGTACTGCGGTGGCAGGTAGACGTACGCCGGAGCGCTCAGTCCGGTCCGCGGGCCTGAGATGACCACCTGCTCCAGGCGCCCGCCCGAGTGGCCCGCGCCGGGGTGCGGCACCAGCACCGGCGTGCTGCCGGTGATCTGGACGAGGCTCGCGCCCTCCGCGGTGGCGG
Source organism: Microtetraspora sp. NBRC 16547 (assembly GCF_030268965.1). Lineage (GTDB taxonomy): Bacteria > Actinomycetota > Actinomycetes > Streptosporangiales > Streptosporangiaceae > Microtetraspora. The sequence goes on along the minus strand of NZ_BSSE01000001.1, from coordinate 334,730 downwards.
GGACGATGGGCGCCGTCGAGGTGTCCGTGCCGAGCAGGTCGCTCCAGGAGGAGTAGAACGCGAAGTACGAGTTGAGCGCCAGCCCGAGTGCGGCCAGCATGAGGAGCTGGTCACCGATCAGGACGCCGATCCGGCCGGCGACCGAGCGCCAGCTCGGGCCGCTCAACCGTGGCCACAGCCACACCGTCGCGACCAGTGCGCCGACGGCGAGTGCCGCGACCAGCATCTGGAGCGTGATCGATGTCAGTTCCAAACGGTCCCCCCTGCCGTCCCGGATGCGGGTGATATGCGGCCGAAAGGTGGGAAAATCCTCCGGCGTGACCTGCGCTATCTCAAGTTGTCATGGTGCCCGACAGTCCGTGGGCGTGCGGCCATCATCGCCAAAGGTACTCACGACGGGTAAGGATGGAGTTAGCCCTGCCGTACCTCGATTGCCGACTTATCGTGTCCTCCCGTGAGCACTCGGATGAGCCTTCTGCGCGGCGGGGTCTCGCGGCCGTGGGTGCCCGCGGCGGCGGGGTACGCCGCGCTGGTGATCGGCATCCTGAACATCGTCAAGGCGATCGTGCCGCATGTCCGGGCGAGCCGGTTCAACGAGATGGCCAGTGTCCTTCCGGGAAGCGTCACCACGCTGGCCCAGGCGGCGACGCTGCTCGTCGGCATCATGATGATCATGGTGGCGCATGCCCTCCGGCGGCGCAAAAAGCGCGCCTGGCGGGCTGTGGTGCTGCTCCTGCTGGTCGGCGCGGCCATCGAGGGCCTGCGCTCGCGTCATCCGATCGCCGCGACCGTGAGCCTGATTTTCTGCGCGGTGCTGCTGGTCAACCGGCGCGAGTTCTACGCGCTCTCGGATCCGCGGTCGCGGTGGCGGGCGCTGTGGAACTTCCTCGTTCTCGGAGCCTTCGACCTCGCCATCGGCTGGATTTTCGTCGCCTTGCAAACCCGTACGGTCATCGGCCGGCCCACGCTGAGCGACCAGATGGAGCACGTGGTCCTCGGCCTGCTCGGCATGGAAGGGCCCCTGCAGTACTCCTCCGACCGCGTCTCCGACCTGGTGTACTACTCACTCGCCGGGCTCGGCGCGCTCACCGCGATCACGACGATCTACCTCGCGCTCCGGCCGGAGCGACCCGTCGCCGCGCTCAGCGGCGCGGACGAGGAGCGGCTGCGCGCCCTGCTCGACCGATACGGCAGGCAGGACTCGCTGGGTTACTTCGCGTTGCGACGCGACAAGAGCGTGATCTTCTCCCGAAGCGGTAAGGCCGCGATCGCCTACCGCGTCGTGGCGGGGGTGATGCTGGCCAGTGGCGACCCGATCGGCGACGTCGAGGCATGGCCGGGCGCGATCAGCTGCTTCCTGGAGGAGGCCAGGCGGCATGCCTGGGTTCCGTCGGTCATCGGGTGCAGCGAGCTCGGGGGTGAGGTGTGGACCAGGAGCGGCGGCCTGGACGCCCTGGAGCTGGGCGACGAGGCCATCGTCGAGGTCGCCGACTTCACACTGGAAGGCCGGGCCATGCGCAACGTCCGGCAGATGGTCAACCGCGTCGAGCGACTCGGCTACACCTGTCTGGTCCGGCGGGTGGGAGACCTCACCGAGGTGGAGAAGGCGCAGATCCGCGACGCCGCGGACTTCTGGCGCGGCACCGAGACTGAGCGCGGCTTCTCCATGGCACTCGGCCGGTTCGGCGGCCCGGCGGACGACGACTGCATCGTGGTGACGGCGCACAAGGAGAGCGAGGAGAGGACCGACCCGCCCGGCGGGGACATCCGCGCGATCCTGCACTTCGTGCCGTGGGGCCGGGACGGCATGTCCCTCGATCTGATGCGCCGGGACCGCCAGGCCGACCCCGGGCTCAACGAGCTGCTCATCGTGAAGGCGCTGCAGGCGGCGCCGGAGCTGGGCGTGACCAGGGTGTCGCTGAACTTCGCCATGTTCCGTTCGGCGCTGGCCAGAGGTGAGCGCCTCGGCGCCGGCCCGGTGCTCCGCGCGTGGCGCGGTCTCCTCGTGTTCCTCTCCCGCTGGTTCCAGATCGAGTCGCTGTACAAGTTCAACGCCAAGTTCCGGCCGTTCTGGGAACCGAGGTTCCTGGTGTATCCGCACACGCGGGACCTGCCGCGCATCGGGGTCTCCGCGCTCCAGGCGGAGGCGTTCTTCACCATGGACCTACCCGGTCTGCCGTTCCGGAAGGGCCAGCGGGCCCAGCGAGCATGGCCGAAGTGGCGCACGCCCCGGCCACAGGAGGCGGCCACCGGCCAGGCGGTGCCCGGCACGGGGACGCATGCTGACGGCTGAGAACACGCACCGGCGTGTGAGCGTGGCCGGTCAGCTGGCGCGGCGGCTCGACGTCGTGGGGGTGTGCTGCCCCGCGTTGGTGGCCCGCTGCGTGGGGATCACCGGGGTCGGCCGCACCAGGCCGAGCGCCACGACCTCGTTGGCGAGCCGGGTGCGCCGGTTGGTCCCCTCGGGGATGCGGAACTTCTGGTAGAGCCGCAGCAGGTGCTGCTTGACCGCGGCCTCCGTCACGACGAGGTCGTCCGCGATCTCCCGCGCGGTCGCCGGGGCGACGAACGCCTCGTCCGACAGCGCGGGCCGGCACAGCGAGGTCAGCACGTCGACCTCGCGGCGGGTCAGCTCGGGCGCCGCGGCCCGGCGCAGCTCGACCTCGGGGGTGAAGTCCTCGCGGGGGATGCCGCCGACCCGAGCCCTGGCGGCGCCGAAGGAGACCACGTCGCCGTCGTCGAGGACCCTCCGGGCGATCGGCCTGCCGTTCACCCGCGTGCCGTTGCGGGACAGGCCCAGATCAACGACGTACAGGTAGGGCCCGCGCCGGACGAATTCGGCGTGCAGCCGAGACACGCTCGGATCCGTCAGCCGGACGTCGACGCCCCTGCCCCGACCGATCGTTGTGATCTCGGGGCGCAGCGCTATGACCTCACCGCTGTCCTCGATCCGAATGAACGGCCCCTCCACGGCAGTTCCTCCCCAGGTAGCCCGCCGTTACTTTCGCTACAGATCCGGCTTACCCAGACGTGGGGATCGGGAATCTCCTTTGCGGCAAGGAGAATCTCGCTTGAAATTGGTCTGGACCTCTAGGAGGCGCTTTGCCTGCTCGCGGGTAGACTTCGGGCGAAGATAAGCGGAGGAAACACTCATGGCGGACAAGCCCACCAAAGGCCTCGCCGATGTCGTCGCCGCGTCCACAGCGCTCAGCGACATCGACGGGAAAGCCGGCCGGCTTTTCTATCGCGGCTACGACATCCACGATCTGGCCGGCCGCACCACCTTCGAAGAGATCGCGCATCTCCTCCAGCACGGCTCGTTGCCGACGCGCGGTCAGTTGGCCGCGTACAGGGCGGAGCTGGTCCGAGGACGTGGCCTCGGGGGGCTGGTCGAGAGCAACATCCCGGAGATCGCCGGGAAACAGGCGCCCATGGAGGCGCTGCGCAGTCTCGTCTCCCTCGCCGGCGCCGACGACCCGGACAAGGATTCCAACGCCGCGGACGCCAACCTGCGCAAGGCGGCGCGGCTCACGGCGCAGCAGCCCATCCTGGTCGCCCGTTATCATGCCGCGCGCACCGGCGCCTCGATTCCCGATCCGGATCCCGAGCTGAGCATCGCGGCGAACTTCCTGCTGCAGATCACCGGGAGGATGCCGTCGCAGCGCGAGGTCGAGATCTTCGACACGTGCCTGGTGCTGCACGCCGACCACACGATGAACGCCTCCACGTTCGCCGCCCGCGTCTGCGCCGCGACTCTGTCCGACATGCACTCGGCCATCGTCGCGGCCATCGGCACGCTGAAGGGCCCGTTGCACGGAGGCGCGAACGAGCAGGTCATGCGTACGCTGGAAGCGATCGACCCCGCGGGGGTCGCGCAGGCGGTGCGGGACAGGCTCGCGGCGGGCGAGAAGATCATGGGCTTCGGGCACCGGGTCTACAAGACCGAGGATCCGCGGGCGACGCACCTGCGGAAGATGTCGCGGGAGTTGGGCGAGGCGTCGGGCGACGACACGTTCTACCGGATGTCCAAGGAGATGGAGGAGGTCGTCTTCGCGGAGAAGGGCCTGTATCCGAACGTGGACTTCTACGCCGCGACGGTCTACCACTACCTCGGCATCCCGACGGACCTGTTCACCCCGGTGTTCTCGGTCAGCCGGATGTCCGGGTGGACCGCGCACGTGATCGAGCAGCACGCCGACAATCGCCTGATCCGCCCGGACAGCGAGTACATCGGAGAGCGCGACCAGAAGTGGACGCCGATCGACGAGCGGTGAGCGGCGCAGGGAGCGTAGCGAGCGAGCACGCGAATGCGACCGTGAGCCCGAGCGGTGAGCGGCGCAGGGAGCGTAGCGAGCGAGCACGCGAATGCGACCGTGAGCCCGTGCGGTGAGCGGCGCAGGGAGCGTAGCGACCGTGAGCCCGAGCGGTGAGCGGTGGGCGGATATCGACGGATGTCGCACCGGAACGAGGAGTGACAGTCACCATAGGCGCTGGTTGTGAATGTGAGCGGTAAGCCCTGGGGGCCGTACCTGCTGGTTGCGGCGGGTGCGGTCGCCGGGCTGGGCATGATCGCCTACGGCTTCGCCGTCTGGGTGGGCGGCGCGGTCATCGGGTTCGCGCTGATCGCGGGGGCGGCGTTACGGCTGATCGTCCCGGACGGCCGGGCCGGACTGCTCGGTGTCCGCACCCGCCGGGTGGACGCGATCGTGTTCCTGGTGCTCGGCTCCGCCCTGGTGGCGGGCTCGTTGAACCTGTTGCTGCGCATGCACAGCACCTAGTAACGGGCGTATCACGCCCGTCCGATAGCCTCAACGGCCAGTGAGCCTCAAAACGGACTGTCTGGCCAGTGTTAGTTCAGAAGGGGAACCACACGCATGCCCAAGATCAAGGTAGCGGGTCCGGTCGTCGAGCTTGACGGCGACGAGATGACCCGGATCATCTGGCAGTTCATCAAGGACCAGCTGATCCTTCCCTACCTCGACGTCGACCTGAAGTACTACGACCTCGGCATCGAGCACCGCGACGCCACCGACGACCAGGTCACGATCGACGCCGCGAACGCCATCAAGCAGTACGGCGTCGGCGTCAAGTGTGCGACGATCACGCCGGACGAGGCGCGGGTCGAGGAGTTCGGCCTGAAGAAGATGTGGAAGTCCCCGAACGGGACGATCCGGAACATCCTCGGCGGCGTCATCTTCCGCGAGCCGATCATCATGTCGAACGTGCCGCGGCTCGTTCCCGGCTGGAACAAGCCGATCGTGGTCGGCCGTCACGCGTTCGGCGACCAGTACCGCGCGACCGACATCAAGGTGCCGGGCGAGGGCACGCTGACCCTGACCTTCACCCCGAAGGACGGCAGCGAGCCGGTCGAGCTGAACGTCTACGACTTCCCGGGCGCCGGCGTCGCGATGGCGATGTACAACCTGGACGAGTCGATCCGTGACTTCGCCCGTGCCTCCATGCGGTACGGCCTGGCCCGGAACTACCCGGTCTACCTGTCGACGAAGAACACGATCCTCAAGGCGTACGACGGCCGGTTCAAGGACATCTTCGCCGAGGTCTACGAGACCGAGTTCAAGGCGGATTTCGACGCCGCCGGCATCACCTACGAGCACCGCCTGATCGACGACATGGTCGCTTCCGCGCTGAAGTGGGAGGGCGGCTACGTCTGGGCGTGCAAGAACTACGACGGCGACGTCCAGTCGGACACGGTCGCGCAGGGCTTCGGCTCGCTCGGCCTGATGACCAGCGTGCTGATGACCCCGGATGGCCGGACCGTCGAGGCCGAGGCCGCGCACGGCACGGTGACCCGGCACTTCCGCCAGCACCAGCAGGGCAAGCCGACGTCCACCAACCCGATCGCGTCGATCTTCGCGTGGACCCGCGGCCTGCAGCACCGCGGCAAGCTCGACAACCAGCCCGAGGTGATCGACTTCGCCGCGAAGCTGGAGCAGGTCTGCGTCGAGACCGTCGAGGGCGGCCAGATGACCAAGGACCTGGCGCTCCTGGTCGGCGGCGACGCCGAGTGGCTGACCACGCAGGACTTCCTCGCGGCTCTGGACGAGAACCTGAAGAAGAAGATGGCCGGCTGATCCAGCCCGTCCGGTCAGGGCCGCTCGCCTTCGTGGCGGGCGGCCCTTTTCCGTGCCTGCGTACGGCCGGGCTCACTGCCGGGCTCACGGCCGGGATCACTGCCGGGCTCACTGCCGGCTCGGGCTGAGCCGTACGCGGGTCACGGCCCGGTATCGGGAGGCTGGGAAACGGTCATCGGAGCCGTAAAGTTCTGATGGTCGTCGACACTTTGCCGAAACTTGGGGGCGTGGATGCCGAACGTCGCGCCGCTCGGACCGGGGGACCCGCTCCGGCTCGGGCCGTTCGTGCTGTCCGGCCGCATCGGTGAGGGCGGTCAGGGCGTGGTGTACCTCGGGCGCAACGAAGCCGGGGAGCGCGCGGCGATCAAGCTGTTGCACGTCAAGTTCAGCGGTGACGCGATGGCCCGGTCCAGGTTCGGTCGGGAACTCCGGGCCGCCCAGCGGGTCGCGAGCTTCTGCACCGCCAGGGTGATCGCGGCCGATCTCGAAGGCGACACGCCGTACATCGCGAGCGAGTACATCGACGGGCGGTCTCTGCGCGAGGCGGTGGAGGAGAGCGGGCCGATCATCGGACCCGCGCTGGAGCGGCTCGCCGTCGGCACGGCGACGGCGCTGACGGCGATCCACCACGCGGGGATCGTGCACCGGGACTTCAAGCCGGACAACGTGCTGCTCGCTCCGGACGGGCCGCGCGTGGTCGACTTCGGCATCGCCCGGATCATCGACTCGACCGGCACGATCACCAGCCGGGCGATCGGCACGCCGGCCTACATGGCGCCGGAGCAGATCTCCGGGGACAAGGTGGGGCCGCCGTCGGACGTGTTCGCCTGGGCGGCGACCATCGCGTACGCGGCGACGGGCACGGCGGCGTTCGGCGGCGACTCGATCGCGGTCGTGCTGAACCGCGTGCTCAACCACGACATCGACGTGAGCATGCTGCCGGAGCCGCTGCGTGGCGTGGTGCGCTCCTGCCTGAGCAAGGCTCCGGCCGCCCGGCCGACCGCCGACCGGATCCTGTTGCGCCTGCTCGGCCGTTCGGAGTCGGGGGACGCGTCCACGATGGTGTTGTCCGAGGGGGCCCACGCGGCCAGCCCGGAGCCCGCCGAGGTCACCCGGGACATGCGCCTGCCCCAGGGACAGACGACGCGGGAGACGGCGCCACAGAGCGTCCAAGCGCAGGGCGCTCAGGCGCAGAGTGTTCAAGCAGGGGACGTCCAAGCACAGGGTGTCCAAGCGCAGGGCGTCCAGGCGCAAGGTAGGCAAGCGCTGGGTGTTCAGGCGTGGGACGTCCAAGCGCGGGACGCCGGGCCGGCGGCGTCACAGGGCTCCGGATCCCTGGGTGCGGGGTCTCAGGGCGCCGGGTCCCTGGGTGCGGGGTCTCAGGGCGCCGGGTCTCAGGGCGCCGGGTCTCAGGGTGCGGGGTCTCAGGGCGCGGGCTCGACGGAGGCGTCGCGGAGCGCGGGCGTGACCGAGCCGCCGAAGAGCGGGCCGGGGCGGCGGCGCAGGGCCCGCGTGATCACCGCCGTCATGGCCGTGGTCGCCGCCGTGGTCGGGGTGGGGGCGCTGGCCGCCGTACGCCTGGGAGGCGACCAGGGCACACCGGGCACGACAACGACGAGCAGGGCGGGCGTGCAGGGGCAGGCGCCCGGGTCGGCCGCTCCCGCCTACCCCGCGGTCGTGGACAAGGCGCTGGGGGCGCGGCGGCTCACCATCGGCGTGAAGGGCGATCTCCCCGGCGTCGGTCTCGGCTTGAGCGGCGGCTCCTTCGCCGGGTTCGACGTGGACGTGGCGACCTACATCGCGGGCAAGCTGGGGGTCCCCGCCGGCGGCATCACCTTCCGGAGGATCGGCAGGGCAGAGCGGGCCAGGGCGCTGTCCGACGGCGACGTCGATCTCGTCGTCGCCACCTACGCCTACGACGAGAACCATAAGGACGCCGTCGGCTTCGCCGGGCCGTACTACGTCGCGCACACCGACATGCTGGTGGTGAAGGGCTCGCAGATCCGGCGGCTCAGCGACCTGGAGGGGCGGCGCATGTGCGCCCCGGCGGGCGCCGAGTCGGTCGCGCTGATCCAGGACAAGGTGAGTGTGGAGCCGGTGGCCGCCGGCAACTACGCGGAGTGCATGGACATGCTCGTCCAGGGCAGGGTGGACGCGGTCCCCGGTGACGATCTCATCCTCGCCGGGTTCGCGAACCGGGTGCCGAACCTCCGGCTCGCCGTGCTCGGTCTCAAGCTGACCGACCTGCGCTACTCCGTGGGCGTGCCGAAGGGTGACGCCCGCACATGCGAGGCCGTCCAGGCGGCGATCTCCGGCATGTACGCCGACGGCACCATGAAGGACCTGCTCAAGCGGCACTTCGGGAACGTCGACTTCGACCCCGAGGTCGGTCTGCCCGCGCCGCTCACCTGCGCCTAACCTTCGGAGTCCGCCGCGCCTTCCGCGTCCGCTGCGCCTTCCGCGCGGTCCGTGCCGGTGCCTGAGGCGCTGAGGTGGGCGATGGTGTCGGAGGCCCACTCCATGGCCATCCGGGCCTGCCGGATGCCGAGATCCAGCGCGTACCCGCCGTACCCGGACTTCTTGCTGGGATCGCCCAGTTTCTGCAGCTCGCGGAGTCTGGCCGCGAAGCTCGCTCCCATGCGTTCCAGTACGGCGACGGCCTCCCTCGGCTCCAGCAGCGGGGTCAGATACGCCTGAAGCGCGATCTCGCTGCGCGGGGAAGGCGAGGGGGTGTACCCCATGAGCCAGCGGTGCAGTTCGTCCCGCCCCTCGGGCGTGATCGTGTAGATCTTCCGGCCGCGGGAGCCCTCGGCCTCGACCGTGATCAGCCCTTCTGCCGCCATCTTGGCCAGCTCGGGATAGATCTGGCTGTGCCCGGCCTGCCACACGTGGGCGAGCGACGTCTCGAACTTCTTGGTCAGGTCGTACCCGCTGGCCGGGCCGGAGGCCGACAGCAGGCCGAGGAGCGCGATGCGCAGGGACATGCGCCAACTATATCTGCGAGTTGACATGTCAAAACTTACATGTCACTTTCAACACGTGAAGACAGACACAAGCAAGAACGGGCTGCTCCTGTTCGCCGTGCTCGGTGGCATGTTCCTCGCGATGCTCGACCAGACGATCGTCGGCACCGCGCTGCCCCGGATCACCGCCGAGCTGGGCGGCGCCCGGCTCTACACCTGGGTCGTGACCGCGTACCTGCTCACATCCACCGTCACCGTCCCGCTGTACGGCCGGCTCTCCGACGCGTACGGCAGGAAGCCTCTGATGCTTGTCGGCGTGACGATCTTCCTCGCGGGCTCCGCCCTGAGCGGGGTCGCGCAGGACATGGACCAGTTGATCGCGTTCCGCGGACTCCAGGGCCTCGGCGCGGGCGCGCTGCTGCCGCTCTCCCTCGCACTGGTTGTCGATCTCTTCCCGCCGGAGCGAAGCGGCCGGGTGCAGGGGGCGCTCGGCGGCGTGATGGCGCTGAGTTACATCGCGGGGCCGTTCCTCGGCGGCCTGTTCACCGACCACGCGAGCTGGCGCTGGGCCTTCTACGTCAACGTCCCCATCGGGATCGTGCTGCTCGCGATCATCTGGTTCCGGCTGCCGCACCGTCCCGGCGACGCGGGTGGGGCGCGGCCCGACTACCTCGGCATCGCGGTGTTCACCGCCGCCATCAGCGCGCTGCTCGTCGGCCTGACCGAGAAGGGCGTGGACGGCAACTCCTGGACGAGCGGCCCGGTCGTCGGCCCCATCGCCGCGGCCGCCGTCCTGACCGCCGTGTTCGTCCTGGTCGAACGGCGGGCGGCACAGCCGATCGTGCCGTTGCACCTGTTCGCCAATCGGACGTACACGCTGGTCAACGTCGCCTCGTTCGCCACCGCGTTCTGCATGTACGCCGGGGTGGTCTTCCTGCCGCGCTACTTCCAGGAGGCGCAGGGGCAGACCGCGACCGCGTCCGGCCTGCGCATCTATCCGCTGATGCTGGCCATGGTCGCGGGCAGCGCCGTCACCGGGGCGCTCATCTCCCGCAGCGGCCGGTACAAGCCGTGGCTGGTGATCGCGCCGTTCTTCCTCGTCGCGGGGACCCTGCTCTGTGCGAACCTGGCCGTGGACTCGGCGACGCCCGCGCTCATGGGCTGGATGGCGCTCATCGGCCTCGGCATGGGCCCGATGCTGTCCGGGCTCACCGTGGCCATCCAGCGGGCCGTGCCCCCGCGGTTCATCGGCACCGCCAGCGCCAACCTGACCTTCTTCCGCCAGATCGGGGGATCGGTCGCCCTCGCGGTCGCCGGCACCGCGTACGGCTCGGTGGTCGCCCGCGAGGCGCCGCTCTCCGGGCTGCCCGCCGCGCACGCCGCCGCGAGCGCGACCGTCATCCCGTGGCTCGGCGTCGCCGGAGCGATCGTCGCCCTCGTCGCGCTCGCCCTGATGCCCGACCGCAGGCTCACGCCCGGCGAGGCCGTACGCGAGGGCGAGGAGACGGTGCTCGCGCAGGCGGGATAGATGCGGGCGACCTCCGGTCGGGACGGCGTGTCGGGGAGCCGCGCGTCGGTGCCACCCCATTGAATTGATCTCTAAACGTTTCGGGGGAGCACGAATGGGTCGTCGGGTCATCACGGGTATCGCAGGTTTCGCCTGCCTGATCGCCGCTGGAGCGCCACGCGCCGCGCTCGCGTCCGACCAGTGGGGCGGAGCGGATATCGGCGTCGAGATCTCCGCGTCCCCAAGAGTCGCCCAGCCCGGCCAGCCGCTGGTCTACAACGTGCGGGTGCACAACAACGGCCCGGGCGACGCGGTGCTCACCGTGCTCACCATCCGGCTCCCGAGAGACTTCAAGATCATCAACGTCAACGTGGCGGAGTGCGGGCCCGGACGCGGCGCCAACGAGGTCGTCTGCCGCTCGCCCGGGGAGGTGCTCGCGAGCGGCACCGGAGGGGTGACGATCACCGGCCTGGTGCGGCCCGCCGCGCAGGGCGTCCTCCGCGCTCAGGCGGACCTGTCATCCGAGATCGCGGATCCTCATCCGGAGGACAACACCGCGGAGGCGCTCACCCCGGTCGGGGCCGGGGCCGACCTGGCGGTCCGGCTCGCGCCCACGGCGAGCACGGTCGTCCCCGGCGGGCGGTTCACCATGAAGGCCACCGTGCGCAACCTGGGGCCCGAAGCGGTCCGGGACGCGTACGTGTTCTTCGAGCCCGCGCAGGCCCGCCTCCTTTCCGCGGCGGGTGCGCGCTGCCAGGGCGCGGCGGGGTTCGTCGGCTGCGCGCTCGGGCCGATCAGGGCGGGGAGCAGGAGCCTGGTCGATCTGGTGTTCCGGGTGCCGCGGCAGGCCGCCAAGGCGATCGCCGCCCGGGCCACGGTCTACGCGCGCGAGGTGGGGGACCGGCGACCGGCCAACAACGCGGCGGTCATGCGGGTCGCCGTGGCGACCGGCCCGGAGGGGACGGCCGGCGCCGGGACCGCGGGCTACGGGCTTCCCGCCGGCCCGAAGGATGTCACGGGTGTCGCGGGTGTCGCGGGTGTCGCGGGTGTCGCGGGTGTCGCGGGCCGGACGGGTCCGGCCGCTTCCGTCCGCTCCGGTTCTGCCGGTTCCTCCGGTTCTGCCAGTTCGATCGGTCCCGGCGGTTCCGCGAGGTCGGCCGGTTCTGTGAGTTCGTCCGGTTCGGCCGGTTCAGCCGATTCAGTGGGTCGGGCAGATCGGGACCGCGGTCGTGGCCAAGTGCTCGGGCGTTACGCCCGCCGGGGGACCGCCGGTGGCGAACAGCACCCCGGCGGCAGCCGCCAGGCTGCCCAGCAGGACCAGAGCCACCAGCGCGGCCCGTATGACCAGCGGAGAAAGCCCGTCCACCCTCACATGTGAGATCCCATCACAGTTCACCGGCCGAGTCCGGGTTTTCCGACCGGAGGGCGGTCCAGGCATCGCGCACGATGGCGTGCAGAGACGTGTGGTCGGGCTTCCAGCCGAGCTCGCGCTGGATCTTCTCGGAGGACGCGACCAGCACGGTGGGGTCGCCCGCCCGCCTTGGGCCGAAGACGGTGGGGATCTCGTGGCCGGTGACCTCGCGGCACACGTCGATGACCTCCCGCACCGAGAATCCGGCGCCGTTGCCCAGGTTGTAGACCGTGTGCGTGCCGGCCGCGCACGCGTCCAGGGCGAGCAGGTGGGCGCGGGCCAGGTCGCCGACGTGTACGTAGTCGCGGACGCAGGTCCCGTCCGCGGTCGGGTAGTCGGTGCCGAACACGCTCACCGACTCCCGCTCGCCGAGCGCCACCTTGAGGACGTTCGGGATCAGGTGGGTCTCGACCGCGTGGCGCTCGCGGAACCGGCCGTACGCGCCCGCGACGTTGAAGTAGCGCAGGCTGACCGCGGCCAGGCCGTACAGGCCGGCGTAGGCGGTCAGCGCGGTGTCGACGGCGAGCTTCGACGCGCCGTAGGGGTTGGTCGGCCGGGTCGGCGCCGTCTCCAGGATCGGCGTGCTCTCCGGCTCTCCGTACGTCGCCGCGGTCGAGGAGAAGACGATCCGGCCGACGCCCGCCTGCCGCATCGCGTCGAGGAGGGCGAGGGTGCCGCCGAGGTTGTGCGACCAGTACAGCCCGGGCCGCTCGACCGACTCGCCGACGAGGGACTTGGCGGCGAAGTGCAGCACGCCGTCGAACCCCGCCTTCAGCAGGCCGCCGGCTTCGGTGATGGAGCCTTCGACGAATCGCGCGCCGTCCGGGACCGCGTCGGCGTGGCCGGTCGAAAGGTCGTCGAGCACGGTGACGTCGTGTCCCGCCTCGACGAGTTGCGCCGCCACGACGCTGCCGATGTATCCCGCGCCACCCGTGACCAGCAGCTGCACTGTTTGCTCCTGAGTGAATTTGTTGGATTGTGTACGGAACTCAGCTTACGCGGTGGAGGTGAGGCGCGGGTCGAATGTCACGCAGTAGGCTGATCCGATCAGCACCGTGCGAACGGATCGAAGGCGTGAGCGAGATTAGCGAGCGGGCCGGCGATCACGGGTGCCGTGCTCGTCCTCGCGGGAGGCGGCCGTGAGCCTCGCGGTGAGCATCCCCCTTGTTCTGCTGCTCATCCTGATCTGCGGGTTCTTCGCGGCGGCGGAGATGGCCATGGTCTCCCTGCGCGACAGCCAGATACGCAGGTTGAGCCAGACGGGGCGTAGGGGTGCCCGGGTGCAGAAGCTCGCCCGGGACCCGAACCGCTTCCTGTCCGCCGTCCAGGTCGGGGTGACGGTCGCGACCGTGCTGTCCGCCGCGCTCGGCGCGGACACGCTCGCGGGCCGGCTCGAACCCGTCCTCGAAGGCTGGGGACTGTCCGGCGCCGTCGCCGCGCCGCTCGCGTTCGCGGTGGTCACCCTCACCATCTCCTACATCACGCTGGTGTTCGGCGAGCTCGCGCCCAAGCGTTTCGCGCGGCAGCGCGCCGAGGGGATGTCCCTCATGGTCGCGCCGTTGCTCGACCTGATCGCGAGCCTGGTGCGGCCGGTGATCTGGCTGCTGTCCGTGTCGACCAACGGTGTGGTCCGCCTGCTCGGCGGCAATCCCTCGGCCGACCGCGCCGCGATCACCACCGAGGAACTGCGCGACATAGTCGTGGGCCACAAGGAGCTCACCCAGGACGAGCGCAGCGTCATCGCCGAGGTGTTCGCCGCGGGCAAGCGGCAGCTCAGAGAGGTCCTGCTGCCCCGCACCGAGGTGGACTTCATGGCCGCGGACACGCCGCTCGCGGAGGCGGCGGTGCTCGCGGCGACCATGCCGCACTCCCGTTTCCCGGTCTATCGCGATTCGTATGACGACATCATCGGATTCGTGCATGTGCGGGACCTGCTCGACCCGGTGCTGACCGGGCGCGTCGAGCCCATCAGCGAGCTTGTGCCGATCAGGCCGGTCAAGCTGGTGCCCGCCACCAAGCGCGTGCTGCCGACGCTCACCGAGATGCGGGATGAGGGCCACCACCTGGCGATCGTCGTGGACGAGTACGGCGGCACCCGCGGCATCGTGACGCTGGAGGACCTGGTCGAGGAGCTCGTCGGCGACATCCGCGACGAGTACGACGAGGCCGGGAGGTCCGTGCGCGTCGTCGCCGGGGTCATCGAGGTCGACGGCCTGCTCAACCTGAACGACTTCGCCTCCGAGACCGGCATCAGGCTCCCGGACGGCCCGTACGAGACGCTCGGCGGCTACGTCATGGCCGCGCTCGGGCACCTGCCGCAGCTCGGCGAGACGGCGGAGGCGCCGGGGGCCCGGCTGACCGTGACGGAGATGGACGGCCGCCGGATCTCCCGCGTCCGCGTGATCCGCGCGCCCGCGGCCGCCGAGGAGTCCGGCACGGCGGAGTGAGAGTGTCACGGGCACGGTCGTTCTGCTGACAGAATGAGGTGCTATGGATCGTCCTCGCGTGCTCTCTGGAATCCAGCCCACCGCTGACTCCTTCCACCTGGGAAATTATCTCGGCGCGGTCCGGCAGTGGGTGGCGATGCAGGAGACCCATGAGGCGTTCTACTGCGTGGTGGACCTGCACGCGATCACCGTCAATCCCGCTCCCGAGGAGCTGCGCCGCCGCTCCCGGATCGCCGCCGCCCAGCTCTTCGCGGTCGGTCTCGACCCCGAGCGCTGCACGGTTTTCGTGCAGAGCCACGTGCGCGAGCACACCGAGCTCGCCTGGATCCTCGCCTGCCAGACCGGCATGGGCGAGGCCGCCCGGATGACCCAGTTCAAGGACAAGGCGGCCAAGTACGGCGAGAGCGCGGCCAGCGTCGGCCTGTTCACCTACCCGATCCTGATGGCCGCCGACATCCTGATCTATCAGGCCGACCAGGTGCCGGTCGGCGTCGACCAGAAGCAGCACCTGGAGCTCAGCCGCGACCTCGCGCAGCGGTTCAACAGCCGTTTCGGGCAGACCTTCAAGGTGCCCAACCCGTGCATCCTGAAGGAGGTCGAGAAGATCACCGACCTCCAGGAGCCGACGGCGAAGATGTCGAAGTCGTCCTCCAGCCCACAGGGCATCCTCGACCTGCTGGAGCAGCCGGGCCCGCTCCGCAAGAAGATCATGCGCGCGGTCACCGACACCGGCACCGAGGTCCGCGCCGACGAGGAGAACAAGCCCGGCGTCACCAACCTGCTGCGCATCCAGTCGGCGCTGAGCGGCACCCCGATCCCCGAGCTGGAGGCGCGGTACGCCGGGCAGGGCTACGGCACCTTCAAGAAGGACGTGGCCGAGTTGGTCCTCGACACCTTCACGCCGATCAGGGAGCGCACGGAGAAGCTGCTGGCCGACGAGGCCGAGCTGGACAAGCTGCTCGCCGCCGGGGCCGAGCGCGCCCGCGCGGTGGCCCGCGAGACCATGGCCCAGGTGCGCGAGCGCATCGGGTTCCTGCCCGCCTCCTCCTGATCCGATCTCCGGGCTGATCCGATTTCCGGGCGGCGGTCCGGGGCAGTCCTCCGGCGGGAGGTGGCCATGTTCACGCGGATCTTGCGGCTTGCCGAGAAGGTCAAGGCCCGCGGCCGCCGCCTGCTGGAGCGGGAACGCGTCAGGTTCCCCTGGTTCGACCACCTGGTCCGCACCATCCACCGGTACCAGGTGCAGTCGGCCAGTCGGTTGGCGGGAGCGGTCACCTACTTCGCGTTCCTGTCCTTCTTCCCGTTGATCGCGCTGGCGTTCGCGGTGCTCGGCTTCGTCCTGGCGGCCCGCCCGGACGCGCAGAACACGCTCGCCGAGGCGATCAACCAGCAGCTCCCCGGGCTCGCCGACCGGCTCCAGATCAGCACGATCGCCCAGGCTCGGGCGGGGGCGGGGATCGTCGGCCTGGTCGGCCTGCTGTACGCGGGCCTCGGCGCGGTGGACGCGCTGCGCGAGGCGCTCCGCGAGATCTGGATGAGCCGCGAGCCGCCGCTCAGCTTCTTTCTGGGCAAGCTCAGGGACCTGATCACGCTCGTCCTCATCGGCGTGACCCTGCTCGCGTCGGCCGTCATCGGCGCGTTCGCCACCGGGGCGACGAGCACGGTGGCCGGCTGGCTCGGCCTGGGCACCTCCTGGTTCGCCGGTGCCGCTGTCTGGATCACCGGCTTCCTCGCCGGACTGGGCGCGGACCTGCTGCTCTTCCTGATCCTGTTCGGCTGGCTGGCCCGGCCGCGGCAGCCGTTCCGGGTCCTGCTCAGGGGCGCTCTGGTCGGCGCCGTCGCGTTCGGCGTGCTCAAGCAGTTCGCGACGCTGATCCTGGCCAAGACGCTGCACAACCCGGTGTACGGCACGTTCGCCGTCGTCGTGGGCCTGCTGATCTGGATCAACTGGTCGGCGAGGGTCGTCCTGTACGCCGCCGCGTGGACGGCCACCTCAGGGATGGGCCCGCCGCCCGAGCCGACACCCGTGCCGTCCACCATCATCCCCACCTGAGCCCGCTGACCCGGTGAGCCGGCGTCCTCAGGAACCGTTCGCGCGGCGGCGGCGCCGGATGCCGTAGCCGAGCCAGGCGAGGCCGCCGAGCAGGCCGACGCCGGCCGCGATCATGGCGGCGAGCGGGCCGCTCCCGCCGTCCTTGGCGGCGACGGGACGCCGGGAGGGCAGCGCGGGAAGCCGGGAGGGCAGCGCGGTGGCTCCTCCGGCGAGCGCGGGACCGGAGCGCGGCAGCACCCTCTCGATCATCGGCTTGTCGGGCACGGGATCGACTAGGACGCCCACCGGGGTGGCCCGGCCGCGCGCGGCGAACCCCCAGTCGAGCATGTGGGCCACGTCCTCCCAGAAGGAGCCTTCGTAGTGCATGATCGACACGATGATCGTGTGGCCGTTCCTCGTGGCCGCGCCGACGAAGCTGCCTTGGGCCTTCGTGGTCCAGCCGTTCTTCACGCCGATCATGCCGGGATAGCGCCAGAGCAGCTTGTTGTGGTTGCCGATCTCGTAGTAGCCCTTGGGCGCGGGGAACCTGGCCGTCTTCGTGCTCACGTACTTCCGGAACGCGGGCAGCGCCAGCCCGGCCCTGGCGATCAGCGCGAGGTCGTATGCCGAGCTCCGCTGGCCCGGCCGGTCCAGGCCGCTCGGCGTCTTGGCCACCGTGTCGTACGCCTGGAGCCTGCGGGCCTCCTTGTTCATGTCGGCGAGGGTGGTCGCCAGGCCGCCGTGCGCCTCGGCGAGGGCGTTGGCGGCGTCGTTGCCCGACACCATCAGCAGCGCGCGCAGGAGGTCGTCGACCTTGTAGATCGGCTTGGGCACCAGGCCGACCGCGCTGCCCTCCTCGTCGCACGCCTCCTGGCTGGGCTTGACGGTCTTGTCCTTGTCCAGCTTCGGGATGAGCGTGACCGCGGTCAGCGTCTTGAGCGTGCTCGCCGGGAGGTAGTGGCCGTGCGGGTCCTTCGCGGCCAGCACCTGCCCGGTCTCCGCGTCCGCGATGACGTAGGACGAGGCGGTCGTCTTCGGGGGGGCCTTGATCCCGGCGGGGGCGATCACACCGTGGCCGGCGAGCAGGTCGCCGCCGACGGCGCCGCTGCGCGCGAGAGGCACGGCCTGCGCGGCGGCGGGGGTGCAGAGCGCGACGCCCAGGAGCGTCGCCGTGGTGAAGGCCGCCCCGAGGGCGTGCAGGCTGGTCCTCATAGGGAGATCAGCCTAGCTTCGAGTCTCTACGCATGATGTGACAGATCCCCCGAAGATCGCGGGCGTACGCACTCGGTGGCAATGCCGATACTGAGAGCATGACGAGACGTGTATCGGGCTTTCTCCTCGCCCTTGCCGCTTTCATGATCTTTGAATGGATCAATCTCGGTTTCAACCTCGCTGATGGGCACGAGACCGGTTTCTACGTGGTTCACGGCATTCTCATCGCGGTCAACATCATCCTGGCCGTCGTGTTGGGCGTCGTCGGGGTACGTGCCTGGAAAACCGGCAGCAGAAGGGGGTAAATCGGGCGGGTAAATCGGGTACGGCGTAGAAGAACGCCGATTCCGAGCACGGGAGGTCCGCGGTGGCGATCCAGTTCAATCCTTCGCGTGGGGCGACTCTTGGTGTGGAGTGGGAGTTGCAGCTCGTCGACCGGCACACCCGGCGCCTCCGCCAGGACGCGAAGGAGGTGCTGGCCGCGGTCCCCGAGCTGAGCGAGAGCTCACGTCCCAAGGCCATGCACGAGCTGATGCAGTCCCAGATCGAGATCGTCACCGACGTCTGCCACACGGCCGCGGAGGCCGTGGCCGACCTGAGCAAGAGCATCGACCGGCTGCGCGACGCGGTCGAGCCGCGCGGGATGTCCCTGGCCTGCACCGGCACGCACGCGATCAGCGACTGGCGTGACGCGGTCTACGCGCCCGTCCAGCGCTACACCGAGCTGGTCGAGGAGATGCAGTGGCTGGCCTGGCGCATCCAGACCTTCGGCGTGCACGTGCACGTCGGCGTGCGGGACAGGGACAAGGTCATCCCGATCGTCAACGCGCTGGCGGCGTACCTGCCGCACTTCCTCGCGCTCACCTCGTCGAGTCCCTGCTGGGGCGGCCAGGACACCGGGCTCGCGTCCAGCCGGGCCATCGTCTTCGGGGCGCTGCCCACGGCCGGCCCGCCGCACCTGCTGGCCGACTGGGCGGAGTTCGAGGAGTATATGGACACTCTGGTACGCGCAGGGACAATTAGGAGTATTAAGGAGGTATGGTGGGATATCAGACCACATCCTGATTTCGGGACTATCGAGATCCGGATGTTCGACGGGATCCCCACTCTCCGTGAGGTCGGGATGGTGACCGCCCTGTCCCAGTGCCTGGTCCAGCAGTTCGACCAGCAGCTCGACCGGGGGTACAAGCTTCCCCGGCCGCCCGCGTGGGTCGTGCGGGACAACAAGTGGCGCGCCACCCGATACGGGCTGAACGCCGAGGTCATCACCGATGACCAGGGATCGACCGCACCGGTGCGCGACGTGCTCTACGAGCTGCAGCGCGAGCTGGAGCCGGTGGCCGAGCGGCTCGGGTGCGCGGACGAGCTCGCCGTCATGGCCGAGGTCCTGGACTGGGGCAGCTCGTGCGAGCGGCAGCGGGCGATCCTGTCGGCGGGCGGGGCGCTGGAGGACGTCGTGGACGCGACGATCATGGAACTCGCCGAGGACAGGTTCGTGACGTCGCCTCCCGGGTTCGGAGGCGGAGGCCCGGGCCACTCGGGGACCTGAATGGGCGGGTGATCGGGTTGCCGCCGTAAATACTGTGTCAATCGCCCATCTTGCCCGCCGTAACCGTGGAAAGATTGTGAACGGAGGGTCGGTCGTGGCGGACATGCCTACGCGACCCTTTCGCTCTTCGGCGTGGCCTGACATCGCGGCCTGCCGGGTGGAGCGGGCTCCACAGAGATCCGCTCGGGCGTTTGACACGGAACCTGGGCGAGGGCGGGTACGACGGCGACGCTCAGCCGATCTCCGGACCCGGCTGTCCGGCGCCCGGCGCGAGGCGGTCGCGCTCCGGCTGAGCGCCATCACGATAACCGGCGAACCGCGCCGGGTAGAGGGCACGGCACCCTCCATGGCCCGTGGGCCGCGGTTCGCCCGAGGAAGGAAAGAGTTGTGACGATCTCATCGAGGCTCGCGCCCCCCGATCACGCGGTGGTTCCCCAGGGTGGCGACCTCGCCGGGCAGTTGACCGACTTCCTGCGCGAGCACGGCGATGAGCTCATCGAGTTCCGGCGTGACGTCCACGCCCACCCGGAGACCGCCTTCAACGAGCACCGCACCACGGAGAAGATCGCGCAGCGGCTGTCCGACGCCGGCCTGAAGCCGAGGCGGCTCACCCGGGGTACCGGCCTGTGGGTCGATCTCGGCCGGGACACCGGTCCGACGGTGGCGCTGCGCGCCGACATCGACGCGCTGCCGATGGACGACGAGAAGGACGTGCCGTACCGGTCGACGGTTCCGGGCGCGTGCCACGCCTGCGGCCACGACGTCCACACGGCCGCGGTCCTCGGCGCCGGCCTGTACCTCGCCGCCCAGGCCGACGCGGGCGCGCTGCCCGGCCGGGTCCGGCTGCTCTTCCAGCCCGCCGAGGAGATCGGCAGCGGCGCCCTGGAGGTCATGCGCGACGGCGGGCTGAGCGATGTGGACCGCATCTTCGCGCTGCACTGCGATCCCAGGATCGACGTCGGTCACGTGGGCCTGCGTGTCGGTGCGATCACCGGCTCCTGCGACAACGTCCAGATCCGCGTCTCCGGGCCGGGCGGCCACACGGCGCGCCCGCACCTGACGGTCGACCTCGTGTACGCGCTGAGCAAGATCATTACTGAGCTGCCCGCCGCACTGTCCCGCCGGGTGGACCCGCGCTCCAGCCTCAGCCTCGTCTGGGGGCAGGTCTCGGCCGGCTCCGCCTTCAACCTCATCCCGGATGTCGGCATGGCGCAGGGCAGCGTGCGCTCGCTCGACGAGGAGGCCTGGCAGCAGGCGCCCGACCTCATCACCTCGCTCGTGGAGTCGGTGGCCGCGGCGTACGGCGTCGAGGCGGAGATCGACTACCGGCGTGGCACGCCGCCGACGGTCAACGAGGCGACGAGCATCCAGATGCTGCACGACGCCGTGGTCCAGATGATCGGCGACGCGGGGCCCGTGCCCACCCCGCAGAGTCTCGGCGGTGAGGACTTCTCCTGGTATGTCGAGTCGGTGCCCGGCGCGCTGGCCCGGCTCGGCACCCGCGTCCCCGGCGCGGTCAACGAGGTCGACATCCACCGTCCGGAGTTCGACGTGGACGAGCGGGCCATCGGCGTCGGGGTCAAGACGCTCGCGGCGACCGCGCTCACCGCGCTCTGGGGCGACGGAGCCCGCTAAACGGCCGTCCACCGCCCCGGTCACGGCATCAAGTGATGATGTGACCGGGGCGATCGCGTATCGGCCCGGCCGGGTGGTGCGCGCGTTCACCGGGTGAACGCTCTCGCCGTCCGGCGATGCTCACGTGACTTTCCGGAAAACCGCGGCGGAAGGTCTGCCGGGCCTTTTCGAGTCGACGGGCACCGATCTCGCCGTTGCCTCCGAGTTTCTCACCCGAAACCGAATCCTCGACCGAATCCGCCGTCGCCTCGGGACCTCTTGCCCGGGACCGAATCCCGCAGTCGAATGAGGGCCGGATCGCGGCGATTCACGGGCGCCGGGCGCTTCCCGTCGAAACGCGCACCGCACTGGCGGAGACGCCGGACTTCGTTTCCGTCGACCGACTGAGACACTCGCGAATATCGCCTTCCGTGCGCATCTTGGGCCGCCCATCTCGGGCTGAGTCCCAGCGAGGCCAGGGCCGCGGACGAGGCCGACGGGCGGCCGCGAGCAGCACGACCACACGCGCGAATTCCGGGGCGAGGCCGCCGACGACCCGTGCCGAAGGGGCATCGGTTACTCATGGGAAATCGTCGGGAGCGAGGCTTCCGTCGCGGTCGAACCGGCCATCGGAGACGTGATCATTTTCGATTCCCAAGATTTCCACCGGCGTACGGCCGGGCGTGGGCAGGCGGGGGATCACGCTCTTCTTCTTGCCGTCTGGTGGAATGCGATCGGCTTGTTCTCGGCCCCTGGCTACAGGTTCGACGACGCGGTATTCCTGGACGTTCCGGGAATCGCCTGGCGCCGCATGAGGCGTCGGTTGTCTCCGGGAGTTCATGACGCCGGGAGGGTCTTCCTGACGTACGGCGTGGAGGGCGTCGACGCGCCGACCGCGCGCTTCGACGGCGCCCGGCGCGGCTCGTTCTGATTGCCGACGGGCCGGTGGTCCCGCCCGGCCGCCCTCCGGCCGGGCGGGGCGGGATCCGGCCGGTCGATCCGGGCGGCGACGTGCGAAGAAGATCATCGCGAGGTGGATCCGGGGCCTGTCCGGTTGATCCGAATTACCCACTGGTCACAAGGTGGCGTGAGCTGCATAACGGAGAGGTTTCGGACTCGTGCGCCCATTTGGTCTATGCAGGTCAAACAACTATCTTCCGTGCAGGGTCGCCGCGCGTCGTGCGTGCGCGACCGGTTGGACGGCGGGGACACGGAAGGGGAGTACACCTTGCTCCGCAATCGAGTAAGCAAGCTGGCTGCCGCCACTGCTGCGGGAGCCATGCTCATGGCCGCCGCCGCGTGTGGAGGTAGTGACACCAAGGGCGAGACGACCGCCAACGCGTCGTCGGCGCCGGACGCGGCGAAGGGCAAGGTCGGCCTCGCGTACGACATCGGCGGACGTGGCGACCAGTCGTTCAACGACGCCGCCGCCGCCGGCCTCGACAAGGCCAAGGACGAGTTCGGCCTGGGCACCAAGGACCTCTCCGCCGCTCCCGGCGAGACCGACGCGCAGAAGGAGGAGCGGCTCCGCCTGCTCGCCTCCACCGGGTACAACCCGATCATCGCGGTCGGATTCGCGTACTCCGCGGCGATGAAGAAGGTCGCCGCGGAGTTCCCCGACGTCAAGTTCGCGATCGTCGACGACGCGGACGCCACCGGCCCCAACATCAGCAACCTGGTCTTCGCCGAGGAGCAGGGCTCGTTCCTGGTCGGCGCGGCCGCCGCGCTGAAGTCCAAGAAGGGCAGCATCGGCTACATCGGCGGCGTCAAGGTTCCGCTGATCCAGAAGTTCGAGGCGGGCTATGTGGCCGGCGCCAAGGCCGTCAAGCCCGACATCAAGATCCAGGTCAAGTACCTGAGCGAGCCGCCGGAGTTCACCGGCTTCAACGACCCGGCCAAGGGCAAGACCACGGCGCAGGGCATGCTGGACGCCGGCGCCGACGTGATCTACCAGGCCGCGGGCGGTTCCGGCGGCGGTGTCTTCGAGGCCGTCAAGGGCGCGGACGCCATGGCGATCGGCGTCGACTCCGACCAGGCCCTGACCGCGGACAAGGCCGTCTCCGACGTCATCATCACCTCGATGCTGAAGAAGGTCGACGTCGCGGTCTACGACTTCCTCAAGAACTTCGTGGCCGGCGACGTCAAGTCGGGTGAGGCGCGGTACGACCTCAAGGCGGGCGGTGTCGACTTCTCCACCACCGGCGGCAAGATCGACGACATCAAGACCCAGCTCGACGAGTACAAGCAGAAGATCGTCAACGGCGAGATCACGGTCTCCGCGACCCCCTGACCTGCCGTCTCTCCGAGGGGCCCGGAGCAGATCGCTCCGGGCTTTCTCGGCCCAATGTGCCTGTCCGCAGGCACTTCGTGTGGGGGAGGCCGCCATAACCACCGTAATCGCCACAGATCCCGCCGTAGAGCTGAAGGGGATCACCAAGAGGTTTCCCGGAGTCGTCGCGAACCGGGACATCCGCCTGAGCGTCGCCAAAGGGCACATCCATGCCATCGTCGGTGAGAACGGCGCGGGCAAGTCCACGCTCATGAAGATCCTGTACGGCATGCAGCGCCCGGACGAGGGCGAGATCCGGATCAACGGGTCGGCCGTGAGCTTCCACACCCCCGGCGACGCCATCGCCGCCGGGATCGGCATGGTCCACCAGCACTTCATGCTGGCGGACAACCTCACCGTCCTCGAGAACGTGGTCCTCGGCAGCGAGCCGCGCAAGCTCGGCATCGCCCTCAACTTCGGCCGGGCACGCAAGAAGATCAAGGAGATCTCCGACGCGTACGGCCTCGGCGTCGACCCGGACACGCTGGTCGAGGAACTCGGGGTCGGGGACCGCCAGCGGGTCGAGATCCTCAAGGTGCTCTACCGGGGCGCCCGGATCCTCATCCTGGACGAGCCGACCGCCGTGCTCGTGCCGCACGAGGTGGACGAGCTCTTCGACAACCTCCGGGTGCTGGTCCGCGAGGGTCTGACGATTCTGTTCATCTCGCACAAGCTCGACGAGGTCCTGAAGGTGGCCGACGCGATCACCGTGATCCGCCGGGGCACCACCGTGGCCAGCGTCGAGCCCAGCGGCGTGACCGCGCGCAAGCTCGCCGAGCTGATGGTCGGCAGCGAGCTGCCCAGCCCGGAGACCCGCGAGTCCACCGTCACCGACGTCGCCATGCTGGAGGTCTCCGGCCTCACGATGGCGGCCCCGGGGCACGGACCCGTCCCGAAGGGCGCCTCCGCCGAACAGTTGAAGGCGGAAGGCGCGCGCCTCCAGTTGGAGGACGTCTCCTTCACGATCCACAAGGGCGAGGTCCTGGGCATCGCCGGGGTCGAGGGCAACGGGCAGGCCGAGCTGGTCGAGGCCATCATGGGCATGCGTTCCATCACCGCCGGGACGATCAACCTGGGCGGCACGGACATCACCGACTGGTCCACCCTGAAGAGACGCGAGGGCGGCATCGGATTCATCCCCGAGGACCGGCACCGGCACGGGCTGCTGCTGGAGGCGCCGCTCTGGGAGAACCGCATCCTCGGCCACCAGACGCGCAGGCCCAACGTCAAGGGCATCTGGATCGACCGGGCGGGAGCCCGCAAGGACACCCAGCGGATCGTCGACGAGTACGACGTCCGCACCCCCGGCATCGACGTGGACGCGGCCGCCCTGTCCGGCGGCAACCAGCAGAAGCTGATCGTCGGCCGGGAGATGAGCGGCGAACCGGTGCTGCTGATCGCGTCGCACCCCACGCGGGGCGTTGACGTGGGCGCGCAGGCGGCCATCTGGGACCACCTGCGCGACGCCCGCGCCGCCGGGCTCGCCGTACTGCTGATCTCCGCGGACCTCGACGAGCTCATCGGCCTGTCCGACTCGCTCAAGGTCATCCTGCGCGGGCGGATCGTCGCCGACGTCGATCCCAGCTCTGTGACCCCCGAGCAGCTCGGCTCGGCGATGACCGGCGCCGGGGAGGGCGCATGAGTACGTTTCTTGATCGTGTGTTCGGCAGGGTCAGGCTCGACGGTGTGATGGCGTTCGTCGCGCCCGCGCTCGCCGTCGTCTTCGCCCTCCTGGTGACGTCGGTGGTGCTGCTGATCGCCGGCCACGCGCCGGTCGACGCCTTCACCACCCTGGTCGAATACGGCGCCCAGCCGCGCGTCCTGGTCCTGCTCGTCAACCTCGGCACGACCTACTTCCTGGCGGCGGTCGCGGTCGCGATCGGGTTCCGGATGAACCTGTTCAACATCGGCGTCGACGGCCAGTACCGGCTCGCCGCGCTCATCGCGGCGTCCGTCGGTGGGGCCGGGCTCGTGCCGGGTGCGCTCAACATCGTGCTGGTCGTGCTCGTGGCCATGCTCGTGGGAGCCCTGTGGGCCTCGATCGCCGCGGTGCTCAAGGCGACCCGGGGCGTCAGCGAGGTCATCTCCACGATCATGTTGAACGCCATCGCGACCGGCCTGACCGGCTGGCTGCTGACCGCCGACCGGCTCGGCGTGCTCAATGGCAACGCCATCGGCACCCCGCCGATCCCCGAGGACGCGCACATGCCCGGCATGGCGCTCATCCCGGGTACGCCGATGAAGATCAACGGCTTCCTGATCGTGGCGATCATTGTCGGCATCGGTTACGCGGTGCTGCTCAACCGGACGCGGTTCGGGTTCAACCTGCGCGCCACCGGCCAGTCGGAGCCGGCCGCGGTGGCGAGCGGTGTGAACGTCAAGCGGATGGTCATCACCGCGATGGTCATCTCGGGGGCGGCGGCCGGTCTGATCGGCATGCCCGAGCTCCTCGGCAGCTCCTTCGAGTACAGCCTGAACTTCCCGACGGGGCTCGGCTTCACCGGCATCGCGATCGCCCTCCTCGGCCGGAACAACGCGGTCGGCATGGCGCTCGGCGCGCTGTTGTGGGCCTTTCTGGACAGCTCCTCGGACGCCCTGCAGTTGATGGACATCTCCAAGGAGCTCGTCGACATCATGAAGGGCGTGATCGTGCTCTCGGTGATCATCGCGTACGAGCTGGTGCACCGGTACCAGGTCGTTGCCGCGCAGCGCAGGGTCAGCCATGAGCTCGCCGCCCCGGCCGAGAAGGAAGGGGCCGCGGCATGACGGCCACGGACGTTTCGGCCGGCAAGCCGGTGGCCGCGCCGCCGGCCCGGCGGTTCAAGCTGACCTTCCCCGTTCTGCTGATCGGTCTCGCCGGGCTGGTCATCCTGCTGTCGGTGGCCCGGCTGGTGACCGGCGCCGACGACATCACCTCGGGCGGCACGATCAGCGCCGCGATCGGCCTCGCCGTGCCGATCGGGCTGGCCGGTCTCGGCGGCCTGTGGTCGGAGCGGGCCGGCGTGGTCAACATCGGCCTCGAAGGCATGATGATCCTCGGCACCTGGTTCGGCGCCTGGGGCGCCATCCAGTTCGACAACCCCTGGGCCGGAGTGCTCGCCGGTGCGATCGGCGGAGCGCTGGGCGGTGCCATCCACGCCCTGGCGACCGTGACCTTCGGCGTGGACCAGATCATCTCGGGTGTCGCGATCAACATCGTGGGCCTCGGCTTCACGCAGTACCTCGCCAAGCTGGTCTTCTCGGACATGCCGGGCGGCGGCGCCAAGCAGTCGCCGCGCGTGCCGATGATGGGGAAGTTCAGCGTGCCGGGGATCGACCAGCCGCTCCAGGACCTGCACGACAAGGGATGGTTCCTGGTGTCGGATGTCGCCGGCATCCTCCACGGGCTCACGCAGAACATCTCGTACTTCACGATCCTGGCGATCCTGCTGGTGCCGCTGTCGTTCTACCTCCTGTGGCGTACGGCGTTCGGCCTGCGCATCAGGTCGTGCGGTGAGCGGCCGGTCGCCGCCGAGTCGCTGGGCGTCAACGTCTACCTGTACAAGTGGATCGCGGTGGTCGTCTCCGGTGGGCTCGCCGGTCTCGGCGGGGCGTTCCTGTCGCTCATCGCCGCCGGGATCTACCGCGACGGGCAGACGGGCGGTCGCGGCTACATCGGCCTGGCGGCCATGATCTTCGGCAACTGGCGGCCGGGCGGCCTGGCCGGCGGTGCGGCCCTGTTCGGCTACACCGACGCGCTCCAGCTCAGGCAGGGCGGCACCTCGGTGCACGCGCTGCTGCTCGTCGTCGCCATGCTGCTCGCCGCCGTCGCGGTCTTCCAGCTCGTACGGCAGCATCGGAACCGGGCCGCCCTGTTCACCGGGATCGCCGCGATCGCGGTGTTCGCGGTGTTCGCGGTGACCGACACGGTGCCGGACGCCTTCACGTCGTTCACGCCGCACCTGACTACGCTGCTGGTGCTTTCATTCGCCTCGCAGCGGCTGCGGATGCCGGCCGCCGACGGCGTTCCCTATCGAAGAGGACAGGCCAAATGACCAAGCCGACCATCGACTGGGACGCGCTGCGCGCCCGGGCGAACGAGGCCATGGCGCACGCCTACGCGCCGTACTCCAAGTTCCCGGTCGGCGCCGCCGCCCTGGTGGACGACGGGCGGGTGGTCACCGGCTGCAACGTCGAGAACGCGTCCTACGGCATCGGACTGTGCGCCGAGTGCGGTCTCGTGTCGGCGCTGCACGCGGGCGGTGGCGGGCGGCTGGTGGCGTTCACCTGCGTGGACGGGCACGGCGAGCTGTTGATGCCGTGCGGGCGCTGCCGCCAGCTCCTGATGGAGCACGGCGGTCCGGAGCTCCTGGTCGAGACCCCGGAAGGCCCGTGGCGGCTGGCGGACATCCTGCCGTTCGCCTTCGGCCCTGACGACTTGTCGCGATAAATGTGGATGTACGGCTCCCTCGGGAGCCGTACACGATCGAGGGGGATCATGGGTTTCGACGCGATCGAGATCATCACCACCAAGCGGGACCGGCGCGAGCTGTCCACGGCCCAGATCGACTGGGTGATCGACGCGTACACGCGCGGTGGCGTGGCAGACGAGCAGATGTCCTCGCTGGCGATGGCGATCCTGCTCAACGGCATGAACCGCAGGGAGATCGCCGACTGGACCCTGGCCATGATCCAGACCGGGGAGCGGATGGACTGGTCGGCCCTCGACCGGCCCACCGCGGACAAGCACTCCACCGGCGGCGTGGGCGACAAGATCACCCTGCCGCTCGCCCCGCTGGTGGCCGCGTGCGGCGCCTACGTGCCGCAGCTCTCCGGGCGCGGGCTCGGCCACACCGGCGGCACGCTGGACAAGCTGGAGTCCATCCCCGGCTGGCGCGCGTCCCTGTCGAACGAGGAGATGCTGCACGTCATCCGTACGGCCGGCGCGGTCGTGTGCGCGGCCGGCAGCGGCCTGGCCCCGGCGGACAAGAAGCTGTACGCGCTGCGCGACGTCACCGGGACGGTCGAGTCCATCCCGCTGATCGCCTCGTCCATCATGTCCAAGAAGATCGCCGAGGGCACCGGCTCGCTCGTCCTCGACGTCAAGGTCGGCTCCGGCGCCTTCATGAAGAACGTGGACGACGCCCGCGAGCTGGCCGAGACCATGGTCGCGCTCGGCGTCGACGCCGGGGTCCGGACGGTCGCCCTGCTCACCGCGATGGACCGGCCGCTGGGACGCGCCGTGGGCAACGCCCTCGAGGTCGAGGAGTCGGTCGAGGTCCTCGCCGGAGGCGGGCCGGCCGACGTGGTCGAGCTGACCGTACGGCTCGCCAGGGAGATGCTCGAGGCCGCCGCCGTACCGGGCGCCAGGGACCCCGAGCAGGCGCTCAAGGACGGCACGGCGATGGACGCCTGGCGGCGGATGATCAGCGCGCAGGGTGGCGACCCGGACGCGCCGCTGCCCAGGGCGGCCGAGACGATGGACGTCGTCGCGCCGTCGTCGGGCGTGCTGCGCAGGCTGGACGCCCTCAGCGTGGGCGTGGCCGCCTGGCGGCTCGGCGCCGGGCGCGAGCGCAAGGAGGACGCCGTCTCCTTCGGCGCCGGGATCACCCTGCACGCCAAGCCGGGCGACACGGTGCGGGCCGGGCAGCCGCTGATGACTCTGCACGCCGACGAGCCGGGACGGTTCGAGCGGGCGCTGGGAGTCCTTGAGGGCGCCTACGAGATTGGTGAGACCACCGACCCCGCCCTGCTCCCGCTGGTGATCGACCGGATCATCGCGCGGAACTGACCGCACGCATCAGAAGCACGGCTTAGAAGTACGGCCCGGCCTGGGCGAGCCCCGTAAAGCACGAAGCTCACTCGCGCCGGGCCGAGCCATGTGCGCGAAAGGCCGAGACGCACGGCCCGAGCGGCCCGCTGGGAGGACGCGGGATCAGACCGGCGGGAGGGCGCGGGATCCGGCCGGCGGGGAGGGGCAGGAACCGGTCAGCCGAGATGCTCGGTGAGGACGGCGAGATGCGTGGGGGCGGCCTCGGCGTGCCGTTTCCGGCCTTCCTCCGTGAGCAGGACGTACACGCCCCGGCGGTCGGCCTCGCACATGGCCCGCGTGACGAGCCCCTCGCGCTCCAGCCGCGCGATGAGCCGGGACAGGGCGCTCTGGCTCAGATGGACCTTGTCGGCGAGCTCCTGCACGCGGAACTTCTCCGTGCCGCCCGTGCCGCCAGCGCCACCGGTGTCGCAGGTGGCGAGGCCCTCCGCCATGCGGTCGAGCACCTCGAACTCGCTCACACCGAGGTCGTGCCGGTCGCTGAGCTCGCGCTCCAAGGCGCAGGAGACGGCGGCGTGCCGCGCGAGCAACTCGCGCCACGTGTCGATGACGTCGATGCCGGTTTTCTGGCGAGCCATCCCAGTCATCCCAGCCTCCTTCTCGCGCGGAGCCTAGCACGCACCCCCATTGCATGCAACAGCATTAAATGCTTGTGCATTGAATGCATGTGCATGTAGTGTCCTCGCCCATGACCTCCTCCACGAAGGACGAGCGCTGGGGGGCGCCCCTGTGGGGTGCGCTCAGCGTTCTTTACGCAGTCATCTTCCTCGACGCTCTCGACGTGTCGATGGTGGGCGTGGCCCTGCCCTCCATCCAGGCCGACCTCGGCATGTCCACGGCGGCCCTCCAGTGGGTCGTGAGCGGATACGTGCTGGGATACGGCGGCCTGCTCCTGCTCGGGGGCCGCGCCGCCGACCTCCTGGGCCGCCGCCGGGTCTTCCTCATCGCGCTGGCCGTGTTCGCCGTCGCGTCCCTGCTCGGCGGACTGATGACCGACGGCGCGCTGCTGATCGCGGCGCGGTTCGTCAAGGGCATGAGCGCGGCGTTCACCGCTCCGGCGGCGCTGTCGATCATCACCACGACCTTCGCCGAAGGACCGGCCAGGAACCGCGCGCTGAGCATCTTCACCGCCTGCGGGGCGAGCGGCTTCTCCCTCGGGCTGGTGCTCTCCGGCCTGCTGACCGAGCTGGGCTGGCGCTGGACGTTCCTCATGCCTGTCCCGGTGGCGATCATCGCCCTCGTTGCCGGCGCCCGGCTGCTTCCCCGCTCCGACGAGCGCGGCGAGGGCGGCCACGACATCCTGGGCGCGGTCACGATCACCGCGGCGATGCTGCTGCTCGTGTTCACGGTCGTCCAGGCCCCCGACGTCAGCGTCGTCCGCACCGCGCTGTCGGCCGTCGCGGTGGCCGCGCTGTTCGGGCTCTTCGTGTGGCTGGAGCGCCGGGTCAAGCACCCGCTGGTCCGCCTGGGCATCCTGCGGTCCGCGCCGCTGGTCCGGGCCAACGTCGGGCTGGTGATCCTGTTCGGCTCGTACGTCGGCTTCCAGTTCGTGGCCATGCAGTACTTCCAGAACCTGCTCGGCTGGTCCGCGCTGCAGACCGCCCTGGCGTTCCTGCCCGCCGGGCTGCTGGTCGCGGTCAGCTCGACCAAGATGGGCGACCTCGCGGACCGCTTCGGCACAGGGCGGCTCATCGCGCTCGGCTCGGTCGCGCTGCTGGCGGGGTACACCGTCTTCCTCCAGGTCGACAGGCACCCCAGCCTGGCCGGGATGGTCCTGCCCGGGATGGTGCTGCTCGGGATCGCGTTCGGGCTCTCCTTCCCGTCGCTCAACATCCAGGCCACCAACGGGGTCTCCGACGACGAGCAGGGGCTCGCCTCCGGCCTGCTCAACACGTCCGGTCAGGTCGGCGGCGCGGTGGTGCTCGCCATCGTTACCGCGGTCCTGACGTCCGGTTCGTCCTCCGACCCGATCGGCGCCTTCCGCGCGGCGATCGTCGTCTCGGCCCTGTTCGCCCTGCTCGGCCTGGCCGTCGCGGTGAGCGGGCTGCGGCTCCGCTCCCGGTCCGGTACGGCGACCGCCGCCGCGGAGCAGGCCCTCGAAACGGTCTGACGACAGCGTGAGGGGCGCTCCACGGGGGAAGCGCCCCTCACACCGGTTGCGGTGGCGGACCGCGTTCAGGCCCTTACCGCAGTGGCGGGCGCCGTCGCTGGTGGTGGCGATGTTGGCAATGCCCTGGGCCGAGAATCCTCCATCGCTCACGCAGCACGCGTAACCCACGCAAATGTCCGCGGCCGGGCGCTCGTCCGGGATCGGCGCCGGCTCGATGCTGGCGGCAGCGCGGCTGGACCATCCCGGCGCGCGATGCCGGCGGGGTTGATCGCGAACACGGTGGCGGCGATGCTGTGGGCGTGGAGTACGTGTCCAGAGTGCCGCGACCGCCGCTGGACGGGCTGATCGACGACCTTTACTACCTGGAGGGTGCGCCGCCGTACGCCCGGCTGACGCTGCCGCCGATGCCGTCGGCGTTGCTCATCGTCAACCTCGGGGCGCCGTTCCGCATCCGCGCCAGCACCGACATCGAGACGGCCGAGTACGCCGACGGCTGCGTGGTCACCATGCCCACCCGCGCGTTGGAGTTCGGCTACCCACTCCGGACCCGGTCCGTCGGCGTGCACTTCAAGCCGTGGGGGCTGGCGCCGTTCCTGCCGATGCCCGCGGCCGAGCTGTGTGACCGGCCGGTGACGGTAGAGCAGGTTTGGGGCCGGCCCGCCATTGCTGAGCTGCGAGACCGGCTGGCCACGGCGGACGGACCGCACGAGATGCTGACGCTGCTCGAGGAGGAGCTAATGCGACGGCTGTGCGAGACCGCCGGCCTGGGGCTGGTCCGCCATACGAGCAGTGTCATCGCGGCGACCAGCGGGGCGGTGGCGATCGGCGACCTGAGGGTGGCAGCCGGTGTCAGCAGCACTCATCTGGCACAGCGGTTCAAGGAGCTCATCGGCGTCACGCCGAAGCGGCTGGCCCGCACCTACCGCTTCGCCGCCACCGTTTTCGCGATCAACCCCGCCGGACCGATCGACTGGGGCGACCTCGCCGGTGGCGCAGGCTACTTCGACCAGGCCCACTTCGGCCACGAGTTCCGGGCGTTCACCGGGCTCACGCCGACCCGGTACGTCGAAGTCCGGCGGCGGTTCCTGCGCGAACATCCCGGCCACGTGCTGGACAGCTGGCCGCTGCCAGCCGATTGATTTCTTACAAGAAGCGACAGCTCACGACACGCTAATTTGGGGGCACCCCAAAGAGGAGGAGAGCCCGTGGGCAAGGTGGTCATGTACAGCTCGGTGTCGGTGGACGGCTTCGTCGCGGACGAGAATGACCAGCCCGGACCACTGTTCGACTGGTTGTCCAGCGGTGACGTCCCGTTGGACGAGAGCGGCGAGCTGAAGGTGTCGCAGACGTCCTACGACTACACCCGGCCGTACTGGGACCAGATCGGAGTCACGATCGTCGGCCGCCACGTCTTCGACATGACGGACGGTTGGGACGGGAAGCCTCCGGGCGGCATCGACCACGTGGTCGTCGTGTCGCACCGGCCGATGCCCGAGGGCTGGGACCCCGAGGCGCCGTTTCACTTCGTCGACGGCGTCGAGGCAGCCATGGCCAAGGCGCAGGAGCTTGCGGGTGACCGCATGGTCGAGGTCGCCGCTGGCGATGTCGGTGGCCAGGTGCTTGCCGCGGGCCTGATCGACGAGGTGCGCATGGACGTCGTACCCGTCGTGTTCGGGTCCGGCAAGCGCTACTTCGGGTCGGTCCACGCGCAGCACCTGTTGGAGGATCCTGACGTGGTGATTCAGGGCAACCGGGTGCTTCACCTGCGCTATCGGGTGCGCCGTTGACCGATCTGAGCGGGTACGCGAAGAAGTCCACTGCGAACGGTGACACAAGATCGGGCCTCCGGCTGCGTTTGCGCATCGCTGTCCCTGGTTGGGCAGCCGACGCCGATCCGCCCCAGCACCTCACCTGCGGCAAGTTCAACAGCCATTTCTGGTCACCGTCGCCCTTCGCGGCGTCCTGCGGCGACGGCCCACTGTCGATCATCAAGGAGTACATCGAGAACCAGAAGCGCCCGGACTAGCGTCCGGGCGAGGCGAGGGATGCGATTCCTCCCGGGCGTGAACGCCCGGGGTTCCTCGCTATATATCGCTGAAATGCGGGGAAGTTCTCGATCTCCGCCCAACGCACCTTCAGACCTGCACGGTGTCGAACCCGAGGACCCTCCGGCTCCGTCCGGCGCGTCAGCTGACCTTCAGTTGCTCATCGCCGAAATCCGCGACGAGCTTGAGTGTGCCGCCGAGCGCGGCAACGTAACGGTCCAGGACCTCGCGAGTGGACACATCGCCCTTTTCGATCTGTGACACACGAGCCACAGATATGCCCATACGCTCGGCGACCTGGTTCTGGGTAAGCCCACGGCGCTTGCGCATCTCCGCGAGCCGCCACCCCTGCGCCTCCTCGCGCAGGTGATGAACCTCGTCTTCGAACGCCTCTACGCCGCCGGCGGCTTCAATCGCGCGCTCCAAGTGACCGCTCTCGCGCCACTTGCGATAGCTGCTCACTGGTTCATCTCCTTGTGCCGCTCTGTCAGGTAGATGTCGTACAGGTGCTCGGCTCGCGGAATCGCCCGCCGATACCAGCGTTCCCAGTTGCCCGCCTTGTCTCCCGCAACCAGCAAGATGGCTGCTCGCCACGGGTCGAAGACGAACAAGATACGAATCTCGCTGCGACGGGTCGAACCGGGCCGCAACTCCTTCATGTTGGGGATCTTGGATCCGGTTACGGTGTCCACCAGTGGCCTGCCTTCGGCCGGACCATTACGTTCCAGAATCAAGATCGCCTGATTGACCAGCTTGTGCGAGTCGCGATCGGTGTCGTAGAGCGAGTCAAGGAGCTCTCCCACCTCATCGGTGAAGAAGATCTCCCACTCGCTCATGCGACCCCCTCGCCGCCCGCCGATCGAATTCAAGAATATCCTAAAGCTGAAAGGCGCCGTCGAGGGGCCGATGCGCCACAACCATCGGACGGACGCCTGTCATCGAGGTTGCGTCCACGATCGGCCCGTGGCCGCCACGCCGACCTGGGAAGCTGTTCAGCAGCGGCGGGCTGAGTACCAGCCCTGGACGGATGACCGGCTGGTACTCGATTCGATTGCGGACCTGGCCACGAACGTGACGAAGGCCCGGGAGTACACCTCTGCCATGCGACGCGCGGGTCAGCCCAGCGAACCCGGGGTCCAGGGGGAGGTGAACCGGTTCTGTTCGTCGAGGATCACGCCACGGGTGACGCCCGACAACACGTCGACGGCGTGGATGGAGCGCGCGCCACCCGCGCGGCGCGTGGCCTCGACGATGACCTCGCGGTCGTTCACCCAGCTTCGGACGCGTACGGCATGCAGGCCCCTGGGCAGGTCCGGCGCGCACAGGTTCCGGATCCGCCCGGTGGCCGGGTCAACGGTGACCAGCACCCTTCTCTCGGCCTTCCCCGGACGGGTGATCTTCTTGATCAGGGCCAGGTCGAGGCCGTCGCGAGACAGGGCGGTTCCGGTGGCGAGCGAGCCGGCGCCGAAGCGCACCCGGCTCAGCACCCGGCCGGTTGGGCGCATCCGTACAAGTTCGGTGACCCGAGTGGTGTTCACGCGGGTGACGATCGTGCCGAGGACAGTGCCGTCGTCGGAGACGGCCAGGATCCGCATGCGCTGAGGCAGTGTCCAGGTGCGTTTCGCGGTGACGTCGTGCAGCCGGGGCCGTCCTGCGCCCTTGCGGAAACCGAAGTCGGTGGCCAGCCAGCGCCCCGTGGGAGAGATGGTCAGCGAAGTGTCCTTGGTGAGCTCCTGCCCGGACGGGATGAGTTCGGCGGCTTCCGGAACGGAGTGACGGCGATCCACGATCACGAATTCGGACAAGCTCGAGCTGTAGTAGGCGATCTGGTTCCCATCCCTGCTGATCACGAGCAGGTGGTTCGCGCGCGGGCTGTCCTCCACCCCCGCATCGGGGATCAGGTAGGCCTGTCCTTCCTCTGTGATCACGCGCCACTCCTCGCAGCCCGAGCTCGCTTGGGCCGCTACGCAGGACGTCCGGTAGGCGTAGCTGATCGGGGTGTCGACGACGGACGGGAGCGTGCCGGGGCCCTCCTCGGCGAGATCGTCCTCGTAGATCCCGTAGTACGGATCGTCCGTTGTGTCCTCGGGCACGGCTCGGTCGGACGCGCCCCTCACCGCGCTGACGTAAACGGCCACGCCGAAGACGAAGGGCACGATTATGGCGGCGGCCAGCGTCACGCAGCCGCCGACGATGAGGGAGACACGGAAGGCACGGCGTCGCCGGGCGGTGTTGAGGACCTCGTCGGCGACGCGGACGGGTGGCATCTCGGAGGCGATGGCGTCCAGCTCCCGGCGCAGCGCCTCCTCGATCGGGTCGGTCCTGACAGGGCCGGTCGGTTCCGCCGGGGCGGCGGACCCGCCCCATGGGACCACTGATGGCGGCACCGACGCCCAGGCGGGATCCTTCGGAAAGCCGCTGATCTCCGGCTCCGGAGTCGGAGACGCCCAGGAAGTCGCCGACGCCAGGACGTTCGATTCCGTCGTGGGAGAGGCCCACACCGTCGCCGACGACGCCTCCCGCGCCTGTGGCTCGCGCGCGTTCCTCTCGTCAGGTAAGACGACATTCGACCCCGCGCCGGTGGCCGTACCGCTGAACGCCGTAGCTGTAATGGAAGCCGTACTGGCGGTGGGGGTCGTGCCTGTGGTGGAGGTCGCGCCGGGCCCTGCGGCCGTGGGGGAGGTGGGCTCCGGGTCGGCGGAAAGGCCGGGAACGCGGTGGAGCAGCTCCTCAAGAGCGAGCGCGATCTCCGCTTGCGCTGTGGGGACGTCCACGCCGCACAGCTTCGCGGCCGGCCACTCCGGCAGTCGCTCGTGGAAGTGCGCGACGACCAGAGCGCGGCGCAGCGGGGACAACGCCGCCAGTGCCTCCCGGGCGTACGACCTCCCGGGTGTGGCCGGGACGTCCAGGTGCGCCGCGGACGGGAGACCCGCGCTGTCCCCGTGACCCGGGAACTTCTTGAGGTAGCGCGTGAAGAGCTCATTGCGGGCAGACTCGGCCGGGGACGCCCAGCGCAAGGCACTCCAGCGAGAGGCGACCCGGGCCAGTGTCCGCACCACGAGGGCGTGTGCGGAGCGCGGATCGCCGGCGAGCAGCAGGGCCGTTCGGGCCAGTGGTTGAGCCTGGTCCGCGACGAACGCCTCGAAGCCGGCGAGCCTGCTCAGGTCGCTCATGCCGCGCACGTCCGCGCCGTGCCCAGGCGGGTCCGGCGGCGAAGCGGGCCGCGCCCGCGGCGTGGCTCGATGATCACTGCCCCTCCACTTGTCGGGTGGAAACTGCGCATATTTCGGAATATGAGATGCGCTGCGGCGGCCACATTAACGGAGATCCGAACCCCGAGTCGGAAGCATGCGTCTAATCGGTTGGCGCGAAAACGCGCTGGTCAGCTTTGGAACGTTCGAAAGAGGCTGCCATGAAGAAGACGTCGCTCGCCCTCGCTCTCACCCTCGTTCCGGTCGCCGCCACCCTCGCCTGCGGGAGCGGCGGTATCGGCGCAACCGCCGCTCCGGCCGGGCGGGTCGCCTCCCTGTCCGTCCCGGACACCGGCGCGCACGCGCCGTCCGGCGCCGCCCAAGGTGCCGATCCCACGGCTGCCACTGCTGCCACCGCTGCCGCCCGGACGTCCGGACCCGCGGGTACGGCCGCGGCGAAGCCGGCGGCGTCCGCGCCGGCGCCGCCCACGAGCACCAAGCCGGTCACAGTGACCCGCAACCCGGCCAAGCCGCCGAAGGTGACCGGGGTCAGGTTCGCGAAGCACGCGGGTTTCGACCGCGTCGTGATCGATCTCAACGGGCCGATGACCGGCTACTCCGTGAACTGGACGGACAAGCTGGTTTACGACGGATCGGGCTCCGCCGTCGGCCTCACGGGCGGGGCGTACCTCCAGGTGCGCGTCACCCCCGCGGCCGCGCACGACAGTGCCGGGAAATCCACCTGGAAGGGGCCGCTCCAGGTCGCCGCGAAGCTGCCGAACGTGCGGCACATCGTGAACAACGGCGACTTCGAGGGCATGGTCAGCGTGGGTCTGGTCCTCGGCCGCAAGGCCGGGTTCCGCGTGCTGTCGCAGTCGGGGCCGTCCCGGATCGTGATCGACGTGGCGCACTGACAGACTTGTGGGCATGGTGAGGAAGATCGACGCGGCCACCCGGATCCCGGTTCCAGGTGGAAAGATCATCGATGAGTACGTCGGCCGGGTGAACAGCGGCGACGAAAGGGTCTCGATCGCGCACATGCAGGCGCCTCCCGACTGGGAGGAGCCGCCGCAGACACCGGAGTTCGGCGAGTACACCCTCGTGCTCAAGGGATCGGTGATCGTGGAGCACGAGGGCGGAAGCACCGAGGTCGGGGCAGGTCAGGCGTTCGTCAGCGATCCCGGAGAGAAGATCCGCTACCGATCCGGGCCCTCCGGAGCCGAGTACGTCGCCGTCTGCCTTCCGGCGTTCTCGCCCGAGACTGCCAATCGCGACGACTCATAATCGGCAAACAGCACATGATCGGCGTTTCCGCAGGTGGCATAGGATGCCGAGATGAGTGAGTGCAGCATCCGGCGATCCCGGGGGCTGCCAGGCGCGGAGGAGTGACGAGAACCCATGAGCGAGCGAATCAGTAGGCACTGCGCGATTCGCGCAGTGCCTCATTGCGCGTCTCCGACGCGATCGGTGCCTCATCGCGTGCCTCCGACACGACCGGACTCCGCGCCGCTGGGCAAGGTCGACGAGGTGGACGCATGAGCCGGCCGACGATTGAGGAGATCCGCAGGGCCCCCAAGGTTCTGCTCCACGATCATCTGGACGGCGGCCTGCGCACCCAGACGGTGATCGACCTCGCCCGCGACTCCGGCTACGCGAAGCTGCCGTCCGACGACGCCGCCAACCTGGCCGTCTGGTTCCAGGAGGCGTCCGACTCGGGGTCGCTCGAACGCTACCTGGAGACCTTCGACCACACCGTCGGGGTCATGCAGACCCGCGAGGCGCTGGTCCGGGTGGCGGCCGAGTGCGCGGAGGATCTCGCGGACGACGGCGTCGTCTACGCCGAGGTCCGGTACGCGCCCGAGCAGCACACCTCCGGCGGCCTGACGCTGGACCAGGTCGTCGAGGCGGTCATCGAGGGCTTCCGGCTGGGGTCGATCGGCCCCGACGGCACCCCGCGGATCAGGGTCGGCACGCTGCTGACCGCCATGCGGCACCAGGCGCGCTCGATGGAGATCGCCGAGCTCGCCGTGCGCTACCGCGACGCGGGCGTGGTGGGGTTCGATATCGCGGGAGCCGAGGCGGGCTACCCGCCCACCCGCCACATCGACGCCTTCGAATACCTCCAGCGCGAGAACGCGCACTTCACCATCCACGCCGGTGAGGGCTTCGGGCTGCCGTCGATCTGGCAGGCCATCCAGTGGTGCGGAGCCGACCGGCTCGGCCACGGCGTGCGGATCATCGACGACATCGCGCTCTCGGAGGACGGCGAGGCCAAGCTCGGCCGGCTGGCCGCGTACGTCCGGGACAAGCGCATCCCCCTGGAGATGTGCCCGACGTCGAACCTGCAGACCGGGGCCGCGCCGTCCATTGAGGAGCACCCGATCGGGCTGCTGCGCCGGCTGCGCTTCCGGGTCACGGTCAACACCGACAACCGGCTGATGAGCGCGACGAACGTGTCGCGGGAGTTCGCCAAGCTCGTGGACGCCTTCGGCTACGGCTGGGACGATCTCCAGTGGTTCACGGTCAACGCGATGAAGTCGGCGTTCATCCCCTTCGACGAGAGGCTCGCCCTGATCAACGGTGTGATCAAGCCGGGCTTCGCGCAGCTGAAGTGGCAGGCATGAGACAGGTTTTCCGATCGAAGCTGGCGTGGGTCTTCGGCTGGGCGTGGATCATCTTCGCCGCGTGGAACACCGGGGACCTGATCGTCCGTGGCAGCATGCCATCGGCGCTGATCGCGGGGGCGGTGCTCGGCGTCATCACCGTGTTCGTCTGCCTGCTGGCGCTCCGCCCGGCGATTATCCCCGAGGAGGGCGGCGTCCGGATCCGCAACCCGTTCCGGAACGCGTACGTGCCGTGGAGCTCGGTGGACGAGGTCCGGGTGTCCAACGCGATCGTGATCGTGGCCGGTGACACCGCCGTCCGCTGCTGGAGCCCCCAGCCGAGCGCCCGCGAGCGGGCGAAAGCCGCGCGCCGGGCGTCCAGGAAGCCGGCGTCCGACCAGCGGCCGCACGAGGCGGCCGTGCTGGGACGCACCCACGCCGACTGGGTGGCCCAGCAGCTCCTGGAGATGGCCGTGCTGCGCAAGCGGACCGCCTCCGGGACGACCAGCACGTCCTGGTCGCCCGTGGCGCTGGCCGGCGTGGCGGCGGCGGTCGTCCTCGTCGCGGTGACCATCGCCCTCGCCTGAGCGGTGCGTACGCCGTCTGATCACGCCGTCTGATCGGCCGTCCGTGCTGTTGCCCGCACGGCCGATCAGCGCTGCGAAAAACCGGCCTAGACTCCGAGCGCGGCGGACAGGTCCGCCTTGAGGGCGGCCAGGTCGGCCGCGGCGGTCGCCCGTGCCCGGGTGACGTCGCCGGACTCCGGTCCGGCGACCGGGACGACGACCTCCAGATAGCACTTGAGCTTCGGCTCCGTGCCGCTGGGCCGGACGACCACGCGGGCTCCTCCGGCCAGCCGGTACCGGAGGCCGTCGGTCGGGGGCAGTCCGGACAGGCCGGCGCCGAGGTCCTCCGCGGACTCGACCTCGCGGCCGCCGAGCTTGACCGGGGGCGCCTCGCGCAGGCGCGTCATGGCCTGCCCGATGAGCGACAGGTCCTCGACCCGGACAGAGAGCTGGCTGGTCGCGTGCAGGCCGTACCGCCGCGCCTGGTCGTCGAGCAGGTCCAGCAGCGTCCGGCCGTCCCGCCGGGCCCCGGCGGCCAGGCCCGCGACCGCGAGCGCCGCGCCGATCCCGTCCTTGTCATGGACGGGCAGCCCGGTGCCGGAGCCGACGCTGTAGCCCAGTGCCTCCTCGTAGCCGAAGACCAGGCCGGGACCCGCCTTCATGATCCACTTGAAGCCGGTCAGCGTCTCCGCGTGCCGCACGCCGTGCGCCGCCGCGATCTTGCCGAGCAGCGACGACGAGACGATGGTGGTCGCCACCAGACGGTCGTCGCCCGAGGTGTTCCGCAGCACGTGCTCGGCCAGCAGTGAGCCGAGTTCGTCGCCGGTGAGCATGCGGTAGCCGCCGTCCGGGAGACGCGCCCCGGCCGCGCATCGGTCGGCGTCCGGATCGTTGGCCAGGACGATGTCCGCCCCGATCTCCCCGGCGAGGTCGAGCGCGAGGTCCATCGCGCCCGGCTCCTCCGGGTTGGGGAAGGCCACGGTCGGGAAGTCCGGGTCGGGGTCGCGCTGCGCGCCGACCATCTCCGGAGCCGCGAAGCCCGCGCTCCGGAACGCCTCCGACAGGGTGCCCGCGCCGACCCCGTGCATCGGCGTGTACGCGATGCGGACGTCCCGGGCGTCACCGATCGGGAGAGCGGCCAGAGCCCGCAGGTAGGGGACGACGATCGCCTCGTGCGTGAGGGTCTCCCCGGTGTCGCCGAGAGGCAGCTCGTCCACCCGGCCGACCGCGTCGATCGCCCGCGAAATCTCGCCGTCCACAGGCGGCACGATCTGGGCGCCGTCCCCCCAGTAGACCTTGTAGCCGTTGTCGCGCGGCGGGTTGTGCGAGGCGGTGACCATGACGCCCGCGTCCGCGCCCAGGTGGCGTACCGCGAATGCCAGCACGGGGGTCGGCCACCGGCCGTCCATCACGGAGGCCCGCAGGCCCGCGCCGGTCAGCACGGCGGCGGTGTCCCTGGCGAACACGTCCGAGTTGTGCCGCGCGTCGTAGCCGATCACGACGTGCCGTCCAGGGCCGAGGACGCGGGCCAGGCCGGCGGCCGCGCGCATCACCGTGACGCGGTTCATCCGGGCGGGGCCGGCCCCCAGTTCGCCGCGCAGGCCGGCCGTGCCGAACTCCAGCCGGGAGCCGAACCGGGCGGCCAGCTCCGTTTCGTCGTCGAGGGCGAGGACCGCCTCCAGCTCCGCCCGGGTCTCCGGGTCCGGATCCTGGGCCAGCCACTCGCGCGCCCGCTGTACGAGATCGCTCATCGGGACTCCTACAGCTTGTCGACGACCTTGGCGAGCAGCACGCCCATCCGGGCGGCGGTGGCGCGCCCCACCTCCAGGACCTCCTCGTGGTTGAGCGGCTCGCCCACCAGACCGGCGCCCGGGTTGGTCACCAGGGAGATGCCGAGCACGTCCGCCCCGGCCTCCCGCGCCGCGATGGCCTCCAGCACCGTGGACATGCCGACCAGGTCGCCGCCGAGGGTGCGCAGCATCCTGATCTCCGCCGGGGTCTCGTACGTCGGGCCCCGGAAGGCGACGTAGACGCCCTCCGCCAGGGACGGGTCCACCTCGCGGGCGAGGTCGCGCAGCCGCGGCGAGTAGACCGAGGTGAGGTCGACGAAGTTGGCGCCGGTGATCGGATTGGCCCCGGTCATGTTGATGTGGTCGCTGATCAGGACGGGGTCGCCCACGTTCTGGGTCTCGGGGCGCAGGCCGCCCGCGGCGTTGGTCAGGACCACGGTGCGCGCGCCGGCGGCGACGGCCGTGCGGACGCCGTGCACGACCGGTTCGACGCCGCGGCCCTCGTAGAGGTGCGTACGGCCGAGCAGGATCAGGGCGTTCTGCCCCGACGCCGTCTTGATCGCGCGGATCGTGCCCGCGTGCCCGGCGACCGCGGGCGGGGCGAATCCGGGCAGCTTCGTCACGGGGAACTCGGTGACGGTCTCGCCGATCGCGTCCGCGGCCGGGACCCAGCCCGACCCCATGACGAGGGCGACGTCGAAGGATCCGATGCCGGTGAGGTTCTTCAGGGTGGCCGCGGCCTCGGCCGCAACTGCGTAAGCGTCGTTGGTCACGTTCACCGAGCGTACAGAAGTGGATGAACCGCCCTAGCCACGTCACCTGCCAGAATCAGCCCGGCGGAATTCGGCGATGTTCTCCAAAGATGTTCTCCAATGCACGGGCCGGCAGCCCGGCGGCGGCGGAGATCCCTCGCGCGAAGGGACCTCCACCGCGTACATGCCGGCGCTAGGGAAGCGGGATCGACGCGGTGGGGACGTTGTAGCCCCTCACCCGTAGGTAGGGCGCCTGGCCGCCCAGATCGCTCGTCTGGTAGGTGGCGGTGATCGTGGTGGATTCACCCGGCCAGAGCGAGACGTAGTTGTCGGTGTAGTTGACGGGCACGACCTCGTTGCCGCCGTTCCCGGCGGTGATCTCGGGCCGGAGGAAGAACGCGATGTTGGTCGTGCTCGTGTTGTTGATCGTGATGGTCGCGGTCTCCTGACCGGCGGACACGGTCCGCGTGGCGGTCGCCGTCACGTTCGGGTTCGCGGCCAGGCCGCCCAGGCCGGTGAGGTTGGCGTAGGTCTTGACGGCCGACTGGTACCAGTTGGTCTTGTTGCCCAGGACGTCGCCCTGGGTCGAGTACCAGTAGAGGTTGTCGCTGACCGCCGCGCCCGTGGCGTCCTTGAGCTGGAGACGCACGAAGTAGGTCGTCGACAGGCCGGTGATCGCGGGAATGGTCAGCACCTGCGTGGAGGCGTTGGCGGCCGCGTTGACGGCCGTCTGGGTCGTGTACTTCTGCGACAGGTCCGGGATGTTGTACACGGTCGCGGTCGCCGTCAGGCCGTTCCGCGCGGCGAGCGTGGAGTTGACGACGAACACCTTCTTGGTGGCGTAGTCGTAGCTGATGTGCACGGGCTCGTTGGCCTTCTTGCTGCCGAAGTACCCGCCGCCCGGCTTGAAGTAGTAGTCGTAGAGGTTCCAGTGGACCGACGGCCAGGCGCTGTTCAGCATCCAGAAGATGGTGCCGAAGGACTGGGTGTGCTCGTGCGCGTTCCACGCCTCGAAGAAGGACCTGGTGTTCTCGTAGTTCTGCAGCTCCGACTTCTTGGAGTAGTCGGCCGCGCTCGTGGCGGTGCCGTACCGCTTGTTGACGCCGTCGGTGAACGGGGTGATGGTGGCGAAGACACTGCCCGGCTTGCCCGCGTGATAGTTGAAGGCGGTTCCGATCGGCCACAGGTCGGCCGGGGCGAGGAACCTCTGCAGGCTCTCCAGCGGCGGCGGGGACTCGGTGCCCTCCTCGCCGGTGGTGCCGAACGCGCTTCCGGCCTTGGTGGTGTCCCACCACAGAACCGGCGGCTCCCACACGTAGGGGCCGTCCATCTTCATGCCGGCGTTGGCGTTTGACCAGGTGGCGACGTTGTCGAGGGTGGGGTTCTGCCAGTGCAGCGCGGTGGCGGTGTTCTTGTAGGCCGTCAGGTGCGCCGCGGTCGGCGGCTGGTCGCTGCCGTACGTCCACAGGAAGGTGCTCGCGTGGGCGCGCAGCGCCCGCATCTGGCTGTCCAGGGACGCGCCCGCCACCTGCGCCTGCTCGGCGGACCAGCCGCTGTCGTTCTCCCAGACACTGCAGCAGACGAACCCGGGCATGAGCATGATGCCCGCCCTGTCGGCCATGTCGTAGAGCTCCTCGTTGCCGAGGGTGCCCTCCAGACGGATCGTGTTGAGCCCCATGTCCTTGACGTACTGGATGTGCGCCGCGTTCGTCCTGGTGTCCCAGCGCTGCAGCATGTCCCACACGTAACCGCCGCCGCGGAACATGATGTTCTGGCCGTTGACCTTGTAGCCCGC
Source organism: Microtetraspora sp. NBRC 16547 (assembly GCF_030268965.1). Taxonomy (GTDB): domain Bacteria; phylum Actinomycetota; class Actinomycetes; order Streptosporangiales; family Streptosporangiaceae; genus Microtetraspora. The sequence continues at coordinate 290,913 of NZ_BSSE01000001.1, read as the reverse complement.
GAACGAGGTGCCGTTGACGGTGGTCCGGTAGTCGGTGAACTGGCGGATCCCGAAGTCGATCGACTTGCTGTCCGAGGTGGCTCCGCCGGTGGCCGCGGAGACCGAGAGCCGGTACAGCTCCGGGCTGCCGAACTGGTAGGGCCACCACAGGGCCGGGCCGGTGACGTGCAGTTGCGGATAGGCCGCCGGGGTGAAGGTGATCTCCCGCCGTTCGCCCGCGTTGAGCGTGACGTTCTGGCTCACGGAGACGGTCGGGTAGCCCGGCTTCGAGATCGTCCCGCTGACGGTGGTGGTGGCCGGCGCGTTCGTGGCGTTGACGGCGTCGACGTAGACGGTCAGGTCGGCGGAGTTCGTCGCGGGCAGCGGCAGGACGGTCTTGACGTACGGGTCGCGCAGCGCGACGGGGCCGGTCGTGTCGAGCAGGGTTCTGCCCCACAGGCCCGCGTTCATGTCGGGGGCTTCGGGGTTCCAGTCCACCGTGCAGAAGGACAGGTCCTTGCAGTTGTGGACGGGTGGCGTCACGAGGATGGCCAGCGCGTTCGCCGCCCCCGGGTTGATCAGATTGGTGACGTCGTACTCGTGGTTCACCATCGTGCCCACGGCGTTGGCGTCGAGCTGGGTCCCGTTCAGCCAGATCTGGGCGCGGTAGCTGATCCCCTTGAAGCGGAGCCAGTAGACCTGGCCGGGAGCCGTCGCGGCGGCGGGGAACTCGCCGCGGAACCACCATTTCTGGCCTGTCAGGTCCGGGACCGACTTGAGGTTCGTCCCGAAATAGATGTTCTGGTAGACGTTGTTTGCGGTCAGCCCGGCCAGCACGGTCGAGGGAAGCGTGACCGGGTTCCAGCCGGAGGCGGTGCTGTAACCGACCCGGGAGATGGCGGCGCCGGTGTCGGTGAAGTTGGTGGCCGACCTCAGTGCCCACCCCGTCGTCAGTTCCGTCGAGCCGAGGGTGGCGGCCGTCGCACCGCCGGTGTCGATGGCTCCTATGGCGAACGCCATGAGCAGGACGACGAGTAATCGGGACAGGAGCGGCCGGGAACGTGTGCCGAAAACGGGCACGGCGAGAACGGGCATGGAACGACCTCCTTCGTGCTGGCGCCGGCCTGGTGGGGTTGGTTCAGGCGGGCGTGGAGACGTGATCGTCCGGCTTGTACGGGTGACCTGTACGGGTGACTACGGGGTGCCTACGAACCGGCCGGCCAGGTCACTTGGGTGGAGCGGTAGTAGTTGAGGCCCATGACGCGCCAGCGGGGGCCCTGGGCGCCGAGCCGTTGACCGAACGCCTTCCAGTCGTGGGTGCTGTAGGGCGACCAGCCCAGCTCCGCGATCGCCGGCAGCCTCGGGAAGGCCATGTATTCGAGGTCGGGCAAGGTCTTCAGGGTCTCGGTCCACAGCGGCGCCTCGACGCCCAGGACCGAGGACTCGCCGACGCCGCTCAGGTACGCCCCGGGGTTCCAGCCGTAGGCGTTCTTGACGTCGATATAGGCGGCCCAGTTCTGGCCGAGGGTGGTCCGGGAGTTGTACTTCATGTCGAGGTAGGTGAGGTTGGCCGGAGACATGATGATCTTGGTGCCCCGCTGGGCGGCACTCGTCACGGCCGCGTTCCGCGAGGTGGTGCCCCAGAACTGGGCCACGGTCGAGGGCAGCGGCGTGGCGTTGACGATGTCGTGCCAGCCGACGACGGTCTTGCCGTGCGCCGCGACGATCTGCTGCACCCGGTTGATGAACGCGGCGTAGTCCGCCGGCTGGGTAGACGACGCCTCGTCGCCTCCGATGTGCACGTACGGCCCGGGCGTCAGCGCGGCGAGCTCTCCGACGACCTGGTCGATGAAGGTGTAGGTGAGCTCCTTCGAGGTGCACAGCGAGCTGAACCCCACGTCCGTCCCCGTGTAGAGCGGCGGGGCGACGCCGTTGCAGTTCAGCTCGGCGTACGAGGCGAGGGCGGCGTTGGTGTGCCCCGGCATGTCGATCTCGGGGACGATCGTGATGTGGCGCGACGCGGCGTGGTCGACGATCTGCTGGTAGTCGGCCTGGGTGTAGTACCCGCCCGCCCCGCCGCCGACGGCCGTGCTCCCGCCGTGAACCGCGAGGTCCGGCCAGCTGTTGACGGCGATGCGCCATCCCTGGTCGTCGGACAGGTGCAGGTGCAGATGGTTGATCTTGTAGAGCGCGATCTCGTCGATGTAGCGCTCGACGGTGGACACCGGGAAGAAATGCCGGGCGACGTCGAGCATCGCGCCGCGGTAGGCGAATCTCGGGTAGTCGACGATCCTTCCGCCGGCGACGGGCCACGGGCCGGGTTGGGCCGTCGTGCTCTCGGCGGCGGCCGGAAGCAACTGGCGCAGTGTCTGCACCCCGGCGAACAGCCCGGCCGGTCGGTTGGCGCGGATGACGATCGCGTCGGCCGTCACGTCCATCTGGTAGCCCTCGTTCCCGGCGCTGCTCGGCGCGCCGGACAGAAGCAGCGAGATCCCGTCGGACGGGGAGGAGCCGGACGCGGCGGTGACCGGAAGCGGATATCCCGTGGAGGGGCGGAGGAGTCCGGCGAGGTAGCCGCCGACGGACGCGGCGGCGGTCGAGCCGGGTTCGGTGTAGATGGTGGTCGCGGCGCCGATGCCGTACGTGACGCCCGACGTGGGAGTCGAGACGGCCACCGCGGGGACCACGGAGCTGAACGGTACGGGCGTCACGGCGGCCTCCGCCGGTGTGATCGAGAGCGCGCCGTATCCGACGGTCGCCAGGCCGGTGCTCAGCGCGAGTAACAGGGACGCGAGCCCGCGCCGCCCTCCGTAGACCTTCATCGACGCCTCCGAGAGGTCACCCGCGTACCGCGCGGGGCACAGCCCGCCGGCACGTCAGCCGTGTCGCCCCCGTCGACTTTCACCGTCACGATAAGTTGGCGCGAGGTGATAGTAAAGGACCCTTTTTAATGGCCCGGTGAGCGCTTCGCGGTTCGGGAGGCTTCGCGGTTCGGGAGGAGGCGCGGAAGGAGTCGTCAGCCGCCCAGCGACTTGCAGGGGCGGGTCCGCAGGTGCCTGACGTAGTCGTCCGGCGCCCCGGCCCTCTCCGCCGCGTCCGCGATGATGCCGAGGTGGCGGGCCGATGGCAGGCCGCCCTCGTAGGAGTCGAGGACGTAGGACCAGGCCAGCACGTCGCCGTCGAGCGTCGCGACCCGGACCCGCACCTTGCGGTAGAAGCCCAGCTCGGTCCCGGTCCACTGGTCGAGCGATGCCTCGTCCCACTCGGGGACGTCGTACAGGACCACGAAGACCTGGTCGTCTGAGTCCTCCACGATGGTGGCGAGCGCGCCCTCCCAGGCGACGTCCTCCCCGCCGAAGGTCAACCGCCAGCCGGGAAGCCAGCCGGTGCTGCGCATCGGCGAATGCGGGGCCCGCTCAGCCATCTGCTTGGGGTCCATGTTGCTGCTGTAGGCGGCGTAGACAGGCACGGCACGAAGCCTAAACCACGACGCGCGTTCGGAGAGGGCCATGCCGCACGACCCGCCATGACCTGCCATCTCGTGTGGTCGCCGCGACGTCGTACCCTTGCATGCCCCCACATCTGTGACGAGCGGGATTATGCGGGAGAATGGGCACGTGACAAGGATTGTGATCATCGGTGGCGGCCCTGGCGGGTACGAGGCGGCACTGGTCGCCGCCCAACTGGGAGCGCAGGTCACCGTCGTCGAACAGGATGGGCCGGGCGGCGCGTGCGTGCTCACCGACTGCGTGCCGTCCAAGACGCTGATCGCCACCTCTGTCCGCAAACAGGCGCTGCTGGACGCGGCCTCGGTGGGCGTCCACTTCGACGGGGGGCCGGACGGCGATACCGGCGGCGTCATGGTCGAGATGCCCCTGGTGAACAAGCGGGTGAAGGAGCTGGCGCAGGCGCAGTCGGCGGACGTCGCCGCGCGACTGGCGGCCGAGGGCGTGGAGATCATCCGGGCCAAGGGCCGGCTCGTGGACCCGCAGGTCGTGCGGGCCGGTGACCGCACCATCCGGGCCGACGTCGTCATCGTCGCGACCGGCGCGCACCCGCGGGTGCTGCCCGGCGCCGAGCCGGACGGCGAGCGCATCCTCACCTGGCGGCAGATCTACGAGCTGCAGGAGCTGCCCGAGCACCTGATCGTGGTCGGTTCCGGCGTGACCGGGGCCGAGTTCGCCGGCGCCTACCGCTCGCTCGGCTCCGAGGTGACTTTGGTCTCTTCCCGCGACCGGATGATGCCGAACGAGGACGCCGACGCCGCCGAGGTGCTCGAAGAGGTCTACCGGCGCCGCGGGATGAACGTCATGGGCCGCTCCCGCGCCGCGTCGGTCAAGCGCACCGAGCACGGCGTGGTCGTCACGCTTGAGGACGGCAGGACGGCCGAGGGCAGCCACTGCCTGATGACCGTCGGCATGATCCCCAACACCTCCGGCATGGGCTTGGAGGAGGCCGGCGTACGGCTCGACCGGGGCGGGTTCATCGAGGTCGACAAGGTCTCCAGGACCTCCGCGCCCGGCGTCTACGCGGCGGGCGACTGCACGGGCGTGCTGATGCTGGCCTCCGTCGCCGCCATGCAGGGCCGGATCGCCGTGTGGCACGCCCTGGGCGAGGCCGTCCAGCCGATCCGCCTGGCCACCGTCGCCGCCAACATCTTCACCGACCCCGAGATCGCGGCCGTCGGCGTTTCGCAGCGCCAGATCGAGGCCGGCGAGGTCGAGGCCAACGTCGTCAAGCTGCCGCTGGCCACCAATGCCCGGGCCAAGATGCAGGGCTTCAACGACGGCTTCGTCAAGCTCTTCTGTCGGCCGAACACCGGAATCGTGCTCGGTGGCGTCATCGTGGCGTCCCGTGCGTCCGAGCTCGTCCTCGCCCTGTCGGTCGCGGTGCAGCACCGGCTGACCGTCGACCAGCTCGCGCAGACGTTCGCCGTCTATCCCTCGCTGTCGGGCTCGATCACCGAGGCGGCCCGCCGCCTCATGTCACCGCTGACCACCGTGATCTGACAGCGGCGTCCTTACCCGGCCCAGCGACGCCCTGCCGTGCTCCACGGCCGCCGCCGCCCCTTGCAGCTCGTACGGCGTGCGCGCGACCGTGAGCACGTGCCTGGCCGCCTCGTACGCGTCGAGCGCGGCGCGCCAGTCGCCGGATTCGCCGAGCGCGTCGTCGATCCGCCCGGCCTCCAGCTCGGCGACGACAGCGTTGATCTCGTCCCAGAACCGGGTGAGATCCTGCATGACCGCCTGGTGTGCCAGCTCGAAGGCGGCGGCGTCGCGCTTCCTGCGCCGGTGGAAGGCGATCCAGAAGAGCAGCGTGAGGCCGAGCCCGATGCTGCTGAGGACCACGAGGAACAGCCCCGCCGTGGTCCTCACGGGATCGTCCGCGATGGCCTGGTCCGTGAGGCCCTGAGCGGTGTCGGCGTCCGGGGGCGCGGAGCTGGGTGTAGGGGCGGCGGGGACGTCGGCGGGCGTCCCGCGTGATCCGGTGAGGTCGACGTCGCGCGCCTGCCCGAAGGTGGCGCCGCTGACGTTCGCCCCGGTCAGGTCGGCGCCGTCGAGCCAGGCCTGGGTGAATATGGCCCGGTTGAGATCGGCGGCCTTGAACTCCGCGCGCTCCAGGTGGGCCTCTCCGAGCCTGGTGCCGCGCATCGTGGCCTGGGTGAAGTCGGCGTCGCTCGCCTTCACCTGTCCCATGGTGGTCTTGGTGAGATCGGCGGCGACGAACGTGCTCTCGGTGAGGTCGGCCTGGGTCAGCAGCGCCCCGCTGAGGATCGCGCTGGTGAAGTCGGAACGGGGGAGCTCCGCCTGCACCCCGTACACGCCGATGAGGAGCGAGCCGCGGAATTTCGCCCGCCTGGCGCGGAACTGGCCGAGGTCGGCGCCGGTGAGATTCGCCCCCCGCAGGTCGGCGCCGTCGGCGTGGGCCGAGCTGAGGGACGCCCCTTGGAGGGACGCGTCACGCAGGATCGCCCGTGTGAGATCCCGATGCGAGAGGTCGACGCCGTCGAGTGCGGCTCCGGCGAGGTTGGCACAGCGCAGGTTGCGGGGGAGACGCGCACCGTCGGTGAAGTCCTCGCCGCGCAGGTCCAGACCGCTGCCCGGGGTGCAGCCCGCGGAAGGTGCCGCGGCCGGCACGGCTCCGGCGCCCAGCAGGGCGGGGAACGACACGGCGGAGGCCGCCAACGCGACGGCCAACGCTCGGGAGCGACGCAACGGAACCTCCTCACAAACCTGCGGAAACGCCCCCAGTCTCTCGCGACGATGGTAGGCGGCGTCCCTGATCTCTCCCGGCATCGCCCCAAATGGCCGGAAAAGGCGGTGACCCCGCACCCGGTGGGGTGCGAGGTCACCTGAGAGAAGGAACCGATCAAGAACCGGACAGGATCCGATCGGGACGCGGGGTGCGGATCACCAGTCGCCGCCGCCGAAGTCGCCGCCACCGAAGTCGCCGCCACCCCAGTCACCGCCGCCGCCGAAGTCGCCGCCGCCGCCGAAGTCGCCGCCACCGAAGCCGCCCCAGTCACCGCCACCGCCGGAGTCGGCACCGCCGGCCGCGAGGCCGTCGGCATAGCCGGACCCGTAACCGCCGTGACCGAAGCCGCCGAACGCGCTGCCGAGCATGGTGCCGACGAGCATGCCGGTCAGCATGTCGCCGCCGCCGAAACCGCCGTAGTAGCCGTAGGCGTAGGGCTGGTAGGCCGGGCCGGCGTCCCAGTACGGGCGGCGCTGGCCGTTCACCATGACCTCGCGCATCTGCGGGTCGAAGCCGCGCTCGACCGCCTCGGCGTCCGCCACACAGGCCGGGACCTCGCGCGGGGCGCCGCCCGGGGGAGCCCAGTGGACATTCCGCGCGGACGGGCCGTGCTGCGGGTTGAAGAAGCACGGAGGCAGCCGCTCGGGGAGGGGCTGGTTGTTCACGCGGGCCTTGACGCAGGCCAGGGCGTACCGCCCGTCCTCCAGCGTCGCGGTGACCGTGCGCAGCTCGTCGGCCCGCTTGACGGCCGCGAGCTCGTTCTTGGCGCGCTCGTAGGAGTCGAGGGCGCGCTGCCAGTCGCCCGAGGTCTCGGACTGGGGCAGCATCTTGACGTCGACGTCCAGCGCGGTGATCTCCTCACCGAACTTGGTGACGTCCTCCTCGACCGTATTCTTGACGGCGGCGAGCTCGGCCGCCTCCTGCTCCTCGCGCTTGCGCTTGGCCCGGCGAGCGAAGATCCACAAACCGCCACCTCCGACAAGGGCGATGCCAAGAATGACCAGCAGGCCTGTTCCGCCGCCGCCGGAGGACACCGGGCTCCTGTTGTTCAGCGCGTCCCTGATCTTGCCCTTCGCCGCCAGGTCGATGCGGTTGGCGAAGTCCTGCATGCCCTTGGCGACGCTGTCGTTGGTCTCGATGGAGGCCCGGGCGATCGGCCCGGCCTGATTGTTGTACCGTCCGAGAGCGCTGGAACCGGCGAAGAGGGTCTTGCCGTCGAGGACCGCGACGGTCGCCTTGGCGCGTCCCGCTTCCCGGAGCGCCAGGCCGAGCGACTGGATGTAGGTCCCGGCCTGCTGCTGGGTCGTGATCGACCCGTCGGGCAACGCGACCGCGTAGATCTTGGTGTTCGCGTTCTTCAACGCGTCGCGGATCTCAGACTCGTCACCGGACGACAGAGGGGACCCGTCCTGTACGTAGAGGGGGTCCTTGCTGTCCTTCCAGTGCGAAAGCACCGTGCTGACATCCGGGAGAGCGTCGGCGTGCGCCGACGGACTCCAGGCGAGCAAAGTGAACAGGCCGACGAGGAGCGCCGCAACGGCGGCCCCCACGCGGCCCAGCGGATGGGTGATGGTCACGGCGTAAGCCTCCTTCGCCCTTGAGGACGAACCGCGATGCGTAATTGTTCCTGTCCGCCGAAACGGTATCCGTTCGTGAAACCGTTCCAGGACCGGTTCCGGCGTCCGGCCGCCCTCCTGTTCTCAGCGTGATCTAGCGAGGAACCCCGGGCGTTCACGCCCGGGAGGAATCGCTTCCCTCGCCTTGCGCCTTGCCCGGACGGTCGTCCGGGCGTTTCTGGTTCTCGATGTACTTCTTGATGGTCGACAGCGGGGCGCTGCCGCAGGACGCCGCGAAGTGCGACGGTGACCAGAAAAGGCCGCCCCACAGATACTTGCGGATGTGGCTGGGGAACTCCTTGCGCAGCAGGCGTGCCGAGACGCCCCTTGAGGTAGCACACCAGCAGATGCACGTGGTCGCTGTCGCCGTTGAACTTGCGCAGCTCCGCTCCGAAGCTGTCGCTCACCTCGATCATGATCTCTTCGCGTCGTGACAGGAGTTCGCCCGTGAACACACCACGCCGGTACTTGGTGGTGGAGACCGAATGCGCGTGGAGGCTGTAGACCTGTAGACCACGCTGCGACCTTGGCGGATATCCGGTTTCGGTTTCCATCACGGCGACGCGCACCAGCCGATAATGTGTTCGATGTGAAGCTGGTGGTGCAGGTGAGGCTCCGGCCGACGCCCGAGCAGGCGGCGGCGCTGGAGGCGACCTTGCGCGCCTGCAACGACGCCGCGAACTTCGCCTCGGCGACCGCGTTCACGACCGGGGACCGGCGTGAGTACGCGTTGCGCAAGCACACCTATCGCGAGGTGAGAGCGCGCGGGTTGGGGGCGCAGGCCGCCCAGCATGTGATCAAGAAGGTCGCCGACGCCTACACCACACTGAAGGCCAACATCCGGGCCGGGAACCTGGGATCGGAAGGCTCCCGGCGCCGTGCGCGGGCCGAGAGTAAACCGATCGTCTTCCGCGCCGGTGCCGCGCAGCCGTTCGATGACCGCTGCCTGTCCTGGGACCACACCGCCCACACGGTGTCGATCTGGACCGCGGCCGGCCGGTTGCGCAATGTCGCGTTCGTCGGCTCGGCCGACCAGCTCAAGGCGCTGGCCTTGTACCGGAAGGGCGAATCCGACCTGGTCTGCCGGGATGGCATGTGGTTTCTGTATGCGACCTGTGAGATCCCTGATGTTCCGGTCACTGAACCGGGCGCCTTCATAGGGGTGGATCTGGGCATCGCCAACATTGCCACCACCAGTGACGGCGCCCGCCACTGCGGTAAGGGACTGAACGCGGTCCGTCACCGCAACCGGGAGCTGCGCCGCCGGTTGCAGGTTAAGGCCACCAGGTCCGCCAAACGGCTGCTGAAGAAGCGCCGCCGCAAGGAGGCGCGGTTCGCCGCCGATACCAATCACCGCATCGCCAAACGCATCGTGACCGAGGCAGAACGCACCGGACGCGGGATCGCCCTGGAAGACCTGGGCGGGATCCGTGACCGGGTACGGCTCCGCAAGCCCCAGCGGGTCACGCTGCACTCGTGGAGTTTCCACCAGTTGGGGAGCTTCATCGTCTACAAGGCGGCCCAGCGCGGGGTCGCCGTGATCCACATCGATCCGGCCTACACCTCCCAGACCTGCTCGGCCTGCGGGCATGTGGACAAGGCCAACCGGCCGGGCCAGGCAACCTTCTCCTGTACGTCGTGCGGCTTCGCTGAGCACGCCGACGTCAACGCGGCCCGCAACATCGCCTCGCGCGGTGTCACGGGCTGGGCAGTGAGTCACGCTGCCGACGACGCGGCCTGACTCGTACCTGCCAGGTACGGCGAGGAGCTGCAAGCTTGGTCCTTCAGGGCCGAGAAGCTGACTATCACGCTCACCACTCCAGGCACCGCCGAGACGGATCCGGGCGGGTGTCCGCGTCCGGGCGGCCTTCAGCATGCGGAGGCAGGGCGGCATCTCGGACTTGAGGGCAGGATCCGGCACTTTTCGGCATGCTTGGTGGTGACAAGCAGACGGCATTCGGAGAGCGCTGATGAGGAAGGAGACGGGGCATGAGGGAACCGGGCGGGATCGAGGTCTCCCACGCGGACCTGCGCGCCGGCGGTGACGGGCTCCTACGCGTGGGGGAGGACATGGCGCTCGAGGTCGAGGTCTTCGCCACGGAGTTGGCGGGTCGGTTGGATCCCTGGGGCGACGACGAGCTGGGAAGCATGTGCGGCCCGATCTACGCCATGATCAGGCGGGAGGCGATCGACGCGTACGTGACGCTCGCCGGCGGGATCAGGGACGCGGGGATCACTGTCGAGACGATGTCCGGGAATCACGGTCGCGCCGAGCTGGCCGGCGCGGAAGCCGCGGCCAACGCCGTTCCCGGCCGGATGGTCTGATCACGGTCGGTAACCGGGGTTGGGGACGTAGCCCCCGAATGTCCCGGTCGTGGCGTCGTACGGTCGGGCCCCTTTGATGAACCTGCCCTCGATCCCGCCGGGGAACGCGACTTCCCGCTGGTGCCCGGTGCGCAGGGCGCTGCCCATGGTGTCGACGATGTCGATCCCTCCCGGCGCGTCCACGTCGTACAGGTATCTCGTCGGGAAGATGTCCATCGGGTTGTCCAGCCGGGTGGTGCTGACGAACGCCGACTCCTCGAACCGCAGGTGGGACTCCAGGTCGGCGTTGCGGGGGTTGCGCGGATGGAAGCCGGGCCCGAAGACCTCGTCCGGGTGACGGTCGTCCGCGCGTCGCAGGATGAGCCGGTCCGTACGCCACACCGGGGACGGGGTGATGGCCTTGACGTTCACGGTTCGGTCCGCCGCGGCGCGGAGCGGGTCCGGCCGTCTGGCGAGCCGCATGCGCAGCCCCATGGGGGTGATCTTCTGGAAGAGGGCGCGGGCGCGCTCGAGGAGTGAGCCGACGATTCGTTTGAGGCGGTGGAGGGTGGTGTGGAGGAGTCCGCGGATGGCGACGCGGGTGGCGGCGATGGAGAGGGGGAGTGTGGCGAGTGAGGTGCCGAGGCTGGCGCCGGCGGCGGCGATGGCCTGGGCGACCCGTACGGCGAGGCGGGCGAGTGCGGTGATGATGCCGATTTTGAAGGCGGCGACGATGGCGGCTCCGGCGAGGCAGGCGGCGCCGATGAGCCGGGTGGCGGTGATGGCGTCGTTGCTTTGGGCGGTGGGACCCTCGGCGGAGGTCCAGCGGTCCCACATGGCGGTGATGTCTTGGCCGCTGTTGCGGGTGACGACACGTTGGACGTGGTCGTTGGCGTTTTGGGCTTGTTCGTAGAGGGTGTCGGCGAAGCCGATCCACATGCGTCCGGCTTCGAGGAGCTTGGTCTCGTCGGCGGCGGGCCAGGTGTAGCCGACGAGACCCATGGCCAGGACCAGCCCGGTCGGAAGGTGGAGGCCCATCAGTCCGCTTCCGGGGGCTGGTGTGGCGGGAGGAACGCCGTCTGCATGAGGCGGTTGCCGTACTTCCGATCGACGTGGTAGCCGCGACCGGGCGGGAGCGGGTGTGCCCGCACGTTGCCGAAGAGGAAGCCCTCGTCCCGGTTGCCGGACAGGACGACGGCGGGGCTGGCCATGTCCTTGAGCCGCTGGATGACGGGGTCGAACATGGCCCGGCCGAGACCGCCCATCGCCCGGGACATCACCAGGTGCAGGCCGATGTCGCGGGCCTGCGGCAGTAGCTCGGCCAGGGGCAGCAGAGGATTGGACGAGGTGGCGACCAGCTCGTAGTTGTCCACCACGATGTAGAGGTCGGAGCCGCGCCACCAGTTGCGCGCCCTGAGCTGCTCGGGCGTGAGGTCGGCGGGGGGCAGCCGCTTGAGCAGCGCGTTGCGGGCGTCGTTGATCAGTTCGAGCGCCGCGGGTCCGGACGCCGCGTAGCCGATGCGGTGGTCGGTGACGGCGGTGTCGAGAAGCGTCCGGCGATAGTCGATCACGATCATCATGGCCTCCTGCGGGGTGCGCCGGGCCACCAGGCCCTCGGCCACCAGCCGCAGCAGGTTGGACTTGCCGCTCTCGGTGTCGCCGACCACGACGAAGTGCGGATCGGTGTCGAAGTCGAGCAGCACGGGCGAGAGGGTGCCCTCGTCGATGCCGATCGCGATCCGGCCCGGCCCGGTCGCCGCGACGTCCGGCAGCGTCTCGGCGGGCAGCACGGACGGCAGGAGCCGTACGGCGGGGGCGGGCCGGCCCGTCCAGGCGTTCCGCACCGCCTGGACGAGCGCGCGGACGCCGTCCGGGAGGTCGTCGGCGCGCTGGACGCCGTCGATGCGGGGCAGCGCCGACAGGAAGTGCATGCCGTCCCTGGTCAGGCCGCGGCCGGGCACGCCCTCCGGCACGGCCAGCGACTTCTTGCGGTTGATCTCCGACTCGTACGCGTCGCCGAGCTTGAGCTCGACGCGGGTGCCGAACAGGTCCCTGATGCCGGGCCGGAACTCCGACCACTTGTTGGTGGCGGCCACGACGTGGATGCCGTAGCCGAGCCCGCGCGCGGCCAGGTCGGTGATGATGGGTTCGAGCGTCTCGAAGTCCTGCCGGATGGTCAGCCAGCCGTCGACCACCAGGAAGATGTCGCCCCACCCGTCGCCCTCGATCGTGCCGTCGGCCAGCCCCCGCCGGTAGGCCGTGATCGAGTCGATCCCCTGCTCGGCGAACTCGCGTTCCCGCTGCTGGAGGAGCGTCGAGATCTCGGCGACCGTACGGCGGACCCGGTCGGCGTCGAGACGGCTGGCGACGCCGCCGACGTGCGGCAGCCCGTCGAGCGAGGCGAGCGAGCCGCCTCCGAAGTCCAGGCAGTAGAACTGGACCTCGCGGGGCGTGTGGGTGAGCGCCATGCTCGTGATCAGCGTGCGGAGCACCGTGCTCTTGCCGCTCTGCGTGCCGCCGGCGACGGCGACGTGGCCGGCCGCGCCGGACAGGTCCAGCCAGAACGGTTCGCGGCGCTGCTCGAAGGGCTTGTCGACCACGCCGATCACGGTGTGCAGCCGTCCCCGGCCATCCCAGCCCGCGGTGGACAACCCCAGCTCCGGTGTGACCGACAGCGGGGGGAGCAGGTGGGTGAGGGTTGGCGGGTCGCCGAGCGGCGGCAGCCAGATGCGGTGGGCGGCCGGTCCCTTGCCCGTCATCCTGGCCACCACGACGTCGAGCAGGCTGTCCTGGGTCTGCGGGCCGTCGGCCGTCGCTCCTTCGGCGGCCGAGTCTCCGGCCTCCTCCGGCGCCTTCTCGATCTCCGGCAGAGGGGCGTACGCCGTGCCGTACTCGACCACGCGGGGCGGCGCGGCGCCGCCGTCGGGCGCGGCCGCGTGGTGCGTCCCCGCCTCGTACGCCCCGGAGACGTAGGCCGCCTTGAACCGGGTCATCCCAGTGGTGTCGAACTTGAGGTACCCGTTGCCGGGAGCGGACGGCAGCTCGTACGCGTCGGCCACGCCGAGCACGACCCGGCTCTCCATCGCGGAGAAGGTCCGCAACCCGATCCGGTACGACAGGTGGGTGTCCAGGCCGCGCAGCCGCCCCTCCTCCAGGCGCTGCGAGGCGAGCAGCAGGTGCACGCCGAGTGACCGGCCGAGCCGTCCGATCATGACGAACAGGTCGATGAACTCGGGCTTGGCCGTGAGCAGCTCGCTGAACTCGTCGAGGACGACGAACAGGGTGGGCATGGGCGCGAGGTCGGCCCCCTGCTCCCTGGCGCGCTCGTAGTCGCGCAGCGAGGCGTAGTTGCCCGCGGCCCGCAGCAGCTCCTGGCGGCGGACCATCTCGCCGTGCAGGGCGTCGTGCATGCGGTCGACGAGCGGCAGCTCGTCCTCCAGGTTGGTGATGACCGCGGAGACGTGGGAGAGGCTCTCCAGGCCGAGGAACGTGGCGCCGCCCTTGAAGTCGACGAGGACGAAGTTGAGGATCTCCGAGGAGTGGGTGAGGGCGAGGCCGAGCACGAGTGTGCGCAGCAGCTCGCTCTTGCCCGATCCGGTGGCGCCGATCACCAGGCCGTGCGGCCCCATGCCGCCCTGAGCCGACTCCTTGATGTCGAGCTCGACCACGCGGCCGTCCGCGCCGAGCCCGATCGGCACCCGCAGCCGGTTGCGGCCGGCCCGGGGCCGCCACGTCACCGCGGGGTCGATGAGGGCGGCGTCGCCGACGCCGAGCAGGTCGGTGAGCGACGTGTTCGTCGCGAGGACGTCCTGTGTCTCCCTGCCCTTGGCCGTGGACGCGCGCAGCGGGGCGAGCTGCCTGGCCAGGCCCTCGGTTCTGAGGAAGTCGAGCCGGTCCGGGTCGCCGAGCCGGGTCCGGGACTCCTTGCCCGCGTGATCCAGCTTGATCATGAAGAATCCGTCGGGCCGGACATCCAGCCGTAGCGTGCTCTGCTCCTCGACGACTCCCGCCGTCCCGGACAGGTCGATCACGGTGACGCCCTGGATGGCGTCCGTCCCGAGCTGGGAGTCGATCGGCACCCGCCCGCCGTCGATGATCAGGACGTGGTACGGCAGGGCGTCGGCGGCGCCTCCCGGCTTGAACCTCGCGCGCTCCCTCAGCTCGGAGCCGACGAGCCGGTCCAGCTCGGCGAGGTTCTCGGTCATCAGCCGCACCTGACCGGCGGCGTCGGTCTCCTCCGGGTGCAACGCGTGGGGCAGCCACTTGACCCACTCCCAGTGGGGCATCCACTCCTGGTCCGCGCACACCATGATCCGCATGTCGTCGGGCGAGTGGAACACTGCGGTCTGCGCGACCATCGCCCGGACCAGTTCCCGTACGGCGACGGGGTCACCGGTGATTTTGATCCGCGCGAAGGAGTGCAGGGCCACGGCGACCGGAAGCTTCGACACGGTCGAGTGCGCCCGGACGAACCTGCGCAGCGCGCCCGCCGACAGCGCGTCGAGGTCCTCGACCGGCTTGGAGTCCGGCGGGATGAGCTGGATCGCGAGCTTCTGCACGCCCGTACCGAGCCGTACGGTGCCGAAGTCGTCGTCGCGGGGCCGCCGCTCCCAGAGGCGTGGGCCCATGGCGAGCCACCACAGGGAGTCCGGGTCGGGGCCGCTCCATTCGAGGGCCTCCCGCTGCTGCTTGGCGGTCCGCCGTACGCGCTTGCGCACCTGGGAGAGGTACCGGAAGTAGTCCCGGCGCAGGCCGTTCATCCGGGCCTTGCGCTCGCCGGCCTGGCGGCCCATCTGTCCGAGGCTCATTCCCAGCATGGACACCGCGAACAGGCCGCTCGACACGTACATGAGCGGGTTGCCGTTGCCGTTCGCGGTGAACATCAGCCCCATGGCCGCCCCTCCCGCCAGCATCGGCAGGTAGGTGAGCACGTTGCCGAAGCCCTGCGACTGCACCTCCGGGACCTCCGGCGGCGGCTCGAGCAGGATCTCGCCTCGTGGCGGCTTCGGGCCAGGGCGGCGCTCAGGACGGCGCACAATGACGATGCTCACCCTGAATGGCCCTCCAGATCGTTTTGATCTTTTCTTACCAGATGCGCCTTACGTCCGAGTGTCGGAAAGCAAGCGCGCTATCTTCGCCTTGTTCGCTGATCCGCACGGGGAGGAATACGAACGTGACATCGCTGGCCGCCCACGAGCCGATGCCACAGGGAGCCCTGGCCGCCGCGGGCGCCCGGCTGCCCGCGCTGTGCCACGTGACGATCGTCGGCCCGCGCAGGAGGGCCGATCTCGCACTGCCCTCGGACATCCCGCTGCCGCACGTCATGCCCGGCCTGCTGCGCGCGCTCGGCGAGGTCGACGGGGGGTCGGCGGCCGCTCCCGGCTGGGTGCTGCAACGGCTCGGCGGCACCCCCTTCGACATCGGGCAGAGCCTCGGCGCGCTGGGCGTCCTCGACGGTGAGGTGCTCTACCTGCGCCCGCGCGAGTTCGTGCTGCCCCCGGCGATGTTCGACGACGTGGCCGACGTGGTCGCGACCGGCGTCAAGGAGGGCCGCGGCACGTGGGCCGGGAGGCACACCCGGCTGCTCGGGGTGGGCGCCTCCTGCGCCCTCCTCGCCGCCGGAGCCCCGGCGCTGGCGCTGTCCGGGGCGGCCCCGGCCGTCGCCGCCGTGGTCGCTGGCGTGCTCGCCCTCATCCTGCTGGTCGCCGCGGCCTCGATGTCCCGGGCGCTGGGCGACTCCGGGGCGGGCGCGGCGATCGGCTACGCGGCGTTGCCGTACGGGTTCCTGGCGGGGCTGCTCGCCCCGGCCGGGCCGTCCGGGCTCGCGGGGCTCGGCGCGCCGCACCTGCTCGCCGCGCTCGCCTGCACCGCGCTCGTGGCCGCGGTCGGCGGCGCGGCGGTGGCCGACGGCGTGCCCGGGTTCCTCGGCACCGCCGTCGCGTCCATCGCGGGCGCGGTGAGCGCCGCCGTCGTGATGGTGTTCGACGCGCCCCCGGCGGGAGTCGCCGCCGTCGCCGTGTCGGTCCTGCTGGCGTGCAGCCCGTTCATCCCATCGCTGTCGTTCCGTCTGGCCCGGCTGCCGCTGCCCTCCATGCCCACCACGGCCGAGGAGCTGCGCGCGGACAACGAGCGGGTGGACAGCGCGTCCATCCTGGAGCGGACCGGCCAGGCGCAGCGTTACGCGACGGGGCTCATCGCTGGGATCGCGGTGGCCGTGCTCGCCGCCCAGCCGCTGCTCGTGCTCTCCGAGGGATGGATCGCGCCGGTGATGTCGTTCGCGCTGTCCTTGACGCTGGTCATGCGGACCCGCGTCTTCCACGGCGTCGCCCAGCGGCTCTGGTTGACGGTCTCCGCGCTGGCCGGCCTCGTTCTGCTCGTGCTCGCGCTGAGCATGCGGGCGGGCGACGGCGCGTCGATCGCGATTGTGATCGGCCTGGTGTGGGCCGCGGTGATCCCGGTGAGCCTCGGCCTGTGGCTGCCGTCCGGCCGCCCGTCCCCGTTCTGGGGCCGCGCCGGGGACATCGCCGACGTCGTGCTGACCGCCGCGCTGTTCCCGCTCGCGCTGGGCGTGCTGGAGGTCTACGCCTGGATCCGGGGCCTGTCCGGCTGACCCGCCGCCGCCCTCCAGCCGCCTGACCCGTGTCTACTGGCCGTACGGGAGGGGCACGTCGCGCTTGGGGGCGATCCAGTCGAAGCCGGCGGTGGACGGCGGCAACGTCCCGGGCTTGCCGGGCTTGCTGAAGGTCGGGTTGCGATCCACGTTGATCGTCGCCTTCTTGAAGTCGATGGCGGCGACACCGGTCGGCTCGACGTTCCGCATCTGCATCTCCTTGCGCCACAGGTAGCCGAGGATGAACGCCGCACCGCCGAGGTAGGCGAGCAGCGCCTTGCCCCACGCCGCGAGGATCTTGTCGGCGGTCTGGATCAGCACGCGCATGAAGAGTTGCGCCTGGGCGCCGGCCGGGGTGAACCGCAGGACCGCGGCGGAGGCGGTCGTGGCGAGCAGGGTGCCGGAGAACACGAACATCGCCCACCCGAAGTCGCGGAACGTGGCCCCGATCTCGTCGAGCAGCCCGCCCGTGTCGGTGACCATGCCCCGCAGGACCTCCAGCTTTGACTGGAAGGTCACGACGGCGTCCTCGAACGCCGTCTGGTCGTCGGCGATCCAGGTGTCCCTCGACTCCGCCAGCATGAGCGCCAGCATCCGCTTCGGCCCGCCGTCCAGCTCGCGCGCGACCGCGAGCCAGTTGTTGGCCGCGTGAATGATCGCCTCGTCGTCGATCAGCATGTTCTCCACCAGGGTGAGTGTGAGGAGACCCATTCCCGCGAGGATCTGGACCCGTTTCAGGTTGCCGATCGCTTCGACCGCGGGGGCGCCCGCGTGCTTGCCCATGTCGTGCCGCCTTTCCGTGTTCAGGTGCCGTGTGCGATGAAATGCCGCTATTGCCGTGATTGCAGTGAGCGTCGCGAGTGCCGGATCGTCGAGATCCCGTGTGCCGACGCGATCAGACGTACTTGACGGTGCTCGCGTCCTCGGCGGTGCGCCAGTTGGTCGCCGCCGTCTCCAGTTGGACGATCCACTGCTCAGCCGCGTCGATCGCGTCGCTGAGGTGGTCGCGGGCCCTCGTCACGGCTCTCTCGTAGGTGGGCAGGATGATCGCGCTGCCGGACATGCCGAGGGCCCACGGGCCGAGAGTGGTCTCGTTCATCTGCTGGCGGCGGGTCTCGAACTGGGGGATGACGTCCTCGTGCAGGTGAACTCTCAGGTTCCTGATGCCGTTCGAGGTCACGTACCGGTCCTGGTTGCTGCTTGTTCCGCTGGAAGGCTGCTGTGTCGCCGGGTGGCGCGGCGTACTGGAACCCCCGGCGCCCCCCGTACCCCCCGCGCCGCCGGTATGGCTGGAGCTTCCGGTGGACGGGCAGATGCTGGGACAGGGCGGGTAATGGGGGCAGGGCGCCGACGAGGAGGGGGACGGGGAGGGTGAGCCGGGCGTCGGGCTCGGAGTCGCACTCGGGGAGGCGCTTCCCGAGGGGCTCGCGGACGGGCTCGCGGACGGACTGGCCCCGCCGCCGGGGGTGGCCGATCCGCTCGGTGACGGTGACGGGGACGCGGACGAGGTGTCCGAGGGGCTGGGCGTGGCGCTCGCCGAAGGACTCGCCGACCCGTTGGGGCTCGCGGACGGCGTGGCGGAGGCACCGGCCGTGGGCGTCGTTGCGCCAGATGTCGCGTCAGGTGTCGTGCCGGACGCGGCGGCCTCGATCGGATGAGGGGGAGACATGTGATCTCCATATCACCGCGACCGTCCAGGCGGCGACGCTCCTGACGGCGTTCGCGCAGGTGGGAGCCATTTGTTCATGCGGGGTTCGGGCCGTGGCCACGCGGTGCTGGAAGCCGGTTCACCGCCCGCTGATCAACTCGCGGGAGCGATACGACCATGAGGGGGCAGGGATGTTCGACTTCGATCCCGCGACGGTGCGCCCGGAGGAGCTCGACCGGATCATCCGGCAGGCGGATCGTTCCCTCCGGGACCTCACCGACGCCATGGGGCGGCTGGGCGAGGTGACCGGCGAGGGGGAGACCGCGGGCGGCATGGTGCGCGCCGCCGTCGACGGCGAGGGCCGGATCCAGGACCTACGGTTCGACCCCCGGGTGATGCGGCAGGACAGCGAGAGCCTCGCCGAGGCGGTGGTCGACGCGGTACGGGCCGCGCAGGAGGACGCCCGGCGGAAGACCGCCGACGTGCTCGGCTCGGTGCTCGACGAGCCGCCGGGAGAGGCGTCCCACCCCGGCTCGACGGACCGGGCAACGGCGACGGACCGAGCGATGGACATCGATCGCTCCCGGCGGCGGCTGGAGGCGATCCAGGACTCCTTCCTCGACTCGATGGAGGGCCGCCTGGCCGACCTGGAGCGGTTCCGGAGCCGTTCCGGCTGATTCCCCGGCTCATTCGCGGGGCCGGTCAGGGGAACCGGAAATCCGGTGATGGTGATGGGTAATGAGGTACGTTGCTCGAAATATGGCCGTATGTGACTTGTTGTGCCGGACGGGCGGCCGTGTCGAAAGATGGAGCAGCGGATGACGGGATTCGGCGACTTCGCGAACATTGACATCGAGCAGCTCATGCGGCACGGGGATCAGCAGAGCGACCAGATGCGGCAGCTTGAGAGCGTCATCTCCGGCCTGGTCGGCCAGGCGCAGGACGAGGACCGCCTCGTCACCGTGGAATACGCCGCGAACGGCCTGCGCGAGCTGCAGCTGCACCCCAAGGCGATGCGGCTGAGCTCCGGCGAGCTCGCGGAGAAGATCAAGGCGACGATCAAGGAGGCGGGTGACGACCTGCAGCGGAAGGTCGGGGAGGCCTCCCAGGAGATCTTCGGGACGGACGACGATCCGATGCGGCTGCTCAAGGACCCTGATGCGGCGATGCACAAGGTCGCGGCCGCGGAGGCCGTCTACAACCGGACGTTCGACGACGTGATGGCCGACCTTGATCGCATCCGGCGGCGCCTCGAAGACAGAGCGTGACCGATTACGGACATGCTGACCAAAGTTTACTTATCCGTAATCTACCTGCGTGATATCTAGTTAGATCTTGACACTTACGATGCCAGTTGGTGATGTTCGCACGGGATGTCCACGAGGTGTGAGGACATCACGGGCCCAATCTGGCCCTATGCCACGGAGGTGACAGAATGTCGCAGTTCTTTGGCGCGAGCCCGGCTCAGATCAAGCTCGCGTCCGGCCACGTCGTCGACACGGCCCAGTACATCGAGGGTCTTCGCGCCGGTGTCGAGACGACGGCGAACGGCCTGCTGGCCACGGGGTGGATCGGCCCGGCGGCGGCCGTGTTCAGGCGGGCGATGACCACCTGGGACGACAGCATGCGCGCGGTCCGGGAGGACCTCGAGTCGATCGCGCAGACGATGGGCGTCAACGCCATCGTCTACGACGCCGCCGACCAGGACGTGCAGGCCGGTGTCGGCCGCGTCGAGTCGCTGATCAACGTCGACATCCAGTGACCCCAACCCAGCCAGGCAGGAACGGAGTGCTCAGTGTCCGCTGAACTCGACTTCACCAAGGTCAACTTCGGCCACATGGACTTGGCCCAGGGCGACATCGTCAACATCCTCAAGTCCTTCGAGCAGGCCACGACCGACCTGATCACCAAGCTCCAGCAGGACCTCGCGGGTCACTGGGACGGCGACGACGGCGCGGAGGCGTTCTTCAGGGAGCACCAGCGGAAGTGGGACACCGCCGCCGCGAGGATGAAGAGCCAGCTCGACGAGATCCAGCGGGCCATCCAGATCGCGAACGAGAACTACCGGGCGGCCGAGCACAGGAACAAGAGCATGTGGGTGAACGGCTGACCCGCCCTCACACGGGGCCCCGACCGGCCGTCGCCGCTCTCGACGGCCGGGACGACCCCGGGTTCGGTTCCGTGTTGGGTGCCGTGTTCGGTTCCGCGACGCGCTTCGCGTCCCCACGGGTGGGAGGGACATGACCCAGAAAGACGCCATGGAGGGGGGCGGTGGCGGCGACACGTTCCAGGTCGACCCGAAATGGCCGGGCCTGGACGGTGACGTCCCCCTGGAGTACGACGTCCCCACGATCAGGACGATCGCCGGAGAGCTCAAGTCCTACCTGAGCGGCGTGAACGGACGGCCCTTCGACGATGGCTACACCACCGGCACGCTGAGCAGCATCAAGGAGAGCAGCCTGGAGAGCCTCAACTCCGGGCAACTCGGTGAATGGGAGGATGCGCAGGCGCTGGCCGGCACGGTCACCAGGGGTGGCACGGCGTTCCTCGACGCCTACAAGCGGTTCGGCGAGGCGTACGCGGCCGTCGTCGCGGCGATGGAAGCCCATGCCGACGAGTACGCCAAGACCAACCACGCGAACGAGGCCGACCGGAACGTCTGAGAGAGACCGTCGTGGATACCGACAGAAAGACGTACGTCATCAAGGAGGGTCAGCCTCCCACCGCCCGTGCGGTGACCTCGTCCACGCACGAGATCGCCGCATCGTTCCGGAAGAGCAACCCGACCGCGGTGAACGACGCGGGATTCGCCTACGAGCACGCCGCCGGGACGATCGAGCTGATGGCCGACGCGATGCAGGCGCGCGCGCAGCGGCTCTCGGAGGCGTGGAAGGGCCCGGCCGCCGTCGAGGTCCAGAAGGCGCTGCAGTTCCTCACCGCGGCGGGCAACGAGCTCACCACCAAAATGCGGGAGATGAGCCGGGCGCTCAGGTTGTACGGCGACGTCCACCTCCCCGAGGCGAAGGCCGCCATCGAGAAGCTCGACACCTACCTGCAGGGTCAGCTGCCCGGGATGTGCTACGACACCGCGCGCATGGTCCCGCCTCCGACGACGACCACCGGCCCGCTCCTGTCGACCACCGGCACCGACCCCCTGCTGCGCCCGCCGATGCTGATCACGGACGGAAACCCGACCAGGTTTCCCGCGCCGCCGGCTCTGCCGCCCAACGGCATCACCACCAAGGCCAGCTACCTGCAGGCCCAGGCGTACGCGGACAGCCAGGCCCGGCAGGTGCTCGACAAGCTGAACCAGAAAATCGTCGATCTCTATCACGCGCATATCCCGCCGAACGTGACC
Organism: Microtetraspora sp. NBRC 16547; assembly: GCF_030268965.1. Classification (GTDB taxonomy): domain Bacteria; phylum Actinomycetota; class Actinomycetes; order Streptosporangiales; family Streptosporangiaceae; genus Microtetraspora. The sequence continues at coordinate 269,143 of NZ_BSSE01000001.1, read as the reverse complement.
TACGAGCTGCCCATGGTGGCTCCTGCGGACGGCGACTCCTCTCCCCGGCGGCCGGTCCACTACGGCGACACGTCTCCGTACACCGGTGGGGCGGGCACGTCGGGAAGCGGTTCCGGCGGTGCGAGCCCGACGTCCTGGGGGAACTCCGGAACCGGTGGCTCGGGCCCCGGTGGATCGGGCTCCGGAGGGTCGGGCGCCGGTGGATCGGGATCGGCCGGAACCGGCGGCACTGGCGGTACAGGCGGTACAGGCGGTGACCGGCCCGGTGGGCACACCGGAGGCAGCGGCACAGGCGGCGGCACCTCGGGCGGTACAGGCGGCGGCACCGGTGGCGACACCTCGGGCGGTACAGGCGGCGGCACCGGTGGTGACACGGGAAGCGGCACCGGGGGCGGTCCGGGAGGTACGGCCGACGGCGGCGCCCCGGGCGGTTCGGCGAACGGCTCGGGCACCGGAACGAATACCGGTGACGGTGTCACCCCGCCAGTGATCGGGCAGGGCCACGGATCGGCGGGGAGCGATCCCCAGCACACCGAGGTGGCGGGCGTCCCGGATCTGCCGATCACGACGCCCACCTCCACGCCCACCTCCACGCCGATCTCCGCACCGATCTCCACGTACCCGGGCAACATCACCGGTCCGGTGACGGGCCCGGGCACGGTCCCGCCAGGCGTTCCGTCGATCCTCGGCGGGCCGGGATCCGGCAGGGGTGTGACCGCCGAGCCGGGTCTCGTCGCGCCCCGCGGCCCGGCGGGATCGCCGATGCCGTTCATACCGATGGGTGGAGCAGGCGGAGCGAGTGACTCCGGAGACCAGGTAAGAACGACCTCGCTGCCCGAGGACCCGGACGCCTGGGCCTCGACCCATCGGGCCACCCCGCCGGTGATCGGCTAGAGAGTGTCCGTGGATCTTCGCCGTACTGAGGATCCACGGAACACGACCTAGCTTCAACCAGACCAGGAAGGTGCGCATGTCGCCTGAACACGACCCCGACTGGCCCGGCCTCTCCGAGAAGGACGACGTCGGCGGATCGGGCTACCCGGAACTCAACCGTACGGAGATCAAGCGGATCGCGGGTGACCTGCGGAAGGCCCTGGAACCGTTGATCACCGCGACGGCGCCGCCCGCCAGAGCGGTGGCGTTCGCCAAGGGGGACACTCCGCCGCCACTTCCCGGGCCTCCGGCCGGAGCGGGATCGCTGCCGGACCTGCGGCTGCAGTGCGCGATCAGTGACGAGCATCTCGGGAAGTGGCAGGCGGCGCAGAACTTCGCGTCGACGATGGGGACGGCGTACGGCCTGCTCATCGGGGAGGGCGCGATCAAACGGGACGGGGACAGGAGAGGTTCCCCGGGCGGCGACCGCCTGCAGGCGGGAAGCGGCGCGTACGCGGATGTGGTCATGCGGGCCGACGCCATGGCCGAGACGCTGCTGGAGATGGTCGAAAGCTTTGACAAGGCGGAACAGGCCAATGGAGCCCACGTACCGCGCGAGGTCTGACGGAGTTCACGATGACGAGTCCGACACCGAAGTCCATGAAACTGAAAGAGATGGGGATCGCTCCGACCGAGGACGTCGAGCTCCCCACCGACTGGTTGTCGGCCGCACTTCACTCCAACATCAACAAGATCAAGAACTGGGTCGACGACACCGAACCGAACACGGTGCGGAGGGCCGGGCAGTACTACTGCGCCGCCCAGACGCTGCTCGAGGACTTCGCCGGGCACGTCAAAAGCGCCGCCGTCGCGCTGGCGGAGAACTACCGAGGCCCGGTGGCCGTCGAAACGCAGAAGCAGTTGCGGAGCCTGCACGCGAGCGCGCGGGAGCTCGCTGCCAAGCTGGGGCAGATCGGACGGACGCTCCAGGACTACGCCGAGACTCTCGTCTGGGCGCAACGGAACGTCGTGGTCAAGAGGTTCGAGGACTCGCGCTCCGATCACGACATGGACTGGGCCGACGCGATTCCGTTCTATGGCATCCAGCGAGTGGAAAAGCGCGCGGTGAACCACCTGAGGGAGGTCAACAAGCTGATCGTCAAGCATTATGCCGCGCTTCCCTCCGAGGTCCAGCTGGCGCTGCCCGATCCGAACGCGATCGACCTGCCCGTCTACACGCCCACCGGATTCGACCCGGACAAGGTCACCGTCACGATGCCAGGGGGCCCGAACGGCACCCTCCCGGGTTTCTCCGGACCAGGAGGCATGCCGTCGGCACCGAACCCGTCGATGCCCAAAGTGGACGGCATGACGGGGACGGGGCTGAACTCCCGCGACCTGGGGCTCACCGGCCCCGGCACGGACGGGGTGACACCATCCGTTCTCGGCCCGTCCACGGGAGGTTCCGGGGGAAGCGGCTGGAACGGAGGCGCGACCGGTGGCGGACTTCCAGAGACGGGACCGGGGGCCGGAACGGGATGGGGGACCGGGTCGGGGAACGGACCGGGGAACGGACCGGGCACGGCCGATCTCGCCGGATACAACGGTCCGGGGACGCTCACGCCACCGGGAACCTCGCTCACCGGCCCTTCCAGTGGTGGCCTCCCCAGTTCTGGCGGCTCCACCGGCTCCGGCGCCTTCGGAGGGGGCTCCACGGGGATCGTTCCGGCGTACGACGGCATGTCCGGCGGCAGATCCGGAGGCATGTCCGGCGGCGGGGCGACCTCCCCGCGTACGGGAGCCCGTGGCGCGGGCGCGGGTGCGGGCGCGGGCCGGCCGGGCGCGAACGGCATGGTGATGCCCGCCTCGCATGGCGGACGGGGCCGCGAGGAGCAGGCGGACCGCGAGAACGACACCTGGCTCACGGAAGACGACGAAGTCTGGGGCCACGGCGGCACCGCCACTCCCCCGATCGTGACGTAGCGAACAGCGGAAGGCGCGCATATGAGTTCCTCCAACCCGTCGCTGCCGAGTGCCGCCGACCTGATGAACAGCGGTGAGATCAAGTTCCCGAGGGAAAAGGGAGTGGTGGCGGACCTCGGCAAGCAGTTCGGCGGCCACGCTCCCGCTTTGGGGGACATCTCGACGGTGACCGGTTCGATCGAGATCGGTTTCCCGGGGTTCGGCGTCATGGGCATCGGTCTCGCCATGGCGCACGACAGCGCGCGCAAGGCCGCCGCGAAGGCTCTCTCGGAAGCCCGGGACGCGCTGGAGACCTGGCAGGAGGCACTCGCGGCCATGGACGACAACTACGACCGGTCCAACAACACCAAGGAGATCAAGGACCTGTCCGGCCCCGGAGACCTGGGCCCCGGAGGCCTGGGTCCTGGAGGCCTGGGTCCTGGAGGCCTGGGTCCTGGAGGCCTGGGTCCTGGAGGTCTCGGGACCAAGCCGGATCTGGGGGGCCTGGGGCCCGGAGGTCTCGGGACCAAGCCGGATCTGGGGAACCTGGATCCAGGGGGGCTCGGGACCAAGCCGGATCTGGGGAGCGGTGATCTGGGCACGGGAACGGGCGGGGGGACCGGAGGGCCGGGTGGCGGTTCCGGCTTGGGCGATATGCCGAAGCCGGACACCAAATTGCCCGGATCGCCTGGAACGAACGGCACCGGCGGCCTGCCCGATCCCCGCGTCACGCAGCCGGATCTCGGCTCAGCGGGAACCGGTCTCCCCGACAAGGACACCGGTGGGCTGAACACCCCGTCCGTGACCGATCCGAGCACGCGGCTCGCGGGATTCGACCCGAACGCTCCGTCGACCCCGCAATGGCAGCCTCCCGGAGGTCCAGGAGGAACCGGCGGCCCGACCTGGCAGGGAGCCGACACGGGCACGACCACCGGTGGATCCGGCTACTCCGGGTCCGGAACGGGCACGGGCACGGGCACGGGCACGGGGACGGCGGTCGGCGCGCGCGCTGCGGGCACGGGCACGGGCACAGGCACGGGGACGGCGGTCGGCGCGCGCGCTGCGGGAACGGGCGGCCCGCCGGTGTACGCGCCGCCGATGGGCGGGGGCGCCGCCGGGGGGCAGGAACGCGAGAGGGAGAAGCCGAAGTACCTCTCCGGCAACGAGGACGACTGGGGCGCCGACGACGATGTGGCGCCCCCAGTGGTCGGTCACATCGGCTGAGAACCATCAGGTAACACCACCGCAGAAAGAGGACGCCGCTCGTGGCTTACGAGAACGACACGATGCTGTACATGGACTCGACGGCGGTGGCGGCCGGTGCGGCGACGTTGCTGTGGGAATACCCGGTCGCCAAGACCATCGTCCTCATGATGACGTCGTTCCTCTCGAATCCGCAGGCCATGGCCGCCGGGGCGGAGATGTGGCGCATCGACCTCGACCAACTCAAGAACGAGATCGTCCGGTTGCGGGACTCGATCAAGGACAAATGGGAGGGGCCGGCGCATTCGACCTTCACCTCCACCGTGGACGCGTTTGTCGAGGGGATCGACCAGCTCAAGAAGAACCACGACGCGGCGGGTGACTCCCTCGACCAGAGCGCCCGGCTCTACCATGTCGGCGCCATCGTCTGCGTCGTCGTGGCAGGCGTGCTGGCCAGCTTGGCCGCGATCCAGTACCTGTGCCTCGCCTACCCACCGTCCAAGCTGGCCGTCCGGATCGCCTCGAGCACGGCGCTGGCCGACCTGGCGACCTTACTCAAAGGCCTCCTGGAGAAGCAGGGCAGGGCCATTTTCACGCTCACCGGAGTCATCGCGCTGGTGAACTCGCTGAGTTCGCAGACGGGGGAACTCTTCCCCAGCATGAAGGCGCTGCCCCAGCAGGGTGCCGACTTCTCCAGCGCCTTCCTGAAGCACACCAAGGACGCCGGGCTCAGGCAGGACATCCGGATGCCGTCGAATTATCGGTAGGTACGAACCGCAGGCCGAAGCGGGCGACCCCTCGGCATCCGGACCTACCGCCGCCGGCGGGCCTGGTCACCGGTCCCAGTCACCGGTCGCACTGTCACTGGCCGTACTGCAGGGGTTTCCTGGCGGCGGCGGGGTCGAGCACGGGGCCCTCGGGGATCAGGTGGAGGATCTGCGTGGGCACCGGCGTGACGTCCGAGAGCTCGTAGCCGAGCTTGGCGAGCAGATCGGCGGACGCGACGGCGAACCGGCGCCCCTGGTCGGTGATCAGCGAGTAGGTGTGGACCGCCGAAAGCTGGCCGTCACCGGGCAGCACCCCCGCCACGGCCGCTCCGCCGGGCGGGAGCAGCACCTGGTCGAAATGCTCCTGGTCGCCGCTCGTCGGGGGGACCGGGATCTCCATCCCGCTGCCGATCGTGAGCCGGGCTCGGGCGGACCCGGCCTGGCTGTCGGCGTAGACGGCGCACAGCGGCGCGGACACGTCCGGAGTGATGATCTCCGGCATCTCGGTGGGCAGCCCGGCGACGGTCAGGTCGGTCCCCGACGCGGGGGCGCCGTTCGCCGTGGCCGCGTCGATCTCGATGGGCTTCACCGGCCGACTGCCGTACGCCTGCCTCTTGCTCTCGGGGTCCTCCAGCAGCAGGCGCGCCTGGGTGATGGAGATCGGGGCGAGCCCGTCACGGAGGAGGACGTACCACCGGGCGGGGCTCCCGGCGATCGGCGGGACCGTGAACACCTGGCCGACCACGGCGCTCCGGCCGTCCGGCCCGCGGACCTTGCGCCCGCGCTCGGGGACGTCCGGGCCGCGGAAGCCGGGCCCTTCCGGGATGGCGTTGAGCCAGGCAGCCGGCACCGTCCTGGGGTTCGCGCCGAGCAGCGCGCGGGCGCCGCCACCGGTGACGCGCAGCCGCTGGTCGCCCCAGATCAGCCACTCCTGCCGGCCGTCCTCGACGACCATGGCGTCCCCGCCGATCGCCCGGCCCCCGACGTCCCTGCCACCCACCAGGGTCACGTACGCCGTGTGCGACCCGGCGGCGTCGGTCGCCTCGGTCACGCAGGCCGACCAGGGGCCGCGGACCAGGCTCTCGGAGGCGGGGAGGGAGTTCGGCGCTCCGGGGATGCCCACGAGCGGACCGCGGTCGAACTTCGCGAGCGAGGCCGCCGACACGGTGCGCGTTGTCACGTTCGCGCTGTCGAGCAGCAGGCGCGCCGAGACGTAGTTGGCGACGGGGAGCAGCGTGTCCCCGGGCTCGCTGAAGACGTAGGTGGCGCCGCTCTCCTCCTCGACGAGCAGTTGGCCGGGCTCGGTCAGGTTGGTCGCGCCGCCCGGCTTGAGCAGCCCCCAGATCCCGAAGATCGCCAGGACGAGGATCGCGACCAGGACGCCCGAGAACGTCGCGACGCTGTGCCTGCGCATCGGCGACTCCGGCACGTCCGGCTCCGCCTGCAGCAGGGCCATGCCCAGGCGCTGCATCATCAGCCGATGTGCCTGATAGAGATCCTTACGGGTCTGCATCCCAGTCCGTTCTCCCGAGGCGGGTGATCAGGGCGGTTCGCCGGAGCCTCCGATTCTCTCCGGTCAGGACGGCCGGAGGCGCGGCGGTCACGATCATCGTGGCCGCCGCGCCTCGTACGGGATCCGCCGGGCTCATCCGGGATGGGCGATCACCCGCAGTTCGCCCAGTCGCCGCCGGTGCTGCCGCCGTCGCCGCCACCGGAGAAGCGCACGCACTTGCCCTTTCCGGACAGCATCACCGGACCGGCGTAGTACTGGAAGGCCCCGCCGTCGCTCGAGCTGCCGCCGCCCTGGATCTCCAGCTTGGCCCAGACCTGGGTGGCCTTACCGACGTCCGCCGTCTTCATGGCGACCACGCAGTTGTATCCGGAGGAGTTGCTGTAGAGCTGGTAGACCGTGCCCCCGTTGAAGCCTGCCGACCGCTGGACGTAGTAGCCCGATCCGTGACCGCCGGAGTTGCAGACCTGCTCCGGCGTGTACGGGTTCCTGGCCGGCTGGGGCGCCGGCTTCTGCGCGGGCGGCTCCGGCGCCTTGGTGGGAGGCGGTGCCACGGTCTTCGTCGGCGTGGGAGGCGGTGCGGTCTTCGTCGGCGTGGGGTCCGGCTTCCTGGTGGGAGGCGGTGCCACGGTCTTCGTCGGCGTGGGAGGTGGTGCCACGGTCTTCGTCGGCGTGGGATCGGGCCGCCTCGTGACGATGTGCGTGGGAGCCGGCGTCGTCGGGTCGGGAGCCGGTTCCTGCGTCTCGATAGGCGTCGCCGTGGGCGTGGGCGACGGTGTGCGGTTGGGCCGGCCCCGGTGGCTGCGCGTCGGCGACGGGGCGGCCGTGGGCTTCTCCGTCGTCCGCTGTGTGGTCGGCTGTGTGATCGGCACGGGGGGCGGCGACATCGGGATGTTCGGGATCGTCGGAACCGTGACCACGTCGGGTGTGGGGTTCTCCGACACCCAGTCGGTGGGCAACGTCAGCGGAAACACGCCGGTGGCCTCCGGCTCCGGAGTGGTCGCCCACGGGACGGTCACCTGGGTCTGGGGCTGCTGCGGCTTGCCGGTGGTCCCCACGGACGGGATGGTGTCCGCGGGGCTCGCCGCCATGCTGTGCTTCCCTTCAGCGGCCCCCTCGGCCGCCGCGCGGTCGAACGACTTCGTGTCGGCGTAGTGACCGGCGGCCCACACCCCGCCGACGGACAGCGCGAGGACCGCGGCCAGGGACGCCGCCAGCCCGAGGGAGGGACCCTTGCGCAGCGGAGCGCGCTGATCCTGGCGACCCGGCCCGCCGACAGTCCCCTGCACGGGCGGGGCCTGGTTGGGCATCGGGGGCGCCCCCCACGCGGGCGCGGCCGGCGGCAGCTGCTGCTGGGGAGGGCCCTGCCAGACCTGGCCGGGAGCCGCCATCGGGTTCCCGTGCGGGCCCGGAGCGGGAGACGCGGAACCGGGCGGCGGAGGCGGCCCCCAGGGCTGCCCGCCCTCCGGCCGGGGGAACGGCTGCGGGCCGTGCTGCTGCGCAGGGAGGACGACGCCCGCAACGGGAGCGCCGGGCAGCGGCGCGGCGGGTACGGCGACGTCCGCGGACGGGGCCGCGGCGTCGTCCTCGCCGAGCAGCCGCAGCATCGCGTTCCGCGCGGTGGGCCGGGCGGCCGGATCGGGGGAGAGGCAGGCGAGGACGACGCGCCGCAGCGGCTGCGGAACGCCGTCCAGAGCGGGCACGTCCCCGGCCGGCCGGTCGCCGCCCGCGCCACCCGCCGCGTCACCTGGCGCGCCGGTGGCCGTACCGCCTGACGTACCGCCCGCCCTGCCGGCGGCGATGGCGGCGGCGATGCCCCGCACGTTGACGGTCATCTCAGGTGAAGGCCCGCCGTCCTCGGCAGGGTCCGACGGGGTGTCCGCGGCCGGGGCGGATGCGCCGGGGGCGTGTCCGGTCGCGGCGTAGGCGATGGACGCCGCCCAGGAGAAGAGGTCCGACCGTGCGTCACCGGGCTCGCCGCGGATCTGCTCGGGAGCGCGGTACGCGCCCACGGCCTCTCCCATGCCGATGTCGGACACCCGGGGGCCGTCCGACCCGATCAGGATGTTGTCCGGCGTGAGTCCCCGGTGGACCAGGCCGGCCGCGTGGACCGCGGTGAGAGCGGTGAGGGTGCCCAGGGCGAGGCGCTCCAGGGCGTCGGCCTCCAGCGGCCCGCCGTCCCGCACGGTCTCGTGCAGGGAGGCTCCCTTGACGTACCCGCGGACCACATACGGCTGGTCGCCCACCCAGCCCGCCTCGATCGGCGGGACGGCGTGGGAGCCGGACAATCCCTTGGCCGCGCTCAGTTCCTGGACGAGCCGGTCCCTGGCCTCCGCGTCGGCGGACGGCCGGGCGTGCATCACCTTGACGACGGACGCCGCCGCCTCCGGAGAGGGGCGTCCCAGATAGGTGACACCTCGGGGTCCTTCACCGAGCCGCCCGACGAGGGCGTATCCGCCTACCTGCTCTGGATCGTCAGGCAGCAGGGGGTGTATATCGCCCATCGAACTTCCTTCCGGGCCGTATCGGTTCAATGAGGGCAGTCATGATCAAGTCACATTCAACCAAAATCAACCCCCTGCCATCACGGATTCCGGGTGACTAATTGACAAACACCGGCCGATAAGGGGTATCCGCGATGTCAGCGATACCGAGCCCGCTGCCGGTCCACTGCCGGCCTACTGCCGGTCCGCCGCCGAGCTCGCGACGGCTCCGCGACTTCGGTTGATTTCGGTCAATTTCGGGTCCTCGCTGCTCCCGACCTCCGTCGCCGCCCGCTGGGTCAGTTCGCCTCGCCGGGTCGCCATCTCCTGCGGCGGCCCAAGGGGAGGACCACGGTCGCCACGACCGTGAGCGCCGCCGCGCCGAGCGCTCCACCCGCCACGATCGCCGCCACGCCGATGGCGTGCTCGTCCGGCGGATCGGCCTTGAGGATCGCGTCGTCCGAGAGCGACGCGGGCTCCTGGGGTGCCACGGCGACGACCTCCGAGGGCAGGATCATCGTCACGGCCAGTCGCGGGTTGACGATGCCCGCGCCGGTTCCGGTGCCCTTCGTGCCGTCGGCGGTCAGCACCACGCGCCGCCGTACCCGGACGTTGTCCAGCTCCGGGTAGCGAGCGCGGACCAGCGCGACCACCCCCGAGACGTACGCGGTCGCGTGGCTCGTGCCCTTCAGATCGTTCTGGTACGTGCCCCCGGGCCAGGTGCTGGTGAGGTCCTGCCCTGGGGCGAGGACCGCGACCGGCGTGCTCGTGTTGGAGAACTCGGCGAGCTCGTCGTCAGGTGTTGACGATCCCACCGCGAGGACGCCGGGATAGGCGGCGGGGTACGCGGGCGAGGGGGTGCCGTCATCCTTGGTCACGTTCCCCGCGGCGGCCACGATCACCGCGTCCTTGGACAGGGCGTATCCCACCGCCCTCCTCAGATCCATCCGGTCGACGGCCTTGACCGAGACGTTGATCACCTGGGCGCCGAGGTCCGCCGCCTTGGCGATCGCCCTGGCGAGCAGGGCCGGATCTCCTCGTTCCGCGTTGGTCTGCTTGATCGAGATCAGCCGGGCGTCCGGGGCGACACCGGCGAAGGGGCTTCCCTTGCGCTCGGTCGCGGCGATGATCCCGGCCACGCTCGTGCCGTGGCCCATGCAGTCCTGGGTTCCCGTTCCGGTGAGGTCGACCGACCGGGCCACCTTGAGCTGCGGATGCCGGGCGTCCACCCCGCTGTCCACGATGGCGACCGTCACCCCGCGGCCCCGGGTGAGCGGCCAAACGGACGTGAAGTCGAGCCTCCGCTGCGCCCACGGCTCGCTCAGGGTGAGTGAGCCCGGCCTGGACGGGGCGCAGGTGTCCTTCTTCGCGGCGTCCGCGGACGCGGGCGGCGTGATGAGCGCGATCGGCAGCAGCATCGACAGCACCGGTGTGATCGCGGCTAGACGACGCATGACCGACCCCCACAGCAGTTGATCCGGCGGGACAGACTATTGACGTCCTCTCACGGCCTCAAGGCGGGGACTCGATCTGCATCCTTTCATGATCCTCCTGACCGGCTTCATAACCAGTCGGCATAACACCTTTACAAGGACCGTACGTGATCTACGGTGAGGGCGCCCGAACTGTCGACGAAGGAGCTACTGGATGAGTAACAACCTGCTCGGCGGCGACCCCGCGGAGATGCAGAGCATGGCCGCCCAGTTCACCCAGCAGGCCGACCAGGTTCGCGCCACGATGGCGAGTCTCGACCGCGAGGCGGCCAAGGTCGGCACCGCCTGGACGGGGCCGGGCGCGCAGCGCTTCAACGAGGCGTGGCAGAGCTACCGGTCGGCCTTCCAGCGCATGTCCGAAGAGCTCAACGAGGCGTCCCGGGTGATCAACGCCTACCGCGGCAACATCGAGTCCGCGACCCGGTAGCCCGCCCGCCGCTCCTCGGCCGAGCGGTACGACTTCATCTTCTTTCCCGATCTTCCTCCCGGCCCAGATCCGGGACGCGGCCCGGCTATCCGGAGACCGCGGCCTGGATCGGGGTCACGGTTCCCGAGGTGATCAGGAGCCCCCGCCCGGGCGGGCCGCCGACCGCTCCGCGCGGCAGCCGCACGCTGAAGAGATCGCCGTCCGCAGGGCTCTGCACCGACAGCAGCAGGCCGGTCCTCGACTTGCGGGCCTCCGCGGTGAAGCCCCGGTAGGCCGTGGCCAGATCACCCGTCGCCCCCGCGATCAGCAACCCGTGCTCCCCGTCCCGAGCGGTGCGCAGGATCTCCTCCAGAGCCAGGCCGAGCGGCGAGTCCGGGGAGATCAGCTCGGCGTCGTCGACGATCACCACGTAGCCCTCCCTGTCCGAAAGGAGCGCGCGCGGATCCTGCGCGCCGGGCAGCCCGCCGAATCCGTCCGGCTCGCCTCCGGCCACGCCCCTGGCGTTGCCGTCCAGTACGGCGAGCACTCCCGGCGCGCCGGCCATCTCGCGCAGCGGGCTCCGGCGGGGTGTGACCACGAGGACGGGCGTCCCGCGCCGCACCAGCGACCGCGCGGCCGTGACCAGGCACGACGACCGGCCTGAGCGGGCCGGGCCGCCGATCACCGCCGCCGGGCCCTGGGAGAGGAGATCCAGCCCCAGCGGCTCCAGCGCGTCCCCGCCCACGCCGAGCAGCGCCCACAGCGGCGACGGCGGCTCGAACGACGGCGCCAGGTCCATCGCCTGGTCGGCCGTGACGCGGATGGGCAGCGCGTCCACGCGCAGGGGCGGCGCCGACCGCCACCCCCACGGCCCTCGCCGTTCCGGGTCGCCGCCGAACCGCGCGGGAGCCGTACGGCCCAGCGCCTGCAGCGCGGCCACCTGCGCGGGGCCGGACGGATCGTCGGCGAGCAGCGCGATCTGGCTCTCCACCAGCCCGTGCTCCCCGACGGACAGGGCGCGACCCGGAGGCAGGAAGGAGGGCAGGTCCTTCACCGGGAGCCCCGCCAGTCCGTAGTCGGCGGGGTCGGCCAGGCGCAGGACGAGACGCTCCTCGAACACCGTCGAGATCTGGCCGAGCAGTCCCGACCTGTCGGAGGTGACGACCGCCCGCAGGCCCACGGCCGGCCCCTCGCGCAGCAGTTGCAGCAGCGCGTCGAGCAGCCGCCCATAGTCGTAGTTCTCGAACGCGGCGACGTACCCCTCCCACCGGTCGAGTAGCAGCACCAGCCAGGGGAGCCGTCCGATGGCCGTGTGCCCCGCCGGCTCGTCACCCGCGCGCCTGTCACCCACGCGCCTGTCACCCGCCGGCCCGTCACCCCCCGGCCCGTTTCCGGCGGCGGCGCGGGCCTCGGCCAGGGAGGCGTACCCGGCCTCCGCGAGGAGCTGCTGGCGGCGGCCGACCTCGGCGCGGAGCCGGGACAGCAGCCGCTCCACCCGATCGAGCTGGTCGCGGGTGACGACCGCGCCGCAGTGGGGGAGGCCGACCAGCGGGAGCAGCGCCCCGGAACCGCAGTCGACGGCGTACAGGTGGACGTCCTCGGGGGAGGCCCAGGCCGCGATCGACCCCGCGATCGTCCGCAGGGCCGTGGAACGCCCGCTCCGCGCCGTTCCGGCGATCAGTAGGTGCCCGCCGTTCTCCAGGTCCAGGGAGAGCGGCCCCCTGGCCTGATCCCACGGCAGGTCGGTCAGCCCGAACGGCAGCGACAGAGCGCCGCCCGGCGCCGGCGGCCGCCCGTCCACGCCCCGCTCGGGGGACAACGTGACGGCGTCGGGGAGCGGCGGCAGCCACGGGCTGGGTCGGCGGGCGATGCCCCGCGCCGCCGCGTCGATCGCGTCCACCAGCAGCGCGAGGTCCGTCCCGGGCGACGACGTCTCCCCGGCGGACGACGCTGGCGAGCCGGGCGACGCGGACCAGCCGGGCGACGCAGACGTGGACGAGGCGGACGACGTGGACGAGCCGGACGAGCTGGGCAGGGCATGGCCGAGCGCCCGCCACGGCAGCTCGATCACCCGCGGGTTCCCGCCGGCCCCGCCTCCGTCCCGGCCGTCCGGGGTGCGCCCCCCGATCCGCGCCGCCTGTACGGCGACCGCCTGCCCGGACCCGGACCGCACGTAGCAGCGTCCGGGTGTCGCCTTGGAGATGTGGGCGGCCTCGGGGCCGTCGATCACGTCGGCGGACTCCCTGGCGTCGGTCACCCGCAGCGCGATCCGCAGCGACGTGTTCGCCTGGATGTCCGCGGTCACCACGCCGCCGGGCCGCTGGGTGGCGAGGACCAGGTGGATGCCGAGCGAGCGGCCCCGCCTGGCGATGTCGACCAGGCCGTCCATGAAGTCCGGCAGCTCGGCCACCATCGCCGCGAATTCGTCGATGACCAGCACCAGCCGGGGCAGCGGTGCGGAGCCGGACGCCCGCGACCCCTGGTAGTCCTCGATGTCCTTGGCCCCGGCGGACAGGAGCAGCCGTTCCCTGCGGCGGATCTCGGCCGCGAGCGACGCCAGGGCCCGCTGGGTGAGGTGGCCGTCCAGGTCGGTCACCATCCCCACGGTGTGCGGGAGCCGTACACACTCCTTGAAGGCGGCGCCGCCCTTGTAGTCGATGAGCACGAACGTCATCTCGTCCGGCCGGTTGGCGGCGGCCAGGGAGCAGATCAGCGTCTGGAGCAGCTCCGACTTGCCCGCGCCCGTGGTCCCCGCGATCAGCGCGTGCGGGCCGTCCCTGCTGATGTCGATCTCGAACGGCCCGTCGGGGCCCACGCCGATGACCGCCCGGGTCGAGCGGCCCCACCGCTTCGCGATGCCCTCGGAGCCGACCAGGTCGAGCAGCCGCACCGACTCCGGGAGCGCCGACGTCTGGTCGTCCCTGCTGACGTCCCGCAGCGGGGCCAGCGCCCGGCCCAGCCGTTCCGACCACGACGCCGAGACCTGGTCGGCTCGGATCGGCCCGATCGCGTCCAGCCCCCCGCCGCGGAGCCGTACGGACCCGTCCGGCTCGCAGGACACCACCGTCGCGCACTCTTCCGGGAGGAGCCGCTCGTCGTCGTCGATCGCGACGGTGTACACCCCGGCTCGGGGGCCCTGCCTGAGGACCTGCGGCATCCCGGGAAGGCCGCGCAGCACCTGGGCGCCGTCGAGGACGACCAGCACGTCGCAGGGCCGCTCGTCGTAGGTCGCGAACGCGGGTTCGGCCGCCTCGTCCGGCCGAGTGCTCCCCGGGCGGCCGAGATCCGCCCAGCCCGCGGGGCCTCCGGACAGCGGCCCGCCGCGGGCCGCCATGCCGTACGAGCCGGTGCCGTACGAGCCGGTGCCGTACGAGCCGGTGCCGTACGAGCCGGTGCCGTACGAGCCGGTGCCGGGCGGGGCGGGCTCGGCCGGGTCGAGCCGCTCGCCGATGAGCGCGGCGAGATCGGCGATCCGGCGGGCGGCGGCCTCCGGATCGGCGCCGACGAGGGCGACCGTGCCGGAGGCGAGGGAGGCGACGCTCGGCGCGCCCCCTGCCGCTCCTTCGGCGGCGCAGTGCGGCAGCCACCGGACCCATCCCCACTGCTCGGCGGCGTCCGCGTGCGCGGAGAGCACCACGACGGCAAGATCCCTGGGGCTGTGCAGGGCCGCCGCCTGCCCGACCAGCCAGCGGGCGGCGCCGAGCGCCACGTCCCTGGGGCCGGTCACACCCGCCACGCCCAGCCTGCGCATCGCGAGCGCGACGGGCACGTGCCGGGCAAGTGGCGGCTCGGGCAGTTGCTCGTCGGCGGGCGTTCCGCGTTCCGGCGCGAACCCGACATCCGCGGGGAGGTCGGCCAGGCCGACGCGGAGCCGCAGGCTGTCCGGATCGTGCAGCCGCCGCTCCCACAGGCGGCGGCGCGGTCCGGTCGCGGTCAGCAGGATCTCGGCCGGGTCGGGGGCGGCGTCCCTGCGGGCCGCCTCGTCCTCCTCGCGCGCCCCCGCCACCTCGGCCTCGAACTCCACGAGCCGATCCCGGTATGCCCTGACGGCCTGGCGGTGCTTCTTCCTGCCGTGCCTGCGGTCGCTCGCCCACTGCCCAAGCATGATCATCGGACTCATCAGGGCGAACAGCAGGAAGTACAGAGTGTGGAGGGCGATGGCCATGCCCACGCCGAGCACCGCGGGCAGCAGCGCGGCCAGGAGCTGGAGCCGGGCTCCCTCGGCGCGTTTCGGCTCGGCGGGCACCTCCACGCGCCGGTGCCGTTCGGGCGCGCGGAGTCGGGGCGGCCGGTTGTAGGCCAGCCCTCCGTCGGGCAGCGCGTCCAGATGGGCGTCCGGCGGCTCGACCGGGCCGATGGAGAACACCGAGCCGCCGCAGGACAGCAGGACCTGCCGCGGGTCAGCGGCCGCCGCCCGGCCCGCCATCCTGTCTGAGCCGGGCTCCGCCGCCTGGCGCGCCCCTAATGTCGTACGGGCCCGGGCTTCACGGGTGCTGCGGGATTTCCGCGCTTCACGAGTTTCACGATCTTCACGCGATTTGCCTGCTTTGCTTGATTTGCGGGCTTCGCGGGACCTGCGGGATCTGCGGCCCGCTCCGCGCCCGGCCTTCCCGGATGCCTCGGCGGCTCGCCGGTCCGGGTCCCGGGGTTCCCACGGTGTCGCCTCGCGTACGTGCTCGCCGTCCAGTTCGAGGCCGGCGGCCGGATGCGCCGGCTCGACGGTGACCCCGCCGGGCGCGACCCGGATCGTCGCCGCGTGGGGCGGCATCCGCGGATCGGGTACGGCGATCGCGCATCCAGGGTCCGATCCCATCGTGTGGAGGCCGGGGCCGAGCCGGTGGACGGAACCCGCTCCCGGGCCGCCGGCCACCCGCAGCTCGATCACGCCGTCCGGCTCCTCGGCCATCGTCGCGGACGCCGCCTGGCCGTCGAGCGCGACCAGGTCGCCGTCGCGGATCAGCCCGAAGACGAGGGCGTCGGGATCGAGTGGCCGCCCGTCCACCCAGAGTTTGGGGCCCTCGGCCCGGCGCCGCCGTCCCCTGTCCAGGTCGTACGGCGCCCTCGCGGGCGGCAGCCGTACGACGTTGGAGGGGCGGGCCGGGCCGGCGAGCGCGGTGGCCAGCGCGCCGACCGTGGTGGACTCGTCGCCCTCGACCATCACCTCGCGCCGACCGTGCCCGGCCACCACGGTGAGCATGATCCGCATACTCAGACTCCCAAGGGCCGCCTTCTCGGGGGAAGGGCGGTTCGCCGTGACGTGAACTCATGGCGTGAACATGGCGTGAACTCGGTGCGTGAACTCATGGCGTGAACTCGGTGCGTGAACTCATGGCGTGAACTCGGTGTGTGAACTCGGTGCGTGCCAATCGGCCGGCGCCCATGGAACCGGCCCGCGACCCCTTTCGGGGGAGTGTCCCTCCGGGACGCGCCCGGCGAAAGGGCTCTTGCCGAGCCAAGGTATCGGGGCTATCCCCAGATATCTCCTTGTTCGCGAGAAACGCCGGAGCCCGCCCCCCGCCGTACGTCCAAGGCGTGGCCGGGCCGGTGGGAGCGATGTGATCTATGTGGACAGAGTGCTTCTTATCACGCGATTCAACCACAGGAAAGTGATAATAGTAAACAGGCATCGATCAATCGGGCATTTGACACCGGTATTTCCAACGGATAAGCATGGATGGCCGGTTTCCGGCCACACAACAGCGGGTGGTTGTCCATAATGGCGTCAATTCAGTAATTCGAACTGACCAATACTGCGGATGAAGGCGCGGCCGTTACTCCGGCCCTCATTCCAGTACCGGAAGCGATCGTCCCTGGGAGCCCCCCACCCATGAGGATCAGCGACAAGCCCGCCTCCGACGGACGCGTACCCGCCGGCGAGCGGCCCGGGCTGTCCGGACCGGCCTCGCGCAAGCTGCCCGTCCCGCCGCGCGAGCGCAAGCCCGCGCTCGCCGCCCTCGCCGTCCTCCTCATCCTCGGCGGGGCGCTGACCACCACGCTGCTCGTCCTGCGCAGCGGCGACCGCGTCTCGGCCGTGGGAATCGTCCAGCAGGTCGGCGCGGGGCAGCTCATCCCGGCCTCCGCCATCAAGGAGGTCCAGATCGCCGACACCGGCATCGACTACGTCCCCTGGCGATACCGGAACGAGGTCGAGACCACCTATGCCGCGGTGACCCTCCTGCCCGGCACGCTGCTGACCAGCACGATGGTCACCAAGGCGAGCGATGAGCTCGGCCCGGGCAAGGCCATCGTGGGCCTCGCGCTCAAGGCGGGGCAGGCGCCGGTCGGCATGACCAAGGGCGACGTCGTCCAGGTGATCTACGTTCCGGCGGGCGGCAAGGGATCGGCCCAGCAGCGGGTGCTCGCGCCCAATGCCCGCGTCCACAGCGTAGGCGCGCCCGGGAGGTCGGGCAGCGGGCTGGTCTCGGTGGTCGTCGACGCGTCCATCTCGCCCGCCGTCGCCGCGTACGCCTCCAGCGGCGAGATCGCGCTGGCCGTGCTGCCCGGAGCCGGGTGACGTGGCCCTCATCGTCCTCGCCGCCGACAAGGGGGCGCCCGGCGTGACCACCGCGGCGACCGCCCTCGGAGCGGTATGGCCGCGTCCGGTGCTGCTGGCCGAGTGCGACCCGTCCGGCGGCGACCTCGCGTACCGGCTGCCGGCCCACGACGGCGGCGTGCTGAATCCCGGCCGCGGCCTGCTCAGCCTGGGCGCGGTCGCCCGGCGCGGGCTGCACGCCGACCAGATCTACGAGCACACGCAGAAGCTCGTCGGCGGTCTGGACGTCCTCACCGGTCTGACCCACGGCGAGCAGGCCGGGGGGCTCACCTGGTTGTGGGGTCCGCTCGGCCGGTCGCTGGCCGCGCTGCCGCACGCCGACGTGCTGGCCGACTGCGGCCGCCTCGGCGCGCACGCCGAGGTGGGCGACCTGATCGCGGAGGCCGCCCAGGTCGTGCTCTTCACCCGGCCGAGCCTCGACCACGTCGCCCATCTGCGCGAGCGGCTGGCCCTGCTGGACGGCCGGCCCGTTGTGGTCGTGGTCGCCGACCCCCGGTCGTACCGCGCGTCGATCGAGGAGGTCCGGCGCATCGTCGCGCCCTGGGACGTCGCGTTCGTGGCCGGCCTCGCGCACGACCCGAAGGGCGCCGAGCTGCTGCGTGGCCAGTGGGGCGGGCGGCTGGACCGCAGCCTGCTGATCCGCACCGCGCGCGAGCTGGCCGGGCGGCTCGCCGCGCTGCTCTCGCCGGAGACGGCGGCCGGGGAGCGGACGGACCGGAGCGGAGCGAGCCGATGAGCGGGCAGCAGGCCGGCGTCGACCACGCGCTGGTGAAACGGTTCCGCCAGGAGGTCGGCGACCGGCTGGCCCATCAGCGGCGGCTGGACCAGGCGAGCGGCGTCCCCCCGATGACGGGGGAGGACGAGCGGCAGTTCGCCCGCGCGCTGATCGCCCAGGTCCTCGAGGAGTACGCCAGGGGCGAGATCGGCGTCGGCCGCACCCCGCCCACCGCCGATGAGGAGGAGGCGCTCGCCGCCGGCATCCACGCCGCGCTGTTCGGCGTGGGCCGCCTCCAGCCGTTCCTGGACGACCCCGAGGTCGAGAACATCGACATCAACGGCTGCGACCGGGTGTTCGTGAGCTACGCCGACGGCCAGGAGATCGCGCACGAGCCCGTCGCCGACTCCGACGACGAGCTGATCGAGCTCATCCAGATCCTGGCGGCGTACTCCGGCCTGTCGTCCCGGCCGTTCGACACGGCGAACCCGCAGCTCGACCTGCGCCTGCCCGACGGCTCCCGGCTCTCGGCCGTCATGGACGTCACCGTCCGGCCGGCCGTGTCGATCCGGCGGGCCCGCCTGGGCAAGGTGTTCCTCAGCGACCTGGTGGGCAACGGCACGCTCGCGCCCGAGCTGGGCCGCTTCCTGGCCGCCGCGGTGGCCGCGCGCAAGAACCTCATGATCGCCGGATCGACCAACGCGGGGAAGACGACGCTGCTGCGGGCACTGGCCAACGAGATCCCGGCGGCCGAGCGGCTCATCACGGTCGAGCGCGCGCTCGAACTCGGCCTCGACCAGTTCCCTGAGCTCCATCCCAACGTGGTCGCGTTCGAGCAGCGCCTGCCGAACTCCGAGGGGCAGGGTGAGATCACCATGGCCGAGCTCGTCCGGCGCTCGCTGCGGATGAACCCCTCGCGGGTCATCGTCGGCGAGGTCCTCGGCGACGAGATCGTCACGATGCTCAACGCGATGACGCAGGGCAACGACGGCTCGCTCTCCACGATCCACGCCAACTCCTCGATGGAGGTCTTCAACCGCATCGCGACGTACGCCCTGCAGGCCGACGAGCGGCTCCCCATCGAGGCGACCCACATGCTCATCGCGGGCGCGATCGACTTCGTCGTCTTCATCGAGAAGCGCAACGACTACCACCGTGGCGGGACGCTCCGGCGCTTCGTGTCCAGCGTCCGCGAGGTCACGGGCTGCGACGGACGGGTGCTGTCCTCGGAGGTCTTCATCGCCGCCGGCGACCGCGTCGTCCCGCACGCCCCGATCTCCTGCCTGGACGAGCTGGCCGCGCACGGTTACGACCCCGCGCAGGAGGTGTGGCGCTGATGCCCGCCGGGGTGTTCGATCCGCTGGCGCTGCTGGCCGGCGCGGTGGCGGGCGGTGGCCTGTTCCTCCTCGCCCTCGCCCTGTACGGCGTGCGCCCCCGGCCCGCCGGTCCCGACGGGAAGGCCGGATGGCTGGAGCTGCTCAGGACGCTCTCCACCCGGACGGCCGTCGCGGTGATCGTCGGGGTCGTCGTCCTGCTGGTCACGGGGTGGCCGGTGGTGGCGGTCGGCGCCGTGCTGCTCGTCCTGGCCTGGCGTGGCCTCACCGGCGGCGCGTCGGAGGAGCGCGCCGCCATGCGGCGCCTGGAGGGGCTGGCCGCGTGGACCGAGTCGCTGCGGGACACGATCGCTGGGGCCGCCGGGCTCGAACAGGCCATCCCGTCGTCCATCCGGGCGGCCGCGCCCATGCTCCGGCCGCACCTGCTCGCGCTCGTGGACCGGCTGCACTCCCGCATGCCCCTGGCGGACGCGCTCCGGATGTTCGCCGACGAGCTGGACGACCCCTCCGCCGACCTCGTCGTCGCGGCGCTGATCCTCAACTCGCGGCTGCGCGGCCCCGGCCTGCGCGACGTGCTGTCCGCGCTGGCCGTCTCCGCCCGCGAGGAGCTCGACATGCGGCGGCGGGTCGAGGCCGAGCGCCGCTCCACCCGCAAGAGCGTGCAGATCGTGGTCGGCACGGCGCTGGCCTTCGCCGCCGCTCTCGTGATCTTCAACCGTTCGTACGTCGAGGAGTACGGCTCACTGCTCGGCCAGGCCGTCCTCGTCGTGGTGGCGGGGCTGTTCGGCGCAGGGTTCGCGTGGATGCGCCGGCTGGCCCGCTTCGACAAGCCCGCCCGCATCCTCGCGCCGTACGCGGGCACAGGCGGGCAGGGCACGGGCGGGCAGGGCGCGGCGGGGAGGGGCGGTGAGGCGCGCGATGACGTCGCGGACGACCACACGCTCCGGACGGGGGGAAAGCGATGACGGAGCCGGCGCTGGCGGGAGCCGTACTCGGCCTGGGCCTCTTCCTGCTCTTCCGGGCGCTCTTCCCGCCCCGGCCCGGGCTGTTCGCCCGGCTGACCGCACTGGACCTGGCGCGCGCTGGCGAAGACCTGCCGAAGGCGCCGCTCATCGCGCCGGACGAGCAGGTCAGCGCGTTCCGCCGTGACCTCGGCGTACGGCTCGCGCGCTTCTACGCGGCGAGGGGGTGGGAGGCGCGCTCCACCCGGGCCGACCTGGCGCTGCTCGGCAAGTCCTTCGAGGGGTTCCTCGCGACGAAGGTCCTGCTCGCGGCGGCGGGGCTGCTGGTCTTCCCCCTCCTGGTCGGCTGGCTGGCGCTGATGGACCTGGGTCTGTCGCTGGGCATCCCGCTCTGGTCCGCGCTGGCGGTCTCCGCGGTCTTCTTCCTGCTGCCCGACCTGCAGATCCGGCGGGACGCGGGGGTGCGCCGCCGCGACTTCCGGCACGCGGTCGGCGCGTTCCTCGACCTGGTCGCGATGAACCTCGCGGGGGGCCGCGGCGTCCCGGAGGCCCTGATGATGGCGGTCGCCGTCGGCAGCCCCACCGGGAGCTCCGGGGCGGGCGCCAACTGGGCCATGGAACGCATCCGCGAGGCGCTCGGCAACGCACGCATCGTCGGCATCACCCCGTGGCAGGCCCTCGGCCAGCTCGGCGACGAGATCAACGTGGACGAGCTGCGCGACCTGTCCGCCGCGCTCGGCCTGGTCGCCGACGACGGCGCCAAGGTCCGCTCCTCGCTCACCGCGCGCGCCGCGACGCTCCGGCGACGGGAGCTCGCCGAGGTCGAGGGCAAGGCGGGGGAGCGGTCCCAGTCGATGCTCGTCGCCCAGCTCCTGCTGTGCGCCGGGTTCGTGATCTTCCTCAGTTTTCCGGCGGCCATGAAGATGTTGGGGGCATAGATGCTCACCTATTTGATCGCGATGCTCCACGTGCGGATCGACCGCGCCCGTAACGCGCCGAGCAAGGGGGCCTCGGCCGTCGAATGGGTGATCATCACGGCGATCATCGCCGGAGTCGCCCTCGGCCTGGCCACCCTCATCAAGAACCTGGTCACCCAGAAGGAAGCCGACATCACCTCCAACTTCGGCGGCGGAGGCGGTGGCGGCGGTGGCGGTGGCGGCGGCGGGGGCGGCGGGGGAGGTCAGTTCGACGGCGGTTCAGAGTGACCCCGTCCCCGGTGGCCCGGCCCGTGGTGGTCCAGTCTGCGGTAACCCCGTCCGTGGTGGCCCGGCCCGTGGTGGCGCGGTCTGTGGTGGCGCGGTCTGTGGTGGCCCGGCCCGTGGTGGCGCGGTCTGTGGTGGCCCGGTCTGTGGTGTCCCGGTCCGCGCGCGATCGGGGGGCCACCGTCATCGAGCTCGCCATGATCATGCCGATCGTGCTGGCCGTGGTGCTCCTCGTCGTACAGCTCACGCTCTGGTTCCATGGCCGGCAGGTCGCCGACGCCGCCGCCAGGGAAGGGGCCAGGCTGGCCCGTGCCGCCGGGACCTCGGAGGGCTGGCAGGGCGATGCCGAGGCGAAGGCCGAGCAGATCGTGCGGGCGGTCGGGCCCAAGATCCTCAAGAACGCCACGGCCCGGGCCTGGGAACGCGGCGACCAGCGCGGCGTCGAGGTCACCGGCAGCGCCGTCCAGGTGGTGCCGCTGCTCCCCGAGATGACGTTCACCATCACGGCGAGCTTCGGCGGTCCCATCGAGTGCTTCCGGCCCGACGACGGTTCGGACGGCTGCCGATGACCCGGCCCGTACGGCTCCCGCCGCCCACGACGGCCCGCCCCCACTCCAAATCGCGGGACGGCGGGTCGATGACGGCCGAGACCGTGATGCTCGCGCCCGTCTTCCTGCTCTTCCTCATGTTCCTCGTCGGAGCGGGCCGGGTCGTCGAGGCCCAGGGGGAGGTCAACGGCGCGGCCAGGGACGCGGCCCGCGCGGCGTCGGTCCAGCGGACCCGCTCCGAGGCCGAGTCCGCGGCGAAGGAGACGGCCGAGGCCGCGCTTTCCGGCCAATGCGCTCCCGAGGTCGGCCTGTCGGGCACCGAATGGAAGGAGGGCGGCGTCGTCCACGTCGCCGTGACCTGCGAGCTGGACCTGGAGTTCCTCGGGTTCGGCGCGACGCGGCGGATGAAAGGGACGTCCGTCGTCCCGCTGGAGCAGTTCCGGAGGGTGGAGTGACCCGAAGGCACGGACCTCGGTGCCCACACGAGCGACGCGCAGGGGCCGAGCGGGGATCGATGTCGGTCTTCGTGGTGATCTTCTCAGTGGCGGTGTTCCTGCTCGCGGGGCTGCTCGTCGACGGCGGGGCGGCCATCAACGCCCGGCTCAGGGCCGCCGACGTCGCCGAGCAGGGCGCCCGCGCCGCGGCCGACCAGATCGACGTGGAGGCGCTGCGCGCCACTGGCCAGGTCCGGCTGCTCGCCGACGAGGGTGCCGTGTGCGGCCGGGCGCGGGAGATCGTGAGTGCGCACGACGACCAGGCCGTGCAGTTGAAGCGGTGCGAGATCGGCGGCGCCCAGGCGGAGGTGACCGTCGAGGTCGGTGTCCGCTGGGACGCCGTGTTCTTGTCGATGCTCGGATTCGGCGGCTCGGAGATGGCGGCGACCGCCACTGCCGGGCCGGACGCGGGGGACGCATGACCGGTGACGGGAACTCGTGGCCGCGCGGCTCGGGATCGCCGCGCCGCCCCCGTGGAGCGGGCCGCCCTCCCGGTGGCGGCCGTCCTCCTGGCGGTGGCCGCCCTCCCGGGCAGCGGACGCCGCCGGCGCCCGCAGCCCCGACCACCCTGCCGCCGAACGTGCCGCCGAACGTGTCGCCGAACCTGAAGCCGACACTGCCGCCCGCGCTGCCCCCTGCCCGTGATCCCGTGCCGCCGTCCGACACGCGCTCCACCCGGTCGCCGACCCGTGATCCGGACCCGTCGGCCTTCTCGACCTTCCAGCGGCCCGCTTCGCACCCGCACCCGCACCGGCAGCCCGGCCGCCGGGCCGCCCGGCGGCCGGTGCGCATCCCGCCGAAACGGACGCCGCGTGACATCCTCGCCGGGATCGCCGCCTTGCTGGCCCTGGCCGCTCTCGTGGGCGGCGTGCCGTACGCGCTGATCAGGCTGGCCGGGCCGCCGCTGCGGCCCGAGCTGCGCGACCTGGACCTGCTCACGAGCGACGTCGGCCCGGAGACGGTCATCGCGATCCTCGTCCTGCTGGTGTGGCTGGCCTGGCTGCAGCTGTTCGTCTGCGTGATCGTCGAGGTGTACGCCGGGATCCGCCGGGTGGGAATGCCCGCGCGGGTGCCCCTGTCCGGAGGCACCCAGGCACTCGCCCACCGGCTCGTCTCCGCGGTGCTGCTGCTGTTCGCGGCGGCGGCGGTGGCCGTCCCGGTGATCGGGCCGGGCACGGGGGGCGGCACGACCCCCGCGATCCGCCCCCAGGCGGCCACGCTGTCCGCGCCGATCGTCACGAGCGACGATCGCCCGCCGCTCCAGGCCCGCGAGGTCAAGAAGGTCTACGTCGTGCAGCCGCCGCATGGGCGGCACCACGAGAGCCTGTGGGAGATCGCCGACAAGTGCCTCGGGGACGGCCGCCGCTATCCCGAGATCTACCGGCTCAACCAGCACAAGCAGCAGCCCGACGGCAGCCGGTTGCGGATGGCCGACCTGATCAGGCCGGGCTGGGTCCTCGACATGCCGGACGACGCGAGGAACGTCCTGATCGTCCCCGCGGACGAGGACCGGCCGACCACGCTGGAACACCACCCCCGCATGCCCACGGACACCAGCGGCGACCTGAATGACGACCTCGGCGGCGGCCAGGAAGCAGGCCAGGACACCGGCCGAGACACAGGGCGGGACACAGGGCGGCACGAGAACCGCGATCCGGCGTCGGGGAAGGGCGATTTCCGGTTGCCGCCGCCCGCCCTGACGGAGCGACCCCGCCACGAGACCGCCGACGCCGACTCGTCAGCGGTTCCGTCACCGCGGGAGAGGTCCGCGAGGGACGACCGGCAGGGAGCGGCGGACGACCGATCCTCGCGCGGCGAACCCTCTCTGGCCGGACGCCACGGGCAGGAGCAGGACGGTGGCCTCGACCTGGCCGACTACCTCGCGGCGGCGTCGCTGGCGGCGGCGGGGCTGCTCGCCGTACTGGGACGGCGGCGCAGGGAGCAGCTCTGGCGGCGCGCGTTCGGCCGGCGGGTGGTCCGGCCCAGAGGGGACGCCGCCGGGGCCGAGGTCGCGATCCGCCTCGGGGCCGACGCTCCGGGCAGCCGCATGCTCGATCTGGGCCTGCGCCTGCTGGGCCGGCTGCTCGCCGACCAGGGCAGGCGCCCGCCGACGATCTACGCGGTCCACCTGTCCAGCAGGGGCCTCGACCTGTGGATCCACCCCGCCGACCTGGACGCCCCAGAGCCCTGGGAGGCGTGCGACGGCGGGCAGGTCTGGCGGCTCCACGCGCACGAGGGCCGCCGGATCGACGAGCAGGACCTCGCCGGAGTGCCCGCGCCGTACCCCGGCCTGGTCTCCCTGGGCACCGCCGACGGCGGCCGGGTGCTCATCGACCTGGAGGCCGCGCAGGGCGTCGTCGCCATGGAGGGCACCCGAACCGTCGCCGCCATGTCCGCGCTCGCGGTGGAACTGGCGACTAACCGCTGGTCGGACCACATGCGGCTCACCCTCGTCGGGTTCGGCGAGGAGCTGACGCTGATCGCCCCCGAACGGATCCGGATCGCGGGCAGCCTCGCCGAGGTCCTGCCCGAACTGGAGGAGCGCGCCGCCCACGAGACCGGAGACGTCCTCACCGGGCGGATCCACTCCCGGGTGGACGACCCCGTCTGGACGCCGCACTACCTGCTCTCGGCGATCCGTCCCGACGAGGACGAGGCGCGCCGCCTCGCGGTGCTCGGCAAGGCGACGCGCACGGCCACCGGGTACGTCGTGGCGGGCGGGATGCCGCACGCCACCTGGACCTGGGAGATCACCGACGACGACCGGGCCAGGATCGACGCCCTGGGGTTCGAGGTCGATGCCCAGCTGCTGCCGCGCCGCCACTACACCGCCGTCATCGACCTGTTCCGTACGGCTCAGCGCACCGACGGCGAGCCGCTGCCCGAGCCCGAGGTACGGGTGCCCGACGAGCCGCCGTCGATCGAGGTCCGCATCCTCGGCCCGATCGAGATCGGCCCGGTGAACCCCCTGGAGGAGGGCCGATCCGCGCTCGCGCACGAGATGGTCGTCTATCTGGCGGGGCACCCGGCGGGGGTCCATCCCGTCGTGCTCGGCGGCGTCCTGTGGCCGCGCGGCGTGCAGGCGGTGGTGCGCGACGCGACCATCGCCCGCGTGGTGAAGTGGCTCGGCGCCGACGCCGACGGCCGCCCCCACGTCCACCTGGACGAGGCGGGACGGCTGCGGCTCGGCCCCGAGGTCAGAAGCGACTGGCACCTCTTCCAGGAGCTGGTCCGCCGGTCCCGCGATCAGCATCCCGAGGCGGAGGTTCTCCTCCTGGAGAAGGCCGTCGGGCTGGTGCGCGGGCCGCTGCTGAGCGGCCGACCGGCGGGCCGGTACGCCTGGCTCGCCGCCGACTCGCTCGAGTACGACGTCACGGCGAGCGTGGCCGACGCCGCCCACCGCCTCTGCGAGCTGCGGCTGGCGCGGGGCGAGGCCGAGGCCGCGGTCGCGGCGGCCCGGGCCGGCCTGCTCCTCGCGGCAGACGACGAGGGGCTCTGGCGCGACCTGCTGCGCGCCGCGCACGCCACCGGCGATCCCGCGCGGCTGCGCGCGGTGGTGGACGGCATGCACCGAAGGTCCGCGTCGCATCCCTACGGAGGCGGCATGGCTCCCGAGACGGAGGCGCTGATCGATGAACTGCTCCCGGACTGGCGCCGGGGCGCCCCCTCGGGCCTCGGCACCCCGCGCCTCGCGTGACCGGTCACGGGCGACGGTGAGAGCCATGCGAAGGGCGAGAGCCATGCGAACGGGCAGAGCGGCGCGGGGTGCCGCGGTCTTGCGTGGCGGCGTACTGTGCGGGCTGCTGTGCGGCCTGCTGGGCGGCCTGCTCGCGGCGGGGTGCGGCTCCTCCGGGAAGGAGCCGGTCTTCACCCCTGGGGGGACAGGCGCGCTCGCCGGAAAGACGGCCGGGCAGCCGGCGCCCGACGCCGGACAGGGGACACCGCCCACCGCCACGGCCGGTCCCGGCCGCCAGACGCAGGTCCCGATCACTCCGGGGGTCGAGGCGGTCCCGGCCGGAGAGGGCCTGCGGGTCGAGATCGAGTGGCCCTCGGGGCTGGACGCCGACGTGGCCGGAGCGGTGCGGGCGTACGCCGAGAGCTACACCGCCCTGTGGCGGGCCGTCACCACCGGCGGGCATGACGCCTCCTACCTCACGAAGGTGGACGAGACGGCCATCGGCGACATCGTGACCCGCCTGCGCGGGTTCCTCGACCGGAACCTGTCGGCGCGCGGCGTGGCCCGGCTGTACGCGCTGCGGGTCGATTCCTCGGTCACGGTCGGCGACCGGATGGGGGTGCAGGTGCTCGGCTGCGTGGACGAGTCGGCGATCCGGATGATCGACACGGAGGGGAAGCCGATCGCGGACCAGCCGAGCTGGACCCGGCCGCCGACGTCGGTCTATCTCTGGTCCGCCGCGATCGGCCGGGATGAGCACGGTGTCTGGCGGATCAGGCTGTTCCGCATCGCCACCTACCCGGCCGCACCCGCGAAGGAGTGTGCCCGATGAGACCGTTCGCCGCCCCGCTCACGCCTCTGGTGGCGTCTTTGGTGGCGTCTCTGCTCGCGGCGCCGGATCCGTCCCACCCGACCGCGGAGGGTTTCCAGGAGGGCAGGACCGCCGGTGTACGGCTGATGCACTCGGCCATCGTGCTCTCCGGCAACGGCCTCGGCGGCAAGGGCGCGAAGGGCGACGGCTACCGGATTCCACGCCCGTGCTGGTACGAGCCGTACAAGAGCGCCGAGGAGATGCTCCGCGAGGAGGACTCGACGTTGCAACACGCGTTCAGAGCCGACCCCGACCTCTCCAGTTCCAGCTCGAACAGCCGGCAGTACACGAATGATTTCCTCCAGCAGTACAGGGACAAACTGGGGCAGCAGGGGCGTTGGTGGCGCGCCGCGTACAACGCGGGCGATCAGAACGGAGCGGCCTGCTCGGCCGCGCTGGCCACCGCCGTATGGGTGCCGACCGGGACCACGCCCCCGGGCGGGATCACCGCGGAGGAGCTTCGGGCGATCGCCCGGGCCGCGCTGACCGTGCCCGAGCCGCAGGTCAAGCTCAGCCCGGACGCCAAGAGCTACGTCAACCTGCCGACCTGGGTCTGGCTGGAGGGCGGGGCACAGGTGCCGCGCTCGGTGACCGCGACCCTCCCGGGGTTCATGAGCGTGACGGTCACTGCCACCCCCAAGAACGTGGAGATCGACCCGGGCACCACGTCCGACCGCGCCGAGGTGCGTGAGAACTGCGGCGCCGGCGGGCGCCCGTACACCAAGGGAGGCGACTTCACCTGCGGCGTCCGCTACCTGAGGGCCTCGATCGACCAGTCGCGCGACGTCTACACGCTCACCGTGACCTCCGTGTGGCAGGTCGTCAGCACCGACGACCAGGGGGGCCAGCCGTTCCCGTTCGAGCCGATCCGGGCTGCCGCCACCCGCGACGTCCCCGTGGGCGAGGTGCAATCCGTCGTCACGGGCTGACAGTGGAGCCGGTCGCCCGTCGCCGCCGTGGTCATCGGTGGCTTTCGTGGGCGAGCAGCCACTCCTTCACGGGGACGCCGTAGTAATAGCCGCCGAACCCGCCCGTCGTGGGCAGAACGCGATGGCAGGGGACGAACGGCGCGATCAGGTTCTGGGCGCACGCCGCCCCGGCCGCCCGCGCCGCCGTCCTGGGCAGCCCCGCCATCTCCGCCAACCGGCCGTACGACACCGTGGTCCCGGCGGAGACGCTCCGCAGCGCCGTGTAGAGCCGCTGCCGGGTCGGCGTTCCCGGCTGCGTCACCGGGACGCGGTCCAGGGCGTCGATCTCGCCGTCCAGATAGTCCCGTACGGCCTGCGCGATGTCGCCGAGGTCGCCCTCGACCAGCGGCAGCTCCTGGAGCGCGGCCGGGAGGCGGGCGAACTGCTCCCGGGGATCCGCGCTGAAACCGGCGGCCACGACGACGCCGTCACGGGCGAGCACGCTCGCCGGGCCCACCGGTGTGGGAAGAACCTGAGCAATGATCATGATGCTCGCGGGGGGCCGCGCGGGCCCGCCGCTCCCTCCTGTCTGCGTTCTCTCAGATGTCGCGGGCGGCGGCCGGGCCGGTGCTCGCGTTCCACAGGTGGAGCGCGGCGTACGCCCGCCAGGGCCGCCATCGTTCGGCGTGCTCGGCCGGGATGCCGAGGCACTGCATGGTCCTCTTTAGCACCAGGTCGCCGCCGGGCCACGCGTCCGGGTCGCCGAGCGCGCGCAGCGCGACGTAGCTCGCGGTCCACGGTCCGATCCCGGGGAGGCGGAGCAGTTTGGCGACCGTCTCCGGGACGTCCTCGGCGCCGTCGAGGTCGATCCGCCCCGCGGCGACCTCCTCGGCGAGCGCCCGCAGCGTGCCGACGCGGCGGGTGGTCAGCCCGAGGCCGGTCAGATCGGCCGCCGCGAGCCGGTCCGCCGTGGGGAAGAGCAGGGTGACCGGCGTGACCTCGTCACCGGGCGGCGCGGTGACGGCCGTGCCCGCCCTGGCGGCGATGCGGCCGAGGAGCGTCCGGGCTCCCGCTACCGAGATCTGCTGCCCCACGACCGCGCGTACGGCCAGCTCGAAGCCGTCGAACGCGCCGGGGACGCGCAGGCCCGGGCGCTCCGCGACCAGCGGCCCGAGCGAGGTCGCGCCGAGCGCCGAGGTGATGGCCTCGGGGTCGGCGTCCAGGTCCAGCAGGCGGCGGCACCGCGCCACGATCCGGGCCAGCTGCCGGGTGTCGGCGGTACGCACGGTGAGCCGGATGTGGTCTGCCACGGGAACCAGCGCGATCCACCCGCCGGGGACGGCCCGGAGGTAGGTCGGCCTGCCGCCGGCGTCCTGGCCGATCTCCCCGGACTCGGCGGATTCCCCTGCCGGCCAGGTGACGGACTCGGTCCCGGGGATGGCGCGGGCGGCCAGGTAGCGGAACAGCGCCGCCGCGTCGTACGGCCCGCGGTAATGCAGCCGCAGGGTCAGGCCGTGGGGGGCGAGGCACGGCCGGGGAACGGCGCCCACCGCTCCGGTGGTCTTCCTGAGGTCTCCGGGTGCGAAGCCGTACGACTCCTTCATGGCGGCGTTGAACTGGCGCACGCTCCCGAACCCCGATGCGAAGGCCACGTCGGCGATCGGCAGGTGGGTCTCGGTGAGCAGCTGCTTGGCCAGCAGCAGCCGCCGGGTCCTGGCGACGGCGAGCGGTCCGGTTCCCAGCTCGGCGACGAACAGCCGGTGGAGGTGCCGTTCGGTCACGTTGAGCCGCCGCGCGAGGCCGCTGACGCCGTGGTCGTCGGCCTCGCCGTCCCCGATCAGGCGGAGCGCCCGCCCGACGAGGTCCGCGCGCACGTCCCAGCCGGGGGCGCCCGGGCTCAGCTCCGGGCGGCAGCGGCGGCAGGGCCGGAACCCGGCGGCCTCGGCGCTGGCCGCGTGCCGGTAGAAGCGGACGTTCTTCCGCGCGGGCGTGCGCGCCGGGCACACGGGCCGGCAGTAGATGCCCGTGGACGTGACCGCCGTGTAGAAACGCCCGTCGAACCGGGGATCACAGGCGGACACCGCCAGGTAGCATGACTCGAAGTCCAGGTGTCGTGTGCTCACGTGTTCGACGTTATGCCCTGCCCGGACCATCGGGCTGGCGGAAATCGGACCTCACCGTCACGGCCTCGCGGCCGGTCCGGTCACTTGCTGGAGATGCCGACTCCGAGGTCGAACTCGCGGTACACCCTGGCCCAGAAGCCGTCCCGCAGCCACACCCTCGCCTCCGGGTAGGGGCGCAGCGAGTGGCCCAGCTCCTTCTCCGCCTCGATCAAGAGCTCGGTGTCGATGACGGTCGGCAGGATGGGCCCGGGAAGCAGGTCCCTGATGTTGTCGCGGCCGCGGGTCAGTATCCACTTCTGCGCGACGTGCTCGCCGACCTCCTCCACATGCGGCCGTCCGGGCCCCAGCTTGGTGATCTGCCCGACAGGCGCCTTCGGCACCGGTCTGACCGTGCGGCCCGCGAACACCTGCGCCGGGGACGGCGCGGGCGTGACAGGCACCGGAACGGGCGCCCGGTTGAAGTAGGGACGCAGGAAATCGGCGCTCAAGATCTCGACAGTGTCCGACTCCCACACCAGCCGCTCGGCCTGGTTGGTGCCGAACGGCGGCTCCACCCCCCAAAGATGGACGCGTACGCCGTATGCCTGCGCGGCCTCCACCGCGGGCACCATGTCCTCGTCACCCGCGATCAGCACGGTGTCGCTGACGGCGTGATGCCGGGCAAGGGCCTCCAGGTCGCTGCGGATCTGGGCGTCCACACCTTTCTGCTGGCCGCGCGCGTTCAGGTTGCCAAGTCGTACCTTCACCCAGGGAAGCTGGGCGATCACACGTTGGTCGACCGTCGGAACCCGGTCGCGTGCGGCGTCATACCAGTAGACGCGGAGCAACTCGCCGGGAATGCGCTCCAGCGCGTGTTTCTGCAACGACTGGATGAGCTCGTCCGCGGCGACGCGGTATTCCTTACGCTCCTTCGCCCCCAGCAGGACTTCGCCGGCCGCCGCATATAGGTAGCCGACGTCCACGAGGACCGCGTACTTGGCAGCCATGCTGTGTGCGGTGAGGTCCAGGATGGCCATGTCGTCCTCCAGGACTCGTCACTAGATGATCGGCTGACTATATCTCCCCCTTTTCTAGATACTCCCAACTCTTGAGCCTGTTGACACCCTGTTCCGCTGATCTAATGCCGAAGCATGGGCGAACGCCACGCCCCAGGACCGTGCGGGAGTCCCGTTCGCATCCCATGTGCGGGGTTTGCCCATTTCTTACGCGCCGATGCGGCGGAAGGCATGGGAACGGCTCGGGACACGACACCGCGATGGCGGGCGGAGAGAAGCGCGGACACGAGGGCGGCGATCTCCTCCGAAATCGGGTCACCCCGTACGATCTCGCCGCGAAGCGCCTCAGGATCGATCACAGCGGGATGTTCCCGTGCTTCTTGGGCGGCAGCGTCGCCCGCTTGTCGCGGAGGGCGCGCAGCGCTCTGACGATCTGGGTCCGCGTTTCCGACGGCCTGATCACCGCGTCCACGTAGCCGCGTTCCGCCGCCAGATAGGGGTTGGCCAGCGTGTCCTCGTACTCGCTGACGAACACGGCGCGCGCGGCCTCGGCGTCCTCGGCGGCGGCCAGTTCGCGCCGGTAGAGGATGTTGACCGCCCCCTGGGCGCCCATCACCGCGATCTGGGCGGTCGGCCAGGCGAGGTTGACGTCCGCGCCGAGATGCTTGGATCCCATGACGTCGTACGCCCCGCCGTACGCCTTGCGGGTGATGACGGTGACCAGGGGCACCGTGGCCTCCGCGTACGCGTAGAGGAGTTTCGCCCCGCGCCGGATGATTCCGTTCCATTCCTGGTCGGTGCCCGGCAGGAATCCCGGAACATCAACAAATGTCAAGACTGGAATATTGAAGGCATCACAAGTTCTGACAAAGCGTGCGGCTTTCTCGGACGCCGCGATGTCCAGCGTTCCGGCGAAACTCATCGGCTGGTTCGCGACCACGCCGACGGAGCGCCCTTCGACCCGGCCGAAACCCACCACGATGTTCGGCGCGAAACCCGCGTGAACCTCCAGGAACTCGCCGTCGTCCAGGATGTGCTCGACGACCGACCGTATGTCGTACGGCTGGTTTGCCGAGTCCGGGACGAGAGTGTCGAGTTCGAGGTCCTCCGGGGTGATCTCCATCGGCGCGTCGGCGTCGTAGACGGGGGCGTCGTCCATGTTGTTGGACGGCAGGTAGGACAGCAGCGCCCGGGCGAAGTCCAGGCAGTCCTCCTCGTCCACGGCCTCGTAGTGCGCGACGCCGGACCTGGTCCCGTGCGCGTGCGCGCCGCCGAGTTCCTCGAACGTCACCTCCTCGCCGGTCACGGTCCTGATGACGTCCGGGCCGGTGATGAACATGTGCGACTTCTCCCGAACCATCAGGACGAAGTCCGTGAGGGCGGGGGAGTAGACCGCGCCGCCCGCGCAGGGACCCATGATCAGGGAGATCTGCGGGATCACGCCCGACGCGTGCACGTTCCGCTTGAAGATCTCGGCGTACAGGCCGAGGGAGACGACGCCCTCCTGGATGCGCGCGCCGCCCGAGTCGTTGATGCCGATCACCGGGCAGCCGGTCTTGAGCGCGTGGTCCATGACCTTGACGATCTTCTCGCCGAAGACCTCGCCCAAAGAGCCGCCGAAGACCGTGAAGTCCTGCGCGAACACGGCGACCGGGCGGCCGTCCACGGTGCCGTGGCCGGTGACGACGCCGTCGCCGTACGGACGTTCGCGGTCGAGGCCGAAGCTCGTCGACCGATGCCTGGCCATGGCGTCGAACTCGACGAAGGAATCCTCGTCGAGCAGGGCGCGCACCCGCTCCCTGGCGGTCATCTTGCCCTTGGCGTGCTGTCGCTCCACCGCTCGCGCCGAACCGGCGTGGGCCGCCTCCTCCCGGCGGCGTTCCAGGTCGGCGATCTTGCCTGCGGTCGTGTGGATGTCGATCTCAGGTGCCCGTTCCGCGGTCATGCTCTGCAGGGTAACCACGCGCCTGGCGCCGTCCGAGCCTCCCGGGCCGTCTGGCAGAGTTGAGGGCATGGTTGAGGGAAAGCCCGAGGCAGTACGCACCCAAGGATTGTTCAAGAGATTCGGCACGCAGGTCGCCGTCGCAGGCGTGGACCTGATCGTGCCGAAGGGCAGCTTCGCCGGGCTGGTCGGCCCCAACGGCGCGGGCAAGACCACCACCCTCAGCATGGTCACCGGCCTGCTGCGGCCTGACGCCGGCCTGATCGAGATCAACGGGCACAACGTGTGGAGAGACCCGGTCAAGGTCAAGGCACACATCGGGGTGCTCCCCGAGGGGCTGCGCCTGTTCGAGCGGCTCTCCGGCCGGGAGCTCCTGCTGTACAACGGCCAGCTCAGGGGCATCGCGCGCGACGAGGTCGAGCGCCGGGCCGACGAACTGCTCCGCGTCATGGACCTCGTCGAGGCGCAGGACAAGCTGGTCGTGGACTACTCCACCGGCATGCGTAAGAAGATCGGCCTGGCCGCCGCGCTGCTGCACAACCCCGACGTGCTCTTCCTCGACGAGCCGTTCGAGGGCGTCGACCCGGTCTCGGCCAACACCCTGGTCGAGGTCCTCCAGCGGTACACCTCGTCCGGGTCCACGGTCGTCTTCTCCAGCCACGTCATGGACCTCGTCGAGCGGCTCTGCGACTGGGTGTCCGTGATGAGCCGGGGGAGCATCGTGGCCCAGGGGCCGCTCGACTCCATCCGGCGTGGACGCACGCTCAACGAGGCGTTCCTCGACCTGGTCGGCGCGCGCCATGGCGGAGAGGAGGGGCTGTCGTGGTTGGGCTCTTCGTCCGTCTGAAGCTGCGGCTGATCCGCGGCAACCTGCACGGTGACACGGTCAAGCAGATCGGCTTCGCCTTCACCACGCTGGCCGCGCTGGGCTGCGCCGTCGGAGGATTCGCCCTGTTCGCCCTGCTCCGGCTGGCCGTTCCCGGCGTGGCGGGCGACCTCGGGATCGTCGCGTTCACCGTCTTCACGATCGGGTGGATCCTCGTTCCGCTGCTCGCCTTCGGCTTGGACGAGACGCTCGATCCGTCCCGTCTGGCGCTGTTCCCGCTCACCACCCGGCAGATGGCGGCCGGGCTGTTCGCCGCGTCCGTCGCCGGGCCCTGGCCGCTCGCCTCGCTGGTCGCGCTCTCCGGCGCGGTCGTCGGCCTCGCGTCCGGGCCGAGCGGCGTGCTGATCGGCGTCCCCGCCGTGCTGCTGCAGTTCGCCCTGTGCGTGGTCGCGTCCCGCGCCGTCACCACCGCGCTGTCGGCCTCGCTGCGCAGCCGCCGCGGGCGCGACGTGCTGGCGGTGGCCGCCGTGCTCGTCATCCTCCTGTTCCAGCTTCCCGGGATGCTCGCCAGCCAGGGCTTCTCCGGCGATCCGCGGGTGCTGCTCGACTCGGCGGCCTCCGTCCTGCGCTGGGCGCCGCCCGGCATGGCCGCCCACGCCATCGAGGCCGGCGGCCTCGTCGGCCTCGGCGAGCTGGTGGTCGTCGCGGCGGCGGTCGCGGTGCTCGGGTGGTTGTGGATCATCGCGCTGCGCCGGGCCCTCGTCACGCCCGACTCCTCCAACCAGAGCGGCGGCTCGGTGCGCCGCTCGCGCCTCGGTGGCCTCCTGCCGGGCGGCGTGATCGGCGCGGTCGTCGCCAAGGAGCTCAAGTACGCCAGGAGGGAGCCGCGGGGCCGGATCTCCTGGTTCCTGGCGGTCGTGGTGACCGGCGTCCTCACGTTCTCGCTGCGCGGGCCGGACGGCTTGACCGGGCCCGCGTTCGTGATCGGCCCGGCGTGCCTGGCGGCGACGATGATCGGGATCCAGGCGGCCAACTCCTTCGGTATCGACGGCCGCTCCCTCTGGATGAACGCCGTCGCGTTCTCCTCCGAGCGGGACGTGCGCACCGATTTCGCCGGCCGGCAACTCGCGATCGCCATCATCGCGGTGCCGCTCCTGCTGGTGCTCTCCGTCGGCGCGTCCCTCGTCGCGGGCGAGCCGGCCTGGGCCGTGCCCGCCGTGCTCAGCGCGTGGGGCGTGCTCGGGGTCGGCCTCGGCGTGGGGGCGGTGACCAGCGTGATCCTGCCCTACACCCTCCCCGATCGGCTCAACGCCTTCACCGGCGCGGCCCCCGGGCAGGGCGGCGAGGCGTTCCTCGGCTCCCTCGGGGCGATGCTGGGCACCAGCATGGTCGCGCTTCCGGTGTTCGTGCCCCTCATTTTCGGCGCCACCTGGGCGAGCGTGCTGGCCGTGCCGTACGGGCTGCTGGCCGCGTGGGGCGGCCGCAGGCTCGGCGGCATGATCGGCCACAACCGGCTGCCGGAGATCGTCGCGGCGGTGTCCCGCCCGACCTGACGCGCCGTCGAGGGGAGGCGCCGTTTTTCCAGGTGAGCGGCTTCGGGTGAGTGGTCTAGTCCAATTAGTGAGACCGGTATCCGGCATTGTGACCGAAGTCGCTAGTCTTCGAAATATGGCCGCCATCGCACCTGCCGATCGACACAGTGCCGTCACGGAGATGCCTGATGAGCTCCGTGCCGACGTCCGTCTCCTGGGTGGACTCCTGGGTCAGGTGATCGCCGAACACGGCGGTCCCGATCTCCTCGCCGACGTCGAACGCCTGCGCAAAGCGGTGATCGGCGCGCGGCGTGGCGACACGACGACCGACCAGGTCGCCGCCCTCGTCGCCGAATGGCCCATCGACCGCGCGGTCCTGATCGCGCGGGCGTTCACCTGCTACTTCCACCTGGCCAACCTCGCCGAGGAGCACTACCGCATCCGCATCCTCCGGCAACGGGACCGCGACGACGTCCCGCTGAAGGAGTCGCTCGCGGAGGCCGTGCGGGAACTGCGCGGCTACGAGCGGCCGGATGACCTCATCGGCGGGCTGGAATACCGCCCGGTGCTCACCGCCCACCCGACCGAGGCGCGGCGGCGGGCCGTCGTCACCGCGATCCAGCGGATCAGCGGGCAGCTCGACGCGTACAACGCCCCGGACAGGGGAGCGGGCGAGCGGGAGGAGGCCCACCGGCGGCTGTTGGAGGAGATCGACCTGCTGTGGCGCACCGCCCAGCTGCGCTCGACCAAGCTGGACCCGCTCGACGAGGTCCGCACCGCCATGGCCGCCTTCGACGAGACGCTCTTCCGCGTCGTGCCGCAGATCTACCGGGCGCTGGACACGGCGCTCCAACCGGGCACCGGGACCCGCGAGCCGCTGGCCAAGGCGTACATCCGGTACGGAAGCTGGATCGGCGGCGACCGCGACGGCAACCCGAACGTGACGTCCAAGGTGACCCGCGAGGCCGTGCTGATCCAGGCGGAGCACGTGCTCACCGCGCTGGAGAACGCCGCCATCCGGATCGGGCGCACCATGACCGCGGGCGCCAAGGACACGCCGCCGTCCGCCGACCTGCGGGCCGCGCTCGCCCGTGCCACCGGCGACTTCCCCGACATGGTGTCGGAGATGGCCACCCGGTCGCCCGAGGAGCCGCACCGCCAGTGGCTGTTCTTCGCCGCCGCGCGCATCGCGGCCACGCGCCGCCGCGACCTCGACCTGGCCTACCGCTCGCCGTCCGAGCTGCTCGACGACCTCCGGCTGGTGCAGGAGTCCCTGCGCGACGCCGGCGCCCTACGGCAGGCGTACGGCGAGTTGCAGCACCTGATCTGGCAGGTGGAGACGTTCGGGTTCCACCTGGCCGAGCTGGAGGTGCGCCAGCACTCGCAGGTCCACGCGGCGACTCTGGAGGAGATCACCTCGGGGTCGCTCTCCGGGCGCGGCGAGGAGGTTCTCGCCACGATCCGGACGATCGCCTGGATCCAGGAGCGCTTCGGCGTGACCGCCTGCTCCCGTTACGTCGTGTCGTTCACGCGGTCGGCCGAGGACATCGCGGCCGTCTACGAGCTGGCCAGGCACGCGCTCGGCGACCGGGCCCCGGTCCTCGACGTCGTACCGCTGTTCGAGTCGGGCGCGGACCTCGACAACGCGGCCGCGGTGCTGTCCGGCATGGTTGAGCTGGAGCCGGTACGCCGGAGGCTCGCCGCCAACGGCCGCCGGCTGGAGGTCATGCTCGGCTACTCCGACTCCGCCAAGGAGCTCGGCCCGGCCGCCGCGACGCTGCGCCTGTACGACGCCCAGGCCGCGCTGACCGCGTGGGCCGAGGCCAACGACATCCGGCTCACGCTGTTCCACGGCCGGGGCGGCGCCCTCGGCCGCGGCGGCGGCCCGGCCAACCGGGCGGTGCTCGCCCAGGCGCCGGGCTCGGTCGCGGGCCGGTTCAAGGTCACCGAGCAGGGCGAGGTCATCTTCGCCCGCTACGGGCACTCCGCCATCGCCCGGCGGCACATCGAGCAGGTGACCAATGCCGTGCTGCTCGCCTCCACGCCCACCGTCGAGTCGCGTACGGCCGCCGCGGCGGCGAAGTTCCGCGCGCTGGCCGAGCGGGTGGCGTCGGCGTCGGAGCGTGCCTACCGCGCGCTGACCGAGGCGCCGGGCTTCGCCGAGTGGTTCGCGCTGGTCAGCCCGCTCGAGGAGATCGGCTCGTTGCGGCTCGGCTCGCGTCCGGCCCGCCGCGGCCTCGGCGCGCCGCGGTCCCTGGAGGACCTGCGGGCCATCCCGTGGGTGTTCGCCTGGGCGCAGACCCGGGTCAACCTCCCCGGCTGGTTCGGCCTGGGCAGCGGGCTGGCCGAGGTCGTCTCGGGCGGCGGGCTGTCCGAGCTGCGGTCGGCCTACAAGGAGTGGCCGCTGTTCGCGTCGCTGCTGGACAACGTGGAGATGTCGCTGGCCAAGACCGACCGGGCCATCGCCTCGCGCTATCTCGCGCTGGGCGGCAGGGCGGACTTCACCGGGCAGGTGCTCAAGGAGTACGACCGCACCAGGAAGCTGGTCCTGGAGACCACCGGCCACTCCCGGCTGCTGGAGAACCGCCGCGTCCTGTCCCGGGCCGTGCAGCTGCGCGACCCGTACGTGGACGCGCTCAGCCACCTCCAGCTCCGCGCGCTGTCGGCCCTGCGCGCGGACGGCGACCTGTCCGAGAGGGAGCGGGATCGCCTGTCCGCGCTGCTGCTCCTGTCCGTGAACGGCGTGGCCGCCGGCCTGCAGAACACCGGCTGACCACCTCCACGATCACTCCTCAACGTCACGTTTAGGCGATATGTCAGGAATGTGAGTTATTCGCATCTTTGGGGTGCGCCGTAACGTGTGACACCTTTGTTATCTCTTGGCCCTTGAGAAGCCGTAATGCGGCTCTATACAGTCCTTGCAATCGCTAGCAAACACCACGTTTAGTAAAGAAGATCGGAATGTTTGATGGCGCGGAACTTCGGGGCTGACGACGTGGCCGAGGCGGACGCCGTACGCCTGGGAACGCGGATCAGGGCATACCGGAGCATGCGCCAGATGACGCTGCGGGACCTCGCCGGCCAGGCGGGGGCCAGCCCCGGCTTCATCAGCCAGCTCGAACGCGGGCGCACCAGCGCGAGCGTCGGGATGCTCCGGCGGATCGCCGGAGTGCTCGGTCTCACGGTGGCCGACCTGTTCAGCGAGGGCGACATCGTCGAGCCTCGGATCGTGCGCAGATCCGAGCGCCCGGAGTTGCCCACTGGACCGGGCGTCCGCAAGTACCTGATATCGCAGCGACCGCTGCAGAACCTGGAGATGTACAGCGGAGAGTTCGACCCGGGAGCCTCCACCGGTGATGAGCCCTACACGCACGGAGACTCCCAGGAGATCTTCCTGGTCCTGCGCGGCCGGGCCACGCTGTGGATCGGACAGTCGGACGCCGCGTCCTCGTACGAGCTTGAGGCAGGAGACAGCATCGAGTACCGGACCTCGACGCCGCACCGCGTCGTCAACACGGGCACGGAGCCGGTCGAAGTGCTCTGGCTGATCAGCCCCCCCACCCCGAACTGAACGGCCGGCCCGCAAGGGAACGGCTGTCCCGACCTCCACCACGCGCCCGCGGCCTCGCGGGGGCGCGACGAGACATGTCCTGACGTCTTGTCCATCACCCGCTACCTGAGGGGGACCCATGTCACCAACCTCACGATCCGTCTCGCTGGCCGCCGTCGCCGCGTCACTGCTGCTGGCGACCGCCTGCGGCGGTGGCACGCCCACGCCCGCGCAGGTCGACCTGGGGTCCGGGCCGGCCACGGCCGGCACGGTGAAGAAGGACGCGCTGAAGGGCGTCAACCTGACCTTCGTCTCGTACGGCGGCGTCTACCAGAAGGGCCAGCAGGACGCGGCCGTGGACCCGTTCGCCAAGGAGTCGGGCGCGCAGGTGCTGCAGGACGGGCCGACCGACTACGCCAAGATCAAGGCGCAGGTCGACTCCTCCAACGTCACGTGGGACGTCGTGGACACCGACGCGGTCTGGGCCGAGGCCCAGTGCGGCAAGCTGCTCCAGCCGCTGGACTATTCGATCATCGACAAGTCGAAGATCCCGGACGGCCTGGCCACCGAGTGCAGCGTCCCGGCCATGCAGTACGGCATGGTGCTCGCCTACAACGCCAAGAAGTTCGGCGCGAACCCGCCGCAGGACTGGAAGGACTTCTTCGACACCGCGAAGTTCCCCGGCAAGCGCGGCTACCCGGGCCTTCCCGGTGACGCGGCTCCGGGGCCGTGGGAGGCCGCGCTGATCGCCGACGGGGTCGCGCCGGACCAGCTGTTCCCGCTGGACACCGACCGGGCGAACAAGAAGCTCGACAGCGTTCGCTCCTCCCTCGTCTTCTGGAAGACGGGCGCCGAGTCGCAGCAGCTCCTGGAGTCGGGCGAGGTCGACATGGCCATGGTCTGGAGCGGCCGGGCGTACGCGGCCGTCAAGAACGGCGCGTCCTTCCAGGTCCAGTGGAACCAGTGGATGCCGATCATGGACACGCTCGGCGTGCCCAAGAACGCCAAGAACCCCAAGGCCGCCATGGCGCTGATCAACTACTACCTGGGCGCACAGCAGCAGGCGAAGCTCACCGAGCTGACCTCCTACTCGCCGATCAACACCGACGCCAAGCCTGGTCTCGA
Organism: Microtetraspora sp. NBRC 16547; assembly: GCF_030268965.1. Classification (GTDB taxonomy): domain Bacteria; phylum Actinomycetota; class Actinomycetes; order Streptosporangiales; family Streptosporangiaceae; genus Microtetraspora. Next base: position 229,090 of record NZ_BSSE01000001.1, on the reverse strand, counting down.
CGAGCTCGGCACCTCCTTCCTCACCACGCAGCCGGAGGTCGCCCCCAAGGCCGTGCCGATCGACTCCAAGTGGTGGGCGGACAACCAGCCGGCGATGATCGAGAAGTGGTCCGCCTGGCTGGGCGGCTGAGGCGGGATCCGATCTGACATGGCCCTTCTGGACGAACTGTCCGGCGCCGCCCGCCCCGTCACCAAGGGGCGGGCGGCGGCCCGCGAACCCGGCGCACGCCGCCCGGCGCTGCTGATCCTTCCCGCGCTGATCGCCCTCGCCGTGTTCTTCCTGTACCCGCTGGCCGTGGTCGGCTGGAACGCCTTCACCGATCCGGAGCCGGGTCTCGGCAACTTCACGTGGTTCTTCAGCGAGCCGGCCAACATCGCCACGCTGGTCCGCACGTTCACCACGGCCCTGTGGGTCACGCTCGTCTCGCTCGTGCTCTCCTATCCGTACGCCTACGCGATGACGGTGGCGGGTACACGGGTCCGCGCCGCGCTCATGATGCTGGTCCTCCTGCCCTTCTGGACCAGCCTGATGGTCAGGACCTTCGCCTGGGTGATCCTGCTGCAGGACACCGGAGTGATCAACCAGATCCTCGGCGCGGTGGGGCTCGGCCCGTTCAGCCTGATCCGCACGCAGACCGGTGTGATCATCGGCATGGTGCAGCTGCTCATGCCGTTCATGGTGCTGCCGCTGTACGCGGTGATGTCCGGCATCGACAAGCGCCTGCTCCCGGCCGCCCGCAGCCTCGGGGCCCGCCCGGCCACGGCGTTCGTCACGGTGTACATGCCGCTGTCGCTGCCGGGCGTCTCCGCGGGCTGCCTGACGGTGTTCATCAGCGCCCTCGGCTTCTACATCACCCCGGCGCTGCTCGGCTCGCCGACCGACGCGCTGATCTCGCAACAGATCTTCACGCAGGTCAACGGCTTGCTCAAGTGGGGGCGCGGCGGCGCCATGGGCGTGATCCTGCTCGGCCTGACGCTGGCGATGATCGCTCTCCTGGCGGTCTCGCTCCGCCGCGCCGGAAAGAGAGTCAGCGGATGAGAACCTCTCGTGTGGGACGTGGCCTCCTCTGGGCGCTGTGCGCGCTCATCGGCTGCTGGCTGGTCGTGCCGGTCCTCGTCGTCATCCCGCTGAGCTTCACCGGCAAGCCGTCGCTGAAGTTCCCGCCGGACAGCTGGTCCACCCAGTGGTACGCGAACTTCTTCGGCGACAGCGCGTGGACGTCGGCGTTCTGGACCTCGGTCCAGGTGGCGCTGCTCGTCACCGTGGTGGCGACGACGCTCGGCACCGCGGCAGCGATCGGCCTGACCCGGGCCCGCGTCCGCTGGCTCGGCGCGGCCCAGGGAGCGATGCTCGCGCCGATGATCGTGCCGGGCGTCGTCCTGGCCATCGGCACGTACTCGGTGTTCCTGAAGCTGCAGCTCGTCGGCACGCTCGCCGGGTTCGTCATGGCGCACACCGTGCTCGCCCTGCCGTTCGTGATGATCCCGGTCACCGCGAGCCTGCGGGGCTTCGACCGCCGCCTGGAGAACGCCGCCGCGAGCCTCGGCGCCGGAGCCTGGACGACGTTCCGCTCCGTCACGCTTCCTCTGGTGGCTCCGGGCGTGGCCTCGGGCGCGCTCTTCGCCTTCGTGACCAGCTTCGACGAGGTCGTGGTCTCCCTGTTCATCCAGAGCCCGTACCTGCAGACGCTGCCGGTCAAGATGTACGCCAGCGTCACCAGGGAGACCGACCCCACCATCGCCGCGGCCGCCACGATGATCATCGTGCTCACGACGACGCTCGTCTTCGCGGCCACCTTCTTCGTCGCCAGGAGGACCCGTGCCAAGTAACACCGTCCAGGCGCCGGTCCCCGGCGCAGCGTCAGGCCACAACGACCTCGCAGGTCGCGGCGCCCGCATCGAGCTGACCGACCTGTCGAAACGCTACGGCGACTTCGCCGCGGTGGACGACATCTCGCTGGTCATCGAGCCGGGCGAGTTCATGACCTTTCTGGGGCCCAGTGGCTCCGGCAAGACCACGACCCTCAACATCATCGCCGGGTTCGTCCACCCGACGTCCGGCACGCTGAAGGTCGACGGCGCGGCGATCGAGGCGACGCCGGCGCACAAACGGGACATGGGCGTGGTGTTCCAGCACTACGCGCTCTTCCCGCACCTCACCGTCGCCGAGAACATCGCCTACCCGCTCAAGCGGCGCGGCATGCCGAAGGCGCGGCGGGCGGAGCTGATCCGCGCCGCGCTGGACACCGTCCACCTCGGCGACTACGGCCACCGGTACCCGCGCGAGCTCTCGGGCGGGCAGCAGCAGCGCGTCGCCGTCGCCCGCGCGATCGTCTACAGCCCGCGCGTGCTGCTCATGGACGAGCCGCTCGGCGCGCTGGACAAGAAGCTGCGCGACTGGCTGCAACTGGAGATCAAGCGCATCCACGCCGAGCTCGGCACGACCTTCGTCTATGTCACGCACGACCAGGAGGAGGCGCTGGTCCTCTCCGACCGGATCGCCGTCTTCAACCACGGCCGCATCGAGCAGGTCGGCCCGGCGAGCGAGATGTACGAGCGCCCCGCCACCCTGTTCGTCGCGAAGTTCCTCGGGGAGTCGACGGTGCTGCGCGGGGAGGCGACCCGCGAAGGGGACGGCTCCGTGGTCGGCGTGTGCGCCCGCACGCTGCGCGCCGCCGGGCACATCGACGGCCCACGGGCCGCGATCGTCGTACGGCCGGAGCGGATCGCAGTACAGCCCCGCGGGCACCAGCCGGAACCCGATCGGAACGTGCTGCCGGCCACCGTCACCAGTGAGATCTACCTCGGCTCCAGCCGCAAGCTCGAGCTGGCCCTCCCCGACGGTTCCACCGCGCTGGTGCGCGAGTCGGCGGGCACGCTGAGCGACGCACGTCCAGGTGACGAGGTCACCCTGACGTGGCGGGTCGAGGACTCCGTTCTCCTCCCCGACGACCCGGAAGTGGAGACGGTCTTCACCTGACCGGTGAGGATCGCCCGGCGCGATGGATATCGGCAAGCACAGCACTTCTGTCACGGAGACCTCATGAGTGACAACGCACTGAACGGCGTTCCCCTGACGGACAACTTCCAGAACGGGGACGTCTCGTTCTGGTACCGCCAGATCGGCATCCCCGCGCAGCGGGCCCCGCTGCCCGGTGCGCGGGAGTACGACGTGGCGATCGTGGGCGGCGGTTACACCGGCATGTGGACCGCGTACTACCTGAAGAAAGCCCAGCCCGAGCTGCGGATCGTGATCCTGGAGAAGGAGTTCGCCGGGTTCGGCGCCTCCGGGCGCAACGGCGGCTGGCTGTCGGCGGAGTTCGCCGGCTCGCGCGAGCGGCACGCCGCGGCGCGCGGACGGCAGGCCATGATCGATCTGCAGCACGCCATGTTCACGGCGGTGGACGAGGTGATCGAGGTCGCCGCGTCCGAGGGCATCGACGCCGACATCCACAAGGGCGGGCTGCTCCACGTCGCGACCAACCCGGCGCAGGACCGCCGCCTGCGGGCCCATCTCGCCGACCTGCGCACGTGGGGCTTCGCCGAGCAGGACATGCGGCTGCTCGACCGCGACGAGATGGGGGAGCGCATCCGCGTCTCCGGGGCGCTGGCGGCCGCCTACAGCCCGCACTGCGCGCGCATCCAGCCCGCCAAGCTCGCCGTCGGGCTGGCCCGTGTGGTGGCGGATCTGGGCGTGGACGTCTTCGAGGGCACCACCGTCACCGAGATCCGCCCACGGACCGGCGCCGGCAAGGCCGCGGCCGTCACCGACCGGGGCACGGTCGCCGCCGAGTACGTCATCCGCGCCACCGAGGGCTTCACCGCCGGGATCAAGGGGCAGCACCGCCAGTGGCTGCCCATGAACAGCTCGATGATCGTCACCGAGCCGCTTCCGGCCGAGATGTGGGAGCGGATCGGCTGGCGGGAGTTCGAGCTGCTCGGCGACGAGGCGCACGCGTACTGCTACGCCCAGCGCACCGCCGACGGCCGCATCGCCATCGGCGGGCGCGGCGTCCCCTACCGGTACGGCTCGCGCACGGACGTACGCGGGGCCACCCAGCCGCAGACCGTCGCCGCGCTCCGGAAGATCCTGACCGAGCTGTTCCCGGCCACCGCCGCGGCGCGGATCCAGCATTCGTGGTGCGGCGTGCTCGGCGTGCCGCGCGACTGGTGCTCCACCGTCCACGTCGATCACGCGACCGGCCTGGGCTGGGCCGGCGGCTACGTCGGCAGCGGCGTCACCACGACCAACCTCGCCGGCCGCACTCTCCGCGACCTCGTGCTGCGGCGGGACACCGAACTCACCGCGTTGCCGTGGGTCGGGCGTCAGGTGCGCCAGTGGGAGCCGGAGCCGCTGCGCTGGATCGGCGTGCAGTTGATCTACTCGCTCTTCCGGGCCGCCGACCGCAGGGAGACCCGGATGGAGCACACCTCCGCGTATGCCCGGCTGGCCGGCCTCATCTCCGGCCGGTGACCCGGCTCACCCCCGGGCCGGGCCGCCCCCAGACCTTCCTGACTCTCATCACCGAATCCCGCAGAAGGGTGAACTCTTGAGCGACACGTCCACCGCCCTGGCACACCTGGTGGATGCCCCCCAGGCCGAGCTGCCGGCCGCGCGGCCCAAGCCGACAAGCCTGACCGGCCAGGAGGAAAGCCTCCTCGTGCTCTGGGCAGCCGACCGCGACGGCGCCGAGGCCGGGATCTGGGAATGCGAACCGGGTACCTTCACGGCGGTCCGCGACGGCTTCCACGAGATCTGCCAGATCCTCACCGGCCGTGCCACCGTACGCGGTGAGGACGGCGGGGTCGTGGAGCTCGTCCCCGGTTCGACGGTGGTGCTGCCTGACGGCTGGCGCGGCACCTGGGAAGTGCACGAGACCATGCGGAAGACGTACGTCACCGTCGCGACCCGCTGATCCACAGGTCCGGACGCCGGTCCGGACCGCCGCCCGGCGCCGGGTTCCGGCGCCGGGTCTCAGGCGGTGATCCGTTCGGCTCCGGAATAGATGTTGAACCGCTCGTCGCGCAGGAAGCCGACGAGGGTCATGCCGAACTCGCGGGCCAGGTCGACGGCGAGGGACGACGGCGCCGAGACCGCGCAGACGACCTGGACGCCCGCGGCCAGGGCCTTCTGCATGATCTCGTAGCTCGACCGCCCGCTGACCAGCAGGACGTGCTGGCTGAGCGGCAACCGGTCGTTCAGCAGCGCCCAGCCGACCAGCTTGTCCACGGCGTTGTGCCGTCCCACATCCTCGCGGGCCCCGATCAGGGCGCCGCCGGGCGTGAACAGGCCGGCCGCGTGCAGTCCGCCGGTCCGCCCGAACACGCCTTGGGCCTCCCTGAGCCGGTGCGGCAGCGCGTACAGGACCTCGGGGCTGACGGCGAGGCCGGAGGAGGCGGTGAGCGGCACGCAACGGCCGCGCAGCGCGTCGAGGCTCGCCGTGCCGCACACTCCGCAGGCACTCGACGTCATGAAATGCCGCTCAAGCCGTGAGATGTCGGGGAGTTGCCCGGCGGCCAGCCGGACGGTCACGGTGTTGTAGCGGGCCTCCGGTTCGAGGTCCACGTCGGTGCAGTAGCCGATGGCCGCGATGTCGCCGGGGCCGACGACTCCCTCGCCGTGCAGGAACCCGGCGGCGAGCTCGAAGTCCGCGCCCGGCGTGCGCATGGTGATCGCGATGGTCCGGCTCTCGCCTCCGGCGGTCAGCCGGATCTCCAGCGGCTCCTCGGTGGCCAGATCGTCCCGTCGGTCCCGCACCCCGGAGCCGGACACCTGGCGGACCCGGATCCTGGTGATCGGCCCGGGGCGGTGTGTACGGCTGTCGCCCGATTGCAAGGTCACGGCTCCATCTTCGCTGCTCGGAGGGGAGAGGCGGAACCACGATCGCGCGGCGCCCGGATGCGCCGTCCAGGGTACGCCCGACCGCCGGCGGGAACGGCACGGCCGGTAGCCTGGGCGGATGCCGGAATCTCGCTTCACCGACCTCGATCGGCCGCCGCTGTCAGAGAAGGCGCTGCGGAAGGCGCTGATCCGCCCCGGGTCGCTCTGGTCCGAGATCACGGTGGTGGAGCGGACGGGGTCCACGAACGCGGACCTCGTGGAGGCGGCGGGGGGCGGGGCGCCCGAGGGCGCGGTGCTGGTCGCCGAGTCGCAGGTCGAGGGCAGGGGGCGGCTCGGCCGTGTCTGGTCGGCCCCGCCGCGTTCGGGGCTGACCGTCTCGATGCTGTTCCGGCCGGGCGGTTCGGCCGCGCGGCCGGTCCGGCTGGGCTGGCTGCCGCTGCTGGTCGGCGTCGCCGCCGCCGCGGCCGTGCGGGGCGTGGCCGAGGTGGAGGTCTGGCTGAAGTGGCCCAACGACCTGCTCATCGGTGAGCGCAAGCTGGCCGGGATCCTGGCCGAACGCGTGGAGGACGGCATCGTCGTCGGGATGGGGCTCAACGTCTCGATACGGCCCGAGGAGCTGCCCGTCGAGCGGGCGACGTCGCTGGCCGTCGAGAAGGCCGCCTGCCTCGACCGCGATCCGCTGCTGCGGGCCGTGCTCCGGGAGATCGAGACGCATTACCGGGAGTGGCTGTCCGTGGGCGGGGATCCGGATGCCTGCGGCCTGCGCTCCGCGTACCTCGCCTCGTGCGCGACGATCGGCCAGGAGGTCAGGGTGGAGCTGCCCGGCGACCGGGTCCTGACCGGGGTGGCCACCGGCGTGGACGAGTCCGGCCGCCTGCTCGTACGCGCGGCCGGCGAGGAGCACGCGCTGAGCGCGGGCGACGTCGTTCATGTACGGCGAGTGGTGAGCGGGCAGTAGGCATGTGTGGTGAGCGAGCGATGAGCAGGGGTGGCGCGACACCTGGGCGGTGACCGTCGCGCGGCGGGGCGGGAACGTGCCACGATTTGCGGCATGGGTCTCCCCGAACACCAATTGACTGAGGGCGAGCGCATCGTGCTCTCGTTTCATCCTCATTGGAAGCGGCTGGTTCTGCCCTTCCTCGCGTTCGTCCTCGTCGTGGCCGCTTCCAGCGCCGCGATCTACTTCATCCCCAGCGACTACGCCTATTCCGGGTATGCCCGGATCGCGGTGGCGGTGGTCGCGGTCGTCGCCCTGACGCTGTGGACGTTTATCCCCTATCTGCGGTGGAAGACCACGTCGTACACCTTGACGTCGCACCGGTTCGCGATCAGCACCGGCATCCTGAACAAGTCGGACGACGACATCCCGTTGGCGAAGGTCAACAGTGTCAGTTCGGATCAGAGGTTCTCCGAGCGGATTCTGGGGTGCGGGACGCTTCGGGTCGAGTCGGCCTCGGAGAAGGGCGAGATCTACTACCGGGAGATCCCGAAGATCCAGCTCGTCCGCCAGGAGCTGTTCCGCCTGGTGGAGGATGCCTCCGATGGGACCATGGACGGCAAGTAGCCCGGCAGGAGGGGAAGGTGGCCACACGGCGTCCCACCTCTGACGACATCCGGCGGCTGTTCGTCGGGTCGCCGCCCCGCTACACCCGCGGCGAGGTCGCCGCCGCCGCCGGTCTGCCGCAGGAGTTCACCGGGCGGATCTGGCGCGCGCTCGGCTTCGCCACGCTCGCCGACGACGCGGTGGCGTTCAACGACGGCGACGTGGACGCGCTGCGCCGGATCCGGGCCATGCTGGACACCGGCCTGCTGGACGAGCGGGCGATCATCCGGATGGCGAGGGCGATGGGCCGTACGACGTCGCGGCTCGCCGAGTGGCAGGCGGAGATCATGATCGGCGCGATCCTCGATCCGCAGACGCGGCCGACCGACGAGGATCTGGCCCGGTCGATGACCGTCGCCGCCCGCTTCCTGCCGGATTTTGAGCAGACACTGGTCCACGTCTGGCGGGCGCAGCTCGCCGCCACGGCGAGCCGCCTGCTCGCCCTCGCCGAGCTCGCGGACGAGCTGCCGACGGCGACGCGCATGTCGCTCGCCGTGGGGTTCGCCGACCTGGTGTCGTTCACGGCGTTCTCCCGGCAGCTGGACGAGTTCGCCCTGGCGGATCTGGTGGAGGGGTTCGAGGCCCGGACCTCCGACGTCATCGCGACGCACGGGGGACGGGTGGTGAAGACGCTCGGGGACGAGGTGCTGTTCACGGCGGCGGCCCCTGCGACGGCGGCGCGGATCGCCCTCGATCTGGTCGACGAGCTCAAGCGCTCCACCGGCAAGGGCGGGGAGGGACCCGACGTACGGATCGGCCTCTCCTACGGCCCGGTGCTTCCGGTGATGGGTGACGTGTTCGGCACCACGGTCAATCTGGCGGCGCGGCTGACAGCCATCGCGCGGCCGGGGGCGATCCTCGCCGACAGCGAGATGGCCCAGGGGTTGGAGGGTGTCCCGGGGGTCCAGGTGCTGCGGATCCGCCGCCGTCCGGCCCGCGGCCTGGGGCTCGTCCAGCCGTATGTCGTTCGTCGCAGTTCTCCCGCCACGGGGACAGGCGTTTGACGAGCCTGACCATCATGAAAAACTCTTGTTCGTTCCGTTTGTCTGAAATGAGGGGCAGAGCAGATATGCCGTACGAGGTCCAGGGTGTGATCGCACGGGGCAAGGGCGAGCCGGTGACGTTGGAGACCGTCCACGTCCCCGATCCCGGTCCAGGGGAGGCCGTGGTGAACGTCCAGGCCTGCGGCGTCTGCCACACCGACCTGCACTACCGCGAGGGCGGGATCAACGACGACTTCCCCTTCCTGCTCGGGCACGAGGCGGCCGGGGTCGTCGAGGCGGTCGGCCCGGGCGTCACCGACGTCGCGCCCGGTGACTACGTGATCCTCAACTGGCGTGCCGTGTGCGGCCAGTGCCGGGCCTGCCTGCGCGGACGCCCGTGGTACTGCTTCAACACGCACAACGCCGCGCAGAAGATGACACTGGCCGATGGGACGGTCCTCAGCCCGGCGCTCGGCATCGGCGCGTTCGCGGAGAAGACGCTGGTCGCCGCCGGGCAGTGCACCAAGGTCAACCCCGACGCCAAGGCCGCGGTCGCCGGCCTGCTCGGCTGCGGCGTGATGGCCGGGCTGGGCGCCGCGATCAACACGGGCGGCGTGACGCGAGGCGACTCCGTCGCGGTCATCGGCTGCGGCGGCGTGGGCAACGCGGCGGTCCTCGGCGCCCACCTCGCGGGGGCCGGCACGGTCATCGCGGTGGACGTGGACGACCGCAAGCTCGCCTGGGCCCGGGACTTCGGGGCCACGCACACGGTCAACTCGCGGGAGACCGACGCCGTCGAGGCGATCCGGGAGCTGACCGGCGGCCACGGCGCGGACGTCGTGATCGACGCGGTGGGCCGGCCCGAGACCTACGAGCAGGCGTTCTACGCCCGCGACCTCGCCGGGACCGTGGTGCTGGTCGGCGTCCCCACGCCGGAGATGCGGATCGACCTGCCGCTGCTCGACGTCTTCGGCCGTGGCGGCTCGCTCAAGTCCTCCTGGTACGGCGACTGCCTGCCGAGCCGGGACTTCCCGATGCTGATCGACCTCTACCTGCAGGGGCGGCTCAACCTGGACGGGTTCGTCTCCGAGACGATCGGGCTGAACCAGGTCGAGGAGGCGTTCGACAAGATGCACCGCGGAGAGGTGCTTCGCTCGGTCGTGGTCCTCTGACGGACTCGTGAACCCAGCGAACCCAGCGATACCGGCGAACCACGCGAAACCTGCGACGCGAGAAGAGATCCATCGATGAGCACTGTCTCCCGCCTGATCACCTCGGGCACGTTCTCCCTGGACGGGGGGACGTGGGAGGTCGACAACAACGTCTGGCTGGTCGGCTCCGACGAGGAGGTGGTGGTGATCGACGCGGCGCACGACGCCGCCGCCATCGCCGAAGCCGTCGGCCCCCGCAGGCTGCGGGCGATCGTCTGCACCCACGCGCACAACGACCACATCAACGCCGCGGCGGAGCTGTCCGAGCGCACCGGGGCGCCGATCCTGCTCCACCCCGCCGACCAGGTCCTCTGGGAGATGGAGTACGGCGACGCGGTGCCGTACCAGCCGCTGGAGGACGGCCAGGTGATCGAGACCGGCGGCCCCGAGCTCAGGGTGCTGCACACGCCCGGTCACGCTCCCGGCGCGGTCTGCCTGTACGCGCCCGAACTGGGCGTGGTGTTCACCGGTGACACCCTCTTCCAGGGCGGTCCGGGCGCCACCGGCCGGTCCTTCTCGTCGCATGACACCATCGTCGAGTCGATCAGGCAGCGGCTCCTCACGCTCCCGGAGGACACCGTGGTGAACACCGGTCACGGCGAGTCGACCACGATCGGCGCCGAGGCGCCGAACGTCAAGTAACAGGGCGAGGCGCAGGGCGAGGCGCAGGGCGTACGACGAGGCCCCCCACATCGACCGATGTGGGGGGCCTCACATAGGCAAGCCTTACCTCTGTGAGGTACCTTAGGTGTGCCTTACCTAATCCTCCCGAGAGGTTGCCATGTATGTCTGCGTTTGTCGTGCAGTGACCGACAGTGAAGTGCACGACTGCATCGCCGACGGCGCGAAGAGCGCGCGGCAGGTGCGCGACATGACGGGCGCCGGGGGGGACTGCGCACTCTGTGTCCGGAAGATCTGTGCGATGCTGAAGAGATCAGACGACCTCGTAACCAGCGCATAGATCGAGAGGCCTGATGCAGGGCGACAAGGAAATCATCGCGCTGCTCAATGAGCAGCTCACCTCGGAGCTGACCGCGATCAACCAGTACTTCCTGCACTCCAAGATGCAGGCGAACTGGGGATACACCAAGCTCGCCGAGTACACCCGGCGCGAGTCGTTCGACGAGATGAAGCACGCCGAGAGACTCACCGACCGGATCCTCTTCCTGGACGGGCTGCCCAACTACCAGAAGCTGAACACGCTGCACATCGGGCAGACCGTCAAGGAGCAGTTGCAGGCGGACCTGGCACTGGAGTACGGCGTGGTCAAGCGTCTGAAGCCGGGCGTCGCGTTCATGCGTGAACGCGGCGACATCACCTCCGCCAACATCTTCGAGGACATCCTGGAAGACGAGGAGAAGCACATCGACTACCTGGAGACCGAGCTGGGCCTCTTCGAGAGCCTCGGGGAGAAGCTCTACCTCCAGCGGTACGCCGAACCATCGTCCTCATGAAATTTCCGGACATTTGACGCCCGCCGGTTTCGGCGGGCGTTCTTTTTTGGGTCCCTTTCCATTCCGATGAAGAACCCGCCGCAACGTGTCGGCGATCCCCCTTCGGGGTACGGCGATGACACGGGATCGCGAAAAGCTGGAACCCTTGCGTGGAGACTATTCGGCATATATCAGTGTTTGCCCAGGTCAATTGATGGGTCAACGACAAGTCAAACCGCGCGCTGTGGCCGGGAAACAACCCCTTAAGGTCCTACGATCGCACCATGACCTGCGTACTTCTCGCCGAGGATGACACCTCGATTTCCGAGCCGCTCGCGCGCGCGTTGCGCCGGGAGGGCTATCAGGTAGAGGTGAGCCCTGATGGCCCGCAGGCCCTGGAAAGGGCTCTGTCGGGAGGTGTCGACCTCATAGTTCTCGACCTAGGCCTGCCCGAGATGGACGGCCTCGAGGTCGCGCGCCGGATCCGCGCCGAAGGGCACGGCACGCCGGTGCTGATTCTCACCGCACGTGTCGACGAAGTCGACACCGTCGTGGGCCTCGACGCCGGGGCCGACGACTATGTGACCAAGCCGTTCCGCCTCGCCGAGCTGCTCGCCCGTGTACGGGCCCTGCTCCGGCGTGGCACCTCTGAGACCCCGGTGGTCCAAGGCGTCAGGATCGACGCCGACTCCCGCCGGGCGTGGATGGGAGACAAGGAGCTGCACCTGACCACCAAGGAGTTCGATCTCCTGCGCGTGCTCGTGCGCGACGCGGGCAAGGTGGTCACCCGCGAGCAGATCATGCGGGAGGTGTGGGACACCAACTGGTGGGGGTCCACGAAGACCCTGGACATGCACATCTCCTGGCTCCGACGGAAGCTCGGGGACGACGCAGCCAAGCCGCGTTACATCACAACCGTCAGGGGAGTGGGCTTCCGATTCGAGCGCGAATAGATCCATATAGACGAAGGGACTAGCGCGTGCGTCGGCGCCTGCTCTCCTCGATGCTGCTCGTCGCGGTCATCGCGGTACTGCTGCTCGGGGTCCCCCTGGGCGTGGTCGTCGTCCGCCTGATCCATGAGGACGCCGCACAGGAGCTGCGTTCGGAGGCCACCCGGCTGCTGATCGGGGTCGAATACTCCATTAGCCAGGAGCAGTCCATCGACCCCAAGCAGTTGGAGAAGAACTATCCCGACCGCTACATCCAGGTGTTCGTGCAGGGGGCCGCGCCGATCGCGGCAGGAACGGCGCCCCCCACGCACCGGCAACTGACCGCGGAAGCGCGGTCAGAGAACGGCTACGTCCGGATCAGCCGGGACGCCGCGCAGGTCCAGCGGGACGTCCGGGCGCGATTAGTGCTCATCGTCGCGCTCGTTCTCGCGGCGCTCGGGGTGGCGGTCGGGCTCGCCATCGTGACCTCGCTGCGTCTGACGCTGCCGCTCCAGGATCTCGCCAGGATCGCGGAGCGGCTCGGCTCGGGTGACGCCCGGCCGAGCCGGCACAGATACGGCATACCCGAGCTGGATCGGGTCGCCGAGGTGCTGGACCGCAGTGCCGTACGCATCGCGGAGTTGCTCGGGCGGGAGCGCGAGTTCGCGACGGACGCGTCACACCAGCTGCGCACGCCGCTCACCGGTCTGAACATGCGGCTGGAGGAGATCGTCGCCGCGGCGGGCGAGCCCGCGATCGTCCGCGAGGAGGGCGAGGCCGCGATCGTGCAGGTCGAGCGCCTGACCGCGGTCATCGACGAGCTGCTCGCCGCCGCGCGGCGGCAGCGGCACGCCCAGGCCGAGCCGATCGACGTCGACCAGATCCTGGACCAGCAGGTCACCGAATGGGAGCCCACGTTCCGGCGGGCGCAGCGCTCCGTCAAGCTGGTGGGCAGCCGCGGCCTGCGTGCGCTCGCCACGACGGGCGGGCTGGGCCAGGCGATCTCCACCCTCCTGGAGAACTCGCTCCAGCACGGCGGCGGCACGCTCACCATCACCACCACGAGCACGGAGAAGTCGGTCGTCATCGAGGTGGCCGACCAGGGGCCGGGCATCCCCGAGGAGCTCGGCACCAGGGTCTTCGAACGCAATATCAGCGGGGCGGGGGGCACCGGCCTCGGGCTGACGCTCGCCCGGTCGATCGTCGCCGCGGACGGCGGGCGGCTGGAACTGATCAAGCGACAGCCGGCGATCTTCGCGATCTTCCTACGGCACGTCGAGGATGACGGGCGTTACCGCGTGGTGAGCGGTCCGGCCTGATTCTCCACCATCACGGCGGGAGTGTCGGGAACCTCGAGGAACACCCACTTCTTGTAAGACCAGAAGCGGAACAGCGTGCCCAGAACCAGGCCGATGATCTGGGCGATGCTGTAGCTGACGGCGTCGTGCAGCCCCAGCACGTACTCGACGAACGAGATGACGGACAGCGAGATCGCCAGGCCGACGGCGTTGAGCAGGAAGAACATCAGGTATTCGCGGGCGAGGCCGCTCTGCTCCCGGTGCCGGAACGTCCAGAACCGGTTGCCGAAGTAGGCGAACGTGGCCGCGATCACGGTCGCGATGGTCTTGGAGGTCAGCGGTCCGAGGCCGACGCCGAAGCGCAGCATGCTCGCACCGCCGAAGTCGACCACGAACGCGAGCGCGCCCACCAGACCGAACTTGATCAGCTCATGGAGGATGGCGGCGAACCGCTCGTAAACGCCTCGGAGAAGCTGCACGACTCGCTCGATCCTTCCAGGCCTGCACTGCGTTCTCACCAGATTACCGGTCTCGAGGCTTCCAGTGGTCCGGGTCACCCCGGTCCGGCGCCGCCACCTGGGAAGGAGGCCCGGTCTTCCTGGAAACGGAAGAAAGTTTCATGAAATATCGGGCTATGTGGAGCCAAGGTGGGTGGGACGCACTATTCTCCCGACGCCTGATCCGCGGCGGGAGAGCGGCTACAGCTCCGCCGGGTACGGCAGGGGAAATCCTGGTCCGGCGGGATCGGTAGGCTGGCATGTCGTGAACAGCCCAAACGTGCCCCATTCCCCCGGCCCGGTGGTCGGCCTCGTGGGAGCGGGACAGCTCGCCAGGATGACCCAGCAGGCCGCGATCGCGCTCGGCGTCGAGCTGCGGGTGCTCGCGAACTCCCGGGACGAGAGCGCCGCCCGCGTGATCGTGGACACCCGCGTCGGTGACTACCGTGACCTCGCCGACCTGCGCGACTTCGCGAAAGGCTGCGACGCAGTCACATTCGACCACGAGCACGTGCCGACCGAGCACATCCAGGCCCTCATCGACGACGGCCTAGCCGTACACCCGGGGGCGGAGGCGCTCGTCCACGCCCAGGACAAGGCGGTCATGCGGCAGCGGCTGACCGAGATCGGCGCCCCCTGCCCGGCCTGGACGCCCGTGTCCGGCCTCGCCGACGTCGAGGCGTTCGGCGAGGAGCACGGCTGGCCGGTCGTGCTGAAGGCGGTGCGTGGCGGCTACGACGGCCGGGGCGTGTGGGTGTGCGCGTCGGCGGACGAGGCGCGCGAGGTCGTCGACTCTGGGGTGCCGCTGCTGGCGGAGGCGTTCGTGCCGTTCGAGCGCGAGCTGGCCGTGCTGGTCGCCAGGTCGCCGCACGGGCAGGGCGTCAGCTATCCCGTCGTGGAGACCGTGCAGAAGGACGGCATCTGCGTCGAGGTGATCGCCCCGGCGCCCGGTCTGGCCGCCGAGGACGCCGCGGCCGCGCAGCGGATCGCCCTCCGCATCGCGCAGCAGCTCGGCGTGACCGGGTTGCTCGCCGTCGAGATGTTCGCCACCAAGTCCGGCCTGGTCGTCAACGAGCTGGCGATGCGGCCGCACAACAGCGGCCACTGGACCATCGAGGGGGCCAGGACCTCCCAGTTCGAGCAGCACCTGCGGGCCGTCCTCGACCTGCCGCTCGGCTCGCCGTCGCTCACCGCGCCGGTCGTCGTCATGGTCAACCTGCTGGGCGGGCCCGATCCTGACGTCTTCGCCCGCTACGAGCACGTCATGGCGAACGACCCCGGCATCAAGATCCATTTCTATGGCAAGGACGTACGGCCCGGCCGGAAGATCGGGCACGTCACCGCGCTCGGCACCGACCTCGACGAGGTCCGCGCCCGTGCCTGGCACGCCGCCGACTGCCTGAGGGGGCCGATCGATGTTGTCTGAGACCGGGGCCGCCGTCGGGATCGTGATGGGAAGCGACTCGGACTGGCCGGTCATGCGGCAGGCCGCCGAGGCGCTCCAGGAGTTCGGCGTGCCGTTCGAGGCCGACGTCGTCTCCGCCCACCGGATGCCCGCCGAGATGATCGAGTACGGCACCCACGCGGCCTCCCGCGGCCTGCGGGTGATCATCGCGGGGGCGGGCGGGGCGGCGCACCTGCCCGGGATGCTGGCCTCGGTCACGCCGCTGCCGGTGATCGGCGTCCCGGTGCCGCTGAAGTACCTCGACGGCATGGACTCGCTGCTGTCGATCGTCCAGATGCCGGCCGGCGTGCCGGTGGCCACCGTGGCCGTCGGTGGGGCGCGCAACGCCGGGCTGCTCGCCGTACGCATCCTGGCCGCCGCCGATCCCGCGCTGCGGGAGCGGATGGAGATGTTCCAAGCCGACCTGAAGGCCCAGGCGTACGACAAGGGGGAGCGGCTCCGCGCCGAGGCACGGGAGCTTGGCTCTCTGTCCTGACCCTGAGGACCGCTCCGAGCCGTTGGTTCCCGGTTCCGGAACGCCTCAGAGCCACTTTGAGGCGTTCTGAGGTATTGCTGGCACTCTGTGCTGTTTATGGCATCTTGCGGCGCTCCAGGGCGCTCTGAGCCCTGTTTGTGGCATGTTCTGGGCTCTGCGCGGCCGGGAAATGTCGTGAAATATCAAGAGATGCCCCAGGTGATCCCTGGGGCATCTCTTTTGTGGTTGATCAGGAGGTGTCGCGCCGGATCAGGGGCGGCCGAGGGCGCGGTAGTTCCAGCCGGCCGCGCGCCAGGTCTCCGCGTCGAGCGCGTTGCGGCCGTCCACGATGTTCCGGATCCGCACCGCCGTGCCGAGCTCCTCGGGATCGAGGGTGACGAACTCCTGCCACTCGGTTAGCAGCAGCACGACGTCCGCGCCGCTGACCGCGCCGGTGGCGCTCTCCGCGTATCCGAGCCGGGGGTGGGCCCGGCGCGCGTTGTCCAGCGCCACCGGGTCGTACACCGTCACCCGGCCGCCCGACTGGCTGATCGTCACCGCCACGTCGAGGGCGGGGGAGTCCCGGATGTCGTCGGAGTTGGGCTTGAAGGCCGCGCCGAGCACGCCGACCGTGCAGCCCTGGAACGAGCCGCCGACGAGGCCGCGCGCGAGGTCCACCATGCGCGCCCGCCTGCGCATGTTGATGGCGTCCACCTCGCGCAGGAACGTCAGCGCCTGGTCGGCGCCCAGCTCCCCGGCACGCGCCATGAACGCCCGGATGTCCTTGGGCAGGCACCCGCCGCCGAAGCCGAGGCCGGGGTTGAGGAACTTCCCGCCGATCCGCTCGTCGAACGACAGGGCCAGGGAGAGCTGCTTGACGTCCGCGTGCGAGGCCTCGCACACCTCCGCCATCGCGTTGATGAAGGAGATCTTGGTGGCCAGGAAGGCGTTCGCCGCCGACTTGACCAGCTCGGCCGTCGGGTAGTCCGTCACGACCATCGGGATGTCGCCGAGCGGCGCGTAGACGTCCCGCAGCACCTTCTCGGCGCGCTCCGAGGTCACCCCGAGCACGATCCGGTCGGGCTTGAGGGTGTCCTGCACGGCGAAGCCCTCACGCAGGAACTCGGGGTTCCACGCCAGCTCCACCTGCGACTCGGCGGGCGCGAGCCGTACGAGCTTCTCGGCGAGCCGCTCGGCGGTGCCGACGGGCACGGTCGACTTGCCCACGACCACGCATTCGCGATCGAGAAAAGGGGCGAGGGACTCCACGACGGCGTCGAGATAGGACACGTCCGCGGCGTACTCGCCCTTCTTCTGCGGCGTGCCGACGCAGACGAAGTGGACGTCGCCGAACTCGGCCACCTCCTGGTAGGAGGTCGTGAACCTGAGCCGGCCCGCGGCGAGGTTGCGCTGGAGCAGCTCTTCGAGACCGGGCTCGTGGATGGGCAGTTCGCCGCGCTGTAGGCGCTCGATCTTGCCGGGATCGATGTCGAGACCGAGCACCTCGAAGCCCAGCTCGGCCATGCACGCCGCATGGGTGGCTCCCAGGTACCCGGTCCCGATCACTGTCAGGCGGTACGGCACGGCCATGCTCCCATCTACCTGTTTGTCGGGGTGTGCGCATGGTATCGGGCCAGTCAACTGCCCCAGTCAGCACCTCGCCAAACGACGCCGGGGGCTACGGATGCGTTCCCCTGACGTGCACAAACCCTTCCCCGCGGGGGCATCCGGAATTCACCCGGCGGCTTCTATCTCCTGTGCGATCTTCCACAAGGGGGTGCCGCGGCGGGTCACCACGATCAGCACGTCGTCCTCGACCTCCCGGGGACGGTCGCGATCGTCCAGCCAGGGCTGCAACCCGGCCAGGATGCCGGACAGCGCCTCGGTGAGCTCGGCTCGCACGTCACCCGTCCCGCCACCGCGGAGCCAGGCGCGCAGCACGTGGTTGTGCGTGGTCACGACGGCCGCCGAAATCACCTCGTGGCGCAGCCGCCGAGGCTCGTCGGCCCCGTCGCGCTCGTTGAGGAAGGCGGTGAAGGCCCGCTGGTAGCGGCTGGTCGCCCCGATCTCGTGCTCCCGCAGGGACGGGACGCGCCGGGTCAGCTCGTAGCGCTTGACCGACGTCTCCGGATCCGTGGCGTAGGTGTCCACGACCATCAACGCCGCCTCCGTGACCGCCGTCAGCGGTGGGACCAGCGGCGACGCCGCCTCCAGATGGCCGACGATCTCCCGCAGCACGGCGTCGTGGTCAGGGAAGATCGCGTCTTCCTTCACCCGGAAGTGCCGGAAGAAGGTGCGCCTGGCCACACCCGCGGCCTCGGCGATCTGGTCCACCGTCGTCTCGTCGAACCCCTGGGCGAGGAAGAGGTCCAGGGCGGCGGCGGTCAGGCTCCGCCGTACGTCGCGTCGAACCGCCACGGGTGACCCGTCCTTTCCCGCAAGAGCACCTTCTCCAGTGGCACTCAGTGTCTTATAGTTGTGCACAAGATGTCATAAAGGAGGATAAACCGTGGACGCGGAGCTGTACCAGCCGTCCGAGGAGCACCAGATGCTCCGCGAGGCCATCCGTGCCCTTGCCGACGAGAAGATCGCCCCGCGTGCCGCGGAGGCGGACGAGAGCGAGGAGTTCCCCTGGGAGGTCTACAAGGACCTCGTCGCCGCCGACTTCCACGCCGTGCACGTCCCCGAGGAGTACGGCGGGGCCGGGGCCGACGCGCTCGCGGCGGTCATCGTGATCGAGGAGGTCGCGCGCGCCTGCGCCTCGTCCTCGCTCATCCCCGCCGTCAACAAGCTGGGCACGGTCCCGCTGCTGCTGTCCGCGTCCGACGAGCTCAAGCAGCGCTACCTGCCGCCCGTCGCCCGCGGTGAGGCGATGTTCTCGTACGCGCTGAGCGAGCCCGAGGCCGGCTCCGACGCCGCGGCCATGAAGACCCGCGCGGTCAAGGACGGCGACCACTACGTGCTCAACGGCACCAAGATGTGGATCACCAACGCCGGGGTGTCGGAGTACTACACGGTCATGGCCGTGACCGACCCGTCCGCCGGCGCGCGCGGCATCTCGGCGTTCGTGGTGGAGAAGTCCGACGAGGGCGTGTCCTTCGGCGCCAAGGAGAAGAAGCTCGGCATCAAGGGATCGCCCACCCGGCAGGTCATCCTGGAGAACGTGCGCATCCCCGAGTCCCGCATGGTCGGCGCCCCCGGCACCGGCTTCAAGACCGCGCTGGCCACCCTCGACCACACCCGCGTCACGATCGCCGCTCAGGCGCTCGGCATCGCGCAGGGCGCGCTCGACTACGCCATCGGGTACGTCAAGGAGCGCAAGCAGTTCGGCAAGCCGATCGCCGACTTCCAGGGACTCCAGTTCATGATCGCCGACATGGCGATGAAGCTGGAGGCCGCCCGGCAGCTCACCTACGCCGCCGCCGCGAAGTCCGAGCGCGCCATGCACGGCACGCCGGTCAAGGACCTCACGTTCTTCTCCAGCGCGGCCAAGTGCGCCGCCTCCGACGCCGCCATGGAGATCACCACCGACGCCGTCCAGCTCCTCGGCGGCTACGGCTACACGCGCGAGTATCCCGTCGAGCGCATGATGCGCGACGCCAAGATCACCCAGATCTACGAGGGCACCAACCAGATCCAGCGCATGGTCATGGCCCGCCAACTCCTCAAGTAACCCCTGACCAGTGAAAACCCCGCCTGCCGTGTTCGGTGGGCGGGGTTCGCTGTCTCCGAATCCAGCCTCTAAATGATCACTGTTCCGTCCTTGTTCCGTGAGAGACGGCACGCAGCTGGAACAGGCGCTCATCGATGGCTTTCCTGGCGCGGTCGTGAGAGCCCGGCATCATGTGGGCGTAGACACGGAGAGTGAACCCAGGGTCCGCGTGGCCGAGGTACTCGGCGAGTTCTCGGATGGAGACGGCTCCGGCGAGCATGACGCTGGCGTAGTAGTGCCGGAGCTGGTGAAGCCCTTCCTTCCGGGAGGTCGTGAACCGCTTCCGGGCGCGGGTGTCCTTCTCAGGGGTCGGGATGACGCCGCCGGCGACGAGGGCGGGTTTCCAGATGAGTTCGCTGTAGCTGCGTGCCCTGATGAACTTGTCGTCCGTCCAGCGGAACAGCAGGTGGTGTGTTTGGATCTTGCCGTTCGGCTTCTCCCAGGGCAGCGAGCAGACGAGCGGAGGATGCGCCTTCACATGCCGCCTGATCGCCTCAGCGGCCCACAGGGGGAGCGGGACGACGCGCTCACGGTCGTTCTTGGGCAGCGCATAGACATGGTCAGCGCCCAACTTCTTGATCTGCCGCCTGACCCGGATCAGCTCCTCGTCGAAGTCGACGTCTTCCAGGGCCAGGCCGAACAGTTCGCCCTGTCGCAGGCCGCAGGAGGCGGCAATGATCGGGATCAGGCGAAAGAGATCGGGGTGGGCGTGAATCACCGCGTGGACCCGCTCGTCAGCCCATGCGATCAGCTCTTCCCCGTTGTGCTTCGGCACCTGGACGACCGGGGATCGGGCCGGATTCTTCTTGATCGCCTCGTCTGCGATGGCCAGTCCAGGACTCCTTGCAGGACGAGGAACGATGTTTTGATGGTCGACGGCCCGTAGCGCTCGTTCAGGTCACTGATCCACGCCTGAATGTGCGACGGGAGGATGCTCTTCACCTGCCGCCGGTCGAAGGCGGGGGAGACGTGGAGGCGATAGATGTACTCGTATCGGACTTTGGTTGACGGGTCGACGATGCGGGAGTCCAGCCAGCGCGCGGCGAAGTCGCCGAAGAGCGCCTTACCGGCGTTCGGATCGATGTACTCGCCGCGGCTGACGTCGGTCTCCATGGACGACGCCTTCTTCTCCGCGTCGGCCTTCCGCTCGAACGCGGTCGACACCTCTTTCCCGACCGGATCGAGCCAGACGGCGAGCCATCGCTTGCCGACGCCGTACCGCGCGGACTTGACCTTCTCTGTCTTACCGTCCGGGTGGCGAACGGTCTTGGTCCACAGGTCCTTGACGAAGGCCACCGGCTACACCTGCTCCCGGACCCAGGACATGACGTCCTCGGGCAGGTAGCGCAGGTAACGGCCGATCTTCCGGCTGCGAGGGCCGGTCCGGTGGTGTCGCCACTGGTAGAGCGTGGCCACCGGGACGCCGAGGAACTCCGAGACCTCTTCCACCGTCCAGAGCCGTTCGAGGGTGATCAATGGTCACCGTCCGGGGGCCGGGTTCCGGTGATGGAGGCGGCGATGAGGGCGTCACCGGGGGTGAAGCCGCGGCCGACGTATTGCCACTCGGCGATGACCAGGACAGTGTCTTCATCGAAAAGGGGAAGGCGTCCGGTGGTGATCTCCTCGCTGATGGCGTGTTCGGCGCGGTCGGCCCGGATGTCGCCAGAGCCCGCAGGGAGTCTCGCCAATCTCCTCAACCCTGGTTATTTCGTCGAAGGGCCGAGTTACAGTCGCGGTGAGTTTCTTCACCGTTGATGACATGGGTCGTGCCAACTTTGGATGGAGGACAGGTGCCTGACGATGTGGGCGATGTCGAGCAGCTGAAGAAGCGGCTTGCCGACCATCATGCCGAGATCGACACAGCGCAGCCAGGTAGTAAGGAATACACGACGCTGGCGTCCGCCGTGCTGCAGGACACCCAAACCCTGCTGCAACGTGAAGAGCAGCTCGTGGCACAGGCGCAGGAGAGCAAGCGGATGGCAGCAGCGCGGGTCATCCGGCGGACCGGTGTGCTGGCCGCAGGCGGCCTCTTGGTGCTCGGGGTGGTGGCCGGGATCGGATGGGTGCCCCGGGGTTGGCTCTTTTTGATCATTCCGCTGCTGGCGGCGGTGACGTTCGTGGCCTTGAGTGAGGCTGGTTGGCCGTACCAAGGCCAACAGCAGCGGACCTTCACGGTGTGGGTGTTCATGGCGGCTGCGGCTGCTACGGCGGTGCTGAGCGCCGGAGTGGTCAGCACGTGGTGGTCCATCGCAGTGATCGCCGTGGTGTCGGTGACGTTCGTCACGTATCTGACCGCGGGGATACCACCGGAGTCCGCACATAGCGATGAAGGCTGATTCGGCGAGGGAGACGCCCATGCAGGAGCTGGAGGGGTTACAAGAGGTTAAGGACGAGCTCAACCAGATGCGTTGGAGCATCGACGAGTTGCGCGACACTCAGGAAGAGCTGGACCGGCGCGCCAATGTGATCGAGCACCAGCGGCTGGAGAGCCTGGAGTACGATCTGCGCGAGGCACGCGAGGAGTTCTCCGAGCTGCCCTCGGAGCTGACCAAGGTCAAGGCAGCGCTGCGGCGGTTGGTCGACCGGGTCGCATCACTGGAGCAAAACGTTCAGGCAGCCAGCGGGGCCGAGCCCGCGAACCTGGACGTGGTGGACAAGACCATCAGCACGCTGGCGGCCCGGACGGCCAAGGGGCGCGAGGCCCAGGCGGCCCTACGCACCGATACGGCGCGAACCAGCATGGACTACCGCATCAAGTACTACCAGAGTTTGTATGGCGAATATCAGGGCCACCTCGACCAGGCGATGGAGCACAGCAAGACCCTGATCAAGACCAATGCCGGTGAGGCGGCGCACACCAAGGCGGCGGCTGACTTTCAAACGGTGCTGCAGCAGATCAACAAACTGGCTGAGCAGCTGGGCCGACTGCGACCGGAGTATGAGACAGCCCAGAGGGACCTTGCCGCCGACAATGCTCGCCGTGCTACCCATGGCCCGGCGATGATGACCGGGGATGCCGCCTACGCCAAGTTGCACAGCTTGATGCGTCAGCGCGTCGCCCTCGCGCTCAACCAGCGGGCGCTGCTGCCGGTGTGGTTCACCACGGCCCTGGGTCATCCGCCGCCGGCCCAGACCGACCAGTGGATGTACGTGGCAGCGGAAGTGCTGTGCTTTCGGATTAGCTACAACGTCACCGATCTCGTGGTCGCCTTGGGCGATCCTCCTGCCCCAGCCCGTCGGGCACGCTATGCCTGGTACAGGGAGTTGTCCAATCTGATCGGCAAGCTCGAATCAGCCGCGTAGCAATCTCACAGCGGAATCCATACGCGAGGCGATCTGGCAGATTCACCGCATCAGCCACCGGCGGCGGTGAGGCCACAGCGCTAGGCGCGGGCTCAGTTGCAGTTCGAGTTGCATTCCGCCCTTGATCGCGAGCGTCCGGTGGTGTCCACGGCCGGATGCGTTGCCACGAAGCGCGACCGGCGCTCCCCGACGACCAGGTGAGCCGTCGTTACTCGCCGTCGAGGACAGGGTGATCGCTGCCGCGGCCCTCCTTCGTCGGACCTTGCCATCGAATGGCACGGTGGCCCGACTCAGCGAACGCAGGACACTTGTAGGGCGATCAAGGGCGGCGCTCCGCGCCGCCTCGCGGCCCTACGCCCGCTCGGCGGCCGGGCATGCGGCCTGGGGGCCGGTCCCGGCCGCCACTCGGGTCGCTTTTCCAGCCCGGCATTGAACGACTAGAGGACCGTGATTCTTATGCCCGACATGACGAACTCGAAGCTCCCGATAGTCGTCCTTCTATGTCCGCACTGCGGAGTTCGCAGCACCTTTAGCTACATTTACCTTACCGACAGTCGCAGCCCTTTCCAGCGATTCGGCCCGGGCAAGGGGGGGCGCCAACTTTCGACCCCGTATTCATGGCTTGCGATTGGTGCCGGGGGCCGATAGTAGGAGACGTGCAAGACAATGAGCTCCGCGACTACTGGCCAAAGAACTTTAGTACGAAGGTATACGACGACCTTCCAAAACACATTGCGCTCGCTGCCGGTGAGATTGACCGCTGCTTGCAAGCAGGGGCGCCCAGGGCTGCGGCAGCGATGACACGGACCCTCGTCGAGGCTGTTGCCAAGGACCACAACATTACGAAAGGAAACCTTCAGAGTAAAATTGAAGCTCTAGCGGCAGCAGGCCTTATCGGGCAAGAGCTAAAGGAGGCAGTCCACGAAATTCGATTTTTGGGCAATGAGGCTGCACATGCGGATTTCGACGGACCGCCGATTACCATGTCTGAGGCGCAAGAAAGTGCTGAGTGGACAGACCTACTGCTCGATCGTATTTACCAAGAACCTGCCCGAGTGGCGCGGTTACTTGCCCGCCGCGCGCAGCGTCGTGCCTCCGGCGGGGGCACTCCGGCGCCGGGATGATCGCAACGACCCGGAGTCGGTGTTCGCAGGTGGCTGAGGTAGAGGCCGCGCATCCCTCCTGCCATCGACCCAGGCAAGTCACTATGAAACGGCCGACTGGCCACGTCCGGGGAGATGGTGTTTGAGAAGGCCACCCGTAACCCGGTGGTCTATTAAGAGGTAATCGCCTCAATATTCACTTTAGCATCGTTTGTCTCGTTCGCCGTGCCGGTCTTCTTCCGGCAGTCGGCCAAGATCTCCCGCCCCATGTAGCGGCGCTGCTCGGTCCACTCGTCGTTCTGCTCTGCCAACACGGCACCGACCAGCCGGATGATCGCCTCTCTGTTGGGGAAGATGCCGACCACGTCGGTCCGCCTGCGGATCTCCTTGTTCAGCCGCTCCTGAGGGTTGTTGGACCAGACCTGACGCCAGACCGCCTTGGGGAACGCGGTGAACGCCAGGATGTCGTCCCTGGCCTGGTCCAGGTGCTCGGCAGCGGCCGGGTACTTGGCCTCCAGCGTCTCCACGACGTGACGGTGCTGGGCGTAGACCGAGGCGGCGTCGGGCTGCTCGAAGACGGTCCGCAGCATGGTCGCCACCCACGGCTGCGCCGACTTCGCAACGCGGCAGAGCAAGTTTCTCGCGTAGTGCGTGCGACACCGCTGCCAGGACGCGCCCGGCAGCGTGGCGGCGATCGCATCCCGTAGCCCGGCATGACAGTCGGAGGTGACCATCTCCACCCCCGACAGGCCCCGGGCGACCAGGCCGCGCAGGAACGCCAGCCAGCCCGCGCCATCTTCGGAGGAGGTCACCTCCAGCCCGAGGATCTCTCGATGGCCATCTGCATTGACCCCGGTAGCAACCAGAGCGTGCACATTCACCGTCCGCCCGCCCTCACGCACCTTCTGCGTCAGCGCGTCAATCCACACGAACGTGTACGGGCCGCCGTCCAAGGGCCGGGAGCGGAACTGCTCCACCATGCCGTCCAGCTCGGCGGCCATCGCCGACACCTGCGACTTCGACAGGCTCGTGATGCCCATCGCCTCGGCCAGCTTCTCCACCCGCCGCGTCGAGACCCCCAACAGATACGAGGTGGCCACCACCGACGTGAGTGCCCGCTCGGCCCGGCGCCGCTTGTCCAGCAGGAAGTCCGGGAAGTACGAGCCGGACCGCAGCCGGGGTACGGCCAGCTCGATCGACCCGGCCCGGGTGTCCCACGGCCGTACCCGGTAGCCGTTGCGGGTGTTGACCCGCTGGTCGCTGACCTCGCCGTAACCGGCGCCGCAGATCTGCTCGACCTCGGCGTCCATCATCCGCTGCGCGAACTCCCGGATCATCGTGCGCAGCAGGTCCGGGCTCGCCGCAGCCAGGGTGTCTTCGAAGTACTCCCCGGCAGCGGGCACAATGTTATTGACGGCCACTTCGTCCCCTTCGTGTTGATGTGAGCGAATCGAAGGATTACGGAGTGGCCGTCTCATGTCACATCGATCTCACCCGTGCCAGCGCCAGGTCTAGATCACCCGCACACCATCTCCCTGGACGTGAACGGCCGAAGACTCCTCCGACGCAAGCCCATCTGTGCACGTTGGCGTCCAATGGCCGAGGAATGGCGACCGGCTGACGTATACGCGAAGACGGGCTTGCGCCTACGTCGCCGGCCCGCTGTCGCTTCGCGATGGGTCGATGGCATACGGGATGCGCGGACGAGGGTGGAACGTGCGGGCCGCACGAGCCCAACTCTTGATCGTCTCATCCTGCAATATGCGTGCAATGATCTTGCTGGCAGGGGTCGTACGGAAGCGCTGCGCCGCAGGTCAGGAGTAGCGAACACTTCGCTGCGGTCCGGGTCACCTTGCCGCCGGACACCCCACGTCCTCACCGCACCCAGAACGCTTCATGCTGCGCTCATGACCAGCAACAACGCCCTCTATACCCGGCAGAGGGTCGACTCAGGGAACTGCCGCGGCCCTCCTTCGTCGGGCCTTACCACCGGGCATCCCACCGCGACACCCTTTAGAAGGGTGCGGGACGGCTGATATCCAGGACGAACGGTTGGATCGACAAGGGTGGCTGTATCTGCTGGGCTTGCTCACGGAGCTGGTTCATCAACGTTGCCAGGTCAGGATGCTTACGTCTCGACCAGCCCGCGGGCCGTTGCTCGGGCGCGACCCAATAAACCAGGTAGATGCCGTGGTTGACTCCCATTGGGATGAGGTACTTCTCCTTCAATTGCTGATGCATGGCGGTCAGGAGTTCGTCGTTGCCGACCAGCTTCGCTTCGATGATGACTCGTACCACTTCTTGTGCCTGAGTCGCAGCGGTCGCCGTTGCTGTGAGGTCGATACGCGTGCCAAAGCCTTTGGAAGCTCGACGTGCTACCTGAATCTCGCGATCGATGACACATCCATTGGTAAGGTGCACCTCGATTGCCCTTCGAATCCAATCAGAGATGTCGTCTTCCCCCTTAGGGGAGTCTCCCTGCTTGGTTTCGTTCCACAGGTCACGAAAGGCGGTATTGTGCGTGATCTCATGCTGCATTAGGTGAAGCTGTTCGAGAACGACGGTTTGGAGGTTGTCACCGTGTCGGATGAGTCGAGTATCTGATCGGGCGAGGAAGACGAGCAACTCAGGTGGCGTGGGCCGGGTGAGGGCGAGATCGGCGACGCGTGAGCGGGCTGTCCTGAGGTACCAGGCGACTATCTCGCTGTCGGCGAGCGGGCGGCCTTCTTTCAGTGATTCGAGTTCCTCCACCAGGCCGAGGTCCGTCATCTGCTGTAGGACTGCCTGGCGAGTTTGGCGGATGTCGCGTCCAATTCCCCAGGGCTTGGACGCGGATGTGTCGTCTGCGTAGGAGAACCGATCCAAGATTAGTCTGGCGAGAGCACTAAGGTGCGGCTCGTCGAGAGCCTCAATTTTTAGGTAGGGACCGATGCCTTCGAGGTCTGACTCGCCGGCGCAGAGAGAATCGACTATGGAGGACGGATCCAGCTCAGCTAAGCACTGGGATGCCACAATGGATTGCATCGATGAAGGGTTCGAGCGCAATTGACGGCAGGTTGCCGTGGCTACATTGGGGGCTTTCTCGGTCAGTAACCGGAGAAGAGCCGCTGCCAAATGATCGTCATAGCGATCTGCCACAAGACGCTCCGCCACATCAGAGGCGAGACGGTCGGCAATGTGCTTGTACAATGGATAAAAGGACAACTGGCTGCCGTGGGTTTGCAGATCGTCCAGGAAGTCCAAGGCAGCAGCCAGAATGGCTTGTTGGCCTTTGTCGGGGGCCATGTCGAAAAGATCCGCGCGCGTCCGGATCCCATCTTCCTGGTGATCTTCTATCCAGGCGCCTACGATCGCGGGCGCCCAACACTTCCATACCGAGGGCTCGAGTACCTGGAGGAGTTCCGACCTGCGTTGGGCTAGCGAGGTCATCAGGTGGACTCCTGACCAGTCCGGCAGTACCTGATCCAGGGTAAAGCTATCGCGACCTGCCCATTCCGACGCGTTCACTTGGTGCGTCTTCACATAGTCGAGCCCGATCTCTAGGACCCGGTCGCGCTGCATCTCATCGAGGCGCTGCCAGCCGGGACGGGTAGTAAGATCATGAGCGAAGAACTTGTGATCGGATTGATGGGGGTCCAGGGAGATCCAATAGATGATCTTCCACCACGACTCCGTGTTCGTCTCAGCTTCATCGATGGCTGTTCGCAGGTTAGCTTCCTGCTCGGAAGCCGCAGTGCTGCGGCGTTGCTCATATACAGTCTCGCTGTCCCGTGCTCGCCGCCATTGTTGCGCGGAGTGGCAGTCGATCGCCATGGGCTGCCGCAGATGTTCCGTTAACGGGTATGCGGGATGGTCCGGCTCCAGCGACAGGATGAGCTCAGCTGTGGCCGCCGTAGGCTGATGGCTCAGCACGGAAACGCATTCGGCGAGTGCTTCCTGCGCAGGTTTTGGCAAACTGGTAAGTTCTTTGATGAGCCACAGCAAATCGTCAGCTTGGATGAGCTCGCTCCGATACAGCCTGTACCAGGCGTCGGAGGTCAAGCGGTTCGCAACCTTGACGGCCAAGAGGCGCCGCTGTTCGGCATCCATCCTGTGCCAAGGCATGCCATCGCGGTACATCTCCCGACTCCAGGCCGGATGGTTAAGGAGGTCAGCTAGAAAACCGGCCAGGGCTTCAGCTATGTCCCGGCGTGACGCAGTCGAGCAGCCTCTTGCGAGCAGTTGACTGAAGAGCCGACCGTAGGCGTCCTGCGCGTCATCTAGATGCCGGCTAGCCCACGCAAGGGCCGTAGGTACATCATCGGCGGGTAGACGTTCGGCGAGTCCCCCCAAAAAGATCAGGTAGGAGCCGACCAATTGCCTGTTTCGCCTCGGCCGAAGCTTGCCGAGAAGATCTTGACAGCTCATCTGATTTGGGTACAGCACCGCGAAAGCCTTGGCGAGGAGATCGTCGTCAGGGTCCGCGATCTCATCGCACGTCAAAAAGGCGTGAAGAGCCACCCGGTCCTGGTCCGTGCCCAATGCACCGACCGCCTCGACCAGTGCGCCGCGCGCCCAAGACGGCGCCTGGCTTTCGATGGCAAGTTCAAGTAGTCGTCCAACCAATGGGCGGCACATTCCGGCTTGAGCAAAGCGCGCAATCCACCACAGATGTTCTGCGCGATGTGCGTCATCGAGATGGCGCCTGAGTTGGGCCTCAAGATCTGGATGACTGAGTACTGAGAGATCGATCTGCCACCACGGGTCTATATTCCCTGTAGAAGCGAGCATCAGCAGGGAGTCGACAATTTTCGCTCGCACATCGCTTGAGAGGGCCACTCCGGTCTGGGCCAATCCCAAGGCATTACCGACGATGAGGTCCTCTATCAGGCTCGGCTTCAGTGCCCCGAGCCAGGCAGCGACACCCATCATGGCGCCGGGAAGCTTACCTTCCGCATGAACGCCGAGCACTCCCTTCAGCTGTGCGCGGCCGATCTTTCTGACCACCAGAAAATAGGCAGCGAGGAACTCGGCGTACTGGTGATGGCGGAAACTGACTGTTGAATCCGGCGCAGCGTCAAAGAGTGCCGTGTTCAGGATCTCCTGGTACTCCTGCGGCGTCACGGGGGTGCCCGGCTCCTCGGGTTCGGGATCGGACGGCAGTTCAGAAACGCCCACGACGTCTGCTTGATCTCCTACGGAGCGCGAGAATCTCCCTGTTCCCAAGCTGAACAGGGAGATGGCTCCCAGCCTGGAGGCCAGCCGATACCGCCGATCCAATGAGACCATCGGCGTCGGCAGCGAGGGATTCACTTCCGTCAGGAGATCCTCGACTTCGAAGCGCAGCGCTTCGAGCTGTCCGTCAGGCAGTGAACCTGTCTTCCTCCATCGGCGAATCGCGGCGTGCAGTCCGCCTGGAGTGGAAGCTAGTCTGCCAAGTCGCTCAACCATGGCGGCCGGATCAGCAATAGAGCCGGGCTGGGCCATAAGCCGCTCAGCGAGATCGACAGCATGCGCACGAGTGAGTGGCAGGAGCCGCAGTGCCCGGAATCCGGGTACGACCTCCGCTAGCCTGCGCGCAAGCGTGGCGTCCCAAGCCGCTGGACGACAGCTCAGGCGCCAAGGCACTTCGCCCGCCGAAGCCTTGTTCAGGCATTGCTCAAGGATGCGGAAGAGGGCGGGGAGGTAGATGACCGCTTCGTCCAGACCGTCTAGGTATATCGGTCTTCCCTCAGCGATCGCCTGGCTGATCGCCTCGCGTATGTCCCGGCTCTCAGCACCAACCAGGTCGATCTTCGCGACATCCCCTTCTCGGGCACGCATGTCGTCGAGAACGCGCGTCTTGCCCACGCCGCCTGCGGCCAGGAGGACGAAGCTCCCGCCTTGATCAAGAAGTTCGGTCACGGGACGCGGGTGCGCGTTGGGGCCAAGCCACCAGGCGCCTTCAGGGGGGAGATCGAGGAAGCCATCACGATCGAAAGGAATGTCCTTGCCGAGTGGGAGGACGTAGCGCAGAAGCGCCCGAGTCGTGCTAGTGGAGATCACCATGCCTCCCGATAAAGCCCACACCACTCCAGCTGAAGGCTTGATTCTACGGCTCCAAGTAGATGTAGATCGCGACGCTGCTACGGGCCCTCGACCGCCCAGGGCATGTTCGTTCGCGTCCTGGTGCCCCGAGGCGACGTGGCTCCACGCGGATGAGAAGACGCTAGCTAGGGCAGGCCAGCGACAACATCGATACGAGCGCTTGGCCCAGGGTGCTGTGCGCTGCTGTACAGCAGCGCCATACAGCAACACCGGCTTACGCGATCACACGACATTGACCCGCATTCGCCGCCTCACCTGGGTAGAAGGCCCCTGACGAGCTGCTACGGATTAAATGGTGTTGGCGACAGGGGTGTACGGCACCCTCAGACTGACAGCTCAGGGTGCCGGCCGGCAGTAGAGCGGCCTATGCGAGCGTGGGGTGAGACCGTGGCGTCTCCGTACGGGATATGTACGGGATGATCTTGATTGGAGCTGGTCGATTCCCAGGAGCAACAGCAGGTCAGAGGCGGTACAGGTGCAGGGATCAAAGTGCTCTTGAAAACCGCTAGGCCGGGAACGACCTCGTCCGGGACCCCATGCTCGTAAGATGCGCGCTGTGCAGGGGGTTGCGTTAGATGGTGCTCGAACACCGGGTTGGTTGCTGCCCGACCAGGAGACGACTACTGGAAGTCATAACGATCAGTGCGTCATCCACTTTGGTGGTTCGGTCGAGGTCGCATTGCGCCATGCCTCCGCAATCTCTGAGGGGCTCTGTCGATAGGCATCTCTGAGGAGGGATATCGCCGTCTGTGTGAGATCTCCTAAATCTCGCTCGACGGCGATCCCGAGTCCTTCCACGATCAACATGACCGCCTCTTCGGAAGGAGCGGATTCAATCAGCAGCAGGCCATTGACCAGGCAACTGGTGGCCAAGTCCTTTGAGTACGCGTCAGGGCTGGCACTAGCAAGGGTGCGCCTAATACGTACGGCTTCCCTGATGGCGGCCAGGCCTTCCACCCGCCGCCCCATCGCAGCCAGGTCGACCGACAGGTTGTTCAACGAACCGGCGAGGTCGGGCAGGTAGGCGTCGGGGGTGGCGGCGGCCAGCCGCTCATCGGCCTCGACGGCGCGTTGGATCGCGGCCAGGCCCTCCTCCCGCCGGCCCAGCTCACCCAGCCGGAGCGACAGGGTGTTCAACGAGGCGGCGAGGTGGGGCAGGTAGGCGTCGGGGGTGGCGGCGGCCAGCCGCTCATAGGCCTCGACGGCGCGTTGGATCGCGGCCAGGCCCTCCTCCCGCCGGCCCAGCTCACCCAGCCGGAGCGACAGGTTGTTCAACGAGGCGGCGAGGTGGGGCAGGTAGGCGTCGGGGGTGGCGGCGGCCAGCCGCTCATAGGCCTCGACGGCGCGTTGGATCGCGGCCAGGCCCTCCTCCCGCCGGCCCAGCTCACCCAGCCGG
>NZ_BSSE01000001.1:192973-197697 GCF_030268965.1 Microtetraspora sp. NBRC 16547 | reverse complement strand
GGAGCGACAGGGTGTTCAACGACATGGCGAGGTGGGGCAGGTAGGCGTCGGGGTTGGCGGCGGCCAGCCGCTCATCGGCCTCGACGGCCCGTTGGAACGGTCGGGGAACCGTATCGGAACGGCATTCTCTTCGCGGGGGACGACTGGTTCCAGACGCACCAGATGGCGGAGTTCCGGCTGACCGCCGCGCCGCTCGTGACGCTGTCCGCCTGCCACACTGCGGACATCGGCGGTACCGCGCCCGACGAGGTCATCGGCATGCCGTCGGCCTTCCTACGCGCGGGGGCGAGCGGCGTGGTGGGCTCGCTGTGGGCCGTCGCGGACGACAGCACGGCGCTGCTGATGGAGGAGATGTACTCCCGGCTGCGCCGCTCAGGCGAGGGTCAGGGCGCCGCGCTACGGAGCGCGCAGGCGTGGTTGCGCGACGGCACGCTCGCCGAGCTGCGGCCCCGACTCCCCGCGAACCGGCCGGGTACGGGCGAAAGCCTCCCGGGCGACCTGCGGCCGTTCGAGCATCCGTACTACTGGGCCGCGTTCCAGCATGTCGGGATGCCCACATCCACAGGCTGAGCCGCACCTCCACAGCGCTACGCAATCGCCGGTGATCATGTGGGGCAGGCGGAACTCGGTGAGGAAGACCGCCGCGCCCGAGGCGCCCGGTGCCTGCAATCGCGGGAACACCATCCCGACACTCAAGAGAAGCGCACAGCCGTGGTCACCCGAGACGAGAGACTGCTCGCGTGCCTAGTTCAGCTCGTTGACTGGATCGATGGTACGGGCGAGACCCTTGCCGTGCGTCACTGGATAGGCCCGAGGCAGCTGAATACAAGGAGTGCTTGCCGATTTGCTGTCGCTAGTGGAACCTGACTGACCGCGCGAATGGTTACCGGCTGTCCACCCAACTGCCTGAGTTTTGCGATAAGGTCTTTTGCTGATGTTGTGAGAAGGTTCGCGTCGTCTGGCTGTTCCTGGGCCCACGCGGGGTCGATCCACAACACGGGCGTTGTGTTCGAGACCACGCGATTGGGTACCACCTGGTTGGCGGAAGAAAAGGTTGAATTGAATGTTTCCTGATCGATTCGCCCGTCGAGGGTGGAGATGGTGCCGACTATATTGGCTTGAGTGTCCACGGTCGCGGGATCTTGTTGCGTGATCGCCCGTTCAAGCTCTGGGTTCGGCTGACTGGCCGGGTAAGTGTCGCCGATACGGACTTCGAGGGCGCTTGTCACTGTCAATAGAGTGACGTCGACCCAGCCGACCGACTTCGGGTCATGTGGCGGCACGACTTTCCAAGCATCATAACCATTACCGGTTAGATGACACATGGGAAAGAATATGTGCGTTCCCGGTGTGCCGGTCATCTCGATGTCTTCGGTGGCCGACGCCGTCGTGCCGTGCTGAATTGGGGATTGCGGAGCTTCATCCGGCCCCGTCGATATATCTCCCCAGTTCTCCACACTGTATCCCTTGACGTTCAAGGCGAGGGGCGGGGTAGGGCCATATCCAATATTTGTCGCAGTGAAACTGAATTCTGCGTGGTCGCCAGTCTTCAACGGCCCGCCAGGAGATACGACCAGACCGCCTAGCAGCCCCAGTGCAAGTGGTGGCGTAATAGGGGAGTAGTTCGAACAGAAGAACCCTTTCAGGGGGTGCGGAGCGTCATAGGACATTCCGGTGAGCACTTTCGGGAAGAGGGGAGGAAAATTCAAGAAAGACAATTGAATAATTTTCTCCTTTCCTGGGTCGTTGTTGTCGTACACGTAGATATTTCCGTGGCTATCACCTTCGTCGTATTTATAGGCTAGAACTTGATGGTTCTTGGATGGCTCATCGACGTCGAATACCATGCCGATAGGGCTCGGCCTTCCAGTATCGATGCGTTTCTTGAGCAGCGTCCACTCAGGATTGCTACGCTTGAGCAGTTCCGGTGCTCCGCCGCCAAGTTCTTCCGGAATCAGCTTCAACAGCCCCATCCACAGGAGAGTTTTTTCCGCAACACCGCCCGATATGAAGGAGTCAATGAGACGCCGCCAGATATAGTTGCGCAGTTGCTCACCTTCTGGAGTTCCCCCTGCCGCGACCCGTCTTGGCGAGTCGAAAGACATGCCAGGGTTCCCGGGATCAGTGTACGGGCCGTCCTTTCCTTGGGGTACGACCCACCCTCTGACGAAGTAGTCGGCTGCGGCATAGGCCATTCCACCGCACAATCCATAGGAGGAGGTCAGAAACTTTTTCCGTACCCAGTCGTTGAAGATCGACACAAGTGCCCCTGATGCTCCAGCCAGGACTTCTTCGGCGGTCACAACGGTGGAGATGACACCCGGGGGGATACCTACGAGCAGTCCGAGGCCGTCCAGCAAAGCGTTCTGTGAGACCACCGCCAGCCCGAGAACCGGCGCATACAATGGTGCGAGAGCCGCTGCGGCCGCGGCGACCGCGGTGTCAACGCCTCCTAGTATGACTTCGCGTTCCAGATCATCGAAAACCCAATGGTTGTGGAATGCAAATCCGTCAATCTGATAGTTGAAGCTGGTAGAAACCGACACGTCAGTCATACCCCTAACCCCCTGCAATCAACGAAAGCTTTTGCCTACCCGAAGGCTAGCGGCTGGCCGGCCTTTTCTCGGTCACGTGTCATTGACGAAGCGGGAAGCGATCGGTAAGGGATATTGGAGGGTCTTCACGTTGGAGCGGGGTTGTGTTCTCGCTTGATCGCTGAGCGTGATCTCCGTTTCGTTACTCTTCGTGGTGGGTGTCGGGTCGTGCGGGTGGTGGCGTAGCGGGAGCGGCGACGCTGGTTAGCCGGGTTGCGGAAGCCGAAGGCGATCCCGGCGACAAGTTTGATGATG
Source organism: Microtetraspora sp. NBRC 16547 (assembly GCF_030268965.1). GTDB lineage: Bacteria > Actinomycetota > Actinomycetes > Streptosporangiales > Streptosporangiaceae > Microtetraspora. The sequence continues at coordinate 194,848 of NZ_BSSE01000001.1, read as the reverse complement.
CGGTTGGTGCCCTCGCTGGCGGTGTTAGAGATGCCCAGGATGACGGCGGCGGCGATCTGCTCGCGCCACCGGCTGACCGTCTCGGCCAGGGTTACCAGCTCGGGGATGTGGTCGTGGGCGGCGCGCCAGGAGAAGAACGCGTGCAGCCGGTCGCGGACACCGCCAGAGCAGGTGGCGGTGAACACCTTGCGCAACTCCTCCTTGGCGATCCACGCGGCGAGCACCTGCTCGCCGTGCACTCCGGCGTCGATGAAGGTGTTCCACATCGCGGCGAACCGATCAGGGTGCAGGTTCTCGTAGTTGCGCAGCAGCGTGCGGCGCATGCCGTACTCCGGATCGCCGGAGCGTCCGCGCCGCCCGTAACGGGCGAAGATGGCCCGGCGGCGCACCGATGCGACCATCTTGGTGGCCGCCTGGACCACGTGGAACGGATCGACCACCAGGCGGGCGTTGGGCAGCGCATTGGCGTAGGAGGCGCTCATGTCGATCGCGACGACCTCGATCTGCGCGCGCCAGCAGGCGGGCTGGGCGTTCAGCCAGGCGATCACATCCTCACAGCCGCGGCCCTCCACCTGGCCGAGCAGCCCCTGATCGCCGCTGATGTCGATATAGCCCGTGTGCCAGGTGTCGGCCAGGCGCACGGTGGTCCTGTCGGCGTCACGGATCCAGCGTGGCTTGCCCCGGCGGGTCTCATCGATCCCCAGCACCCGTACCGGGCGCAGCGGGGCGGCCAGGTGCGCGTCCGCGACCTCGGCGAACGCCTCATGCGCCGTACTCCACGACATGTGGCCGCTGGCGGCAACCTCCGACACCGGGCGCAGCTGGTCCCCGATCGCGGTGGCGGCACCTGTTCGGTGAAGGTGACCCTCCTGCACCAGGGCGTGTCGCAGTACCAGCGCCGCCTGTGCACCACCAGATTCATCACCTGCCCGCCCAGCGGCACGTGCGTGACCGTCTGCGTCGTCCACTGCTTGGACCGGCCTGCCACGATCCGGCAGATGGAGCAGATCCGCCCGCCCATCCCCGAAGGCAGCACATGCACCCACCGCCATCGTGATCTTAAAGATCGCGGGCGCTTCTCATGTCCAGCCCTCGGTTCCGTCACTTACCGTCACGAGCACTCGATCACACAGAGCGATCAAACGACAGCGCCACCCCGGCCGAACAAGACTCCGCTTATCCCGCAGTGGAGCTTCCCTACGCAGCCACTCGCCGCGTCGGGCGTTGCATTCCTGTATCGGTAATCCAGTCTTGACGGGGTTGGTTGATCGTTGCCGCCACTGAAGTTGTACCGTCCCTTTGCGTTCAATGTGCCGACAGGAATGTCCCGAGCTGTCACAATAGCTGCCTGAGGGCATTCGCGGCTATGCTCGCCCGATTGGTACTCAGTCGCTGCTCAACCCAGGCAGCGCCACGATTCAACCCAACGGCCGAACTACAGGACAGATTCAATGGATAAGGCCATGCTTTAACCTTGGCGATATAAAGTGTTGAACGTTTTCCTTAAATCGCGACCGGTCCAGCGAATTTCACGATGCCTTCTCGGAAGGGCTACCTAATGATCAGCAACGACCTTTCCGTCAAGCGTAATGCCGATGGACGGCTGGAGCTTTTCGCCCTCGACGGCGAGCACCGTGCGCATCACATTTGGCAGACCACACCCAACGGAAACTGGGGGAACTGGGCCTACCTAGACGGTCATGACCTACAACAGCTAACTGTCGGCCAAAACGCCGATGGGTCACTCGAGCTTTTCGCCCTCGGCGGCGACCGCAGCGTGTATCACATTTGGCAGACTGCACCCAACGGAAACTGGGGGAACTGGGCCAGCCTGCAGGGTCATGATCTACAACAGCTCACTGTCGGCCAAAACGC
>NZ_BSSE01000001.1:192758-192874 GCF_030268965.1 Microtetraspora sp. NBRC 16547 | reverse complement strand
CGCCCTCGGCGGCGACCGCAGCGTGTATCACATTTGGCAGCCTGCACCGAACGGAAACTGGGGGAACTGGGCCAGCCTGCAGGGTCATGATCTACAACAGCTCACTGTCGGCCAAA
>NZ_BSSE01000001.1:0-192660 GCF_030268965.1 Microtetraspora sp. NBRC 16547 | reverse complement strand
ACACGCCGATGGGCGGCTGGAGCTTTTCGCCCTCGGCGGCGACCGCAGCGTGTATCACATTTGGCAGACTGCACCCAACGGAAACTGGGGGAACTGGGCCAGCCTGCAGGGTCATGATCTACAACAGCTCACTGTCGGCCAAAACGCCGATGGGCGGCTGGAGCTTTTCGCCCTCGGCGGCGACCGCAGCGTGTATCACATTTGGCAGACTGCACCCAACGGAAACTGGGGGAACTGGGCCAGCCTGCAGGGTCATGATCTACAACAGCTCACTGTCGGCCAAAACGCCGATGGGTCACTCGAGATTTTCGCCCTCGGCGGCGACCGCAGCGTGTATCACATTTGGCAGACTGCACCCAACGGAAACTGGACCGGTGCGTGGAACGATCTCCTGGTTCCTGGCACTCTACCGCCACCTCCCCCTCCTCCTCCAACACCACCACCTGCGATCATAAATTACTTGAATGCGGCTCCTGACAACGGCTACATCACACTTGGCTCGTCGGCAACCCTGAGTTGGCAGGTCTCGAATGCGGAACGGGATACAGTCGTCAGTCTCCAAGGTCGCGAGCCCTTTGGCCCCGTCGTATTGAATAAAGTGCGTGTCCCCTTGACGGGAACGCAGACAGTTACACCAAGCGATGACACGAAGTATACCTTGACTGCACAAGATGGCAGGGGCGCCGTTTCGCGGGATACGTTGGTGTCAGTTTATTCACCTAACCCGCCGGCAGGGTCCGTCTTCTACTTCAAAATGACCAACCCCCAGAGCGAGATCACTCCATGCTTCACTGTTGCTGTGTACGCAAAGGATCAGACAACTGCGAAGTCAATCGCCGAACAACAGAACGGGGGTTATACAGCCACCGCGATCGATCAATCGCAATTCATGACAGCTTGTGACTAGACTAGTGTCTTTGCTCCTCTGTCCGAGAAGAGGCAAGAAGAGGGCCGGGGAGCAAATTCGCAACACGCCTCGACCTTCGCGGATACACCTGGTCGGGTGCCCGGCGCCCCGAGGACAGTAGCCACTCGCTCGACGACTCCACGTTCGGACGGTCATCCGGACGGTCATCCGGACGGATCGACAGCATCACGTTGGCGACCCAGCTCATTGGCCTATTGTCCGCCAGAGCCGCCTGTCGGGGTTGACGGCCCGGCCCATCGGATGTCTCGGGCCTTGGCGGCCCTGCGCTCCGGGGCGGCTTGCCACCGAATGACGGGGTGGCCCCGTCTTGGTGAGCGCGGGATATACACGGGATGATCACGCAATCGGTGCGGGCTACGGGAGGCGTTTACCCAGCTCAAGTCATGTGAGCAAGCAGTACAGCCACCCCTCTCCTAGTGCGGGTGTCATACGTAGCAGCGGAATCCGGTGGCCCAGTCGTCGAAGTCGTCGCGGAGGTAGGCGGGGTCGACGGGCCTGAGGCGGATCTGGGGTTTGTTCGTCCATCCACCAGATCTCGAAGTCGGTCACCGTTCCTACGGTGGGCCGGGCCAGTGTCGTGGGGCAGGAGAAGGACGTCCATAAAGCCGGCTACTACAGGGAGCTGGAGGTCTATGAAGATCCTGGTCACTCCGGCAGGCCATGGAGTGGGAAGGACGGTTCCTTGTAGCCTCTGCCCAAGCATGAGCTGTGATCGAAGTCGGGGCCATGTTTCCGCGCTCATGCGTGCCTTGCTGGAGTGAGGTGCTTCCGGCGAGGGTGGGATGAAGACCGTGGGGACCGGTACGCGAGCTGGGGCACGTCCACGTTCTATCTGATGCTCGACGACGAGGGATACGCCCATGTGCAGGTCGAGGCCTACGCCGATGGGACGGTGATCGCCTATGACACGGAGCATGATGAAGACCAGTACGGCGGTTTGACCTACGCTCAGTTGGACCTCGACGAGTTCGCGCCGTACGAGCTCGGTGAACAGGAGTTCTTCGAGGAACTGGGCCGTCTGCGCCCGATGAATCTGCAGGCCGGTCAGGCATGGCCGCCCGGCTGATGAGGTGCCGTGTTCCGTCTCTGTTCCGTGGGAGCGTCGAAAACAGCGGGAAGTGACGCGAGACGTCCGCAAGCGTAATGCCTGATCAGCCGCATGATCGAGTGATTTCCGCAGGTGGCCAGGTCCGGGGCCGGAGATCACCCAGATCTACGAGGGCACCAACCAGATCCAGCGCATGGTCATGGCCCGCCAGTTCCTCAAGTAGTCGTTGACGTGCGAAAAACCCCGCCCACCGGTTTCGGTGGGCGGGGTTCGCCGTCTCTGGATCCGACCTCTAAACGATCACTGTTTCGTCTCCGTTCCGTGAGAGATGGTGCAGCGCGAACGTTGTCAACAACACGACTGCGGTCAGTTGCCGTCACCGTTTTGGTAGGTCCGGCCTGGTGTGATGAAAGGATCACCGGTGGGTCCCAGGGGATGTCCCGAGCCAGCTCTGGACATAAGTGCCTTCATTCAGCGGTATATAGCGAGGAACCCCGGGCGTTCACTAGTCCGGGCGAGGCTGGTTCTCGATGTACTCCTTGATGATCGACAGTGGGCCGTCGCCGCAGGACGCCGGGAAGGGCGACGGTGACTAGAAATGGCCGCCTCCGGTACTTGGTGGGGAAGACCGAATGCGCGTGGAGGCTGTAGACCTGTAGACCACGCTGCGACCTTGGCGGATATCCGGTTTCGGTTTCCATCACGGCGGCATGAGCCAACCGATAGTGTGTTCGATGTGAGGCTGGTGGTGCAGGTGAGGCTGCGGCCGATGCCCGAGCAGGCGGCGTCGTTGGAGGCGACCTTGCGTGCCTGCAACGACGCGGCGAACTTCGCCTCGGTGACGGCGTTCACGACCGGGGACCGGCGTGAGTACGCGTTGCGCAAGCACACCTATCGCGAGGTGAGAGCGCGCGGGTTGGGGGCGCAGGCCGCCCAGCATGTGATCAAGAAGGTCGCCGACGCCTACACCACACTGAAGGCCAACATCCGGGCCGGGAACCTGGGACCGGAAGGCTCCCGGCGCCGCGCGCGGGCCGAGAGTAAACCGATCGCCTTCCGCGCCGATGCCGCGCAGCCGTTCGATGACCGCTGCCTGTCCTGGGACCACACCGCCCACACGGTGTCGATCTGGACCACGGCCGGCCGGTTGAAGAATGTCGCGTTCGTCGGGTCGGCCGACCAGCTCAAGATGCTCGCCTTGTACCGGAAGGGCGAATCCGACCTGGTCTGCCGGGACGGCAGGTGGTTTCTGTACGCGACCTGTGAGATCCCTGATGTTCCGGTCACCGAACCCGACGGGTTCATAGGGGTGGATCTGGGCATTGCCAACATCGCCACCACCAGTGACGGCGCCTGCCACTGCGGTAAGGGCCTGAACGCGGTCCGTCACCGCAATCGGGAGCTGCGCCGCCGGTTGCAGGCCAAGGCCACCAGGTCCGCCAAACGGCTGCTGAAGAAGCGCCGCCGCAAGGAGGCGCGGTTCGCCGCCGATACCAATCACCGCATCGCCAAACGCATCGTGACCGAGGCAGAACGCACCGGACGCGGCATCGCCCTGGAAGACCTGGGCGGGATCCGTGACCGGGTACGGCTCCGCAAGCCCCAGCGGGTCACGCTGCACTCGTGGAGTTTCCACCAGTTGGGGAGCTTCATCGCCTACAAGGCGGCCCGGCATGGGGTCGCCGTCGTCCATGTGGATCCGGCCTACACCTCTCAAACCTGCTCGGCCTGCGGGCATGTGGACAAGGCCAACCGGCCGGGCCAGGCGACCTTCTGCTGTACGTCGTGCGGCTTCGCTGAGCACGCCGACGTCAACGCGGCCCGCAATATCGCCTCGCGCGGTGTCGCGGGTTGGGCAGTGAGTCACGCTGCCGACGACGCGGCCTGACCCGTACCTGCCAGGTACGGCGAGGAGCTGCAAGCTTGGCCCTTCAGGGCCGAGAAGCTGACCACCCAGTAGTAAACAACCTCGATCCACCTCCGGCGAGGCCCTTGTCAACGCCTGTCTGTCCCGGCGATCTCACACCCGGTTACGCGCAGAACTTCTGGATAAGCGCTTAGGAGAACCAGTTGGCACCGAGCTCCTGGATGGTCTTGCTGCCCTTGGGCACCAGCAGCGCTTCGCTCAACACCTGGTTGACGTGCTTGGGGTCATTGACCAGAGCGAAGAGGAAGAACAAGCCGCCGTCTGCCGTACGGAAGCCGAAGACCGCACCGTGGCCGGCGAACGCGACGTACAGCCCCTTGTTAACTGCGGGGAACGCCTTGCGGCTGTAGCTGTTCTTAGCCAGGCGGTAGCCGGACGTGCCCTCCTTCTTCTTGTTGTTCCAGAAGTTCAGGTACTCCTCGGTCACGGCGCGCGCCACGGCGTTGTCCATGTCGGTGATGTAGCCGTCGGCGTCGAGCAGCGGCTTGGGCATCCGCTGGCCCCAGTGAATCGGGGTCGCGACGACCAGCCTGAAGGGCTGCCCGGGGGAGCGGAAGAACGCGAGCACGTGCGGGCGGGCATGGCCCTTAGTGTCCTTATAGGTCGCCTGCGCGATGAACCAGTCACCGATCGATGGCTGCTGCTCCGGCCTGGGCAGGTAGACCGTCAAGGTGCCGGTCAGGTTGATCGGCTTGTGTCCCGGCTTCCACCGGAAGGCCTCATGGTTGCGTTCGAGCACCGCCTCGTGCAGCGCCGCCTCGAGGAACAGCGAGTCGACCAGGGCGTTCTGTCGCCACCACTTGCGCTTCTTGAGCGCCGCGTTGTACTTGCCCACCCACTCCCGCATAGCCTGCCTAGCCTGGGAGATGGTCAGCGCCGCCTTGGTCGCGGAGCGGTCGGCGCTCGCGGAGGGCGCGGCGCCCGACGAAGGAGACGGTGACGTGGCCTGTGAGGTGACCGGGGTCGGCGTGGGCGCGTCGGCGAGCCCGGGGACCACACCACAGCCGGACAGGCTCAAGGCAAGAGCCATGATCAGCAGCATTCCGCGCACCGGAACACACCCCCAAGACCGAGCAAGACGTGATCAAAGAGAACATATCGGACCCCCGCAGCACAGGGACTTTAGGTCTGCCGTGGTGTGGTGGACGTGCAGTTCACCGCGCAGACCCTGCTCGGCGAGGACACCGTCGGCGGCGCGCTGGTCCTCACCCGCTTCCTCGTCGCGCTCGCGGTGGCCGCGTTCGACCGGGTAGCGCATCAGATCCGGGCGAGCAGTTCGGCCTTCTTCGCCGCGAACTCCGCGTCGGTGATCACACCCTTGTCACGGAGCTCCCCCAGCTTCCGCAAAGCCTCGAACACATCGTCATCTCCGGAGACGGGAGCCTCGGCCGGAGCCGGAGAGGCGGCGGGTCGCGCGCTGGACAGGCGGTGCCGAATCGCGTCGGCGATGCGGGCTCCGTCTTCGCATGGTCATGGCCCGCCAGCTGTTGAAGTAGGAGTTGACCAGCTAAAACCCCGTCCTCCCATTGTGGAGGGCGGGGTTCGCTGTCTCCTGATCCCGACGCTAAACGATCACTGTTGCCGCACCTGCGGTCTGGTTGCACCCGCGGCGATGCCGACCAGAACCGTTTCCAGCATCCGCTCGAACTCAGCCTCACCACCGAACCCCGCTTGCAGGGGAGCCAGGGCGGCCATGGTCGGATACAGGGCCGGATCGAACGCCGGTTGGGTCGCGCCCATCGCGGGGTCACCGGCCTCGCCGGGATCCGTGCTCAGGGTGGCGAGCAGATACCCGTTGAGGAAGCCGAAGAGAACCAGGGGGGCGTCCGCGATCGTCTGGTCGGCGATCCCGGCGCGGCGCATCGCCGTAGTCAGCCGCTCAAGCGCCTCGAAGGCCACCGCTGAGGTCTGCGCTCGGGTCGCCAGCAACGGGAAGATTCGGGGATGGCGTATCGCCATGTCCCGGTATCCGCGGGCCATCGTGAGCGCGATGTCCGTCCAGTCGTCCGGCCACTGTGCGGCGGTGGCTGAAACCTCGGCCAGGACGGCTTCGGAGATGGCGTCCAGCAGCGCGGCCTTGCCCTTGATGTGGTTGTAGATCGACATCGGATCGACGCCGAGTTCGGATGCCAGGCGCCGCACCCCGAATGACTCCAGCCCCTGGCGATCGACGAGGTCCACCGCCGCGGCGGCAATCCGCTCGCGGCTCAGCCCGGCCGGTTTGCCCTGTCCGCGTTTCGTCACTCGCCGTCCTCTCGCGTCTTGCTCAACCTACACCGTAGGCCTATATTCTACGCCGTAGGTAATACTTACGGTGTAGGTAGTAGGCCGAGCAGCGGCGTGACCACCTGATTCCGCCAGTTGCGTACGGCATGTGCGGCTTACTTTGAAGGAGACAGATCGATGACCAAGACCCGTCGTAAGCAGTCAGCCGTCGGCGCGATGTACGCGGGCCTCGGGCTCACCGTTGTCGCAATGATCGTCCCGTGGATCGACCTTGCCACCGGCAACGTGCTGGCCGGACACATCCGAGCTGGCTATCCCACCTTCCCGCAGGACCGCATCGACACCGCCGTCATGACGTGGCTTGTCTGCCTGTCAGTTGTCGGAGCACTCGGCATCATCTGGTGGTTCTTCGCCATCTGGGCGGTCAGGGCGGGCAAGCGGTGGGCCCGCAGCGTCGCGACCCTGGTGTTCGCACTCAGCTTGAGTGTCGCCCTGTTCGCCTTGCTCGTGCGGGACAGCTCCGGGGACACGGGCCTGCCGCCGCTGCTCGGTTGGGTCGGGATGGTGCCGAGCCTGGCCGGACTCCTGGCGGTCGCGCTGCTGTGGAGGGGATCGCGACCGACGTCGCAGGCGTGATCGAATGCGTGACCTCAGGCCTACCTACGGACGGTGCCCGCAGAAACCCGGAGCCATGACCTTCCCGGGATATCGGCGGGCGCAACCGCTGAAGCAACATGCCGTTGCCGTCAAAGCACGAGACGGGCGACGGCCGCATGTGGCGGACCGTCGGCTGAGCCAGGACGTCATTGCAAGGGAATTGCATACCGCGACCGCTCCCGCAGGGTCGCAATGAACCGAATCACCCAGTCGCTGGTCGGGCACTTCGGTGCGCTCAAGCGCAAGCTGTACGAAGGCAGTCGGCCGGGGTCGTTCATGCGGGCGTGGAACCGCATTGACGCACGGCTATACGCATCGGGAGTCTTCTTCCCGCGAAATGCGGTCACCTTGGAGGTGGTCGGGAGGCGCACAGGGCGGCCGATATCGCTGCCGGTCGCTGTCGCGGAACATGACGGGGAGCGCTACCTGGTGTCGATGCTCGGACCGAACGCGAACTGGGTGCGCAACGTCCGCGCCGCGGGTGGACACGCCATCCTGCGCCGACGTGGCCGCGAGGTGGTCACGCTGGAAGAGATTCCGGTGGAGCAACGAGCTCCCGTGCTACGTCGCTATCTCGCCGTCGCTCCTGGCGCGCGGCCCCACATCCCCGTAGACCGGCGGGCACCGCTGTCGGAGTTTGAGGGGGTCTCGCACCAGTATCCGGTCTTCCGGATCCGCAGCCAGTGATGAGTGAATCGCCTGTTCGGCTGGGTCCCAGCCTTGAGTCAGGTGGTGTACATGCAGGGGCGTGGTCCGCGGCTATGACCGATCGCGCCGATCGCGGCGGCGAGCTCAGGCACACCAGCCACGCGCGGATGCCGCTCGGCCAGCTCCACCGCTATCTGCCGTATCGCAGGCCGGTCACGGACCTCGCTCGGGGCGTGCCGGTGCGCCTCAAGCAGGGCCGACGCCGTCTGCTCAGGCTTGCCCCACTGCCACCAGACGCGCGCCAGATCAGCTCAGGTGGCGCCGACCTTGTTGAGCGTCTCCGCTGCCAGGTCGTAGCAGGCCGCCAGCCGCGCCATTGCGGCGGGCGTGCCTTCGCGCTCGGTCGCCTCAAAAACGATGGTTTCTTGAAGCCTCAGGAGCGGGTCCGCGCGGGGCGACGACTCAGAGCCGGGGCCGCTCAGCGTAGCCCCGGTCACCCACAGCTACATTTCCCCGTATCGCACGGACCCGAGTGGAGGGCCTGCTACGCGATCGTGGTCATATTCGCGTCTCAAAACGGAGTGCGCCGCGCAACAGGGGGCGTGCCGCCAGGGCGACGAGCACCGCGGCGAGCACCCCGACGCCCGCCATGGCCACGGCCCTGGCAACCGCCCAGCCGAGCCACTGAACTTGGTAGACGTCCATAATGGTCAGGACCACCACCGCGACCCCCGACACGGCCGCCACCACGCAGACCGGCAGCGCAGCGATGGCCGCCTGCCGCACGAGCACCCCGCCCAGTGCCCGCTCCTGCACCCCGGAAGCGGCCAGCGCGGCGAACGAGCGGCGAAGGTCTATCAGTTCCTCCGCCTGGTGCACCACCAGGGCGACCGCTGAGGTCACCAGGGCCACCAGGAGCGCGACGTCCACCAGCGCGTGCGCCTGGGAGTAGCCGACGCCGGCCTGCTGGGCCCCGGCTGCCGCGCCGAAGAACACGGTCAGACTCACCACGGACAGGGCCCTGGCCCACGCCCGCGGATCCGCCTCGACCAGCCGCGCGGCCAGCAGCGCCTCCGCCGACCGGGCCCGCCGACCGGCCCTGCGGGCGTACGCCCTGATCAACCAGGTCGCGGCCAGGGTCACGCCGAACAGCAGCAGTACCAGCCCGGCCATCATGGACGCCACGGATCCGTACGTACTGACGATCGGGAAACGGCCCTTCACCACGAGTCCGAGAACGAAGAGGCCGACGCCCCCCGCGAAGAGGAGCAGGTCCCGCACGCGCGGCCCCCGCACGCGCGCACGGCGGGCCACTCCCAGCGGCGAGGCGACGACGTGCCGGCCGGCGCGTGCCCCCGACAGGACCCCGCCGAGCGTCACCAAAGCCACGACCACCGGCACCTGCGGCAGCGGCCCGGCGAGATGGGTGACCACGTAGAGCGCGCCGCCGCCCAGCGACCCGCCCAGTCCCAGCAAGCCTCCTTCCATGGCGCCCAGCCGCCGCACGTCGCCCGGCGTCGCCCCCGCCAGCCGCAGGGCGGCCAGCCGCCGCTCCCTGGTGGCCGAGGCCAGCCGGTTGGCCTGGTGGACCAGGCCACCGACCGGCACGGCCAGCAGGGCCAGGCCGAGCCCCGTCAGCGAGTCGCCCTCATCCCGGTAGTCCGCCAGGCTGACGGCCGTGCAGACCAGGAACGTCGCCACCGCCGCGCCCGCGGCGACCAGCCGGGCGCGTACCCGCTCGGCTCGCGAGCGTCCCCTGTTCAACATCCGCAGCACAGCGATCATCGGTCCACCCCTGCCAGCACCGCTCCGTCGCGCAAGGCGATCTCCCGGTCGGCATAGGCGGCCACCCGGTTGTCATGGGTGACCAGGACGACAGCGGTATGGCTGCTGCGGGCCGCGCCGAGCAGCGCGCTCATCACCTGCTCGCCGCCGAGCGTGTCCAGTGCTCCGGTGGGTTCGTCGGCGAAGACAACACGCGGGCCGGTCACCAGCGCCCGCGCGACGGCCACCCGCTGCCGCTGGCCCCCGGACAGCTCACCAATGCGCTGGTCGGCGCAATCGGACACCTCCAGCCGGGCCAGCCACTCCGCCGCGACGGTCATCGCCTCCTGCCTGCCGTGTCGATTGAACAGCAGCGGCAGCGCGACGTTCTCCGCCGCGGTCAGCTCGGGCACCAGCTCGCCGAACTGGAAGACGACACCGAAGCTCTCGCGCCGCAGTGCGGTCAGCTCCGCCTCGGGCAACGTGTCGATCCGCCTGCCGTCCAGGACCACCTCGCCGGACTCCGGCCGGACGACCCCGGCCAGACAGTGCAGCAACGTTGACTTGCCCGCGCCGCTCGGCCCCGTGATGGCGACGATCTCGCCCTCCGCGATCTCCAGGGAGACACCGGTCAGCGCACTGGTCCGGCCGGATGACTTGCCCAGGCCCCTGGCCTCAAGCATTGCTGTCCTCCTTCATCCGCGCGAGCGCGGTCTCGATCCAGCGAAGGTCGGCGTCAAGGTGCTGAAGCGCGTAGTCGGCCGCCAGCACCTGGGCGGGCGTGCCGGACGTCTTCTCGGCGGTCAGCTCCCGCATGCGGGCCAGGTGCGCCTCGCGTTGCCGTACGAGATAGCCGTCGGCGGCCTTTCCCGCGACGGCGACCCGGGCGAACAAGGGGCTGGCGACGTACGGCGCCGACGGTTCGACAGTGTTCAGCCACCGCTCCAGCTCCGCCCGGCCACCGTCAGTGATCGCGTACAGGGTGCGCTCGGGGCCGCCCTCCTGCTGCGTCTCGGCCACCTCCGCCAGACCGTCGCGTTCCAGGCGTTGCAGCGTGGCATAGACCTGTCCGTACGCCAGCGGCTTCGCACCGGCGAGACGGTGATCGTGCTCCTTCTTGAGCTCGTAGCCGTGCTTCGGATGCTCCATGAGAAAGCCAAGTAGCACATGACCGGTTGACATGATCGCGACTATACATTCGATGAATAGTCGCTACAACGCGGGCGCTGCGCCGGGCTTCGGAGTGAGCGGGCAGGTGCCGGGGCGGCCCGGTTGTCGCTGGTCTCGGGGGTGCAGCTGCTGCGGCCCGAGGAGCAGGTGTTCTGCGTGTCATCGGACTTCCGGACCCGAACGCTCCGCCACACCTTGGACGCCACCATCGCGGCCGCCCTGGCCGCGGCGGGGAAGAAGGGTGGGACGTCGTGAAACGCAAGGTCGGCTACTCCTGGCGGCTGCGGGAGATCATGGCCCAGAACGGCATGTTCGCACCGAACTCGTCCCGCTCCTCGCCGACCGCGGCATCAGTCTCTCGGCCTCCCAAGTTCACCGGCTCGTCACCGGCACCCCCTTGACGCATTGCCCGCGCGTGAGGTCATTCAAGGAGCCTGGCGGGCTGCCCAGGAGGAAGCAGTGCGAGTCACCCGGGGACAAACCACTTGGCGACGATTAGTCGGGAGCGAGTGCCGTCATATGTCCGCGAATCACGTCGTTGATGTCCGCCTGGAGCAGTCTTCTCCGGGATGTTCGCGGCGGCGGGCACCCACCCTCCCATGCCGTCCCGACCCCACCGCTCGGGGCACGACACCGGAACCGGAGGCGCGTCTCCCTCCGCGCGCGAGATCAAGAGGGCCGCCCCGCGCACCACGAGCGCGGCAAGGGTTCCGAAAGGGGGAGACGCTTTATGCGCCCATGATGTCGATCTCGCTCGACCGGTTCGCCCTTTTCCGAAAGATCGTCGCATTCAGGATCCGGCTCTTACGCCGAAACCAATCGCCACCGCTCGACAGGGTTTCCCGCGTGGTCCTCGCTTCGGGGCGGCGGAGGGAAGTACGACCCCTGGCTCCGGACAGCTCGTAGAGGGCTTTAGGCAGTCGCAGGTGTGCGCGCGGACCCGCATGCTTGACATGCGCGGCTGTTCAGGCATCCGCCCGAGTCGCTCGTACGGTCCCGTTGGGCGAGGCACGTGCATGCTTGCACCGTGAATCCCGTCCGTGGGAACTTGGTGCCATGGCGGATCGTTGATCCCAGCAAAACGGGAATGGGGCCAAGATGGGCCGCAGAAAGACTACCCGCAGAAAGCGTAGACGGATGATTTTCCGTCAGTCTGGGAGGCCAGACGATTCTACACCGGTCGATTCCCCTTCTTATGCTCAATTGTCGGCATGGGATCGACTTTCCTCTATTCACGGCGAGGCCGCGATCCTGATCATGTTGACGGCTGTCGTCATCTCGATCGCGACGATAGATGACTTCAGACGAGTGCAACAATTGCAGGAACACGGCATTCCGGCTACGGCCACAGTCACCGGCGTGCATTACCGTCAACGTCTTCCCGATGAGCCCGAAGTCAGATTTACCACGCGCAGCGGCGTTGAGATTGAGACGAGGGTCGGTGCGCAGCGTTGGGACGGTACCCCCGAGACGGGCGATTCTCGGCAAGTGCTCTACGATCCGATTGATCCGAGGGGCGAAGTGCTGGATAGCCGAGTGAAGTTTGTCCACGCCACACATTGGCTGGGTGCCGCTTTAGTCCTTCTGCTCGTTCCACTAGCGATTTCAATGTGGCATAAAGGCCCCCGATTAATTGGCTGGAGCCGGATGGAATCGTGGGAACGTAGGCGTAGGCGCAGGGGACGACGATAGGCGTCGGTGAACGGTCCTCCATCTCGGTCGTGCTCGGGCCGCGTTGTTCGGCTCGGTGGGTGAGCAGCACGACCGCCACCTCCCGGGGTAGTGGCTCAGTTACGTGCCGGAAAACGGCACGTGAGCCATGTGGGTGCCCGACAGGGGCCTGTGTGGACTGGAGGAGACTGTAGAGGACTGGTAGATGGGGGCGGTCATGGACACCTGGCAGATGATTCGGGCCGAGCGTGCATCGCTGGCGAACGCCCTTGCTGCGTTGCCTGACGCCGACTGGGACAGGCCCTCGCTGTGTGCGGACTGGACCGTCCGGGACGTCGTCGGGCACATGATCGCTACAGCGAACATGACACCGGTGAAGTTCTTCTCTGATTTGGCGGCGAGCGGCTTCCGGTTCGAGAAGATGACCGCGAAGAACATCCGGCGGGTGACCGCCGGCAAGACCGATCGGCAACTGGTGGACCTGTTCCGGTCCCGTGTCGACGCACGTACCGCGCCGCCAGGGCCCACGATTTCATGGCTCGGTGAGATGCTCGTCCACGGCGAGGACATCTTCCGCGCACTCGATGGCTACCGCGACCACCCGGTTGAACATGTTCTGGCGGTGGCCGACTTCTACAAGACCAGCAACCTGCTGATCGGTGCGAAGCGGCGGATCGCCGGAGTGGCGCTCCGCGCGACCGACGCCGATTGGCGGCACGGCGCCGGTCCTCTCGTCAGCGGCCCGGCAATCGCTCTCCTGCTGGCCATGACCGGGCGCAAAGTCGCGCTCGACGACCTCACCGGCGATGGCGTGGCCGTACTCCGCGAGCGCCCCTGAAGGCCCTCGGCCTTCTGCCGACCTCCGCCACGCCCGCGCGACCATCCGCATCGCCGGTTCGCCTTTGGTGGCGAACGCCCACCCCTGCGGTACTCGGTCACCTGCCCGGCGATCTCGATCTCCCGTTCGGCGGCCCTCGGCGCAGCGCCGTTTCGTCATTTCGTCACATCGGCTTGCGTGTTCCCGGCAGTCGACTCGGGCAGCGGCATGGCTTGAGCGATCGCTCAAATGCTTCTAAGCTTTTTGAGCGATCGCTCAACCAAGGAGGTGGCCGATGGCGAGGTCCGTCTACGTTGAGACCCTGATCAGGGCCGATATCGACGAGCTGTGGCGGCGGACCCAGCGACCCGACTTTCACCAACGCTGGGATCTGCGGTTCACTGAGATCGATTACCTTCCCCGCGCCCCCGGCGAACCCCAGCGATTCCGCTACACGCTTCGGCCCCTGCCCTGGCTCGCCATCGCCGGAACGGGGATCACCGCCCGCGAACGTCACGGGGCGAACCGCAGCAGAACCTCGGCGCTGCGGTTCTCCTCACAGGATCCGATCTCGCTCATTCGCTCCGGTTCCGGCTTCTGGCGCTACATCCCCACGGACGACGGCATCCGCTTCGTCACCGGGTACGGCTACCACCCGGGCTGGGGTGGATGGGGAGTGGTGATCGACCTCGCCTTCCGGCCGATCATGGGCTGGGCGACAGCCTGGTCTTTCGACCGGCTCCGCCTGTGGCTCGAGAGCGGCAGGACCCCCGAGCGGTCCCTGCGACAGGCCCTCGTCGAACTGGGCGTCCGCGTCACCGTCACTGTCGCGGCGCTGGCCGTCATGTCACCTGCGCTCGCCATCGCGGTCGCCGCGACCGCGATCCTCCTGCCCCCGCTGCCGAACACCCCGGCAGCCAGGCGTTGCCTGCGGCGCCCGCCCGATCGGCGGGTCGCGACGGCGCCTGCCACACTCACCGAACTGGAGAGACCTTGAGCTCGATCTTCCTGCAGGCGCTCGGCAGCGACTTCGCCCGGCTCCACCCGAAGTTACAGCGCCGCTTCAGCGTGAACGTCGCCGACGGGGTGGCGTGCGTCGGCACCGGGGTGATGGACCGCATCTGGCACGCCGCGTTCGCCCGGCCGTTCCTCGCTCTCGGCGGCACCCGAAATGTACTGGTCCCCATCGCTGGGCGGAATGTGCCGTTCAGGATAGAGAACTACCCGTACGTCGACTCCTACGGACGCGAGACTGTCACCTTCGTCCGGACCTTCCATCTCCCCGGGCGGCAGCGGCGTTTCGACGCCACGATGGTGTACGACCACCAGCGGAGCCGGATCGTCGACTACCTGGGGTCGCACCAGCACATAGCGACTGACCTGGACTTCTGGGCCGACGAGCATGGAGGTCTCGTCATCCGTTCGGGCGATCATCGACTGCACGAAAGGTGGCTCTCCTGCCGCGTGCCCGAACTGCTCGCCGGAACCGCGGAGGTCCGAGAGTCGTACGACGACGAAGCCGGGAGATTCCGGATCCAGGTCACGGTCGTCAACCGCAGGTTCGGGCCGCTCTTCGGATACTCGGGGACCTTCACCGCCGACTACGTCGATGTCGCGGAGAACGGCGTGCCCGCTAGCGTGATGCCGCGACGTGAAGAGATGCGCACCTGATGCGGCACCGAACGGAGAGAAAATGGGGGACACCCGCACCAAGCTGCTCGAAGGTGCGCTGGAGACGCTGCGGACCCAGGGCATCGCAACGACGTCCGCCCGGTCCATCGCCGCTACCGCCGGCGTGAACCAGGCGCTCGTCTTCTACCACTTCGGCAGCGTCGACGACCTTCTCGCCGCGGCCCTGCGGCATGGCGCCGAGCAGCGGGTGGCCCTGTACCGGACCCGCTTCGCCGCCGTCACCTCGCTTCGCGAACTGCTCGAACTCGGCCGCGCGCTCCATGAGGAGGAGCGTGCCGCCGGCAACCTCGCCGTGCTCGCCCAGATGCTCGCCGGCAGCCAGACGGATGACAAGCTCGCCCCCGCCACCGCGGCAGGCCTCGGCATGTGGGTCGCGGAGTTGGAGGACGTGCTCGGCCGGGTCCTGGTGGACACCCCGCTCGCGGAATTCGTCGACGTCGGCGGGCTGGCGCGCGCCGCCGCCGCCGCCTTCGTCGGCCTGGAGCTGTACGAGGGCGTCGACAAGGATGGAGCAGAGCGTGCTCTCGCATCCTTGGAGCAGCTGTCGGATCTCGTCACCCTGCTGGAGGAACTGGGCCCGCTGACACGGCGAACCGTCCGCGGCCGGCTCCGCCGAGCCAGGGGTAATGCCCGAGGAGACGACGTTCGCCCCTGAGACACGCGGGCCGCGGCCTCCCGACCGCTTGGTCAGTCGCTCGATCACCGCGTCAACCCCTGCATCCTGGTCGCGGTAAAGGCGATCAAGACCGCGCTAGAGTCCGTTGCGGAAGCCGGTGACGGGATGTACCCACCGTCGGCCAGCGGAAAGATCAGACTCGCACCGCCCCGTCTGCCTTAGGAGACACCGATGTCGATCCGGCGTGCCGTCCCCAACATCCGGTCAGAAGGCTTGCAGGAGAGTTCGAAGTTCTACGGCCTGCTGGGGTTCGAGGAGGTCATGAACCTTGGATGGATCGTGACTCTCGCTTCCCCTTCCGACCCCACGGCACAGGTCAGCCTCATGACCGACGACAAGACCGCGTCCGTCGTTCCGGACATGAGCGTCGAAGTTGACGACGTCGACGCGGTCTACGCGGCGATGCGTGAGTGTGGTGCGGAGATCGTGCATCCTCTCCGGGACGAGGAGTGGGGAGTCCGCCGGTTCTTCGTTCGTGATCCGAACGGCCGTGTGGTCAACGTCCTCGGGCACCGATAACCCATGCGGCTTCGAGCTGGGCCTGCCCTTCGGCGGCGAGTGTGTCCAGCATGGTGTGCAGCAGCGCCGTGCGGGGACCGGCGTGGGAGTCGAACCCGCCGGGCGGCCCCTTGAAGGGACCGCCCGGCTCGTCGGGTGTGGGCGGTTAGTTCTTCGGGCCGTTGCCGTTGAACCGCGTCTTGCACTCCTGCAGTCGCACATCGACCTTCTCGCCCCTGTCGACGGTGACGTGCACCGTCTCGAGAACCTCGCCGGTCGGCCGGGCGCAGGTGAGCGTCCAGCTCTCCTTGAGGAAGTTGCCCGGGCCGGTGGCGACGACGCCGTTCTCGGTGTAGGCCGGGACCGGCCGCACCGACGGGTTGACGTGCCAGGTGAACTTGCCGTTGGTCGGAGTGATCAGGTGGGATTCCAGGTGGGTCGGAACCGCCACGGGCGGGTCGATGACGCTGCCCGCCTGCTTGATCGGCGCGGTCCACAGGTCGAAGTCCTTCGTGATCGTGAGGACCGCGCCCTTCGGCCCCTGGCCCGTGATCACGGAGTGTCCCGCCGGGTCCGCCGTGTACTCCAGGGCCACCATGAACGCCTCACGGTTCGACTTGCCCTCGTAGCGACCGGTGCCCAGGTAGTCCTCGATCACCTCGGGGTAGGTGTTGTTGGTCGACTGGGTCTTCATGATCTCGAACGTGAATCCGAGGCCGCGGGTGGCGTAGTAGGACCAGTCCGGGGTCTCGCCGGTCGTCTCGTAGTCGAAGCCCGACTTCATGCCCGTGTAGCCGTTCTTGGCCGACATCGCGTCGGTCAGGGCGGCGTAGACGGCCTCGTCCGGGGTGTCGCCCGCGCGCTTCTCCAGCGGCGGACGGAGGAGGGTGTGACCGGAGGTGTGGTTCGTGATCAGGACGGTGACCTGGTTGGCCGAGGTCAGCTCCATGATGTTCTGCACCTCGGGCTCGGAACCCGGCCCGGGGCCACGGTTCGTCGCGTTGGAACCCGCGTTGCTGCCCCAGCCGAAGGGGTAGTTGCGGTTGATGTCGACCCCGCCGCTGCTGGCGCACGTCGGCGAGACGCCGCAGCTGGTCCGCCGGTTGAGCATGAACCCGTCCACGTTGACGACCGGGACGAAGATGACCCGCGCCTGGTCGAGCAGGCGTGTGATCTGCGCGTCCTTGCCGTCGTTGTTGATCAAGTCGTAGGCGAACTCCAGCGTGTGCTCACCCGAGGGCCACTCGTTCCCGTGGTGCATGCCCATCATGAACAGGACCGGCTTGCCGTCGGAGCCGTTGACATCGTGGGTCACCTCGATGCCGTACACCTCGCGGCCCTGGCGGGTCTTGTGCGGCAACGTGATGTGCTTGACGAGATCGGGGTGCTGGGTGCTCAGCGCGAGCATCTCGTCGTTGTAGTCCGTGATCGTCCGGTAGGTGGTTCGGCCGCTGGGCAGAGCCGCCGTCTGCGCCGCCAGTTCCTGGACGGTCGCCGCGGGGTCGGTCGACTCGGCGAAGCTGGTCGTGGCTGCCGGAATGCTGAGACCTCCCAGCAATCCGACGCCCAACGCAAGCGTCAAAACGCGTTTCCTGGCGCTTGGAGTCGTGGGCGGCTGCGAGCCTCGTGAAGACATGGGGGGACCTTTCTTGCTGCAGACGAACTGGAAACAGAAACGCGTCCATTTATTCGAGCTGTTCTTTGAGGGTGCTCTTGGACGCTCCCGATCGGCCGTTGACTGCAAATTTTCAGGTAGTCTCTGGGATGAATGCAAACATGTCAACCCTCAGTTTTTCCGCACGCGCGCAGAATGTCGGGGGTGATGGGTGCTTTACAGTCCGGAGCCCGGCGGTGGATCCGGCCGAAACAAATGGGTGCGCCACCGGATCGGTGAGTCCCGTGTCGCTCTCCCTCCCAGGTCGGACGGGATATCGCCGCCGCTCCGTGCCGGGCCGGGGGGTGGCCGAGCGTACGCGTCCGATGTGCCGGGCGCCGGGCGGGGCGAGGAGCCCGGCGCCGCCCGCGCGGTGATGGTGGGCACCGGACCGGCCGAGGCACCGGCCACATGCTGCCTGAGCTGCGCACTCTCCGTGTTCAGGCTGGTCAGAGGCCCTCTGTGCGGGTCGGCCGATCCACATGATCGTGGGAAGCCGGGCCGGGTGAACCGCCGCGGGATCGTGGGCGTCCCGGCAGTCCCCCGCGTTCATTTCGAACGATATGTACGGTGAAACGCCACCGTGTGAACGACGATTTCGTAGCCGTCGAATTCGAAGAACACGCCCTGGAACGATCGGGCGTCTTCGAATGGGCCGAACCAGGTTGAATATTGCTTCATTCGTCGCGAACTGTGCTTTGTCGCGCGGATTCTCGTTTGCTCGCCTTCTGTCTGACAACGTGACTGTGGAGGAAAATGTTCACGGCCGATTCGGAACGCCATCGGCACGGATCGTGTACGGACGGACCCTTCTTCGGTGTCGATGGCTTTCTTGGTGAACTCGTCGGCGAGCTGACGGATTCACGGAATGCGCCGCACGGTGCACGGCAGGACGCGAGAAAATGCCAATCATCGTGATGCCCGGCGATCGGCCGTGCGACGTCGTGATATCGCGCTTCTGGATTTCGCTCGCGCGGCGGGCGACTGTGATGCGGGTTCTTCGCGGCCTCGTGGCGAGCCCGGGCGCGCCGCTCGCGTATCTGCCCGTCGGCCCCGCAGCACTGGTGACGCCAGGTGCGGGCCGCGGTCCGCGGTGCCGCTGACACCTGACGAGCCGGCGGCCGTCAGTCACGTGGTGGCATTCGCGGTCGGGGTGCGGCCACGGAGAGTGAGTTCCGGGCGGTGCTGGAAACCGGATTAGAGAAGGCGGAAAAGGGCGACGCGTGAGGAGTCCGGCTAAATTGCCGCCCCGGGTCGCTGGAACGCGATACAACGGTGGCGTACTGCGACAGGTGCGCACAACCGCCGACGGCGACACCCGCACATGCCGGAACGGGGCAAGGAGATTCCCGGAAGGTTACGTGGCCATTTGTTTGCAAGCGCACGCTCAACGCCGCGGAAACGCGTCGGCTCATGCCCCGGGTATGTGACCTCGCCGCGCTGATCAGGGCGGGGTATCCCGCTTCACGTCATCCTCGCGTCAGCCGTTCTCGGCGGGACGGGTGCGGGTCAGTCCCTCAGTGCTCGGGGTGGAGGGCGCCGCCGATGTACATCGCGGTGAGCATGGTGAACAGGAACGCCTGGAGGAACTGCAGGAACATCTCGAAGCCGGTCAGGGCGATCGCCGCGGCCACGCTCAGCACCCCCACCGGCGCCCCGGCCACGGTCGGGTGCTCGTACAGGAACCAGAATCCGACCGCGCTGAAGAACGCCAGGAGCAGGTGCCCGGCGAACATGTTGGCGAACAGTCGTACGGCGTGTGTGAGCGGCGCCGTGACGAAGGTGTAGAGCAGTTCGAGTGGCGCGTACAGCACGAGCGCCAGCGGCTTGGGCAGCCCCGGCGGGAACATCAGGTTCCTGAAGTAGCCGATGAGGCCCTGGTGCTTGATACCGAGATAGATCTTGATGACGTAGACGGCGAGCGCGAACACGATCGGGAACGCGATGTGGGAGTTGATCGGGAACTGGATCCCCGGAACGACCCCCATGAAGTTCCACAGCAGGATCAGGCAGAACAGGCTGAGCAGCAGCGGCATCCAGCGGTCCGCGTCCTTGCCGAGGAACGGCCGTGCCACCTGGTCGCGGACGAACAGATAGACGATCTCTCCGGCGTTCTGCATCCCCCTCGGCACCAGTGTGGGCTTGGCGAAGGCGGCCCAGGCGAGCGCGCACAGCAGGAACGCCCCGGTCACGGCCATCACGACCGGCTTGGTCAGCCAGAACGGGGCGCCGGGCCACAGCGGCGGGAAGTCGAAGAGCTCCACGCCGGGAGCCCGGAACACGTCTCCTGTCGGGGGTGTCGGCATGTGCGCCCCTCCGGACTCTAAAACTGGGTACACCGTACCTGGATACGTTTCGACCATACTCACCAGGTACGGCGTACGCAATAGGGGGCGGTGAAGGCGATGGCGCGCGAAAACCTGTGGATGCGCCCCGAGCGCTCCTCTCGGGGGCCGCAGCCGAGCTTCAGCCGGGCGGCGCTGACCGAGGCGGCGATCCGGGTCGCGGACGCGGAGGGCATGGAGGCGATCTCGATGCGGCGGCTGGCCGCCGAGATCGGCGCGGGCACCATGTCGCTGTACCGCTACGTCTCCGGCAAGGACGACGTGATCGAGCTGATGATCGACGCCGTGGTGGCGGACTACCTCCCGGAAGGCACCGCGCTCTCCGGTGACTGGAGGGCCGATCTCGGCGCGATGGCACGGCGGGCCAGGCGGACCATCCTGCGCCATCCGTGGCTGGCGCCGCTGGCCGCGAGCCGTCAGGGGGCGAGCCCCAACCGGTTGCGGCTGCTGGAGGCGTCACTGGGGATCGTCGACGGATTCGGCCTGGGAGTCGACGAGATGATGACCCTCATCGGGGCGGTCTTCGCCTACGTCAACGGATTCGTGCAGAGCGAGCTGGCCGAAGCCGAGGCGCTCCGCCGTACGGGGCTCGACCTCAAGCAGTGGATGGCCCTCCAGGCGCCCTACCTGGGCTCGGTGATCGCGAGCGGCGACTATCCCGTGATCACCAAGATGACGACCGAGGGCGGACGTGCCTATGCCGACATCGAGGAGCGCTTCGAGTACGGGCTGGAACGCCTGCTCGACGGTCTCGCGGCCGGCCTCCCACGATCGACGAGCTGAGGACGTGGCTGAGGAAACCGCCTGAGCAAGCGGCCTGAGCCGAGTCTGGTTGTCGAGTCGACCGTCCGGTACGTTTCGAGCGGGGCAGCGGACGATCGCCGCCGCGTTCACGCCCGTACGGCAGCCGCGCCCGGAGCGGTGGGCACCCGAGGCGGCGTGAGGCGCCGCCCGGTCGCGGTGCCGGTCACTTCTTGCAGATGTTCTCCGTCGCGGTCCTGGCGGACGGCGTGGGCGTGGGCGTCGCGGATGGGTTGGCGGCGGGCTGGACCGCGACCTTCACCTTCTTGACCGTGTTGTGGTTCTGGCCGACGACGACCTCGATCCCCTGGACGTCCGCCTCCCGCAACTCGGCGCCGGGAATCGCGGCGGCGACCGTGCGCGCCGAGTCCTCGCGGCCCTTGGCGTACCGGACCACGGTGGTGGTGAAGTCACGCTTGGCGGTGTCGCCCGGCGGGGTGGGCACCATGAAGCCGGCCCCGACCAGCGCGGCCTTGGTCCTGGCACCGAGCCCGGTGACCAGGGTGCCGTTCAGCACGCGGACCGCGATCCGCTCCGGCGGCACGGTCAACGCCGGGGACGCTGAGGCCTTGGGCGAGGGGGCGGCGGACGCCTTCCCGGAGGCGGCGGGGGAGGCCGCGGCGGTCGGGCCGCTCAGCGGCTGGTCGGAGTCGATCCGCTGGAACAGGTCGCGCGCGGCCTTCTTGTCCCACAGCACGGCGGACTCGTTGGTCGGCGTCCTGTAGTTCACATCGGCCAGTGGGACGGTCATGAAGGTCACGTCGTCCGACGAGACGTCCTTGAGCTGGTTGGCAAGGCCCAGAAGGTCCTTCTTGAGAGGGTCGTCCACGGTGAGCGTCTTAAGCGCGGAGTTGACCAGGCCGGTGAGCATGACCGGGTTGGTCAGGGTGCCCCCGCTCATGGCCTTCTGCATGAGCGCGGAGATCACCTGCTGCTGGCGGTCGATGCGGTCGAGGTCGGAGCGCGCCGTGGCGCGGGTGCGGGCGTAGGCGAGCGCGTCGGCGCCGTTGAGCTCGTGCGTCCCCGGCTGGAGGGTCAGCTTGGTCTTCGGGTCGTCGATCGCCACCGGCGTGCAGACCGTGACGCCGCCGAGCGACTCCACGACGTCGATGAACCCCAGGACGTTGACCTCCACGTAGTGGTTGATCTTGAGCCCGGTGGCCTGCTGGACCGTGCGCACCGCGAGCTTGGCCCCGCCGTACTGGTAGGCGGAGTTGATCTTGTGCGTGCCCTGTCCGGGAATCTCGGTCCAGGTGTCCCGGGGGATGCTGACGACGGTGACCTTCTTGTGGTCCTCCGAGAGATGGATGACCATCATCGTGTCGGTGCGCTGGCCCTGCTCATGGCCCAGATGGAGCTGGTTCTGCAACTGCCGGGTGAGATCGTCGCGCTTGTCCAGGCCGACCAGGAGGATGTTCATCGCCCCCTGGGGCGCCGACGCCTCGGTCCCGGCGTCGACCGACCTGATCTGGCCGGCGGCGTAGTTGGGAATCGCCCACAGCGCGCCGGAGCCGAGCAGCACAGCGCCCGAGAGCGAGCCAGAGACGATCAGTGATCGGAAGCTGGTGCGGCCGCGTCTGGCGCGCCGCGCGGCGAGCCTGACTCCGCTGTTGCCGTCGCCCCCCACGTGAACGCCGGAGTCCTCCTCGTGGTCGCCACGCATGCCGCGGTCACCTTTCGGTTGCCGTCTCCGCCCCCACGTACAGTAGCGTGAGCCAGGCCATGAAGCCCTTCCCCGACTCGCCACAAACGAGCCAGCCGCCCACGCGCGACTGGCCGCCGATTTCGGTGATCATGCCGGTGCTCAACGAGGAGCGGCACCTGGCGGAAGCCGTACGGCAGGTCCTCGCCCAGCAGTACGAGGGCCCCATCGAGGTCGTCCTCAGCGTCGGCCCGTCCCATGACCGCACGCAGGAGGTCGCCGACGCGCTCGCCGCGGCCGACCCGCGCGTCGTCGTCGTGCCGAATCCCACCGGTCGCACGCCAAACGCGCTCAACGCGGCCATCGGCGCGTCCCGCTATCCGATCATCGCCAGGGTGGACGGGCACGCGATGCTCCCGGCCGACTACCTGGCCACCGCCGTCGAGACTCTGGAGCAGACGGGCGCGGACAACGTCGGCGGCATCATGGCCGCCGAGGGTGTCACCCCGTTCGAGCAGGCCGTCGCGTGCGCGATGACCTCCAAGATCGGCGTCGGCAACGCTCGCTTCCACACCGGCGGCCAGGCCGGCCCCGCGGACACCGTCTACCTCGGCGTCTTCCGCCGGGAGGCGCTGGAGCGGGTCGGCGGCTACGACGAGCACTTCCAGCGCGCCCAGGACTGGGAGATGAACCACCGCATCCGCGAGACCGGCGGCCTGGTCTTCTTCCAGCCGCGCATGCGGGTGTCCTACCGTCCCCGGCCGAACGCGCGGGCCCTGGCCAAGCAGTACTTCCACTACGGCCGCTGGCGGCGGGTGGTCTCCCGCACCCACCAGGGGACGATCAACCTGCGCTACCTCGCGCCGCCCGCCGCGGTGGTCGCCATGGTCCTCGGCATCGTCGTCTCGCCGTTCTTCTGGCCCGGCCTGCTCGTCCCGGGCGCGTACCTCGCGGCGGTCCTGGCCGGCTCGGCGCTGACCGGCGGCGGGTTGTCCGCCGCCGCCCTGCTCCGGCTGCCGCTGGTCTACGCCACGATGCACATCTCGTGGGGCACCGGCTTCCTGACCAGCCCGCCCGGGCTCAGCAAGCCGCGTCCGGCGCTCGAGAAGGCCTACACGCAGGATTACTTGGGCGACTAGTGCCCCAACCGGCAAGGTTTGCCCGGAAGGAGCGGTGTCCAGGGTGGTGCATCGCAAGGCGGAGGAGGAGGTCGTAGCGGAGCCTACGGCCGACATTCCCGGGCCCCGCGGAAAGTCCGAGCCTGCGAGGAGTTTTCGTGGGTGGGGCGACAACGCGGCGAGGTGCCGCCCTGGGCGACGCGACGGGGCAAAGATTGACGGGCGGGGCACTAGGCCACCTCGTCACCCGCCGTCGCGAGGCTTTTCCCCGCGTCGCCCGCGTCCGCTCTGGCGCGGGCGGCCGTGACGGCCTCGTCGAACCGGGTGAGCGCGTCCGGGTGGTCCGGCCCGAGCAGATAGCTCCTCAGCTCGCGCCGGGCCTCCGCGAGGACGTCGTCCTCCGGGCGGACCCGGGACACGACTCCGGGCAGCTCGCCGCAGTCCGGGCCGAGCAGGTAGGCCGCCGCGGCGGTCGGATATCGCTCCCGGAACTCGCGCTCGGGCAGCCCGGCGACGTTCGTGACGGCGTACGGCTTGCCGCTGGCCAGGAAGTCGGCGATCACGCTGGAGATGTCACTGATCAGCAGGTCGGCCTGGTTGAAGCATTCGTACAGGTGCGGCTCGTCCCCGGTCACCACCAGGTGCGGTGGGGCCGCCGCCCCGAGTCCGGCGTCGCGCAGCATCCGGGTGATCGCGCCGTGCGCCTCGCGCGCGGTCGCGGAGCGGTGGCCGGTGAGCGGGTGCGGCTTGTAGATCACCCGCACTCCGAGGGCGAGCAGCTCCCGGACCAGTGTCGGTCCCATCGCGGCGACCGACGTGTGGAACAGGTCGTCCGTCCACCCCTCCCAGGTCGGCGCGTACAGGACGCTCGGGTACGGCAGGCCGGGCCCGGTCGGCAGCACCCCGTCGAGCTGGGGCCGCCCGACCTCGACGACGGCCTCGTCGCGCACTCCCACCCGCGCGCGGCGGTAGCGGTCACGCCCGGCCGGACCGGCGACCCAGACCTCGTCGTACACCTTCGTGAAGGGGTTGAACGAGGCCTCCTTGTCGCTGTCGCCGTGCCCGATGAAGACGCTGGTGACGCCCGGCATCCGGAGCATGTGGATGTTGTTGCCGACATTGGACGCGAACAGGGTGACCCGCGCGGTGTCCAGGCCGCGGAAGTTCATCATGTCGACGGCCGAGGGGATGCACAGCACCGGGAGCGTCGTCTTCCCCAGCGCGGCCAGCAGCTCCCGCTCCCGCAGCACGACCAGCACCCGGCTGGCGATCCGTTCCAGCGTGCCCAGCCACATCGTGGCCTGGTAGGCCGAGTCGGCCGGGCCGGAGAAGTAGAGCAGCACCTCGGGCCGGTAGGCGCGGACCTGGCGGTCCACGGTCGCGATGACCCGCCGCCGGTCGGCCAACGGGGCGGCGCGCCACACGTGGACGGACAGGGCCAGCACGGCGGCGGCCTCCAGGGCGAGCGCGCCCGCCGCGCCGGCCGCGCCGAGCCAGTCCTTCCCGGTCAGCGCTCCGAACGCGGTCATCCCGACGGGCAGCACGTCCAGGTACAGCAGACGCGCGCCGCGCCAGTTGACCAGCGTCTCAGGCGGCGCGGGCGGGAAGGTGACGTCGAGGTTCCTGGTGGCGACCGGCTTCAGGTTGTGGCACCGGTTCAGATAGGTGGCCAGCGCGCTCTGGGCGGCGCGCAGCCAGTGGAACAGGAACAGGCCGCCCGCGAGGAGGGCGAACCACGGGGACTCGGCTCCGGCGGTCCTGGCGAGCAGCAGCACGGCCGCCATCTCGCGCATCAGGAAGCGCAGCGTGGCCGCGAGCTGGAGCCGGCCGAGCCGCTCCGTCGCCTGCGGCGGCAGGGCCAGCTCCGCGGCGTACGACACCGGCACCAGGATTACGAAGACCCACGGAAGCGGGTACAGCGCGGCGCCCATCAGTGCCGGATAAGACGCGAGTACGACCCCGATGAGCAGGGCGTTTCTTCCCCTGAACGATCCCCCCATGCATCGCTGCCTACCCACTCACCTGGTCAGCCGCACGTCGATGACGTGTCCGGTGAGGCGGGAGATGAGCACGTCGAGGCTGGTACGGGCGACGGCGGCCGGGGAAAGCAGTGTTCCGGCCGGTTCGTCGCCGAAGGCCCGCAACCGCATCGGCGTGGCGGTGCGCTCGGGGTTGACGCAGTTCACCCGCACGCCCTGGTCGGCCCACTCGTCGGCGAGCGCCTGGGTGAGGTTGACGACCGCCGCCTTGGTCGAGGAGTAGAGGCTGTAGTCGGCCCGGCCCCGCGTGTACGACGAGGAGGTGTAGAGGAGGAGCTGGCCGCGGGTCTCCGCCAGGTATTTGAGCGATGCGCGGGCGATGTTGACCGGGCCGAGGTAGTTGACGCCGATCGTCTCCTCGATGGTGGCGTGGTCGGCCTCGCCCAGCTTGCCCATGTGCAGGACGGCCGCTGTGTTCACGACGTAGTCGATGCGGCCGGTCTCGGCGTACGCCCCGGCGAGGGCGTCCTCGACGGCAGAGGCGTCCTGGACGCGGACGCCGTTCGCGGTCCGGGAGAAGGAGTGCACGGTCGCGCCGTAGCCGCG
Source organism: Microtetraspora sp. NBRC 16547 (assembly GCF_030268965.1). Classification (GTDB taxonomy): domain Bacteria; phylum Actinomycetota; class Actinomycetes; order Streptosporangiales; family Streptosporangiaceae; genus Microtetraspora. The sequence continues at coordinate 166,793 of NZ_BSSE01000001.1, read as the reverse complement.
GGCGAGCTTCACGATGTCGGCGCCGATGCCGTAGCTGCCGCCGAACACCACGAGGCTCTTCCCGCGCAGAGCCGCGTGGTAGCCCTCCTCGGTCAGCGCCGGGGCGGTGCTCTCGGCGAGCTGGAACAGCTTGTCGGCGATGAAGACGTCGACCGGGTGGGTGACCTTCATGTTGTGCTCGCTGCCCGGCACGAGGTAGATCGGCACGTCGGGGAGATAGCGAAGCACGACGCCGCAGTCGTCCGTCGCGGGGAGCTTGTCGAAATCGGGGTCGGCGAAGGCGCGCTCGTAGGCCGCCCGGATCACCGACAGCCGGAAGCACTGGGGAGTCTGGCCGCGCCGCAGCCGCGAGCGGTCGGGGATGTCGCGGATGATCTCGCCGCGCGGCCCGGGGACGGCCACGACGACGGTGTCAGACGACGGGATGGCCACGTCCACCGCTTCGTACCGGGCGAGGGCGGTGACGCAGTCGCTGATGATGCGCGGCTCCACGAGGGGACGGACCGCGTCGTGCAGCAGCACGTCGCACTCCTCGTCGCCGAGGGCCTGCAGGGCGCGCCACGTGGTCTCGGTACGGCTCGCGCCGCCTTCGAGGATCTTGGTGACCTTGGTGTAGCCGTTCCGCTCGACCAGCGAGGCGACCTCGTCGGTGAAGCCGGGGGTCATCAGCACGATGACCTCGTCGATCTCCGGATGGCCGTCGAACACACCGAGCGTGTGTTCCAGAATGGTCCTGCCTGCGATCTTCAGCAGTTGCTTGGGGGTGTTCAACCCCACCCGCTGGCCGACCCCGCCGGCCAGTACGACTCCGACCGTGCGCAGACGCGATTTCGCGATCATGATGCCTCCCCGCACTGACCATACCCGCAGGCCCTTCGCGAACCGCCGCCGAATGGCATTGCCACCTAGTGATCACTCGGTTACGTTGCGGTGTGGACTTTTAAGTGATCAGAGTGGAGCGGGAGACCATGGGGGCAGAAGCGGCCCGGGGCGCGCCCGGCACCACATCCGGCGCCGTCGTCGTGGTCTTCGCGACGACGCCCTCGGCCGGCATGACGGTCGGCATGACATCCGGCGTCACGTCCGCGAGGACGAGCCTCCTCGATCGCCTCACCGTCCAGCTGCGGACGCTGTCCGTGCGTGACGTCCAGGTCATGACCCGGGCCGAGGACACCGGCGGCGGTCTCGCCGACGACCTGCGCTCCGTCGCCAAGGTGGCCCGCGCCTCCAGCCATCCCGTGGCCGTGCTCTACGGCGATCTCGTCGCCCACACCGAGGCCCTGGCCGTCATGATCGACGATCCCTCACACGGCTCCGCCGCGCTCGTCGCGCCCGGCTCCGCCACCCCGCTCCTCCCGCCGGTGCGGACCGAGCGGGGACGGATTGTGGCGGCGGGCAACTCCTTCCACCGGGTCGAGTCGCCGGACGCCACCTTTCGCGGCGTCCTCCAGGTGGGGGAGGCCCACCTGGCGAGCCTCGCCGACGTGGCTGAGGAGCTCGCCGACCTCGCCCAGAACCGCAGGCTCGGCCGCGCGGGCGACACCGAGGTGGCCGACCTGCTGCTCGCCGGTCTGGTCCGCGCCGGGGTCCCCGTACGCGCCGCGCAGCTCGGCGGCCTGCACTGTGAGCGGGCCGGGAGCCAGGCCGCGGCCGACGAGGCGGTGCGCCGGCTGGCCGAGGTGGACGAGGGCGCGGCCAGGCTCCGGGCCGCGGTCAAGTCCGACGACGGCCTGTTCACCACCTACTGCGTGAGCACCTGGTCCCCCCATCTCGTACGGCTGGCCGCGCGGCTGCGCATGACGCCCAACGCGGTCACCGGAGTCTCGGTCGGCCTGGCCGCCATCGCCGCGATCTGGTTCTCGGCGGGGGAGCGGACCGGTCAGGTCGTCGGCGCGGTGGCGCTCTACCTGTCGTTCGTGCTCGACTGCGTGGACGGCCAGCTCGCCCGCTACACCCGGAGCTTCTCGCCGCTGGGCTCCTGGCTCGACGCCACCTTTGACCGGGTGAAGGAATACCTCGTCTACGGCGGTCTCGCCATCGGGTACGCCGGCAGCACCGCGGCCGGGGTGACCGGGCCGGGTGGCATCTGGGCTCTCGCGGTCGCCGCCATGCTGGTGCAGGCCCTCCGGCACATGATCGACTTCTCGTACGCCGGAGCCCTGGCGGACGCCAGGGCCCGCGGCGACTGGGACCGCCCGCCGCTTCCGCTCTCCGTCGCCTCGGACCTGCCCCGCCTCGACGATGCGAGGGGCGGCGCGTCCAGCGGCGCCCTCCCCGGCGGTGCCGCCCAGAGCGCGTCCGGTCACGGGCCCGGTGGCACTCCCGGCGGCGCTTCCGGCGTCTCGGTCGCAGGCCGCGTGATCGGTCTCTCCCGGCGGCTCGACCTCGGCACCGCGACCCGATGGGCGAAGAAGGTCGTCGTGCTGCCGATCGGGGAGCGGATGGCGCTCATCGCGGTCACCGCCGCCGTGTTCAACGCCAGGGTGACGTTCCTCGCCCTGCTCGTCTGGGGGGCGGGCGCGCTCGTCTACACCCTTGCCGGGCGGGTCGGCAGGTCCCTCACATGACGGGAGAGCGGGCATGATCTCCGTGCACATGACGCCGGTGCCGCGCAGCGCGGTCGTCGCCTACCGCGACGACGGGGCGCTGTCCCGGGCGATGGGCCTGCTGGTCGCGGGGCAGCTCCCGCCGCTGCCGCCCGCCGTCACGGGGGCCTTCGTCACCGGAATGCTGCTGTTCGTCGGGGTCGCGGGCGCCGAGGGCCTGGCGGTCCTGGCCCCGGCGGTGGCCCTGCTGCTCGCCGGTCCGGGCAGCTCGCACCGGCACGACGGGCGGCTCGACTGGCTGGTCCCGCCGATCCTGCGGCTGACCGAGTACGGCTTCGTCGCCTGCGTGGGCTTCGCGCACAACGTCCCGCCCCTGCTGATCTTCGCGCTCCTCGGCGCGATGGTGTTCCACCACTACGACACGGTGTACCGGGTGCGCCAGCACGTCTACCCGCCCTCGTGGCTGCCGCTGGCCGGGCTCGGCTGGGACGGACGGATGCTGGTCGTGGCGATCGGCGGCGCCGTCGGTCTGGTCACCGCGACGTTCGCGCTGCTCGGCCTCTACCTCTGGGGTCTGTTCTGCTGGGAGAGCCTGACCTGCTGGCTGGCGGCGCCGCGCTCCGGCGTCGAGGCGGCCGACCTCGGTGCCGGAGACTGATCCGGCACCTCAGGAGCCGCGCCTGATGAACCCCGGCCCACGTACGGATTACACGATCAGGGCACAAAGGCAACTAATCTTTGGGGTTACTGTCAGTCGCTCGACCTTAGGAGTGCACGTTGCTGGGAATGGTGCTGGCCGCCGGAGCCGGACGCCGCCTGCGGCCGTACACCGACACGCTGCCCAAGGCGCTCGTGCCGGTCGACGGCGAGACCACGATCCTCGACATCGCCCTGCGCAACCTCGCCGCGGTGGACCTCCGTGATGTCGTCGTCATCGTCGGATACCAGGCGCAGGCCGTACACGACCGCCAGGCGGACCTGGAGCGCCGGCACGGCGTGAAGCTGACCCTCGTGCACAACGACAAGGCGGAGGAGTGGAACAACGCCTACTCGCTGTGGTGCGCGCGCGACCACTTCGCCCAGGGCGCGCTGCTGGTCAACGGCGACACCGTGCACCCCGTCTCGGTCGAGGAGACCCTGCTGTCGGCGGAGGCCACCAGCGACATCCTGCTCGCGGTGGACGACGTGAAGGCCCTGGCCGACGAGGAGATGAAGGTCACCCTCGACGGCGGCAGCCTCAAGCGCATCACCAAGCTGATGGACCCGGCCGAGGCGTACGGCGAGTACATCGGCGCCACGCTGATCCGTCCCGGCGCGGCCGAGCGGCTGGCCGACGCGCTGCGCGCCACGTTCGAGCGCGACCCGCAGCTCTACTACGAGGACGGCTACCAGGAGATGGTCGGCCGGGGCGAGAAGATCTCGGTCGCTCCGATCGGCAAGGTCGACTGGGTCGAGGTGGACAACCATGACGACCTGACCAAGGCTCGCGAGATCGCCTGCCGCTACTAGTCCCCTGCGGTCGCTCTCCGCCCCATCGCGTCGCCCGGAGCGGCACCCCGCCGCCGCGCGATGCACCCCCCTGGACGCCGCTCCTTCCGGGCAGATCCTGCCGGTCGGGGCACTAGCTCTCGTCGCCTAAGGAGACCCACTTGCCGATTCTGGCCAGGATGCTCCCCGCCCCCCTCACGATGGAGGTACGGCGGGGCGCGATCGCGCAGCTCGGTGCGCTGCTGTCGGACAGCCGGGTCGCCACCTCCGGCCGGGTGGCGGTCGCCGTCGGGGTGAGCCAGGGAGACAAGATCGCCGAGGTGATCGCGCCGTCCCTCGGTGAGGCCCGGGTCTTCCGGGTGCCCGACGGTTCGGTGGACGCCGCCGTCTCGCTCGGCGCCGATCTGCGCAAGGGCGCGTACGAGGCGGTCATCGGCATCGGCGGGGGCAAGACCATCGACGCGACGAAATACGCCGCGTCTCTTGCCGGCATCCCGATGGTCGCGGTCGCCACCAACCTCTCGCACGACGGCATCTGCTCGCCCGTCGCCTCCCTCGTCCACGACGGGGGCAAGCCCTCCTTCGGGGTGCCCATGCCGCTGGCGATCATGGTGGACCTCGACTTCGTGCACGACGCGCCGCCGGCCCTGGTCCGGTCCGGGGTCGGCGACGTGGTGAGCAACCTGTCCGCGATCGAGGACTGGCAGCTCAGCAACGCCGAGCGCGGCGAGCCGATCGACGGCGTCGCCGTCTCCATGGCGCGCACGGCCGCCGAGGCGGTGATCGGGCGGGGCGACTCGATTGAGTCCGACGCGTTCCTCACCGTCCTGGCCGAATCCTTGATCCTTTCCGGCATGGCGATGGTCGTCGCGGGGTCGAGCCGTCCTTCGAGTGGTGGCGACCATGAGATCCTTCATGCCGTGGATCAGCTCTTTCCCGGAACGTCCAACCACGGCGAACTCGCCGGTGTGGGCGCGGCGTTCTGCTTCTTCCTGAGAGAGGACGCCCAGCGCCTCGATCAGGTCACCGACTGCCTGCGGCGGCACTCGCTGCCCGTCACCCCCGGCGACCTCGGCCTGACGACCGAGCAGTTCATCGCCGCGGTGATGCTGGCGCCATCGACGCGGCCCGGCAGATATACCATCCTCGAACACCTCCGGCTGTCGGAGACCGAGGTCAGGACGAGGGTGGAGGATTATGTCCGCGCCGTCGGTCGCTGAGCTGCGCGCGGTCGCGCAGCCGCAGACCACAATGGACCGCCGCAGCGGCGAGCACTGGGCCGGCCTGCTCTACATGCGGAAGCTGTCCATCTACGCGACATGGGTGCTGGCCAAGACCCCCATCACGCCCAATCAGGTCACCGGTCTGATGATCCTGTGCGGCGTGCTGGCGGGAGCCGTGCTCGCGATTCCCGGGATCTGGGCCGCCGTCGGCGCCGCGGTGCTGATCCAGATCTACCTGCTGCTCGACTGCTCCGACGGCGAGCTGGCCCGGTGGACCGGCCGCACCTCGATCACCGGTGTCTACCTCGACCGGGTGGGCCACTACCTCGCCGAGGCTGCGCTGCTCATCGGCCTGGGCTTCCGCGCGTCGCAGGTGCTGCCCGACTGGTACACCGTGCTCGGCGTCGCGGCCGCCCTCGGTGCGATCCTGATCAAAGCGGAGACCGACCTGGTCGACGTGGCCAGGGCGCGCTCCGGCCTGGTCGCCGCCACCGAGGCGTCCGCCGGCCACTTCCAGTCGCGCCGCCTCGGTGCGGCCAGGAAGGTCGCCGCCGCGCTGCGCTTCCACCGCGTCATCCAGGCCGTCGAGCTGTCCCTGATCGTGGTGGTCGCGGCGGTGCTCGACCTCTGGTTCCCCGCGACGCGGATCCTGACCGTGGCCTGCGCGGTGATCGCCGGACTCCAGCTCGTCCTGCATCTCGTCAGCATCCTGGCGTCGCGGCGGTTGTCGTGAGCCCGGCGTCCGCGTGGTTTACGGGAGGCGAATCGGGGAACCGAGGAGCCGCCTGCCGCGTCGGAGTGTTTGACGGGGGTTCGGCGGCTGTTCCGATACCCTTGATTCGCTGTAAACCAGACAGGTCCGGGATGCTTCGGCCGTACAGACTCGGTGATCATGAAATCGTGTGCCCGCTGCCGCGCGTCGAGGCGATGACGCGGTGAAGATTTCGTGCGTCATCCTCACCATGGGGAACCGGGTCGCCGAGCTGGACCGCGCGGTCGAGTCCGCGCTCTCACAGGACGACGGCGACGTCGAAGTGGTGATCGTCGGGAACGGCGCGGACGTGCCGGAGCTGACCGCGCGGTCGCGGCCCGGTTCCGGTTCGACGATCAAGAAGGTCCGGCTCAACCACAACGCGGGCATCCCCAAAGGGCGCAACCGCGGGGTCCAGGAGTGCTCCGGCGACGTCGTGCTGTTCCTCGACGACGACGGCTGGTACGCCGACTCGAAGCTGGTGGCGCGGATCCGGGAGAGGTTCGCCGCGGAGCCCGACCTCGCGGTGATCTCCTTCCGCGTCATGGAACCGGACGGCGGCTCGGTGCAGCGGCGGCACGTGCCGCGGCTGCGCGTCGGCGACCCTGAGCGTTCCTCGCCTGTCACCACGTTCCTCGGCGGCGCCTGCGCGATCAGGCGGTCGGCGTTCCTCCAGGTCGGTGGGCTGCCCGAGCAGTTCTTCTACGCCCATGAGGAGACGGACCTGGCCTGGCGGCTGCTGGGCGAGGGATACCGGATCGAGTACGACGCCGAGGCCGTCATGTACCACCCGCTGGTGCTGCCGACCCGCCACGCGGACTTCTTCCGGCTGAACGCGCGCAACCGGGTGTGGTTGGCCCGCCGGAACCTGCCCTGGCCGCTCGCCGTCCTCTATCTGGGCAACTGGATCGCGCTCACCCTGCTGAGGGAGCGGTCGGGCGCGTCGCTCAGGGCCTGGTTCCAGGGTTTCCGCGAGGGACTGCGCGAGTCGGCGGGCGAGCGCCGTCCGATGGCCTGGCGTACGGCGTGGCGGATGCTCCGCCTCGGCCGCCCGCCCATCGTCTAGCGTTCATCGCCCACGGCGGGGGAGCGGACTCAGCGCCGGTTGAGGTAGAGGAGAACGGCCAGCACCCGGCGATGGTCCTCGACTGAGCTGGCCAGGCCGAGCTTGGTCAGGATCGAGCTGACGTGCGTCTCCACCGTCCGGTCCGTGAGCCACAACCGCCGGGCGATGCCGACGTTGGTGCGGCCCTCCGCCATCAGCGCCAGCACCTCCCGCTCCCGTGCGGTCAACGCCGCCAGGGGATCGGCCGCCCGGTGCCCGCCGATCAGGCGGGAGACGACCTCCGGGTCGAGGGCCGAGCCGCCGGCCGCGACCCGGCGCAGCGCGTCGAGGAAGTCGTCCACGTCGAAGACCCGGTCCTTGAGCAGGTAGCCGAACCTCCCCTGGGAAACCAGCTCGACGGAGTGCCGGGTCTCGACGTGTTGGGAGAGCAGGACGATCCCGAGCCGTGGGTGGGTGGCGCGGATCTCCCCGGCCGCCCGGGCGCCGTCGTCGGTGAGGTCGGGCGGCATCCGGATGTCGATGATCGCCAGGTCGGGGTCCGTCGCCGCGACGGCGGCGATCAGTCCAGGGGCGTCCGATGCCTTGGCCACCACGTCGTGTCCCGCGTCGGCGAGCAGGCGGGCCAGCCCCTCCCGGAACAGGACGGAGTCCTCTCCGATCACTACGCGCATGGCAGCACCGCCTCCACCAGAGTGCCGCCGCCCTCCGGGCTGGTCAGCCGCAGGACGCCTCCGGCGGCGTTGACCCGGTCGGCCAGCCCGGCCAGTCCCGCGCCGGGGCGCATCGTGGCCCCGCCAGGTCCGTCGTCGCTGATCTGCACGGTGACCCGATCACCCCTCCGGCTCACGCGGATGCCGATCGCGGCCTGGCCCGCGTGCTTGACCGCGTTGGTCATCGCCTCGCTCGCCACGTAGTAGGCGGTCGTGGCCACGTCGTCAGGCAGGTCGTCAGGCAGGTCGTCGGCGGAGACGTCGAGCGTCACCGGCACCGGCGCCTTGCCGGCCAGCATGGCCAGCGCGTTGCCGAGTCCGTCGTCCAGGCTGCTCGGCCGCAGGCCGTGCGCGATCTGCCGCAGCTCCGTGACAGCCGCGGCCAACTCGGCCACCGAGCGGTCCAGCAGGTCGTCGACGTCGACCGTGCCGTCGGTGAGGTGACGTTGCGCCAGGCGGATCGCCATGCCCAGGGAGACCAGGCGCTGCTGTGCTCCGTCGTGCAGGTCGCGTTCGAGCCGACGCCGTTCCTCGTATCCGGCGTGCAACAGCCGGGTGCGGCTGGCTTCGGCCTCGTCGAGCGCGCGGTTGACCTCGATGCGCAGCCGGACCACCTCGACGAGCAGCGCGCTGGCCGAAGCCACCTCGCGCAACAGCTCCCTGCTGCCGGTGGTGCCGCGCACGATCGCACCGATGCCGTGGCCGCCGAGCCGTACCTCCGTCACGTGGGCACCGGCCGGGTCGATCGGTGTGCCCGCCGCGTCGACCAGCGTGGACGTGCCGGGTAGCCGGTAGCCGACACGGAGCATCGAGTCGCGCAACGCGGTGCGCAGCGTCTCCTCCAATTGTTCCGGCTGCGCCCGACCGGCGTGCGTGCGGCCACGCAGCTCCTCGACGGCGGTCAGCACGGCCTGCCGTACGGGGTAGAACCGCCGGTCGGCCCATCGCTGGAGCCGGATTCGAAGCGGGGACAGCGCCGCGGCGCAGACGGCGGTGGCCGCGGCCGCCGCGGCCGGTGAGGTCCGGCCCGCGCCGAGGCCGACCAGGAAGGAGGCGGCCGTATAGAAGGCCAGCAGGATCGCGGTCACGAGGCTGTACGTGACGGCGGCGCTGATCGCCCGGTCGATGTCGTAGAGGTCGTGCCGCAGCATGGCGATCGCGGTCGCCGACGGGATCGCCAGCGCCGTCAGCGCCAGTCCGGCGACCACCAGGTCCGGCGTGCCGAGGAACAGATAGCTGGCCCAGCACAGCAGCAGCGTCAGCGGCAGGAAGCCGGCGCCGAGCGCGAACCACTTGAGTTGCGCTCGCCTGACCTCGTCGGTCGCCCGCCGGTATCGGATCACGACCGCCGCCGCGGACGCGATCAGCAACCCGAGGAAGACCGGCAACAGGGCGATGCTCACCGCCGACAGCACCGGCATGTAGGCCTCTGGAGCCCGCAGAACGTGTGGTGTGCTCTCGAACGGCGGTGGGAGCGGGCTGGGGTCGAACGCCACGATGAACGTGAACAGGACCGGGACGACCAGCAGGCCGGCGGCGGCCCAACGCCAGCGCGGGCCCGGCAGCCGTCCGTCGGGGAAGAGCAGCATGAGCAGCCCGGCCGGGACGTACAGGAACATCCAGCTGCCCTCCGACAGGGCGACGTACAGCCCGGAGAGCGGCAGGTCCGGCCGCCGCGTGACCGCCAGAGGGTACAGCTCGCTGACGCCGAGCCATATCGCCGTCGCGCCGACCAGCACGAGCAGCAGGCCGACCACGCTGTCCGGTCGCCGGGCGGCGACCACCACGCCGAGCACGACGGAGGGGAGCCCGAACGCCACGCCGGTCACGAGCGCCGTCATGGCGCCCCCATCGGCGGCCAGCACGGCCAGCGCCACTCCGGCGCCCGCCAGCACGCACGCCAGGACCGCGGCAGCGTACGCGAACAAACGGGGAGTCGCCACGCGCTAACGGTAGAGCCTTGGTGACCTTGGGTGAATACGTGTCAGTACGGAGATCGGGTTCCGAGCCGGCCCCGATCCGCGAAAGCGCGGCAACGCCGAGACTGCGGACATCGGCACGTTCATCCCACTCACAGGAGAACTCATGAAGCGCTCCCGCCTTCTCGTCGTCGGGCTGATCCTGGGCGGCCTGCTCGGCCTCATCGACATGGTCGGGGTCGTACTCGGTGACGGCGAGCATCCTCCGTTCGCGCTCGCCGTCGCGGGCGCCGTACTCGGACTGATCACCCTGGGTGGCGTCGTGCTCGCCTGGCGTGGCAGCCGCGCCGGCGCGGTGGCCGTGATCGTCACCCGGCTGCTGTCGGGGCTCAGCGCGGTCCCGGCTTTCTTCGTCGACGGGGTGCCCGCCGAGGCGGTCGGCGCGGCCTCTGTCGGCGTGGTGCTCGCTCTCGTCTGCGTCGCGTTGGTCGCGCCGGCGCTGCGGTCCCGCGGCTGATCTTTTCGCTGTCGCCGGTGCCGGCCACCGCGCGTGGCCCGGCCCGCGCCCGGATCCACCTCGCATCCACCTCGCATCCGCCTCGCATCCGGCACGGCATGTGGATCTCAACCCCCCGAGGAGAATCATGGAAACGTCCCTCCCGCCTTCCGAACTGTCCTCCGACGCGGCGTCACCGGCGGATCCGCCGCGGCGAGCCATCCCGCTGGCCCTGGCGCTGTTCACCGCACCATGGGGATTCGTCGTCGCCAACAGCGCCTACGCGTGGGCCACCCGCGCCGGAGGAAGCGACAGCACCGGGGCGGGCGCGCTCGCCCTGGAGGCCGCCTACCCCGGCCTGATCCGCCTCGGCACCGTCGCCGCGATGCTGGGGAGTCTGCTCATGGTCCCGGCGGCCCTCGGTGTCAAGCGACTCGTGGGAGGCGGGAGCCGGAAACTCGGCTCCGTCGGCGCGGTGCTCACGGGGGCTGGATACATCTGCTACTTCGGGATCGTCCTGGCCGGAAACATCACCGCCGCCATGGTGGAACATCCAAGCTCCACCGCGGACTACGCGGCCGTCCTCGACAGCAGCCAGGGCGACCCGTCGACCCTGTGGGTGTTTCTCCTCTTCGTGCTCGGCAACCTGGTCGGAACGCTGCTGCTGGGGCTGGCGCTCCTCCGTAGCCGGGTGATCCCGCTCTGGGCCGGTGCCGCGGTCATCGCGTGGCCCGTGCTGCATGTGACCGGGCTCATCGCCGGCAGCGAGTGGTTCGAGGTCACGGGTGCGGTCCTGGAAGCGGTCGGTCTGGCCGTGGTCGGCCTGCGCCTCCTGGCCGCGCCGCGCTGACGTGCGGCGGAGCTGAGCGTGCACGGCGCGCGTTCGCGCGGGGAACGGCGGAGCGGCCGCGGATCACACCTCGACGGCGTCGTCGAACGACATCGTCACGTGATCGGCGGTCGCCGTCATCAGGGCGGTGCCCGGAAGGCCGAGCTCGCTCAGCTCCTTGGCGATCGGATGGTTCCCCAACCTGATCAGGGCGCCGCCGGGCCGGGCCCGGACCCCGCTCGCGCGCGCCGTCCAGGGAACGCGCCGGGTGGTCCCGTCCAGATGTGAGTAGGCGTCGATGCGCACCAGGTCGCCCGGCGGGAGCGGGATGCCGGGACGGATGAGTAGGTCGAGCACCAGCCGCCCGTCCCGACGGAGGGTGCACCGCTTGTACGGTGTGGCCAGCCGCAGGTCGATGTCGGCCCGCTCCTTGGGGAAGCCCCAGATCCGCCGGCCGGCCTCCAGCGTGAACCCCTGGTCGACCGGCAGCCAGTGGACGAAGGCGCCGGGTCTCGCCGCGCGGGCGTTCTTCCGCCCGGCCGGCAGGCCCCGTCCCGGCGGGCGTCCCGCGTCCGGCGGCCGGATCAGGAACACCATGCCGAACTCGTGGTAGGCGTCCAGGTCGCCGTCGCGGTATTGGACGAAGACCAGCGTGCACGTGGCCTTGCCGGGCAGCACCTCGGTTACGTCAAGGCCCGAGTACGCGATCACGGCGCGGGCGGCGTCGGCCCGCACAAGATACGTGGCCGCGCCGGCCGAGGCGTCCCTGATCCGTACCGGCAGGTCGACCCGGCGTCCCTGGATGAGATGGCTGCTCACGTTTCCCAGTAGAGCAAGCCGCGGGCCGCGGCGGTAGCCGTACGCGTGCTCGGGCGTCACGGGTACCCGCGCGGTCAGGCGGTGAGGGCGCGCCCGCGGGTGCGGGCGGTGATGCGGTCCGGGGCCTGCGCCCAGCGTTCGAGCTGGGCCACGAACTCGGCCGCGTGTACCGGCCAGTGGAAGCGGCGCAGCGCCTCGGCGTGTCCCCGGGCCCCCATCGCGGCGCGACCCTCGGGATCGTCCCGGAGGGCGAGCACGGCCCGCACGGTCGCCTCGACGGTGCCGTCGGCAGCCGAGATCCCGGTGGCGGTTCCGGCGGGGCTTCCGGCGGTGTTGTCGGCAGCCGAGATCCCGGTGGCGCTTCCGATGGGGAACGGGACCACGGTGCCGCACCCGGCCTCGGTCACCAGCGCGACGGCGCCGGGCTGCGGCGTGGTGATCACGGGGAGCCCGTGCGCCATGTAGTCGATGACCTTCGTCGGCGAGGCGTGCCGGTAGGCCGGCACGTCATGCGTCAGGGACAGGCCGGCCAGGGCGCCCTCGGCCATCCGGAGCGCGTGCGTGTTGGGGACGTGCCCGAACCAGTCGAGCAGGCCCTCCCGTTGGGCGTCCCGCAGCAGCGGCCGTACTCCGGCGTCGGCCGGTCCGATCAGGTCGAGCCGGATCCGGTACGGCCGCAGGCGCCGCGCCAGCTCGATCATCTCCACGGCGCCGCGGGCCCGCGAGATGCGGCCGACGTAGACCAGCCGGTCGTCGCCCGGCGGAGGAGGCGGCGCGGACGGGACGTAGGAGAGGTCGGGCACCACCGGATGGCCGCCGGGGAAGCGGTCGCGGAACGACTCCTCGGCGAGGATGAGGTGCAGGCGACGCTCGGCTCGCCGCTCCAGAGCGCCGATCAGCGGCGGCAGGACCGGGCGCAGCGGCCGCGGGAGGTACGCCTCGGCCTCCAGCACCTCCCGCGTGTCCTCGTGGACGTCCCAGACCGTCACCGGTCTCCTGCGGGGCAGCGCGAGCAGGAGTTCGACATCGTGGACCAGGAGCAGGTCGGCGTCCTGGCAGCCCCTCGACAGCGCGGCCCGCGCGGCCCTGAGCGCCTTGCCGCGCCGCAGGCCGACCGCGCGCGGCACGTCCACGGCGCGGACCTCCGGCGGCGGCGTCACGTTGCAGTGCGTGAACGGCGCGACGTAGGTGACCTGGTGCCCCGCGTCGAGCAGGGCCCGGATCTGCCTGTGCGCGATCCGGACGTCCTCGGGGTGGTGGACGATTGTGCCGACACATACCCTCATGTGTCGACTGTGCGGTCCTATCCCGTCGCGCCCGGATGTGGCGCGTTAATCCATGCGGAACTACCGCTGAACTTCCGGCTGCTGATCCACGATCTTCCTGGGTCTGCGGTAGAGCCAGGTGAGGCGGGGCTCCAGCATCCACTTGAACAGTGTGCGGGTGATCGGCAGACACAGGATGATGGCCAGCGCGAAGCTGCCGCTGACGATGGCGGCGACGCCGAGGGGGCCGTCCAGCCACTCGGCCTTCAGCCAGCCCATCTCCTTGCCGATCATCACGGGGACGCCGTGCAGCAGGTAGCAGTAGAGCGTGCGGGTGCCGAGGTCGGAGAACCATGTCCGGCGCCGGGGCACGAGAGCCATGACGCTGAAGCACAGCACGGTGACCCCGGTCAGGAACACCAGCCGGAAGCCCATGCCGTACCACCACGTCATGTGCAGGTCGTGGTAACTGGCGTTGAAGTACCACAGGCTCAGCTTGAGGCGGGGGGCCATGAGGTACGCCGCGACCGCCCAGGTGACGAGCACGAGCGCGGCCGCGATCCGGACCGGGGTGCGCTTGAGCAGGTCGAAGTGCTCGGGCTTGAGGACGAGGCCCATCACGAAGAAGGGCAGCAGGCCGAAGACGCGGTCGATGCTGAATTCGCCGTTGAGCTGGGACAGACCGGAGAAGAGGCAGACCACCACGGCCGCGACGAGCGGGTAGCGCATGCGTTTCCACACCGGTGTGGACAGTCGCCAGAACAACAGGGCGATGAGATACCAGTTCAGCCAGGCGGGGTCGGTGATCGAGACGCTCCATTTGTGCCCGAAGGCGAAGCGGAGCGCGGCGTACCCGAACTCGACGATCACGTACGGCACCAGGAAGGTGTCGACGAGCTTGTTCGTCTTGGCGTTGGAGTTCCAGAAGTTCCTGGACAGGTAGCCACTGATCATGACGAAGAGCGGCATGTGGAACGCGTACATGAAGATGTACAGCGCCCGGTTGGCGTGCACGTCGACCGTGGGGCGCAGCGCGTGCCCGGTGACGACGAGGGCGATCAGCAGGAACTTGACGTTGTCCAGGTACGGCTCGCGCTGCCGCTTGGGCTGCGGAGCGGGCTCCTCCTCTTCCTCGGGGCCCAGCTCCTCCCAGCCCGTGGCGCCGAAGCCGGGAACCGGGCCGGGGCCGTACGGCGACGCCTGCTGGGGTGCTTGGGCCCACGCGGGCAGCGGCAGCGGGTCCGGGGCCGGCGGGGTGGGCGCCGGCGCGGGCGGGGCGGCGGGGGGCGGCTCCACCGTGCTCGGTACGGCGAGGCCCTGCGGGACGTCGTGATCCGCGCGCCGCCAGGGGTCCCACGGGTCGGCGGGCAGCTCGGGCCACTGCTGGGCCGGGGCCGCCGGGACGGCGGGCATCGCCTGCGTCGGGGCCTGTCCCTCGGCGGACCCGCGGCGCGGTCGCTTGGGCAGCGCTTCCGGGGCGGCCGGTGCCGCGAACGGGTCCTGGACCGGTGCCGCGAACGGGTCCTGCGCGGAGGCGGCGAGGGGATCCCGCGCGGGGGCGGCGGAATCCGGGGTCGGCGCGGCGAAGGGGCTCTGCGGGGTCCCGTCGAAGGAGCTCTGCGGGGACGCGGCGAGAGGGTCGGACGCGGGGGCCGCTCCCGGGCCCGCCGTGCGGGGCGTGGAGAAATAGTCGAAGCTCTGGGTGGCCGGTTCGGGCGTCTCCGCCGCCGAAGGGCTTCCGGCTCGTGGCGAGCGCGGCTTGCGCTTGGGCAGCGGCCGGTCCTGTCCGGCACCCTGGCCGGCATCGGCAGAGGCCGTGCCGGACGCGGCGGGCCCACCGGACGCCGTGGGCATCCCCGGGGCGCCGGCCGCCGTCGAGGCAGGTGCGGGGGCCTGGGGCGGCGCCGAGGCCGGTGCGGCCGACGGAGTGGACGGTGCCGGTCCCGCCGGTCCCGGGGGCGTCGCCGGAGAGCCGAAGGACGCGAAGTGCCCGGTCGACGGCGGGGAGTCCTGCGATGCCGCGAACCCGCCCGCCGATCCCGGGTCCGCCCAGGCCTGCCGTACGGGCGGCTCGGCCTCCGAGGCCGGGGCGGCGCCGGTGGGCGTGCCCCCTCCGCGAGCGGCGGGCGCTGCCGGAGCGGCGGGCGGCGGCCACTCGCCGGTGATACGGCCGATCACGCCGGTGGGTGCGTCCTCGGAAGGATCGTGCGGTTCACCCGGAACGTGAGGGGATGGGCGAGTGTCAGTCACGGGAGGAAACTCTCAAGGTTCGCCGAGCGGGGGCAGGTGGCTCATCCGAAATAGAGCCTGCGTTCAAGACGCTAGCGCGGACGTCCCGTGCGGTCAGGCGAACGTGGAAGCACGGAATGCGTCCGCTTCGCCCAACCTTAACGCAAGTCTCACCGAGCACTCCTGTAACGGACATCAATAATTGCTGTGAAGGACGGACCTCAGCCGGCGCAGATGTCCGTTTCCGAGGTCACGGCGTCGTCACCCACGTCCAGTGCGACCTTGACACCCTCCCAGTCGGCGCCGACCACGAGTTGGATGATCGGGCCCGAAACCCGTCCCTGGGCAGGCGGGGCCGTGGCGGACGCGAAGGGCATCACCGGGCCGGTGGCCAGCTTGCCGGTCTCCGGCTGGACGGTGTTCAGCAGCTTGCCGCTGAGGATCTTGGCCTGGTCCCAGCCCTGGCCGGTGTAGCGGATCATGGTCGTCGGCTGGTCGCTGCCGTCGGGTTTGCGGGCGTCACCGACCCCGACCACGCGGAAGCCCTGCGCGGTGAGCGCCTCGGCCACCTCCCTGCCCTTGCCGTCCGTGTTGGTGCCGTTGAACACCTGGACCTTGACCTGCTCCGGCTTGGTGACGGTCGGGGCGGCGGGCGGGGCGCCGCCGGACGCGGAGGCCGAGGGGCTCGGGGAGGCGGTGACCTCCACGTCGCCCCGGATGCCGGCGAACAGGTTGTTCGCGGCCGGCTGCTTCCACTGGACGCGGTTCTTGTCCGCGACGTACGGCTCCCAGGGCACGGTCTTGGCCTTGAAGCCCTTGGCGCTGAGCTTGGAGGCGCTCTTGGCGATCTCGAGGATCACGTCGGCGCTGAGCTTGTTGTCCGTCTTGACGGACGCAGCCGCGGCCTCGATGAACGCCTTCAGCTTGCCGAAGTCGGTGAGCAGCTCGCTGCTGGTCGCCTTCTTGACCACCTGGGAGATGAAGATCTGCTGACGCTGGATCCGGTCGATGTCGCCGCCGTTGCCGAGTCCGTAGCGGGTGCGCACGTAGGCGAGGGCGGTTTCGCCGCGAACTGTCTGCGTGCCTTTTTTCAGAACCAGCTTGGCCTTCTTGTCGTTGACGTCCCTCGGCACGCAGATCTCGATGCCGCCCAGGGCGTTCACGATGTTCTTGAAGCCGGAGAAGTCGACCTTCACGTAGTGGTCGATGTGGATCTGGGTGAGCGTCTCGATGGTCCGGCGGGTGCAGATCATGCCGCCGGACGAGAACGCCGAGTTGATCATGCCGAAGTGTGCCGGGACGACGGCCTTGGTCCTGACGTCGTGGCACTCGGGGATCGCGACCATGGAGTCGCGGGGGAAGCTGATCAGCGTCGCGCCGTCCCGGTTCGGGGCGATGTGCAGCAGCATGATCGTGTCGGTGCGCTCGCCGTCGTTCTGCATGTGCTGGCCGTACTTCTTGTTGTTTCCCGCGCGGGTGTCCGATCCGACGAGCAGGACGTTGAGCGCGCCGGTCTGGTTGACCGGGCGGTTCTTGTCCAGGTCGTCATCGCTCGCCTCCTGCTCGATGAGTTTGAAGGTGTCCCGGTAGATCTTGTATCCGGTCAGCGTGCTCGCGACCATGACGGTGGTCAGGGCGACGCTGGTCCAGCCGAGCACCCCGAGGCCGCGCTTGCCGCCGCCCGAGTCGTCGCGGCGGCGCGAGCGCGGCCCGCCGCCGGGCGGGCCTCCGGGGGGGCCGTCGCCGCCCCTTCCCTTGGCCCGGCGGGAACCTCGCCCGGCGGCAGCCGATGCGGTGGCGTCGGCGTCGTCCGCGTCGTTCCTGGCCATCTCGTAGTGGCCGCCGCGCCCGGCACGCTGAGCGCCGGTCGGCTCATCGTCGTGCCCGGCGTCCGTGGCGGCCTCGTCCCCGGACTTGCGCCGACCCCAGAGCTTCCTGCGCGGCTCCTCGTCGTCGGGCTCGTCCCAGGGGTCGACGTTCGAGCGCCGGCCCCACCGCCGCTTCGGCGGGTCGTCGAGGTAGTCGTCGTCGGGCTCGCGCTCACCCCAGGGGCCGCGTTCGGGCTCGTCGTACTCGTCCTGGCGGAATCCGTGGTCCCGATATCCCTGGTCCTGGTACGCCGGGTCCTGATAACCCTGCTCGTGGTACGCCTGGTCCTGGTAGCCCTGGTCGCGGTATCCGTGATCCTGCGCGCCGGGGTGCCCGGCGGCCCTGCCGCCATCCCGGCGGCGGGCGCGCGGGGCGTCATGGGAGTCCTGGTAGGCCCCCTGACGCCCGGTCTGGTCGTCCCGCCCGCGCGGGTCGGCGGCGTAACGGTCCTGCCGGTCCGTCCGTGCGTATCGGGCGCCCGACTCCTCGCGGCCCCAGACCCGCTGGTCGTTCTCCCGCGTCTCCGGATGCTGGCGGCGGTCGCTCATGCGCCACTCCTCGTCACAGGGCGCGCTGGACGTGTGGGCGAACAGCCGGTCGGACTACTGCTTCGCACGCACACGTGGCCTCCTCGCTTTACGGTCCCTTGACCGTGAGCATGACAGCTTGTTGCCGAGGCTAGGTCGCGCGCGGAGGGCGGATGCCGTAGCCGCTGATTTGGGACGTGACCCGTCTTTTGCTTCGGCGAAGGTGATCCAGCAGGAAGCATACTTAAACATAGATATTTCGGGGTATGTCAAATAGCCGAAGAATGCCCGACTCTCAGCAACCTTCCAGGTCAACGCGCGAAGACGCGCCGAGAAGGCGAGAAGGCGAACACAGGGCCGGAAACAGGGCCGGAAACAGGGTCGGGCACAGGGCGGGCACCCGGGGGCAGGGTGCTGGGCCGGCAGAGGGATTTTACCGGCGGGAGCGCGGCCGGATGGCGAGCGCGGCGGCGAGGAACGCCAGAGGGGCCGCCGGCAGTGCGTACCGGTAGTCGAACTCCGTCGTCGCGGCCGGGATGAGCAGGAGCAGCCCCGCGACCGCCCAGGGCACCACCCAGGCCAGGCGCCACGCCTCCGCCGTACGGGATCCCGCCCCTCGGGAGGCGGCCGACCGCCGGGCGAGCCGTACGGCGGCGGCCAGCGGCGGGAAGAGGAGCACGGGCAGCAGCAGCACTCCGGGCAGGAAGGCCACGCTCTGGTAGGCCCGCATCACGCCGGCGAACGGCTCGACGACCCTGGTGTCGATCGGGCCCCGCTGGTACTGCTCGGCGAACATGGTGCCGACGATCGCCGGATGGCGACCTGGCGGGTCGGGGGTCTTCTCGGGGAACTCGTAGTACGCGTAGACCTCGGGGTCCGGATAGACCGGCCTGCCCCACGCGAACGACCGGGCGAGCTCGTCCAGCGTGGTCGCGACGTAGTCCAGCGGCTGGCTGCGGATGGCCAGCCAGGCGAACCTCCCCGCCAGCGCGTCGGTTTCACGGAGGAACGTGATGCCGGGCAGCCGGACCAGGGGCGAGTCCGGATCCCAGACGTAGTCCTGCGACGGCGGCCTGCGGGCCGGAGGCCGGTCGTCGCACAGCACCGCGAGGTCGGCCGGAGGCTTCATGACCGCGCAGTCCGCGAACGTCATGGTCCGCGCGTACAGGAAGACCCCGTTCGAGCCGACGATCCCCACCCGGTGATGGGCGGCCCAGAACCAGCCGCCGTAGGCCGCGACCGGCACCAGCGCCGCGGCCAGGAACACACCGGTGACCCGCCACGGCAGCCGGCCGCGCCGCGCCCGCCCGCTCGCGCTCCCGCTGCCGCTCGCGCTCCCGCTCGCGCTCCCGGTGCCGCCCGCGCTTCCGGCGCCGTTCCCGACGGCGCGCGGGCCGTACCACAGCAGGAGGATCCCGAAGGCGGCGATCAGCGGGAGGGCCACCGTCCTGGTCAGCGTCGCCGCCGCCAGGAGCAGCCCGGTGGCGACGGCCGTGCGCCAGGTCAGGGGGCGCAGCGCCACGCAGACCGCGGCCACGATCAGGAACGTGAACAGCGAGTCGGAGACGAGCAGGTGCTCAAGCTGGACCTGGTACGCGTCGAGCAGGACGGGGGCCGACGCGAGACAGGCCGCCCACAGCGGCCGACGCCGGCGCGCCACCGCCACATAGATCATCACGCCGGTCAGCAGGCCGAGCACGTGCTGGGCGAGCGTGACGAACCCGAAGTCGTGCAGGGGCTCGAACAACCGCAGGAACATCGAGTAGCCCGCGGGGCGCACCAGATCGGGCCGGGGCCGCATCGCCGTCACGACATAGCTGTAGGAGTCCGGGAACCAGAGCGCGGGGCGGTACCCCAGCATGGTCACGATCCGGAGCGCCGTCCCGAGCCCGAGCACGCCCAGGAACCACCCGTGACGGCGAGCCCAAGGCGCGACGCGCCCCATCCACGACACCCTGACTCCCCGTCTCCCCGGTGTTCCTCCCGGCGTACGCTACCGGCTGGCCATGACACATCGCGCCGCCTCCGGTTTCCACAGGGGCGGGCAGATTGGGCCGATCACCCGGGGCAGGCCGTTACGCTCGGCTCATCCCGACGAAACGGTTTGGCCGGCTCCGGCCGCGAACGACATGGCCCTCGGCGGGCCGGGTGCTCGCCGCCGGCTCCGCCATGCCCGCGCTCGCCCTCGCCGGATGGCTGCTCGCGGGGTTGCCACTGCTCCTCCTCGGCTGGTTCCGTCCGCTGCCGATGGCGCTGCTCGGTGGAGGGACCGCCGTCCTCCTCTGCTGGTACGGCCTGCGCCGCCTCCCCGAGACCGTGGACGCCCTGGCGCGGCACACGGCGGCCGTGATCGGCATCGCGCTCGCGTCCGGCCTGTTCAACGGGTTCCTGCACGGCGAGCAGCTCCTCGTGCGGCGCGACCCCGCGACGTACGCGCAGTACGCGATCTGGATGGCCCGGCACGGGTCGCTGCCCATCCCCTACGGCGACGGCGCCTTCGGCGGTCCCGATCCCGCGCTGCGCTTCGACAGCATGGGGTTCTACGACTTCCACGGCGCGATCGTGCCGCAGTTCATGCCGGGCCCGCCGATGCTGGACGGGATCGGCTACTGGCTCGGCGGCGTGCCCGGACTCCTGCTGGTCCCGCCGGTGCTGGGGGCGCTGGCGGTGCTCGTCTTCGCCGGAACGGTCGCCCGCCTGGCCGGAGGCCGCTGGGCGCCGCTCGCGGCGCTGGTCTTCGCGGTCAGCATGCCGATCCTCTATACATCGCGGACGACGTTCAGCGAGATCCCGTCGCTGATCCTGCTGTTCGGCGGCATGACGCTGCTGCTCGACGCCCGCCGCCGGCTGCGGGCCGGGAGCGGCGCCCTGACCGCGGCGGGGCTGGCCGGGCTCGTCTTCGGCCTCGCGTTGCTCGTCCGGATCGACGGCCTGCGCGACGTGCTCCCGGTCCTCGCGTACGCGGGGTTGCTGATCGCCTTGCGCCGCATCTCCGGGCCGCCGTCGCCCGAGCTCGCGCGCCCGGATCCGTCGCGCCGCTTCCCGGACGGACGGCTGGGCGCGCCGCTCCTGGCCGGTCTGGCGGTGGGGGGCTTCTGCGGGTTCGCCGCCTGCTATCTGCTGGCCCGTCCCTACCTGGAGTACCTCTCGGGGTCGTTGCTCCCGCTGCTCGCGATCTGCGCCGCCGTCGTCGTGGTCACCGCCGTCGGCACGGCTCTCGCTCCCCGGATCGCCGTACGGGTCGCCGCCCGGCGGGCCTCTCAGAGGCGGTCCGGCGGGGTGACGAGGAGGCTGCCCGGGGCGCGGAGGTGGCCGCGGTTGCCCGAGTGGTCCGCCGCGCTGGTCGTGCTCGTCATGGCCGGCTTCGCCGTACGGCCCTGGCTGCAGACCGTGCGCCGCGTGGCGGTGACCCAGGAGGACCAGCTCACCGCGGACTTCATCCAGAAAGCTCAGATGGCCAACCGGCTCCCGGTGGACGGCACCCGGCTCTACTACGAGGACTCCCTCTACTGGGTGATCTGGTACGTCGGGGTGCCGGTGGTCGTGCTGGCCACGATCGCCGCCGCCGTACTCGCGCGGCGCCTGGCCCGGGGGAGGGGCCTGGAGTGGCTGCTGCCGCTGGCGATCATCGGCTGGACGACCGTGACGACGCTCTGGCGTCCCGCGATCACCCCGGACCATCCGTTCGCGGCGCGGCGGCTGGTGCCGGTCGTGATCCCGGGGCTGATCCTGCTCGCGGTCTGGGGCCTGCGGTGGGCGCGCGACCGCCTCCGTATCACGGGGCGCGGCACCCGTCTGGCGATGACCGCGGGCGTCCTCCTGCTGGTGGTCCCCCCTGTCGTGACCTCGATCGGGACCGCGTTCTCGCCCGTCGAGCGGGGTGAGGCCGCGGCCATCGCCCGGATGTGCGCGGCGATCCCCCGCGACGCGTCCGTGCTGATCGTGGAGAGGGTCACCGGGGACAGGTTCACCCAGCTCGTGCGCGGGCAGTGCGGCATCCCCACTGCCCGGATCAAGAACCCCAAGGGATCGAGCGTGGCGCTGGGATTCGACGTCCGCAGGCTGATCGGCGAGGTGCGGGAGACGGGCCGCCGTCCCGTGCTGGTCGCCGCGCAGGAGGACCAGCTCGCGCCGTACGGCACGGCCACCCAGGTGCTGCGGCTGGACACCACTCAGGACGAGCGGTCGCTGGCCGACCCTCCCGACGCCGTCTGGTCCCTCAAAGTCGATGTCTGGATGGTCGAGCCCCGATAGTTCTGAGCGATCATGGCGCTAGGGTCTGCCGCATGGATTCGTCGTCGGATATCCCGGAAGGCGAGGAGTTGTCCTTCGGGAAGGAGCCTTCTCGGGAACCGAGACCGGCCAGCCGGTGGTGGAGCCTCGGTTCTCGGCTGAGGAATTCGCGCGTGTGGAAGCCGATCGCGGTGGTCGTCCCGGTGGGACTCCTCATCGCCGGGGTCGTGGCCTACAGCCGTCACATGCCGCTGCTGCCGCCCCCAGCGGGCCCCTGGCCCGAAACGGGCACCTTCCTCATCTTTCTCTGCGAGGACGACAGCGCCCGTGGGTGGGAAAGGTGCGAGGGCGGCGGTGCCGCCACGGTCGAGGAGACGCGAGGCATCGAGCGCGCACTCGCGTCGCTCCCGGAGATCACGTCGTACGGGCGCCGGACGCGTGAGGAGGCACTGGCCATCGCGCGTCAGGATTATCGGGTCGGTGAACTCATCACCGTGGACAACATGCCCGACGTCGCCTACGGAGGCACCCTCGCACGGGGAGACTGGCGCGCGCTGCTCCGCGAGCTGGCCGACCTGCCCGGGGTAGGCGTCGTGGACACCCATCGGGACAACTTCTGGTGGGGGAAGGCGGACGTCTCGGTCACCCTTTGCCCGGAGGACGCCGCACACCGGTTCGCGAAGCGATGTGAAGGGCGCGCTCGGGCCACCGAGAGCGAGAAGGAGGCCGTTCTCGACCGGATCCGCGCGCTGCCCGGCGTGGAGAAGATCTACGTCGAGGACCCGGCGCACGCGGCGAAGGTGCGCGACCACGCCGAGTGGATGATGCCGTTCGGGGGTGGCGATCTCGCCGAACTGCCGGAGGCCTTCTATCTCAAGCTCGCCGATACCGGTACGTATCCGCAGGTCGAGAAGTCACTCGCCGGCATGGCCGGAGTGGCCGGTGTGACCGCTGTGGCGCGGCCGTAGCCGTCCGGGACCGTACGAGATCGCGATGCGGGGCCGGGGGGTCGCCGGGGCAGAGTACCCTTGCCCGTCGTGAGCACGCCCGATACCTCTGGAAGCGCCGTGATCCCCGCCGATAACCCGTACGTGACGATCGTCCTGCCCTGTTACAACGAGCAGGACCACGTGATCGACGAGGTCGAGCGCATCTGCGCGGCCATGGACTCCAGCGGCTACACCTACGAGCTGCTCGCCGTCGACGACTGCTCCAGCGACGAGACGCTCGCCCGGCTCCAGGACGCCGCGCCGCGGTTCCCGCACATGCGGGTCAAGGCATTCCACCGCAACGGCGGATCGGGAACGGTGCGCAGGATCGGCTCCCAGGAGGCCCGCGGCGAGATCGTCGTGTGGACCGACGCCGACATGACCTACCCCAACGAGCGCATCCCCGAGCTCGTCTCCATCTTGGAGAAGGACCCGACCATCGACCAGGTCGTCGGCGCGCGGACCACCGAGGAGGGCTCGCACAAGCTCCTGCGGGTGCCCGCCAAATGGTTCATCCGCAAGGTCGCGGAACGGCTTGCCGGACAGAAGATCCCCGACCTCAACTCCGGCCTGCGGGCGTTCCGCAAGTCGGTCGCCAGGCCGTACCTCCGGCTGCTGCCGCCCGGGTTCTCCTGCGTCACGACGATCACGCTGGCGTTCCTGTCGAACCAGCACGACGTCTACTACCTGCCGATCGACTACGCCAAGCGGGCCGGCAAGTCGAAGTTCAGCTTCGTCTCGGACGCCTACCGGTACATCCTCCAGGTGCTCCGGATGATCATGTACTTCAACCCGCTGAAGGTCCTGATGCCGCCCGCGCTGTGGCTGGTCGGCGTCGCGCTGGCCAAGGGGCTCTACGACGTGGTGAAATACGGCTTCTACCTGACCAGCAACACGATCGTGCTCTTCATCTCGGGCATGCTGATCGGTTCGCTGGCGCTGCTCGCCGACCTGATCGTCCGCTCACGGGCCGAGTGACGGCGGCAGGATGAGGATCGCGATCGTCGGCCCGACCTACCCCTACAAGGGCGGGGGCGCCCAGCACACGACCGAGCTCGCCCACCGGCTGCGGGCGCGCGGCCACGACGTGGTGATCGAGTCGTGGAAGGCGCAGTACCCCTCCTTCCTCTATCCCGGTCAGCAGACGATCGACACGCCGGAGGGCGAGCCGTACCCCCGGACGCGCCGCGAGCTCGACTGGCGGCGGCCCGACGGCTGGGTCCGCTGCGGCCGGCGCCTGCGGGAGGCCGACCTCGTGATCCTGGCCGTGCTCAGCCCGGTGCAGGTGCCCGCCTACCTCGGCATCCTGTACGGCCTGCGCCGCCGGACCCGGGTGGTGGCGTTGTGCCACAACGTGCTGCCGCACGAGCGCAAGCCGTACGACCGGCCGTTGATGAAGGCGCTGCTCGCGCGGGTCGACGCGGTCCTGGCGCATTCGGAGCAGCAGGCGGAGCTGGCCCGCGGGCTCACCGGGGTCCCGGTTGCGGAGTCCGCGCTCGCGCCGCACCTGCCCGCGGTCGGCGGCCCCACGTCGCGGGAGCGCGAGTCGCGCCGGGAGCTGCTGTTCTTCGGCATCGTCCGGCCGTACAAGGGGCTCGACCTGCTGCTGCGGGCGCTCGCCCGGGTCCCGGACGTGCGCCTCACCGTCGCGGGCGAGTTCTGGGGTGGCCTGGAGGAGACCAGGGCGCTCATCGGCGAGCTCGGGCTGGGCGACCGGGTCGAGCTGCGGCCGGGATACGTGGCGGCGGACGACGTGCCGGGGCTGTTCGCGCGGGCCGACGCGCTCGTGCTCCCGTACCGATCGGCGACGGCCAGCCAGAACGTCTGGCTCGGCCACGAGCACGGCGTCCCCGTGATCGCGACCAGGGTCGGCGCGCTTCCCGACAACGTGATCGACGACGTGGACGGCCTGCTCGTCGAGCCCGGCTCCGTGGACGCGCTGGCGGAGGCGATCACCCGCTTCTACGAGCCGGGTACGGCGCGGCGGCTGGCCGAAGGGGTCAAGGCCGTCGATCCCGAGCCGTTCTGGGCCGCCTACCTCGACACGCTGTTCGGGCTCTCCTGACCGAGAGGGAGGGCGGGACGCGGGACGGTGCGGGCGAGAAGGAAGCCGAGCCCGGCCCAGGCGGCGTCGCCCAGCGTGAAGGCGACCCGCGACACGACGGCGACCACCAGCGCCCTCGGCGTGTCCAGGACGGGCGCCAGGGCCACGACCAACGCCCCCTCGCGCACCCCGATGCCCGCCGGGACCACGACCGTCAGGATCCCGGTCGCCCAGGCCAGCGCGTACGCCCCGGCGGCGACGGCGTAGAGCGAGAGGCCGCCCGGGCGCATGTCGGCGACCAGGACCCACAGATGGACGCCGTAGCAGAGCCAGCCGATCATCGTCCAGGTGGCGGCCCTGACCATGTCGGCCCCACTGAGCACCCGGTCGAGGGGCTCTTTCCTGGCGATCCTGAGGGCGAGGTTCAGACCCCAGGTCAGCACGCGGGGGTGCAGGCCGACGAGGATGAGCGGGATCAGCGTCAGCAGTTGCCATGCCTGGCCGGCGATCTGCCGGGAGAGCGTGGCCGCCGCGAGGGTGAGGGCACAGCCGAGCGACGTGACCAGGGCGAGCGCCGTGGAGCTGAACGTGCGCCGAGGGGGCGCCCCGTGGTCGCGGGCCAGCTCCATCATGGCCGCGAACGCCCACACCGATCCGGGGATGTACTTGCCGAGCTGCCCCACATACAGGACGCGGGCGGCCACCCGGAACGGCAGGCGCGAGCCGAGCCCGCCCAGGACGGCCATCCAGGCGAGCAGCATGAAGGCGAAGCCCGCCAGCACGGCGGCGAGGCATCCGGCGAGCGACCACCATGAGAGGCGGGCGACGGCGGCCGACGTCTCCGTCCAGTTCCTGGCCAGGCCGTATCCCAGGAACCCCAGCGCGATCAGGGCCAGGAGGCCCCTGATCAGTCGGCTCGACCGCAGGCGGCTCAGCATCCGCCAAGAGTACGGTCCGAAGCTACTGATTGGTAGGGGTGAGTTGTCCACAAGGCGGGCCGAGCCGGCCCTGGCGCGCCGGTACTGTTGGGCGGCGTGGGAAGCGGAGGAGCGTTGAGCGGGCCGATGAGCGGCGGCCGGCCTGGCATGGCGACCGGATCGGGCCGCGCGGCAGGGGAGTGGTGAGCGACCGGTGAGCAGGCAACGTGCCGCCCAGCTGGAGTACTCCGAGTTCCAGTCCGCGATGCTGGACGAGGAGAAGCGCCGCCGCAAGGCGGCCAAGATCATCGCCGTGCTCGGCCACTTCCTGGGCGCCGAGGATCCCGCCCGCCCGCTGGCCGGGCTGACGGTCGCCGACATCGGCTGTTCCGCCGGGTTCATCGCCGACGAGCTCGCGGCTGCGGGGGCGAGCCGCACCTTCGGGGTGGACATCGACGTCCCCGGGCTGCGGAAGGCCGCGGAGCGGTTCGGCGAGCGGGTCGAGTTCGTGTGCGCGGACGGCGGCGCGCTGCCGTTCCCCGATGGCTCGGTCGACGTGCTGGTGTTCAACCACATCTACGAGCACGTGGTGGACCCCGACGCGGTGATCAAAGACATGCACCGGGTGCTGGCCGACGACGGCGTGCTCTACCTGGGCCTCGGCAACCGGCTCGGCGTCATGGAGCCGCACTACAAGCTGCCGTTCCTGTCCTACCTGCCGCCGGCCGCCGCCGACCGCTACGTGCGGGCGTTCGGCCGGGCGGACAGCTACTACGAGCGGTTCCGCACCCGCGGCGGCCTGCGGAGGATGCTCGGGGACTTCCACGTGTGGGACTACACGTTCCCGGTGCTGGCCTCGCCCGAGCGGTTCGCCGGCGGCGAGCTGTTCCCCGGAGCGGTGGGGCGGGTCGCCAAGAGCACCCTGGAGCGCGCGCCGCGCGGGGCGTTGAAGGCCCTGCTGCCGATCGTGCCGACGTACCTGTGGGTCGCGACCAGGACGCCGCGCCGCCCGCGCGGGCCCGTGCTTCCCCAGCCGCCCGAGCCGGTGCGCACGCCATGACCGGTGCACCGTGAGCGGGCGCAAGGTCGTCCGGCTGCTCTTCCTGGCCGTCGCGCTGGGCTTCGGCGTCTGGGCGGTCGCGAGCCGGTGGACCGAGGTGTCCGAGGGCTTCGCGCGGCTGTCCTGGCCGGAGCTCGGCGGATCCCTGCTCGCCGTGATCGCCGCCCTGGGCTGCGGGATGATGATGTGGCGGGCGCTACTCGGCGATCTCGGCTCGCCGCTGGCGTTCCCGGACGCCGCGAAGATCTTCTTCGTCGGCCAGCTCGGGAAGTACATCCCCGGGTCGCTCTGGCCGGTGCTGGCCCAGATGGAGATGGGCCGTGACCACGGTGTCCCGAGGTCGCGCAGCGCGGCGGCCTTCTTCCTGACCTATCCCGTCTACCTCGGCAGCGGGCTCCTGACGGCGGCCGTGACGCTGCCGGTGCTCGCGGGCGGCTCCGTGGCGAGGTTCGCCTGGCTGCTGCTGCTGATCCCGGTGCTGGCGGCCGCCCTGCATCCGTCCGTGGTGAACTGGGGCATCAATCGCGGGCTCCGGCTGCTGCGCAAGCCGCCGCTGGAGCGGCCGCTGACCCGGCGCGGCGTGCTCGTCGCGTGCGGCTGGGCCTTCGGCGGCTGGGCCGCGTATGGCACGCATCTCGCGCTGATCGTCCACGGCCTCAGCGCGACGGGGCCGAAGGCGGTGCTGCTGAGCGTCGGCGCGTTCGCGCTGGCCTGGTGTCTGGGCTTCGTCGTAGTGGTCGCGCCCGCGGGCGCCGGAGTGCGCGAGGTCGCGATGATCGCGGCGTTGGCGCCCGTGCTCCACCAGGATGCCGCGATCGCCGCGACGCTCTGCTCGCGGCTGATCGTCTCCGTGGGAGACCTCGTGTGCGCGGGCCTCGCCGGGATCTCCGCGCGGCGGGCGACCCCCGCCCTGTCCGGGGTCACGTCCGGACGGGACGATCCGCCGATGGAATAGCGGGCGTGATCCGGGACACGTCCACGCCCGGCGGCTTTGTGTGATTCATGGGCATTTGCCAGGCCAGCGGAATTCCATGGGCCGGTCTCCGGTCGGGCACATCTGGTTTCCGCCCGGCGTCCTGCGGATCGTTAGGCTAACCTCGCCACTGTGAGGACGAGCTGTTTGCCGGAGTCGGCCCATTATGAGGCGATTCTTCTGGTAGGAGGTCAAGGTACGCGTTTGCGGCCTTTGACGCTTTTTACGCCGAAGCCGTTGCTGCCGACGGCCGGGGTTCCGTTCCTCGCGCACCAACTGGCGAAGGCCCGCTCGTTCGGGGTGCGGCGGATCGTGTTCGCCACCTCCTACCGCGCCTCGATGTTCGCTGAGGCCTTCGGCGACGGCTCCGCCCTCGGGCTGGACATCGTCTACATGACGGAGGAGACGCCGCTGGGCACCGGCGGCGCGATCCGGAACGCTGCCCAGGCGCTCACCTGCGGTCCGGACGACCCGGTGCTGGTGCTGAACGGCGACATCCTGTCCGGGCACGACATCTCCGACCAGATCAGGATGCATGTGGAGCGCGGCGCCGCGGCCACGCTCCACCTGACCGAGGTCGACGACCCGTCCAGGTTCGGCTGCGTGCCGACCGACTCCGACGGCCGCGTCACGGCGTTCCTGGAGAAGACGCCCAATCCGGTGACGAACCGGATCAACGCCGGGTGCTACGTCTTCCAGCGCTCGGTCATCGACTCGATCCCGCCCGGCCAGGTCGTTTCGGTGGAGCGGGAGACCTTCCCCGGCCTGATCGAGGCCGGTGAGCTGGTCCTGGGGTACTCGGACGCGTCGTACTGGCTCGATGTGGGGACCCCGGCCGCCTTCGTGCAGGGCTCCGCCGACCTCGTGCTGGGCAAGCTGGAGTCGCATGCCCTGCCGGGGCCGGTGGGCGAGGTCCTCCTGCTGGACGGCGCGACGGTCTCGCCCGAGGCCAAGGTCGGGGGCGGGACGGTCGTCGGCGCCGGAGTGAGCGTCGAGGCGGGGGCCAGCGTCCAGGGAAGCGTCCTCGGCGACGGCGCCGTGGTGGAGCCGGGGGCCACTGTGATCGACTCGATCGTCGGCGTGGGAGCCCGGATCTCGACCGGCGCGGTGCTGCGTGACGTGGTCGTGGGCGACGGCGCCGTCATCGGCCCGGGCAACGAGCTCGCCGCCGGCGCCCGCGTCTGGCCCGGTGTCACGCTGGGCGAGTGCTCGGTCCGGTTCTCCAGCGACGTCTGACGCGCCTTCCGGCCACGGCTCCGCGGCCACGGCTCCGCGGCCACGGCTCCGCGACCACGGCTCCGCGACCCCCCCGGCTCGCCACGCCCAGCCCGGGCTCTGGGCCCTCCCGAGGCCCCGGGCCACCTCGGCGCCCACGGCCTCCCGTGACCGTCCGCGGCGGACAGGTGAGCGGCGGCGTCCGAGTACGTTGAGACGGTGGGGCGGCAGGCGTGATGACGGACGCGATGACGGACGCGATGACAGGTGCGGTGACCGGCGCTGCGACGAGCCAAGTGACGGGCCAAGTGACGGGCCAAGTGACGGGCCAAGTGACGGGCCAAGTGACGGGCCAAGTGACGGGCAAGGTGACAGGCCGGGTGACGGGTGCGGCGACGAGCACGCGGGAGCGCCGGTGGCGGCCCGTGGCGTCCCTTGACGTCGCCCTGACCCTGTCACCGCATCGGCACGGGGGAGGGGACCCCATTTGGCGCCGCACCCCCGACGGCGCGATCTGGCGGACCTCGCGCACTCCGGACGGCCCCGGCACGCTGCGGATCACCGCCGCGGCGGGAGAGGTGCTCGGACAGGCGTGGGGACCGGGTGCGGAATGGCTGCTGGACACGCTGCCCTCGCTGCTTGGAGCGGATGACGACGTCTCCGCCTTCGCGGACACGCTGGCGCGGGCGGCCGCGTCAGGCGACGCGCGCACAGCGCGTACCGTCGCCCTCGTCGGGGAGCTGGCCTCCCGGCATCCCGGCCTGCGGGTCGGCCGGACGCTGCGCGTCTTCGAGGCGCTGGTCCCCGCCGTGCTGGAGCAGAAGGTCGTCGGCAGGGAGGCGTGGCGCGCCTGGCGCTGGCTGCTGCGCAAGTACGGCGAGGCCGCCCCCGGACCCGCGCCCGAGGGCATGATCGTCATCCCGCCGCCCGAGGTGTGGTGCCGGATCCCGTCCTGGGAGTGGCACCGGGCCGGGGCGGAGGCCGTACGCGCGCGGACGATCATCAATGCCGGCTCGCACGCCGCGAAGCTGGAAGCGACCGTGACTTCGCCGGCGGGGGGATTCGCCGAGGCGGATCGCCTGCTGCGGGCATTGCCGGGGATCGGGGTCTGGACGTCGGCGGAGGTCCGCCAGCGCTCCCACGGGGATCCCGACGCGCCGAGCGTGGGGGACTTCCACCTGTCGGGCCTGGTGGGCTACGCGCTGACCGGGCAGAAGGTGGATGACGCCGCCATGCTGGAGCTCCTGGAGCCGTTCCGGGGCCAGCGTCACCGGGTGACGTGGCTGATCGCGCTCAGCGGCCGCAGGCCGCCGTCGCGCGGACCGCGGATGCCCGTTCGCGACTACCGGTCGTTCTGACCGCGCTGACCGCACGATCTGCCTGGCCCCGGCGAGGGCGGGTTTTCCATCGCGACGTAATGTGCAGCCCATGAGCGCGAACCCCACAGACGCCGCGCTGCGGCGCGCACTGGCTCGGGCCCGTGACGGCAAGGCCCTCGACGTCACGGAGGCCGCCGTCCTGCTGCACGCCCGAGGCGAGCACCTGGAAACCTTGCTCGACCACGCCTCGCGGGTCAGGGACGCCGGGCTGGCGGCGGTGGGCCGGTCGGGGATCGTCACCTACAGCAGGAAGGTCTTCATCCCGCTGACGCGGCTGTGCCGGGACCGTTGCGGCTACTGCACGTTCGCGACCGCGCCGCACAAGCTCGACAGCCCCTTCCTGCCGCCGGACGAGGTGCTGGAGATCGCCCGCCAGGGGGCCGCGATGGGCTGCAAGGAGGCCCTGTTCACGCTGGGCGACCGCCCCGAGGACCGCTGGCACCAGGCTCGCGAGTGGCTGGACGCCCACGGCTACGACGACACCCTGTCGTACGTCCGGGCCATGGCCGTACGGGTGCTGGAGGAGACCGGCCTGCTGCCGCACCTCAACCCGGGCGTGATGACATGGCGCGACCTCCAGCGGCTCAAGCCGGTCGCGCCGTCGATGGGCATGATGCTGGAGACCACGTCCGAGCGGCTCTTCACCGAGAAGGGCCAGGCGCACTACGGCTCGCCCGACAAGGACCCCGCCGTACGGCTGCGCGTCCTGGAGGACGCCGGGCGCACGAGCGTGCCGTTCACCACCGGCATCCTGATCGGCATCGGGGAGACCGTCCAGGACCGCGCCGAGGCGATCTTCGCGATCCGCCGCGTGGCACGGGAGTACGGCGGCATCCAGGAGGTGATCGTCCAGAACTTCCGCGCCAAGCCGGACACTGCGATGCGCGGCATGCCGGACGCCGACCTTCAGGAGCTCGCCGCGATGATCGCCGTGGCCAGGCTCGTGCTCGGGCCGAAGGTCCGGATCCAGGCGCCGCCGAACCTGGTCGACGCCGAGTTCACGCTGATGATCCGCGCGGGCATCGACGACTGGGGCGGCGTCTCGCCGCTCACCCCCGACCATGTGAACCCCGAGCGCCCGTGGCCGCAGATCGACGACCTCGCCGCGCGTACGGCCGCCGCCGGGTTCGAGCTCCGGGAACGCCTGACGATATATCCGGAATATGTGCTTGCCGGGGAGCCGTGGCTCGACCCCCGGCTGCGCGAGCACGTCGCCGCCCTGGCCGATCCCCGTACCGGCCTGGCCCGCGAGGGCGTCGTGCCGGAGGGACGGCCGTGGCAGGAGCCCGACGGCGGCTTCCAGGCCCACGCTCAGGCAGACGCGGGAGCCTCCGGCGCGCCGCGGAGCACGGGCCGCGCCGACCTGCACATCGCGATCGACTCCGAGGGGCGGACCGCCGATCGGCGGGCCGACTTCGACAGCGTCTACGGCGACTGGGACGCCCTCCGCGAGCGGCTGCCCCGCCCCGCGAACGGCGGCGGCGGCCTGGCCGCGACGGTCCGGGAGGCGCTGCGTGTCGCGGAGAGCGACCCCGCGGGGTTGACCGACGAGCAGGCGCTGGCCCTGCTCGGCCTGGCCGGGGACCAGAACGGCGCGGGCGCGGACGACGCGGGCCTCGACGAGCTGGCCCGGATCGCGGACGGGCTGCGCCGTGAGGCGGTGGGCGACGACGTCACCTACGTCGTCAACCGGAACATCAACTTCACCAACGTCTGCTACACCGGGTGCCGGTTCTGCGCGTTCGCGCAGCGCCGCACCGACGCCGACGCCTTCACGCTGTCGCTCTCCGAGGTGGCCGACCGGGCCGCGGAGGCGTGGGACGCGGGCGCCACCGAGGTCTGCATGCAGGGCGGCATCCACCCCGACCTGCCGGGCACGGCCTACTTCGACATCGCCCGCGCGGTCAAGGAACGCTGCCCGGACATCCATGTGCACGCCTTCTCGCCGATGGAGGTCATCAACGGCGCCAGCCGTACAAACCTGTCCATAGCGGAATGGCTGCACGCGGCCAAGGACGCGGGGGTCGACTCGCTGCCGGGCACGGCCGCCGAGATCCTCGACGACGACGTCCGCTGGGTGCTGACCAAGGGCAAGCTCCCGGCGAAGGAGTGGATCGAGGTGATCACCACCGCGCACAAGGTGGGCATCCCGACGACCTCGACCATGATGTACGGCCACGTCGACACGCATGAGCACTGGGTCCGGCACATCCGGCTCATCCGGAGCATCCAGGAGGAGACGGGCGGGTTCCGGGAGTTCGTGCTGCTGCCGTTCGTGCACCACAGCGCCCCGATCTACCTCGCGGGGGTGGCACGTCCCGGGCCGACCGCGCGCGAGAACCGCGCCGTGCACGCCCTGGCCCGGATCATGCTGCACGGTGCGATCCCCAACATCCAGTGCTCATGGGTCAAGCTCCGCGACGACCTCTGCCGCGCCGTGCTCGACGGAGGCGTGAACGACCTCGGCGGCACGCTGATGGAGGAGACCATCAGCCGGATGGCCGGCTCGGAGAACGGCTCCTACAAGACCATCAGCGAGATCGCCGCGATGGTGGCGCCCACGGGCCGCCCGCTGCGCCAGCGCACCACGTCGTACGGCGAGCCCGGCTCCGAGCGGCTCGCTGCGGCGGAGCGCAGCGACGGCGTCTGCCGGAGCGTCAGGAGGACCCTGCCCATCGCGTGAGCGTGATTGCGGTTCCATGGCGGCGGGCGGCTCAGCGGGTGACGACGAAGTCCGCGGCGTCCCTTGGCGGCCGGTCCCTGGGCGGCGCGGCGGCGTGGCCGATCGCGACCGCGCCCATCGGGTCCCAGCTCTCCGGGAGGCCGAGCACGTCCCGCACCGTGTCACGGCAGAACATCGTGGACGACACCCATGCGGAGCCCAGGCCCTCCACCGCGAGTTGGACCAGGAAGTTCTGCACGCCCGCGCCGGTCGCGACGACGAACATCTCGCGCTCGGCGGCGTTCCTCCTGTCGTCGCGGTAGGTGTGCGAGCCGTCCATCACGAGGCACGGAACGGCCAGGTAGGGGGCATTACGCAGCACGTCCCCGCGCCTGATCCGCTTGGCGATGGACTCCTCGGAGAAGCCGTCGCCGCGCAGGTCCGCGATCCAGGCGTCCCGCATCGCGTCGACCAGCGCCGTACGCGCCTCCGCGGTTTCCAGGAGGACGAACCGCCACGGTGTCGTGTGGTGCGGCGCCGGGGCGGCCACGGCCGCTGCCACCGCCCGCCGTACCGCCGCCGGGTCCACGGGAGCGCCGGAGAACTCGCGGATCGTCCGGCGGGCGAAGACGACGTCGGCTGAGCCGTACCGGAACATGTCCTCGTCGGCGGGCCGGACGAGGACGCGCGCGCCGGGGCCGTCCTCGCTGGTGACGAGGTCGCCGAGCCCGCGTACGACCGCGACCGGCACCCCGGCGAGCTTGCCCTTGGCCAACTCGGCCGCCGCCGCGATCTCGTCGATCAGCGCGGTCACCGTCGCCCGCAGCGGGTTACCGTACGCGTCGGTCGCGCCGCGGAAGTCGTCCAGGGGCCGCACCCCCGCCGCGCCGATCGCCACATCCGTCAGCCCGTGGCGCCAGGGGCGCCCGAAGGTGTCGGAGACGATCACGCCCACGTCGGCGCCGGACCGGGCCCGCACGCCCTTCCTGATCCGCCGCGCGGAGGCGTCGGAGTCCTCGGGCAGCAGCAGGACCGTGCCGAGCTCGGTGTTCGACGCGTCCACCCCGGCGGCGGCCATCACGAAGCCGTGCCGGGTCTGGGCGATGACCGTGTCGCCGCGCCGCGCGACCACCCGCGCGGTCTCCTCCGCGATCGCGTCGGTACGGCTGTCGCCGCGCCGGACCCGGCCCTCCGCCTTGCTCACGATCTTCGAGGTCACCACGAGGATGTCGCCGTCGGCCAGGTCGGGTACGGCGTCCGCCACCAGGGCGGCGATGTCGTCGCCCGGCCGGATCTCGGGCAGGCCGGGCACGCCGGTGATGGTGATCCGGGCCACGGCAGGCGGCACAGCGGGAAGCACCGTGGTGGGCACGGCAGGCGGCACGGTGGTGGGCTCGGCAGGGGGCTCGGTCGGGGTCAACGGTCCATCCTCTCGCGCGGTCACGAGGCGAGGCCGCGGGCGAGCGCGACCGCCCCGGCGGCGATGTCTTGGGTCGCCTCGGGGGAGTCCATGAGGAGGCGGCGGGCCTCGACGGTCACTCCGTAAAGGGAGACGGCCTTGTCCTCCTCGGCCACGAGCCAGCCGTCGACGAGGTCGGAGCCGTACAGCTCCAGAACGGCCTGGGCGCTCGTCTCGACGCCGATGGCGGCCAGGCAGGCGTCGGCCATGCCGCGCACCGGCGCGCCGCCGATGATGGGGGAGACGCCGACGACGGTCTTCTCGCAGAGGGCGGACCTGATGCCGGGGATCTGGAGGATCGTGCCGATGCTCACCACGGGGTTGGACGGCGGCAGGATCACGAAGTCGGCCTCGCGGATGGCGTCGAGCACGCCGGGCGCCGGGCTCGCCTCGTCCGCGCCCACGAGGGCGATCTGGTGGGCCGGGATCGAGGCGCGCAGCCGCACCCACCACTCCTGGAAGTGGATGGCGCGCCTGCCCTGCTCGTCCTCGACGACGACGTGGGTCTCGACCCGGTCGTCGGTCATGGGCAGCAGGCGGACGCCGGGCTGCCAGCGCGCGCAGAGCCCCTCGGTGACCTGGGACAGCGGGTAGCCCGCGGCCAGCATCTGGGTACGCACGATGTGCGTGGCGAAGTCGCGGTCACCGAGACCGAACCACTGGGGCTCCATGCCGTAGGCGGCCAGCTCGGCCTTGACGGTGAAGGTCTCGTCGGTGCGGCCCCAGCCCTGCTCCTCGTTGATGCCGCCGCCGAGGGTGTACATCACGGTGTCGAGATCGGGGCAGACACGCAGGCCGAACAGGGTGATGTCGTCCCCGGTGTTGCCGATGACGGTGATCTCGGCGGGCTCTTCCGAGGCGGCACAGGCCGCCTTGAGGCCGCGCAGGAAACGGGCGCCGCCGATCCCGCCGGCGAGGCAAACGATGCGCATGCCGCCAGTCTCGCACCAGGTGGCAGGCGGGCGGCACACGCCTCTTATGGGGCAGAATGTGAGCTAAGAAACAGTTGCAGTTGTCTGAGGTTCTTGGGTCTACCGACACTAAAGTCGCTCTTGTGCCAAACTTCCCCGAGTGTCTTTTGGAAGGCGTTGGGGGTAGTGGTGCTCAAGGTAGATTCCGGACGGCTGCGCGAGCCTGCCGCGTGGATCATGCTGGCGGTGGTCGCCACCAACGTCCTCTTCGGCGTCGTCCACCTCTTCTTCGGCTCGGCGTCGTTCACGATGCGGGCCATGGCTTATCTGTCGGCGTTCGTGAGCCCCCTGAACACGGCGCTGGCCGCGGCCGCGGTGCTGCTGGTGACCCGGGCGGGCGACCCCACCGCGCGGGCCCGGCTGGTCAACCTCGGCACCATGGCCCTGCTCGGCCTGGCCGCCCTGCTCGGCCTGGTCGCCACGATCGGCGGGTTCTTCGCCGGCGGGTCGTTCGGTGACAAGATCGAGTACCTGATCCTGGCGCTGCCCCAGGTCGCGCTCGCCGCCGTCGGCATGCTCTTCGCCCGGAGCTCCATCGGCGCCGACGTGCCGCGCAGAGGGGCGGCCCGCTCCGAGGAGCGGTTCTTCGGCTTCCCGGACGAGGGTTTCGCCGGATACAACCCTCAGCAGGCGCAGCTGATGCAGCCGGTTCAGGGCGCGTCGGGGGCGCCCTCCTACGCGCCGACGCAGGTCGAACAGGCCTACGTCGCCGGTCAGGGCGACCCCGCGTTCGGTCAGGCTCAGGGTGAGCAGGCTTTCGGCCAGGCCCAGAACGAGCCCGCCTTCGGTCAGGCTCAGGGTGACCCCACTTTCGGTCAGGCCCAGAACGAGCCCGCGTACGGTCAGTCGCAGCCCTACGCCGCCTCGTCCGCCTCGCCCGCTCAGGGCTTCCAGGACGGGTACGCACCGGCCCCGCAGCCGGCGAACCATGGCTACCCCCCGCAGGAGCCGCAGCCCGTCGGTCACTTCGGCTCCCAGGGCCACGCCCCTGAGTCCCAGGGCTACGGCTCCGAACCCCAGGGATACGCCGAGCCGCAGCAGCCCGCCGCCGTCGTGCCGTACGGCCAGCAGCAGCCCTCCCAGCAGCCCTCCCCGGGAGGCCAGCAGCCCGCGCAGCCGCAGCACGCGCCGTCCCAGCCGCCGGTGCAGCCCGCGCCGCCGGTCCAGGCGGTCCAGCCGGTGCAGCAGGCGCCGCAGCCCCCGGTGCAGCCCGTCCCGCAGGCGTTCCCACAGGCGACGGGCGGGTACCCGCAGCCTCCGCAGGGCCCGATGTTCGACCAGCACGGCTACGCCGGCCAGCAGGGCGAGGCCGCCGGCTACGGCGCCTTCGGTGCCCAGCAGGACAACTCCTCGTTCCCGCCGGTCCCCCAGATCGAGGCCCCCGGCTACGCCAACCAGGGCTATACCGATCAGAGCTTCGGCCAGTCCGCCTACCCGGCCGCCGAGCAGGCCCAGCCGTTCGGGCACCAGCAGGAGCAGTACGGCCAGCAGGCCGAGCCGTACGGCCAGCAGGGCCCGGCGTCGTTCTCCGGCTACTCCGGCGGGCAGTTCGGCCACAACCAGGCGGCCGAGCAGGCGTCCTCGTTCGAGCAGCCCGCCCAGGGGTTCGACCCGTCCCGGCCGTACGAGCAGGCCGTGGACCCCCGCGAGCAGCAACTCGCCGCCGCCTACCAGCAGGCGCAGAACTACCAGCAGCACGCGCAGCCGGCGGACTACGCCGGATCCCAGACCGCGCCCCAGGACTACCCCGAGTACTACGACAACCCGCTCGGCCACGCCCAGACGCCCGATTCCTCCCGGTACTCCGCTCCGAGCGACCAGACGCCCGATTCCTCCCGGTACTCCGCTCCGAGCGACCAGACCATGCGCTTCGACGCGAGCCTCTATCAGGGGGACCCGCTCAGCGGGCCGTTGCGTCGCGAGGACACCATCGACCCGACTGCGATCTATGCCCCCGAGCGGTCCCAGGCAAAGCTTGAGGAAGGTGTGAGCACAGAACAGGCAGGTCACGGAGCTGATCCGCAGGCCCCTTGGTACGGTTCCCAACGCTGACACGGCTGAACACAAGGGTCGCGAAACCGGGGAAAGCTGGTCTTTCCCCGGGTATCGGTATGCCGCTTGACGCCACACGCGCCACGCGCGTGTAATTACAGACATGTTGTTACGCCTTCCAATAACTGGGTAACCAGGAAGGCGTTCCATGGGGGGCTCCATTGTGGGCTGGCGAGCGACAGGGAGGTGTGCAATGGCCGAACTGGTCATGGCACAGGCGCTCGACGGTGAGGATCTTGGGTGGCAAGAGCGTGCGCTGTGCGCTCAGACCGACCCGGAGGCGTTCTTTCCGGAGAAGGGTGGCTCGACCCGAGAGGCCAAGAAGGTGTGCCGCTCGTGCGAGGTGAGAGCGGAGTGCCTTGAGTATGCGCTCGAACACGACGAGCGGTTCGGCATCTGGGGTGGGCTGTCAGAGCGGGAACGGCGCAGGATCAAGCGCCAGGCGGTGTGAGATGGCGGGGTCACGCGGTCGACGCGTGACCCCGCCAACCGCGCCGACCGATTCGGCTCTCCCGTGATCGGGTGAGCCGGGGGTGCCGTAGGGTTGTCGCGCGTTAAGCCGATATTCCCCACGATCTCGTGACACTTGCTGAGATGGTGGGACAACCCCCGAGGATTCATCCACGTGCACTCCGTCACCGCGATCGTCGTCGCTCACGACGGCGCCCGCTGGCTCAAGGAGACGCTTGACGCGGTGCTCCGCCAATCCCGGCCACTCGACCGCGTCGCGGGCGTCGACAACGGCAGCCGCGACGGCAGCGGCCGGCTCCTCACCGAGGCGTTCGGACCGAGCAGTGTGCTGAGCCTGCCGAGGTCCACCGGATTCGGCGAGGCGGTGCACGAGGTCGTGCGGCGGCTCCCGCGGGCCTCCGGCGGGCAGGAGTGGCTGTGGCTGCTCCACGACGACTGCGCGCCGGACGCGCACGCGCTGCACGCCCTGCTGCGCGCCGCCGACGAGAACCCCAAGGCCGCGATCCTCGGCCCGAAGCTCCGCGACTGGCTCGACCGGCGCGTCCTGCTGGAGATCGGCGTCACCGTCGGCCGCTCCGGGCGCAGGGACACCGGTCTGGAGCCCCGCGAGTACGACCAGGGCCAGCACGACGGCGTCCACGGTGTGCTGGACGTCCTCTCCGTCTCGACCGCGGGCATGCTGATCCGCCGCGACGTGTGGGAGGAGCTCGCCGGGCTCGACCCGCGGTTCCCGCTGTTCCGCGACGACCTCGATCTGTGCTGGCGGGCCAGGGTCGCCGGGCACCGCGTGCTCAACGTGACCGCCGCCGTCGCCTGGCACGCCGAGGCGGCGTCCCGGCGCCGCAGGCGCATCGCCGTCAGCGACGACCACCCCCGCCGGATCGACCGGCGCAACGCGCTGCTTGTGATCATGGCGAACCTGCCCTTCTGGGCGCTGGTCCGCTCCGTGTTCCGCAACATCACCGGCTCGCTGCTCCGCACGGTCCTGTTCGTCCTGGCCAAGCAACCGGCGAACGCCCTGGACGAGATCGCCGCGCTCGGCTCGGTCCTCGGCCATCCCGGGCGGCTCGTCCAGGCGCGCAGGGCGCGCAAGAAGGGCAGGAAGCAGGGGTACGCCGCCGTCGCGCGGCTGCTCACCCCCTCCGGAGCCACCTGGCGGCGGCTGGCCGACATGATCCAGCGCTACCTGGCGGGTGAGGGGCCGGTCGACTCCGCCGGGCGGCACCACGCCATGGACACCTCTTCGGAGGAGGAGGGCGACGAGCTGCTCACCGACTCCGGGCTGTTCCAGCGGATGTCCTCCAGCCCCGGAGTGCTGCTCTTCCTCCTGCTCGCCGGCATCACCGTGGCCGCCGAGTGGTCGCTTTTCGCGGGCGGGCTGCTCGGAGGAGGCGCACTCGTGCCGGTCACCGGCGGCGCCTCCGACCTGTGGCGGCTCTACATCGAGAACCACCACTCCGCCGGCCTCGGCTCGGACACCTGGGCCCCGCCGTACGTGGCGGTCCTCGCGGCGCTGTCCACGATCTTCCTCGGCAAGACCTGGCTGGCCGTGTCCGTCCTGCTGCTGGGATGCGTGCCGCTCGCCGGGCTCTCGGCGTACGTCGCGACGAGGCGGATGATCTCCTACACCCCGGCCCGGGTGTGGCTGGCGGCGACGTACGCCCTGCTGCCGGTGGCGACCGGCGTGGTCGCGAGCGGCCGCGTGGGCACCGCGGTGATCCTCGTGCTGATCCCGGTCTACGCGGCCCTCGCCACCCGGGTCGTCGCCGGGTCCCGCCGCGCCGCGTGGGGGTTCGGCCTGCTCCTCGCCGTCGGAACGGCCTTCGCTCCTCTCGTCTACGTCGTGGTCGCCATCCTGGGCGGGCTCGCCGCCGTGTCGTTCGCCGGTGTCCGGCGGGGGGTCGGACTGTCCCTGGGAATCGGCCTCGGCACGCCGATCGTCCTGCTGTTCCCCTGGCTGGCCGAGATCGTGCGGGAGCCGCGCCGCATCCTGCTCGAAGCAGGGCTGGCCGACCCCGCGCTGGCCGACCCGCGGCTGGGCGCCGAGGCGCTGCTCATGCTCAACCCCGGCGGCCCGGGCACGCCGCCTGTCTGGGTCACCGCCGGGCTGGTCGCCGTCGCGCTCGGCGCGCTGCTGCTGCGCCGCCACCAGACGATCGTCGCGATCGGCTGGGGTGTCACGCTCTTCGGCGTTCTGCTCGCGATCGTGGTGGGCCGGCTGGGCGAATGGCCCGGCGTCCCGCTCGCGTTCGCCGCCACCGGCCTGCTCGTCGCCACCGCGCTCACGGCGCACCGGATCGCCGAGTTCCGCGCGGCGGGCGGGTTGCGCAGGATGGGCGCCCTGCTGATCGTCGTCGTCGCGTTCGCCACGCCGCTGGCGGCCGCCGGGCTGTGGATTCTCAATGGCGCGGGCGGCCCGCTGCGCGGCGACCTGCCCGACCCCGTGCCGCCGCTCGCCGCGGCCTGGTCGCCGAACGGCGAGCGCACGCTGCTTCTGCGCCCCGAGGGCGGCCGCCTCGCGTACACGATCCTGCCCGGGCGCGCCCTGTACATCGGCGAGTCCGACCTGCGCTCCCCGGCGGCGGAAACCGCCCGCGTCGGCACCGCCGTGGCGGGGCTGGCCTCCGGCAGGGGCGGCGCCGACGTCCAGACCCTGGCCGCCCAGGGCATCCAGTTCGTCACCGTGCCCGGGCCCGTCGATACGGCGTTGCAGCGCGCGCTGGACTCCGAACCAGCACTGGAACGGGTGAGTCTCTCGCCGACCGGCGGGCTGTGGCGGGTGGCGGGGACCGTCACGGTGCCCCCGCCCGGT
The DNA here is from genome assembly GCF_030268965.1 of Microtetraspora sp. NBRC 16547. Lineage (GTDB taxonomy): Bacteria > Actinomycetota > Actinomycetes > Streptosporangiales > Streptosporangiaceae > Microtetraspora. The sequence goes on along the minus strand of NZ_BSSE01000001.1, from coordinate 125,819 downwards.
TCGGGTGGCGAGACCTTGCACCGCACCTGGCTGTGGGTGCAGGCGGCGCTCGTCGCGCTCGTGCTGGTCCTGGCCTCGCCCGGCGCTCGTACGGCCGAGCAGGTGGAAGACTACGGCGACGCCCCGGAGCCGACCCGGCCCTCCCGGAGGCGTTCGAGGAACCCCGAGGAGCAGGTGCCGGCATGAAGGGCCTGATCGAGAACCGCTTCGGGCTGCTCGCCCTGGTGCTGGTCGCCCTCGGGGCGCTGTACGGCGTGGCCTTCGTCAGCCGTCCCGCGCCCGTCCCGGAGAAAGCGGCCCAGCAGGTCAAGGTCGCGGTGGAGTCCGTGTCCATGGTCTGCCCCGACCCCGGCGGCGGCCGCATGACCGCGGTCACACCCCTGGGCGGGCAGGGCACGCCGAGCGGGAACGACGGCGGGGCCGCCACGGTCGCCCCGATGAAGGGCGGCAAGCCGCTGGCCACGCTCGACAAGGTGGGCGCGCTGTGGCGGCAGAACGTGCCGGTGCGCACCCGCCCGGTCACAGTCGACGGGATGGGCGCGATGGCGGCGGGCCTGGAGGCGGCGCAGACCACCCAGGTCACATCGGGCGCCCAGCGCGGGCTGTCCGGCGTGCGCTGCGTCGAGCCCGGCGCGGAGGCCTGGTTCATCGGCCCGGGACCCGCCGCCGCCGACGTCACCCTCCACCTCGCCAACTCCGACGCGGCCCCGGCTGACGTCGCCGTCATGATCTACGCGGGCGAGGGGCCGGTGCTCTCCGACCGCGGCAACGGGCTGGTCGTCAAACCCGGCGAGTACCGCGAGGTCAAGCTGCGGGACCTGGCGCCGTCGCCCCTGGTGATGGCCGTGCAGGTGACGACCAGCGGCGGCCGGGTGGCCGCCGCGATCAGGGAGTCCCTGGGCGAGGGCAAGGGAGTGGACTGGCTCCCCATCGCCGCGCCGCCGTCCACCCGGGTGGTGGTGCCCGGCATCCCGGGACTCGCCGGCCAGCGCGAGCTGTACGTCGCCGCACCTGGCGAGCGGGACACGGTCGTGCAGGTGAAGGCGGTGCTGAAGGACGGCTCCTACGCGCTGAAGAACAAGGAGTCCGTGGAGGTTCCCGCCGGTTCCACGACCACGCTCGACCTGACCACCGGCGTCGGTGGGCAGCCCGGCGCCCTGGTCCTGACCTCGGACGAGCCCATCGTCGCCGGCATGAAGATGACGGGGACGGGGTCCATGCAGGACGTGGCCTTCACCGCGGGCGCGGCGCCGATCGACCTCGGCAGCGTGGTGGCCGACGGCGGTCCCGGCAAGAGACCCGGGAGGGGAGGCGGCAAGCAGGAGTCCCGCCTGGTGCTGTCCGCGCCCTTCACCGCGGCGACGGTGCGGATCCAGCTCCTGCCCCAGCACGGCGCCCCGACCGCGCCGGTCGAGGTGACGCTGCCCGCGGCCCGGAGCAAGGAGATCAAGCTCACCCCGCCTCCCGGCGCGGGTTCCGGCTTCGCCGTCCACATCGTTCCGGCCCCCGGATCCGGTCCGGTGTACGGCGCGCGCGTGCTGAGCGAGGAGACCGGCCAGGGCGTGCTGCTCACCGCGCAGCCACTCGCGCTGGCCAGGACGTGGGCGATCGTGCCGGCCACCGTGGAATGGCCCGGCGTCGTCCTGCCGTAGCCCGTAGCCAGTAGCCCGGAGCCGGTCGGGGTCCGCCGGTCAGGGTCCGCCGGTCAGTGCCGGTCAGTGCCGGTCGTCGTAGCCGGGGTCGATCGTCTCCGGAGTGAGGCCGAGCAGGCTGGCGACCTGCTCCACCACGACGTCGCTCACCATCGCGCCCAGCTGGTCACGGTCGCGCGCCCTGGCCTCCAGGGGGCGGCGGTAGACGACCACGACCGCGGGATCCGAGCCCGCCGCCGACTCCGCCCTGCCGAAGGGGATCGGGTCGGTGTCGAGCCGCGCCGGGCCGTCGATCAGCTCGTTCGGCAGCGGCACCTCCTCCACCGCGAACTCCACCGTCGCGAGCTGCCTGCCCCATCGAGGCTTGAGCCGGTCCACCGCGTCGAGGACCAGATCGTCGAAGCGTTCGCCGCGCGACTTCGCGATCGGGACATGCGACGGCGCCAGTGGACCGCGCATCCCGCGACCGTGCCGGTCGCGCCGCCGCACCCGCCGCCGGGAATCTCCGCTTCGCTCGCTCACGCGGCCAGCTTAAAGGAGCGGGAGCGAGCCGTAGGGAGGGCGAGGCGGTGTCCGGATTGTGGCGACACGCTCGTTAAGAGTGGCGGGGTGGTGGCAATGTGAACGCGGACCGGATACGGTCCCTCCGTGAGCCCCGTCCGCAGCTGTTCCCGTACCGCCTGCAGGCAGCCTGCCGTCTTCACACTCACGTATGTCTACGCCGACTCGACCGCGGTTCTCGGCCCTCTCGCGACGTACGTCGAGCCGCACTGCTACGACCTGTGCGCCGAGCACGCGGAACGGCTCACCGCCCCCCGGGGGTGGGAGGTCGTGCGGCTCCCGTCCGAGCCCGGCTCCCCGAGCGGGGACGATCTCGAGGCGCTCGCCAACGCGGTTCGCGAGGCCGCCCGTCCCGCGCCCGCCGCGGGCGAACCCATCGGCCAGGCCGTCGAGGTCGGCCGTCGCGGCCACCTCCGAGTCCTCAAGTCCGCGCAGCCCAATCGCGAGCGGTGACGGTGGCGCGGCCGGCAGTGGATCACACGCGTCCTGTCGGCGGCGCCTTGTAGGCTCGGGCCCGGCATACGAAACGAGCGGGGGGCTGCGGTGGGCGACCTCACCAGGATCTTCAAGGCGTACGACGTCCGCGGCGTCGTGCCGCAGGAGCTCGACGAGCGGACCGCTGAGGCGGTCGGGGCGGCCTTCGCCGAGGTGACGGGGGCGCGGTCCCTGGTGATCGCGTACGACATGCGGGAGTCGTCGGTCCCGCTGGCCGCCGCCTTCGCGCGCGGCGCGATCTCGCGCGGGGCCGACGTGGTGAACGCGGGCCTCGGCTCGACGGACATGCTCTACTACGCCAGCGGCAGCCTCGGCCTGCCCGGTGTGATGTTCACCGCCAGCCACAACCCGGCCGAATACAACGGCATGAAGATGTGCCGCGCCGGCGCGGTGCCGATCGGGAGCGAGACCGGCCTCACCGAGATCCGCGACCGCGCCGCCGAGCTGCTGGAGGCGAGGACCGGCGGATCGCCCGGGGCGGGCACCGTCACCGGGCGGGATCTGCTCGCCGGATACGCCGCCCACCTCAAGACGCTCGTGGACCTCTCCGGCATCCGGCCGCTCAAGGTGGTGGTCGACGCGGGCAACGGCATGGGGGGCTACACGGTCCCCGAGGTGTTCCACGGCCTGCCCATCGACCTGACCCCGCTCTACTTCGAGCTCGACGGGAGCTTCCCCAACCACGAGGCCAACCCGATCGAGCCGGCCAACCTGGTCGACCTGCAGAAGGCCGTCGTCGAGCAGGACGCCGACATCGGCATCGCGTTCGACGGCGACGCCGACCGGTGCTGGGTGATCGACGAGCGGGGCGAGTCCGTCTCCCCGTCCACGATCACCGCGCTCGTCGCCGTACGGGAGCTGGCCAGGCACCCGGGCGCCACGATCATCCACAACCTGATCACCTCCAAGGGCGTTCCGGAGATCGTGCGCGAGCACGGCGGCGTCCCGGTCCGCACCCGCGTCGGTCACTCGTTCATCAAGGCGGAGATGGCCCGCACGGGCGCGGTCTTCGGCGGGGAGCACTCCGCGCACTACTACTTCCGCGACTTCTGGTTCGCCGACTCGGGCATGCTCGCCGCGCTGCACGTGCTCGCCGCGCTCGGCGGCCAGGACCGGCCGCTGTCGGAGGTCCTGGAGCGATACTCCCGTTACGCCGCGTCCGGCGAGATCAACAGCACGGTCGCGGACCAGGCGGCCGCCCTGGAGACGGTGCGGGGGGCTTTCGCGGGTCGCGAGGGTGTTACCTTCGACGAGTTGGACGGCCTCACGGTGAGCGGCCGGGACTGGTGGTTCAACCTGCGCCCGTCCAACACCGAGCCGCTGCTGCGCCTGAACGCCGAGGCGGCCGACGAGCAGAAGATGGCGGCCGTGCGGGACGAGGCCCTCGCCGCCCTAAGGAGTTGACACAGATTTGAAGATCGACGACTGGCTGCTGGACGTCCTTGCCTGCCCGGCCTGCAAGTCCCCGCTGCGCGCGTCCACGGACGCCGACGAGCTGGCCTGCACGTCCGAGTCGTGTGGGCTGGTGTACCCCGTCCGGGACGACATCCCGGTCCTGCTCGTGGACGAGGCGCGCAAGGCGTGAGCGACCGGAGCGAGCGCACCGACAGGCACGGTGCCATTCGCGAACGCCACTCCGAGCCGCAGGGCGAGGAGGAGGCGTGAGCCGGCCCGGCGGATCGCCCACATCGCGGTTCGACCCGAGCAGGCTCGACGACCAGGCATACCTGTCCGACGGCGACCCGTCGGGCATGTTGCGGACCGTGGCGTCCGCCGCCGCTCAGGTGCGCACCGCGTACCGCGCCGCCGTGGAGGCGGGCGCGGCCGCGGTGGCCGGCCAGGGCAGGCCGCGGGCGCTGGTGGTGGCGGGCGTGGGCGCCGCCGGGATCGCGGGAGACGTGCTCGACGCGGTCTGCGGGCCGGGCACGCCCGTGCCGGTCCTGACCGTCCGCGGCTACCGGCTTCCCGGCTGGGTCGGCGCGGCCGACCTGGTCATGGTGGTGTCGTTCACCGGGCGGGGCGACGAGGCCCTGGCGGTGGGGGCCGAGGCGGTGCGCCGCGGATGCACGCTGCTCGCGGCGGGCCCGCCGGACACGCCGCTCAGCGCCCTCGCGGCGCAGGCCGGAGCGCCTTTCGTGCCGATCTCGACCGTGGCGGGCCAGCCGCGTGCGACGATGTGGGGCCTCGCGGTGCCGCTGCTCGTCGCCGCGTCCGCGTTCGGCCTGGCCGATGTGGGCGAGCCGGTCTTCGAGGCCGCCGCGGCGCGCCTGGAGGACATCGCGCATCGGTGCCGGCCGGCGAGCGACTCGTTCATCAACCCCGGCAAGACGCTCGCCATGGAGCTCGCGGACGGCATCCCGGTGATCTGGGGTTCCTCACCGCTCGCGGCCGTGGCGGCGCACCGGCTGGCGGGACGGCTCGCCGAGCACGCCGGATATCCCGCCGTCTGGGGAGAACTTCCGGAGGCCGCCCACAACCAGGCGGGCGTTTTCGACGGTCCCCTCGCCGTTCGGGACATCTTCCACGATTTCGCGGACGACGAGTCGTCCGGGCCGCAGGCGCGGCTCCGGCTGTTCGTGCTGCGCGACACCGACGAGCACCCGCAGGTGGCCGAGCGCCGCCAGGCCGCCGTACGGCTCGCGCAGGACCGTGGCGTCCCGGTCTCGGAGGTCGCGTCCGAGGGGGACCACCCGTTCGAGCGGCTGGCCACGCTGATCTGCCTGGGTGATTTCGCCAGCGTCTATCTGGCTCTGGGCTATGGTCTCGATCCCGCGCCCATGTCGGCCATCACTGAACTTCGGGCCAGGATCTCCCAATAGGATCCGTTCTGGTCGATTCGTGAGGAGACTTCTGTGAGCGCGGGTGGCGGTACCAAGGCGATCGTCGCGGCGTTGAGCGCCAACCTGGCGATCGCGGTGTCGAAGTTCGTGGCGTTCGTGTTCACGGGATCGTCCTCCATGCTCGCCGAGTCGGTCCACTCGGTGGCCGACTCGGGCAACCAGGCGTTGCTGCTGATCGGCGGCAAGCGGGCGGAGCGGGCCCGGACGCGGACGCATCCGTTCGGGTTCGGGCGCGAGCGTTATTTCTACGCCTTCGTCGTCGCGGTCGTGCTGTTCACCGTCGGCGCCCTGTTCTCTCTATACGAGGGCTGGCACAAGATCTCCGACCCGCATCCGGTGGAGTCGCCCCAGTGGGCCTTCGCGGTGCTCGTCTTCGCGATCATCGCCGAGGGGTTCTCGTTCCGTACGGCCATCAAGGAGTCGCGCCACCTCAAGGGTGACCACTCGTGGTTCTCGTTCGTCCGCAGGGCGAAGGCGCCCGAGCTGCCCGTCGTCCTCCTGGAGGACCTCGGCGCGCTCCTCGGTCTGGTCTTCGCGCTGTTCGGCGTGGCGATGGCCGTGGTCACCGGGAACGGCGTCTGGGACGGCGTCGGCACGCTGATGATCGGCGTCCTGCTGGCCACCATCGCGGTCGTCCTGGCGCTGGAGACCAAGTCGCTGCTGATCGGCGAGAGCGCGGCCCCCGAGGTCGAGGAGCAGATCTGCGCGGCGCTCGAGGGCGCCCCGGAGGTCACCAGGGTCATCCACATGCGGACGCTGCACCTCGGCCCCGAGGAGCTCCTGGTCGCGGCGAAGATCGCCGTCGCGCACGACGACACGGCGGCGCAGGTCGCCCAGGGGATCGACGAGGCCGAGCGGCGCATCCGCGAGGCGGTGCCGATGGCCCGGGTCATCTACCTGGAGCCTGACCTCTACCGCTCCAAGGGCGCTCCGGTGAGCTGACCCGGCCTCTGCGGCTCCCGCGGTGCTCCAGTGAGCCGACCCGGCCTCTGCCGCTCCTGAGGTGCTCCGGTGACCTGGGTCGACCGTTCACGCCGGGGAGTCGCGTGATCCGGCCTGGACCAGGCCCGTCTCATACGCGTAGACGACCGCCTGGGTGCGGTCGCGGAGTCCCAGCTTCGCCAGCAGGCGGGCCACATGGGTCTTCACGGTGTGTTCTGACACCACGAGCCGGGCGGCGATCTCGGCGTTCGACATGCCGCGAGCGATCAGCGACAGCACGTCCGACTCCCGTGGTGTCAGCGGCGTACTCTCCGATCTGGCGGGCCTGCGGCGCTGCCGCGCGAACTCGGCGATCAGCCGCCGGGTCACCTTGGGCGCCAGCAGGGCCTCCCCCCGGGCGACGACCCGGACCGCCTCCACGAGGGAGGCGGCCGTGACGTCCTTGAGCAGGAACCCGCTGGCCCCCGCCGCGAGCGCGTCGTAGACGTAGTCGTCAAGATCGAACGTAGTGATCATGATGGGCCGGGTGGGGAGGTCGGCGACCATGCGCCGGACCGCCTCGATGCCGTCCATTCCCGGCATCCGGATGTCCACCAGCGCGACGTCCGGCCGTGTCTCGCGGGCCAGTCGCACCGCCTCCGCTCCGTCGGCGGCGGTTCCGGCCACGGTGATGTCCGGCTGGGCGTCGAGTATCGCGGCGAACGCGCGCCGTACCACGGGCTGGTCGTCGGCGACGATGACCGTGGTCGCGGGGCTGGTCGGGTGGTCGGTCGGGTGGTCGGTCAGGTGGTCGGTCATTCCGTCGGCAGTCCCGCCCGGACGATGAAGCCGCCGTTCGGCCCCGGCTCGGCGCTGAACCAGCCGTCGAGTGCGAGGGCGCGCTCCCGCATCCCGATCAGGCCGTGCCCGCCCACGTCGCCTTGCGCCGGATCGTTCGGCGACCCCGCCTGTGCCGGGCCGGGACCGTTGTCGGCCACCCTGATGGCCAGCAGGTTCGGCTGGTAGGCCAGCTCGATGGAGACCCGGGAGCCCGGAGCGTGGGTGCGGGCGTTGGCGAGGCACTCCTGGATGATCCGGTAGGCCGAGACGTCCACCGCCTGCGGCAGCGGCCGCTCCTCGCCGACGATGTCGAGGTCCACCTCGCCGCCGTGCCGTTCGATGAGCTCGCGCACCCGCTCCAGCCCCGGTTGTGGATCGAGAGCGGTCTCCGCGCCGCTGTCGGCCCGCAGCACGCCGAGCAGCCTGCGCATCTCGCCCAGCGTCTCTCGCGCCGCCGTGGCGATCTCGGCGAACTCGGCCTTGACCGGGTCGGGCAGGTCCTTGAGGGTGTACGGCGCGGCCTCGGCCCGTACCGCGATCAACGAGATCGAGTGGGCCACGACGTCGTGCATCTCGCGGGCGATCCTGGCCCGCTCGCCCATGGCGGCCTGCTCGCGAAGTGCCTCCACGTTGTCTGCCCGGACCTGCCGTATCTCGGTCCGGCTGCGCCGTACGTCGGCGAGGAACGCCGCGGCGGCCAGTGCGGCAGCCGTGGTCAGGACGAAAGGCATCGCGAAGGGGAAGCGGGACCAGACGCCGAGGAGGACGGGGACGATCGCGACACCGCAGATCGTGACACCGCAGAGGAGCCAGGAGGCCCCTCGGCTCACGTGGCGGAAGATCGTGTAGGCGGACAGCAGCCCCGACGCGTAGACCGGGTGACTCAGGCCGAAGAGGTTGCCACCTACAGAGAGCAGCAGACCGAGCGCGCCGAGAGCGGTCAGGCCCACGACCACGAGGGGCATCCGGCGGCGGAAGATCTGTGGCAGGGTGGCGAGCCCGGCGGAGAGCGTCCCGAGGAGGCTGAGGTAGCCGTCGAACGCCCCGAGCTGGTCCAGCGCGAGGAGGAAGAGGCCGACGCCGACGGCGATGTCCAGGAAGGGCGACTCGATGATCCTTCTGAGATCGAGGCCCGCCACCTTGCGCTCGGCCTGGTCGAACTTCGCGGTGAGATCCATGGCAGGAATTGTCGCGGTGGTCGGGACACGGTGTCGTCACTCTTTCGAGCGAACTCGGGCCTTCCGAGCCGCCTGTGCCGCGGGCAGACCTTCCTGGGTGCTGGTGCCCCTCCCGGCAATCTTTGCCCCGTCGCGTCGCCCAGGGCGGCACCTCGCCGCGTTGTCGCCCCACCCACGAAAACTCCTCGCAAGCTCGGACTTTCCGCGGGGCCCGGGAATGTCGGCCGTAGGCTCCGCTACGACCTCCTCCTTCGCCTTGCGATGCACCACCCTGGACACCGCTCCTTCCAGGCAAACCTTGCCGGTCACGGCACTGGGAGTCGTGCCGGGAACGTCAGCGGTTCCTGAGCAACCGCAGGGCCTTCTCCTTCTCGAAGTCGAGCGCCCTGCGGGGGGCCTGGATGCGGCCGATCCGCACGCCCAGTTCGCGTACGGCCTGGGCCACCGAGGGGTCGGACAGCGCGCGGAGGGCGAAGGCCAGCTCGGCGGGGGAGACGTCGAACCGGCGCTCCAACTCCATGGCCTGGCCGACGGCCTCCAGTTCCTCGGGGCCGAACCTGCGGTGCGCGCCCCGGTCGCGAACGGGCGGCAGCAGGCCCAGCGCCTCCCTGTACCGCAGCATGCGGGGCGACATGCCGAGCTGCTTGGCCGCCTCAGTGATCCGCATCGGGCTCCCCGCTCCGTTCCCAGTACTCCCGGCGACGCCCCGTCGCGCGACGTCCCCTTGGCAACGGTAGACACCGCGACGGCCCTTTGGCAGCCCTGGAGGCGTGAACCTTACATTCTTGTGTCAGGTTCGCACCTCTCGGCGTGCGTCGTGCCGCGCGGGACGCCTAAACTCGCAGGCGACTGATACGGAGGGACACACATGGACTTCAAGGTCGCCGACCTTTCACTTGCGGAGTTCGGCCGCAAGGAGATCCGACTCGCTGAGCACGAGATGCCCGGGCTGATGGCGACCCGCAGGGAGTACGCCGCCGCCCAGCCGCTCAAGGGCGCGAAGATCATGGGCTCGCTGCACATGACGATCCAGACGGCCGTGCTCATCGAGACGCTGGTCGCGCTCGGCGCCGACGTGCGCTGGGTGAGCTGCAACATCTTCTCCACGCAGGACCACGCCGCCGCCGCGGTCGTCGTCGGTCCCGAGGGCACTGTCGACAACCCGTCCGGCGTGCCGGTCTTCGCCTGGAAGGGCGAGACCCTGGAGGAGTACTGGTGGTGCACCGAGCAGGCGCTCGCGTGGCCCGACGGCTCCGGCCCGAACATGATCCTCGACGACGGCGGCGACGCCACGCTCCTGGTCCACAAGGGCGCCGAGTTCGAGCAGGCGGGCGCCGTGCCGGCCGCCGCTGAGGACGACCCCGAGGAGTGGGGCATCATCCTCGACACGCTCCGTCGTACGGTCTCCGGCGACAAGCGCTGGACCCGGATCGCCGAGGGGATCAAGGGCGTCACCGAGGAGACCACCACCGGCGTGCACCGCCTGTACGAGATGCACAAGTCGGGTCAGCTCCTCTTCCCGGCGATCAACGTCAACGACTCGGTCACCAAGTCGAAGTTCGACAACAAGTACGGCTGCCGCCACTCGGTCATCGACGGTCTCAACCGCTCCACCGACGTGCTGATCGGCGGCAAGGTGGCCGTGGTCTGCGGCTACGGCGACGTGGGCAAGGGCTGCGCCGACGCGCTGCGCGGCCAGGGCGCCCGCGTGATCGTCACCGAGATCGACCCGATCTGCGCGCTGCAGGCGGCCATGGACGGCTTCCAGGTGACCACGCTGGAGGACGTCGTCGGCATCGCGGACATCTTCGTCACGACGACCGGCAACTTCGGCATCATCACCGCCGAGCACATGTCGCAGATGAAGCACCAGGCGATCGTGTCCAACATCGGCCACTTCGACAACGAGATCGACATGGCCGGGCTGGGCCGCATCCCCGGCATCGTCAAGAACAACATCAAGCCGCAGGTCGACGAGTGGGTCTTCCCCGACGGTCGCTCGATCATCGTGCTCGCCGAGGGCCGCCTGATGAACCTGGGCTGCGCGACGGGCCACCCGTCCTTCGTGATGTCGAACTCGTTCACCAACCAGGTGATCGCGCAGATCGAGCTGTTCACCAAGACCGCCGAGTACCCGATCGGCGTCTACGTCCTGCCCAAGCACCTGGACGAGAAGGTGGCCCGGCTCCACCTCGACGCTCTCGGCGTCAAGCTGACCAAGCTGACGAAGAAGCAGGCCGAGTACATCGGCGTCGACGTCGAGGGTCCGTACAAGCCGGACCACTACCGCTACTGACCGGGACACCGGCCGAAAGCGTCACCGGGCGGGAACCATGACGGCGCGCGATCTGGCGGAACTGACCGAGGCGGGCGAGCGGCGGATCGGGTGGGCACGGCGGTCGATGCCGGTGCTCACCGCGATCGCCGCGCGCTTCGCCGCCGAGAGGCCCCTGGACGGCCTGCGGGTCGCCGCGTGCCTGCACGTGACGGCGGAGACGGCCGTCCTGATGGGCGCGCTCAGGGCGGGCGGCGCGGAGATCGCGCTGGCCGCCTCGAACCCGCTGTCCACCCAGGACGACGTCGCCGCCGCGCTCGGCGTGTACGGCATCGCGGTGCACGCCCGGGCCGGCGTGGACATGGAGACCTACTACCGGCACATCCATCAGGCGCTGGACATCTCGCCGGACATCGTGCTCGACGACGGATGCGACCTGGTCAACATCCTGCACACCGAGCGTCCCGACCTGTCGGTGGCGGGCGGCTGCGAGGAGACCACGACCGGGATCATCCGGCTGCGCCAGATGGCCGCGGAGGGCGCGCTGAAGTTCCCCGTGGTCGCGGTCAACGACACGCGGACCAAGCGCATGTTCGACAACAGGTACGGCACCGGGCAGTCCACGCTCGACGGCATCATGCGCGCCACGAACGCGCTGCTCGCGGGTCGCACCGTCGTCGTCGCGGGGTTCGGGTTCTGCGGTCGCGGTGTGGCCGAACGCGCCAAGGGCCTCGGCGCGCGGGTGATCGTGACCGAGATCGACCCGGTGAAGGCGCTCGACGCCGCGCTCCAGGGCTACGAGGTCCTGCCGATGGGGCAGGCCGCACGGGTGGGCGACGTGTTCGTCACTGTCACGGGCAACCGCGACGTCATCCGGGGCGAGCACCTGGCCGTGATGAAGGACGGCGTCATCCTGGCCAACGCGGGGCACTTCGACGTCGAGATCGACGTTCGCGCCCTGGAAGGTCTGGCGGAGTCGGTGAATTTCGGGGTCCGCCCCAACGTGGATGAGTACGTCCTGGCGGACGGCAGGCGGCTCCTCCTCCTCGCCGAGGGCCGCCTCGTCAATCTGACCGCGGCCGAGGGGCATCCGGCCGCTGTCATGGACATGTCCTTCTCCGCCCAGGCACTCGCCGTCGCCTGGCTCGCCACCGAGTCCGTACGGCTGCCGCCCGGCGTGTACGACGTCCCCGCCGACATCGATGCCGAGGTGGCCAGGCTCAAGCTCGCGGCGACGGGGATCGCGATCGACGAGCTCACCGTGGAGCAGGAGGACTACCTCCATTCCTGGCGCGCCGGGTCCTGAACCCGGTTCGGAGGATGTGAGGTCCCGGGCGCGAAGTCGGGGTGAAGTCGGGTGGAGACGGCCGGCTGACTCTGTCCCTCTGCGCCGGCCGTCCCCACCCTGCCCCCTTGCAGGTATGCCCCATAGCCTGCAGGTCGTCTCTTGTGCCCTGCTTTGCGGCGTCTACACCTCAGCTTGGGGGGGCGAATCCACCCGGTGTCGGTCCGGCGGGATTCGAGGGAGGCATCGGTCGGTTCGCCGGGGGCGCCGGCGGGTTCGCGGGAGACATCGGTCGGCTAGCCGGAGGCATCGGTGTGTTCGCCGGTGGTGCGGTCGGAGCGGGCGGCGCCGGCGGTGCCGGCGGTGCACCGCCGTACGACCCGCTCGCGTTTGGTGCGCCCGCGTACGACCCGCTCGCGTTTGGTGCGCCCGCGTACGACCCGCTCGCGTTTGGTGCGCCCGCGTATGGTGCGCCCGCGTATGGTGCGCCCGCGTATGGTGCGCCCGCGTACGACCCGCTCGCGTACGGCGAGCCGCCGTACGGCGCGGCGGCGGCCCGCGCCTGCGCCAGCCGTAGCTCCTCGCGGCGGCGCCGCTCCGCCAGGACCGCGGCGAGGTAGGTGTGCGGCGGTAGTCCCGGCGGCGGCGGGGGAGCGACACAGGCGGCCACCTGGCCTGCGATCCGGATGCCCATCTGATATCGCGCATCCGGGGTGAGCTGGTGCCAGCGCGTCAGGTATTGCCGGGCCGTGTCGGCCAGCTCGGCGGACAGCTGTGACAGCTCCAAGGAGCTCGCCCACGGCGCGAGCTGCGGCGGCATCTCGGGGGGCGGCTCCTGGCGCGGCGCCCGCTCGCCGATCACGATCGTGCCCGCGAAGACGTCGCCGAGCCGCTTGCCCCGCTGGTTGACCAGCGAGGTGATGAGCGCGGGCGCGCCGAAGAACATCCAGAACTCCAGGAACCCCGCGAGGCCGCGGAACAGCGCCTGCCGGAACCGCACGGGCCCGCCGTCGTCGCCGACCACGCGCAGGCCCATCGCCAGCTTGCCGAGGCTGCGTCCCCTGCTGACCGTCTCGAAGACGACGGGATAGCCCACCACCACGAGCACCGTCAACAGGATCAGCAGGCCCGTCGTCATCGCCGTGTCGGTGACGAACGACGCGTTCCCCACCAAGACGTACATCACGATGAGGATGATCCACTGGACGAGCCAGTCGATGAGGAACGCGACGCCCCGAGTGGGAAGCTGCGCGATCCGTACTTCGACGACGACGGCCTCGCCGGTCACAACATCGGCCACATATCGCACCCTACTGGGGTATTACCGCTCGATAGAGTTCAGTCCGTGGACATCGATGCGTTCGTCGCCGCTCACCGGCCGGCGTGGGACCGGCTGGACGACCTGGTGCGGCGGCGCCATCGACTCGACGGAGCCGAGGTGGACGAGCTGGTCGAGCTGTACCAGCGGGCCGCCACCCACCTGTCCGTCGTCCGCTCGGCCTCGACCGACGCGATCCTGGTGGGCAGGCTCTCCTCGCTGGTCGCGCGGGCCCGCTCGGCCGTCACAGGGGCGCACACGCCCGCCTGGCGGGAGGTCGTCCGGTTCTTCACCGTCTCGTTCCCCGTCGTGGCCTACCGCGCCCGCTACTGGTGGCTGGGGGCGGCCCTCGCCTCGCTCGCGGTCGCGTACGTCTTGGGGGTGTGGGTCGCCCGCGATCCGGCGCTGCAGGCCGTCGTCGGGACCCCCGAGGAGGTCAAGCAGCTCGTCGAGCACGACTTCGCCGACTACTACTCCGAGAACCCGGCCGCCTCGTTCGCCGGCCGTGTGTGGGTCAACAACGCCTGGGTGTCGGCGCAGGTCATCATCTCCGCGGTCGTCCTCGGGCTGCCGATCCCGTACATCCTGTGGCAGAACTCGGCCAACGTCGGCGTCATCGGCGGGTTGATGACGGCGCACGGCAAGGCGGACGTGTTCTGGGGGCTGATCCTCCCGCACGGCCTCCTGGAGCTGACCGCGGTGTTCCTCGCCGCCGGCGTCGGCCTGCGGCTCGGCTGGACGGTCATCGACCCCGGTCCGCGGCGGCGGGGCGAGGCGCTCGCCGAGCAAGGGCGCGCGGTGATGAGCGTCGCCCTCGGCCTCGTCGTCGTGCTGCTGGTCTCCGGCCTGATCGAGGCGGGCGTCACGCCGTCCGGCCTGCCGACCTGGGCGCGGATCGGGATCGGCGTTCTTGCCGAGGTCCTCTTCCTGGTCTACGTGGTCGTGTTCGGCCGCCGGGCGTCCCGCGCGGGCGAGACCGGAGACATCGAACGCGCCCCCGACCTCGTCCCCACCGCCTGACCCCGCAGGCGTGACGTCCTGGTTCGAACCGCCCCACAGACCATGCGAGGCGCGCGGCGGGGAAGTAACCGACGAGCGACCCCGAGTGAGGAGGGCACGAGCCGCCTCAAGGGGCGCGCCGAGCCGCCGTGCCGGAGGCGCGGCAAAATTACAGCCGCCCGGCCGCCTTCAGTGCCAGGTAGGCGTCGGCGAGCGCCGGGGCGATGTCCTCGGGTAGCGCGTCGACCACCTCGACGCCCTGGCCGCGCAGGCGGGCGGTGATCCTGCGCCGCTCGCCGCGCAGGCGCTCGGCCGCGGCGGCGTCGTAGACCTGCTCCGCCGTATCGCGCTCGGACGCCATGGCGGCGACGCGCGGATCGGCGACGGCGGCGACCAGCACCGTATGGCGCGACGACAGCCGCGGCAGCACGGGCAGCAGGCCCTCCTCCATCGCGGCCGCGTTGAGGTCGGTCAGCAGCACGACCAGGCAGCGGCGTCTGGCCCTGGCCAGGACGGCGGCGACCATCCCCGGCGAGTCGGCCTCGACCAGCTCCGCCTCGATCGGCGCCATCGCGTTGACCAGCGACGACAGCAGGTCGGTACGGGACGCCCCGGACAGCCAGGCGCGCACCGTCCGGTCGTAGGCGAGGAAGTCCACCCGGTCGCCCGCCCGCGCCGCGAGGGCGGCGAGCAGCAGTGCGGCGTCCATCGACCAGTCGAGCCGGGGCCATCCAAACGCCTGGCCAGATGCCTGGCCGGGCTGTGGCGCCACGCCGACCCGGCCCGCGGACGTGCGGCCCGTGTCGAGGACGATCAGCACCCGCCGGTCGCGTTCTGGCCGCCAGGTGCGCACCACGACGTCGCTTCGCCGGGCGCTGGCCCGCCAGTCGATGGACCTGACGTCGTCGCCGACCACGTACTCCCGGAGCGAGTCGAACTCGGTGCCCTGGCCGCGCACGAGCGCGGGGTGCCGGCCGTCCAGCTCGCGGAGCCGGGCCAGCTTGGCGGGCAGGTGCTTGCGGCTGAGGAACGGCGGCAGCACCCGCACCGACCACGGCACCAGATGTGAGCCCTGGCGCGCGGCCAGGCCGAGCGGGCCGAGCGAGCGCACGGTCACCGTGACCGCCTCGCGGTCGCCCCTCCTCGTCGGCGTCAGCGTGGTGACCAGGCGGCGACGCTGGCCCGGGGGAACGTCCACGCGGAGATGCCGGGGCGCCGCACCCGCGGACGGCGGCCACGCGTCGCGCACCACGCCCCTGACCCGGCGGCGGCCCGGGTTCTCCACGACCAGCCCCACGGTGACCGACTCGCCGAGCCGTACCAGGCGCTCGCCGTCCCGTTGGAAGCGCAGCCCGCGCACGCTCCCCGCGAACAGCAGGTCGAGCAGGACCAGCGCGGCGAGCAGCAGCGCGAGGCCCAGTACGGCCATGGGTGGGTCGGGGGCGACGAGCACCACGAGGGCGCCGAGAGCCGCGAGCAGTCCCGCGCGTCCCGTCAGCGCCACCGGGGGGTCCCTTCATTCATCGGTTCGCACCTGTCGGTCGCATAGGGCCGGATCAACGGGGGACGGGGACGCCGGCGAGGATGCCGTCCAGGATGCCGTCCGGCGTCGCGCCTTCCAGCTCGGCCTCGGGACGGAGCTGGACGCGGTGCCGCAGGGCAGGCCGGGCGAGCGCCTTCACGTCGTCCGGCGTCACGTAGGTCCGGCCGGACAGCCAGCCCCACGCCCGCGCGGCGGCGAGCAGGGCGGTCGCGCCGCGCGGGGACACGCCGAGCTGCAACGAGGGCGACTGCCGGGTGGCGCGGGCGAGATCGACGACGTAGCCGAGCACCTCGGGCGCCACGTGGACCTGCTTCACGGCCTCGCGGCCCGCCTCCAGATCGGCGGCGGACGCGACGGCCATGATCGAGGAGAGGTCCCGAGGATCGAAGCCGAGCGCGTGCCGTTCCAGGACGGCGATCTCCTGCTCGCGCGGCGGCAGCGGCACGGTCAGCTTGAGCAGGAACCGGTCGAGTTGGGCCTCGGGCAGCTGGTAGGTGCCCTCGTACTCGATCGGGTTCTGCGTCGCCACGACGATGAACGGATCGGGCAGCTTGCGCGCGTCCCCGTCGACGCTGACCTGGCGCTCCTCCATCGCCTCCAGCAGGGCGGCCTGGGTCTTCGGCGGGGTCCGGTTGATCTCGTCGGCGAGCAGCAGGTTGGTGAAGACCGGCCCCTCGCGGAACTCGAACTCCGCCGTCCTGGCGTCGTAGACGAGTGAGCCGGTCACGTCGCCGGGCATCAGGTCGGGGGTGAACTGCACCCGCTTGAAGTCGAGCGCCAGCGTGGCGGCCAGCGTGCGGACCAGCAGGGTCTTGGCCACACCGGGGACGCCTTCGAGCAGGACGTGCCCCCGGCACAGCAGCGCGATCACCAGCCCGGTGACGACCGAGTCCTGTCCCACCACCGCCTTGGCGACCTCGGCGCGCAACGTGGCGAGCGCCTCGCGGGCCGCGTCCGCCCCCGGAGACCCGGGTGAAGAAGTGGTCAAGAGTCTCGTACCTGCCTTTCGAGTGTGTCGAGGTATCCGGCCAGGGCCACCAGTGCGCCGTCGTCCACGGGTGCGGGGCCGTACAGGGCGGACCGCACCTCCGGCGCGTCCCGCCCGGTCC
Source organism: Microtetraspora sp. NBRC 16547 (assembly GCF_030268965.1). Taxonomy (GTDB): domain Bacteria; phylum Actinomycetota; class Actinomycetes; order Streptosporangiales; family Streptosporangiaceae; genus Microtetraspora. The sequence continues at coordinate 108,803 of NZ_BSSE01000001.1, read as the reverse complement.
GTGCGGCCGCCGCGGCGACGACCTCCTCGGGGGAGGCCGTCGGGGGCAGCCCCAGGCGGGGGGCCAGCCGGTCGATCGCGGCGCCGCGCAGTGCCAGCGCGGCGCGGTCCCTGGCCCGCCGCGCCCGGTAGAGGCGGCCGCGGCCTTCCACGGTCTCGGACGCCCGGACGACGACCGGAAGCCGCTCTGCGACGACCGGCCCGAGACGGCGTCCCCGCCAGAGGGCCACCACGCCCACCGCGACGGCCAGCTGCACGATCGCCCAGCCGACACCGGCCGGGATGAAGTCGCCCAGACTCCTGCCCTCGGGACCGGCCAGACCGGAGTCCCCCGCCTTCGGGGTCGCCAGCCAGATCAGCCGGGGCCTGGCTCCGGCCAGGTTCATCGCGAGCGCGGCGTTGCCGTCCTCCGCGAGGCGCAGGTTCGTCATGAACGAGCCGTCGCCGGCCACGGTGACCGTCCCCCCGTCGAGCGCGTACCGCACGAGTGTCGGCCGCCCGGCCGCCGGATAGCAGCCGGTGGAGCCCGCGGGGGCGGTGAAGGACGCGCCGCCCAGGTAGGCGCTGCCCGCCCTGGCCGCCTGCCGGAGGTCGCAGCGCGGCTCCCGGGACCTGGCCCGCACGTGCTCCTTGGCGAGCACTCCCTTGGCCAGGATGTCGAGGTGCCGCACCGCGCCGACGATCAGCCTGTCCCGGCCCGATCCGGCGATCCGGCGTGCGTCGTAATCGGTGAGGAAGCCGGTGTCGGTGATGAGGAGCTGGCTGTCGGGGCCCGCGGCGGCGAGCAGCGCGAAGACGCTCTCGACGCGCACGACGGTCACGCCCCTGCGGCCGAGCAGCTCCGCGAGCGCCTGGGCGCCCACGTCCGAGGAGTCGCCGGGATCGAGCCGGCGGTCCTCGGTCCCCGGCGACGACAGCAGTACGGGGACCAGCGCGGTGGCCAGCACCAGCAGCGCGACCAAGAGGATGCCGCGCCCGCTCCGCCACATGCCCTTGGCCGTGGGCGACGTGGAGACCGACGACGGCGCGGTCACGGTGCTCACGCGTCCGCCCCCAGGGTCGCCCGGGCCGCCGCGACGCGCCGGTCCAGCTCCGCCAGGCTCGCGTACTCCGCCGCCGTGCCCGGGGCCTCGCCGTACGTGACGTCGTCGAAGAGGCGCGCGGCGGCGCTCAGCCGGGCGGCGTGCTCGGGCAGGGCCCGGCCCGCGTCCGCGGCCAGCTCGACGGCCGTACGGCCCGGCATGGGGCTGACGACGGCGCGTTCCTCCAGGTCTCGGGCGATCGCCCGGAGCCGCTCCCTGATCGCCTCGGCCCAGCTGCCCTCCGCGGCCAGCCGCTCGGCCTCGGTCCGGTGTTCGGCCGCCGTGCGCTCCCGCCCGCCGAGGAGCGCCTCCCCCGGAGTACGGCGGGAGCGGGACATTCGCCGCAGGGACCAGAACAGCAGCGCCGCGAGCAGCGCGATCACGGCCACGATGACGAACAGTGCGATCCGCCCGCCGCCCGGTCCTCCGGACGCGCCGTCCAGCAGGTCACCGAGAAGCTGCGTGAAGTGCCGCCACAACCGGTCGACCAACGGCTCCTGGTGGTAGCCCGAGCGCAGCAGCTCCTCGACGGCCTCGCGCTGGGCCTCCTCGCGGCCGAGGTCGATGGGCGGGTCGAGCGCCGCCACGGCCGCGAGCCACGGGGAGGTGGGCAGAGTCACGATCGGGGACCGAAGGGAGGGGGGCCGGAGGAGCCCGGCCCGCCGTGCCCCCCGCCGGTGTCGTGGACGCCGTACGCGGCGGCGCCCGACCCGGCGGCCGCGGCGTTGGACGGATCCCACAGGTCGTCCACCGAGGCGTGCACCCAGCCCTGCGTCTGGTTCTGCGCCGCCGCCGACCGCAGCACCAGGTCGAACGCCTCCGCCCGCATCCGCCGGTCGGCGTACAGCAGGCCATTCACGCCGGCCTGGAAGGGATACGTGATCATCGCGCTCAGCGTGCCGCCGACCGAGGTGAGGAGGGCGACGGCAACGGTGACCCCCGCCGACGAGCCGCCGGTGATACCGATCAGCGAACCGGCGAACGAGAACGGGAAGGACAGCACGGAGCCGATGATCCCGGCGAGCAGGCTGGTCAGCAGCAGGATGCCGAAGACCCGCCACGAGTTGCCCTTGACCAGGCGCCACGAGCGGGACATGGCGTCCGTCGGGCCGCGGCCCTCCAGCACCACGGCCGGCGCCGACAGCGCGAACTTGGTCGTGAAGAACAGCGCGTACGCGATGTAGGGGACGATCAGCAGCATGATCAGGCCGAACGTGCCCATCCCGCTCGAGGACGAGTCCGCTGCCATGCCCAGGGCTCCGGAGGCGGCCAGCGCGAAGATCAGGCCGATGATGAGCAGCGCGGGGATGATGAGGATCAGCCCCTCCAGCAGCACGAGGCCGAACAGCGCGGGCAGCCGCCGCCTGGTCAGCCGCCAGGCCTCGCCGACGGTGATCCGCCCGCCGAACACCGCGCGGCCGAGCACCCGGGTCAGGATGCCAGTCAGGATCGTGGTCGCCACGAACGTCAGCGCCAGCGAGATCAGGGTGCCCACGAGCTGCGCGACCACCCCGCCGAACGCGAAGGACGCGTCCGCCGCCCCGGGGTTGGCGAGGAGGTCCTGGAACGACTGGAGGTAGATCGCCTGCCCCACGGAGACCGGCAGTGTGGTGATCGCCGCGACCATCGCCGACAGGCCGAGGGTGGCCTTCGGGTGCGAGCGCACCATCTTGATGGTGCCGTCGAGGATGTCGCCGAGAGCGAGTGGTCGCAGCGGGATGATGCCCGGTCGCGGTGCCTGCGGCGGCGGGCGGAACCCCTGCGGGCCCGGGGCGTACGGGTTGAAGCCGGGCTGGGCGCCGTAGTGCTGCTGGTACCCGTAGGGCGGCGCCCCGTACGGCTGCCCGTGCTGCTGCCCGTGCTGCTGCCCGTGCTGCTGCCCGTGCTGCTGCCCGTGCTGCTGCCCGTAGGGCTGGCCGTACGGCTGCCCGTGCTGCTGGCCGTACTGCTGGCCGGGCGGCGGCGGGGGAGGAGGAGGCGGGGGCGGGGGCGGCGGTGTGCCACCGGACGCGCCGGGGGCGGCCCAGGATCCCGGGGATCCGCTGTACGCCGGAGGCTGGTTGGGCGCCCAACCGGGTGGCACGTCGGGGGCGGGGCCGTCGTGGTCAGGGCCGTCTGTCATGTCCCAATCCTGGCATGATGTACGGCTCCTTGGCATGGCGAGCCGTGGGCGGGATCCCACGCGCGTCGGCGGCCTTCATGATCGACATTTCGAAACGATCATTCGGGGCCGTGGTCGCGGGGATGACCGGGGCGGCGGTCCCGGGCACGAATTCCGCTCTGTGCGGGCATCCGTGCGGGCAAAGGACGTGGTGCGATCTTGTCCGCATTTGGTCACATCATCGCGCGTTCCGTCCTGTGCGCCTAAACTCCTTCCTTTGTCATGGTCGTGTATCGCTCATGCGGTGGCCACAGGTAGCCTTCCGGTGAACGTGTGATATCGCCCATATCTCTCAAATCTGCGTAGAACGAATGAGGGGCCATGAAAGGACGCGTGCTGGTCGTCGATGACGATGCCGCTCTCGCCGAGATGCTCGGCATCGTGTTGCGCGGGGAGGGATTCGAGCCATCCTTTGTGTCCGACGGTGACAAGGCGCTCGACGCATTCCGCGACACGCGGCCGGACCTGGTTCTTCTCGACCTGATGCTCCCGGGGGCGGACGGCATCGACGTGTGCCGCCGCATCCGCGCGGAGTCCGGCGTCCCGATCGTCATGCTGACCGCCAAGAGCGACACCATCGACGTGGTGCTCGGCCTGGAGTCCGGCGCGGACGACTACATCGTCAAGCCGTTCAAGCCGAAGGAGCTCGTCGCCCGCGTACGCGCCCGGCTCCGCCGCACCGACGAGCCGACCCCCGAGATCCTCCAGATCGGCGACATCACGATCGACGTCGCCGGACACTCGGTCAAGCGCTCCGACGAGACCATCAACCTCACGCCGCTGGAGTTCGACCTGCTGGTCGCCCTGGCCCGCAAGCCGCGCCAGGTCTTCACCCGCGAGGTCCTGCTGGAGCAGGTCTGGGGCTACCGCCATGCGGCGGACACCCGCCTGGTCAACGTGCACGTCCAGCGGCTCCGCGCCAAGATCGAGAAGGACCCCGAACACCCCGAGATCGTGGTCACGGTCCGCGGTGTCGGGTACAAGGCCGGCCCCGCCTAACCTCCCGGCCGACCCGCGATGCCCGCCCCCGCGAAGAAGCGCGGCCGCAGGAGCCCACGGCAGATCGCGCGCGGCGTCCGCCGGTGGGCCCGGCGCGCCGTGCGCGGGGCGCGCGGCGTCTGGCGGCGGTCGCTCCAGCTCCAGGTGGTGACCAGCACGCTGGTCATCTCGATGACCGTGGTCGCGGTCCTCGGTGTCTTCCTGATGCAGTCCATCGTCAAGTCGATGGTGGACGGCCGCAGGAACGTCGCCGTCGCCGAGGCCGCCGCGAACGTCACCACCATCGCGGGTTACCTGGAGAACGCGCCCCTCGGCGGCGACTCCGCGAAGCCGCAGGCATCCGGTGACGGTGCCGCGACGTCGCCCGACAACCCGGTGGACGTGGTGGCCAAGAGCCTGGCCGACCGGGCCGGATCCCGCTACAGCGTCGTCATCCGCAATGACGGGGCGGTGGGCGAGGATCGCGCGACCGGCAACATCGACTGGCGGAGCGTCCCCGAGAAGATGCGCGAGAAGGTGCGCCAGCTCGGCCCGCTGGACCCGCCCTACGCCCAGATCGGCGTTCCGCTGCACTTCCTCGGCAAGCCGCCCGAGGTCGGCCTGGTGGTCGGGGCCAAGGTCATCTCGTACAACGGCACCGTCTATGAGATCTACCACCTCTTCCCGCTCGGCGAGGAGGAGCGGACCCTGTCGTCCATCCGGCAGCTCCTCATCGTCGTCGGCGCCGTGCTCGTGCTGCTCCTCGCCGCCATCGCCTCGCTGGTGACCCGCCAGGTCGTCACGCCCGTACGGCTGGCGCGGCAGGCCGCGGAACGGCTCGCGGCCGGCCGGCTGGAGGAACGGCTCAAGGTGCGCGGCGAGGACGACCTCGCCCGGCTGGCCACGTCGTTCAACGAGATGGCGTCCAACCTCGCCGTCAAGATCCACCAGTTGGAGGAGCTGTCCCAGGTCCAGCGGCAGTTCGTGTCCGACGTGTCGCATGAGCTGCGCACCCCGCTGACCACCGTCAGGATGGCCGCCGACCTGCTCTACGAGAGCCGCGAGGACTTCGACCCGGCCGCCGCGCGGTCGGCCGAGCTCATGCAGAACCAGCTCGAACGCTTCGAGTCGATGCTCGTCGACCTGCTGGAGATCAGCAGGTACGACGCAGGAGCCGCGACGCTCGACCTGGAACCCGTCGACATGCGCGACGTGGTGCTGAGCGCGATCGGGGACTCCGAGGCGCTGGCCGAGCAGCACGCCACGCGCTTCGAGCTGCGCCTCCCCAGCGAGCCCTGCATGGCCGAGGTGGACAGCCGCCGGGTCGAGCGCATCCTGCGCAACCTGCTGTTCAACGCGATCGAGCACGGCGAGGGCAATGACATCGTCGTCACGCTGGGAGGCGACAGGGACGCCGTGGCGGTCGCCGTACGCGACCACGGGGTGGGACTGAAGACGGGCGAGGAGAACCTGGTCTTCGACCGGTTCTGGCGTGCCGACCCGTCACGGGCGCGGACCATCGGGGGAACGGGGCTCGGCCTGGCCATCTCCCGCGAGGACGCGCTCCTGCACGGCGGCTGGCTCCAGGCGTGGGGGGCGCCGGGGGAGGGCACCCAGTTCCGGCTCTCCCTGCCCCGGCAGGCGGGGGCCGAGCTCAAGGGATCGCCGCTCCCGCTCGTCCCGCCCGAGATCGAGATGCGGCGGAGCTGGCGCGGGCACGTGCCCGCGCTCCCGGCGGGGATGGGGGACACGGTGGTCTTCGATGTGGACTAGATCCGGCCCGCTCAGGTGCGCCGCGGCCGCGGCCACCGCGCTCGTGCTGGCCGGTGGCGGAGCCGGGTGCGCCATCATCCCGACGAGCGGGAGCCCGATTCCCGCCAAGGAGGAGAGCAACAGCGACCCGCTGAACGCGCCGTACGTGCGCATGATCGCGTCCCCGCCGAAGCCTGGCGCGCCGCCGCGGGACATCGTCGCGGGGTTCCGCGCCGCGATGGCGAGCGTGGACGACCCCGACTGGGAGATCGCCAGGAAGTACCTCACCGGTGACGCGCTCACCGAGTGGAATCCCGAAAGCGGCGTCACCGTCTTCGACTCGACCAAGCCCAAGGAGGAGAGCGACGCGACCGGCGCGACCATGACGTTCCGCGGGGCGGTCGCCGCGACGATCGACGGCGACGGGCGCTACCACGACCTCACGCTCGCCGGAGTCGAGCGCGACGTGGCGTTCGGCCTCAGGAAGGTCGACGGGGAGTGGCGCATCTTCTCGGCGCCGCCGGGACTGCTGCTCTCGTCCGCCGACGTGAAGCGCGCGTACGGCGCGTTCGACCTGTACTACCCCGACGTCAGCAGCAGGTGGCTGGTCGCCGACCACGTCGCCATCCGGATCAACCCGAGTGAAAGCCAGGTCGAGACCCTCGTCAGGTGGCTGCTCCGGGGCCCGGGAGGGTCGCTGCGCAGCGCGGTCACGAACGTGCTGCCGGCCGGGACGCGACTGCTCCGCGTCGCTCCGGACGGCGACAGCGTGATCCTCGACTTCAGCTCGTCCATGGCCACGATCGGGAGCCAGCATGAGCAGCTCAGGGCGGTGTCCGCGCAGCTCGCCTGGACGCTCAAGCAGGTCATCCCGGGGCAGAGCATCCAGATCCAGGTGAACGGGGAGCCGTTCCCGGCGGACGGCCGGACCATCAAGTGGCAGAGTTACCCCGAGTTCAACCCCGCCGACCTCACCGGGGACCAGGCCGCCTACTTCATGAGGGGCGGCGTGCTGCACCGGGTCGACCACGACGCGGGCGACCCGGTGGTCGAGGGCGCACCGGGTCAGAAGACCATGGGCTTCACCTTCCCGGCGATCTCCGGCACCGAACGGCAGGCCAGGGTGGCCGCACTCGGCGAGGACGGCGCCGTCTACGTCTCCTCCATGACCGAGGACAGCCGCTGGGACAAGTGGATCGCCGGAACGAAGGGCAGCACGCTGACCCCGCCCTCCTGGGACCGGTACGGCGCCGTGTGGACGGCCGAGAACATCGCCGGCGAGCTGCGCGTCTGGACCGCGTACGGCGCGGCGGCGCAGCGGGTCCTCGTCCCGGCCGACATCGCCGAGGCCAACGTCGAGGCGCTCCGCGTCGCCCGCGACGGCGCCCGCGTGGCGATGATCGTCGACAGCGGCCACGGACCCGAGGTGCGGACCGGCCCGATCATCCGGGACGAGGGCAACCTGCGGATCGGCGAGCTGCGGACGCTGGTGGAGGCCAAGGAGAGCCAGCGCATCCTCGACGTCGCCTGGAAGGACGGGCAGCACGTGGTGGTGCTCTCCGATAGCCTCAAGGGCGGCCGTGTCTACACCGCGTACTCGGTGACCGACGGGCGGTCCGAGGAGCCAAAGTCGGCGGCGCACGTCTCGACCATCAGCGCGGCGGGGGACTCCCTGCTCGCCGGCGGCGAAGACGGTGGCGACGGCGGCGAGGTCCTGTCCTGGGACGGCAAGAAGAGCGAGTGGGTGACCAAGGCCAAGGACGGGGCGAGCATGCCCGTCTACCCCCTCGGCTGATCGTGGTCATCGGGGCGCTGTGCTGACGGAGTGGCGCCGCCCGTGAAGGCGTGGGACCGGCCGGACTGTCGGTGGCCCCTGGCAGGGTGGGCGGGTGCTCGCCGCCCTGCTCGACCTCGTCCTGCCGCCCCGATGCGCCGGTTGCGGTGAGCCGGACGCCCTGGTCTGCCCGCTCTGCATGGAAGAGATCCTCCGGGATCCGGCCGAGCGGCCACCCGATCCGCCACCTCCCGACCTGCCCGAGTGCTGGTCGGCCACCCGCTACGACGGCGCCGCCCGTCGCCTGCTGCTCGCCTACAAGGAGCGCGGCCGAACGGCCCTGGCCCCGGTGCTGTCCGCCGTCCTGGCCGAGGTCGCGGAAGCGGCCCTCGCCGGTTCCGCGGCGGGGACGGGAGCGCGGACGGGAGCGCGGACGGTGGCGGGGACGGTGGCGGGGATCGTCGCGTCCGGCCCGATCACGCTGGTGCCGGTGCCGAGCGCCCGCGCGGCGGCGCGGAGACGCGGCCACGATCCGGTCGGTGTGATCGCGGCACGGGCGGCGGCGCTGCTGCGACGGCGCGGCCTGCCGGCCACGTCCGCGCCGATGCTGCGGCAGGCCCGCCGGGTGGCGGATCAGGCGGGCCTGAGTTCCACGCAGCGGGCCGCCAACCTGTGCGGCGCGTTCGAGGTCGTTCCCGGCCGGGCGGGCCCGGCAGGGCCGTCTGGGGGCCGGGCGGCCACCGTCCTCCTGGTCGACGACATCGTCACCACCGGAGCGACCCTGGCCGAGGCGGCCCGCGCCATACGGGAGACCGGTGCGAAGGTCCCGCTGGCGCTCACGGTCGCCGCCACCGGAAGGAGCCACCACAGGGAGAGGCCGTCACACGGCGAGTCGCAGCGGACGAAAAGACCGGGAAAGGACCGGATTCGGCGCGCGACACGCCTGAGAGACGGAGATCACGTCGATGACCGACGGTAAAGAAATGGTCGATCGCGACGCTGTGTCCGATGCCACGACTTTGTCCCTCGTTGGACGAGATGCCCTGTTCAGCGGGCACTGATACCCCAGTGCGGCAGGCGGAACCGCCCACGCCGAGCAGGTGGCGGAGAGGGCCGGTTCGCGCGGAGGTCACGAACTGTGATCATTCGGCGGGTCGCGCGGCTGACATTCGGCCCGGCAGCGACTAGCGTTCAGGACATGGCACCCGTCCGGGTCCGTGGTTGCACCGGATCGACCCCCATGAGGGGGCCGATCCGGCTAGCCGATGCCAGCCGCAGGCGAAACGGTCCACGTAAGGCGACTCTTGGTCGTCCGATCACGGTGCGGCTTAGAGGTAAGTCCTGCCTCCCCGGGGGTCCAGATGTCCCCCGCAAGGAGAGAAGGGCAGTAGTGGCAAAGAGCTGCGAGACCCTCAGCAGGCGGATGTGGGGACGAAGACCAGGTCGGCCGGACGGGTGCCGCGAGCGCTTCGCGCTCTCCATCACAGTCGAAAGGCGAAGGGGGGCTATTGCGTGGACATCATCGTCAAGGGACGGCACACCGGTGTGAGTGACCGATTCCGCGAGCATGTGACCACCAAGCTGGCCAGAATCGAGCGACTGGACAACCGGCTCATCCGGGCGGACGTGGAAGTGTCCAAGGAACGGAATCCTCGGATGAGCGACCAGCGGGAACGCGTGGAGCTGACGATCCGCTCCCGGGGCCCGGCGATCAGGGCCGAGGCCGCGGCGGACGACCGGTTCTCGGCGCTGGACATCGCGCTGGGCAAGCTGGAAGCGCGCCTGCGGCGGCTCGCCGACCGGCGCAAGATTCATCACGGAAAGAACAGCCCACCGTCGGTGGGCGCGCTCACCGCCGGACTGGGCGACGTGATCCCGGAGATCACCGAACCGTCGCCCGAGGTCGAACCCAGGACCGAGGTCCCGCAGCAGACCGCCTATGAGGAGCCCGTCGTTCCGATCGAGATGGACGGCGAGGGGCCGGTCGTCGTCCGGGAGAAGTTCCACGAGGCCGAACCCATGACCATCGACCAGGCTCTTCTCGAGATGGAGCTCGTCGGGCACGACTTCTATCTCTTCCGAGACAAGGAGAGCGGACAGCCGAGCGTCGTCTACTGTCGCCGCGGCTACAACTACGGCGTGCTCAGGCTGATCGAGCGCTAGCTGGATCAGCGCTAGCGACGGGCAGCATTTGTCAGACACTCCCTAAGAGCCCCCGTGGGTTCCGCGTCCGGCGGAATCCACGGGCCAGGCCGTACCCCCGCCGTCGAAGATCCTCTCCCACGCCGGAACCCGTGTAATGATGGCGATCCGGCTACCTTGACCCCCGCAAGGAGGAGAAGTGAGCGAGCGGAGCGAGCGAACCTGGAGGCGCAGCAGCGTTTCGCGAAGGCGGCCGACGAAGGAGGCTGCATGAGCGAGCGGGGCGGTGAACCGATCCGCGTCCTCATTGTGGACGACCACGCGCTGATCCGCCGCAGCCTGGAGCTCGCGCTGTCCGCCGAGGACGACATCGAGGTGGTCGGTGAGGCGAGCGACGGCCAGGAGGCGGTGGAACTCGCCGACCGGCTGCTTCCAGACGTGGTGCTGATGGACGTGCGGATGCCCAGGCAGGACGGCATCGAGGCGACGCGGAGGATCAAGGAGTCGGTGCCGAGCACGCGGATCGTCATGTTGACGGTCAGCGACGAGGAGGAGGACCTCTTCGAGGCCATCAAGGCGGGCGCCACTGGTTATCTCCTCAAGGACGTCCAGATCGACGAGGTGCCCGACGCCGTGCGTGGTGTGCACGAGGGCCAGTCCCTCATCAACCCGGCGATGGCCGCCAAGCTGATCAGCGAGTTCCAGCACATGAGCCGCAAGGAGGCGGAGCGGCCCCCGCAGCTTCCGGTGCCCCGCCTGACCGAGCGCGAGATGGAGGTGCTCCGCCTCGTCGCCAAGGGCATGAACAACCGCGAGATCGCCAAGGACCTGTTCATCTCCGAGAACACCGTGAAGAACCACGTGCGCAACATCCTGGAGAAGCTGCAGCTGCACTCCCGGATGGAGGCCGTGGTGTACGCCGTCCGGGAGCGCCTGCTCGAGATCACCTGACGGCGCGGTCAGGTCGTGTCCGACACTCCCTAGGCGGAGCCGTCCGGCGGCTCCGCCGTGAGCGCGGCGCGCAGTGGGGCCTCGTGCTCCGGCGAGGTGACTCGCTCGACGCGCACGCTCGTGCACCCGACCCAGCGCGCGGCCTCCCACAGCGCGGCGCGCATCGACTCGACGGCCTCGGCTCGGCTGCCGCCCGGCTCGAACCCGACCTGGCGGGCGACGAGGACGGACCCCTCACGGGCCGGATCCACACGGCCGATGAGCCGCCCGCCGGCCAGCACCGGCATCGCGAAGTATCCGTGTACGCGCTTGTGCTTGGGGACGTACGCCTCCAGGCGGTGGCTCAGCCCGAAGACGCGCTCGGCCCGCGCACGCTCCCAGATGAGGGAGTCGAAGGGGGACAGGAGCGTGGTGCGGTGCCGCCCGCGCGGCTCGCTCTCCAGTGCGGCGGGGTGGGCCCATGCGTTGGCCGACCCGTCGCCCGCCGGGCCGCGCCGGGATTTCGGAGCGGGCCATCCGGACACGTGGACGGGCACCAGGCCCGCGGCTCCGCTGTGCAGCGCGTCGTCGAGGAGGTCGGCGTACTTGCCCTTGACGCGGGTGAAGTCGACCAGGTCGGTCCTCGTGGCCACGCCGAGGGAGCGGCCGGCGATCGAGGTGAGCGCGGCCACGCCGTCGGCGTCGGTCACGTCCCGGGCGAGGAGGTCGCCGGGAACGGCCCGCTCGGCCAGGTCGTAGACACGCCGCCAGCCGACCCGCCGGGTGCAGACGACCTCGCCGATGTCCAGCAGGTATTCGATGGAGATCTTGGCGTCGGACCAGTCCCACCATTCGCCCGCCTGTGTCGTGCCGGAGGCGCGCCGATCGACCCGGGCGCCGCCGATGTCGGTCGTGGTGATCGGCCCGTCCGTCCGGACCTGGTCCAGAATCTTGTCCACGGTGGGCGGGACCTCATGCCAGCGATAGCGCCGGTCACGGTAGGCACGGCGGCGGAAGGCGTACAACGGCCAGTGTTCGAGGGGAAGGATGCAGGCGGCGTGGCACCAGTATTCGAAGGCCTGGGCCGGGTCGTGCCAGTACGCCCGCTCGGCCGTCGCCCGGCCGATGGGTCCGAGCCGGGCGTACGCGACGAGTTCGTGCGAACGTGCGAGCACCGAGATGGTGTCGAGTTGTACCGCGCCCACGCGCCGGAGCATGCCGCGCACTCCGCCACTCCGGGAGTCGGCGCCGAGGAAACCCTGGGCCCGGAGGATGATCCTGCGGGCCTCGTCTGCTGTCAGGTCCGTCACAGCGGCCGATGTTAGACGCTGTGACCGACAAAACGACTACGACGGTGTACGGGGCCGGATCAGTGCTGGGGCAGCTGGTGGTGCTCGAAGGGGGAGAGGTGCTCGCGCTCGGGCACCACCCGCGGGGCGTCGATGATCACGTCGGAGAAGATGTCGACCAGAAGGGCGACCACGCCTCCGACCGCGCAGATGCCCGCTCCGACCCAGAAAGTGATCCAACTCGGCCCGAGAGTCAGGCCGACGCCGCCGACGGTGAAACCGGCGAGAATGATGATGACGGCGAGCCATGACTTGGGGCTTCCGCCGTGACTGCCCTGATGTGCGCTTTCTGCCATACACCGTTTTCTACCCGATGGCCTTGTCGGTACGCGAGCCGGGGAACGACTGAGAGGCTTCGGCCGTTGTAATGCACGCCGCTCCGTCCTCTCTCCGATGGCTGTGTCCGGTGATGGAACGGCCTACGATGGCAGCGGGGAAAGTATGTCTCGTCCTCACACTCCGGTGGATCCGCCGGGGTAGACCTGCGAGGAGCTTTACTAAAAGTGGCAGCCATTCTCGACAAGATCCTTCGCGCCGGCGAGGGTAAGACTCTGCGGAAGCTCAAGCGGATCGCCGAGCAGGTCAATTCCATTGAGGAAGACTTCAAGAGCCTGTCCGACGCCGAGCTGCGCGCCCTGACCGAGGACTACAAGCAGCGGCACGCCGACGGCGAGTCCCTCGACGATCTGCTGCCGGAGGCGTTCGCCACCGTGCGCGAGGCCGCCCGCAGGGTTCTGGGCCAACGCCCGTACGATGTCCAGCTCATGGGCGGGGCCAACCTCCACATGGGCAACATCTCCGAGATGCGCACCGGTGAGGGCAAGACGCTCACCTGTACCCTCCCCGCCTACCTGAACGCCATCTCCGGCAAAGGCGTTCATGTCGTCACGGTCAACGACTACCTGGCCAAGCGCGACGCCGAGACCATGGGCCGGGTGCACCGCTTCCTCGGGCTCGAGGTCGGCGTCATCCTCGCCAACATGCCGCCGGACGAGCGGCGCAAGCAGTACCACGCCGACATCACGTACGGCACGAACAACGAGTTCGGCTTCGACTACCTGCGCGACAACATGGCCTGGTCCATGGAGGAGTGCGTGCAGCGCGGCCACTACTTCGCCATCGTCGACGAGGTCGACTCGATCCTCATCGACGAGGCCCGGACCCCGCTGATCATCTCGGGCCCCGGCGAGCAGTCCGGCAAGTGGTACGCCGAGTTCGCCAAGATCGTGCCCAGGCTCCGGCGGGGCACCGAGGGCAAGGACGGCGAGGAGAGCACCGGCGACTACGTCGTCGACGAGAAGAAGCGCACCGTCGGCATCCTTGAGGCCGGCGTCGAGCGCGTCGAGGACTGGCTCGGCATCGACAACCTCTACAAGCCCGAGCACACCCACCTCGTGCAGTTCCTCAACAACGCGCTCAAGGCCAAGGAACTGTTCAAGAAGGACAAGGACTACATCGTCGTCGACGGCGAGGTCCTGATCGTCGACGAGTTCACCGGTCGCGTGCTCCACGGCCGCCGCTACAACGAGGGCATGCACCAGGCCATCGAGGCCAAGGAAACCGTGAAGGTCAAGGACGAGAACCAGACGCTCGCGACCGTCACTCTGCAGAACTACTTCCGCCTCTACTCCAAGCTCGGCGGCATGACCGGTACGGCCGCCACCGAGGCCAACGAGTTCCACCAGACCTACAAGCTGGGCGTTGTCCCCATCCCCACCAACCGCCCGATGATCCGTAAGGACCAGGCGGACGTGGTCTACAAGACGGAGGACGCCAAGTTCCAGGCCTGCGTCGAGGACATCAAGGAGCGCTACGACAAGGGCCAGCCGGTCCTGGTCGGCACGACCAGCGTCGAGAAGTCCGAGAAGCTGTCGCGGATGCTCAAGCGCCAGGGCGTGCCGCACGAGGTGCTCAACGCCAAGAACCACGCCCGTGAGGCCGTGATCGTCGCGGAGGCGGGCCGCAAGGGCGCCGTCACGGTCGCCACCAACATGGCCGGCCGCGGAACCGACATCCAGCTCGGGGGTAACCCCGAGTTCCGCGCCGAGCTGGAGCTGGAGCAGCGCGGCCTCTCGCTGGCCGAGACCCCGGACGAGTACGACAAGGCCTGGGCCGAGGCCCTGGAGAAGGCCAAGGAGGCCGTGAAGAGCGAGCACGAGGAGGTCGTCGGCATCGGCGGCCTGTACGTCCTCGGCACCGAGCGGCACGAGTCCCGGCGCATCGACAACCAGCTCCGCGGCCGTTCCGGCCGCCAGGGCGACCCGGGCGAGTCCCGGTTCTACCTGTCGCTGGAGGACGACCTGATGCGGCTGTTCAACTCCGCCCGGGTCGAGATGATCATGACGCGGCTGAACATCCCCGACGACGTGCCGATCGAGTCCGGCATCGTCTCGAAGGCGATCGCGTCCGCCCAGCACCAGGTCGAGCAGCAGAACTTCGAGATCCGCAAGAACGTCCTCAAGTACGACGAGGTCATGAACCGGCAGCGCAAGGTGATCTACGCCGAGCGCCACCGGGTGCTGGAGGGCGCCGACCTGCACGAGCAGGTCCGCGAGTTCGTCACCAATGTCATCGACGACTACGTCAAGGCCGCCACGGCCGAGGGGTTCGCCGAGGAGTGGGACCTCGACAAGCTGTGGAAGGCGTTCGCGCAGCTCTACCCCATCTCGCTGACCGTCGAGCAGCTCGTGCAGGAGGCCGGCGGCGACCGCGAGGACCTGAGCGCCGAGCTCATCGCCGAGAAGATCAAGGCCGACGCGCTGGAGGCCTACCAGCGGCGCGAGGAGGAGCTGGGCTCCGAGGCGATGCGCGAGCTGGAGCGCCGGGTGATCCTCTCGGTGATCGACCGCAAGTGGCGCGAGCACCTCTACGAGATGGACTATCTCCAGGAGGGCATCGGCATGCGCGCCTACGCGCAGAAGGACCCCCTGGTGGAATACCAGCGTGAGGGCTTCGAGATGTTCTCCGCGATGCTCGACGGCATCAAGGAGGAGTCGGCCGGCTACCTGTTCAACCTCGAGGTCGAGGTCCAGGCGAACCCGATCGTCGAGGAGCACGACCACGACCATGAGCACGCGGACGAGGCCGTGCACGAGGCGAGCTCGATCATCGCCAGGGCGCTGCGCCAGCCGGCCCGCCCCAGCGAGATGGTCTACACGGCGCCAGGTGAGACCGGCGACGTCGAGGTCAGCCGGGTCCGCTCCACGCCGGAGCAGCGCGCCGCGTACGGCGATGTGGAGCGCAACTCGCCGTGCCCGTGCGGTTCCGGCAAGAAGTTCAAGCGGTGCCACGGCGACCCCAGGAACGCCGAGGCCTGATCGCGCCTGAGAGGAGGCTCCTGCCGGGAACCGGCGGGGGCCTCCCCTTCTGTCCGGCCCGGTCGCGCGGCCGAGCCGCGCCCACCGCCCTGGCTGTTCCGGTGGCCCAGCCCTCCCGGCAGCCTCCGCCTCGGCACCGCGGTTCCGCGTCACGCCGTCTCGAAGTCGGTGACGAGCCACTGGACGCCCCGCCGTTCAAGACGCAGGGCGAGGGCGTGGCTGCGCGGCCCGCAGTGGACCAACAGGCACATCTCCACCACTCCGTCGCTCGACTGCTGGACGTGCGGAGCGCCGACCATCGGCGGCCGCGGAGTGTCGATCATCTTCCCGGCGCGGATCAGCTCGCCGTAGGCGCGCTCGCTGAGCCGGTCCTGCACGGTCGCGGGCGGGCGGCGTCCGCAGAGGATCTCCGCCATGGCCTGGCCGAGGCCGCGCAGCCGCCTCTCGTCGGGGACGGCGCCGGACGGCCCGATGACGAGCGGCCCGCCGCCCCTGGCCAGGGCGAGTGAGCCGTACGTCCGGGGCGCCTCGTCCCCGGGCGTGGGCTCGTCGTACGCGGGATCGGCGGCGGGAACGGCGGCGGGAACGGGCAGGAGCCGCGGCAGGCGGATCGGTTCCGGTGACAATTCGGGCATCGGGACTCCCCGGTCGTCGGTGGATGTGACGACTACTAGAGATTCCGGACCGGCCCGTTGATACGAAAGCCGCCAACTTTCCGGTACGCCCGGAGGGGATGTGGCGCTATGCGCGCAACGTCCACGGCGTACGGTGCCCGGTTGGAGTGGCGCCCGGCAGGTTATGGCGCATGCCGGACGGCGTTTCGGTCCGTCCAGATCAGGGGCGTGTGCGGACCGGCTCCGCGCTCTCGCCGGAATCGACGTCGGGTTCGGGTTCGCGGCCCGGGGTCATGAAGTTCAGCTTCTTGATCAGAAAGCTGAAGATCACGTAGTAGATCACGGCGTAGACCACACCGATGCCCATGACCAGCCAGAAGTGATGGGTGTTGCTCTTGCCGATGTTGAGCAGCGCGTCGGTGGCTCCGGCGGAGAACCCGAAACCGAGACGGCCCCCGAGCCAGGCGGTCAGCGCCATCGAGACGCCGGTGAGCACGGCGTGCACCACGAACAGCAGCGGGGCGACGAAGATGAACGCGAACTCGATCGGCTCGGTGATGCCGGTGACGAACGAGACGAGCGCGGCGGAGATCATGATGCCTCCGACTGCCGGGCGCCGGTGGGCGGGCGCGGCACGCCAGATCGCCACCGCGGCGGCGGGCAGACCGAACATCATGACGGGGAAGAAGCCGGTCATGAACGAGCCGAAACCGTCCGCGCCCTGGAGATAGCAGGTCAGGTCGCCGGAGAGCTCCGTCCCTGTGGCGTTGGTGCAGCCGGGCACCTGGAACCACACGATCGAGTTGATGATGTGGTGCAGGCCGAGCGGGATGAGCAGGCGGTTGGCCACGCCGTACACGCCCGCGCCGACCACGCTGTTGTCGGCGAGCACCGTGCCGAAGCTGTTGATCCACTCGCCGACCGGTGGCCAGATCAGGCCGAAGACGACACCGAGCAGGACCCCGGCGAGGGCCGTCACGATCGGGACGAACCGCCGCCCCCCGAAGAAGGCGAGCCAGGCGGGCAGCTTGATCCGGTAGTACCGCTGCCACAGCAGGGCGGCGACGACGCCGATGACGATGCCGCCGAGCACGCCGGTCGGGTTGTTCGCGGACCAGTTGATCGTGTCCCGGGCCACGCCGTCCGCGCCGACCACCGTCTGCGCGACGCGCTTGTGGACGGCGTCCACCGCCGGGGCCTGGAAGAACAGGCCCTTGGTGACCCGGTCGAAAACGAGGTAGCCGACCAGCGCCGCCACGGCCGTCGAACCGTCGGAACGGCGGGCGAAACCCACCGCGACGCCGACGGCGAAGAGCAGCGGCAGGGCGTCGAAGAGCGCGTCGCCCGCGTTCGCCAGCACGGTGGCGGCGTGGGCCACCCATCCGAAGCCCGCCGCGTCCGCGAGACCGCCGGTGGCGGAGTCGTTGGAACCGAGCATGTCGGGCTGGCCGAACCGCTTGAGGATCGCGGCGGCGGGCAGCACGACGATCGGCAGCATCAGGGAACGGCCCAGACGCTGCAGCACGCCCATCACGGCGGATCCCGAGGATGGCGTTGCGGGCGCTCCCACCTCGGCCGAACGTGAACTCATCGGTGTTCCTCCAGGGCTGGGGTTCGGGAGGATCGCTGTCGTTACGGGCGTCGAACGGGGATCTCGAGCAGCGTTCTGAGCTGGTAGCGGTCGGCCCGGTAGGTGGAGACGCCGAGTTCCGCGCACACCCCGCCGGCGAAGGAACGCCGGGCGAGCAGCAGCACCGCGCCGCCCCGGGGCAGCTTGAGCAGGTCGGCGTCGCCGGGGTCGGCGATGCCGCCGTCGATGGTGAGCTCGCCCGCGTCGAGCACCAGGCCGTACCGCGACTCGAGCAGCGCGTACAGCGAGCGCCCGGTCAGGTCGTAGGCGTCGAGGTCCGGAGCGAGGGCCACAGGGATGTGGGCGCGCTCGATGGACAGCGGCTCCCCGTCGGCGGTGCGCAGCCGTTCGATGAAGTGCACGGCGTCGCCGGGCTGGATGCCGAGCTCGCGGGCGAGATGGGCGCTGGCCCGGACGGTCCGGCGGTCGAGGTCGCGGGAGCCGGGTGTGAGGCCCCGGGCCCGCATGTCGTCGCTGAACGACGTGAGCTGGAGGGCGAGCTCGATCTTCGGCCGGGCGACGAACGTGCCCTTGCCCGGAACCCGGTGCAACCGCCCCTCGGACACCAGATGGTCGACCGCCTGGCGTACGGTCATGCGTGAGAGGCCGAAACGCTGGCACAGCTCGCGTTCGGAGGGGATCGCCGCCCCGATCGGCAGCTCGTTGCTCTCGACGAGATCGAGCAGGATCTCCCGGAGCTGGAAGTATTTGGGCACCGGGCTGTCCGGATCGATCTGAGCCACTGATCCCTCCCCTCTCGATCTGACCGTCTCGACTGAGTTATGGTTCGTACTGGTCTAGTCCGGACTAGACCACAGCTTGGAATTGTGTGTCAATGTACGGACCAGAGAAGGATCGATAACGGCAAGGTCTCGCCAAGCCGGGATTTGAGGATGGCAGCAGATGACGACCAAGATGCGGAGCGAGATCTCCGAGCAGCCCGCCGCGCTTCGCGACACGCTTGACGCCTTGCTTCCCAGGGTGGAGGAGGTACGGCGGCTGGCGGGGGAGACCCGGCAGCTCCTGTTCGTCGCGCGCGGCACCTCTGACAACGCCGCCATGTACGGCCGCTACCTGATCGAGGCGCGCGCCGGCCGCCTGTGCTCGATGGGCGCGCCGTCGATCGCCACCACCTACCGCAGCAGGCTCGATCTGGACGGTGTGCTGGCCGTGGGCCTGTCCCAGTCCGGGCGGACCGAGGAGATCGTCGAGACCCTCGACTGGGCGAAGAGCTGCGGTGCGAAGACCCTGGCGATCACCAACGGCGGCCCGGCCTCACCTCTGGCCGAGATCGCCGATCTGGCCCTGTGCACGCTGGCCGGCGAGGAGAAGGCCGTCCCGGCCACCAAGACGTACACCACGCAGCTCGCCGCGCTGGCGGTGCTCGCCCTGGGGCTCGGCGCGGACGTGAACGCCGACGACCTGCAGCGGGTGCCGGACGCGGTGGAGAAGCTGATCGACGATCCCGGCGACCTCGGGGCCGTCGTCGAGGGGCTCGCCGACAAGCCCGGCGTGGTCGTGTCCGGCCGGGGGCTCGCCTTCTCCACCGCGCTCGAACTCGCGCTCAAGCTCAAGGAGGCCTGCTACCTCCACGCCATGGGCCTGTCGTACGCCGACCTGCTGCACGGGCCGATCGCCGTGGTCGACGAGGACACCCCGGCCATCCTGGTCGCGGCGGGTGAGGGACCGACGTTGCCCGGGACGGTCGCGCTCGCCGAGCGAGTGACCGGCGCGGGCGCCGCCGCGTACGGCGTGGGCGGCGGCACGGCGCTGGCGGCGGCCGCCACCGCCGCGCTGAACGGTCCGGACCTCCCCGAATGGGTGGCGCCCATGGGCCTCATCGTGCCCGGTCAGCTTCTCACCGAGGCGCTCGCGCGCAGGCTCGGCATCGACCCCGATGCCCCTCGGGGCCTGAAGAAGGTCACTCAGACCGATTAGCCTGCGCACAGCACGCATATCGAGGAGGAGCGACATGGCGGCAGATGTCCGGGCGATCATCTCTGCGCTCGGTGGTGTGGACAACGTCATCGAGATCGAGCCGTGCATCACGCGGCTGCGCACGGAGGTGTACGACGCCTCCAAGGTCGACCAGGTGGCCCTCAGGGCGGCGGGTGTCCACGGCGTGATGCTGGCGGGCAACGTCGTGCAGGTCGTGGTGGGCCCCGACGCCGACACGATCGCCAGCGACATCGAGGAGATCATCGGCTGACGTATGGCCGAGCCGGACAGGAGGGGGCGCCGTGACGACTGTTCTCGCCCCGGTGGCGGGGACGGCGATCGGTCTGGCGGCGGTGCCGGACCCGGTCTTCTCACAGGCCATGGTCGGGCCGGGATCGGCGATCGATCCCCAGCGCGAGCCCGGCCAGGCCGTCGCCCCCATCAGCGGGACGATCGTCAAGCTGCACGCGCACGCCTACATCGTCGTGGGGGAGGACGGCAGGGGCGTGCTCGTGCACCTCGGCATCGACACCGTGCAGCTCAAGGGAGAGGGCTTCCGGCTGCTCGCGGTCGAGGGTGACCGGGTCCGCGCCGGCCAGCCGGTGGTCTTCTGGGACCCGGCCGCGGTCGAGGCGGGGGGCCGGTCGCCGATCTGCTCCGTGGTGGCTCTGGACGCGGCGGCCGGCGAGGTCAACGGTGAGGTCCGAGGCGGCGTGGGCGCGGGCGACGAATTGTTCGAATGGTCGTGAACGCCGGACCTCCGGGTAATTGAGTGCCGACGGCAGTGCGGAAGGGCGGTGCTGACGGCAGTGTGGAGGACGGTGCCGACGGCAGTGTGGAGGACGGTGCCGACGACACTGCCGACGACGCGGGCCCGGGTGGCGCGGGACCGCCCGTGCCGTGCAGAATCCGCCCGAGAGAACGCGAGAGAAGACCCCCGGGTGAACCCGAGAGAAGAGGAGGAGCCGTGGCCGAGCGCAAGGTCACCGTCATGTCCGAAGTGGGGTTGCACGCCCGTCCCGCCGCGACGTTCGTGCAGACCGCGGTTCAGGCACCCTTCGACGTCACCGTCGCCAAGTTCGGCGTCCCGCCGGTGAGCGCGAAGAGCATCCTGTCGGTGCTGGCCCTGGACGTCCGCCAGGGCGAGACCATCGTCATCAGCGCCGACGCCGATGGCGCGGACGAACTCCTGGACCGGCTCGCCGCCATCGCGTCGGCACCCTGAGCATGCACACGGATCGGCTGGCCGGTGTGGGCGTGAGCCCGGGCGCGGGCTACGGCCCGGCGCACCGGCTGGTGCGTGACATTCCTGAGCCGCACAGGGCGGCCCGTCACGGCGGGGACGCGGCGGCCGAGAGGCGGCGGGCGGAGCAGGCCCTGGAACGTGTCGCGGCCGACCTCGCGGCGCGCGGCGACCAGGCGGGCGGCGAGGCGCGGGACGTGCTGGCCGCCCAGGCCATGATGGCCCGCGATCCGGGGCTGGCCGCCGGTGTGGCCGAGCTGATCGACCAGGGTGTCTCGGCTTCCCGGGCGGTCTTCGACGCTTTCGGGAAATATCGGGACCTGCTCGCCGCGGCGGGGGGCTACCTCGCCGGGCGGGTGGCCGATCTCGACGACATCAGGGACCGGGCCGTCGCGACGCTGGAGGGCCTGCCGCTGCCGGGACTCCCGGCGGATCCCCTGGAGCCCTACGTGCTGGTGGCCAGGGACCTCGCCCCCGCCGACACCGCCCTGCTCGACCCCGCCCTCGTGGTGGCGTTCGTGACCGAGGAGGGCGGGCCGACCACCCACACCGCCATCCTGGCCCGGTCGATGGGCGTGCCCGCCGTCGTGGGCTGCGCGGGGGCGACCGCGATCCCGCCCGGCACGCGGCTGCTGGTCGACGGCTCGACCGGTGTCGTACGGCTCTCGCCGACCGAGGACGAGGTCGCCCGGGCGGTGCGGGCGGTGGCGGAGAGCTCCGCGCTCCTCGCCACGGTCACCGGGCCCGGCGCGACCGCGGACGGCCACGCCGTACCGCTGCGCGCCAACGTCGGCGGACCGGCGGACATCGCGCCCGCGCTGGCCGCCGGTGCCGAGGGCGTGGGCCTGTACCGCACCGAGTTCCTCTTCCTGGACCGGGAGGACCCACCGACGTGGGAGGAGCAGCAGGACGCCTACCGCGCCGTGTTCGAGGCGTTCCCCGGCGCCCCTGTGGTCGTCCGCGTCCTCGACGCCGGGGCCGACAAGCCGCTCGACTTCCTCCCGCCTCCGGCTCCCGAGCCCAATCCCGCGCTCGGCGAGCGGGGGGTGCGCATGTTCCGCCACTATCCGGACGTGCTGGCGGCCCAGCTCGAAGCCCTGGCCAGGGCCGCGGGCGGTACGTCGGCGCTGGTCCAGGTGATGGCGCCCATGGTCGCCACCGCCGAGGAGGCCGCCTGGTTCACCGACGCGTGCCGCACGGCGGGGCTGCCGTCCGCCGGGGTCATGATCGAGGTCCCGGCGGCCGCCCTGCGCGCCGCCGATCTCGCCGCGGTCACCGGTTTCTTCTCGATCGGGACGAACGACCTCACCCAGTACACCCTGGCCGCGGACCGCGAGGCCGGCGCGCTCGCCGGGCTGCAGGACCCGTGGCATCCGGCCGTGCTCGACCTCGTCGCGCTGGCGGCGTCGGCCGCCGCGGCGGCGGGCCGGGAATGCGGCGTCTGCGGAGAGGCGGCGGCCGACCCGGCCCTCGCCTGCGTCTTCGTCGGTCTCGGTGTGACATCGCTGTCCATGGCCGCCCCCGCCCTCCCCCGGGTGCGCGCGGCGCTGGCCCGGCACACCCTGGACGAGTGCCGCGAGGCGGCCGCCGCGGCGCGGGCGGCGGACTCGGCGGAGGCCGCGCGGGCCGCCGCCCGTGTGGAACTCCCCGCCCTCGCCGAGCTGTCGCTCTGAGGCGGGCGGACCTCTTCATCCGGCCGATGTAACCGGTGGTACGTATCGATCCTGTGGATAACCGTGCGGCAGGTGGTGCTGGTCGCGGCTACCGTGAAGGGATGCTGCGACGACTGGGCCTCGGGCTGCTGGTGATCGTTATGGCGGGCTGCTCCTCCGTGGAGGCGGAGGGATTTGCCGGCGCCACCCCCTCCCGTCCCCCTCCCTCGACCACGGCCGCGGCGGGCGAGGGCGGCACGGCGTCGTCACCGCCGGAACCGTCGCCGGAACCGTCGTCGCCGTCATCAGGGGAGGCCGGTAAGGGAGCCAGTGGGGGCGACGTCGCCGCCACACTCGCCCGGATGACCGTGGAGGAGAAGGTCGGCCAGCTCTTCATGCCGGTGGTTTACGGCTCCCGCGCCGACTCCGAGCACCAGGAGAACACCGCGCGGTTCGGCGTGGGCACCCCGGCCGAGGCGATCGCGAAATACCGCCCCGGCGGCGTGATCATCTTTCCCTGGGCGGGCAACGTCTCCAACGCGAAGCAGCTCGCCGCGCTGACGACCGGGCTGCGCGAGGCGTCGCGGAAGGTCCCGCTGATGATCGGCGTGGACCAGGAGAACGGCACCGTCTCGCCGCTCGCCGCGATCGTCACCAAGCTCCCGGGGGCGATGGCCATCGGCTCGACGGGCGATCCGGCCAACGCGCGGGCGGCCGCCCGGCTGACCGGCACGGAGCTGCGTGCCCTCGGCATCACCATGGACTTCGCGCCGGTCGCGGACGTCAACATCAACCCGCGCAACCCGGTGATCGGCCCGCGAGCCTTCGGCTCCGACCCGGAGAAGGTCGCGACGATGGTCGGCGCCGCGGTCGACGGCTTCCACGCGGCCGGGATCGCCTCCACGGCCAAGCACTTCCCCGGGCACGGCGACACCTCGACGGACAGCCACACCGGCCTCCCCGTGATCGGGCATTCGAAGGCGCAGTGGCGCAAGCTCGACGCGCCGCCGTTCCGCGAGGCCATCGCCCACGGCGTCGACGCGATCATGTCGGCGCACGTCGTCATGCCGAAGCTCGACCCCTCCGGCGACCCGGCCACGCTGTCCCGGACGATCCTGACCGGGCTGCTCCGTGACGAGCTGGGCTTCGACGGTGTCATCAGCACCGACGCGCTCAACATGGCCGGGGTGCGGGAGAAGTACGGCGACGCTGAGGTGGCCGTTCGCGCCGTCTTGGCCGGGGCGGACGTGCTGCTCATGCCGCCCGACATGCCGAAGGCGTACGGCGCGGTCCTTTCGGCGGTGAAGTCGGGCCGGATCTCGGCGGCCCGGCTGGACGCGTCTGTCACCCGGATCCTCCGGTTGAAGGCCAAGAGGGGCATGTTCGACAAGGTGGCGACGGACCCGAGCGTGGTCCGGTCGCCGGCGCATCTGAACGCCGCCCGGCGCATCGCCAGGGAGGCGGGCGTTGCCTGACGCCCTATCCTTTTGGGGCAGGTTCCAACGGGAGGTGCCGTGCTCAAGGGAGTACTGATCGACTGGGGCGGGGTGCTCACCACGAGCCTCGCCGACTCGATCGCCGGCTGGATCGCCGGGGATCGGATCGACGCCACGCACTACCAGGACGTGATGCGCGAGCTGGTCCTGCACGCCTACGAGGTCGGGAACGGCGAGAGCGTCATTCACGCCCTCGAACGCGGTGAGATCTCGACACCCGACTTCGAGCGCGACCTCGCGGCCAGGCTGGTGACCCTCGACGGCGTCCCGCCGGTGGCCGAGGGGCTGCTCGCCCGGATGTTCCTCGGGTTCGAGCCCGTCGAGGAGATGAACGAGATGCTGCGCCTGGCACGCGTGTCCGGGATCCGGACCTGCCTGGTGTCGAACTCCTGGGGCAACGACTACCCCCGGCACACCTGGGACGGGCTCTTCGACGAGATCGTCATCTCCGGAGAGGTCGGCATGCGCAAGCCCGAGGCGCGGATCTTCCACCATGCGCTCGGCCTGGTCGGGCTGCCGCCCGAGGAGTGCGTGTTCATCGACGACATCGAGGCGAACATCACGGCCGCACGGGCCCTCGGGCTGGTCGGCATCCACCACCGTGACGCCTCCGCCACCATCGGCGAGCTCGAAGGCCTGTTCGGCCTGCCGCTGCGCCCCTGACGTGACCGACGAGAGGTTCGAATGCGCGTCTATCTCCCGTGCACGCTTCCCGCGCTGGCCCGCGTGGTCGCGGCGGGCGAGCTCGGCCCCGCTCCGCTGACCGGTTTCGCGGTGACTCCCGCGCTGGTCGAGTGGTACGTCTCCGGCGACACCGAGGAGTTGGAGTACGTCGCTATGACCGAGGCGGCACGTGCCTCCCTGCGGATGCTCGCGGAGGATCGCGCCGCCGAGGGTGCCGACGGCGCCGAGAAGGCCGGCGGGCCCGCCCGGCGGGTCGTGGTCGCCGCGGAGGTGCCGGACGCCGCCGTCAGCGTGAGCGCCGATCTCGACGAGCGGGCGCGGGTGCGGCTGACGGAGCCGGTCCCGCTGACCCGGCTGGCCTCGGTGCACGTGGACGACCCCGCCGCCGCGCCGGACATCGAGGCGGCCGTCGCCGCGCTGTCCGCCGCCGATCTCGGGGACGACGACGCCCGCTTCACCGTGGACGGCGCCGAGGCCCACGAGCTGATGTGGTATGCCACACAGGAGATACCCGACCTGCTGGCCTGAGCGCCGTTCTTGCTGGTCGGTGGATATCATCCATCCTGATATGACACACATTGTTTGGGACTGGAACGGCACCCTGTTCCACGACATCGATGCCGTGGTCGGTGCGACGAACGAAGTCTTCCGGCCGTACGGCATCGGCCCCTTCGACCCGGACGGCTTCCGCGCGGTCTACACCCGACCCATCTGGGTCGCGTACGAGCGGATGCTCGGCCGCTCGCTCCACGACGGCGAGTGGGAGCGGCTCGACGAGGGGTTCCACGATCACTACCACCGCCTGATGCTGGCCTGCGAGCTGGCCGAGGGCGCGCTGTCCAGCCTCCAGTCCTGGGAGGCGGCGGGGCGGACGCAGTCGCTGCTGTCCATGTGGGGCCACGAGCGGCTGGTGCCCAAGGTGAACGAGCTCGGCATCGCCCAGCACTTCGCCCGCGTCGACGGCCTGCGCAGCGCCGGGGGCGGTCCCAAGGCCGAGCACATGACCGCGCACATCCTGGCGCTCGGCCTGGACCCGGAGAAAGTCGTGGTGATCGGCGACAGCGTCGACGACGCGCACGCCGCGCAGCATGTCGGCGCGCGGGCGATCCTTTACACCGGCGGCATGACGAGTCGCGCGGAGCTGCAGAGCATCGGCGTCCCCGTCGTCGACTCGCTGGTCAACGCCCTCGACCTGATCTGAACCGGCCCGATCCCCCTCCGGAGGCCACGATCAACCGCCTCATTCTCTGGAACGTCGACCTCACCCTGGTCGACGTCACCATCGTCACCAGGGACGCGTACGCCGACGCGTTCCGCATGGTCACCGGGCGGCCGCTGGTGAAGCTGGCTCCGGCGATGGGCCGCCCCGACTCCGAGATCGTCTTCGAGACGCTGGCCGTCAACGGCATCGTGGTGGAGGACTACCACCTGCCGAAGTTCCTCGACGCGCTGGCGGTCTCCTTCGCCGACAAGCGCAAGCGGCTTGCCTCCGAGGGCCGGGCCATGCCCGGGGCCAAGGACGCGCTCAAGGCGGTGTCCCGCCTCGACGGCGTGATCCAGTCCGTCCTCACCGGAACGATCAGGAGCAACGCGGTCCACAAGCTCAAGGCGTTCGGGCTGGACAAGAGGATCGACTTCGAGATCGGGGGGTACGGCGAGGAGGTCTATCCCAAGGCCACGCTGCTCCAGGTGACGCAGGGACGGGCCAAGGCGCGGTACGGCGGGGTGTTCACGTCGGCGAACACCGTGCTGATCGGCGACTCGGCGCGCGACGTCCAGGCGGCGCGCATCGGCGGCGCGGCGATGATCGCGGTCGCGTCGGGCCGGTCGACGGCCGCAGAGCTCCGGGAGGCGGGGGCGGACATCGTCCTGCCCGACCTGACCAACGCGTCCGAGGTGGTGGCGGCCGTCGCCCGTCTCACCGGGCGCTGAGGCCGTTCAGGAAGCGGGCCGCGGCGGGCGCCGCCACGGCGGACCCCATGCCCGCGCCTTCGACGATGACGGCGAACGCCAGGTCGCCCCGGTAGCCGATGAACCACGAGTGCGTCGGCGGCTCCTTGCCCGAGCCGTACTCGGCGGTTCCGGTCTTGCCCGCCGTACCGGACGGGAAGGCGATGCCCCGCGCGGTGCCCTCGGTGACCACGGCGGGCATGAGCTGGCGCAGCGCCGCCACCACGCCGGGCTCCAGCTTCCGGGGTGCGGAGCCGCCAGGAGGGACGAGGCCGGCGGGGACGAGCCGCGGCGGGCGCCAGGTGCCGTCCGCGACGGCGGCGGCGACGGCCGCCATGTTGAGCGGGCTGGCCAGCACCCTGCCCTGCCCGATGGCGGCCGAGGCGAGGTCTGTCTCGCCCTTCGGCTCGGGGAACTGGGCCCGGACGGCGGGCACGCCCGGCTGGATCGGCTGTCCGAAGCCGAAGTCCGCGGCGACCTCGCTCATCCGCTTCCCGCCGAGCCGGTTCACCGCCAGGTCGCCGAACGTCGTGTTGCACGAGTGGGCGAACGCGTCCCGCAGCGGGAGCGCGCCGAAGTCCTTGTAGTGCGAATTATGGAAGGTGAAGCCGCCGATCGTCTGCTCCGCCGGGCATTTCACGGTCTGCGTGGCGCTCATGCCGTCGGCCACGAGCGCCGAGGCGGTCACGACCTTGAAGGTCGATCCGGGCGGATACGTGCCGAGCAGCGCGCGGTTGAAGCCGCCGGGCTTGTTCACCACGGCGAGGATCTCCCCGGTCGAGGGCCGCAGGGCGACGAGCGACGCGGGCTTGGACACGTCCTCCAGCGCCTGGGCTCCCGCGCGGTGAACGTCAAGGTCGATCGTGGTGGTCAGCGCCTCGCCCGCCGACTTTTCCGCGGCGGCGATCGTGTCGGCCTTCCCGTCCGCGCCGACCAGCTCGACACGGGTGGCCGGGGTGCCCGCGAGGCGGGAGCCGTACTGCTCCTTGAGGGCGTCGACGAGCTGCTGGACCGAGCCGGGCGCACTGCCGTCGTCGATCCTGGTGCCGTCGGCCGCGGTGATGGGGGCCGGCTCGGGTTTCGCGGTGCTGACTCTGAACCTGGCGCCGCCGGCGAGCCGGGGATGGACGGCTGCCGGCGTCCACGCCACCCGCCAGGCGCGGTCGCGCTCCACGAGGCGCAGCTCGCCGTCGTAGGAGAAGTCCACCGCGGCGTCGATCGCCGCGCGGAACCGCACCGTGCCACCCCCGTGGTCGCCGCTCCCGGTGGCCTTCCCCTGCACGGTGAACCGGGCTGACGTCAGTTTCAGGTCGTCGCGGAACCGGTCGTAGACGCGCTGGAAGTCGGCGGGCGGGTCGGCGGTGAGCGCCCACATCGCGGCGTAGTCGGACCTGGACCACGCGGCGAGGAAATCCGATGCGGTCTCCTCCGGCGATCCTTTGGTGCGCAGCACCCAGACCGCGCCCCCGGCCGCGAGGACCGGCACCAGCACGGCGGCCGTCGCGAGCGGCCAGCGGCGACGCCGTTTAGTTCCGTTGATTCCGCTATATGAGGTTTCCTGCACTTTTCCCCCTTGCGTGTCGTGCAGGCAAGGGGAGCAGATGCCAGGTGTTCATGTCCAATACGGATATCAAACTCAATGCGATAAATGTTTGGATATCATCGCTGCTCATGGACCTCGTACGGCACCTGAGGTACTTCGTGGTGATCGCCGAAGAACTGCATTTCGGCAACGCGGCGGCCCGGCTGGGCATGGCGCAGCCCCCGCTCAGCCAGCGGGTGAAGCGGCTGGAGGACGAGCTCGGCGTGCGGCTGTTCGACCGGAGCAGCCGCCAGGTCCGGCTCACCGACGCCGGGCGCCTGCTGCTGCCCGAGGCGCGCGAGATCGTGGCGAGGACCGAGCGGATCAGGGAGCTGATGGCGAGGGCGGTGCGCGGTGACACCGCAAGCCTGCGCGCCGCCGTGCCGCCCGACCTGGGCGCGTCGGTGCTCGCCGCGCTGATCGCCCGGTTCCGCGCCGGCCACCCGGACGTACGGCTGACGCCCACCGAGATGGGCACGTCCGACCAGGTGGACGCGCTGCTGGGCGGCGAGCTGGACCTCGGCGTGCTGCGGCATCCCGTGGCGGCCGCGGGGCTCGGATTCGGTCCCATCCTGGTCCAGCATCCGGGGGTCCTGTTGCGCGAGGAGGACGAGCTCACGACCCTGGCGACGGTGCACCTGGCCGACCTGGCGGGGCGCGAGCTCGTGCTGCCGCCACGCGCGTTGGAGCCCGGCCTGCACGACGAGACCCTCGCCGGCTGCCGGCGCCACGGCTTCGTCCCCGCCGAGGTCCGACACGCCGTCCACGGCCAGTTCATGATCGGCCTCGTCCTCGCCGGCACCGCGGTCGCGCTCGGCCACCGGACGGACGTGCCCGGCGTCGTCTGGCGTCCGTTGGCCGGCGCCCCGCTGGCCTGGCGCATCTCCACGGCCTGGCGGGGAGAGCCGTCCGGGCACGTGGCCGGGTTCGCCGACCTGACGACCCGTGTTCTGCGGGAGGATGCGGGGATGTCCGACGAAGGCGCGCCGCCGCGCACGTGGGTGGCCCCCCGTCCCGCCACGGGATTCCTCTCATGAAGCAGCTCGAACAGATCTTCCGTACGGCGGGGGTCACCGGGTGGTTGCACGCGGTGGACATCGACACCGGCCGCGAGGTCGGCCTGGGCGCGGACGAGCCCGTCGTGCTGGCCTCGGTGTTCAAGGTGCCGCTGCTGGTCGCGTTCTACCGGCAGGCGGAGCGCGGGCTGATCGACCCGGCGGAGCGGGTCACGGTGTCCCCTGAGGGGCGCCCCGGGGGCGGCACCGGCGTCTCGGCCATGCTGGACGAGGTCACGGCCTCGCTCAGGGACCTCGCCTACCTCACGATCAGCGTGAGCGACAACGCGTCGGCGGACACGCTGCTCGCGCGGGTCGGCCTCGCCGAGGTCAACGCCGCGCTCGCGGACCTCGGCCTGTCCCGCACGTGGGTTGAGCACTCGTGCGCCGGGTTGTTCACCGCCATGCGGGAGGACGCGGGCGTCGCGGACATGGCCGAGCTCTCCCAGATGACCACGGACCCCGGCGTGCTCGCCCGGCTGCGCGTGCTCGACCCGGCCCGGACCAGCCGCAGCACGTGTCGGGACATGACCCGGCTGCTCGGCCTGATCTGGCGGGACGAGGCCGCCGGACCCGGCTCGTGCGCCGCCGTACGCCGCCTGATGGGCCTCCAGGTGTGGCCGCACCGGCTCGCGTCCGGATTCCCGTACGACGACGTGGCGGTCAGCGGCAAGACGGGCACGCTGCCGACGATCCGGAACGAGGTGGGCGTCATCGAGTATCCCGACGGCGGCCGCTACGCCATCGCCGTCTTCACCCGGTCGATCGGCACCGCGCAGAACCAGCCGAGGGCGGACGCGGCCATCGGCACGGCCGCGCGCGTCGCGGTCGATCACCTGCGCGCGCCGTTCGTGGGGCCGGACACCATATGACGGGTCTGCCGTATGTGGGCGGAGATGGTGACACGGCGGGCCGGCCTCGTCAGGATGGGGGCATGGTCGAGGAAGGTGCTCTGCTGTGGGAACCCACCGCGGAGGTCGTGCGCAACGCAAGGATCACCCGCTACGCCGAGTGGCTCGGCAGGGAGGCTGACTACCAGGACATATGGCGCTGGTCGGTCGAGTCTCCGGCCGAGTTCTGGACGTCGATCTGGGACTACTTCGCCGTGGTGGGCCGGCGCGGGGACGGTCCCGTCATCAGCGGGACGATGCCCGACGTCACCTGGTTCGAGGGCACGACCCTCAACTACGCGGAGAACGCGTTGCGCGGCGACCCCGACCGCCTTGCCGTGATATCTCGTGATGAATCCGGAAACCGGCGGACGTACACGCTGGGTGAGCTGCGCGCCGAGGTGGGCCGGGTCCGGGCGGGTCTGATCCGGCTCGGCGTGGAGCGGGGCGACCGGGTCGCCGGATACGTGCCGAACATCCCCGAAGCGCTGATCGCGTTCCTGGCGACGGCCTCGCTGGGGGCCATCTGGTCGTCCTGCTCGCCCGACTTCGGGGCGCCCAGCGTCATCGACAGGTTCACCCAGATCGAGCCCAAGGTCCTCATCGCCGTCGACGGCTACCGCTACAACGGGAAGGCGTTCGACCGGGCGGACGTCGTACGCGACATCGCCGCCAAGCTGCCCGGCCTGACCGCGACGGTGTGGATCCCCTCGGTTCCCGGGCCGGGCGGCACGGACGTCGCCATCGGCGGTGAGCTGGGCTGGGAGGACCTGCGCGGCGAGGCGGCTGAGCCGGAGTTCGAACAGGTTCCCTTCGGCCACCCGCTGTGGGTGCTCTACTCCTCGGGCACGACCGGGCTGCCCAAGCCGATCGTGCACGGCCACGGCGGCATCGTGCTCGAACACCTGAAGGCGCTCAGCTTCCACCAGGACCTGGGCGAGGGCGACGTGTTCTTCTGGTACACCACCACCGGCTGGATGATGTGGAACTTCCTCATCGGCGGCCTGCTGGTGGGCTCCACCGTGGTGCTCTACGACGGGAGCGCCGCCCACCCGGGGATCGGCGCGTTGTGGGAGCTGGCCGCGCAGGAGGGGGTCACCTACTTCGGCACCGGCGCGCCGTACATCGTGGCCTCGATGAAGGCGGGCCTGCGGCCGTCCGGGCTGGACCGGCTGCGGGGGATCGGCTCGACGGGGTCCCCGCTGCCGCCCGAGGGCTTCGCCTGGATCTACTCCGACGTGAAGCCCGAGGTGCAGCTCGGGTCGTTCTCCGGCGGCACGGACGTGTGCACCGGCTTCGTGGGCGCGGCGCCGCTGCTGCCGATCAAGGCGGGCGTGATCCCGTGCCGCTGCCTGGGCGCCCGCGTGGAGTCCTTCGACCCGGCGGGACACCCCGTGATCGGAGAGGTGGGCGAGCTGGTGGTGACCGCGCCCATGCCGTCCATGCCGGTCATGTTCTGGAACGACCCGTCCGGTGACCGCTACCGCGAGTCGTACTTCGCCGACTATCCGGGCGTCTGGCGGCACGGCGACTGGATCAAGATCCTGCCGGACGGCGGATGCGTGATCTACGGCCGGTCCGACTCCACGCTCAACCGCGGCGGCGTCCGCATGGGGACGAGCGAGTTCTACCGGGTCGTCGAGCGGTTCGATGAGATCGAGGACAGCCTCGTGATCGACACCGGCCAGCTCGGCGAGGACGGCCACCTGCTGCTCTACGTCACCCTCGCCCCCGGAGCGGAGCTGTCCGACGAACTGGTCGCCCGGCTGCGTACGGCACTGCGGACCGAGCTGTCCCCACGCCACGTGCCCGACGAGTTCCACCGGGTCCCCGGCATCCCGAAGACCCTCTCGGGCAAGAAACTCGAGGTCCCGGTACGGAAGATCCTGCTCGGCACCCCGGTCGAGAAGGCCGCCAACCGCGACGCGATGGCCAACCCCGAGGTCCTCACCCACTTCGTGCCGAAACCCTGACCGCCTGACCGTTGAGCATCCTTATAAGTACGCTTCTAAGAAGTAGAGTTCTTAGAAGCGTACTTATAAGGAGGGTATGCGGTGGTTCCCAAGCCGGAGTACGTCTTCGACCGTGAGCGCGAGTGGGCCGCGCTGACGAGGTTCGCGACCGCGCCGGGCGACGAGATGCGTCTGGCCGTCGTGAGCGGACGCCGACGGCAGGGGAAGACCTTTCTCCTCCAGGCCCTCGCGGACGCGCTCGGCGGCTTCTACTTCGTTGCGGTCGAATCGACCTCCGCGGACGCGCTGCGCCAGTTCGGCACTGCGGTGGCGAGCTATCTCGGCGTGGAAGGGACGCTGGCGTTCGCCAACTGGGACGAGGCCATCACCTATCTCCTGGACAGGTGCCCGGACCGGCTGATCGTCATCGACGAGTTCCCGTACCTGATGAAGGCGGATCGTGCCATCCCCTCGCTCCTGCAAAGGGAGATCGACGCGCGCGGGGCGAACCGTCCGGCGCGCGGCCGCACGCGCCTGATCCTCGCCGGGTCCGCCATGTCCGTGATGGGGAAACTGCTCGCAGGTCAGGCTCCCCTGCGGGGACGGGCCTCGCTCGAACTCGTGGTGCACCCCTTCGACTATCACGTGGCGCGGCGATTCTGGGGCATCTCCGATCTGCGGCTCGCGATCCAGGTGAACGCGATCACCGGGGGGACTCCCGCCTACCGGACCCGTTTCGTCGACGGCGAGTCACCCGCGGGGCCGGACGAGTTCGACGACTGGGTGATCAGGAGGGTCCTGAGTACGGAGTCGCCGCTCTTCCGCGAAGCCCACTACCTCCTCTCGAACGAGATGGAGGTACGGGACGAGGCGCTGTACCACGCCGTCCTGGGCGCGATCGCCGCAGGGAACAACACGCGCGGCGGCATCGCCGGTCACATGGAACGCAAGTCGACCGACATCGCGCATCCGCTCGCTGTGCTGGAAGACTGCCGGCTCATCAGGAAGGAGATCGATCCGATCCGGAAGGCGTCCGTCTACCGTGCCGCCGAGCCGATCGTGACCTTCTACGAGTCGATCATGCGGCCCTCGTGGAGCCAGCTCGAACGAGGCCGGGCGGGCCAGGTGTGGAACGGCGCGCGGTCCAGGTTCGCGTCGCAGGTGATCGGGCCGCACTTCGAGCACATCTGCCGGCAGTTCGCGCTGGGAGTGGAATGGGCCGGTGAGCTGTCCTCAGAGGTGGCAGCCGGTGTCGCACCGGGCAGCGGCAGGGGGCAGAACATCGGGGTCGACGTGATCGCACTCGGGGCCCAGGACGGCACCCACAGGCGACGGCTCCTCTCCGTGGGCGAGGCCAAGTGGTCGGAAGTCATGACGCTCCGGCACCTGGGACGCCTCCAGCAGGCCAGGGACCAGTTGCACATCCGAGGGCTGGACACCCGGGACACCGTGCTCGCCCTCTACAGCGGCGCGGGATTCGACCGTTCGCTCACGGAGGCCGCGGCGGGAGACCAGGGCATCCTCCTCGCCGATCTCGCCACGTTGTACGGCTGAGGCCGGGTCAGGGGCGGAGGCCCGCCTCGTACGCGGCGATGACGAGCTGGGCCCGGTCACGGGCGTTCAGCTTGGCGAGCAGCCGGCCGACGTGCGTCTTCACCGTGGCCATGCTGACGCTCAGATGGTCGGCGATCTCGGTGTTGGACAGCCCGCGGGCGATCAGCGTGAGCACCTCGCGCTCGCGCTCGGTCACCCCGTCCAGCGTGGAGGCGGGGCGGCGCGCGGGCTCCGGACGGCGGGCGAACTCGGCGATGAGGCGGCGGGTCACGCTCGGCGCGAGGAGCGCGTCGCCGGAGGCGACCACGTCGATGGCGGCCAACAGGCCCGACGGCGCCCGCCTGGGCGGCGGTCGCGCTCGCGGCGTACATCGTGGTGCCCCTCGCCGCGGCGGCGGTGCTGTTCCGCCGCCGCGACGCGTGACGGGACCTCTCAGACGCCCTGGGGGAGGCGGAACAGGCGGTCCGGGTCGTAGGCGGCCTTGACCCGGGCCAGCCGGTCGGCGTTGGCCCCGTAGTACTGCCGCCGCCAGCCCGTCAGCTCCGGGTCGATGTAGTTGACGTACGCGTGGTCGCCGAAGTGGGGACGCATCGCCGCGTGGGCGGCCCTGGTCCATGCCGCCGCTCCCGCCCGGTGGGCGTAGTACTGCACGCTGTACAGGGCTCGGCGGTGCGGGAACGCGGTCGCGTCGGGCGCGACCCGGCCGACCGCGCCGCCGAGGGCGTCGAGCAGCACGGAGTGCCGCCCAGACGCGGCCACCTGCCCCAGCAGCGCCCCGATCCCCGTCCCGGACAGCGGCGTGTACGCCATGTGCGACTTGGCGGAGAACGAGTCGCGGACGAGCCGCCCGTTCGAGGTCTGGCCGGGCAGCGAGCCGGGGCGGTGACACTGCGACACCGACAGCGTGGAGCACCCCGCCATGATCATCATGGCGTGGTCATACGACGACGCCGAGATCCACCGGCTCGACGGGTCGGACCCCACCCGGTGGACGAGATCGGAGAGGAGACGCTCGCAGCCCGCGCGGTCCCCGACGTACAGCCCGCCGATCTGCACGTCGAGCGAGGGGTCGTGGTTCAGGTGCAGGTTGGACCACATCGCGTCCGGCGCGTGCGGCGCCCACGCCTGCCAGGCCTTGACGGCCGCCGCCGCCTTCTTCCAGGGCCAGTGCAGGAAGAACACGGTGACGTCGCGGGTGGCGTGGGTCCGGAACGTGAAAGAGGTGGCCACGCCGAAGTTGCCGCCGCCGCCCCCACGGGACGCCCAGTAGAGGTCGGGGTTCTCCGTGGCGGAGCAGGTGAGTGCGCGCCCGTCCGCCGTCACGATCCGCGCCGACTCCAGCACGTCGCAGGTCAGGCCGTACTTCCGGGAGACCACGCCGATGCCGCCGCCCAGCGTCAGCCCGGCCACGCCGACCGTCGGGCACGACCCGGCGGGGATGCTCACCCCGTGCTTCCCGAGCTGCGCGTAGACGTCGACCAGCCGGGCGCCCGCGCCGACCGTCGCGCGGCCACCGGAGTAGCGGACCGCGCTCATCGGGGACACGTCGATCACCAGCCCCGGCCCGGTCGACCAGCCCGCGTAGCTGTGGCCGCCCGACCGCGAGGTCACCGCCACGCCGTACCGCCGGGCGAAGCCCAGGCACTCCGCGACGTCCGCCGCGCTCCGGCAGTAGGCCACGGCGGCCGGCCGCGCGGAGTCGAAGGCGGTGTTGAACACCAGGCGCGCGGCGTCGTAGGACGCGTCACCGGGACGGACCAGCCGCCCGCCGAGCCCGCGGGCCAGCGCCGTCCAGTCCGCCGGCCGGGGGCCCGCCCAGGCGGGCGTGCCCGAGGCCAGAGCCGTACCCGTCGCGATGGCCGTGCCGGCCAGCGCCGACACGCGAAGGAAGGCGCGCCGATCGATCATGGTTCACTCCCCGAGGTTTGATCTCCCTCGTGAGACGCCCAAGGATCGATGATGGTTTGGTCACGTTCTGGTCACCTCACCGTCTCGACGCGTCCGAAAGCCCCGTGCTGTATGGAGGCGGCCCCGAGTGGTCGAGTTGACGTGTGTGACGTTCTGAGGTGGTATCGGGATCGTGGGTGGCGTGGAGCTCCCGGTCAATGGGGATCGGGGGACGATCGGACACCTGAGGAGAGATGGACATGTCGGGGACGCGTCGGTCGCAGGACGGGTGCCGGGGCCCTTCCCACAGGCGGATGACCCCGCGCGGCCGGGCGGACTCGCCCGTACGACACGGCGGCCCCGGGAACCCGCGTTGTGGGATGCTGGTGGCACCGCCCTCTCCCGGCATGGCCGGTCCGCCTCGGATCACGAGGTCATGGACCCTCCGCTGACGGTCACGGAGACCTGGAGTCAGGTGCCGACCACAATCCGGTGCCGACCACACAAATTTCCCCTTTTGCGGACCGATCGCCCCGTCGTGGGGCAGCACCACCAGGACCGCAAACGAATATCCAGTACCTCACAAAGGAGTGAGTAGCGAGATGCCGCTCGAGACGGCGGGGAGCCGGCGCGAACCGGGAACGGCGCGCGGAACGGACGCGGCTCTGACGGAGCCGGAACCGGACGGGGCACGGATAGGGCGCGAACCGGAGGAGGCACTGGACAAACTGCTCCGGGACGCCGCCGAGAAGTGCGCGCCCACGCCGGAAGCCCCCTCGGGCGAGGAGACGCTCGCCTTCCTCCGCGAGTACTACCGCCACGTCCCGGTCGAGGACCTGGCCGACCGCGACCCCGCGGATGTGTACGGCCCGGCCATGGCGCACCGGCGGCTCGCGCGGCACCGGCCGCAGGGGCGGGCGCTCGTCAGCGCGTACACCCCCACCCTGGAGGAGCGCGGCTGGGACCTCGGACGCTCGGTGATCCAGATCGTCACCGACGACATGTCGTTCCTCGTCGACTCGGTGACGATGGAGCTGGACCGGCACCAGATCGGCACCCACCTCGTCGTCCACCCCCAGATGCGCGTCCGCAGGGACATGACCGGCGAGATGCTCGACGCCGGCCAGGACGAGGCCGGAGGCCAGCTCCTCCAGGAGTCGTGGATGCACATCGAGATCGACCGGCAGGCCGATCCCGCCGTGCTCAAGGCGCTGGAGACCGACCTGCAGCGGGTCCTGCAGGACGTCCGCCAGGCCCATGAGGACTTCCCCAAGATGCGGGCGCTCGCCGTCAACACGGCCGAGGACATCGCGGCCGACCCGCCGCCGCTCGACCCCGCCGGCGTCGAGGACAGCGTCGAGCTGCTCCGCTGGCTGGCCGACGGCCACTTCAC
The DNA here is from genome assembly GCF_030268965.1 of Microtetraspora sp. NBRC 16547. GTDB lineage: Bacteria > Actinomycetota > Actinomycetes > Streptosporangiales > Streptosporangiaceae > Microtetraspora. The sequence continues at coordinate 71,799 of NZ_BSSE01000001.1, read as the reverse complement.
CTTCCTCGGCTCCCGGGAGTACCGCCTGGAGGAGACGGAGGAGGGCGACGCGCTGCGCGCGATCCCGGGCACCGGCCTCGGCATCCTCCGCGCCGACAAGGCGGGCTCGGACAGCTTCGCCGCGCTGCCGCCCAAGGTGCGCGCCAAGGCCCGCGAGAAGCAGGTGATGATTGTCACCAAGGCCAACAGCCGCGCCACCGTGCACCGCCCGGCGTACCTCGACTACATCGGCGTCAAGCTCTTCTCGCCCGAGGGCGAGGTGGTCGGCGAGCGCCGCTTCCTCGGCCTGTTCACGCATGTGGCGTACAACGAGTCGATCTCGCGGATGCCCGTGCTGCGGCGCAAGCTCGCCGAGGTGCTCGACCGGGCGGGGCTGCCGGCGGACAGCCACGACGGCAAGGATCTGATGGAGATCCTGGAGACCTATCCCCGGGCCGAGCTCTTCCAGATCCCGGTGGACGAGCTGCTGCCGATCGCGCTCGGCGTGCTCCGGCTGCGCGAGCGCAAGCAGGTCAAGCTGTTCCTGCGCAGGGACGACTACGGCCGCTACATCTCCTGCCTGATCTACCTGCCCCGCGACCGGTACACCACCAAGATCCGGCTGCGCATGCAGGAGATCCTGCTCAAGGCGCTCGGCGGCACGTCGCTGGACTACAGCACCATGATCGGCGAGTCGGTGCTGGCCCGGCTCCACGTGGTGATCCGCGGCGAGCGCGGTAGGCCGCTGGCGGAGGTGCCGGTCGACATCGAGGAGCTGGAGGCGCGGCTCGCGGACGCCACCCGCTCCTGGGACGACGACCTGGCCGCCGCCATCACCGAGCTCTGCTCCCCGGAGGAGAGCCCCGCCCTCATTGCTCGGTACGCCAACGCCTTCCCCGAGGGCTACAAGGCCGACTTCCCGGCGCGCACGGCCGTGACCGACCTGAAGCGGCTGGAGGAGCTCCTCGAGGACGAGACCGGCGACATCGGGATGAACCTCTACGAGCCGTACGGCGCGGCCGAGGGGGAGCGGCGGTTCAAGATCTACCGGATCGGCGCGCACATCTCGCTGTCCCACGCCCTGCCGCTGCTGCAGCGCATGGGCGTCGAGGTCGTGGACGAGCGCCCGTACGAGATCAGGCGGGACGGCGACGCGGTCAAGGACGCCTGGATCTACGACTTCGGCCTGCGCTACACCCCGTCGGGCGAGGTCGACAGGAACGATGTCAAGCGGCTGTTCCACGACGCCTTCGCGGCGCTCTGGCGTGGCGAGGTCGAGAACGACGGCTTCAACGCGCTCGTGCTGGCCGGCGGCCTCACCTGGGAGCAGGCCGAGATCCTGCGCGCGTACGCCAAGTACCTGCGCCAGGCGGGCACTACGTTCAGCCAGGAGTACATCGAGAAGGTCCTGCTCGGCAACGTCCGGCTGGCCCGGCTGCTCGTCCGGTACTTCGAGGCGCGGCTCGCGCCCGGCCGCTCGGAGGAGGTCCGGTCCGAGCTGTGCGACGCCCTCAAGGATGAGGTGCTCGCCGCCCTCGACGAGGTCGCCTCGCTCGACGAGGACCGCATTCTGCGGGCCTACCTGGAGATGATCGCGGCCACCCTGCGGACGAACTTCTACCAGTCGTCGGAGACCGGTGGGCGCAAGCCGTACATCTCGCTGAAGTTCGACCCGCTGGCGATCAGCGTGCTGCCGCTGCCCCGGCCGAAGTACGAGATCTTCGTCTACTCGCCGCGCGTCGAGGGCGTCCACCTCAGGTACGGCAAGGTCGCCCGCGGCGGCCTGCGCTGGTCGGACCGCATGGAGGACTTCCGCACGGAGATCCTCGGCCTGGTCAAGGCGCAGATGGTGAAGAACACCGTCATCGTCCCCACCGGGTCCAAGGGCGGGTTCGTCGTGAAGCAGCCGCCCACGGGTGGCAGGGACGAGCTGCTGGCCGAGGGCATCGCCTGCTACCGGCAGTTCATCTCCGGCCTGCTGGACATCACCGACAACCTGGTGAACGGCGAGGTCGTCCCGCCCCGTGACGTCGTGCGGCACGACGGCGACGACACCTACCTCGTGGTCGCCGCCGACAAGGGCACCGCGTCGTTCTCCGACATCGCCAACGAGGTGGCCAAGGAGTACGGCTTCTGGCTCGGGGACGCCTTCGCCTCCGGCGGCTCGGTCGGCTACGACCACAAGGGCATGGGCATCACCGCCAGGGGCGCCTGGGAGTCGGTGAAGTACCACTTCAGGAACCTGGGCGTGGACGTCCAGAGCACGGACTTCACCGTCGTCGGCGTCGGCGACATGTCGGGCGACGTCTTCGGCAACGGGATGCTCCTGTCGGAGCACATCCGGCTGGTGGCGGCCTTCGACCACCGGCACATCTTCGTGGACCCGGCGCCCGACGCGGCGATCGGCCACGCCGAGCGCCGCCGGCTGTTCGCGATGCCGCGCAGCTCCTGGGCCGACTACGACAGCTCGCTGATCTCGGCGGGGGGCGGCGTCTGGCCGCGCACCGCCAAGTCCATCCCGATCTCGCCCCAGGCGCGGGCCGTGCTGGGCATCCCCGACGGCGTGACCGCGCTCGCGCCGAACGAGCTGATCAGCGCGATCCTCAAGGCCCCCGTCGACCTCCTCTGGAACGGCGGCATCGGGACGTACGTCAAGGCCGCGTCGGAGAGCCACGCGGACGCCGGGGACAAGGCCAACGACGCCCTGCGCGTCAACGGCGGCGACCTGCGCTGCAAGGTCGTGGGCGAGGGCGGCAACCTCGGCTTCACCCAGCTCGGCCGGATCGAGTTCGCGGCGAACGGCGGGCTGATCAACACCGACTTCATCGACAACTCGGCCGGCGTGGACACCTCGGACCACGAGGTGAACATCAAGATCCTGCTCGACCAGGTCGTCCGCGACGGCGAGATGACCGACAAGCGGCGTGACGAGCTCTTCCTCGACATGACCGGCGAGGTCGGCAAGCTGGTGCTGCGTGACAACTACGCGCAGAACGTGGTGCTCTCCGCAGCCCGGGCCCAGGCGCCGGAGATGCTGCACATCCACGCCCGCTACCTGCGCAGGCTGGAGCGGGCCGGCCTGGTCAACCGGGAGCTGGAGCACCTTCCCTCCGACAAGGTCCTGGCCGAGCGGCGCCAGGCGGGCCTCGGGCTCACCCAGCCGGAGTTCTCGGTCCTGCTCGCCTACACCAAGCTCGTGGTGGACCGCGAGCTGCTCGCCTCGGACCTGCCCGACGATCCGTACCTCGCGCCGTGGCTCGTGGAGTACTTCCCGTCGGCGCTCCAGGACCGGTTCCAGGGCTCCATGGACGCGCACCCGCTCCGGCGGGAGATCATCACGACCCGGGTCGTGAACGACGTGGTCAACTTCGGCGGGACCAGCTTCATGTACCGCTTCGGCGAGGAGACCGGCGCGTCCACCCCGGACATCGTCCGGGCCTACCTCGTCGCCCGTGAGGTCTTCGACCTGCCGAGCTTCACCCGCCAGGTCGAGGCGCTGGACAACGAGGTGGACACCGCGACCCAGATCGCGATGCTGCTGGAGGGCCGCAAGCTCTCCGAGCGCGGCACCCGGTGGCTGCTCGGCAACCGCCGGCCGCCGCTCGACCTCGCGTCCACCGCGGAGTTCTTCGCCGAGGGCGCGAGCGCACTGCTGCCGCACCTGCCCAAGCTGCTCACCGGCCTCGACCTCGTCGCGTACGAGGAGCGCAGGGACGGCTTCGTCGCGCGCGGTGTTCCGGACGAGCTGGCCGAGCGGGTGGCCGCGATGGTGCCCGCGTACTCCACGTTCGACCTGGTCGAGATCGCCTCGCTGACCGGGCAGCCGCTGCACGAGGTCGCCGAGGTCTACTTCGACCTCGCCGACCGCCTGCAGCTCGCCCGGCTCAGGGAGCGGGTCATCGCCCTGCCCCGGGACAACCGGTGGAACTCGATGGCGCGCTCCGCGCTCCGCGACGACCTGTACGCCGCGCACGCCACCCTGACCAGGGAGGTGCTGATCCACAGCGAGTCCGGGCTGTCTCCCGAGGAGCGGCTGGCGCGCTGGACGGAGGCGAACGAGGCGGCCGTGGGACGGGCCAAGCAGACGCTGTCGGAGATCTGGGAGAGCGACCACTTCGACCTCGCCACCCTCTCGGTGGCGTTGCGGGCGGTGCGCACCCTGGTCACGTCCAGCAACCTGCCCCACACGGAGGAGTAGGCCGGTGAATGGACGGGATCAGCGGGTCGTGGCCTTGGTCACCAGGCCGTCGTAGCCGATGACGTGCGCGGGCGCGGTGGAGCTCTTGGGCGGCACCGCGCTCGCGTACTGCTGCGTCTCCACGATCCGCCGCTCCCTGCGGACCACGGGGTTGCTCAGGTCCCACCGCGCGTCCTTCGGGATCGCCAGCGGACGGCCGTACCCGCAGTTGAGCACGGGTGACCACTTGCTGGTCCGCAGCAGTGTGTAGAGGACGAGCCCGCCGCCGTCCTTCGTGCGCAGCGCGAAGACCGGATAGTCCACGGCGGCGGAGAACAGCGAGTCGTAGTTCATGCAGTCGACCTGGCGCGCCTTCTCCCGGCGCTTCTTGATCTCGGTGGCGTAGCCGGTCGTCTGCGGACCGGGCGCGATCAGGCCGGACGCGAAGCCGTCCTTGCCCTCCTCGGCGATCGTGGCGTGCAGCGGGCCCATCAGGTTGGGGCTGATCGCGACGCTCTGGTCACGGGGGTCGAGCGCGATCGCGTAGCCGTCGGCGTCGAGGGCCACCTCGGGGGCCTTCTCGTCTTTGTAGAGCAGCGACTCGAAGCTGTTCTGCCACGGTGACGAGGCGTTCTGCCGTACGAACGTCAGCAGGGCGATCCTGACCTCGCCGGAGGAGTCCCGGCGCTCGACGGTCGCGGCGAACCACTGGCGGGACGCCTTGGCCGGCAGCCGGGGCACCAACAGGGTCCGCTCGCCCCAGGTGTAGCGGGGAGGCTTCCCGCCCGTCGAGTGGTACTCGGCGATCCTGATCGGGCGCTGCCCGTCCCTGGCGAGCTGGAGCATCCACCGCTGCGCCCGGCCCGCGCGGACCACGTCGTCCGTCGCGAGATAGGTGTCCAGCGCGTCACGGGCCTCCGTGAGCGTCACCGCGGGCGTCGCGGGAGGGCGGCTGGCCGAGGGCGACGCACTAGACGTGGCCGCGACCGGGCTGCGCGAGGGCTCCGGAGCGGATCCCGCGCAGGCCGCGGTGCCGGCGACCAGGGCGAGCGCGAGCGCGGGACGGCAGGCGAACGCGAGCGCGCGTGCGGCTCCGTCCACCCGTGGCCTCCTCTCGCCGCACCGGTGGGAATCACCGGCCGCATCACGGGCCACATCGTAGCCAAGGAGCGGTACGCAACAGGGTCCCGTGTTCGCGTACCCTTTACAGACGTGGCAGTCATCGATCCAGCCGAAGAGATCAACGAGCTTACCGGCACCCTGAAGGGCATTCAGGACGTGCTCGACCTCGACGCCCTGCACAAGCAGATCGCCGAGCTGGAGGAGCAGGCTGCCGCGCCTGACCTGTGGAACGACGTGGAGCAGGCGCAGCGGGTCACCAGCAAGCTCTCCCACCTGCAGGGCGAGGTCAACCGGGTGGAGGGACTGGCCCGCCGCCTCGACGACCTGCCGGTCATGTTCGAGCTCGCGGCCGAGGAGGGCGACGATGAGGCGCTCGCCGAGGCCGAGAAGGAGCTGGTGTCGCTCAAGTCGGACGTCGGCGCCCTGGAGGTGCGCACGCTCCTGTCCGGCGAGTACGACTCCCGCGAGGCGCTCGTCACGATCAACTCCCAGGCCGGCGGCGTGGACGCCGCGGACTGGGCGCAGATGCTCCTCCGCATGTACCTGCGCTGGGCCGAGCGCAAGGGCTACTCGACCGAGGTCTACGAGACGTCGTACGCCGAGGAGGCCGGCATCAAGTCGGCCACGTTCGCCGTCAAGGCGCCCTACGCGTACGGCACGCTCCGCGGGGAGCACGGCACGCACCGCCTGGTCCGGATCAGCCCCTTCGACAACCAGGGGCGCCGCCAGACGTCCTTCGCGGGCGTGGACATCGTGCCCGTCGTCGAGCAGACCGACCGCATCGACATCATCGAGGACGACATCCGCGTCGACGTCTACCGGTCATCGGGCCCCGGCGGCCAGGGCGTCAACACCACCGACTCGGCGGTCCGGATCACCCACATCCCGACCGGCATCGTGGTCTCCTGCCAGAACGAGCGCTCCCAGCTGCAGAACCGGGCGACCGCGATGGCGGTCCTGTCGGCCAAGCTGCTGGAGCGCAAGCGCCAGGAGGAGGCCGCCGCGATGAACGAGCTCCGCGGCGAGACGACGACCTCCTGGGGCACCCAGATCCGCAACTACGTGCTGCACCCGTACCAGATCGTGAAGGACCTGCGCACGGGCGTCGAGGCGGGCAACCCGAGCGGCGTCCTGGACGGCGACCTCGACGAGTTCATCGAGGGCGAGATCCGCTGGATGCGCCGCCAGGAGAGCCAGTAGCCTCCCCGCTCTCCCCGCCCCGCCCCGCCCCGCCCCGCGCGAGCTGCGAGGGGCGCGGCGGAGGTTTGACGAGGGTCGAGTGGGCGAGCGACGAGTCCCGAGCGACGAGGAAAGCCGCCGCCTCAAGGGGCGCCCCGAGCCCGCCGTGCCGAAGGCGCGGCAGAGCAGCACAACGAGCGCCTCAAGCTCGTCAGTAGCCGCCGACGTGCTTGAGGGCGAGCAGGGTCAGCGCGAGGATCACCGTCAGGGCGATGACCAGGGGCGACAGCCCGAAGAAGCCGTGGTGGTGAACCTTGGCCCTGCCCTCCCTGCACACAGGGCAGCGCCCTTCGACGACAGGGCCGGCGCACGCGGCGCAGATCAGATGTTCGCAGCTCATGGCACCTCAACCTTTCCGGTAGCCAGACCCTAATCGTTTTGTTTCCGTTATGGACGTTCCATGCCAGTGTTACCCCTAGACTGGCCTTCCGCCAATCGGAACGTCGATCCTTCGTAAAGAGACCGGCGCCCCCCGGCTGGTTGTCCCAACCCCTAGACTGGCTTGCCGTGATGCGCCCGTGATCCATTTCGATAATGTCACCAAGGTCTATGCGAACCAGAACCGGCCCGCCCTCGACCACGTGAGCGTGGATGTCGACAAGGGCGAGTTCGTGTTCCTCGTCGGTCCCTCGGGATCGGGCAAGTCGACCTTCCTCAGGCTGGTCCTCAAGGAGGAGCGGCCCAACTCCGGTGCGATCCACGTCGCCGGCAAGGACCTCGCGAAGCTCTCGAACTTCAAGGTGCCGCACCTGCGGCGCCGGATCGGATGCGTTTTCCAGGACTTCCGGCTCCTGCCCAAGAAGAATGTCTACGAGAATGTGGCGTTCGCTCTTGAGGTCATCGGAAAGCCCCGGCGGTTCATCCGCAAGGTGGTTCCCGAGGTCATCGAGCTGGTCGGCCTGGAGGGCAAGGCCCACCGCATGCCGGAGGAGCTGTCGGGTGGCGAGCAGCAGCGGGTCGCGATGGCTCGCGCGTTCGTGAACCGTCCTATGATCCTGCTTGCCGACGAGCCGACCGGAAACATCGACCCCGCGACGAGCATCGGCATCATGAAGGTGCTCGACCGCATCAACAGGACCGGCACCACCGTGCTGATGGCCACGCACGACGCGGCCATCGTCGACTCCATGCGCAAGCGTGTGGTCGAGCTGGAGGACGGCAAGATCGTCCGAGACCAGTCACGCGGCGTGTACGGCCAGGCGTACTAGCCAACGAGCGGCGATCAGTTCGATGGCCAGGTCGGCGCCCAGGCACCGCCTGGGCGCCGCGTAGTCAGTTTGGAGTAACGGGGAGCATGCGGGCCAATTTCATCTTCTCCGAGGTCTGGATCGGCCTCCGCCGGAACCTCACGATGACCATCGCGGTCATCGTGACCGTCGCGGTCGGCATGGGCCTGCTCGGCATCGGGCTGATGATCAACTCCCAGGTCTCGTCCCTGACCGGCTACTGGACGAACAAGGTCGAGCTGTCGGTCTTCCTGTGTGGGAAGAACGACGCGTTCCCCGCCTGCAAGAACAAGGGCGCGATCACGCAGGAGCAGAAGGACAAGCTGAAGCTGACGATCGAGAGCATGCCCGACGTCCAGCGGGTCGACTTCGAGGACAAGCTCCAGGCATACAAGATCTTCCAGGAGCAGGGGAACAACGCGCTCCTGACGTCGGTGATCACCGCGGAGGAGATGCCCGAGTCCTTCCGGGTGAAGCTCAAGGACCCGGACAAGGCGAAGGCCGTCGAGGAGAGCCTGAAGGGCCAGGCCGGCGTCTCCAACATCGTGAACCAGCGCGAGATCCTGGATTCGGCCTTCGGCTTCATGGGCAAGCTGCGCAACATGGCGCTCGGGGTGGCGATCCTGATGGTGTTCGCGGCCACCCTGCTGATCGGCAACACGGTCCGGCTCTCGGCGTACAACCGCCGGAGGGAAACCGGCATCATGCGGCTGGTCGGCGCCTCGAACGTCTACATCCAGCTTCCGTTCGTGATGGAAGGCGTCATCGCCGGCCTGATCGGCGGCGTCTTCGCCGCGGTCCTGCTGATCGTCACGAAGATCCTCATCTTCGACCAGATCCAGACCTACATGGCCGCGCCGCTCAGCTGGAACACCGTCGCCGGGGTGATCACCCTGACGATGATCGTGGGCGTGGTGATCTGTCTCCTCGCCTCCTTCGTCACGCTCCGCCGCTACCTGAGGGTGTGACGGGGAGATGGTCGCGCTCTCCCGCGCCGTTCGACGCTCCGGCCGCCGGTAGGCTCCCTATATGCCACGTGAGATCGGGCGCAAGCTCATCGCTCAGAACAAGCGTGCCCGGCACGACTTCTTCATCGAGGACACGTACGAGGCCGGGCTCGTCCTCACCGGTACGGAGGTCAAGTCCCTCCGTGCCGGAAAGGCCAATCTCACCGACGGCTACGCCACCGTCGACGGCGGTGAGGCATGGCTGATCAACGCGTACATCCCTGAGTACAGCCAGGGCACGTGGACCAACCACGCCGCACGGCGCACCCGCAAGCTGCTGCTGCACCGCAAGGAGATCGGCAAGATCCAGCAGGTCCTCAAGGAGCGCGGCCTGACGCTGGTCCCCCTGTCCCTGTACTTCAAGGATGGCAAGGCCAAGATCGAGATCGGCGTCGCGCGCGGCAAGAAGGACTACGACAAGCGGCAGACCCTGATGGAGAAGCAGGCCAACCGCGAGATGGCGCGCGCGATGTCCACCGCGGTCCGGCGCCAGGGGGGCCGCTAGGCCGTGTCCGCCGCGAGAGCCGTACGGGCAGCTCTGGCTCTGGGGCTGGCCGTACCCATGATGACGGCCTGCTTCGAAGAGCCGTCCCCCCTCGACGCCGTACGAGAGTTCCTCGTGGGGTGGCAGAGCGGGGACTACGTGAGCGCGGCTCGCCGAGCCGACGCAGACCAGGCCGTCGTACGCCAGGCGCTGGAGGACGTCGGCGTCCAGCTCGACGCGGCCTCGTTCCGCTTCTCGCTCAAAGGGGTGAAGCGGGACGGCGACAACGCCAAGGCCGAGTACCACGCCGAGGTCGACCTGGGGGAGAACAACCCCCTGTGGGAGTACGACAGCACGCTGCCCCTCCGCCTCGTCGGCGGCCAGTGGAAGATCCACTGGTCGCCGAGCGTGATCCACCCCGAGCTGCACGCCGGGGAGCGGTTCGCGGTGGCCGTCGACCCCCAGGGCAGGCAGCCGATCCTCGACCAGGCGGGCGAGTCCCTCCAGGACGAGACGATCCGATACGTCGCGGGCGTCTACCCCGACAAGATTCCGGACAAGGCAGCGCTGTGCGCGGAGCTGTCCCAGGTCACCGGGTTCCCCGAAGACCGCCTGCTCAGCCGCATTGTGTCGTCGCCGCCGCAGGACTTCGTGCCGCTCGCGACGTTCGGCGGCCGGACGTTCGCCCAGGTCAAGGACAAGCTGACGGCCATCAAGGGCATCACGATCATCACGGACAGCCTGCCGGTCGCGCCCAAGTCGCCCAAGGACATCGTCGGCCGCGTCGCCGCGATCACCCCCGAGGCGGAGCAGCAGCTCGGCGGCCCCCAGCGGGCCGGCGACACGGTGGGCCGGGACGGGCTGCAGAAGGCCTATCAGGACCAGCTCACCGGTTCCACCGAGACCCGGGTCCTCATCCTCGACGGCAAGGGCAAGGAGGTCAAGGAGCTCAAGGCGTGGCCCGGCCGGGCGAACACCTCGGTCCGCACGACCATCGACTCCAGTCTGCAGGCCGCCGCGGACAGCGCCGTCGCGACGTCGCAGCAGGTCGCGCTCGTCGCGCTCCAGGCCTCCACCGGCGAGATCCGCGCGGTCTCCACCCAGGGGATGCACCAGCAGAAGGACGCGCTGGCCGGGAAGTTCCCCGCCGGCACCACTTTCTCGATCATCGCCGCCGACGCGCTGCTCAAGAACGGCTTCGACCCCAAGGAGAAGGTGCCGTGCAGCGCCGACAGGTCCGTGGGCGGCGCCAGGTTCGAGTACGCGGGCTACACGGGAGGGAACACCCCCACGTTCTCCGCCGATTTCGCGCGCGGTTGCGTGACCGCGCTCGCCTCGCTGGCCCGGCGGATCAAGGGAGACGCGGTCACCGCCAGCGCGGCGAAGTACGGCATCGGCAGCGCGTGGGAGCTCCCGCTCGGCTCGTTCAGTGGCTTCGTGCCGACTCCGTCGAGTGACGCCGCCACCGCGAAGGTCATCGCAGGGGAGACCGTACGGGTAAGCCCGCTGACGATGGCGCTCGTCGCCGGCGCGGTCAAGACCGGCACATGGCGTCCCCCGGTCCTGGTGACCTCGCCCTCGTCCCCCGACCCCACCGCGGAGGTGGCCCCGGCCGCGCCGCCCGCTCCCATCCCGCTCGACCCCACCGTCGTCGAGCAGATCCGCACGCTCATGCGCGCCGGAGTGACCTCGGGTACGGCCCGTGCCGCCGCCGCTCCCGGAGATCCCGTGCACGGCGTGGCCGCCGAAATCGGCTACGTCGTGAAGAAGCAGCGGCGGGACCTGTCCTGGTTCGTCGGCTGGCAGGGCGACGTGGCGGTGGCCGTGCTCGCGGAGAGCGCGGACGCCGCTGCCGCATCGGCGGTGGCCGGGCGGTTCTTCCGCGGCGCGGCCGCGAAAAAACTCTGACGGAAAAACTTTGAGGGGCGAGCAACCTTTCGGCCCTCCGGACGCGTCTCTCTAAGTGACTGAGCACCGCTTGGGGGGTTGCGGACTCAGTCGTCGTGATGAGACCAGGGCTCCATCTCGGGGGGAGCCCTGCCGTCCGGACCGGCTCGACCCTGCCGGTCGGCCCCCGGGGGCGTGCGTGATGGCGCGCCTCCGGGGGCTTCGTCATCTGCTCCGAAGATCGGGAATTTCGGTTCGCGTGCCCGGCGTTGTCGGATGTATGGTTGCGATGCCGAGCCCCTCGGGGCCGGGTTGACAACTCAACAGGGGGTGACCGGTTTCGACTTCGACATTGCAAGTCAGGGGAAGCGGGTCGAGGACTGCGGACATAACCTCGTTAACACTGTGACCGCAAACCAATAAGTGCCAATAACACGCGCACTGAGGTCAGCCAGGGCTCCCTGGCTCTCGCCGCCTAAGCAGCGAGTGACCTCTGTCAGCCCGGGACCGCCTCCGGCCCGGATCTGACATCGCTAGGAGGCTCAACCGCCCGACCCGGTCACGGGGTCGATCGGGAAACCAAACAGTGACTGAGCCCGTCGGCGACTCGCCTGTGAGATTGCCGGGGCTGAGAAAAACGTAACAGGCTGCACCCGGAGAAGCCCTGTCTTGGTGTTGAAGGACGCGGGTTCGATTCCCGCCACCTCCACATGGGAGACCCGTGGTCGATGGCTTAACAGCCATCTTCCGCGGGTCTTTGTTTTGTCCAGGGGGCGACCCCCTGGAACCCCCGTAGGAGACCCGCGGAAGATGGACGCGCTCAGGCGCCGGCCGTGTAGGCGTCGATCTCGGCGAGCAGGGCGGCCTTGCCCTCGTACGTGAGGAAGGACGCGCGTACGGCGCCGCGGGCCAGGTCGGCCACCCCGGCCGGGTCGAGTCCGAGAAGCTCCGCCGCGACCGCGTACTCACCGTTCAGGGTGGTGCCGAACATGGGCGGGTCGTCGGAGTTGATCGTGACGGGCACGCCCGCCTTGACCAGCGTGGCGAGAGGGTGCTCCTCCATGCTCGGCACGGCACGGGTCCGCACGTTCGACGTGGGGCAGACCTCCAGGATGATCCCCTCGGTGGCGAGGTGATCGAGCAGGGCGGGGTCCTCGACGCTGTGCACGCCGTGCCCGATCCGCTCGGCCTTCAGCTCGCGGACCGCCTCCCAGACCGTCGCAGCCCCGGTCGTCTCGCCCGCGTGCGGGACGGAGCGGAGCCCGGCGGCGCGCGCCGCCGCGAAGTGCGGCGCGAACTGTGAGCGGGACACGCCGATCTCCGGCCCGCCGAGACCGAAGCTGACCAGGCCGTCCGGACGCTGCTCCAGGGCCACCTTGAGGGTCTGGTCGGCGGCCCGGATGCCGTCCTCTCCCGGGATGTCGAAGCACCAGCGCAGGATGGTGCCGAAATCGCGCTCGACCGCGAGGCGGGCGTCCTCGATCACCTCGCAGAACTCGGCGGGGGCGAATCCCCTGTCGATGTGCAGGTGCGGTGTGACGGTCAGCTCGGCGTACCGCACGCGCTGGGCGGCCAGGTCACGGCCGATGCCGTGGAAGAGGGACCAGACGTCCTCGGGGTCCCTGATCAGATCGACGACGGCGAGGTACACCTCGATGAAGTGCGCGAAGTCGTGGAAGACGAAGTAGTCGGCGAGGAGGTCGGGGTCGGCCGGGACCGGCGTCGAGCCCTCGTGCCGCGCGGCCAACTCGGCCACGATCTGGGGCGACGCGGAGCCGACGTGGTGCACGTGCAGCTCGGCCTTGGGCAGTCCGGCGATGAAATCAGTGAGGTCAGGAGCGGTCACCGGACGACCGTAACAACGGCCGCCCGGCCGGTACCAAGCGGAAACGTCCTTTCTCACACAACAATGTCAGGATCAGCCGGAGAGCTCGCCGAGCGTGACGGAGACGGTGCGGTCGCGTCCACTCGGGTGGAGCAGCCTGACCTTGACGGTGTCGCCGGGCTGGTGCCGGGCGAGCACCTCGGACAGCGCCGTCGTGTTCGGAGTCTTGGTGCCGTCGATGTCGACGATCACGTCGCCCGACCGGATGTTCGCCTCGTCGGCGGCGCCTCCTTCGGCGGTCCTGCCGACCAGGACGCCCACGGGCGAGCCGAGCCCGTCGACGGCGGTCCCCGCCTGGATGTCGAGCGAGGCCCGGTGGCTGTTGACGACCTTGCCGTTCTTGATGATCTGGTTCGCGATGTCGGTGGCGGTGTCGCTCGGGATCGCGAAACCGATGCCGGGGGCCGCGCCCAGTTCGGGGTCGACGGCCCCCAGGCTCGGGATGCCGATGACGCGGCCGCGCAGGTCCACGAGCGCGCCCCCGCTGTTGCCCGGGTTGATCGCGGCGGACGTCTGGATGGCGTTGGGGATCGTCGAGGTCGGAGTCCCCTCGCCGCTCGACCCGGTGACGGTACGGCCCAGCGCGGAGACGATGCCCTGGGTGACGCTGCCGGAGTAGCCGAGCGGGTTCCCCATCGCCAGCACGATCTGGCCCACGCGGAGATCCGCGGAGCGGCCGAAGGACGCGGGCGTCAGGCCCTGGGCGTTGTCCACCTTGATGACCGCGAGGTCGCCGGCCGGGAAGGTGTTCAGGAGCCGGGCGGTCCGCTTCTGGCCGGTCGCGAGGGTGACGGAGAACTTCCTCGCCCCTTGCACGACGTGCGCGTTCGTCAGGATGTGGCCGTCGTTGTCGTAGACGATGCCGGAGCCGAGGCCCTGCCTCGTGGTGATCTGCACGATCGACGGCAGGACCCTCGTGATGGTCTGCTCGTACGACTTCTCCAGCCAGGCTGCCGCGCCGCTCGGGGACGGCGGGGTCGCCGTCGCGGGGGCGGACGGAGCCGGGGTGGGTGTCTGGGTCGCGATCGAGCCGCCGTTGGCCAGGCCGGTGGCCGAGCCTCCGCAGGCCGCACAGGCGAGCAGCGCCAGTGACGCCGCTGTGCGCGCGAGGGTGCGTGAACGTCCCATGCGCGAGCGACTACCCCAGTAGGCGGAGGTATGCCAACTGAGCGTGACAATCACGGTTTGTCGCGTAATCTGCGGGCATGGCGGAGGCTGGCAGCGACCCGCGAGACGGACTGGGGCGGCCTGCCGAGCCGCCCATCGATCGCCATTTTGCGGCGTTCACGACCCCGATGCCCCGATTGCGACCGGAAGGCCTGGTTCAGGCCGAGCCGCCTGGGCCGCCGGAATCCCCTGAGCTGCATGAATCCCGTGGGCCGCAGGAATTTCTTGGGCAGCCAAAATCCCTTGGGCCACAGGAGGCACCTGGGTCGTCGGGGTCGCCGGAACCCCGCGAGCCGCTCGCGGCGTGGGGGGTCCACGACCGCGGTGGAGTGTCGCTCCGCCTGCTCTACACCTCGCTCGCCGGAGTGGGCTGGCGGCTCGCTCACCTGGACGGCGTCGCAGCCGCTTCGGCGGGGCGCGGGGTGGCTGCTCGGCTACCGGGTCACGTACCCGCTGGACGGGCGGCAGCACGCGTCGGAGGCGATCGTGGCCGTCGTGGGCACCGCCAGGAAGAAGCCCGCGCTGCTGTTCGCCAGGATTCCGGACACCCGAGCGGAGTTGTATCGCGACCTGAACATGCTCTTCTGGACCCTTCGCCCGATCTAGCCGGAGAACAACATTCCAGAATATGATTCTGGCAAATTCCGGTGCGACAGATTCCAGGCGTGGAGGGTCAGATGGCGATCGGTCTGAGCGAGGAACACGAGGCGCTGCGCGAGTCGGTCACCCGGTGGGCCGAGCGCAACATCCCCGCCGACGTGGTGCGGAGCGCCGTTGCGGCCATCGGCGGCGGCACCGAGGAACGTCCTCCCTTCTGGCCCGGCCTGGCCGAGCAGGGGCTGCTCGGACTGCACATCCCCGAGGAGTACGGCGGCGCCGGATACGGCCTGCTCGAAGCCGCGGTGGCGATCGAGGCGCTGTCCGAGCGGGTGGCCCCCGGGCCTTATGTGCCGACCGTTCTCGCCGGCGCCGCCGTGCTGGGGGCCGACGGCAAGGCCCACGCGGAGCTGCTTCCCGGCCTCGCCGACGGGACCCTGACCGGAGCGGTCGCCCTGACCGGCGCGATCTCGGGCGTACGCGAGGACGGCGTGCTGACCATCAGCGGTGTCGCCGAACCCGTGCTCGGCGGCGCGCTCGCCGACGTGCTGGTGCTGCCGGTCTCCACCGATCGCGGTGAGGAGTGGGTGGCCGTGGACGCCGCCCAGGCGACGGTGACGCCCATCCCGTCGCTCGACCTCACGCGTGGCGTGGCCAAGGTCGAGGTGACGGCGGTCGCCGTACCGGCGGAACGGGTGCTCGACGGGCTGGAGGGGCCGGACGTCCTGAACCTGGCCGCGATCGTCCTCGGCGCGGACGCGTCGGGCGTCGCGTCCTGGTGTGTCTCGGCCGCGGCCGACTACGCCAAGGTCCGGATCCAGTTCGGCCGCCCGATCGGCCAGTTCCAGGGCATCAAGCACAAGATCTCCCGGATGCTCGTCGCCTTGGAGCAGGCCCGGGCCACGGTGTGGGACGCGACCCGCGCCACCGGCGAGGAGCTGGCCTACGCCGCCGCCATCGCGGGCGTGATGGCGCCGGACGCCGCCGTGCAGTGCGCTAAGGACGCGATCCAGACGTTCGGCGGCATCGGCTACACCTTCGAGCACGACGCGCACCTGTACTACCGGCGCGCGCTGACGATCCGGGCGCTGCTCGGATCCTCCGCGGACTGGGCCGAGACGGTCGCCTCGCTGGCGCTCGGCGGTGTCGCCCGCGAGCTGGAGATCGACCTGCCGGAGGACGCCGAGCCGCTGCGTGCCGCCATCCGCGCGGAGATCGCGCGGATCGCCGAGCTGTCCACCGACCCGGACGGCCCGGGCGGCCGGGGCAGCGAGCAGAAGCGGGCGCTGGCCACCGCCGGGTTCGTCCTGCCCCACCTGGCCAAGCCGTGGGGGCGCGACGCCAAGCCGCTGGAGCAGGTCCTGATCCACCAGGAGCTGCGCGCCGCGAACGTCAAGCTGCCCCAGATGATCATCGGTGCCTGGGTCGTGCCGTCCATCGTCACGTACGGCACGGCCGAGCAGCAGGAGCGCTTCCTGCCGCCCACGCTGAGCGGCGAGATGATCTGGTGCCAGCTCTTCTCCGAGCCGGGCGCGGGCTCCGACCTGGCCTCGCTGCAGATGAAGGCCGAGAAGGTCGAGGGCGGCTGGAAGCTCAACGGCCAGAAGATCTGGACCTCCGTCGCGCACGTCGCCGAATGGGGCATCTGCATCGCCCGTTCGGACAGCTCGCGGCCCAAGCACGACGGCATCACGTACTTCATCGTGGACATGAAGTCGCCCGGCGTGACCGTGCGGCCGCTGACCGAGATGACGGGGGAGAACCTCTTCAACGAGGTGTTCCTCGACGATGTCTTCGTGCCGGACGACCTGGTCGTGGGCGCGGTCAACGAGGGTTGGAAGGTCGCGCGCAACACGCTGTCCAACGAGCGGGTGTCGCTGTCGTCCGGTTCCGGCGGGACCGGCGCGTCCGTTCCCGACCTGCTCGGGCTGTGCGGCAGGCTCGGCCGGGAGCTCACCCCTGTCGAACGGCAGGAGCTCGCCCGCGTCGTCTGCGAGAGCCACTCGATCAACGCGCTGTCGCTGCGGGTCACGCTCAAGCAGCTCGCCGGCGGCGAGCCCGGCGCGGACGCGTCGGTGCGTAAGCTGCTGTCCACCTCGCACGCGCAGAACGTCGCGCAGGCGGCGGTCGGCCTCCTCGGCGCGGCGGCGGTCACCGCGGCCGACTGGAAGCTCGGCGATCCGGGTTACTGGAACCGGGCCATCCTCGCCACCCGCGCCATGACGATCTACGGAGGGACGACCGAGGTGCAGCTCAACATCATCGCCGAGCGCATGCTGGGCCTGCCCCGCGACCCGGAACCCGGCAAGTAGCCCCGGTTGTCCCTGCCCCGGCCCCCTCGCCGATCCCTTCGCTGGTCCCTTCGCTGGTCGCTTCGCCCGTCCTTCGCCGCCCGGCCCTCGCGCCGGGCGGTGGGCGACCGCCGCCTGCTCGCGCGCTACGGCCCGGCCGGGCTCGGGCTGCTGCTCGGCGTGCTGGCGCTCGGCCCCGCCCTGGGGCCGGGGTTCGTCCTGCGGTACGACATGGTGTTCGTGCCGGACCCGCCGCCGGTGTTCGGCCCAGTCTTCGGCGCGGTCTTCGGATCGGCGGGGTCCGGTGGCTTTCCGCGCGCGGTCCCGAGCGACCAGGTCGTCGCGCTGCTGTCGCTCGCGCTTCCGGCGCAGGTGGTGCAGAAGCTCACCCTGGTCGGCATCTTCGTGCTGGCCGCGTCCGGGGCGGCCGCCCTGGTGCCGTCGGACCGTACGGCGGGGCGGCTCGCGGCGGCCGCGTTCTACGCGTGGAACGCCTATCTCGCGCAGCGGCTGCTGCTCGGCCAGTGGGCCCTGCTGCTGGGCTTCGCCGGGCTGCCTTGGGCGGTTCGGGCGGCCGCGCGCGGCGCCTCCACCTGGCGGGACGCCGTACGGCTGGCGGTGGCGCTCGTCCCGGCGGCGATCGGCGGTTTCCAGGCGACGCTGGTCAGCGCGATCACCGTGCTGCCGGTGGCCGCGCTCACCAGGCGGGCTCGTGCCGTGCCGGTGAGCGCCCTGGTCATCGCGGTGCTCAGCCTGCCGTGGCTGGTCCCGGCCCTGGGGTCCCACGCGGTGACGGATCCCGCCGGGGTGGACGCGTTCGCCGCGCGGGCGGACGGGCCGTTCGGGACGCTGGGCAGCCTGCTCACCCTCGGCGGCATCTGGAACGCCGAGGCGGAGGTCCCGGGACAGGGGTCCTGGGGTGTCGCCGCCGTGCGCCTCGCCCTCACCGTCGTCGCGCTGGCCGGATTCGTCGGGCTCGCCAGAGCCGGGTGGGGACGGACCGCGCTGGGGCTGGCGGTCGCGGCCGCCGTCGGGCTGGGCGTGGCCTGCCTGGGGGCCTTCGCGCCCGGAGTGCTCAAGGGGCTGATCGGGTGGTGGCCGGGGTTCGGCCCGTTCCGTGACGGCCAGCTGTTCATCGCGCCTCTCGTGCTGTGCCAGGCGCTGGGGTTCGGCTTCGCCGTCCACCGGCTGGGGCGGCTGGGACTCGCCGCCGCGGCCGTTCCCGTGCTGGCGCTGCCGACGTTCGCCCTGGGCGCCTTCGGTCGGCTGGCGGCGGTGGACTACCCGGGCGAGTGGCGGCGCGTCCAGGCTCTCGTCAACGCGGATCCGGCTCCCGGCGCGCTGGTGTCGCTGCCGTGGGGCGCGCATCGCGCGTTCGCGTGGAACGGCGGCCGGGTGATCCTCGACCCGGCCACCAAGATGTTCGCCCGCCCGGTCGTGTGGGACGACACGCTCGTGGTCGAGCGGCGGGCGGGCGGAGTGATCCGGGTCGCGCCGGAGGCGCCGCGGGCCCGGCGGATCGGCGACCTAGTCCGGGGCGGGCACGGCCCTCTCACCGGGGAGCTCGCCCGGCAGGGGGTGAGATTCGTTCTCGTCGAGCGGCCTAACGAGAACGAGTTCCTGTCTCGGCTACCCGGCGCACGTCCTATTTTCCGTGGCGGAGAGCTGCTCTTGTTGCGGCTGTGAGGTGCAGTTACGACCCGACTTTGTGAGTACCGGAGGGTAACTTGCATTGTCACGGTTTGACTAACGCTATGGCTTATGACGTGTATCACGTTCTACTCTCGGCACACTGCGTACGGCTCTTGGAGGGAGAGGCACGATGTTGAAGGTGCTGGCCGCTCTGGCGGTCGGGGCAGTGCTCGCCGGCGTCGCCTCAGTGGCGGTCGTCAATGTGGCTTCGCCCACTCCGGAGCCCCCGAACAAGCCGCTCTACAACTACGGCACCCGCTGACCGGCGGGGTCGGTCCCGCCGACCCCCCGGACAGGGAAGAGCACCGGTAATCCGGTTCGAAGGCGATGAGTTCAGTTTCGCCATGCCTTTTTCGCGAACGTACCGGCCCAATGATTTCTGGACGCCCTGTCCGGTGATTTTCGCGCCCAGATCTTCTGACGTTTTCTAGATATTTCCCGATCTCCGGCGATTCGCCGGAATATGAAGCTTTGTCGTACGCGGGAATGCGAGGAGTCATCGTGGCCCAACCGGACACGCACGTGCACGGTACGCCGTCCGCTCACGAGCGGCGGATCCAACTCCACGAAAACGGGACCGGTGACTCGGACCTCTCCCTGCGTGGTGTGCGCATCGCCGTGCTCAACTTCCGCGAACCCCTCCAGGCCGTCGCCGGAGGCGCCGAGGAGTACGCCTGGCAAGTCAGCCGGTTCCTGGTGAGGGAGGGGGCGGAGGTGTACTTCGCCACCAGCCGCGAGCCGGGGCAGCCGGCGGCGGAGCGGCGGGACGGGATCGAGCTGCGGCGCATGGGCAACCGCTACCTCGTCTACCTGCTGGTGCCGCTGTGGCTGCTGTTCCGGCGGCGCTCGTTCGACGTGGTCATCGACACGATGAACGGCATCCCGTTCTTCGCGCCCCTGGTGGTCGGGCGGCGTACCGCAGTGCTGTCACTGATTCATCACGTCCATGCCCGCCAGTTCTACGCGTTCTTCCCGAGGTGGTTGGCCGCGATCGGCTGCTTCATCGAGGGGCCCGTTGCCCGGCGCGTGTACCGGAGATGCCCGACCGTGACGGTGTCGGAGTCGTCGAAGCTGGAGATCAGGGAGCGCCTCGACTGGGCCGCGCCCATCAATGTGATCCCCAACGGAACGACCCGCGTCCGCCGTGAGCCGGTGCCCGCGGCGGAGCACGCGAACGTCTCCCTGGTCTTCGTCGGCCGTCTCGTCGGTCACAAGCGGGTCTCCCGCGTGGTCGAGCTCGCCGAGCTGCTCGCCGACCGCTGGCCCGGGATCCAGGTGCACGTGGTGGGGCGGGGGCCGGAGTTCGAACCGCTGGCCGAGATGGTGCGGGAGCGGGCACTGGGCGATCGGGTCGTCCTGCACGGGTTCCTCGACGACCGGCGGAAGGCCGCAGTGCTCGGCTCGGCGATCCTGCACGTGACCGCGTCGGAGTTCGAGGGATGGGGGCTCACGGTCATCGAGGCGGCGATCCTCGGCGTTCCCACGGTCGCCTACGACGTGCCCGGCCTGCGTGATTCCATACGGGACTCCGTGACCGGCTGGCTGGTCAGGGACGGTGAGCTGCTGGCGGACGTGGTGGACCGGGCGCTGAAGCAGCTCTCCGATCCCACGGCCAGGGCCGAGATCGGGGCGGGCTGCCGGGCCTGGGCCGGATCCTTCACCTGGGACCAGACTGGAGCGGCCATGACCGCGCTCCTGCTCGGCCAGCTCGCCGAGCACGAGCCGCGAGCGGGCGCGCGGCGCCTGGTGCCCGAGCCGCGCGTCTCTCCGGAGACCGTCTAGTGCTTCCTGAGTACGAGAACCAGGTTCCAGGTCAGGAACTCCCGGAGCACCGGTATCCGGACCACGGGCTTGGCCCACGCGGGCAGGTAGCGGGGGAACACGTCGACGACCTCGGCCCCCGTCTGCCGGCGGGCCCAGCCGATCACGGTCGAGACGGACACCGGGTACATGCTCTCCCCGAACACGTTCTTGGGGCCCCTGCCGTACCGGCGCTCGTAGCGCCGGGCCGCGCGATGGCCGCCGAGATAGTGCCAGGGCGATGTCTCGTGTCCACCCCACGGCGAGAGCCAGTTGGTGAACGAGAGGTAGATCGTCCCGCCGGGGCGGGTGACCCTGACCATCTCCTCGGCCATGGTGATCGGATCGGGAACGTGTTCCAGCACGTTGGACGAGAAGCAGACGTCGACGGAGTCCGAGCGCAGCGGCATCCGCAACGCGCTGCCCAGCACGGCCCCCTCGGGCATGACGCCCTCCCTGGCGGTCATCTCGCCCGCGTCGCAGTCGACGCACACGATGCGCGCACCGGCGGCGCGCAGCGTTTCGGCGAAGTACCCCGCCCCGCCGCCGACATCGACCACCAAGCGTCCCGCCAGGTCGACGTAGGTGCCGAGCTGGGCGACCGTGTCGCGGGCGAGCAGGCCGTAGAAGTAATCGGGGTCGGCCTGTTCTTTTCTGAAAGCCGTGAAAAGCCGAACAGAGCGAGCCAGATCAGCATGGAAGGGAATGGCGCTGTCCACGCCGCGCAGCTTACGCGCACGGCGTCAGCGAATGATGCTCCCGTTTTGTCACAATTCGACCAACCGGCTGTCCCCCATTGTGGAACCGCTTCTAGCCTTGGGCCACTTGGGGGTAACGAGGAGTGGGGGCTGTAGTGGTGGCCGAGCGACCGCCCGTGCTGAGCGCTCCTGAGAAGGAAGGCCCGGACCTCCGCCGCAGACTGCGTCTCCTGGCCGGTTGTCTCGCGCTGTTCGTCGTCGCCCTCTCCACGGCTCCCGAGAAGATCATCTCGGAGACCAAGCTCGACATGCCGATCAATCCGTGGGGATTCCTGGCGCGGGCGATCTCACTCTGGGACGGCGCCCACTTCGGATACATCCAGAACCAGGCCTACGGGTACCTGTTCCCGATGGGCCCGTTCTACATCGCGGGCATCGAGATCGGGATCCCGCCGTGGGTGGTCCAGCGGCTGTGGATCGGGCTCGTCCTGAGCGCGGCCTTCCTCGGGGCGGTGCGGCTCGCGGACGCCTTCCGCGTCGGCACCGCGAACACCAGGATCCTCGGCGGCCTCGCGTACGCTCTCGCTCCGCACGCCCAGGCACTCGTCGGGGTCAACTCCTCTGAGTTCCTGCCCAGCGCCGTACTGCCCTGGATGCTGCTGCCGCTCGTACGGGGAACCCGTGAGGGGCAGAGCCCGCGCAGGGCGGCGGCCATGTCCGCGCTCGCCTTCGTCTTCTGCGGAGGCGTCAACGCCACGGCCGAGCTCGCCGTGCTCGTCGTCCCCTTCGTCTACCTGCTGACCCGGGAGCGCGGGCCGCGCCGCAGGCGGTTGCTGCTCTGGTGGTCGAGCTGCACGGCCGCGGCCTCCCTCTGGTGGATCGGGCCGCTCGTCGTCATGGGCCGCTACACGTTCTCCTTCATGCCGTTCACGGAGAACGCGGCGACGACGACCGGTGTGACCTCCCTGACCAACACGCTCAGGGGTGCCGCGAACTGGATCGGCTACCTCCCCATCGACGGCATGCCGTGGTGGCCCGCGGCGTTCGAGCACTCCGTACGTCCCTGGCTGGTCGTCGTTTCGGCCGCAGTGGCGGGCCTGGGCCTGGCCGGGCTCGTACGGCGCGGCATGCCCGAGCGCACGTTCCTGCTCTCCGTCGCCCTCCTCGGTACGGCGATCATGGTCACCGGTCACACGAGCGTGGTCGCGAACCCGTTCGCCGGGGATATCCGTGAGCTGTTCGACGGGGTGCTCGCCGCGTTCCGCAACATCCACAAGTTCGACGCGCTCGTCCGCCTGCCCGTCGCGCTCGGGCTGGCGTACCTGCCGGTGTCGGGCATGCCGCGGCTGCGCGTGCCCATCGCCGCGACGTCGACGGCCCTGCTGGCGCTCACCTTCGTTCCGATCGCCTCCGTCGGGCTGGCCGCCCGCGGCTCGTACACCGAGATCCCCGGCTACTGGCGTGAGGCGGCCACGTGGCTGAACCGGAACGCCGGGACGTCGATGGTCCTCGCGGCTCCGGGCTCCCGGTGGGGCGAGTACCTCTGGGGCCGTCCCATGGACGAACCCATGCAACCCCTGCTCGACGTCCGCTGGACGACCCGGATGATCGTGCCGTGGGGCTCGTCCGGCATGACCCGCCTGCTCGACGCGGTGGACCAGCGGTTCGCCACCGGGCAGGGGTCGCCCGGCCTCACCGAGGTGCTCAGGCGCATCGGCGTCGGCTACGTATTGGTACGCAACGACCTCGACAAGTTCTCGATCCGGGGGGCCTGGCCGCCGCGGGTGCACGAGGCGATCGCCGGGTCGCCGGGGCTCACGCGGGTCATGACCTTCGGCCCCGTGGTCGGCGACCCCAAGGCGGGCAACGCGTCCACCTGGTTCAACCAGCCCTACCACGCGCTCGAGGTCTATCGGGTGGACAGCCCGGCGCCGGTGGCCGGAACCGTGAGCGATCGCGAGCCGCTGCGGGTGACGGGTGGCCCGGAGGCCCTCCTGACGCTCGCGGACCTCGGGCTGCTGGACAGCGCTCGGCCCGTCCTCCTGGGAGACGACGGTGAGGCCGCCCGGATCCCCGGCGCCGACACGATCGTCACCGACACTCTGCGCCGGAGGGAGGTGGCGTTCAGCGAGCTGAGGTTCGCGAGCTCTCCCACGCTCACCGCGACGGAGCCGTTCAAGCGCCCGTCGGCCGAGCACGACCTGCGTGACCCCGACTGGGACGCGTACACCTCCACCGCGAGGCTCTCCGGTATCAAGGCGATCACCGCGTCCTCCGCCGCGTCGGACATCACGGCGCTGCCCGACAGCCGTGACACCGGGTACCTCCCTTACGCCGCGGTGGACGGCGACGCGCGGACGTCGTGGCGCTCGGCCGGCTGGCAGGGCGCGGTGAACGAGTGGCTGCGGGTGGATTTCGCCGCGAAGCGGGCCGTCCCGCAGGTGGCGGTGGCGTTCACCCAGTTCATCGGCCCCCCTGTCACCGAGGTGGAGATCAGCACCTCCGGCGGTGCCGTCCGTCAGGGCGTGAAGAACACCGGAGCCGCGCAGCTCCTGCACGTGCCTCCGGGGCAGACCGACCACATCAAGATCACTGTGACCAAGGTGGCATGGCGCCCCAAGTCCCAGCTCGGTAACCGGGTGGGGATCACCGAGCTCTCCGTTCCCGGGGTGACGGCCGCGAGGACCATCGTCGTGCCGGGCATCCCGAAGGGCCGGGGGGACGGGCTCATCCCGACGTACGTGCTGACCGGCAGCGGCGGCTCCGCGCCGGGGTGCATGCAGGGGTCGTTCGTCTGGGCGTGCTCCGGAACCCTCCAGATGCGGGGCGAGGACGGCTTCGGGTTCGACCGGACCGTCACCTCCCCCGGTACGGCGGAGCGGGTGGCCACCGGCCGGGCGATCCTCACGGATCCGGCGACGGCCCAGCGGTCCACGACGTTCCCCGGCATATATCCGCACGTCAAGGCGTCCTCCACCCTCGTCGACCATCCGATCGCCCTCGGGCGCTCGGCGTTCGACGGCGACCCCAAGACCGTCTGGTACGCGAGCGCCTTCGACGCCAAGCCCACGCTCACCATCGACTTCGGCAAGCGGCGGCGCATCGACCAGATCACGATCGTCCGCCCCGAGACGCTCGATCGGGCCGCGCCCATGCAACTCCTCCTCTGGGCGGACAAGGCGCTGCGCGGGGGGTACGCGGGCGCC
The DNA here is from genome assembly GCF_030268965.1 of Microtetraspora sp. NBRC 16547. Classification (GTDB taxonomy): domain Bacteria; phylum Actinomycetota; class Actinomycetes; order Streptosporangiales; family Streptosporangiaceae; genus Microtetraspora. The sequence continues at coordinate 47,342 of NZ_BSSE01000001.1, read as the reverse complement.
GACGGGGTCTTCCGGTTCAAGCCGGTCGTGACGCGCAAGCTCGTCGTGCAGTTCCTGCCGCGGCGCAGCCAGTCGGTGCAGGTCGCGGAGCTCAGGATCCCGGGCGTGACTCCCGCGGGCCTGCCCGGCGACTGGCCGGTCCGGACGATGTGCGGCACCGGCCCCACGCTGGCGATCAACGGCTTCCCCGTACCAACAAAGATCATCGGAGGGACGGTCGCGGACATCGTCAACGGCCGCCCGCTCACGTTCCGTACCTGCCAGAAGTGGGTGCTGGCCGCAGGGGAGAACCGCTTCCGCGTGTCGCAGACAGATCCGTACCGCGTCGTCTCCATGGCGATCCAGGAGCCGCGCCCGCAGAGCCGGTCCAGCGAGAGCCTCCAGCCGGTCGCCGTCGACGGGTGGCGGCCCGGTGACCGCACCGTCCGCCCCCAGACCGACGCGCCCGGCTTCCTCGTCGTCAATGAGAACTACAACGACGGCTGGCGCGCCCACCTGGGCAGGATGGAGCTGAAACCGGTACGGCTGGACGGGTGGCGCCAGGCGTGGACCCTCCCGGCCGGGTCGGCGGGCGAGCGGGTCGTCCTGACCTTCCAGCCGGAGGCCTGGTACCGCGGCGCCCTGCTCGGCGGCTTCGCGCTGATCGTCGTCCTCATCGGACTCGTCCGATGGCGGGGGAGGAGCGATGGGCCCGCAGCGCGTGCGGGGGACGCCGCACCGGCGGCCTTCCCCGCCCGCCTCGCCGCCCTCACCGCGGCGGCGCTGGGCGCCTGGGTGGGAGGGCTGTTCGGCCTTCTCATCGTGCTCGGGACCTACGCCCTCGTGACCGGGATGCGACGGGCGGTGCGCGGGAACCCCGGCGCCCCGGAGACCTTCCAACAGGTGGCGCTCGTCGCGTACTCCCCGGTCATGGTGGCGGTCTTCCTCACATTCGCCGGCGTCTCGGTCGCCCTGGGCAACTATTTCGCGGAGATCGAGCAGCAGGCCCTGGCACGCCCCCTGCAGGACGTCGTCGCCCAACTGCTCTGCCTGCCCGTGCTCGGCAGGCTCGTGGTCGGCCTACGCGACGAAGCACGCCCGACGGTGTGACGGACAGGAGACGATGTGGTGACCCAGATGGTGAGGCGGCTCGGAAACGGCGGGCGGCGCCTCGTGCGGTTCAGGTCCCTGGGCGCCTCGCGAGCGGTGCTTCTCGTGGGAGTCGTCCTGATCGCCGCCCAGATCGCGGGCAGAGCCGGTGTCGTCGCGAAGTCGTTCTTCACCGGTGACGACTACATCCTGCTCGTTCGCGCGACCGAGCAGAACCTCGACTGGGGATACCTCTTCACCCCGCACGCGGGGCGGTGGATGCCCGGGGGGCTCGGGCTCGCCTGGCTGCTGGCGCGCGCGGGCACCTACCATTGGGCGCTGGTCGCCGGGGTGATCCTCGCCATTCAGGCGCTGGCCTCGCTCGCGGTACTCCGGATGCTGACGGTCGTCCTCGGGCGCCGTCCCGCCACGCTGCTGCCGTTCGCCGTCTACCTGGTGAGCCCGCTGGCCCTCGCCGCGCTCACCTGGTGGTCGGCCGCGCTGACCACCGTCGTGCCGCAGATCGCGGTGGCCATGGCGGTCACCTCCCATGTGCTCTACCAGCGGGACGGCAGGCGCGTCCACGCCGTGGCCGCGATCCTCTGGATCCTCACCGGAATGCTCTTCTCGCTCGGGGTCGCCCTCCTTCCACTGCTGCTGTTCGGGTTGACCGCGGTCTGGTTCACCGAGGGCCGGGGGATGTCCGCCGTCCGTCAGGCGCTGCGCGCCGCCCCCGTCCTGTGGACGGTGTACACGTCGATCATGCTTGCCGCGGGTGGTGTCCACCTGGCGACCCGGCCGCCGCAGGCGGAATGGCTGCCGGGCCCGGCGGCCGTCGCGGGCTTCCTCTGGCGGCTGATCGGGCAGACGCTCGTCACGGGGCTCGTCGGCGGGCCGGTCCGCTGGTACTTCGCGCGTTCGGACTACGGCGTCGCGTTGCCGCCCGCGGCCCTCGTCGTGGCCGCCTGGGTCGTGGTCGCGCTCGCGGTGGTGATCACGGTCCGGGCACGGCGGCACGCCGCCGCCGCGTGGCTGCTCCTGCTCGGCTACGTGATCGTGACGGTGGCGGTGCCCACGCTGCCGGACGTGGTCCAGGCCGGTGAGTTCCGGGGCGCGCGGTCCGAGCTGCTCGCCGGGGCCGTTCCGGTGATCACGCTTCTCCTCGGGCTGGCGTTCCTCCCCCTCATGGGAGAGGAACAGCCCTACCTGCGAAGACTGCCGCTGGGGCGGGTCCTGGCGGGGGTCACGGTCCCTGCGGTCGTCGCCCTCGCGGCGTGGTCCACCTCGGCGTACGCGTCCGGTTTGCGAACTCAGCCGATGCGGGACTATCTGGCGACCGCGGCCAGGGAGCTGGCCCGCACGCCGTCGAGCGTCCAGATCTACGACACCGCGGTGCCAGGGCGGTTGCTCTCGGCGTGGTTGGGGGAGTACCGGTCGACCGCGCGGATCCTCGGCCCGCTCGCCGGTCCGGACCTGCGCGACGTGATGCGCCACCCTGGTCCCACCGCCGACGCGATGGTCTTCGACGCGACCGGGCGGTTGCGGCCCATGGCCGTCTCGGCGGTGGTGGTCGCCACGCCGAAGGCGAAGCCGGTCTGCTATCCGCTGTCCGGCGGCAGGGTCGATGTCCCGCTGTCGTATGACCTGCCGCGCCGGAAGTACACCGTCGCCCTCTCCTACACCGCCACCCGTGAGGCGCTCGCGGTCTTCGCGTACGGGGGCGCCCGGGTGCCGATCAACCTCGCCAAGGGCGCGCACGTCCTCTACCTGCAGGTGGTCGCGGGCGGTCCCGCCCTCCGGATCGACGGCCTGTCGCCCGGGGCCGGATTGTGCGTGAGCGCGGTCCGCATCGGCGCGCCCGTGCCCCGCGTTCCCTAGGGCACGGGCTGCGCCGAGGCCGGCACGCTTCCTGCTCCGGGACGTGTCCCCAATTGGCGTCCGAGCCGGTGGAAGGGCTCCTCGATGAGGTGGTAGGTCAGCGCGGACAGGATCAGGATGCCTGTGAGCGCGATGGCGAGAACCTCCCAGAAGTCGCCGCCGGCGTACACCGCGCTGCCGGACAGCGCGTAGTAGCCGTAGATGACGACGAACTGCCACAGGAAGATGCCGTAGGAGATCTTGCCCAGGTAGCGCAGTACGACGTTGCCGAAGACCCGGTTCGTCAGCCCGCGGTAGCCGGTCGCGAATGCGGAGGGGGCGACCAGGAAGAGCCCGACGGCACCCCACAGCACGGACTTGACCGTCCCCTCGAACACGGGCAGGGCGCTGAGGTGCGGCGGACCGATCAGCGGGGTGCAACCGATCGCGAAGGCGATCGCCGCGAGGGTCCACGAGAGGATGGGCAGCCCGGCGACCCTTCGGCAGAACTCGCGCACACCGGCTGCGGACGCGTCGCCGGACCAGCTCCAGGCCGAGAGGACGGCGAGGGCCATGCCGGGCGCGAACCACATGAAATAGCGGGGGAGCAGCATGTTGACCTCGCCCGGAGTGCCGGGTTGGTGGGCGGCCACGGTCACGCCGACCGAGATGAGGACCATCACACCGATCCCGGCGAACAGCCGCAGCGCCCGTGTCGTGGTGTCGCGGGCGCCGCCCAGAGTGGCCGCCCAGGTGAGGGCGGCGGCGATGAGAGGGAGGGTCACGTAGAAGGCGACCTCCACGCCGAGCGACCACATGTGCTCGAGACCGCGGCCTTCCACGCCGCCCCACCACGCGCTCACGTCGTAGATCTGGAGCAGGAGCAGCCATTTCGCCCAGACCCACTGCGATGCGTTGTGGGCGGGGTTGAAGAAGATCAGCGCGACCGCCGCCACCAGCCAGTACGCCGGAAGGATACGGAAGGCACGCCGCCACAGGTACGCCCTCGTCTCGGGACGGTCGCCCGCATCGAGCGCGGCGCGGGCCCAGGGCCGGTACAGCAGCAGCCCGGAGAGCGTGAAGAAGATGGCGACGCCCACATCGCCCCGGGACAGCACCCAGGCGCCCCAGCCGTCGACCACCCATGTCTTGCCGCTCACGTGGTAGAGCAGGACCGCCAAGGCGGCGATCGCGCGGACGCCGTCGAGCGCGTTCTGGTGCTCGGGGTCCGCGGCGCGGCGGCGGGGCCGTGCTCCCTCTTCCGTGACCGCCTCCGCGACCTTCTCCACGATGGCGGGTGCCGTCCGCGGAAGGGGTACGGGAGCCGGGGGAGGCGGGGCCGCCTCGGGTACCGCCGCCTCAGGAACGACCACTTCGGGGACGACCAGCCGCGCGGTGGTGTTCGGCGCGGTGGTGTTCGGTTCGGTGGGCACGTCCGGGGCGGTGGCGGGCTCCGCCGACCGCGCGCCGCGCAGCCGCGACAGCGGCCGTTCCACCAGGTAGCGGGTCATCGTGGCGACGACCACGGTCCCGGGCAGGGACAGCGCCAGGAGTGGCAGGAACCCGCCGCCGAAGTAGTGCATGCCCGTCACCCGGTACACGAGCTCCATGACGACGAACTGCCAGAGGAAGATCCCGTACGAGATCTCGCCGAGGAAGGCCATCGGCCGGCTCCCGAGCAGGCGTGTCAGGGAGGGAGCCCGGCACGCGACCGGAGCCACGACGAGGACGGTGATCACCGTGTGCAACAGGATGCGGAGCTCCTCGTCGCGCAGGGTGGTGAACGGATCGCCGAACCGCCCAACCACCGGAGTCATCAGCAGCCAGTACGCCAGGCCCGCGGTGAGCAGGCAGGTGCCCGCCGACGAGGCGATCATGTCGCGCAGTTGCCGGGCGCGCGCCGCCCCCGGCGAGTCGCCCTCGGCCCAGGTCAGCAGTAAGGCCAGGCCCATGCCGATGGCGAAGAAGATCAGATAGTGCGGAAGCAGGAACTGGATCCAGAAGATCCGCTCGGGGACGTGCATGACGACGGCGAAGGCGAAGGACGCCAGGCTCACGGGGATGAGGAAGATCAGCATCCGGGTGGCGCGCATGTCCAGGGAGGCGGCTCCGTGGCGCTCTCTCTGGCCATACCTGTGCATCGCCCAGGCGAGTGCGGGCAGGGCCAGGTAGAAGGCGGCCTCGACGGCGAGACTCCAGATCTGGCCGAGCGCCGTCGGCCCGAGCCCGCCGTTGGGCCAGGCCGGGGCGGGATCGTAGATCTGCACGAGCAGCAGCATCTGGACCCACTGGCCCGCCGAATAGCCGGCCGGTTCGGCCAGGGCGATCATCGCCACCACGGCGGTGATCCAGTACGCGGGCAGGATCCGGACGGCGCGCCGCCACAGGTAGACGCCTGTCCGCGGAACCGACGCCCCGAGCAGGGTGCGGCGGGCCCAAGGCCGGAACAGCAACAGGCCGGAGATCGCGAAGAAGATCGACACCGCCACGTCCAGCCGGGCCGTCAGCGCGCCGGCCAGCCCGCCCGTCGTGGTGAAGTTGCTCATCGCGGCGACGTGGAAGAGCAGGATGGCGAGCGCCGCCACCGCGCGCAGGCCGCCCACCGCCCCGTTCCTGCCGTCGTCGCCGGGGGCGGGGGGAGCGGGAGCGCCGCCGCGGGGGCTGGGCGTGCCCTGATCGAACTCGGTGGTGGCCATCACGTGGTCCTCCGCGAACGAGGTGTGGTCAGCTCTGAGGGGGTGGTGCCGTCCGCCGCGTCTCAAGGCGCTGGCCGAGTACGCGGGCCGGTTTCTCGATGACGAGGTAGCCGATCCAGGCGAGCAGGGTGCTTGCGGCGAGCACGGCGGTGAAGACGGGGACGAACTGCTGGTCGAGGTGCGGCCGGCCGGTGATGTCGTAGTAGACCCAGATCACGATGATCTGCCAGACGAACAGGCCGTAGGAGAGGTTCGCGAGCCTGCTCATGGCCGGGTGGCCAAGGGCGCGGTGCACCCAGGTGGGTACAGCCGGCCGTACGGCGACGGGCATGACGACGAAGAGCGTCATGAGGGTGTAGGCCGTGAGACGGAACATGTCGGCCGTGATGTCGGGGACCAGGGACTGCGGCGTCTTCGGCCCGCCGAGAGGCGTCGCGACCAGGCCGAACAGGAGCGCCGCGAACAGGAAGCAGGTGCCGGCGTTGGCCGCTATCTCCTCGCACCAGCGGCGGACCCGCTCGCCGCCCTCGGTGTTCGCGCGGGACCACATGGTGAGCACGCAGACGGCCATCCCCACGGCGAACCAGGGGAAGAACCGGGGGAGCCACCATTCCATCCGCATCGTGTACACCGGGTACCGGATCAGGTACAGGTAGCCGAACGAGCCGAGGGAGAGCAGCCCGAGGGCAAGGAGCGCCCGCTTGGCGCGGGTGTCGACCGACGCGCCGCCGGCCTTGGCGACGAACGCGATGGCGGCCGCCAGGAGCGGCAGGACGAGGTAGAAGCTGACATCGATCGCGAGCGTCCACATCTGCTGCAGGCCGACCGGCGCGAGCTGGATCACAGGCCACCAGGGCGTGGGGTCGTAGACGTGGAGCAGGAGCAGGACCTCGATCCAGTCCCAGGGTGACTTCGCCCGATCGAGGTTGAACGCGGCCAGCGCGACCAGGGCCACGAGCCAGTAGAGCGGGAAGATCCGCAGCACTCTGCGGAGCAGGTAGACGCGAACGCCGGGCGGCGGGCCGGAACCGAGCAGGCTTTTCGCCCACGGCCGGTACAGCAGGAGACCGGAGACGGCGAAGAAGATCGCGACCCGCGCCTCTCCCCGGGACATCACCCAGGCGAGCGGCCCGTCGCCGTAGTGGAGGCCCGTGATGCCCGCGACGTGGAAGACGAGTACGGCGAGGGCGGCCAGCACGCGCAGCCCGTCGACCGCGTTGAGCCGGTTCTGCGGCACGTCGACGGGCGCGGTGGCGGGGAGGGCGGGATGGTCACGATGCATTCAGGGCCAAGGGGGTGCACAAATGCTGATAAGTCGCATTACCCTACCTCCTACTTAGAATCTGTTCTACTCCAAATGTGGTAATAGGGGGACGCATGAGGGCGTCGTTGGGGCTGGGCCTTCTCGGCGCGGCGGGATTCTTCGGGGTCCTGGCCGTCGTGGTGCCCACCTACGTCCTCGAATCCCTGGCCGTCGCGCCGGATGATTACTATTCGGTAACCCGCCTGCGCGCGGTCGACGCCACGGCACTCGACCGCTCATCCGGGAAGAAGCTGACCGGCGTGACGGTCGACGCGGTGTCCTCGCTGCGCGGGGACGCGAACGCCGCCACCGCGGACCTCGTGGTCTGGGACAACTTCACCACCGTGCAGACCGCGGACGGGGCCGTCACCCTCAGCTACACCGATCGCCGGGTGGCCTTCGACAAGCGCACGGGAACGATCGTGAACTGCTGCGGGGCCTATGTCGGTGACACGATCGGGGTCGAACAGTCGGGGCTGGCCTTCAAGTGGCCGTTCTTCGCGGAGCGGAAGGACTACCCCTTCTTCGACACGGTGACCTCGCAGGCGCTGCCCATGCGGTATCGCGGCCAAGAGCAGGTCGCGGGGCTGGCGGTCTACCGGTACGAGCAGACGGTGGGCACGCGACGGCTCGGCGAGGTGCCCGGGGGCAGGCTCCCCGCCGCCATGCTCGGCCTGCCCGGCCGCGGGGACGTCAAGGCGTTCGTGCACGCCTCCGTGGAGCGCCGCTACTGGGTGGAGCCGGTCACGGGCACCCCGGTCAAGATCGAGGAACGGCAGCGCCAGACCGTCAACACGGCGGACGGCGTTCCCCGATTGGTGGCCCTGGACGCCGACTTCCGCTCGCCGCCCGAGGACGTCGACGCGCGTGCCGACCAGATCAGGGCGTCGGTGGCCCTGCTGAAAGCGGCGCGTGGTCCGGCGCCCTGGGTGCTCGCCGCCCTGGCCGCGCTGTCGCTGGTGGCCGGCCTGGTGGCGATCAGGTCGCGCCGCCCGGTTATCCAATCGTGATCGTCGACTTCTAGTCTGCCGTGCGACCTGCCGTAACCACCCGCCGTACCGCCGATCGCCGGCGCGATCGCATCCGACTCGGAAGGGCCCGCTCATGGGGGACGTGACCGCAGAGAACTCGGGCGAACTGCGCGACTTCTACGAGAACCCCGAGACGCCGGTGTCCGTCGCCCAGGACCGCGCCGCGCGGATCGTCGCCTTCCTGCGCGAGATCGTGGCGGCGGAGAAAGGGCCGCTGACCATCCTGGACGTGGGCTGCGGCGACGGCGGCCTCACCCGCCAGGCGGCCGACGCCGCGCCCGGGCACCGGGTGGCCGGGATGGACTGGGCGATGACGCCGCTACGGGCCGCCAGGGGGCGGGGGCTCGCCGTGGTGCGTGGGGGAGCAGTCCACCCGGGCATCCCGATCGCGTCGGGCAGCGTGGACGTCGTCATCTTCTCCGAGGTCGTCGAACATCTCGTGGACCCGGACACCGCTCTCCTGGAGATGTATCGAATCCTGCGCCCGGGTGGTCACCTGCTGATGTCGACGCCGAACCTGGCCGCCTGGTTCAACAGGGGGATGCTGGCGTTCGGTCGCCAGCCCGTGTTCTCCGAAGTCAGCATGGCCCGGGTGTTCGGGCGTCCGGGCCGGTCCGTCGCCGGTCATCTGCGCCTGTTCACGCTGGTCGCGCTCAGGGAGTTCCTCCAGGAGTATGGATTCACGGGCCTCGTGGCGCGCGGTGCCACCTATCACGATGTTCCGGGGCCGCTGAAGCCGATCGACCGGCTCTTCCGCGCCTGGCCCTCGGCCGCCGCGATCCTGACGGTCCACGCGCGGAAGCCGGCCGCCGGCTAGGCGGCAGCGGCCCGCTGAGCTCGGGGCGATCGGGCCGATATAGAACCTGTTTCGGTCACTTTTCCGCATCCCTCGTGACGTGGGTCACTCTGCGCATTAGCATGTCGCGAAATAGAACCGGTTTTCAGAACAAACGGCAGGCGATACCCCCGCCCCCCAGGAGGAACGATGCGCCGCTTAGTTGGTGTGGTTCTGTTGGCAGCCGGCGCGTTCTTCATCGTTCTCGCGCCGCTGATCAAGTTCCAGGCGGCGGGCAGCCTCATCCAGGCGCCGGCCGACCAGTACGGGATCACCTATCTCAGGGCCGAGAACGCGCAGTACTTCAGCCTGCAGGACCTGAAGGTGCTCACCGGGACGCTCGACATCACGGTGACCACGCGCGGCGACGTCAAGGAAGCGAAGGACGACCACGTCGTCTGGGACCAGTTCACCGCGGTCAACGACGTCACCAACGCGCGACCGGGCATCTCCTTCACGGAGTTCCGCAGCGCGTTCAACAAGTACGACGGTGTCGGCGTGAACTGCTGCGGCGCCAACGTCGATGAGGAGCCCGTGCAGCTCGAAGGGCAGATCTACCTGTTCCCGTTCGGGGTCGAGAAGAAGACGTACAAGGTCTTCAACTCAACGACCCACAAGGCGTTCGACGCGACGTTCGCCGGCGAGGACACGATCAACGGCCTCTCGGTCTACAAGTTCGTGCAGAAGGTGCCGCCGACGGTCATCGACACCCTCAGCGCCCCGGCTTCGGTGCTCGGCATGACCGAGACCGGTGATGTCCAGGTCGACCGCGTGTACGACGGCGTGAACACGTACTGGGTGGAGCCCACGACCGGGGCCCCGGTCAAGCAGGAGCAGCAGCGCCACGAGGTGCTCAAGACCAAGGACGGTGTCGAGCGCCAGCCCGCGTTCATCGCGACCGCGGTCATGACGCCGAAGTCTGTCGCCGACCTGGTCGGCACGGTCAAAGACAACCTGAGCCAGATCACCCTCATCAGGACCACGATCCCGCTGGTCTCGCTGATCGTGGGCATCGCCCTGGTCCTCGGCGGGATCCTGCTGCTGCGCGTTCCCTCGTCCCGCGACGTCTAATGAGCCGCAAAAGCGCACCATTACGCCCGCTGGTGGATCTGCCACCGGCGGGCGTCCGTGTGGGGAGGTCTCTCGCCGTCGGACTGGTGCGTGCCTGTCGTCCCCGGCAGTGGCTGAAGAACATCCTGACGTTCGCGGCTCCGGCCGCCGCGGGCGTGCTGACGACCTGGCCGGGCTTCCGGGGTTCCCTCATCGCGTTCGCCGCCTTCTGCCTGGCGGCCAGCGCCACGTACCTCTTCAACGACGCCGCGGACGTGGCGGCGGACCGCAACCACCCGCGCAAGCGGTTCCGGCCGATCGCGGCGGGAATCGTCCCGGTCCCGGTGGCCCGGGCGGCCGGCGCGGTGCTGCTGGTCGCGGGTCTGGCCGTCGGTCTGGCCGGGGGGTGGCGGCTCGGCGCGGTCGTCGCCGGCTATCTCGTGCTGACCTTCTGCTACACGATCTGGCTCAAGCACCAGCCGGTGGTCGATCTCGTCGCGGTGGCGGGCTGCCACGTCGTCAGGGCGTACGCGGGCGCGGTGGCCGTGAGCGTGCCGGTCACGAGCTGGTTCCTGGTCGTGATCACGCTCGGGTCGCTCCTGCTGGTCGCCGGCAAGCGCGAGGCCGAGCTGCGCGCTCAGGAGCGGAGGGAGACAGAAGTCGCAGACGCGGCGAACAGCCAGAACACCGGCACGTCGCGTGACACCCGCTCGACGCTCAGCGTGTACACCACGTCCTATCTGGGCGGCGTCCGCTCGATGACCTCGGGCGCGATGATCGTGACGTACTGCCTGTGGGCCCTGCACGAGCACACGGGGGCGGCTCTCGGCTTCTACGCGCTGAGCATCGTCCCGTTCGTCCTCGTCGTCCTGAGACATGGCCTACTTGTGGATCGCGGCATAGGAGAGGAACCTGAGGAGCTGGCCCTCCGGGATCGGCCGTTGCAGGTCTTCCTCGTCCTGCTGCTCCTCCTGCTCGCCATCGGGATCTACCTGACATGACGCTTCTGACCGGTTGGGGACGCACCGCCCCGACCCCAGCGACGCTCGCGCGCCCACGCTCGGCCGACGAGGTCGCGGCGCTGGTGAAGGGGCTCGGCGCGGGCTCGGCGCGAAAGGAAATCGGCGCGGACTCGGCGCAAAGGGGGCTCGGCGCGGACTCGGCGCAATGGGGGATCGCCGGGCGGGGCCTCGTCGCCCGCGGCCTCGGCCGGGCGTACGGCGACGCGGCGCAGAACGCGGGCGGCACGGTGCTGGACTGCACCGCCCTGCCGCCGTCCTGGACCCTGGACCCGGAGGCGGGCGAGGTCACCGCGTCCGCGGGGACGAGCCTGCACGACCTGATGACCGCCCTCGTGCCGCGCGGCTGGTTCGTGCCGGTCACGCCCGGGACCCGGTACGTCACCGTGGGCGGGGCGATCGCCGCCGACGTCCATGGCAAGAACCACCACGTCGACTCATCGTTCGGCGCGCATGTGCGCTCGCTGACCCTGGTCACGGCCGATGGCAGCGCCCGGGTGCTCGGGCCGGAGGACGACCTGTTCTGGGCGACCGTGGGCGGCATGGGCCTGACCGGCGTGATCGTCGACGCCACCTTCGCGTGCCTGCCCGTCGAAACGTCCAGGATGCGGGTGGACATCGAGCGCACCCGCGATCTGGACGAGACGCTCGACGTGATGACCGCGACCGACGACCGCTACCGGTACACCGTGGCCTGGATCGACCTGATGGCCCGCGGGAGCCGTACCGGCCGGAGCGTGCTCACGCGCGGCGACCACGCGACGCGCGGAGAGATCAGGGGCGACCCGCTCTCCTTCGCCCCGCGCCCGCGCCTGACCGCGCCGCCGTGGGTGCCCGGCGGGCTGCTCAACCGGGCCACGGTCGGCGCCTTCAACGCCGTCTGGTACGGCAAGGCGCCCAAGGTCAAGAGGGGGGTCGTCCAGGGGATCACGCCCTTCTTCCATCCCCTGGACGGCGTCGCCGACTGGAACCGGATGTACGGCTCACGCGGGCTGGTGCAGTACCAGTTCGTGGTGCCGTTCGGCGCCGAGGACACGCTTCGGCGGGTGGTCGCCACGCTGTCGGCGGAGCGGGTGGTGTCGTTCCTGACCGTGCTCAAGCGGTTCGGCGCGGGCACCCCCGGGATGCTGTCGTTCCCGATGCCCGGGTGGACGCTGGCGCTGGACATTCCCACGGGCCAGCGCGGGCTGGCCGGGCTGCTGCGCGGGTTCGACGAGTGGGTCGTGGAGGCGGGCGGGCGGCTCTATCTGGCCAAGGACTCCCGGATGTCGGCCTCCGTGATGGCCGCGAGCTACCCCAGGCTGGAGGAGTGGCGCGCGCTCAGGGACGCCGCCGATCCCGACGGCCTGTTCCGCTCCGACCTGTCCAGAAGGCTGTGCCTGTGAGCCGGGCCGGTGCGCCGGCAGGAGCCGGACGGCTCAAGACGTACGAGGAGTGGTGGGCGTGAGGAACGCTCTGGGGTCCGTCGACACGGTGCTGCTGCTGGGCGGCCGGAGCGAGATCGGCCTGGCCGTCGTTACCCGGCTGGTCCGCGACGGCGCGAGCCGGGTGATGCTGGCGGCGCGCGGCGGCACGGTTCCGGAGGAGGACCTCGCGCGGCTGCGGAAGCTCGGCGCCGAGGTACGCGTGGCCGACTTCGACGCGGCGCGGCCCGAGACGCACCAGGCGCTGATCGACGCGGCCGCGGCCGAGCTGGGGGACCTCGACGTGGTGATCCCGGCCTTCGGCGTGCTGGGCAGCCAGGCGGTCTATGACAAGGACCCGGAGGCCGCCGCGCGGGACGTGGCGGTCAACTTCGGCGGGCACGTCTCGGTGGGGCTCGCGGCGGCGCGGCGGCTCCGCGAGCAGGGCCACGGCACGCTGGTTGTGCTGTCCTCGGTGGCCGGTGTGCGGGTCCGCAGGGCCAACTTCGTGTACGGCTCGGCCAAGGCGGGCCTGGACGGCTTCGCCCAGGGGTTGGGCGACGCCCTGCACGGCTCGGGGGCGCGGGTCCTGATCGTCCGCCCGGGCTTCGTGATCGGCCGGATGACGGAGGGGATGACGCCCGCCCCGATGTCGGTGACCGTGGACGCCGTCGCCGACGCCGTGATGGAGGCGCTCAGGTCGCGGGCGCCTGTGGTGTGGGTGCCGGCGAAGCTGCGGACGGCCTTCGCCGTCATGCGGTTGCTCCCGCGCGCGATCTGGCGGCGCATGCCCCGCTGACGGTCGGGCCGACGGCGGGCGCCGGGCTGGACGGGCGGGCTGGACGGGCGGGCTGGACGGGCGCGGTGAAACCGCCCGGGAACCACCGGGAAATTTTGCATAGAACGCGTTCTATTAGGCCTGCCGTGCCCGGTTACTGGTCGGTAGCTTGATGATCCGGAGTGCTCTCGAAATGTTCTTACTAGAACACGTTGCAGTCTGTTGGGGGCGGACATACAGTCGAGGCCATGCGGACACGTGTCACCGACATGTTCGGGATCGAGTTCCCGATCTTCGCCTTCAGTCATTGCCGTGATGTCGTCGCCGCGGTCAGCCGCGCCGGTGGCATGGGCGTCCTCGGCGCCCTCAACTTCACTCCGGAAGAGCTCGAGCTGGAGCTCAAGTGGATCGACGAGCACGTCGGCGGCCGGCCGTACGGCGTGGACGTGGTCATGCCCGCTTCCTACGAGGGGTCGGACCTCGGCGTCGACTCGCCCGCCGAGCTGGTGGCCAGGCTCCAGGGGATGATCCCCGCCGCGCATCGCCGGTTCGTCGAAGACCTGCTGGCCAGCCATGATGTGCCGCCGCTCGAAGGGGGCGAACCCACCAAGGTGCTGCTCGGCTGGACCGATGCGACCGCCCGGCCGCAGGTCGAGGTGGCGCTGCGGCACCCGATCGCGCTGCTCGCCAACGCCCTCGGCCCGCCTCCCGCCGACGTGGTGGAGATGGCGCACTCCCAGGGGGTCAAGGTGGCGGCTCTCGCCTCCACCCCGCGCCACGCCGTGAAACAGGTCGAGGTTGGCGTGGACATCGTCGTCGCCCAGGGCACCGAGGCGGGCGGGCACACCGGGGACATCTCCACGATGGTGCTCATCCCGCAGGTGGTCGACGCGGTGGACGTGCCGGTCCTGGCGGCGGGCGGCATCGGCGACGGCCGCCAGATGGCGGCGGGGATGGCCCTCGGAGCCGAAGGCGTGTGGACCGGCTCCATCTGGCTCACCGTCGAGGAGGCCGACACGCCGGACCTGGCCCGGCAGCGGATCCTGGCCGCCACCTCGCGCGACACGGTCCGCTCGCGGAGCTGGACGGGCAAGCCGGCCCGGCTGCTCAAGAACGAGTGGACCGACGCGTGGGAGTCGGTGGAGTCGCCCGGCACCCTCCCGATGCCGCTTCAGTTCATGCTGGTCTCCGAGGCGCTGCGCCGGATCGGCAAATCGGACGCGGGCGAGCTCGCCACGTTCCCCGCCGGCCAGATCATCGGCACAATGAACCAGGTCAAGTCGGCCAAGCAGGTCGTGTTCGACATGGTCGAGGGATACGTCGAGGCCATGGAACGCCTCGGCCGCATCACCGACGACAGCCAGGACTAAACCAGGAGAAAACGGGCCACCGGCTTCTGATCAAACGTTATCGCCGTGTGTTCATCCCATCGTGGTGATCTGCGGTACATCGTGACTTCCGGCATGATTTGGGCCCGCCTTCGGGGACGGCCTCCTGTTCGCCGGGCGGCTCCTGGGCGAGACCTTCCCCACCGTGGCGCTGGGCGGCCCGGGCACCTGGTTCGGTGGTCTCGCCGCGCCCTCCTGGCCGGTTATCGCGCTCGCCTGGGCGAGGATGTGCTGATCTACGGGTTCGGCGAGGCCAACCTCAGCTCGCACGTGCTCAGCCCGCTCGCCCCGGAACCGCTCCGCGACCGCATGCGGCATCCACGTCCCGACGCCGATCCGGTGGTCCTCGCGGAGGACGGCCGGAGCCTGGTGCCGCTGCGGATCCTCGGCGGCTACGCCGTACCGGATCCGGGAGGCAGTGCTTCCCGCAGGTGGGGGGCACGATGACGCTGCCCGTACGGTCGAACGGGGACTACGCCGTCGGCGGGTTCACCTACGTCGCCGAGCGGGCCACCGCGGTGACGGCCCGGCTCGGGGTGGCGCGGGCCGAGCTCTCCCTGCGTGCGGGGCAGGCGCGGGTCTATTTCCCCGCCACGGGGACGGGAGCCGCGATGACGCTCACCCTGGCGGACCCGTCATTGGAGCTGTTCGTGACCGGGGTGGTGCTCGGGATCCCCGTCCCGAACACCACCCCGTGACCCGGGTCAGCCACTGCGCTGCCGCTCGTGCAAGGGCTCGGGGCGTCGGCACACGCCCTGATGTCACCGAAGGCCCCTGGCTTGCAGCGGTAAGCAACACGCCTCTCATCGTTGACATGTCCTACGAGGACGATGGCAGCGACGAGCACGTGAGGGCGTACGTCTCGCGCCTGTGGGCAGTCACCAGGCTGTGGTCAGCGGGGAGAGGCCCGCCGGTAGCCGATCGCCGCGGCGAGCTCGGGCACACCAGCCATGCGGGCATGTCGCTCGGCCAGCTCCACTGCTATTTGCCGGATCGCGGGCCGGTCGCGGACCTCGCTCGGAGCATGCCCATGCGCCGCGAGCAGGGCTGACGCCGTCTGCTCAGGCTTGCGCCACTGCCACCAGGCGCGCGCCAGATCGGTGTGCAGACGTCCACGCCGCTCGGGCGTTGAGAACTGGGCCGCACGTAGGTCACGCCCAGCGTGCAGGGCGGCGCCGGCATCGCCCAGGGACCAATGCACGCCGACCTGATAGAGGGTGACGTGCGCAGGGGTGACGGTGAACGGCTGGCCCGGCACCGGATAATCAGGCAGGGTGATGGTGGCGCGCTGCGCCTCTCGGATCATCTCCAAGGCACGGTCGCGATCCCCCGCCTGCGCAGCCGTGTAAGCGCTGGTGCAAAGGATCTGAGCGTAGGTCGCCGACTGGGCTTGGGTCCTGAGGCCGGTCGTCTCCAGGGCGGCCAACGCATCGGAGGCGAGCTGGTCGGCGAGCTGGTGGCGGCCGTCGTGCCGGAGCACGATGCCCAGGGACCGCGCAGCGGCGGCTTGGGCGATCGGTGAGCCGGATTGCCTCGCGTACAGCATCGCCCGGTCCGCGGTCACCCTGCTCGCCCGGGTGGCACCGACCTTGTTGAGCGCCTCCGCGGCGAGGTCGTAGCAGGCAGCCAGCCGCACCGTCGAGGCGGGCGTGCCTTCGCGGTCGGTCGCCTCGTGGGCGACAGCGAGCAGATCAGGCAGATCAGCGACGAGGCGGGACACGGCCCCCATGTCGAACTGGTGGCGCGCGCGGGCGAGGCGAGCCGCTATCTCTCCGGAGTGCGCGGACCGTGCCGGCGACGGCAGCAGTACCAATGCGTCTTCCAGACTGGTCAGCAGCCCGAGCGGGATAATGCCTGCGAGGAACGTGCGTCGACGCATGGGGTCATCCTCTATCGGCCGGGCCGCCGTTGTCGCTACTCGCCCGGCGGCGATGCCCAAAAGCTCGCCCAGAACCTCGACAGGCACGTCGAGCGCGGACATGACATGGCGCAGGATCGCCATGTCGGTCGATGCGCGCTTGCTGGCCTCCAGTCGGGAGATCGTCGACGCCGAGTATCCGACGTGCTGGCCGAGGTCGGCCTGCCTCCAGCCGCGTACCTGCCGGGCGAATTTGATCACGCCGCCGATGTCGCGAGCTGTGATCAACGTTCGTGCTTGTGGAGAGCGCCACACGATGTCATGTGCGTCCATCACGGCTCCCGAAGGTCGCCCGGCCATCCTGACCTCGGCCGTGATTACCTACCGCGACCGATCATGATCGGATGGTCAGCTCATCGGCTTCATGCTAGGCCGATCGCTGCCACTGTCCAGCCCGTTTGCAGATTCTGCATTCGCCCGTGCAAGGCATGAAAGTTTTCTTCTCTGCGCGACATGGCGGGGTTCTCCTTGCAAGTGGCCGCCATGGACGGTCGTCCGGTCCCATCGCTGCATCAAGCCACGATGAGAGGAGAACCCCCTGATGTCGTCTCCCACCCGAACCCTCGGCCGCTGCGAGATCACCACGCCCGCAGCTGACACCTACACCGCCGACGCCCGGCTCATCCCCGCGTACTACACCGACGTCGCCGCCAGCCCGTACGTGGCCGACCTGCTGGCCCGCTGCCGCACGGTGTTCGACGTCAAGCCCGTCATGTGTGCGGACCTGGACACCCCCGGAATTCTGGCTGTCGCCAGCGACGGTTTCGTCGCCGACGGCGCCCAGGTCGAGGGCCTGGTCATCGTCCAGGCCGGAGCCCGCATCGAGGCCGGGGCCCATGTCATCGGCCCAGTGCTCATCTGCTCGGGCGCTGAGGTGGCGGCCGGGGCGCTGGTGCGCGACCACAGCGTGATCGGCCCCGGCTGCCGCATCGGCTTCGCCGCCGAGATCACCCGCAGCCTCCTCGTCGCGGACGTGCTGGCCAAGCACCCCTGCTTCGTCGGCGACTCCGTCATCGGGCGAGGCGTCAACATCGGCGCGTTCTGCTCCACCACCGCGCTGCGCTGCGACCGCGGGCCGGTGGCCGAGCCCGCCACCGAGGAGATCACCATCACCCTGGACGGGCAGCGGATCGGCACCCGGCAGACAAAGTTCGGGGCCGTGATCGGCGACGGCGTCGCGCTGCCCGCCGGGACTGTGCTGTCACCGGGCACCCTGATCGGCCCCGGAACCGTCATCTATCCCCGCGATCAGGTGGGCGGCTTCCTGGCCACCGGCTCCCGGGTGCGGTGAGAGACCGTGGCCAGCAACAGCACTCCGACCAGCAACAGCCACGGCATCGGCTTGAACGCCGTGGTGAAGGCCACCGGCGGTATCCCGCTGAACGGCCGCGTACAGGTGCAGGGCAGCAAGAACATCGCCCTGCACCTGTACGCGGCTGCGCTCCTCGCCGACGCCCCGGTCGTGCTGGCAGGCGCGCCGGACATTCTGGATACCGACGTGTGCGCCCGCATCCTCAGCGCAACCGGCACCCCCGCCCGCTTCTGGGGCGGCCGCCTGTCCACCACCCCCGGCGGCAGCCTCACCCCGGTGATCGATCCCCAGCTCGGCAGCCGCGTCCGCACCACCGCAGTGCTGGCCGCCGCCGTGCTGGCCCGAGCCGGGCAGGTGACCTTCCCCACGCCGGGCGGGGACGCCTTCTGCACGCGCCGCATCGACCGGCACCTGGCCGCCATGCGCGCCGCCGGGGCCGAGGTCACCAGCGACGGCTACCTCATCCGGGCGGTGTGCGCACACGGCGGCGTGCGCCCGTTCCACGTCGACGTGGTCACGCCGTACGGGCCCAGCCTGGGTGCCACCGTGACCGCGATGCTGCTGGCTGCCCGCGCCGACGGCACCTCGTTGATCACGAACCCGTCGATCGAGCCCGAGGTCACCGAGACCGCCCGCTTCCTGACCCAGCTCGGCATCACCGTCGCATTCGACAACACTGGCCTGCACGTGGCCGGCAGCGACCGGACCGGAGGCGGCACGTTCGCCGTGGCCACCGACCGGATCGAGGCGGCCACCCTGATCATGGCTGCCGCCGCGACCGGTGGCCGTGTCCAGCTGGACGGCATCACCACCAGCGCCCTCCCCGAAGGGCTGCGGCAGACGCTGGGGGCGGCGGGCGTCCACCTGGCCGACGAACCCAGTGGCCTGGTGGCCAGCGTGCCCGGCGAGCTGCACGCGGTACGGGCCGCCACCGGACCGCACCCGGGTCTGCCCACCGATGCGGCCCCCCAACTGGCCGCCCTGCTCACCCAGGCCCGCGGCACCTCCGCAGTCGACGAGCGCGTCTACCCGCGCCGCGACACCCACACGGCCGGGCTGCGCCGCTTCGGCGCCGACGTGCACGCCACCGGCGCCACCGTGCACGTGCGCGGTCCAGCCAGCCTGCGCGCCGCCCACGTCGAGGCCGACGACATCCGGGCGGTGACAGCTTTGCTGATCTCCGCACTGGCCGCCCACGGCAGCTCTACCATCGCCGGGATGTACCACCTGCGGCGCGGCTACGGCGACCTGCCAGCCAAACTCGCCGCGCTCGGAGCCGACATCACCATCGACGCGGAGGCAGCCTGATGCCCACAGTCTTCACCCTCGACGACACGACCCGCCTGACCGAGACCCTCCGCCAAGCCATCGACGAGAACGTCACCCCGGGCGGCGTCATCGTCTGCGGCACCCGCGGCGGGGAACGGCACGTCATCACCGCCGGGGCCATCGGCGAGGAGGCCGGCGGGGCGCCCGCCACCGAGCACACCCTGTACGACATCGCTTCGCTGACCAAGGTGGTGGCCACCTGGCCGCTGGTCGGCCGGCTGCTCGATGCCGGCCTGTTGGAGCTCGACTCGCCCGTACGCGACTTCCTGCCCGCCATCTCCGGCGAGGCACCCAGCGGACAGGCGACCATCCGCCAACTGCTCGCCCATACCAGCGGGCTGCGCGCGGCCACCCGGCTGGACCACTATCGCGGCGCTGAGGCACCCTTGCACGAGCTGCTGTGCCGCGAGCCTTTGGAGGACGAGCCAGGTACCCACCGCTACATCAACCGCGGCTACATCCTGCTCGGCCTCGCCCTGGCGTACATGGGTGGGCTGCCGCTGGAGGCTCTCGCCGGCGACCTGTGGGGCCGCATCGGCATGACCTCCACCTGCTACGGCCCCGTCGCCCGCCGGTCTGACGTCGCGCCCACCGAGCAGCGCATCCCGGGCGCACCCCGCATCTGGGGCAGCGTCCACGACGACAACGCCGCCCTGCTCGGCGGCATCGCCGGGCACGCCGGTGTCTTCGCCACCCCGCTCGATCTGGCCCGCTACGCCGAGCACCTGCTGACCGCGTACTCCGATGACCAGTCCGAGCTGGGTGAGTGGCTGCACGCCAGCCTCATCGGTCAGGTGACCATCGAGCCGGGCCTGCAGCGCGGCCTGGCGTGGATCCTCGCCGACGAGGGCCGCCTCGCCTACCACCACGGCTGGACCGGCACCAGCCTCTACCTCGCCCCGCACACCGGCAGCTACCTGGTTATCTGCACCAATGCCGTCTACTACGGGCACGCCCGCGGACGCCTGGCGCCGCTGCGCACCTTGGCCCTGAAAACCCTCTCCGCCGCCTGAACGAAGGGATCCGACCCGGCCACCTGGCCCGACATCGCCAACGCTGCCCGCCAGGACCCCGACTCTCCCTTCACGCTCGGTGGCGACAGCAACATCCTGGCCGCCGACTCTGGATACCCCGGCTTGGTGATCCGCATGGCCACCACCGGCATCAGTGCCCGGGCCGTCGGCGACGGCTCGGTGGAAGTGACCGTCCAGGCCGGAGAACCTCTGCAGCGCCTGGTCCGCTACGCCGTGGCCGAGCACCTTTCGGGCATCGAGTACCTGGCCGGGATCCCTGGCACCGTCGGGGCCGCTCCGGTGCAGAACACGCGCCTACGGCCAGCAGATCGCCGACACCCTGACCGCGCCGGATGGCTTCTGCAGCAGTGTGGTCACCACCCAGGTCAGCGCCTGGCCCCGGGCGTGTACTGCTCTACCCGGCGCACCCTCACCTTGGTCGCCCGCGACGGCGCCACCGCCACGGCGTTCGCCACCGCGCTGCGCACTCTGGCCAGCCAGGTCATGCGGCAGACAGGAATACGGCTGCGCCCTGAACCCGTCATGGTCGGTTATCACATGTAGCTACATGAACACGGTGCTCTCGGCCGGATTCGAACCGGCGTTTCCGAGTCCCTTGCGGGTGCTCGGTGTCCTGGGCCGCTAGACGAAAAGAGCAGGTAGCGCGCTCATGATCCCACAGAACAGCGAATGCGGGAGGGATCGTAACGCGCCTTCGGTGTCGCGAACAGTTCCAATTCACAACTCCCGCGGCGCCCCTGTCACTTCCCGCGGTAAACCGGCGGGCGCTTCTCCCGGAAGGCTCGTGAGCCCTCCTTGGCGTCCTCGGAGCCGATCACCGGCCATCCGATGGCGTCCGAGACCTCCAGTGCCTCGGCCTCGCCCATCCCCAGCGTCTCGCGGTACGTCCGCAGGATGGCCTGTACGGCGAGTGGCCCGCAGGCGGCGATCTCGGCGGCCAGTTCCCGCGCGCTCTGCAGCGCCGCACCGTCCGGGACGACCCGGTTGACCAGGCCCATCGCCAGCGCCTCCTCGGCGGTGATCGCCCGGCCGGTGAGCAGGATGTCCATCGCGAAGGCGTACGGGATCTGGCGCGGGAGCCGTATGGCGCTGCCGCCCATGGGGAACAGCGCGCGCCTGGCCTCGAAGAGTCCGAGGGTGGCGCTCTCGGCGACGATCCGCAGGTCGGTTCCGATGAGGAGTTCCGTGCCGCCCGCCACCGCGTAGCCCTCGACGGCGCAGATGATCGGCTTGGCCGGCAACGACGCGGTGTCGCGGAGCAGGCCCTTCCAGTGGTAGTTCTCGATCTCCGCGGCCCGGCGGCGGACCTGCTCGTCGGCGGAAGGGGAGCCCATCGCCTTGAGGTCGGCTCCGGCGCAGAAGGTCCCGTTCGCCCCGGTCAGGATGCCGACCCGGACCTCCGGCTCGGCCGAGATGTACGCCCACGCGTCGGCGAGGCCGACCAGCATGTCCGTCGAGAGGGCGTTCCTGGCTTCGGGGCGGTCCATCGTGACGACCACGATCGGGCCGTCCCTCTCGACCCGGCAGTGCGGTGTGCTGATCGGCAGGAGATCCACGGACGCCTCCGCTTAGTCAAGCGCTTGGTTAAGGAGAACCTGATCCTAGATCGGCCGCGCCCGCCCCCGCCAGATTGACAAATCAAGCGCTTGATCGGCGTCGGTGCCCGGGGTTAGTCTGCCCGCAACGTACTAGAACCGATTCTCGTTTGGAATCACGGCCGGGCCAGGGGTCGATTCAGCCTGGCGTCGTTCGGGGGGAAATCAGGAGGAGTGGGACCGCGCCACGACGGGCGGTCCCGGCAGACGGAACGGGCGCACGGAACGCACCGGACAGGGAGCATGGACATGGGCTCGCTTGGCTTCTGGAGGATCGCGCAGGCCGACCCCGAGTGGATCGCCGCGGTGGACCCCGATGGCACGGAACACCGGGCGGGAGACGTGCTCGCGCGGGCGAACCGCCTGGTCCACGGACTCCGCGAGCTGGGTCTCCAGCCGGGTGACGGCATCTGCGGCCTGGCGCCCAACGGCGTGGACGGCCTGGTGCTCTACCTCGCCGCGTTGCAGGCCGGGTGGTACTACACCCCGGTCAACTGGCATTTGACCGGCCCCGAGATCGGCTACATCGTCGCCGACAGCGAGGCCAAGGCGTTCTTCGTGCACGAGCGGTACGCGACCGAGGGCGCGAGGGGCGCCGACGAGTCGGGCATCGGGCGGGACCGGTGCTTCGCCTTCGGCCAAGTGGACGGGTTCCGGCCCGTCGGCGACCTGACCGACGGCCGTCCGGACACCCTTCCGGAGAACCGCACGGCCGGGGCGACCATGCACTACACCTCCGGCACGACCGGCCGGCCCAAGGGCGTGCGGCGGCCGCTCAACGGCCTGGACCCGGACGACTCCGCCGAGCTGATGACGTTCCTGCTCGGGTTCTTCGGGATCACGCCCGGACGGCCCAACGTCCACCTGGTCACCTCGCCGAGCTACCACACCGCGGTCACCCAGTTCGGCGGCACCGCCCTGCACATGGGGCACACGTTGGTCTACATGGACCGATGGGAAGCCGAGGAGACCCTGCGCCTGTGCGAGAAGTACCGGGTGACCAACTCCCACATGGTCCCGACGCACTTCAAGCGGATGCTGTCGCTGCCCGACGAGACGCGCCGGAAGTACGACCTGTCCTCGCTCCGGTGGATGATCCACGCCGCCGCGCCCTGCCCGGTGCCGGTCAAGCTCCAGATGCTCGACTGGTGGGGCGACGTGATCTACGAGTACTACGCGGCCACCGAGGGCGGCGGCACGATCGCGACCCCCGCGGACTGGAAGAAGCACCCTGGCACGGTGGGCAACGCCTGGCCGATCAGCGAGATCCTCGTCGTCGACGACAACCTCGACGAGGTCCCGACCGGCACGCCCGGCACGATCTACATGAAGATGGCGGGAGCCGACTTCGAGTACAAGGGCGACCGCGCCAAGACCGATGAAGGCCGGCTGCGCGGCTACTTCACCGTCGGTGACATCGGCTACCTCGACGAGGACGGCTTCCTGTTCCTCTGCGACCGCAAGGCCGACCTGATCATCTCGGGTGGGGCCAACATCTATCCCGCCGAGATCGAGAACGAGCTGCTGATCCACCCCAAGGTCGCCGACGCGGCCGTCTTCGGCATCCCGGACGACGAGTGGGGCGAGCAGATCAAGGCCGTCGTCGAGCCCGCTCCCGGGTGCGTCCCCGGGCCCGAGCTGGCCGCCGAGATCCTCGACTCGCTCAAGGGCAGCCTGGCGAAGATGAAGTGGCCCCGGAGCATCGACTTCATCACCGAGATGCCGCGCGAGCCCAACGGCAAGCTGCTCAAACGTAAACTCCGCGACCCCTACTGGGAGGGCAGGGACCGTGCCATCTGAAGCGCCGTCTGGAGCGCCGTCCGGCGCGCGGGCCGTACCGGAGCCGCTGGAGGCACGGCACGTCCTGGAGTTCCCCGGCGGCTACACCCGGACCACCGGACCGGTGATCGGCCGCTTCCTCACCGAGCTGCGCGACCGCCGCATCGTCGGCGTCCGTACGGCCGGGGCCCGGGTGCTGGTGCCTCCCCTGGAGTACGACCCGGCCACCGGCGAGGCCGTGACCGGCGAGTACGTCGAGGTCGGCCCCGCGGGCACCGTCCAGTCCTGGGCCTGGGTGAACACGCCGCGCGCGGGCCACCCCCTCGACCGGCCGTTCGCCTGGGCCACGATCAAACTGGACGGCGCGGACACCTCGCTCGTCCACGCGGTGGACGCGGGCGGCCCCAAGGCGATGCGCCCCGGCCTGCGGGTCCGGCCCCGGTGGCGGGCCGAGCCCTCCGGGCACATCACCGACATCGAGTGTTTCGTCCCCGAGGTCACCGTGATGGCCGCGCCGGTGCGGGCGGAGTACCGCGTCCGCCCCGGCCGGGCGCTCACCCGCTTCCTCGAAGGGGTCCGTGACGGCGTGTTCGTCGGCGGGCGCTGCGCCCGGTGCGACCAGGTCTACGTCCCCTACCGGATCTCCTGCCCGGCGTGCGGCTCCGTCATCGAGGAGGAGCGGGAGGTCGCCGACACCGGCACCGTCGAGACCTTCGCGATCAACAACCTGCCCGACCCGCGCGCGCCCGAGGTGCCGTTCGTCTCCGCGTACATCCTGCTCGACGGCGCCGACATCCCGATGCTCGGCCTGGTCGGCGGCGTCCCGGCGCACGAGGTGCGGCAGGGCATGCGGGTGCGGGCCGTCTGGGTGCCTCCCGAGGAACGGACGATGTCCATGACGAACATCAGGTGGTTCGCGCCCACCGGCGAGCCCGACGCCGATCTGCCCGGTGGCGCGGCGGGAGGTGGAGCCTGATGCGCGAGGTCGCGATCGTGGCGTTCGCCCAGACCGTGCACACCGGTCACGACACCGGCCTGACCGAGGCCGAGATGCTGCACCCGGTGATCGACGAGGTCCAGCGGGCGACCGGGCTGACGCGGTTCGGCTTCACCTGCTCGGGCTCGTGCGACTACCTCGCCGGGGCGCCGTTCTCGTTCGTCTCCGCGCTCGACGCGCTGGGTGCCTGGCCGCCGATCAGCGAGAGCCACGTCGAGATGGACGCCGCTTTCGCGCTGTATGAGGCGTGGGTCCGGCTCCAGCACGGCGACATCGACTCGGCCCTCGTCTACGGCTTCGGCAAGTCGTCCATGAGCGACCTGCGGGAGATCATGACGCTCCAGCTCGATCCGTACTATCTCGCGCCGCTCGGCCTCGACCAGGTCTCGTACGCCGCCCTGCAGGCGGCGGCCCTCGGCGGTGACCGTGCCGATCACCGGGGCGCTCTGGACGAGATCGTACGGCGTAGCCGGGCCGACGGCCGGGCCAACCCCCACGCCCTCGACCTGCCCGATCCCTCAGGGACGGATGACGAGGTCGCGCCGCTCCGGCCGTACGACATCGCGCCGATCACGGACGGGGCGGCGGCGGTCGTGCTGGCCGCCGGTGACCTGGCCAGGGAGCTGGCCGCGACCCCGGCCTACATCAGAGGCATCGCGCATCGGATCGAACCGCACTACCTCGGCATGCGGGATCTCGCCAGGTCCCCGTCGGCGGCGGACGCGGCCCGCGCGGCGGGTGTGGGCAAGGGGCCGGTCGACGTGGCCGAGCTGCACGTCCAGTTCAGCCACGAGGAGCTCATCCTGCGCGAGGCGCTCGAACTGCCGGAGGACACGGTGATCAACCCGTCGGGCGGGCCGCTCGCCGCCAACCCCGTCATGGCGACCGGCCTGATCCGCATCGGCGAGGCCGCACGGCGGATCCTCGACGGCGGCGCGCGCCGCGCCGTCGCCCACGCGAGCTCGGGTCCCTGCCTCCAGCACAACCTCGTCACGGTGCTGGAGTCAGCGTTGGAGTCGGTGCCGGAGTCGGCGCCCGAGACCCAGGAAGGAGCCGACCGTGGCTAACCGCTGCGCCGTCATCGGAGTGGGACAGACGCGCTACACCACCAAACGCAGGGACGTCTCGATCGCGGGCCTGGTCCGCGAGGCGGCGATCCGCGCGCTGGACGACGCCGGGCTGACCTTCGCGGACATCGACGCCGTCGTCGTCGGCAAGGCCCCCGACCTGTTCGAGGGCATCATGATGCCGGAGGTGTACCTCGCGGACGCCCTCGGCGCGGCGGGCAAGCCGTTGACGCGGGTGCACACGGCGGGCTCCGTCGGCGGCTCGACCGCGCTGGTCGGGGCGTCCCTGATCCAGGGCGGTGTGCACGACCGCGTGCTCGTGGTGGCGTTCGAGAAGCAGTCGGAGTCCAACGCCACCTGGGCGCTGTCCACGCACCTGCCGTTCGGCGCCTCGCTGGTCGTCGGCGCGGGCGGCTACTTCGCCCCGCACATCCGCGAGTACATGCGCAGGTCGGGAGCGCCCGACCACGTCGGCGCGCTGGTCGCGGTCAAGGACCGGCGGAACGCGCTGAAGAACCCCTACGCCCACCTCAAGATCCCCGGGATCGACCGCGCGATGGTGGAGTCGACTCCGATGCTCTGGGAGCCGATCCGCTACCTGGAGACCTGCCCCTCGTCCGACGGCGCCTGCGCGATGGTGCTGTCGTCCGAGAAGGCGGTCACCGGGACGCCCGCGTGGATCCACGGCACGGCCATGCGGTCCGAGCCGCTCATGCGCGCCGGCCGGGACACCGTCAGCCCCCAGGCGGGGAAGGACTGCGCCGCCGACGTCTACCGCCAGGCCGGGATCTCCGACCCGCGCAGGGACATCGACGTCGCGGAGGTCTACGTCCCGTTCTCCTGGTATGAGCCGATGTGGCTGGAGAACCTCGGTTTCGCGCCGGAGAACGAGGGCTGGAAGCTCACCGAGGCGGGATGTACCGCGCTCGACGGAGACATCCCCTGGAACGCCTCCGGCGGCGTGCTCAGCTCCAACCCCATCGGTGCGTCCGGCCTGATCCGGTTCGCGGAGGCCGCGTTGCAGGTGCGGGGCATGGCAGGGGAGCACCAGGTCGAGGGCGCCGTCACCGCGCTCGGCCACGCGTACGGCGGGGGCGCCCAGTTCTTCGCCATGTGGATCGTCGGCAGCCGCAAACCCTGAACCAGCGGGGAGCGCGGCAGGGAAGCCAGCAGGAAGACCGGCAGGAAGACCAGCAGGGAAGAAGGTCCCCGGGATGGAGTTCAACCACGCCGATCTGTTCGAGGGGCTCGCCGACGCGGTCGGGGACCGTGTGGCGGTCGTCTGCGGCGACGAGCGCGTGACCTACGCCGACCTGGACGAACGGGCCAACCGGCTGGCCCACCATCTCGCCGATCAGGGAGTCGGGCCCGGCGATCACGTCGGGCTCCACCTCTACAACGGCGTGGAGTACGTCGCCGGCCTGCTGGCCGCGCTGAAGATCCGGGCGGTGCCGGTGAACGTCAACTACCGGTACGTCGAGTCGGAACTGCTCTATCTCTACCGCGACTCGGACATCGTCGCGCTCCTCTTCGACGTGGAGTTCGACGACCGGGTCGCGGCCGTCGCCCCTCAGGCCCCCGAGCTACGCCATCTGATCGCGGTCGGCGGCGACTCCCGCGTGCCCGGCGCGGTGCCGTACGGCACGGCAGTGGAAGGGAGCCCGGCCACCCGGGGCTTCCCCGAGCGCTCCGGCGACGATCTCTACATCATCTACACCGGCGGCACGACCGGCATGCCCAAAGGCGTGATGTGGCGGGTCGAGGACCTGTTCATGGCCTTCGGCGCCGGCAACCCGTACGGCGACCCGGTGAAGACGCCCGAGGAGGTGATCGAGCAGGCCAGGACCTCCGGCCCGCTGGTCATGATGGCGGCGGCCCCGCTGATGCACGGCGCGGCCCAGATGGCGACGTACATCGCCTGGTGGTTCGGCGGGACCATCGTCTACACGCCGAAGTTCGAGGCGGCCGAGGTCCTGCGCGCGATCGAGCGGAACGGCGTCTTCACGATCAACATCACCGGTGACGCGATGGCCCGCCCGCTCGCCGAGGAGATCGCGGCCGGATCCTACGACCTGTCCTCGCTCGGCGTGGTCAGCTCCACCGGCGCGATCCTGACCGGAACGGTCCGCGACCGGCTCCAGGAAGTGCTGCCGAACACGATGATCCTCGACAACTTCGGCTCCTCCGAGTCGGGGTACACCGCGTCCGCGGTGTCGGGCTCCTCGCCCGAGGCCGGCATGAAATACCAGCCCAACGCCAACTCGACCATGGCGGTGCTCGACCACGCCCTCCGTCCGGTCAAGCCGGGCTCCGGCGAGATCGGCACGGTGGCCAAGACCGGACGGATCGCCACCGCGTACTACAAGGACCCGGAGAAGTCGGCCCAGACCTTCGTCACCGACGAGGATGGCACCCGCTGGCTGCTGACGGGCGACCTCGCCCTGGTGGAGGAGGACGGGACCATCCGCGTCTTCGGCCGCGGCTCACAGTGCATCAACACCGGAGGGGAGAAGGTCTTCCCCGAGGAGGTCGAGGCGGTGCTCAAGGGCCACCCCGCCGTGTTCGACGCCGTGGTCACCGGGATCCCCGACGACCGGTGGGGGTTGCGGGTGGCTGCCGTCGTCCAGCCGTACGAGGGGACCTCGCCCACCGGCGAGGAGCTCGACGCCCACTGCCGGCAGCGGCTGTCCGGGTACAAGGTGCCCCGGACGTACGCGTTCGTGGACGAGGTGGTCCGCTCGCCGGCGGGCAAGGCCGACTACCGGTGGGCCAAGGAGACGGCGGGCCGCGCCGCCGCCACCTGAACGCGGGCCCCGCCGAACTCGCCGCTAGCCGAGGTCGCCGCGGGTGGCTTCCTCGACCTCGCGGAGGCTCTGCCGGGTGAGCTCCAGCTCGGAGGTCAGCTCGTCGAGCGCCGCCGTGCCGCCGTCGGCGGCCGAGGTCGCGGTCATCGTCGACACCTCGATCACCCGGGCGACCAGGCCCTCCAGGCTGATCGTGCCGGACTCCAGCCGGGCGATCACGCGGCCTCGGGCCGCCGTCAGCCGGTCGAACACCTCCTGCTGCGCGTTCAGCGCGGCGATCGAGCGGTCCAGCTCACCCGCGACATCCGGCCCGGCCACCTTGCGGGCCGCGGTGAGCCGCGCCTGCTCCTGGTGCAGGAGGCGCGGGTCGAAGCGGGTCAGCGCCGCGCCGGTGACCGACGCCTGACCGGCCAGCCGCCGGAGCGTCGCGACGGTGTCGTGCACTTGCGGCGTCATCGCGGCGATCCGGTCGAGCAGGATCTGGCCGCGCATCGAGGCGGTCAGGTCCGCGAACGAGCCGGCCGCCCGCTCGGCCCGCTGCAGCCAACCGGCCTCCACGCTGCCCTTGGCGACCGGCGGCGGCTCCGGTTCGCTGCGGCGCTCGCCCGCGGTGGACACCCAGGCCGAGGCGAACGCCTTGGCCAGCCAGACCGCGACGCCGACCGCCCCGGCGGCGACGGGATTCACGTTCACGGCCCAGGCCACGCCGCCCGCGGTTGCGCCGAGGAGGAGCCCCCAGGGGTCGCGGAGCTCGTCGGTGAATCGGGACACGGAGGGCTCCTGCCTCAGAAGTTGGAGATCACAGAGGTGAAGACATCGTCGATGCTCCCGGCCTTGCGGGAGTCGTAGGCCGCCGCGTCGGTGGTCTGGGAGATCTTCGTGAGCGTGTCCAGGTCGGCGTCCGAGCCGTACGCGATCGTGAACACCCGGACGGTCTCCTGCCCCGACTCCTTGCGCAGCCCGGAGAGCAGCGTGTTCAGCGAGATGGAGTTGTTGTCCTCGTTCTTGCCGTCGGTCAGGAAGACCACGGCGTTGATCGCGTCACCCTGCCGGTGGGACATGACGTGCCGGTAGGACGCGAGCGTGGTGTCGTACAGCCCGGTCCCGCCGTTCGGGATGAGGCCGTTCAACCGGCTGACCAGGGTCTTCCTGTTGTCCTTACCCATGGGGGAGAGTTCCAGGTAGTCCTTGTCGCCGTCCTGCTTGAGGGAGAACATCCACAGGCCGACCTGGTCGTTCGGGCCGAACTGGGGCAGCGCGTTGATCGCGGCCTCGCGGGCGAGGTCGAGCTTGGACTTGCCGGTCCCGGCGACGTCCGCGCCCATCGAGCCGGAGGTGTCCATCACGATGAGCACGTTGGCGGGCTTGCGCAGCTCGGCCCAGCTCTTGAGGGTCTTGTCGAGCACGTTCGGCATCGGGACGCTGAGCGTGGTGCCCGGCTCCTTCGGGTTCAGCCCGTTCTTCTCGGTGATCAGCTCACCGGCCTTGCCGTCGGCCGAGCGGAACGCGGACGACGCGAACTCCTTCTGCTGCTCGTCGCCGTGGAGGAACTTCAGGAAGTCGGCGGCGGCGGCGCGCTTGGCGTCGTCCGCCCAGGACAGCACGGCGTACGGGTTGTCGGAGAAGAGAGTGCCCTCCTTGGGATAGATCGCCACCAGCGGCACCTTCGGCGTGGCGTGCTTCCCGAGCGTCTTCGGGTCGCCGCTCGGGTTGCCCTGGTTGTAGTCCCAGACCGACTTCTCCTCGACGGTCACGGCCGAGATGTACGACATCGCCGCGCCCTGGTCGTCGGCGTGCTGGAGGTTGGCGAGGAAGGTCAGCGTGGTGTCGCCGTAGTGCACGATCGACCGCTCGACGCCCTGGACGAACTCCCGCGTCTTGCGATCGGTGATGTTCTTCTCCGAGAGGTCGCCGGAGAGGCCGGTGGCCGCGAAGTACGCCCCGACCGTGGCGTTCAGCCCCGCCGTCGAGAAGTTGGGGTTGGTCTTGCCGAGCCGGAACCGCCCCCACTCGGGGTGGCCGTACTTCGCCCAGCCCTTGGGGTCGTTCGCGAGTGCGAGGATGTCCGACCAGCCGAGCTTCTTGCCCGGCCAGCCGAGCGCCTGCGCCATCGGCTTCGGCATGGCGATGACGAGCGGGGTCGTGGCGATCGACGGGTTGTCCGCGCCGACGACCTGCGCCTTGTCCGACCCCTCGGTGCGCTGCTGCAGGAGGGTGATCCACCCGGTGCCCGCCGGGGACCAGACGTCCGGCTTCGGGCCGTCCTGCTCGGTGTTCCAGCCGCGGGCCAGGGCCTGCATCGCGCCGCCGGACGGCTTGGACGTGACCACCACGTCGACGCAGCGGCCGTCGACCTCGTGCCCGTTGTAGCGGTTGGCCATCTTCCGGAGCAGCTCGGCCTTCTCGCTGGACGCCGCCACCGTCAGGGTCGTGCCGCCGTCGCCGCAGGCCAGCTTCTGGCCGGTGCCGTCCCCGCCGGAGTCGCCGCCTCCCGGGCTCGCGCCGTCGCCGAAGAAGAGCTTCAGCCCCACGATCAGTGCGCCCGCGAGGATGATCGCGACGATGAACGGAGCGAAGCTGCGACGGCGCCTCTGCGGCTGCGGCTGGTACACGCGTCCTCCGTGGGGGAAGCCGGGACACGACCTCGATCCGGCTGCTGAGATCGTTGTTCATCCTGACGAACGGCGAACCACGTTAGTTGCAGATCGTCTCGGACGGCTAACCCGCTTCGACCGATTTGGTCACTTGGTTGGTCACTTGGCTGGTCACCCGCCCGTGGATCAGCTCGACGAGCGTGGCGTGCACCTCCTCCAGCGGGTGGTCGGGACGCAGCACACGCCGCTCGATCGAGACCGTCAGCACCATGCCGAACAGCGCGGTGGCGGCGGTCCCGGTGTCGAAGTCCGCGCGCAGCTCCCCGGCAGCGACTGTGTCCGCCCGCACGTCCGCCAGCACCCGCTCGTAGACGCCGAGCGCGCCCTGCCGGAGCCGGACGACGGCGTCATGCCAGGCCGTGCGCCACATCTCCCCGAACAGCACCCGGGCGAACGGCCCGTACTCGTCGAAGAACCGGAGCTGGGCCAGCACGACCGCGTCGAGCCGGGCCAGCGGAGCCGCCGCTGTTCCAGGCGGCCGAGAGGCGTTCCCCCGGACCACTGCGGGGGCCTCAGCGGGAACCTCCGCCGCCTCGGCCAGGGACGCGGTGAGTCGCTGGATGCCGTGGTCGAGCAGGGCCGCGAACAAGCCGTCCTTGCTGCCGAAGTTGTAGAACACGGTCCCCTTGGCCACGCCCGCCCGCTCGGCGATCGCGTCGACCGTGGTCCCGGCGAACCCCTGCTCGGCGATCAGCTCGACCGCGGCGCGGAAGAGCCGGTTCCTGGTGTCCTCGCGGGTCACAGCGCCAGCTCCGGCTTGAGCCTGCGCATGGTCCAGGTACGGCCCCTGCGCACCGCGAGCATGGTCAGCGCGAGACCGGCGACGACGAAGATGGACAGCACGCCGCAAGCCTGCCACACGACGGTCGGATCGCCGCCGCTGATCAGCCTCCGCATCCCCGAGACCACCCAGCTCATCGGCAGCCACGGCGAGATGGTCTGGAAGAACCCGGGCGAGGTCTCGATCGGGTAGGTCCCGGCAGCCGAGGTCAGCTGCAGCATCAGCAATGCCAGCACCAGCACGCGCCCGGGCGGCCCGGCGAGCGCGTTGACCGCCTGCACGATCGCGAGGAAGGCCGCCACCGTGAGCAGCAGGAACGCGGCCACGCCGGCCCAGTGTTCCGCCTCCATGCCGAGGCCGAACCGCAGCACGCCGAGCAGCACCGCGACCTGCAGCGCGCCCATCGCCACGCCGGGCAGCCAGCCCGCGAGAGCCGTACGCCAGGCCGGGGCGGAGCCCGCGAGCAGCCGGGGGTTGATCGGCCGCAGCACCATGTACGTCACCATCGCGCCGACCCACAGCGCGAGCGGCAGGAAGAACGGCGCGAAGCCGGTGCCGTAGTTGGGCACCTCGTTGTCCACCTCGGTGTTCACCCGGACCGGCTCACTCATCATGTCCGTACGGCTGTCGCGCTGGGCGGTGTCGTAGGAGGGGATCTGCGTCGCCCCGTCGCCGAGCTTGGCGGCCAGTTCACCCGAGCCGTCGGCGAGCTCGCCCAGGCCGGAGCCGAGCTGCCCCGCGCCGCCGCGCAGCTCGCCGATGCCGTCTCCGAGCTGCCCCGCGCCGGTCGCGAGCGTGCCGAGGCCCGCGGTGAGCTGTGCGGCGCCGCTGTCGAGCCGGCGCAGCCCGGCCGACAGGGTCCCGGCGCCCTTGCCCAGCTCGCCGACCCCGCTCGTGAGCGACGTCGCCCCCTTCAGCGCCTTGCCGGTGCCGTCGTGGAGGTCGGAGGCACCCTTGGCGAGCTGCCGCAAACCGCTGTCGAGCGTGTTGAACTGGTCGCGGGCCTGGTCCAGTTTGCCGCCGAGCGCGGGCGCGGCCTCGGCGAGCGCGCGGGCGTCCTCGGCCAGGGCGCGCGCCTTGCGGGCGAGGTCGTCCACCGCGGCGGACTGGGCCGCGACCCGGTCCTGCAGGCGGCCGGCCGTACCCGCCAGCTCGCCCGCCGAGCCGGACGCCCGGCCGACGAGGGAGCGGAGCTCCGGATCCGCGTCGGGGTGGGAGTCCAGCCACCGCTCGACCGCCCGCAGGTCGCGCTGCGCCTCCCCGGCCTGGTTCCGTACGGCGTCTGGCAGGTCGCCGAGGGCGTTCGCGATCGTGTCGGCGCCCTCGGCCACGGCCAGCGCCGCCGACCGGATGGCCGGGCCGTTCTCGGTCAGGATCGGCACGTACTTGTCCGCCGCGCGGTTGATCGTGGGGGACAGCGCGTGCACGTTCTCGTACGCCTCCCGGTTGCCCTCGGCGAGCTTGGCGGCGCCCTTGTCGAGGGCCGAGAGGCCCGCGCGCAGCTCCGCCGCGCCCTTGCCCGCCGTCGACAGGCCGTTCGCCAATTTGGTCGAGCCCTTGTACGCGTCGCCGAGGCCCCGCGCCAGCGTCCCCGATCCGTCCTGGAGCGTGGTCGCGCCCGTGGAGAGCTTGCGTACGGCGGTCTGCGCGCTGCCGAGGCCCTTGTTCAGCTTGGCCGCGCCCTCCTGGGCGGTCGCCGACCCGTCGTGCAGCCGGCCGGCGCCGTCGGCCGCCTGCGCGGTGGCGTCGTGCATATCGGCGAAGGACAGGAAGATCTGGTCGAGATAGTCCTTCACCGCGCTGCGGTCGGCCGCCGCCTTCACCTCGTCGAACACCGCGTCGGAGATCGTCCGCATGATGTAGCTGCGGCCCGTGTCCACGCGTACGCCGAGCCAGGCGGGGCGCGGCTCGCCGTCCCCGGAGGGCGACGTGAGGTTGGCGCTGAAGTCGCGCGGGATCGTCAGCGATAGGTAGTACGTCCCGTCGCGCATACCCTGCTCGGCCGCGGCGGCGTCGGTCCGGTGCCAGGAGAAGACCTCGCGGTCCTGGAGCTCCTGGGCCAGGTCCCGGCCCGCGGTGACGGTCTTGCCGTTCACCGTCGCCGCCCGGTCCTCCATGACCAGGGCGACGGGGATGTTCTTCAGGTTGCCCTGCGGGTCCCAGAACGACCACAGGTAGAGCCCGGCGTACAGCAGCGGCAGCATGACGACGCCCACCAGCGCGGCCCGGGTCAGCCGGGACCGGGTGAACCGCCGCAGCTCCAGGCGGCCGAGATGGAGGGGAAGCGGCTTCACGGGAGGTTGTTCCTTCACGGGAGTTCTGTGCTGGCGTCGGCGTGACGCCCGGCGAGCGCCGGGCCGGTGCAGGAGGCGACGACGGTGAGGCCGCCGTCCGCGAGGTCGCGCAGGGTCCGCCAGAGCTCGTTCCCACGTGCCTCGGGGAGCCCGAGATCGGCATCGTCGACCAGGAGCAGGCCCGGCCGGTCGAGCAGCGCGAGCGTGATCCCGAGGCGGACCGCCTGGTCGCGGGTGAGCTGTCGCGCGAGAGTGCGCTCCCCGCCGGGTAGGGCGGTCACGTCGAGCCCGGCCCGCGCGAGTGCGGCGCCCGCCGTCGACGCGTACCGCCTGCGCCACGGCAGCCCCCACGGGCCGAGCCGCTCGTGCAGGTGCTCCCGTACGGACAGGGCGCCGTCGAGCTCGTTCACGCCGGAGGTCAGGCCGAGCGCGGCGGCTCGCTGGATGCGGCGGATTCGGCTCTGGCCGCCGACGACGAGCGTGCCGGACGTGGGTTTCATCCGGCCGGCCAGAGTCAGGAGGAGGCTGGTCCGCCCGCTGCCCGCCGCCCCCACGACGGCGGTGAGGGTGCCCGGCTTGGCGGTGAGGGAGACACCCGAGTAGACGGTGCCGTGCTCGCCCTTCAGCGTGAGGTCCTCCGCCACGACCTCTACCCCTGTGAGCGTCACGCCCGCCTCCTTGTTGAACTGACCAGTCAGTGCAAATTTAGACCCATGCGTCGCCCTACTTCGCCGCGGCGAGATGTGATTTAAGTGACTGGCGTGGTTCGTCCCGGTCGTGCGGCCCCTCGCTTCCGAGGGGGGAAGCGGGGGGCCGCACGACCGGCGGGTGGCTCAGGCGCCGTAGTTCGCCAGGAACAGCGCCTCGGCGGTGATGACCCGGCGCAGCTCGTCGAGCACCACACGCTCGTTGGGCGCGTGGATCGACGCGTCGTCGTCCTCGGCGCCGTACAGCAGGATCTCGGCCTCGGGGAACAGCCCGGAGAGCTTCGCGACCAGCGGGATCGAGCCGCCCTGACCCACGTCGCGCGGCGTGCGGCCGAAGGCCCGCTCCATCGCCCCGTCGATCG
Source organism: Microtetraspora sp. NBRC 16547 (assembly GCF_030268965.1). Taxonomy (GTDB): domain Bacteria; phylum Actinomycetota; class Actinomycetes; order Streptosporangiales; family Streptosporangiaceae; genus Microtetraspora. Next base: position 12,281 of record NZ_BSSE01000001.1, on the reverse strand, counting down.
CGGCCCGCGCCCGGCCGCCCGTGCCGGCCGTGAAGCCCGACCCGGTGACGAAGTCGTCGAACGTCACCTGGGCGCCCCAGGGCGCGACCTTCTGCAGGAAGCCCGTCACGTCGTCGAGCGCGGTCTTCGCGTCGCCCGCCGGAGGGATCCTGATCGTGACGCGCGCCCGGGCCACCGGCTGCACGGCGTTGACGGCGCCTGACACGGTCGGCACGTCCAGCCCGGTCACGGTGATCGCGTACGACGCCCAGAGGCGGTCGGTCAGCGACCCCGAGCCGACCAGCGAGACGCCGTCGAGCACGCCCGCGGAGATCCGGAAGTCGTCCTCGGACTCGTCGGAGCCGTCGAAGGTGCCCTGGGCCAGGCCCGGCACGCGTACGTCGCCGCGATCGTCGTGCAGCGTGGACAACATCCGCATGAGGGCGGCCAGGGCGTCCGGCGCGGCGCCGCCGAACCCGCCGCTGTGCAGCGCCTCGCGGAGCGTCCGCACCTCGACGGTGAAGGCGGCCATCCCGCGCAGCGTCGTCGTCAGGGCCGGGTCGCCCACGCGCGGGTTACCGCAGTCCGCGACCACGATCGCGTCGGCGCGCACCAGCTCGGGGTTGGCCTCGACGAAGTCCTCCAGACGTTCCCCGGCGTACTCCTCCTGGCCCTCGATGATGACCTTGACGCCGACCGGGAACTCGCCGTTGAAGGCGCGCAGCGCCGCCACGTGGGCGATCACGCCGCTCTTGTCGTCGGCGGTGCCCCTGCCGTAAAGCGCGCCGTCGATCAGCGTCGGCTCGAACGGCGGCGTGCGCCACTGGGCCAGGTCGCCGGCCGGCTGCACGTCGTAGTGCGCGTACAACAGGACGGTGGGCGCCCCTGCGGGGGCGGGCGCCTCGCCGTACACGGCGGGAAAGCTGCCCTCGACCGGGATCTGGCGCACGTTCCGCAGGCCGGCGCCGCGCAACAGCTCCTCGGTCAGCGCCGCGGCGGCGAGCACCGGCTCGTCGGGGTGGCCGGGGAACGCCACCGACGGGATGGCGGCGAGCCGGGTCAGATCCTCCACGGCCCGCGGCATGCCGGCCTCGACTGCGCTTTCGATCTCTTGTGGTGTCATGCGTTTCCCCTTCTCCGACCCCTTTGTCGGATGCTGTCCGATGTGCCTCATTGCACCACACCGCTGACGTGGGCAAGCGCTCGGCGAAGTCGGGCTTGTCCGGGAATCGCCTAACGGATTTCGTTGTGGTTACATGTCAACGTCACGGATTCCGAAGTTGATGCACATTGGAGCCACGCAATCGCTTGGCTTTTGTGACTTCGGCGTGCAGACTGAAGCAAGCACCAGATCACCCTAGGGAAGGTTGCGATGACGGACCCCGACGTTCTCAAGGCCGCACAGGACAACCTGTGGATGCATTTCACCCGGCACAGCGCCTACCAGGGCGCGGAGGTGCCGATGATCGTCAGGGGTGAGGGCGCCTATGTCTATGACATCCACGGCAAGCGCTACCTCGACGGTCTGGCCGGCCTTTTCGTCGTCCAGGTCGGCCACGGGCGCGAGGAGCTGGCCGAGGCCGCCGCGAAGCAGGCCAAGGAGCTGGCGTTCTTCCCGCTGTGGTCGTACGCCCACCCGAAGGCGGCCGAGCTGGCGCAGCGGATCGCCGAGCTGACCCCCGGCGACCTCAACCGCGTCTTCTTCACCACCGGTGGTGGCGAGGCCGTGGAGTCGGCGTGGAAGCTCGCCAAGCAGTACTTCAAGACCCAGGGCAAGCCGCTGAAGACCAAGGTCGTCAGCCGCTCCATCGCCTACCACGGCACGCCGCAGGGCGCGCTGTCCATCACCGGCATCCCCGCGCTGAAGCAGGTCTTCGAGCCGCTGGTGCCCGGTGCCATCAAGGTGCCGAACACCAACATCTACCGCGCCGACGAGATCACCGGCTTCGCCGGGTCCGACAAGGACCCTGAGGCGTTCGGCCGCTGGGCGGCCGAGGAGGTCGGCCGGGCCATCGAGATGGAGGGTCCGGACACCGTCGCCGCCGTCTTCGTCGAGCCGGTCCAGAACTCCGGCGGCTGCTTCCCGCCGCCCCCCGGATACTTCCGGCGGCTGCGCGAGATCTGCGACCAGTACGACGTGCTCCTCGTCTCCGACGAGGTCATCTGCGCCTTCGGGCGTCTCGGCACGATGTTCGGCGGTCAGAAGTTCGACTACGTGCCGGACATCATCACCTGCGCCAAGGGCCTGACCAGCGGTTACGCCCCCATCGGCGCGATGATCGCCTCCGAGCGGCTGTTCGAGCCGTTCAAGGACGGCACGGAGATGTTCGCCCACGGCTACACCTTCGGCGGCCACCCGGTCGCCTCGGCGGTCGCGCTGGCCAACCTCGACATCTTCGAGCGCGAGGACATTCTCGGCCACGTCACCGCCAACGAGCCCGTCTTCCGCGGAACGCTGGAGAAGCTGCTCGACCTGCCGATCGTCGGCGACGTCCGCGGCTCCGGCTACTTCTACGGAATCGAGCTCGTCAAGGACAAGTCGACCAAGGAGACGTTCAACGACGAAGAGTCGGAGCGACTGCTGCGCGGGTTCCTCTCCAAGGCCCTCTACGACGCGGGCCTCTACTGCCGCGCCGACGACCGCGGCGACCCGGTGGTCCAGCTCGCGCCGCCACTGATCTGTGGCCCCAAGGAGTTCGACGAGATCGAGGGGATCCTCCGCTCGGTGCTCACGGAGGCTTGGGCCCGGCTATGAAACCGTGACCCTATGAAGGGAACCCGTCCATGAAAATCGGAGTGCCTGCCGAGGTCAAGAACCACGAGTACCGCGTCGCCGCGACCCCAGCGGGAGTTCACGAACTCCTCCGCCACGGTCACGACGTCCACGTACAGCGTGGAGCTGGCCTCGGCTCGCACATCACTGACGAGGAGTACCTCGCAGCGGGCGCCAAGATCCTGGACACCGCCGACGCCGTCTGGGCCGAGTCGGAGATGATCCTCAAGGTCAAGGAGCCGGTCGCGGAGGAGTATCACCGCCTCCGCGAGGATCAGGTTCTCTTCACGTATCTTCACCTCGCCGCTTCCCGTTCCTGCACCGACGCGCTGCTCACGTCGAAGACGACGGCCATCGCGTACGAGACGGTGCAGGTCGGGAACGGCCTGCCGCTGCTCGCCCCGATGTCGGAGGTGGCCGGACGGCTCGCCGCGCAGGTCGGCGCGTACAACCTGATGCGGTTCAACGGCGGGCGGGGCGTGCTGCCCGGTGGAGTCCCCGGCGTTTCACCGGCGAAGGTGGTCGTCATCGGCGGCGGCGTCTCCGGCCTCAACGCCGCGCAGGTCGCGGTCGGCATGGGTGCCGACGTCACCATGCTCGACATCAGCATCGACCGGCTGCGCTTCATCGACGCCATCTATCAAGGGCGTCTCAAAACTGTCGTGTCCAGCGCGTACGCGATCGAGCGGGCGGTGCTGGACGCCGACCTGGTCATCGGCGCGGTCCTCATCCCCGGTGCCAAGGCGCCCACCCTCGTGTCGAACGGGCTGGTCTCCCGGATGAAGCCGGGATCGGTGCTCGTGGACATCGCGATCGACCAGGGCGGCTGCTTCGAGGACTCCCGGCCCACCACGCACGCGGAGCCGACGTTCAAGGTCCACGAATCGATCTTCTACTGCGTGGCCAACATGCCGGGTGCGGTGGCCAACACATCGACGTACGCCCTGACCAACGCCACGCTTCCCTACGCGGTGAAGCTGGCCGACCTGGGCTGGCGTGAGGCGCTGCGCGGTGACCCGGCGCTGCGGCTGGGGCTCAACACCCACGCCGGCCGGATCACCAGCGAACCGGTGGCGGTGGCGCACGGCCTGCCACTCACCCGGGTCACGGAGCTTCTCGCCGCCTGACCTGTCCTCCCCGTTTCCGACTCCCGTCAGCGACTCGGACATCGCGTGGTGTCACCGAGAGGTGGCACCGCGCCGGGTCACGGAGCCACGAACCGGATGAACCCGGTGTACATCCCCATGCCGCACGCGTAGCGGAGGTCGCCCGGTGGTCGCGACCGCAGCCGTACGACCTCCTGGCCGGTCACGGGCAACACGACGTCGTGGCCGTCCACCGTGACGGTACGGGTGCAGCCGCCGTTGCCGTCGGTGCGGAAGGCGATCTCCAAGGGAAGGCCGGCCCGGGCCGTGACGATTCCGGGCCGGAAGCCGCGTTCGGTCGCCCAGATCGTGATCCGCTGGACACCGCCGGGCCCGGCCGACGCGATCGGCGCGGCGGTGCTCGCCCGGGCGCTGGCCCGGGCGGCGACACCGAAGCCGGGCAGCCCGATCTCGGGCATCCAGCCGCCCAGCCGGAGTCCCGACGACACCGTGAAAAGTCCGGCGGCCAGCGCCGCCACCCCGGCCAGGGCGGCCAGCCGGGTCGAGGAGAGCCGGCGCAGCAGCAGCCCGAGCGCCGCGAAGGCCGGTGCCGTGCCCAGCACGAACCCGGCCATCACCGCCGTCCCGGCAAGTGCCGACCCGGTGGAAACGGCCGCGACCTCCATGCTGATCGTCACGCCGCAGGGGATGAGCACCGTGGCCGCGCCCAGCCACAGGCCCCGCCGTATCGGCGACCTGGCCATCCGGCCCGGCGGTTCCAGGGCTGACGCGGCAAGATGCCGGCCGGTGTGGTCGTGCCGGCCGGTGTGGTTGGTGTGGTCGTGCCGGCCCGGAGCGCAGCCGGGGGGTTCGCGGCGCCGGATGAGTCGGACGGCGAAGACCATGACCACGAGCCCGGCGCCCACGAGCAGCACCGCCCGCACGGACGGCCCGAGCTGTACGGCTGAGCCCGCCAGGCCGAGCAGCGCGCCGGCGAGCGCGTGAGAGGCGAGTCTGCCGGTGAGGAACGCCCCCACCGCCATCGCGTCGCTCGCTGTCGTTGTCGTCGCCGTTGTCGTCGCCGTCGCCGGGGTCGCGGTCCTGGCCGCGAGCCCGATGCCTCCGCGGTCCTCGGGTCCGAGCTCCGGGCGAGTGGGCTCCGGGCGAGTGGGCTCCGGTCCAGGACGCGCGGGTAGTCGGGAGGACCTGGTCAGGCCGATGAGCAGGCCCCCCTGGACCGCCGTGCACGAGGCGGTGCCTGCCGCGAGCCCCGCGGCGAACCCGCCGGCGAAGAGGGCGGCCGGGCCCACGTTCAGGTGACGAGAGCCAGGTCGTCCAGGCTGCCGTTCTTCGCGGCCTCGACGATCGAGCCGAACTGGTCGAGGCTCATCTCCACCCGCTGTCCGAAGTCGTCGGTGATGACGACCTGACGGTCCAGCGGAGCGGACGAGTCGACGAAGAGCTCCGGACAGCCGCAGTTGCAGCTACCGCAGAAACGCGCTATTGACCGCACAGTGTCCTCCTTTGGGCGGGCCCTCACGCGCAACGTAACGTCGCAGTCCGGAGACGACCAGTAACAGTTGGGTGGCTTCGTCAGGACATCACCCGATCGCCCGCGACGTCGATCGTCCCCTTGGTGGGCCAGGGCGACGCGTCCGAGGCGAGGAACGGCATCGCGTTCGCCACGTCGTCCGGCGTGCCGAGGATGGCGCCGCGGCTGCATCCCGGCGCGGAGAGTCGCCGCCTACCGTTCCGGTGGCGTTTCCCCCCGCTCCTCGCAGTACTCCCGCAGCCGTGCGTCTTGTCGCACAGAGTTACGCAATCTGACCATGTGTGACTTCGTGCAGCTCTAGGCTGGTGCTCCCCATTCCCAAAGGAGCACGATGAGTCGCCTTGCCGCCTTCCTCGACGAGGCCGATGTGGAACCGGCGCAAAGCAGACAGGGCATCTATGTTGTCGCGGCGGCCGTGGTGGAAAACGCTGAGGCGAACCTGCTGAGGGCCTTCCTTCGATCGCTGGTTCAACCTGAGGACATCGACCCCAAGCATGGGTTCGGCAGATTGCACGTGTCCAGGATCAAGGACAAGCAGCGCAAGGCGCGGATCGTGGCGACCCTTGGGATGTTGCGCGGAGTCACCTTTTGGCTGGGATGTTGTACCGGATATCGGGATCCCAAGGAGCGCGAGCACGTCCGCCGACTCGTTCTCGACGACCTACTGCCGTGGTTGGTCAAGGCGGGAGCCGAGCAGATCACCATCGAGCAGCGGGAGGATGCCGCCCTCCGCGCGGCCGATATGCGGACGATCGCGCACCTGCGGTCTGCCGGTCACCTTACGGACGTCGCCGTACATCAGGCGCCGCCGTCCGCGGATCCACTGCTGTGGGTGGCCGACGCATGCGCGGCGGCTTGGCGGCGTGCCTTCGTGGAGGAGAAGAGCAACTGGTCGAGCTGGTACGAGACGCACACGACGCTCGTCGATGTCGCGTACGAGAAGCGAAAAGGCCGCTGAAACGCGCCGAGCCGGGCTCCCGGCTGTGCGGGGGTTCCCGGCTCCACGTCTTCCGTGTCCCGTTGGGACCGGCTCGATACAAGGGTCACGGATCGGTGGCGGGATGTCAACCGAAAGTAGCGAAACAACGGGTGCCGGTGACCGGGTGGTCCGGGCAGCGGCGGCCCGCGAGCGGATCGAGGCGCTCACGGGCAGGGGCGCGCGGGGTGTGGTTTGGGTGGATAGTCCGTTGCCGCGCAGGTCGACATCCGGATGCCCGAGCTCGACGGCCCGGCCGCGACCGCCGAGGGCAGCGTCAAGACGTACATGAGCACAATCCTGGGCCGGTTGGGGGCGCGTGACCGTACGGAGGCGGCGCTCATCGCCGATGAGCCGGGACTGACCGACTCGTCCGCGCGTCGGTGAGCAGGACGCGCAGGGCGGCCGTGCTCCGGGCCCATCCGGCCAGGGACGTCACCGGCACCGCCAGGACCAGCATGATCAGGGGAGCGGCGATCGCGCCCAGCAGGACGCCCGCGAGGACGTCGTGCGGGAAGTGGACGCCGACGAAGACCCGGGAGAACGCGCCGAGCACGGCGAGGATCGTCACGTAGGGCATGGTGCGCCGCCAGGCGACGACCAGGGCGGCCGCGGCCGCGGCGACGAGCGTCGAGTGGTTGCTCGGCAGCGACCAGTCCCCGAGAGGAGGGCACTGGGCGATGGTGACGACACCGGACACGAGCCGGCAGGGCCGGTCCTCCTGGATGAAGGTCTTGATCACCTCGCTGACCAGGTAGGCCGTCACCATCGCCACGGGCGCGAGCAGCGCGAAAGCCATCGTGCGGTCGTCCCGCCGCCTGGCCCGCCACCACGCGCCCAGGAAGAGCGCGGCGAAGACGAGGAGCACCGCGTCCGTGCCGACGTCGACCAGTTGCTGGAACCAGTGCGGAGTCCTCCCGGCGAAGTCGACGATGTCCCGGTACCACTCCACGCTGATGTCGGGGATGTCGTCGAGCTGGTTGTTCATGTGTCGTTCTCCGTGACTTAACCGATCATTAACTAGTCACAGGACAGTACGGCCATTTCCGAGTGCGCGCGGTCACCCGAGGTAGTGAATCCGGGTTGACTTGGTCAATGTCGCCGGATCGATGTCGCCGGGTTTCAGAGCCAGCCCGGCCGGACCAGTCCGGACTCGTACGCGATCACGACGAGCTGGGCGCGGTCGCGGGCGCGGAGCTTCATCATGGTGCGGCTGACGTGGGTCTTGGCGGTCGCCGGCGACATGAACAGCTTGGCCGCGATCTCGTCGTTGGTCATGCCGGTGCCGACCAGGCCGAGGACCTCGCGTTCCCGGTCCGTCAGCACGTCCAGCTCCCGCGCCGCCCCCGGCGACTTCGCCCTGGCGGCGTACTCGGCGATGAGGCGGCGGGTCACGCTCGGCGACAGCAGCGCGTCTCCCGACGCGACCACCCGGACGGCCTGGATGAGCTCGGCGGGCTCGGTGTCCTTGACCAGGAAGCCGCTCGCGCCGTTCCGCAGCGCCTCGAATACGTACTCGTCCAGCTCGAACGTCGTCAGCATGATGATCCGGGTGGCGTCGAGTGAGGCGTCGGCGCCGATCGTCCTCGTGGCGGTCAGGCCGTCCATGCCGGGCATCCGGATGTCCATCAGCACCACGTCGGGATGGAGCTCCCGCGCCAGCTGTACGGCCTCCGCGCCGTCGCCGGCCTCGCCCACCACGGTCATGCCGTCCTGGGCGTCGAGCAGGGCGCGGAACCCGGCCCGGACCAGCGCCTGGTCGTCGGCCAGCACGATTGTGATCATTTGGGCTCCTCGTCGGGTGGCGCGGGCAGGGGAAGGGTGGCGGAGACGCGGAAGCCGCCGTCGGGTCGCGGTCCGGCCGAGAGGGAGCCGCCCAGCGCGGCGGCCCGCTCGCGCATGCCCGGAATGCCGTTGCCGCCGCCGAGGCCGGCTACGGGCTTCGCCGCGCCCGCGCCGTCGTCCTCGACGAGCAGGGCCAGCTCGCGGGGGCCGTACGAGATCCGGAGGGTCACCCGGGAGCCGGGGGCGTGCCGGGTGATGTTGGTGAGGGACTCCTGGACGATCCGGTATCCGGCCCGGTTCACGCCGGCCGGGACGGGCCTGACGTCGCCGTCGATCGTGACCTTCACCCGCAGGCCGCTGCGCTCGACCAGCTCGTCCAGCCGGTCCATCCCCGCGGTGGGGGAGCGTGGCGCGTCGTCCCGCAGGACGCTGAGCACGCCGCGCATCTCCGTCAGCACGTCCTTGGACGCCTGCTTGATCGTGGCGAGGGCCGTACGGGCCTGCTCGGGGTGGTCGTCGATCAGGTGCAGCGCCGTGGACGCCTGGACGTGGATCAGCGAGATGTTGTGCGCGAGGACGTCGTGCAGTTCCTGGGCCATGCTGAGCCGTTCCTCGCTGGCCTGGCGCCTGGACTCCTCGGCGGCCACCCGCTCGTGCTCGATCAGCCGCCCGCGCCGGGCCCGGTAGAACTCCGCGACCGTGAGGGTGAGCAGCAGGAACGCCGCGATCGCGGAGTGGTGGAACCAGTCCTGGGGCTCGGGGATGAGCCAGGTGGAGTACGCGACGAAGAACAGGAACGTGGCGCCGCCGGCCACCCAGGCGGCCAGGCGGTGCCCGGCGACGATCGCCCAGAACAGCACGATCGCCGGGCTGACGAACACCGGGCCGTAGGAGAAGTCCAGCAGCAGGTACGCCCAGGTGGCCGCCAGCGTGGCCACCAGGGCCCCGACTGGGAAACGGTGGCGCACCGCGATGGCGGCCGGGCCGACGAGCAGCAGCGCGTACCCGCGCCAGTCCAGCGGAATCCGGCCCAGCTTCTCCATGTGGACCTGCCATTGCTGCACGCTGTGCTGCCCGAGCACCTGGAAGAGGGCCACGACCACGGGAAGGACGGATCGGGCCAGGTGGTGCCATCGGGAGCGGTTTCGCACATCAGCACGCTAGCCAGTGCCGCCCACCGCTTCATCCGCCCGGCGCCGGAGCGGGCACTACACCCCCGGGAGTAGCCGCCGGCTCGGGCAGGGTGATCCACCTGCCGGACCAGGCGACCAGGGCCTCGATGGCGGGTTCGAGCTCATGACCCTTGGCGGTGAGGTGGGACTCAACGTGGACGGGGGCGACGGTATGTTGAGAATTCAAGCATTTTTGTGTGCGTCGTTAAGGAGTGTTATGGCCAGGCCGATTCTGCAGATCATCGTGGCGAGCACCCGACCCGGCCGGGTCGGCCTGCCGGTGGCGGAGTGGTTCCGTGACCGCGCTGTCGCCCAGGACGTCTTCGACGTCGAGATCGTCGACCTCGCCGAGGTGGACCTGCCGTTCATGAACGAGCCGCACCACCCGCGGCTCCGGCAGTACGTCCACCAGCACACCAAGGAGTGGAGCGCGACCGTCGAGCGGGCCGACGCGTTCGTGCTCGTCACCCCGGAGTACAACCACAGCTTCAACGCGGTGCTGAAGAACGCGCTGGACTACCTGCACAGCGAGTGGCAGTTCAAGCCGGTCGGCTTCGTGAGCTATGGAGGCGTGTCCGCCGGCACCCGGGCCGTGCAGATGCTCAAGCAGGTCGTCTCCGGGCTGAAGATGCTGCCGGTCGTCGAGGCGGTCACCATCCCGTTCGTCCGGGAGTTCCTGGACGAGGAGGGGCGCGTGCGGCCCAACGACGTCATGAACCAGGCCGCCGACGCGATGCTCGCCGAGATCGCCAGGATCGCCCCGGCGCTCCAGAACCTGCGGGCCCCCGCGGCCCCGTGAGTAACGCCCGGTCCCGTGAGTAACGCCCGGCCCCGTGACATACCGTCCGCCGTCGAGCGGCCGCGTTGGGCTCGTCCCGACCGGATGCGGCCATCCCATAGCGGTTTCTGACCCGCTCAGTCATGCTTGAGTGATCTACGGAGGTCACCCATGCGGATCAAGGGACACCGTGGCGCTCTCGCGCCGCTCGCGCTCATCCTCGTCACCGGTCTCGTCGCCCCGCCCGCCCACGCCACACCGCAGGTGGCCCCACAGACAACTCCACAGATAAGCCCACAGGGAGGGAAGGTCCCGGTCGCGGAGGGCTACGGCGGCGCGGTGGCGACCGTCGACCTGGACGCCAGCAGGGCGGCGCTGAAGATCCTCAAGCAGGGTGGCAACGCGATCGACGCGGCCGTCGCGGCGGCGGCCACCCTCGGCGTGACCGAGCCCTACTCGGCGGGACTCGCGGGCGGAGGCTTCCTCGTCTACTACGACGCCCGGCGAAAGGGCGTGTTCACGATCGACGGCAGGGAGACCGCGCCGCGGGCGATGACGTCCACGGCGTTCGAGGGCATCCCGTTCGCCGAGGCGGTGACGAGCGGGCTCTCGGCCGGCGTGCCCGGCAGCGTCGCGCAGTGGGATCTCGCGTTACGCCGGTTCGGCACGCTCCCGCTCCGCAAGGCGCTGCAGCCCGCGATCGAGGTCGCGGAACGCGGCTTCGTCGTCGACCAGACGTTCCACGACCAGACGGCGGACAACGCCGACCGGTTCAAGGACTTCACCTCCACCTCCCGCCTGTATCTGCCCGGTGGCGCCCCGCCCGCCGTCGGATCGGTCTTCCGCAACCACGACCTCGCCGCGACGTACCGAGAGCTGGGCAGGCGCGGCCCCTCCTGGCTGTACGACGGGGCGCTGGGAGCGGAGGTCGTCGCCACGGTGAAGCGCCCGCCGGTCACGCCGGGCGCGGCGCGGGTGGTCCGGCCCGGCCTGATGGAGCTCTCCGACCTGCGCGCCTATCGGGCACTCGAACGGCCGCCGACGCACGTCACCGTCAAGGGCCTCGACGTGTACGGCATGGCGCCCCCGTCCTCGGGCGGCTCGACCGTCGGCGAGGCCCTCGGCATCCTGTCCGCGACCGGGGAGACGGAGAAGGCACCGCTGCACGCGTACCTGGAGGCGTCACGGCTGGCCTTCGCCGACCGGAACGCGTTCGTGGGTGACCCCGCGTACGTGGGCGTGCCGCTGGACGAACTGCTGTCGGAGGGTTTCGCCAAGGAGCGGGCGTGCCTCATCGGCCCAGCCGCCATGCCGAACCCGGCGGCGCCCGGCTCACCCGACGGGACATACGCGCCCTGCCCGGCGGCGTCCCCGACCGGCGTCCCGGACGGTTCCGATGATCTACGGGACAAGGGTGTTCAGGCTGTTCAGGGGCAGGGCGCCCAGGAGGAGAAGCCCGAGGGGCCGGAGACGACGCACCTCGCCGTGACCGACAAGTGGGGGAACGTCGTCGCGTACAACATCACGATCGAGCAGACCGGCGGCAACGGCATCGTCGTGCCCGGTCGCGGGTTCCTGCTCAACAACCAGCTGACCGACTTCACGTTCGGCCCCGCTCCTGGGGACCCCAACCTGCCCGCTCCCGGAAAGCGGCCCCGCTCGTCGATGGCCCCCACGATCGTCCTCAAGGACGGCAGGCCGTTGCTCGCGGTCGGCTCCCCGGGCGGCGCGACGATCATCACGACCGTGCTGCAGATCCTCGTCAACCGGTTCGACCTCGGGATGTCCCTGCCGGACGCGCTGGCCGCGCCCCGGGCCTCGCAGCGGAACGCGGCCGCGACGCAGGCCGAGCCCGCCTTCATCGACCGGTACGGCCCGGCGCTCACCTCGCTCGGGCACGCGTTCACGCCGACGCCGGAGATCGGCGCCGCCACGGGGCTGGAGTTCCTCGGCCGCGGCAGGGTGCAGGCCGTGGCGGAGCCGGCGCGCCGAGGCGGCGGCAGCGCGCTGGTGGTGTCCCCGACTCCCTAGTCACCGTGGGTTCTAGTGCCGTGACCGGCAAGGTTTGCCCGGAAGGAGCGGTGTCCAGGGTGGTGCATCGCAAGGCGGAGGAGGAGGTCGTAGCGGAGCCTACGGCCGACGACGACAACGCGGCGAGGTGCCGCCCTGGGCGACGCGACG